>UCKS01000019.1 GCA_900473045.1 Hyphomicrobiales bacterium
GCGGCGGTTGATAAGGCCCCCTCTGCCGGTATCTCCCCCACAAGGGGGAGATTGGGTCCGCGTTCGCGGGCCGGGCTGGGGGCGGTCGTTTATGCGAGGGCACGCGGCGATTTCTCTCTTCTCCCCGACGGGGAGAAGTACCGGGCGGATGCGGGGCGATGAGGGGGCGGCACGGCTGGGATGGATGCTCGCGGCCCCCTCATCCGGCCCTGCGGGCCACCTTCTCCCCGGTGGGGAGAAGAGGGAGCGAGCGGCGGTTGATAAGGCCCCGGCTTTGCCGGGATCTCCCCCTCAAGGGGAGGTGTTACGGGGAGGGTGTTATTGGCCTGGCCGTCCGGTCTTGCCCTTGGTTTTCTTCTGGCGCTTGAGGTCGCCGGCATCCTCGTAGGAGCCGGCGCCGGATTTGGCGCGGATGAAGGGTTTGGGGTCGTCGGCGCTGGATCCTCGGGGCAGGCCCGAGGATGACGGAGAGGGGGTGTCGCGCTTTTCCGGCTGGCCTTCGAGCAACGGCGAGAAGCGTTGTCCGGGCTCGGTCTTCGGCTTTTCCGGCAGCTTGCCCGTGGTGTTGAGCGGCTTTTCGGTGCGGCCGACGGTCATTTCGTCGAGGCTGTTCTTGCGGAACAGGCTGGCCTCCGGGCCGGCGGGCGTGGCGATGTCGCGGCCCATCTCGTCGAGATTGGGTTTGCGGAAGGTGGCGCCTTCGGCCTGCTTGCGGGCCGGGCGGGTCATGTCGGTGCCTGGCCCCATGTTGTCGAGATCGGGTTTGGCGAAGAGGCTTTTTCCCTCCCCCTTGTGGGGAGGGTGGCCTCCCCGGGATTTGCCTTCGGCAAACCCGAGGACAGGCTGCGGGCCGGGAGGGGTGTTTGCGGCGGTCTCGGTGGATGGGGTTTTCCCCTCCCCAACCCTCCCCACAAGGGGGAGGGAGTCGAGTGAGGATGCCGGGCCCTTCTTTTTCGAACCGGTGGGTTTGCCGCCACCTTCCATGGCCCGGGCTTCCTGGCGGGCCATCGGGTCGTCCATGACGGCGAGTTCGGCGGCCTTGAGGCGCTTGATTTCGTCGCGCAGCCGAGCGGCGGTTTCGAAGTCGAGGTCGGCGGCGGCGTTGCGCATCTGTTTTTCGAGCGCTTCGAGATGGGCGGCGAGATTGTTGCCGACCATGTCGGTGATACCGCCCTTGACGCCCCTGATGCCGATATCGGCGCGGACATGGTCCTTCTCGTAGACCGAATCAAGGATGTCGGAAATGCGGGCCTTGACCGATTCCGGGGTGATGCCGTGGGCGGTGTTGTAGGCCACCTGCTTTTCGCGGCGGCGGGAGGTTTCCTCCATGGCGCGCTTCATCGAGCCGGTAATGTTGTCGGCATAGAGGATGACCTTGCCGTCGACGTTACGCGCCGCGCGGCCGATGGTCTGGACCAGCGACGTTTCCGAGCGCAGAAAACCTTCCTTGTCGGCATCGAGAATGGCGACGAAGCCGCATTCGGGAATGTCGAGGCCTTCGCGCAACAGGTTGATGCCGACCAGCACGTCGAAGGCGCCGAGGCGCAGATCGCGGATGATCTCGATGCGCTCCAGCGTGTCGATATCCGAGTGCATGTAGCGGACGCGGATGCCTTGCTCGTGCAGGTATTCGGTGAGGTCTTCGGCCATGCGCTTGGTGAGCACGGTGACCAGCGTGCGGTAGCCGGCCTGGGCGGTCTCGCGGATTTCGCCAAGCACGTCGTCGACCTGGGATTTGGCCGGGCGGACTTCCACCGGCGGATCGATCAGGCCGGTCGGGCGGATGACCTGTTCGGCAAAGACGCCGCCGGCCTGCTCCATCTCCCAGGCCGCCGGCGTCGCCGACACCGCGATGGTGTCCGGCCGCATGGCGTCCCATTCCTCGAAGCGCAGCGGGCGGTTGTCCATGCAGGACGGCAGGCGGAAACCGTATTCGGCCAGCGTCGCTTTCCGTCTAAAGTCGCCCCGGTACATGCCGCCGATCTGGCTGACGGAAACGTGGCTTTCGTCGATGAACAAAAGGGCATTGTCGGGGATATATTCGAACAAAGTCGGCGGCGGTTCGCCGGGGCTGCGGCCGGTGAGGTAGCGCGAATAGTTCTCGATGCCGGCGCAGGAGCCGGTGGCTTCCAGCATCTCGATATCGTAGCGGGTGCGCTGTTCCAGCCGCTGGGCCTCCAAGAGGCGGCCGCCTTTTTCAAGCTCGGCCAGCCGCAGCTTCAGCTCCTCCTTGATCGACTTGATCGCCTGGTTGAGCGTCGGGCGCGGCGTCACATAGTGGGAATTGGCGTAGATCTTGACGCTCTTCAGGTCGTCGGTCTTCTGGCCGGTCAAGGGATCGAACTCGGTGATGCCGTCGATCTCGTCGCCGAACATACTGATGCGCCAGGCGGCATCTTCAAGGTGGGCCGGGAAGATTTCAATGGTATCACCGCGGACGCGAAAAGAGCCGCGCTGAAAATCCATATCGCGGCGCTTGTATTGCTGGGCGACGAGATCGGCGAGCAGTTGCCGCTGGTCCAGGCGGTCGCCAACCGTCATCTGGAAGGTCATGGCGGTATAGGTCTCGACCGAGCCGATACCGTAGATGCAGGAGACCGAGGCGACGATGATGACGTCGTCGCGCTCGATCAACGAGCGGGTGGCGGAGTGGCGCATGCGGTCGATCTGCTCGTTGATCGACGATTCCTTCTCGATGAAGGTATCGGAGCGCGGCACATAAGCTTCCGGCTGGTAATAATCGTAATAGGAGACGAAATATTCGACCGCGTTGTCGGGAAAGAAGTTCTTGAACTCGGAATAGAGCTGCGCCGCCAGCGTCTTGTTCGGCGCCAGGATGACGGCGGGGCGCTGGGTGGCCTCGATCACCTTGGCCATGGTGAAGGTCTTGCCGGAACCGGTAACGCCGAGCAGGACCTGGCTGCGGTCGCCGTTCGACAGGCCCTCGACGAGGTCCTTGATGGCGGTCGGCTGGTCGCCGGCGGGCTCGAAATCGGATTGCATGCGGATGGCGATGCCGCCCTCGGACTTTTCCGGGCGGGCGGGCCGGTGCGGCGTCCACAGCTTGCCGTCCTTGAACAGCGGATTGCCGCTCTCGATCAAGGCGGAGAGGGCCTCGACGGTGGCGGTGACGGCACCAGATGCCAGCGCCTCGGCGTCTTCCAGCGAGGTGTCCATGCCGGAAACCGGGTTCAACCCGGCGGCGGCGCGGGTTTTCGGGTCCGATGTGCCGCCCATCGAGGTGCCGCGGGAGGACCGGCTGGCGCCGACGCCGTCTTTTGCGCTCACGCTGTCGGCGCCTTGCGCCTTCGCTCCGCGCTGGCCTCGCACGGGCTCGGACGCCCGTTCGGGCTTGCGGCCTGCGGCCGATTGAGCGGCGGCCTCGTTCTTTGCCTTCTGGGCAGCGATCTCCACCTTCTTGCGATGTTTGCCGGCCTTGGAGGCGACGTCGTGGCGGGTCTCGATCGTCTCGGCCTCGGCCATGCGCTGCAGCTCGTTGGCCCAATCGGCAACATTCGACGACAGTGGAGCGCCTTCGAACGAGGCCTGGGGAGCTTCTTCGAAGCCGCCAAGGCCGGGATGGGGGGATTTTTTCGGTGCTTTCGACATGCGGGGAATATGGAGAGAGTCCGGTGAAATGTGAAGGGGGCGATGAGTACAAAAAGGCAACGGGATGGTGGGCTACTGCCAGTTTCTGACAGGATTGTGCCGTGATCTATCCCGAAGCCTGCTGGTGCGGTGCGACGCTGTTGCGCCAGAGGAGAAACGGCACCAGCGCCAGCACGGCAATGCCGCCATGCACCCAATAGGCCAACCCGAAGCCGTATGTCTGGACCAGCCAGCCGGCGACGATATTGCTGGTCGAGGCGCCGATACCCTGGACCGTCATGACGGCGGCCAGCCCGACATTGAAGCGGCCGGAGCCCGACAGGATGCGCTCGGCGGCGATCGGCGTGGCGATACCGATCAGCCCGGCGCCCAACCCGTCGAGGATCTGGACGGGATAGACCATCCAGAAGTCACCTATGCTGCCGGCGATGGCGCCACGGATCGGCAGAGCGCAAAGGGCGACGATGAAGACGGCGGCGAGGCCGAACCGGCGGATCAGGAAGGGGGCCGCGACAGCCGCACCGATCATGGTCAGCTGTGCGACGCCGGTGATCAGCGCCGTGGTACGGAACGGGGTTCCCAGTTCGACGGAGAATTGCTGGGCAACCAGCCGGCTGATCGGCGCGTTGCCGAAGTGAAAGACCAGCATGACCACGGCAAGGACCACGAGACCGGGCGTGCCGATCAGCACCGAATAGCCGGAGGGGCCGGGCGCACCGTCATCATGGCCAAGGCCGCGGGCCACCTTGTGGTCGATTTTCGCGGGATCGATCATCAGGGTGGCGGCGACGGCGCCGATGGCGGTGATGATCATCAGCGCGATGATGCCGCCCATGCCGAAGAACACGGTGGCGGCATAGACGCCGGCCAGCGACACGACATTGCCGGCATGGTTCCAGAACTCGTTGCGCGAGACCTGCTCGGGAAAGGCGGCCTCGCCGACAATGCCCAGCGTCAGGCCCATCAGCGCCGGACCGATGACGGCGCCGACGATGGCTGTGACCGTCTGGCCGCCGACGACCACCGAGACGTTCGGGATCGCCAGCGTCAGCAGCGCCGCCACGGTGACCAAAATGACCGGCACGATGACCAGCAGGCGCTTGTACACCGTGCCATCGACCAGCGCGCCGAACAGCGGCGTCGAGACCATGCCGAGAATGCCGCCGAACGTGGCGATCATGCCCAGCGAAAACGGCGACCAGCCGTTGGTCGCCAGATAGGCATCGAGGAAGGGACCAAGCCCGTCGCGGGCATCGGCGAGAAAGAAATTCAGCGCAGCAAGCGCGAGCAGCGGCGTTCCCGCCCGGACGGAGGTGGAGGATGGCGGCACGCAGGGTCTCCCGATGGCGGCGAACGGAGGGCTGGTAGGCATTTCAGGCTGATCAGAAAGCCGTTCATGAGGGATGCATGGCCCCAGCTTCCGGCAAAGACGGAAATGCCGAACGGGGCCAAAAGTTCCATCGTGCCGCACGGTGCTCGAACCGTCTTAAAAACCCCCGGCGAGCATTGGAAAATTCCGTCTTGAAGTTCTTCGGGCGAACGGTACATGCTTGCCACCGTTTGCCATTGCTCTCCCAAGGATTCGAATATGCCCTTTTCGTTGAATACGGCTGCCGTGCTGCCGATCGTGCTGCTCGTGCTCTCCAACATCTTCATGACCTTCGCCTGGTACGGGCACCTGAAATTCACCTCCTCGCCGCTCTATATGGCTATCATCGCCAGCTGGGGCATCGCCTTCTTTGAATATTGCCTGGCGGTTCCGGCCAACCGGATCGGCCATGAGGTCTATTCGGCGGCGCAGCTGAAGACGATGCAGGAAGTGATCACGCTGGTGGTCTTTGCGATCTTCTCAGTGTTCTGGCTGAAGGAATCGCTGACCTGGAACCATGCCATCGGCTTCTGCATGATCGCGGGCGGCGCGGCGTTCGTGTTCAAAGGGTAGGGGCTACGGCTTCTACTGCTGGGTCGGGGTGGGCTGATCTTCGGTGGCGTCGGACCGCACGACGACACAGTCGGCGAAGCGGTCGTACATGGTTTGGCCGCGCCAGAGCAGGAACGGACCGAACCACCAGAGGCCACCGAGTAGCCAGGCGATGAGGCCGACAGTGAACAACGTGCTGAAGTCTGGCGTCTGCATGTCGCGGGCGGCATGGATGACATCGGCGAATTGGCCGGAGGCCAGCGTCGACAGTCCCGGCAGGTTTCGGGCGGCGTGGATGGTGACGGCGATGCCGAGAAGGCAGGCCGGCAGGAACTTCCAGATTTCTCTGGTCAGGCATTGTTTGAATGACGGCACGGTGCGCGCGACATTGAAGATGCGCAGGAACATCAGGGCCTTGCCGGGTGTGCGCCGGCCGGTTGCCGTTATTTTGGCTGCGGCCAGAACGAACAGCGCCAGGAAGAAAAGCTGAAGCAGGATGGTTGACGCCGTGCTGGTGCCGGAAATATCCAGCGGGATGGAATTTCCATCCGGATCGATGCCGGTCGACACGAAGCGGCTGGCGGCTGCGCCGTTCTCGGTTTTCGTAACCGTCGAAATGAAGAACCGCTGCTGCATGCCGATGCTGGAATTGATGCAGATCTGGTTTGTCCGGGTTTCGCCGTCAGCCAGCGGCCATCCGGTTTCGACCTGGCCAATCAGCGGGCTGTCGGTTGTGACCTCGCATGTCGTCGATTGTCCGATATAAAAGCCGAGGTTCCAGCCGGTTACGGCTTGCAGCGGCAAGGCCAGCACCAGCAGGATGCTGTAGAAAACCGCCATATCGACAACGAACGCAACGGCACGCCGCCAGAAAAGGCGCGGTGGTCTTGCTATCGCGATCGAGACACCAGTGTTCATCGAATTCCCCTTCAACGGCTGCTCATTCAAAGGGTTCATAGGGTGTCTGCCCCACAGCCGGCAATGGGCCGGGCGGGCTTTCGAGTGCGGTTTTTCGCGGATTGACATTTTCCGGCCATGGCGGCATTGCGCAGCATGTCCGGCTTTGGCCGGCGCTTTGCGCTGATCGCGTCCGGTCCCTGCAGCAAGGCATGCCGAATGCATGTGCTGACGGCAGTGTCTGCCGTCATGGCGGCCGGGATCGTGAACAGCTTAGAATTCTCCGCTGCAAGCCATCGGCGCCTGCAGGCAGACTGAACGGGACCGGCATGCTTCTCTTGAAACTGACTTTGGTTCCCTTCTTCCTGTTTGCGGTTTCGATGGCGGCCGTGCGCTGGGGACCGGGCGTCGCAGGCTGGCTTGCCGGACTGCCGATCGTGGCGGGACCGATCCTCTATCTTCTGGTGCTGGAACAGGGGCCGGTGTTTGGCGTTGGGGCGGCAGCTGCGGCCCTGTCGGCAATCTTTGCATCGGAAGCCTTCAATCTCGCCTACGCCTGGACCTGCCGCTGGTACCATTATGGCATCGCGGCGGTGATGGGGCTTGCCGCATGGTATGTTGCGGCCATTGGCCTGACGAGCCTGCCGGGAACGCCGGCCGTGGCGCTCGGGGCGGCACTGCTGGGCGTTGTCTCGGCACAGACATTTCTGCCGCGAACGAATGCCGCCAGCAAGGTGATATCGATCACCCCCACCGATCTGATGATGCGCATGGTTGCAGGTGCGATTCTGACGCTCGCCGTGACGATGCTGTCGGCTTCGCTGGGTGCGCAATGGAGCGGCGTGCTGACGGTTTTCCCGCTTCTGGGATTGATCCTGTCGGTGTCATCGCAGCGCGCCTATGGGCCGGACTTCGTCGTCCGGTTGCTGCGCGGCATGGTACTGGGGCGCTTTTCGTTTGCGGCCTTCTGCCTTTGCCTGATCTGGACGCTGCCCAGGCAGAATGCCGAGATCGCATTTCTGATCTCGTCCGTCGTCTCCGTCACCGTTCAATGGGCGAGCAGGCAAGTGGTTGCCATGGCGCGGTAGGGGCTGCCGCCGTACCAGTCGCCGCTTCCGCGTCTCGAAGCGGCGAAGGCGAGACGCGGCGGGTTGCGTCGATCAGGCCGCCCGCAGCCAGACGCCGTGGACCCAGCCGGAGAAATCCGGATCGCCGTTATCGTTGAGCACCGACACGTAGCGCCAGCTGCCTTCCTGCTCGTGGACGAGAACCGGCGTGCCATCCGACAGGGCGTCCGGCCGCACTTTCGGATGTTCGGCCCCAGGTCCGGAGCGGATGTTGAGGCCGGTGGGGGAGCGTACCCGCCAGATCGCACTATCCTCCTCGGCATCGCCGATGACCCGCGCTTCGAAATCCGCCATGCTCCACGCTGGGCCCGGATCGGATTTGCGGCCGGGGGAGATGTCGTCGTGGCCAAGGATCTCTTCGATGCCATAGGCAGAGCAGATGGCCTTGGACGCAGCCACGCAGGCGTCGATCTGCGCCTGTGTGAACGTTTCCCATCCGATGACGGGGCCGCCGAACTTGTGACGGGCCTGAACGACGAAACCTGGATCGACCGGAATGCCCGTCCAGGACAGCCAGCCGGTCCCCGTCCGGTTCAACGGTCCCCAATTTTCCAGCTCGATGCCGATCGAGGTGCTGTTCAGGGCCTTGTGTTTCTTTCCCGCCTTGTCTGTCCACATGCTTTTACCCGCGTGCCAGGCCTTGACGTTGAGCGGCACGCACTGGGTGATATGGCCGGAACGGTCGATGACCAGATGGGCCGACACTTCGGCGCTGGGCTTGGCGAAGTAACGGGCGATATTGTTGCCGGGGCCTGACGCGGTAAAATGAATGATCAGAAACTGCGGCTCAATCTCTCCGCCGATATTGGGAGAGCGGATGAACTCGACATTGCTGCCACCCGACGAAAGCTTATGATTCTTGACGGTGTAATTCATGGTTTTTCCCCCTCAAGCCGCGCGTTGTTCCTGTCGCATAAGGGTAACAAAAAACATGGTTAATGCAACTTAATATTGTGCATTTGGTTTAATCAATTAAAGAGTGTGTTCGGTTGCGGTGCTGGAGTGGCTGGTGATGGCAGCCCGTCCAGCAAGGGGCGGCCATCCGGTACGACACAAAACCGCTATTTGTTTTCGCCGAACAGCGTGTCGAGAATCTTTCCTTCCAGCCGCGCCAAGTCCGGCGAGCCGTGGCGGCGGGGGCGCTCCAGCGGGATATCGAGATCGAGCGCGATCCTACCGTGGTCGATGACGATGACGCGATCGGCCAGAGCCACGGCTTCGGCGACGTCGTGGGTGACCAGGACGGCCGTGAATGTCTGCTGTTGCCAGATGCTTTCGAGCAGGTGCTGCATCTCGATGCGGGTCAGCGCATCGAGCGCACCGAGCGGCTCATCGAGCGCCAGAATGTAGGGATGGGCTACAAGGGCGCGGGCAAGGGCGACGCGCTGGCGCTGGCCGCCGGAGAGGACGGACGGCCATTCTTCCGCGCGGTCGGCAAGGCCGACCTCGTTGAGGATGGCGAGCGATTTTTCGCGGGCTTCTGCGCCCTTGGCGATGCCGGTCAGGCCGACCTCGACATTTTTGGCGATCTTTGCCCAGGGCAGGAGACGCGGTTCCTGGAACATGATGCGGGTGCGGTTTTCGCCTTGCGCACCCTTGTTGACCGTCAGCGTGCCGGATGTCGGCTTGTCGAGGCCGGTCAGCAGCCGCAGCAAGGTGCTCTTGCCGCAGCCGCTCTTGCCGATGACGGCGATGAACTGGCCGGCGGGGACATCGAGATCGATGTTGTCGAGCACGGTCTTGTCGCCAAACTTGCGGCTGATGCCACGGAAGGAGAAGGCGATGTCGCGGTTGTCGCGCTCGCGTGGCTGGGGTGCGGCGTAGGGAAACCACTGGCCGGGAGGGGTTTCGCGCAAAGCCCGCGCTTCCGCTGTTTCCTTGGCGGGACGGGCTGGTTTGGCTTTTTGGTCGAGGGCGATGACGGCCATTTCCGGTACTCCGTATTTCGTTTCGCGAGACATCAGGCGGTCTGGAAGGCGGGATGCCATTGCAGCGTCAGCCTTTCCAGCAACCGGGCAAAGCTGTCGGCGAGCTTGCCGAGCAAAGCGTAGATCAGGATCGACAGCACGACGACATCGATCAACAGGAACTCGCGGGCCTGCATGGCCATGTAACCGAGGCCGGAAGAGGCGGCGATGGTTTCGGCGACGATCAGCGTCAGCCACATGATCCCCAGCGCATAACGCAGGCCGACGAAAATGGCGGGCAGGGCGCCGGGCAGGATGACGCGGAAGAACAGGGTGGTGCGCGACATGCCGTAGACGCGGCCCATCTCGACCAGCTGCGGATCGACACTCTGGATGCCCAGCAGGGTGTTGACATAGATCGGGAAGAATACGCCGAGCGCCACGAGGAAGAGCTTTGCCTCCTCATCGATGCCGAACCAGAGGATGACCAGCGGGATCAGTGCCAGATGCGGGATGTTGCGAACCATCTGCAGCGTCGTGTCGGTCAGGTTGCGCGACAGGCCGGAGAGGCCGTTGGCGAGACCGAAGATCAGGCCGATCGAGCCGCCGATGACGAAGCCGGACAGAGCGCGGGCGGTGCTGACGCCGATATTGCGCACGAGTTCACCCGACAGCAGCAGACGCCAGAAGGCCTCGGCGACGGCGGAGGGAGCGGCCATGACATTCGGCGAGATCAGCCCGGTGCGGGCGGCAATTTCCCAGGCGAGAACGATCAAGGCCGGCAGCAGCCAGCCCGTACCGTTGCGCAAAATCGATTGAGTAGTGGATTTCATCATCTAACCTTCACTATCCCGCGTGCCGGCCCGGATCGACCGGCACGCCGCAGCATTTCCTGGGAGGAAATCAGTTCGTCGGTGCCGCCCAGACGGCGTCGGCAATGGTGATCTGCTTGGGGATCAGCCCGAGCTTGAAGAACCGGTCGGCGGTCTGCTGCTGGCTGGCGACGATTTCCGGGGTGATCGGCTCGATGCCAAACTTGCTGCGGTTGGCGGCAATCGTCTGGGCTTCCAGCGGCACGCCGGTGACCTCGTGCAGGGCTTCGGCCACCTTGTCGCGATTGGCATCGGCCCAGGCGGCTGCATCCTTCAGGGCGGCGATCGTGGTGGTGACCGTTTCCGGATGCTCCTTGGCGAAGTCGCGGTTGGCAAGGAAATAGGTTTTGACGTTCAGCGTCTCGGCCGAGGTGGTGAGGACGCGCGGCTTGTAGCGGGTTTCGGCGATGGCAAAGAAGGGGTCCCAGACGGCCCAGGCGTCGATCTTGTCGCTGGCGAAGGCGGCGGCCGCATCGGCGGGGCTCAGATAGACCGGGGTGATATCCTTGAAATCGATGCCGGCCTTTTCCAGTGCTGCAACGACGAGATTGTGGGCCGAGGTGCCCTTGCCGACGCCGATTGTCTTGCCCTTGAGATCGGCCAGGGACTGGATCGGCGATTCCGGCTTGACGAAGATCGCTTCGCCGGCGCCGTTGGAGGGAAGGGCGGCGACATAGGTGATGGCGGAGCCTGCGGCCTGGCCGAAGATCGGCGGCGCATCGCCGGTCCAGCCGACATTGATCGAGCCGACATTCAGCGCCTCGACCAAAGGCGGGCCGGCGGTGAACTCGACCCAGGAAACGGTGATGCCCTTCGGCTCGAGCGCCTTTTCGATGATCTGCTGCTGGCGGGCGATGACCGGCAGGCCGGTCTTCTGATAACCGATCTTGAACTCGGTCAGTTCGGCGGCAGAAAGGCCGGAGGCGGCAAACAGGCTGGTGGCGATAAGGCCAGCGCCGAACAGGCGTCTTGTCAGTGTGAGCATCGGATCCCTCTTATGGTTGGCGGACGCTGTCTCCGCTTGACGTGGGATCATGCTAGTTAAATCTATTGGGATTATAGAGTTTATTTATTTTGTAGATTGGGCACGCAGGGAAACGCTTTTCCGTGACGGGAGGGCAATCGGCGGGATTTTTCCGTTGGCTCAATCCAGCAGATCGAATGCCCGAAAGATCCAGATGATCTGGTAGGTCAGGCCCGCGATCAGGAAAACGGCGTGGAAACGGCGGTTGGCGGTGAGTGCGGCGATGATGCACAGGGCAATGTAGGTCGCGTTTCTGAGCGGGTATTCCAGGCCGTAGGACAGGAAGTACTGCTTGCCCTTGACGGCGGTGTCGATGAGATCGACGGCATAGGCCAGCGCCAGGAAGCCGAAGAACCAGGCGCGGCGCGACATGAAATAATGTTCGTAGCCGCTGTAATCCTCCATCGAGGTGGGAAACAGCAGCACGCAGAGGAAGAAGAAGATGCAGCAGTAGGAGATGACGAAGAGATAGACGCTGAAATCGATCACCGGCACCGAATGCAGCCGGTATTCCCACCACCAGAAATAGATCAGGAACAGGAACATGAACAGCACCCAGCCGAGGTGCAGCCAGTAGATTTTCGTCTTGCCGGGGTGCTGGACAAACAGTGCGAGGCCGGTCAGCAGCCGGGCCATCGAAAGGCTGATGACCATGCCCATGACGACGCGGATATGCGAGAAAATCTGCGGATCGACGGGCTGGTCCATGGCTTTGGCCTTTTCAATGATTGTCAGGCTTCCGGGGGCACCGGCTTCGGATGGCCGGCCTCGTCCAGCGCCACCATGACGAACAGCGCATCGGTGACCTTGTCCATCCGGTCGGACAGATAGCGCTGCGCCCAGACTTCGACCTTGAGCGTCATCGAGGTGCGGCCGACCTTGACGACATCGGTATAGATGCAGAGCGTATCGCCGATCTTGACCGGCATTTCGAAGGCCATTTCCTTGACGGCAGCGGTGACGACGCGGCCGCGGGCGCGCTCGGCGGCGCGGATGCCGCAGGACAGGTCCATCTGCGCCATGACCCAGCCGCCAAAAATGTCACCGGCGGCATTGGCATCGGCCGGCATAGCCAGCGTACGCAGGGTGAGGTCGCCGTTCGGTTTGGCCATGATCATCGCTCTCCGTTTGGTGCGATGTAACCTGACGAGTATGGATCGGAAAAGACCCCTTTCGTAAATATCGTCGAGCATGGCGCTGCGGGGTGTGTGGAGTGAACAAAGGGTAAATCCGATATTGTCAATTTTAGGGGTACCTTGTTAGGAAGTTCGAAAATTCCGACCGGTATCGTGCGGCCATAAAAATCTGAGGGGATTTGGCTGTATGAAACATTTCCGTATTTCCGTGCGCCTTTATGCGCTGGTGGGGCTGGCGCTTCTGACCATGGCCGCCGTGATGATGCTGGGTCTGTTCCAGGAACAGGACAAGCTGGTGGCGCAGCGCAAGGCCATGCTGGAGGCGATGAACGAGAACGCGGTGACCGTGTTCGATGCCTATTACAAGCAGGAGCAGGCCGGTGCGCTCAGCCAGAAGGACGCGCAGGCGCGCGCCATCGAGGCGATCCAGGCGATGCGCTATCAGGACAGCGGCTATTTCTTCATCACCGACATGAAGAGCATGATGATCATGCACCCGATCAAGCCGGCCCTGAACGGCACTGACCAGACGGAGAACAAGGACCCGACCGGAAAGCATATCTTCGTCGAGTTTGCCAAGAAGGTTGCCGCGCAAGGCAAGGGTTTCGTCGACTACTACTGGCCGAAGCCCGGTGCCGAAGAGCCGGTGCTGAAATATTCGCATGTGGCCGGTTTCGAGCCCTGGGGCTGGATCGTCGGCACCGGCGTCTACGCCGATGATCTTGCCGCGATGTTCACCGAAGGCCTGATCCAGGTGGCGGTGATCTGCGGTCTTGCCGCACTGGTCATTCTGCTTGCCGCCTTCTCGATCGTCCGCAGCGTTGTCGGCCCGATCGAGCGGCTGAAGACGTCGATGCGGGCGATTGCCGACGAAGACGTGTCGTCTGCCATTCCGGAAACCGACCGCAAGGACGAGATCGGCCAGATGGCCGGCGTTCTGGTGGTGTTGCGCGATTCCGTCAAGGAACGCATCGGCTTGCGGCAGCGTGAAACCGAACAGCAGAGCCAGCTCGATGACGAGCGGCGCAGTAACGAACATCGCGCCCAATCGGATGCGCAAATCCAAGCCGATGCCATGGGCGCCATCGGCAGCGCGCTGGAAAAGCTGGCAGGCGGTGACCTGACGGCTGAAATCGTCCGGATCGCGCCGGAATATTCCAAGCTGCGCGATGATTTCAACAAGGCTGTCACGGCACTGCGCGGCGTCATCCAATCGATCGCCCATTCGACTGAAGTGGTCTATGGCAGCGCCGGGGATATTTCGGAAGCGGCCAACAACCTGTCGCGCCGCACCGAACAGCAGGCCGCTGCGTTGGAAGAGACGGCTGCCGCGCTGGATGAAATCACCTCGACGGTGAAAAGCGCGTCCGACCGCGCTGCCGAGGCTCGCGAAATGGTCAACGAGACCAAGGGCAGCGCTGCGAAATCCGGCGACATCGTCCGCAACGCCATTGCCGCGATGACCCGCATCGAAGGCTCATCGACCAAGATCAGCCAGATCATCGGCGTCATCGACGAGATCGCCTTCCAGACCAACCTTCTGGCGCTGAATGCCGGTGTCGAGGCCGCACGGGCTGGCGAGGCTGGCCGTGGTTTTGCCGTCGTCGCCCAGGAAGTGCGCGAACTGGCGCAGCGTTCGGCCGGTGCCGCCAAGGAGATCAAGGAACTGATCCGCAACTCCGCCACCGAAGTCGAGACCGGTGTGACCCTGGTGCGCTCGACCGGCGAGGCGCTGACGGAAATCGAAAGCCTGGTCAACCGCGTGAACGAACATGTGGCCTCGATCGCCACAGCTGCCCGCGAGCAGGCAACCGGGCTTGCCGAGGTCAACACGGCCGTCAACAGCATGGACCAGATGACCCAGCAGAATGCAGCCATGGTCGAGGAGACCACCGCAGCCAGCCAGACTTTGGCGCAAGAAAGCCGCGAGCTGAAGAGCCTGCTGCAGACCTTTCGCCTTTCACCCGACAACAGACAGGGCAGCTACAGCCGCGCTGCCTGATTCCATTCAAAAAGACGGAGATGTCGATTGCCCGCGTTCGAAAGGACGCGGGCCTTTTCTTGTGTCTGGAATGATTGTGGGACATGGTCACCTACCATCACCGGTTTTGAGTGCTGCTGGCAGCCCGTTTGACCGGTGTGGTTGACCCGCACGGATTTCCCAGCAGAATGAGGCCGTGATTCAAGACGTTACGGTATCGCGTCGTATTGGCGGGGACATGTGACCCGACAACGAGGGGGAGGACTGCAAATGACGTTGTTTCAACGTGTTGTACTTTGCATTGCCGCGCTGATGGCGCTGGGGGTGCTCTCCGCATGCACCGTTGCGGTCGATGAGCCCGGCGGACGACCATATCCCCGGCCGGAACCGTCGAACCCGCAAATGTGCACGATGCAATATGATCCGGTCTGCGGCGAGCGCGGCAACAACCGCCGGACGTTTGGCAATGCCTGCCAGGCGCAGGCAGAAGGATTTCGGATTACCGGCCGTGGCGAATGCCGTCCGCAAAGGCCCGATTTCGGCGGCGACCGGCCACAGGTCTGCACCCGTGAATATGCGCCGGTCTGCGCCCGCCAGGGACGGCGCGAGCAGACATTTGCAAACGGCTGCATGGCCGAAGCGCAAGGGTTTCGCGTGATTAGCCGCGGCGAATGCGAGCGCGGAAACGGCAGGCCCGGTGATGGCTCGGGCATGCGCCCGCCGCGCGAGCCGGATCGCCGGCCGCAGGCTTGTACTCGCGAGTTCGCCCCGGTCTGTGCCCGTCAAGGCCGGCGGGAGCAGACGTTTCCGAATGGTTGCACGGCGCAGGCCCAAGGATTCCGGGTCATCGGTAACGGTGAGTGCCGTTGAACTGAGCGTAACAGGCAAACAAGCTGTTCCGGCCGGGACAGTTTGTTTGCGCCGATGATTTTGGAGTGAATGGATCGTGCTGCGGATCGTGTCCTTGAATGCCTGGGGCGGCAACCTGCATGCACCGCTGATGCGCTATCTGAGCGATGTGGATGCCGATGTGATCTGCCTGCAGGAGGTGGCGCGCGCGCCTTCGTCCAGGCAGGATTGGCTGACCTATCGCGACCACGGCGTCGCGTTGCAGCAGCGCGCCAACCTGTTCGATGAAATCCGTGCCGCTCTGCCGGGGCACGACGGTTTTTTTGCACCGACGGCGCGGGGGGATTTGTTCGATGGTGACCGCGCTATCCCGTCCGAATTCGGATTGGCCACGTTCGTGCGCACGTCGCTGACGGTGATTGCCCAGGCACAGGATTTTGTGCACGGTGCGTTTTCGCCGGACGGATGGGGCCCGCATCCGCGCGCCCGCAACGCCCACTGCCTGCGTCTGTTCAATCATGAGGACGGGTATTCGATCACCATCGCGCAGATGCACGGTCTGCGGGACGTCGCCGGCAAGGGCGACACGCTAGCGCGCGATGCGCAGACACGCGCGCTGATCGAACTGATCGGGCGAGTCTGGCGCGGCGACGAGCGGCTGGTGGTCTGCGGCGATTTCAATGTTCTGCCGGACAGCCGGATGTTTGGGGCTTTGGGACGCCTTGGCCTGACGGATCTGATCACGTCGCGCGGGCATAGTGATACCCGCACCTCCTATTACGGAAAGCCCGGGCGTTTTGCCGACTACATGCTGGTGACGCCGGATATCGAGGTGATCCGCTTCGATGCGGTTGCCGAGCCGGAGGTTTCCGACCACCGCGCTTTGCTTTTGGAGATGCGGTAGGCAATCGAGTTGCCGTGATGAACAAAACGGGTGGCCAGCATTTTTTCGTGGTGCGTGTCGATCGCCGCCGGGATCGTTCGTCGTAGAGGTACGGGCATAAGCCCGCGTGACGACCGGACCTTCAAGGAGAACCGCAATGCCCAAGATGATTTTCGTCAATCTGCCAGTTGCTGACTTGGCCAAAGCCACCCGCTTCTATCAGGCGATTGGATGCGAAAAGAATGAGCAGTTCAGCGACCACAGCTCGGCCAGCATGGTCTGGTCGGAAACGGTCACCTTCCAGCTGGCGAGCCCGAATTATTTCGCGACCTATACGCCAAAGCGGATTGCCGACGCGCATGCAACGACGGAAGTGCTCCTCGCTCTGTCGATCGACAGCCGCAAGGAGGTGGACAGACTGGCCGAAGCAGGCGCTACCGCTGGCGGCAAAGCCGATATTCGCGAGCGTCAGGATAATGGCTTCATGTATAACCGTGCCGTCGAAGATCCCGATGGTCACATATTCGAACTGATGTGGATGGACATGAGCGCAGCCTGACCGGGCGGGCAGGCTGCGAGGGGATGGAGGAACTGCTGCAGATGCCAATCGATGTGACCACGATCGGGTTCACCCAAAGCACTGCGGCAGATTTCTTCGGCCGTATCCGGCAGGCCGGCGTCAAGCGGGTCGTCGATATCCGGCTGCACAATACGTCGCAGCTTGCCGGTTTCGCCAAGGCCGCAGACCTGCCGTATTTTCTCAAGGAGCTTTGTGGCGCCGATTATGTGCACGAACCGCTGCTGGCGCCGACGGAGGAGATCCTGACGTCTTTCAAGAAGGAGAAAGGCGACTGGAATGTGCTGCGCCACAGGTTCATGGACCTGATGGACGAGCGGCAGATCGAAACGCTGCTTGAACCTTCAGCATTTGAAGGGAGTTGCCTGCTCTGCTCCGAGGCGCTGCCACATCACTGCCATCGTCAGCTCGTCTGCGACTATCTCGATGGCAAATGGAGCGGCAAGCTCAGCGTCCGGCATCTCTGAGCCGGCGGCGTTGCGCCGTTCCGGATGGCCATGCCCAGAACCGGTGAAGCCTTCGAAAGGCTTCGTTTACCCTGTTTGCATAAAATCCGCTTCAATTCCGGCCTTTCCCGTCCTGCGCCTGCCTTTCGACACAGGCGGCCCGCAGGTTTCAAGCGGGACCGGGCGGGTACAGATGGTGCGTTTCGAGGCATCGTCACGGTAGAGGCGGCAAGTGAGTATGGCGTATGTTTCCCTTTTCCGCAGGCCGGTGGCAGTTTTCGTCCTGTCATTGTCTCTGGCTGCCTGTTCGACCGACGATCTCACGCCGCCGGGCCGGATCGATCAGTCGGCGCGGGTGAATGCCATCAAGCCGGTGAACGGCCATGCGCGCGGCTCGCGCGAAAATCCCTATCCCGCAGCCAACACGCCGGTCAGCACCTTTTCTGAAAACTCCGATGATGCCGTGCCGGCCGATCCAAGCCTGCAGGCGTCCAGCCAGCGGCTGCCGATGATCGACAGCGAGGCGGCGCAGCAGCCGCTAGCCGTTGCCAGCGCGCAGTCGATGACGGTGCCCTCCGAGGGTGTCAACATGGACGCGATGATGGGCGTCGAAACCGGCTCGACACCGGTTGTCGGTCTGGCTGAGGAACAGAACCGCGACTACGGCCGGGGCAATGAGATCGCCAGAGGCAATGAGATCGCCAGAGGCAATGAGATCGCCGAAGGCAATGCCAGCCAGCCGGTCGTCGGCGGCATCGGTAGCGATAGTGTCCAGCAACTGGGCGGGCCACAGGCCATGCAGGCGGCATCCGCCGATCCTGGCTACGATCCCGACCTGCCACCGCTCAGCGCCGAAAAACAGGCCGCCGAGGACGCCCGCAAGGCGCAGTTTCTCGATCAGCAGCAGCGTGTGATGCTCCGCAAGAGCCAGGCACAGGAAGAACAGCAGGTGGCGTTCCTGCCGCGTGCCGGAAACCCGTTGTCTGAATCGGAGCCTGATTTTACCGGACGGATGCCGGCCTCGGAAGTGGCCTGCCGCCAGCGGCTGAAAAAGCTGCGGGTCGAATTCACCGATATTCCGCGCATTTCCAACGGCAAGGCCTGCGGCATCGACTATCCGATCCAGCTGACCGGGCTCTCCGGTGGCATCGATGTCAAACCGGCCGTCAAGCTCAATTGCGAGGTGACGGAAGCCTTTGCCAAATGGGTGAAGAACGAACTCGCGCCCTCGGCCCGTTACCGCTATCTTTCCGGCATCAAGACCATCAAGCCGCTTGGCGGCTATTCCTGCCGGACGATGAATTCCAAGCGCGGCAATCCGATGTCGGAGCACGCTCATGGCAATGCCATCGATGTCGGCAAGTTCGTGTTGAATTCCGGCAAAGAAATCGATGTGCGCAAGCCCGGCTTCTTCGCCTTCCGCGAAAAAGGCCTGCTGAAGGCGGTGCGCAGCGACAGCTGCAAATATTTCAACACCGTACTTGGTCCCGGCAGTGATCCGCAGCACAAGGACCACTTCCATTTTGACCTGAGAGAACGCAAGTCCGGCTACCGGCATTGCGATTGATCAGACGGCGTGCACTCGCACGGACACCCGATTTACGGTAATCGTCTTGCCATGCTGGGTTGAAGGCGATTACTGCGTTTCGCGTGGACGAAAACGGGGATTCGCAATGGAAACCGGAACCTATCTCGGCGGCTGCCTGTGCGGACATGTCCGCTTCCGGGCAACAGGCATACCCGGCAATCCCCACACCTGTTCGTGTGAAAACTGCCAGCGGCATTCCGGCGCACAGACGCTCTGCTGGGTGGAGTTTTCACGCGACGCCGTCGAGTGGACCGGCGAGGGCGGCATGCCGGCGGTCTATCGGTCATCCGACTATTCCAGCCGCTCCTTCTGCCCTAAATGCGGCAGCACATTGGGCGCCGTCGATGACGAGCCCGTCATTGCGCTGGTCACCGGCAGTTTCGATGTGCAGGACGTCGAGGAATTGCGGCCGCTCTCGCATTCGTTCGAGGATGTGCACCCCAACTGGTGGAAGACCCCGGCTGCGGGATAACTCACGCCGAACCAGTTCAAGCTGCCGCGCACAAAAAAATGGCCGGTCGAAACCGGCCTAAAATGAACCTAGCCGAAGAGGGGACTGCCGGAGGTTCTTGCAAATCACTGGAGAGTCTGTGTCCCACGCTGCGAACATGGCGGGCGACCATCACGGTTTGATGACAGGATGGGGAAAACGTCCGCTTGTTCCGGTTCTTGCAACAGACCGCCGTCGTCCGGGGCGGTGCCACTGGCATTGGCGCTCCGATTTTCGCCTTTTCTCGATTTGCAGCTGAAATTTTCGAAAGAACACCCCATATAGAGCATCTCCTTCCGCCTCATATTCCCCGGAACACATTTCATGGCGCCCATCGTTTCCGTTTCCAATCTGGTGAAAACCTATGCGTCCGGCTTTCAGGCGCTGAAAGATGTCAGTCTCGATATCGAGGAAGGCGAAATTCTTGCCCTTCTGGGGCCGAATGGTGCTGGCAAGACGACGCTGATCTCGATCATCTGCGGCATCGTCAATCCGAGCAGCGGCACGGTGCTGGTCGGCGGCCATGACGTCGTCAAGGATTTTCGCGCCACCCGCTCGATGATCGGGCTGGTGCCGCAGGAACTGACCACCGACCAGTTCGAGACGGTGTGGAACACGGTGTCCTTTTCGCGCGGGCTGCACGGCAAGAAGCCGAACCCTGCCCATATCGAGAAGGTGCTCAAAGACCTGTCGCTGTTCGACAAGAAGGACAACATGCTGCGTGAGCTGTCCGGCGGCATGAAGCGCCGGGTGCTGATCGCCAAGGCGCTGTCGCACGAGCCGCGCGTGCTCTTTCTCGACGAACCGACTGCCGGTGTCGATGTCAATCTGCGCAAGGACATGTGGAAGGTGGTCGAGAAGCTGCGGGAAACCGGCGTGACGATCATCCTGACCACGCATTACATTGAAGAGGCGGAAGAAATCGCCGACCGCGTCGGCGTCATCAATGGTGGCAAGATCCTGTTGATCGAACAGAAAAAGGATTTGATGAAAAAGCTCGGCCGCAAGCAGTTGCGGATCGATCTGCAGGAACCGCTGCCGGCTATTCCTGAAACGCTGTCGTCCTACGACCTGAAGATCGAGGATGACGGCCACTCGCTGATCTATGACTACGACACATCCGGCGAGCGCACCGGCATCACCACGCTTTTGACTGCGCTGGCGGAGGCGGGTATCCGGCTCAAGGACATCTCGACGCGGCAGAGTTCGCTCGAGGACATTTTCGTCGAACTGGTGGGAGCACGGGCATGAACCTCGAAGCGGTCAAGTCGATCTATTTCTTCGAGATGGCGCGCACGCGCCGTACGCTTTTGCAGAGCGTCGTCTCGCCTGTCATCTCCACCTCGCTCTATTTCATCGTTTTTGGCGCGGCCGTTGGATCGCGTATCCAGGAGATCGACGGGGTGTCCTATGGCGCCTTCATCACGCCGGGGCTGATCATGCTGACATTGCTGACGCAGTGCATCGGCAACGGCTCCTTCGGTATCTATTTCCCGAAATTCACCGGCACGGTCTATGAGCTTCTATCCTCGCCGGTCTCGATGACGGAGATCGTGCTCGGCTATGTCGGGGCGGCGGCGACCAAGGGCATGATGATCGGGCTGATCATCCTGGCGACCGCCTGGATGTTCGTCGATCTGTCGATCGCCCATCCTTTCGTCATGCTGCTGTTCTTCGTGCTCACCGCAGTCACTTTCAGCCTGTTCGGCTTCATCATCGGTATCTGGGCCAAGGACTTCGAGCAGCTGAACCTGATCCCGATGCTGGTGATCCCGCCGCTGGTCTTCCTCGGCGGCAGCTTCTACTCGGTCAACATGCTGCCACCGTTCTGGCAGGCGGTCAGCCATTTCAATCCGGTGCTGTATCTGATCAGCGGCTTTCGCTGGAGCTTCTTCGAAATCGCCGACGTCAACCCGGTGGTGAGCTTTGCCATCATCATCGCGTTTCTGGCGGTGTTGATGGGGCTGCTGACGTGGATCTTCAAGACGGGGTACCGGTTGCGGAACTGACGGGGCGAATTGGATCAGTTTGATCCGGGAAGTTGATCCGGAGCGCTTGTGGCAACCCCCGCTTTTCCTTTGCTGGAATCGGCCTGTCGAAAACAGCCTTGATCCATTGGGTCGTATTGTTCTTGATCCTGGCCAGCATCCGCATATGCAATTTATCATCCTTCAAGACGAAGGTGACATGGAATGGCGCGTTGTCGTAGGCGCTGTCGGCATTTGCGCGCCACTGGCCTGTACCCTCGGCGAACCGCGCATTGGCGCTTAGATTGTTCCGGAGGACGGCAGACCAACCGTTGTTTGCCGTTACTGTCATGAGTGTTCCTTGTCTGATAATGGTAATCGTGCAGGAACTGCATTGCCCTGCATTCGAAGCCACCTGCTGCCACTTACCGGAGAAGACGTATTCGTCTGCATAAGCGGCAGACGGTAGAAGCAATGCGGCAGCGGCAAGGAATGATTTCAACGCTCGGTTCATGCGCGCTTCCCTCGTTGTTGTTAATCCCTCAAGCGCAGCTCGTCCGTCTGCATCTGCAACAAATCCAGTGTCGAGAGAAAACTCATGCCGAGCAGGCTCTGGTCGAGCTTGCCCTTTTCGGTGACCATGGCCTTGATGTCGTTGCGCACGATCGGGCCGATCGCCACTTCGGCGAGCGTCACCGGGGCAGCGCGCGCCTCGCCATTGGCGGTCGAGACCGTCTGGGAATAGGCGAGATTGGCGGGATCAAGGCCGAGCGTTTCGGCGTCTTCATAGGACAGCGCAACCCGGCTGGCGCCGGTATCGACCAGCATCTGGACGGTGGCGCCGTTGATGGTGACCGGGGTTTCGAAATGGCCGTTCAGGACCTTGTGCAACACGACTTCCTGAATGCCCTCGTTGTCGGTGAAAACAGCGGCGCGGCTGGGAACGAGGCCTGCGACCAGCCGGTTGCCGAACGATTGCAGGTCGTTGCGATAGAGATAGCCCGACACCAGAACAAGAATGATCAGCACCCAGATACCGAACTGGCGCAGGCTCTGGCCGATGTGGCGGCGGCTTTGCACGATGCCGGTGGCAAACATCGCAGCGATAGCGCCAAGCGTGACCAGGCGGCCGAAATCGTCGTTCATGATGCCGAAGGTGCGGCCGCTGTCATGGTTGAGGATCAGAAAGACGAGGCCGACGGCAAGGATGCCCAGAAGAATGGTCAGTCTGGTCATTCGCCGCTGACCCTTTCGCGTGCCATGCGGGTCCGGCGCGTTTCGCGGCGCGGCTTGCGCTCAAGCGTCTCCAGCCGGGCGGGGAGATTATTCATGATGTCGCGGCGTTCCTGTGCCGTGTAGAGCGTCCAGCCGCCGATCTCATCGCGCGTGCGGCCGCAACCGAAACAGAACCCGGTTTTCATGTCGATCGAACAGATGAGAATACAGGGTGTTTCCATAGAGGCGCGACAATCCGGACAAGCAGTTGTTCAAACTTATATCGTCGTTTCAAATTGTCAGCGCAAGGGCTGCAAAAACAGCGATTTCGGTCAATTGTTGTGTGGCACCGATTGTGTCGCCGGTATGGCCGCCGATCTTGCCGTTGACGATTTCGCTGAAGGCAGGAACCGTGGCGGCAAAGGTGGCTATTGCAAGGACCGCTGCCAGCAGCGAAGCGCCCGATAACAGCAGCAAAAGTACCGCCGAGACGACACCGAAAATCAGCGCAAAGGTGACAGCCGAAGCCTGTGGCTCGCCAGCGGATGCCGCGACGCCATCCTGGCGGGCAGGCGGCAGTTTCGACCAGTGCCAGACCATGGCGGTGCGGCTCAGCGCTGCTGCGGCAAGCACCAGCAGGCCGGCGCCTGTCGGCGATACCAGCGGCATCACAGCAGCAAGCGCTGAAACCCTGAGCCCGAACGACAGGATGAGGGCAACGGCGCCATAGGAGCCGATGCGACTGTCCTTCATGATGATCAGCGCCTTTTCCTTGGTCTTGCCGCCACCGAGACCGTCCGCCGTGTCGCTGAGGCCATCCTCGTGCAGGGCGCCCGTGATCAGGGCCTGGATTGCCACGGCGACGAAGGCGGTGAACAGCGGCGAGACCTGAAGGGAGCAGAAGACGGAAACGGTGGCTGCCGCCGGCAGCACGATCAGCAGACCCGCGAGCGGATAGGCGCGAACGGCGCGGCTCAAGCGGCCGTCGAAATTGACAAAATGCCGCTGCGGCATGTGGATGCGGCTGAGAAACGCTACCGAGCGTGCCACGTCGTCGACGAAATCGCGGATATCGAACATGAAATCAGTCCCCCAGGCCAATCCGCCTCCAGCGAATCGGTGTTTTCACGCCGATCATGCGACGGCGACACGAACCGGCGCAAACCCCGTTGCCGGATTTGTCACCGCGCTTTATGAGGAAGCACCTTTGCGGAGCCACGCTTCGCTGACGACGAGACGATACAAGGATTTTCTGCATGAGTGCCAGCGGCCTGCCGTTCGACGATTTCCGTGAATTGCTGCGTAACCTGCCAGGTCCCGACAGTGCGGCACTGGTGGCAGCACGCGAACGCGATGCGCAGCTGACCAAGCCGCCGGGCGCGCTCGGCCGCCTCGAAGAGATCGCGTTCTGGCTTGCGGCCTGGACGGGCAGGGCGCCTGCGGTCAACCGGCCGCTGGTGGCGATCTTTGCCGGCAATCACGGCGTCACGAGACAGGGCGTCACGCCGTTTCCACCATCGGTGACGGCGCAGATGGTCGAGAATTTTGCAGCCGGCGGCGCTGCCATCAACCAGATCTGCGTCAGCCATGATCTCGGCCTGAAAGTGTTCGATCTGGCGCTGGAATATCCGACGGGTGACATCACCGAGGAAGCGGCCCTGTCTGAGCGCGATTGCGCCGCCACGATGGCTTTTGGCATGGAAGCCGTCGCTGGCGGTACCGATCTTCTGTGCATCGGCGAAATGGGCATCGGCAACACGACGATCGCAGCGGCGATCAACCTGGCGCTCTATGGTGGCACCGCCGAAGAATGGGTCGGCCCCGGCACGGGATCGCAGGGTGCGGTTCTGGCACGCAAGATAGCTGCCGTCGAAAAGGCCGTGGCCCTGCATGCCGACCATCTATCCGATCCTCTCGAAGTGCTACGGCGCCTCGGCGGCCGCGAGATCGCGGCGATGGCCGGCGCTATCCTGGCAGCGCGCATGCAGAAAATCCCTGTCATCATCGACGGCTATGTTGCCACATCTGCGGCGGCAATCCTCAAGGCTGCCAATCCGGCAGCGCTCGATCACTGCCTGATCGGCCATGTTTCAGCAGAGCCCGGCCACATGAAGGCGATCGAGATGCTTGGCAAGACGCCGCTTCTGGCGCTTGGCATGCGGCTTGGCGAAGGCACCGGGGCGGCACTTGCTGCCGGTATCGTCAAGGCTGCTGCAGCCTGCCATTCCGGCATGGCGACGTTTGCGCAGGCCGGCGTCAGCAACAAGAGCTGACGGCACCTCCTCGAGCGATACAACCAGTAAAAGTGTGGCGCTTGCCGTCTCGTGGAGGCGGGCGCCAGAGACGGTCTTCGGTCGATACTGTAAATTGTGGGTCTTGCCAGGCTCCGACGCCATGCCGGGGCTTGATAGCCTGCGGCTTCTCACCTATTCGGGAGCGGCGATCCATTTGACAGATTGCGGTCTGTATCGCCTGCATTCACGGCACATTCAGGCTGATGTCAGTATCGCGTGTTCCTTGCGGCATTTTGCAGAGAACGGAGCGAGCATGTATCTGAACGAGGACTATCGTCGAATGGCCAGTGAGAAGCCGGTAAAAAAGTTGACGGGAATCCGGCATTTCTTCGCGGCCGCGACCTATTCCTTCGGCGGCGCCAAGCGATTGCTCGGCGAGGCAGCATTTCGCCATGAGCTCGGCGCCTTCGCCTTGGCGATGGTCGCATTTGCCGTCACCGGCGCAACCTTCTTCCAATATGTCGCAGCCTTCGTTCTGTTTCTGCTGATGATTGCATTTGAGGCGTTAAACACTGCGATTGAGGAAATCGTCGATCGGGTCTCGCCGGAAATTTCCGATATGGGCAAGAATGCCAAGGATCTGGGCTCGCTCGCCTGCCTGTGCATCATCCTCGCCAATGCGGGCTATGTCGCCTATGTCGTGGTTCTGTCCCATGTTTTCGGCATTTGAGGCCTGAAACGCCACAACGCGATTTTATTCCCTCTTCAACAGTCAAATTTAATTGAGCGGTTTCTTTCTGTCCGAGCGCTAATTCAAAGTTGACGCCAAAAATCATGATTATATACCGGGGCCGCCGGACAAGATGGTCCGCAGAAAACGGAGAGGTTTCCATGACAATTTCCTTCTCAGGATCGGTGAGCGCGCTGGCGTTTGCGGCTCTTTTCGCCAGCACGGGCGCGACCGTGGCCTTGGCTCAGGAAGACATCGGCATCGTCGTCTACAACGCCCAGCACGAAAGCCTCGGCGTCGCCTGGGCCGAAGCCTTTACCAAGGAAACCGGTATCAAGGTGACGCTGCGCAAGGGTAGCGACATGGAATTCGCCAACCAGATCGTCCAGGAAGGGGCAGCATCCCCCGCCGACGTGTTCCTGACGGAAAACTCGCCGGCCATGTCGCTGGTCGATGGTGCCGGGCTGTTCGAGCCGGTCGCTGCTGAAACGCTGGCGCAGGTGCCCGAAAACTTCCGCCCGTCGAATGGCCACTGGATCGGTGTTGCCGCGCGCTCGACCGTGTTTGCTTATGACAAGACTAAGCTGACTGAAGACAAGCTGCCGAAGTCGATGCTGGATCTCGCCGATCCGAGCTGGAAGGGCCGCTGGGCCGCATCGCCGTCGGGTGCCGATTTCCAGGCGATCGTCAGCGCGCTTCTGTCGCTGAAGGGCGAGGAGGCAACGGCGTCCTGGCTGAAGGCGATGAAGGAAAACTTTACCGCCTACAAGGGTAACTCGACCGCGATGAAGGCCGTCAATGCTGGTGAAGTCGAAGGTGCGGTGATCTATCACTACTACTATTTCGGCGATCAGGCGAAGACCGGCGAGAACAGCAAGAACGTAGCGCTGCACTTCTTCAAGAACCAGGATCCGGGCGCCTTCGTCAGCATTTCCGGTGGCGGCGTGCTTGCTTCCAGCCAGCACAAGGAAAATGCCCAGAAATTCCTCGCCTGGATCACCGGCAAGGGCGGGCAGGGCATCCTGCGCGATGGTACGTCGTTCGAATATGCCGTCGGCAACGGCGCAGCCTCGAACACGGCACTGCCGGCCCTTTCCGATCTGCAATACCCGAAGGTCGATCCGGCTACGCTGAACAGCGCAAAAGTCACAGACCTGATGACGGACGCCGGTCTGCTGTGATAGGCAGAACCTAAACCTGATCGGAACGCTCCGGTTAGGTATCGTCATTCCGGACTACCGGTGACATTCGCAGCCGCTCAAAAGCGGTTGCGAATGTTGTTTTGGTTTGAAAGCAGAGATTTTGAGCGCCACCGCGTTTCCTGCCGAATCAGCCTCCGCCCTGCGCCGGTTGATGATTGCCGCCAAAGGGCGGTCCCGGATTCCCTATCTCTGGGTCACCATCGTTGCTGCCTTCGTCTCGTTCGTCAGCCTCGTGCCGCTCGGCTTCATCGCCTGGATTTCGGTGCAGACCGGCTGGGAAACCGCATCAAGGCTGATTTTTCGCGGCCGTGTCGGCGAACTGCTGATCAACACGGCCCTGCTTGAATTTTTCACATTGCCGCTGACGATCGCGCTCTCCGTCGCGCTCGCCTGGCTGACCGAGCGCACCGATCTGCCCGGTGCGCGGCTGTGGTCGCTGCTGGCCGTCGCACCGCTGGCCGTTCCGGCCTTCGTGCACAGTTATGCCTGGATCAGCCTCGTGCCCGGGCTGCACGGCCTGACCGGCGGCGTCCTGGTTTCGGTTCTGGCTTATTTCCCGTTTCTCTATCTGCCGGTGGCAGCACAGTTGCGCCGCCTCGATCCGGCCATCGAGGATGCGGCGGCGTCGCTTGGCCTCAATCCCTGGCAGGTGTTTTTCCGCGCCGTTCTGCCGCAGTTGCGGCTGGCGATCTGTGGCGGTTCGCTTTTGGTCGGCCTGCATCTTCTCGCCGAATACGGGCTCTATGTGATGATCCGGTTCGATACGTTTTCCACCGCCATCGTCGATCAGTTCCAGTCTGCCTTCAACGGTCCGGCGGCGAACATGCTGGCTGGCGTGCTGGTGTCGTGCTGCCTGCTGCTGCTGGTCCTTGAGGCTGTATTGCGCGGTGGCGAACGTTATGCCCGGGTCGGCTCCGGGGCTGCCCGGCCCGCTGACCGGCGCAGGCTTGGACGCATGGTGATCCCGGCGCTGGCGTTGAATGCCGCGACGGTGGCGCTGGCGATCGGCGTGCCGTTCGTGACCCTGACACGCTGGCTCTATATCGGCGGCACGGAAATCTGGCGGATCGATCTTGTCGGCGGTGCGTTTGCCCAGACCGTGGTTCTGGCCATTGCCGGCGGCATCCTGGCGACGATTGCGGCCGCGCCGATGGCCTGGCTGTCGGTGCGTGCGCCCGGGCGGTTGCAGCGGATCCTCGAAGCCTGCCACTATTATGTCGGCTCATTGCCGGGTGTCGTGGTGGCGCTGGCGCTGGTGACGATTACGGTACGGCTGGTGCTGCCGCTCTACCAGACCTTTGCCACCCTGTTCCTCGCCTATATCATGCTGTTTCTGCCGCGCGCCATGGTCGGGCTGCGCACCAGTATCGCCCAGGCCCCGGTCGAGCTTGAGCGCGCCGCGATGGCGCTCGGCCGTACACCGTTTCAGGCGGTGCGCCAGACGACGATGCGGCTGGCCGCACCCGGCGTCGCGGCCAGCACGGCGCTGGTGGCGCTCGGCATTACCAACGAGCTGACGGCGACCCTGATGCTGTCGCCGACCGGCGTCGAGACGCTGGCGACGAAATTCTGGTCGTTGACCAGCGAGATCGACTATGTCGCGGCGGCTCCCTATGCGGTGATGATGGTGCTCTTGTCGCTGCCGCTGACCTTCCTTCTTTACGCGCAATCCAGACGGGCAACCGGACAATGACGTTTCTAACACTCGATGCCATCAGCAAATCCTACGGCCCGACGGTGGCGCTCGACGCCATCGGCATGAACATTGCGGCGGGCGGGCGCACGGCGATCGTCGGACCGTCCGGGTCGGGCAAGACGACGCTGTTGCGCATCATCGCCGGGTTCGAGACGCCTGACAGCGGTTCGCTGGTGCTGGACGGAAAGACGCTTGCGGGCGAGGGCGTGCTCGTGCCGGCACACCGGCGCGGTATCGGTATCGTCTCGCAGGATGGCGCGTTGTTTCCGCATCTGACCGTCGCCGACAATATCGGGTTCGGCTTGCCGAAAAAGGCATCCGACCGCAGCCGGCGGATCGCCGAGCTGATGGAAATGGTCGAGCTTGACGAGGTCATGGCGGCGCGGCGCCCGCACCAGCTTTCCGGCGGCCAGCAGCAGCGCGTGGCACTGGCCCGCGCTCTGGCACTCAAACCACGGCTGATGCTGCTGGACGAACCGTTCTCGGCGCTGGATACGGGATTGCGCGACACGCTGCGGCGCACAGTGGCGCGTGTGCTGCGCGCCTCCGGCACCACCGCGATCCTGGTGACGCATGATCAGGCGGAGGCCCTGTCGTTTGCCGATCAGGTGGCTGTTCTGCGGCAAGGCCGGCTGGTCCAGTTCGGCTCGCCGCGTGCGCTCTACGGCAAACCCAGGGATCGCGAGACGGCGACCTTTCTGGGCGAGGCCATCCTGCTCGACGCCAGTATCGCGTCGGGGCGGGCGCAGTGCGCATTGGGCTCACTGGTGGTCGAAGCGGGGCTGAAAACAGGGCAGGCGACCGTCATGCTGCGCCCCGAACAGATACGGCTGACGACGGCCCCCGCTGGAGCCAAGATCGACGGTCCGTTCGGGCGTGTCGACGACGTCGAGTTCGGTGGCGGCAATTGCATGGTGCTGGTGCGTATCGATCGTAGCGACCGGGCGATGCCGGATTTCCTGTCGATCAAATGTGTCGGGGCGGATATTCCAGAGCCCGGCGATCTCGTGGGCATCAGCGTTCACGGCACGGCGCATGTTCTGCCCGAGTGACAACAGTGTTCTGCGTCCTTCATGATGCGTGACGTCGCTGTGCACTTTGAATTATGCTGTAGCGGTTAGGCGAAGCTCTTGCGGCGCCGCTCGACCGCCGGGGCGTCCTCGATCGCCGGAATGCTTTGCAGCACGCGCTTTGACGGCAGGATGGCGATGGCTTCTGTGCCCTCGCGCAGTTTCGAGCGAAGGATGAATTCGCCATTGTGCTTGGCGAGAATCGCCTGAACGATCGGCAGACCGAGCCCGGTGCCCTGTTCGGCGCTCTTGATGGCGATCGAGCCCTGACCGAAGGCCGATAGCACGACCGGAATTTCCTCCTCGGGGATGCCGGGGCCATTGTCCTTGATCGACAGGTACTGGCCGCCGCCGGCCGTCCAGCCGACCTTGACCGATACTTCACCGCCGGAGGGCGTAAATTTCACCGCGTTGGACAACAGGTTCAGAATTACCTGCCGCATTGCCTTTTCGTCCACCCACACCGAAGGCATGCCGTATTCGAACTGTTCGGTGATGCTGATATTCTTGGTGCGGGCCCGCAGTTGCACCATGCCGATGCAATCCTCGGTGATCTCGACCAGATGGATGGCTTCTTCGTTGAGATCGTACTTGCCGGCCTCGATGCGCGAGAGATCGAGAATCTCGTTGATCAGATCGAGCAGGTGCTGGCCGGAGCGATGGATGTCGCCGGTGTATTCCTTGTAGATCGGATTGTTGAGCGGCCCGAGAACTTCCGTCGACATGACCTCGGAGAAGCCGAGAATGGCATTCAGCGGCGTGCGCAATTCATGCGACATCGAGGCAAGGAAGCGCGACTTTGCCATATTGGCTTCCTCAGCGCGGCGGCGGGCTTCGTCCGACATCGATTTGGCCACTTCGAGTTCTGCAATCAGATCGTCCTTCTCCGCTTGGACCGAGAGGATATGCACATTGCCGCGGTGCATCCGGTTGGTCATGAAGACGAGGAAGACGAGCGACGTGGACATAATGACGGTGAGCGCCAGATAACCGGGATTTCCGGTTTTCAGCGTCAGGGTGCTCAGTGCAACAACCACCGGCACAAAGGTGAAGAGCAGTGCGTTGCGCAAGAGGAACGTGCCCATCGCGGTGGCGGCTAGCGCAATCAGCAGGACGGCGGCCTTGTAGAAGCCAAAATTGACTTCGCCGCAGCTGTTGCAGTCCTGCAGGATGAACGCTGCCCAGCAAACGCCGAGGACGATCTGGACAAACAGAAAGCGGCCCCGCCAATAGGACACCTTGTCCGCCGGGATATCGATGGCCTTTGCCCGCCGCGCCAGCAAAATGCCGATGGCATTGACGCAGAGTGCCGTCACGCCCCAGGCAACGAGATCGAGCTGTTGCGACAGGTATACGCCGATGGCGGTGACCAGAATGATGAACAGCGGCATGGCGATGGCGCCCTGCAGCATCGTATCGACGTGAAGGCCGAGCAACTCCTTGTCGAAGCCCGACGCATTCGAAGGTCCGGCCTGCAGGCGTTCGCGGGTCGTGCGCACGGCTTTCGACACAGCCGTGTTGCGGTGGCTGCGCGATTTGTCGACGATATTCTTGTCGGTCGAAGTGCTGACGCCCTTACTCATGATCTCATACGCGTTAACGGAATCCGTTGAACTTTAAGGGAGAATCCTTAAGAAGTTGCTGCAATTTCCTGTTTTTTCGCTTTGCACGCCGTGGCGTGAACCGGCAGGCAGACAGTTTTCAAGGACGGCAATGAAACAGATGCTCCGGCTCATGCGTGATCTCCTGCTGACGGCGCTGATCCTGCTGTTTCTAGGGCTCGTGGTGGTGCGCCTCGAGGGGCCGCAGGAGGCGATGTCGGGCCGGGCACGGATTGTCGATGGCGACACGCTGGTGCTGGACGGCAAGCGCATTCGCCTTGTTGGCATCGATGCTCCGGAGTTGCGGCAGGTTTGTCAGCGGCAGGGCCGGGACTGGCCCTGTGGTACCGCGGCAAAGGGCTATCTGGCTGCCTTGATCGGTGATGCCAGAACCATGTGCGAGGCGGATGGCAGCGATAAATATGGGCGGCTTCTCGCCGTCTGCAGGGTGGACAATCGTGATCTGAACGCGGCGATGGTCGATGGCGGTTATGCCATCGCGTTCGGAGATTATGAGACCGAGGAGGCCGTTGCCAGGCACAAGCGGTTGGGTCTGTGGGCCGGCACGTTCGATGTGCCCCGCCAATGGCGGCAGACCCATGGCGGAATGGACGAGATGCCCCATATACCGGAGGGATGGCTGGATACGGCAATGTCGCGGATCGGCAGCTGGGTCGAGAATGCGAAGTCAAAGGTATGGAATGACTGACGCGCAGGCGGATGGACTGGAGGATTTGCGCGCGGCGATCGCGGCCTGCCGGATCTGTCGCGATGCGCCGGCGCGCGGCCCGGACGACCGGTTACCGCACGAGCCACGCCCGGTCGCGGTGATTTCATCTTCGGCGCGCATCCTGATTTCCGGCCAGGCGCCGGGACTTCGGGTGCACGAAAGCGGTCTGCCGTTCAACGATGCGTCGGGCGACCGGCTGCGGCAGTGGCTCGGCGTGACGCGCGAACAGTTTTACGATCCGCATCTGTTCGCTATCGTGCCGATGGGGTTCTGTTTTCCCGGTTACGACGCCCATGGCAGCGACCTGCCGCCGCGCCGGGAATGCGCGCCGCGTTGGCGCCAAGAGGTGATGGATGCGATGCCGCAGATCGAGCTTGTGCTGGCCATTGGTCAATACGCCCAATCCTGGCATCTGGGCGGCCGGCGGGCTGCGACGATGACCGAAACCGTACGCAACTGGCGCGCGCATCTGGGCTCCAATGTCGGGCCGCCGGTGCTGGCGCTGCCGCATCCGAGCTGGCGCAATACCGGCTGGCTGAAGAAAAACCCATGGTTTGCAGAGGACGTGCTGCCTGTCCTGCAGGAGCGGGTGTCAAAATTGATTTCCTGAAACAATTTTCTTTCTTTTGTCGAAATTAGCGATATAGAGAGAATAATATTCGAAGGAGGCTGTTCGTGGATCGTCTTGACCGCAAAATCCTGCGCCTGTTGCAGGAGGATTCTACACTCGCCGTTGCCGATCTGGCTAAAAAGGTCGGGCTGTCCACCACGCCTTGCTGGCGCCGCATCCAGAAGATGGAAGAGGACGGCGTGATCCGTGGCCGGGTGGCGCTGCTCGATCCGGCAAAGGTCAACACCAAGGTGACGGTGTTCGTGTCGATCCGCACCAATACCCATTCGATCGAATGGCTGAAGCGCTTTTCCGAGGTTGTCGGCGAGTTTCCGGAAGTGGTCGAATTCTACCGCATGAGCGGCGATGTCGATTATCTCTTGCGCGTCGTCGTGCCCGATATCGCTGCCTATGACGCCTTCTACAAGCGGCTGATCACCAAGATCGAAATCCGCGATGTGTCGTCGGTCTTTGCGATGGAGCAGATCAAATACACGACGCAGCTGCCACTGGACTACATGATGATCGACCAGGCGAAGTCCAGCGAGGACTGAGTTAGCGGGGCAAAGGCTGCAGGCCAAGTCTGGTCAAGACGGCGCTGCTCGTGAGCTCACGGACAGCGTCCTTGCCGATCCATCGGGCTGTGCGGTCCTGCCGTTCAGCCAGCGCCTGCGCCAGTGACAACGCCGGTCCATGGCAGCGGGCGTTGCGTTTGCCCGTCTGGCGCAATGCCCAGTTCACCGCCTTTTTCACGAAATTGCGGTTATCGCCCGCATGGGCCTCGACCAGCGGCAACCAGGCAAGGATTGTTTCGTCCGGCTCCGCCTTCAGGTGAACGGCGGCAACGGCGATCATGCTGAACGCGGTCCGGCGGACGAATTCCCGGTCATCGGCTGAAAATTCCGGGATGAGGGCGGCTTCCAGCCGGGCTTTGACAAACAGGTCGGCAACGCTGTCGACAATTTCCCAGGAATTGAAATCACCGGCCCAATGTCTGGCCATGTCGCGTGTCAGTTTTTGCGGCTCTGCAGTCAGGGCGGCAAGCAGCCTGGCCTCGCGGATATTGCTGTCCCACAGGGTGAGGGCGCGGCCGTGATCGCGCTTGATCAGCCGGGCAATGCGATTGAGCGCCGGGTTGTTTATCCCGAGCGCTGTCTGCGTCTCGATGCCGAACCGCGCCATGCCGGCAAGGTTGTCTTCCGCCGCCAGCGTTTTCAGATGTGTAATCACGGCATCTGCGGGCGAGGCTGGCGTCAGCATTATTTTTCAAGCCGCGCCAGAAGCGACGACGTGTCCCAGCGCTTTCCACCCATGTCCTGGACATCGGCATAGAACTGATCGACGAGCGCCGTCACCGGCAGTTTCGCACCATTGTTGCGGGCCTCGGTCAGCACGATGTCGAGATCCTTGCGCATCCAGTCGACGGCGAAGCCAAAATCGTATTTTTCAGCATTCATGGTCTTGTGACGGTTTTCCATCTGCCACGAACCGGCTGCGCCCTTGGAAATCACCTCGATGACCTTCTCGATATCGAGACCGGCCTTCTTGCCGAAATGGATGCCTTCGGCGAGCCCCTGGACGAGACCGGCAATGCAGATCTGGTTGACCATCTTGGTCAGCTGGCCGGACCCGGCCGGGCCCATCAGGCCGGCCATGCGGGCATAGGCGTCGATCACCGGTCTGGCGCGCTCGAAGACGGCGGCATCACCACCGCACATCACCGTCAGGACGCCGTTTTCAGCGCCAGCCTGGCCACCGGAGACCGGCGCGTCGATGAAGTGAGCGCCACGAGCGGTGGCGGCTTCATGGAGTTCGCGGGCGACCTCGGCCGAAGCGGTGGTGTTGTCGATGAAGATGGCGCCGGCCTTCAGCGTTTCGAAGGCGCCGCCTTTGCCTGTTGTCACCGAGCGCAGATCGTCGTCATTGCCGACACAGCAGAAAACGAAGTCGGCGCCGTCGGCTGCTTGCGCCGGTGTTGCCACCGCGCGTCCGCCAAACTGGGTCGCCCATTTTTCAGCCTTCGCGGCCGTGCGGTTATAGACGGTCAGATCGTGACCACCCTTGACCTTCAGGTGCCCGGCCATCGGGTACCCCATGACGCCAAGACCAATGAACGCGACTTTAGCCATTCGAAAACTCCTGAAATTCCCTTTCGTCGAGACTTAACCGATGAGGATGGGGCGGGGAAGGCCTGTGATGATCGCATCCTGCCAAAACCGGGTTCGAAACCGTTTTCCCGCAAAAGCTTGTATGGCGCCGCAAATTTTGCCGTAACGTCACCGTTTTAGATATTTATAATGTCGATAGAAATAATAGATTTATTCATTGTTGTTACCGGAGGCCATGCCGGACAGCCGGACAGGCGCAACAGGAGAGGTGAAATCCATGTTTACCCGCAGACAGACATTGTCGCTTTTGGGGGCGGCTGCAGCGGTGGCGATCCTGCCGGCAACCCGCAGCGCCTTTGCATCCGAACCGCTCAAGGAATTGCGCCTCGGCTGGCAGAAGAACGGCGTCCTGGCGCTGGCCAAGGGAACGGGCGCGCTGGAAAAGCGCTTTGCCGATCGCGGTATCACGATCACCTGGGCGGAGTTTTCCTCCGGCCCGCCGCTGCTTGAGGCGCTTGGCGCCGGTGCCATCGACTTCGGCCCGACCGGCGACGTGCCGCCGCTGTTTGCCCAGGCTGCGGGCGGCAACCTGCTCTATGCCGGTACCTACAAGGGATCGTCGGCGGGCTCGGCCATTCTGGTGCACAAGGATTCTCCATTTCAGACGATCGCCGACCTGAAGGGCAAGCGTGTTGCCTTCAAACGCGGATCGAGCGCTCATAATTTCACCGTCAAGGCGCTGCGCAAGGCGGGTCTCGGCATCACCGATATCGAGGCTGCCGATCTGTCGCCCTCGGATGCGGCGGCCGCTTTTGCCAGCAGGCAGATCGATGCCTGGTCGATCTGGGATCCCTATTTTGCCGTCGCCGAAAAGGATCCGGGCACGCGCGTCCTGACCACTGCCGAAGGGATCGTCGATTCCTGGAGCTACTTCCTCAGCAATGGCGATTTTACCGCAGCGCATGGAGACGTGCTGGGTGATATTCTTGATGAACTGGGCAAGGTTGGCTCGGCCGCGCAGAGCGATCTCGACGGCACGGTTTCGGCGCTGGCGAAGATCACTGGTGTGCCGGACGATATCCAGCGGGTTGTCCTGACGCGCAAGGATTTCAGCCTGGCCAATGTTTCGACGCTCGGGCCGGACGCGGTCGCCTACCAGCAGGCGCTGGCTGACGAGTTCTTCCAGCTGCAGATCATTCCGAAACAATTGACGGTCAGCGACATCGTCTGGAAGGGACGGGCGAGCTAGGCAAGTCACCGGCTAGGAAAACGGCGCTTCAGGGCGCCGTTTTCGCTTGACGTTTTACGGAACCGGAACCGGTATGACGGGCGGTGGCACGACGGGGACTTTCGCGTCGATACCGTCCTCCAGAGCCACGGCCTCCTCACCAAGGCTTTCGGAAATGTCGAACCACAGGCGGCGCAGGCGGCGCACGTGCAGATCGTCAGCGATCCATCTGAGGACATGTTCGGTCGACTTCGAATCGTCGTCACGCTGCATTCTCTGGCGTGCCCAGATGCAAAAGGCGTCGGCATCGACGGCCGCCGCCTTGTCTGTATCTACGGTAATCGGCTTGGTCGCGCTGATCCTGACCGTCTCTCTGAGGCTGCTCGTCGAGGCTAGCAAGACGCCGGCGCAGATCTCGTCGAAGGCCTTCACAGAGTGCCTGCTGCTGATCGCCCGTTCCAGGTCGAAGATCGTGCGGATGTTCAACTCCCGGAAAATCAGGAATTTTTCCGGGCCGATGATATGGCAGAGCTGCGCCTGCGCAATCCAGTCGATGACCTGATAGATGCCGTAGGGCGATTCGATATGCAGCATGATCGGATTGTAGGTGGCGAGGTTCTGCACGTCATATATGCCGCATTCCTCCAGCCGGAACCGCGTTTCGTAGTCGATGCCATCGATGATATCGAGCGAGACTATTTTCGTGACGTTGATGAACCGGTCGTCCGTGGTCTTGATCCAACTGATCAGGTTCTGGAATTTCAGCAGCAGGAATTTCGTCGCGCTTTGCGGCAAAAGCCCGAGAAGCGGCGCAAGGCCGAACCAGATGGGCTGGATGTGATCACCGGTTGTTGCGGCAACTGGTGGTGTTCCTAACGGTGGTGCGGCGGGCTGTGGGGTGACGGGCAGGATCTCGGTCACCAGACCGGTGATCCCGCTGATCGGGTCGCGAAAGACGGCGAACAGGATGATGGTGAAGATCACCGAGGCAACGATCTCGGCGGTATGGCGCAGGAACGTGTAGGGCGACACGTCGAAGACGGCGACCGAGCGGACGAAGTTGCGGATGGCCGCGATAAACGCGCCGGCAAAGGCCAGCGAACCGATCACGGTCAGTTGCTGCCAGCTGCCGTAGCCGCCGGACGCTTCAACACAGGTTACCGCATCCGGTGCGCAGCTGCAGGTGGTTGGACCCAGACCGCAGGAGAGGGTGTTGAACAGGGCGGAAAAGCCGAAATAGCTCAAAAGGATAAAGCCGATCGAGGACAGAAAAATCCTCCAGTTGGTGCGGGAGCCGAAATTTCCGATGCTTTTGATGATCCAGTCGATCTGGTCGATGTCGTTCATCTCGTTGAACGGTTTGCCCTCGGGCGGATCCTGGACCTGCAGGTCCGAAATATATTTGGATTTCACGAATTCGAACGAGGGATTGTTGGTCAGCCGGACACTGACATCTGGTTTGGCAGCGTCGGCCGGAAGGGGAACCGGGTCTGCATTGTCCGCGCCGGGGCTTCGTTCCTTGTCGGTGCCAAACGAGATCAGAAAATCCTTGATCGAGCGCAGGCGGCGCAGTCTGACTTCGTGACGGCCGTAAAGCAGCAGGCTCGGGGGCAGCACTGCAAACAGCAAGGCAAGTGGGTCGAGCCCGAGAATGTTCTTTATCGCGGTGATCAGAAGGCCGAAAATGCCGCCCGCGCTAGTGAGCCAGGTTAAAAAAATCTCCATCAATATTCCCCCTTAAGTTGTGTCTGTAACGTAAGGTGGCGAACGGGCAGGCGTCCATAAATCGCCCGCACCAAAAAGTTGTATAATCAATTTAAGATTGCATTTTTTGGGAATAAATTAGACAAAACTGTTTTTGACGGGAAGGTTGCGCCGCACGGCGCTTGAAGCTTGGGCTTTGCGCCGTATGTCCCCTTGCGGAAGCCGCTTTGTGGCTTCCGTCCCGTTTACCTTCGGAAGGAAAAGTCCATGGCCGATCGACTAAACGCTTCGTGCCGCTGCGGCGGCGTCAAATTTTCTATCCCGGTGGAGTCTGCCGGGGTGTTCTGCTGTCATTGCGGCGATTGCCGCAAGGCGCACGGCAACTACATGGCGGTGATCGGCGCGCCGCGCGGCGACGTGCGGTTCGAGGCGGACGGTACCTTGCAGTGGTATGGATATTCGGACAAGGCCCGGCGCGGATTCTGTTCGACCTGCGGCAGCCGTCTGTTGAAGGACAATATCGGTACCGATCTGCTGATGGTCTCGGCCGGCGTGATCGACGGCGATACCGGCAAGCAGATCGTCAAGAACATCCTGACGGAATTCAAGGGCGACTGGTATGACCTGCCGGAAGTTCATGGCGCCTGAGCGCTATCAGCGCAGTTTTGCGATCACCAGATGGCCGGCGATCGGCTCGCCTTCTTCCTTGCGCACCGTGATATCGGTGAGCTCGACGACATCGAAGCCGATGGCGTCGAGCCGCTCGCGGACATAGGTTTCGGCATGGGCGAAGCGCTGGTTCGGGCCGACCATGAAGGACCGGCCGGCAAAAGTGTCTGCGGGCAGGGTTTCGCTGGAGAAGATAAACAGGCCCCCGGCATTGATGTTTTCGGCAACCCCGAAAAACAGGGCTTCGAGCGCGCCGAGATAGGGCAGAACATCGGTTGCGGTGATGAGGTCGAACGGCTCGTCGTCATTGTCCTCGAGGAAGTCGACGACTTCGGCGACATAGAGCGTTTCGTAGAGGTCTTTTTCATGGGCGATCTCGACCATGTTTTCCGACAGGTCGATACCGGTAATGTCGTCGGCCATGTCGCGCAGGGCACCACCGGTCAGGCCCGTTCCACAACCGAGATCAAGGACGCGGGCAAACGGGCCGAGTTTCAGCGCCTGCAGCCGCTGACGCACCAGCATCGGCACGTGGTAATCGAGCTGCTCGACAAGCACATCTTCAAAGACATCGGCATGCTGATCGAACAGGGTGGTGACATAGGCGTCCGGCGCCTTGTCAGGCGTTTCGCCATGTCCCATCGAGGCGATGCGCACGGCAGCACCGCCGTGATCGTCGGGATCGATTGCCAGGACTTCAAGATAGGCTTTGACAGCCGCCTCGACGTCGCCGGATTTCTCCAGGGCAAGCGCGCGGTTATAGGCTTCGGCGAGGGCTTCTTCATCAATCTTCTGCATGGCGGCGTCTTTACGGCGTGGATGCGCGTTTGGCAATGCGAAACCCGCATCCGCAGGGATTTGCGCCCGGAAAGTCGTTCGCGACCGCTGCGGTCGGCGCGTGTCACGCCCGCAACATGAAATCGAAAGCAGCCGGCATCAGTTGATGATGAACTCGCCCTTGAGTGCCCGCCAGTCCGTAGCCGAGATCAGCCTGCGGTGGACGTAGCGTACCGAATGCAGCGGGCCTTCCAGCGTTTCCTGCCAGAATTTGAGAAAACTCTTCATTTCCGGAAATTCCGGCGCCAGATCGTAATGCTGCCAGATATAGGTCTGCAGGAAAGCCGGATGATCAGGCATACGGTAAAGGATCTGGGCCGTGGTCAGGCCATATCCCTTGAGTTGCAGTTCCATTTCGTTCGTCATTGCCGGACCTCATCTTGTTCAATGATGGTCCCTACGATTGAAGCACGGGATTGGTTAATCCGATATGAACAATGCTTCACGGAAAAACAAAGGTGTGTTTGAAAACAAGTGTTTGGCAGCAAGTCATATCGAGTGCTGCCAAACCCTCTTGCAGATCAACGCTTCAGGTGGCGGGTCAGGCGGGTTTCGATCCAGGCCCAGAGATTGCGCAGTATCTCGACCATGATCAGATAGAGCACCGCTGCCCAGAGATACATCTGGAAATCATAGGTGCGCGAGAAGGCGCGGCGTGTTTCGCCCATCAGGTCGAACACGGTGACGATCGCGACGATGGCCGAGCCCTTGATCATCAGGATGATTTCGTTGCCGTAGGGGCGCAGCGCGACAATCATCGCCTGCGGCAGGATGATCTTGAAGAAGGCAACGCCCTTGGGCAGGCCAAGGGCGGCTGCGCCCTCGTGCTGGCCACGTGGCACGCTCTCGATGGCGCCGCGCAGGATTTCTGCCTGATAGGCGGCCGTATTCAGCGTGAAGGTGAAGAGCGCGCAGAACCAGGCATCCTTGAACAGCGACCACAGCCCCACCGCCTCGAGGTAAGGCCGGAAGGTGCCGAGGCCATAGTAGACTAGGAAGAGCTGGGTGATCAGCGGCGTGCCGCGGAAAAAATAGACGTAGCAGTAGGCAATCCAGGAGAGCACCTTGTTCTTGGTCATCCGGCCATAGGCGATCGGCAGGGACAGAATGCCGCCGAGTATGACGGAGATGGCGACCAGTGTCAGGGTGACGCGCAGGCCTGACAGGAAACTCGGGCCGTATTTGGCAAATTTCTCGGGGCTCCAGGAATCGACGATGAACAGGAAGATGCCGACAGATACGGCCAGCCAGACGCCGAGCAGGGCGCGGCCGATCAGGCGGGAAATTGTATAGCGCTTCATTGCTTCCGGCGGCGGTGGCAGCGCGGGCAGCATGGTTTCAGCGTGGCTCATCGGGCACCCTCCGCACGTTTGGTCCAGCGTTCGAGCGCGGAGAACACCAGCGACGACACCATCGCCAGAATCAGGAACAGCAGGCAGGCGATCGAGAAGAATTCGAAGGCATTCTTGGTAACACGTGCGGCAATACCGGTCTGGCGCAAGATATCCGGCAGGCCGATGACGGAGACGAGCGCCGTATCCTTCAGGAGCGCCATCCAGAGGTTGCCGAGACCGGGCAGGGCGATACGCACCAGCTGCGGCAGGATGATCAGCCGCATGGTCTTGCCGCGATGCAGTCCCAGCGCATCGCCGGCCTCATACTGGCCGCGCGGAATCGCCTTGAAGGCGGAGAGCAGGACTTCCGAGCAATAGGCCGAGAAAACGACGCCAAGGGCAATCATGCCGGCGACGAAGGCATTGATCTCGACAGGACCTTCATAGCCCATCGCCGCCATCATCTGCTGGGCGACGATCTGCAGCCCGTAATAGACGATGAACAGGGTCAAGAGTTCGGGCAGGCCACGAAAGATCGTCGTGTAAATGTTGGTGGCCAGCCGCAGCGACTTTTCTTCGGACTGTTTCGCCAGCGCGATGAAGAACCCGAGGATAAGGCCGATGGGCAAGGTACAGATTGCCAAGCTTGCCGTGATCAGGAAACCATGGGCGATCTCGTCGCCCCAGCCGGTATCGCCGCAGGCTAGCAGTGTATCCTGCGCAAAAAGCCGGAAAATGCCAATCGGGCCGCACATCGGATCGATGATGCTGGCAACCCACGAGACAATGGAAGAGAGGGCAGCAAAAGCAGCCTGCATGCGTCAAATTTCCCCGGTACGGCGTCTTGGCGCGCTTATTGTTATTGGGCGTTGTCATACAAGAATGGCGGAAGGACAAGCCTTCCGCCATCGTATTTCAGCAACAGGTAAGATTAATCGCCGTAAACGTCGAAGTCGAAATACTTGTCGGCGACTTCCTTGTACTTGCCGTTGGCGCGGATCGCCGCGATGGCCGTATTGAACTTGTCCTTCAAAGCCGTATCGCCCTTGCGCACGGCAATGCCGGCGCCGATGCCGTTGATTTCCGGATCGGGCTTCAGAGCTTTCAGGAGCTTGCAGCAGGCGCCATCGGCAGTCTTCAGCCAGGACGTCAGCACGACGACGTCGTCGATGACGGCATCGACGCGGCCGTTGGCAACGTCAAGCTTGTACTCGTCCGGGGTCGGATAGAGCTTCAGCTCCGATTCCTTGAAGAAGGCTTCGGCATAGTTGGAGTGAGTCGTGGATGACTGGGCGCCGAGCGACTTGCCAGCGAGGCCCGCTTCGGTTGCCTCGGTGATCGGCGAATCCTTCGGAACGACGATGGCCGGGCCGGTGTTGTAATATTTGTTGGAGAAATCGACCTTTTCCAGCCGCTCAGGCGTGATCGACATCGATGCGATGATGGCATCGAATTTCTTGGCGGCCAGGGCAGGAATCATGCCGTCCCAATCCTGGGTGACGATCGTGCAGTCAGCCTTCATCTCGACGCAGAGCGCTTTGGCGATATCGACGTCGAAGCCGGTCAGGGTACCGTCGGCTTCAAGATTGTTGAAGGGCGGGTAGGCGCCTTCCGTACCGATGACGATTTTTTCGCCGTCGGCCATGGCAGTGCCTGCCATCAGCGCGAAAACGGCTGCCGAAGCAGCCATGGCGAGACGTCTGGAAATACGCATTGTGATCCTCTCTGTTGGCGGACAGCCGGTTTCTTGTTCTTCGCGGCCGCCGGTACGCCGACCGTCGTTGCGATCGGGCTGGGGCGATATTCCTACGCTTTAAATGGAAAAATCAACAGGAAAGCAGCGTCAGCTTCATGAAATGTCTGCACATCCTCATGCCTTTGCACTGGTTGCAGGCCGATGCAGGCCTATGTCTGGCGAAGATGAACGCAACATTCATGCTGAGTTAATGCTGGTTTGGCTAATCGTCCTTGGCTGATTTGAACCGGTTTGCCTTTTTTTGACCGCTTGGCCTGTCCAAACAGCGGGTGAACGACTGAAGGACAGGGATGTCCCTCCGGCTCAAGACAACGAAAAACGGAACCTCTGAAGGAGGAGACATTTATGAGCATCCGATCCAAACTTTTCGCGACCGTGGCGTTTCCCATGCTGTCGCTCTCGATCGCCATCCAGCCGGCTTTGGCCGATAGTCTGATGAAGCCGTTCGAGGTCGCGCAGGAAGATGGCGCCGCCCAGGCAGACGGCGGCGAGCAGGCACCGGAAGAGGTGATCAAGAAGCGCCGTCCGCGCGCCGAGCAGTCCGAGGAGCAGCCTGCCCAGGAAGAAGAGCAGCAACCAAACCGCGCGGAACGTCGCAAGGCACGCCAGGACGCCGAACAGCAGCAGGAAACGCAGCCTGCACAGGAAGAGCAGCCGAGCCGCGCCGAGCGCCGGAAACAGAAAGCCGAACAGCAGCAGGAACAGGCCCAGCCGTCCGGCGATGACGACGCCGCAAAGGCAGCTGAAGACAAGGCCAAGGCCCGCGCCGAACGCAAGAAACAGCAGGCTGAACAGCAGCAGGAACAGGCCCAGCCATCCGGCGACGACGATGCTGCAAAGGCTGCCGAAGACAAGGCCAAGGCGCGCGCCGAACGCAAGAAACAGCAGGCTGAACAGCAGCAGCAGGAAGAACAGGCCAAGCCGTCCGGCGACGACGATGCCGCAAAGGCAGCCGAAGACAAGGCCAAGGCTCGCGCCGAGCGCAGGAAGCAGCAGGCTGATCAGCAGCAGCAAGAGCAGGCCCAGCCGACTGACGATGACGAGGCTGCCCAGAAGGCTGCCGAGGAACGCCGGCGTATCCGTGCCGAGCAGAAGGCCAGGGCGCAGGCCGGCCAGCAGGATGACGGGCAGCAGCCGGCCGCCGAAGGCGGATTGCGCCCCGCGATCGAGGACAATGGCGAGCCGGCAACCGAACGTAAACGGCCTGATCGCCGCAAGCCGGCCCCTGAAGTCGTCGATACGCGCAGCCAGGAAGAAAAGCAGGAAATCGCCCGCGATCCCTCCAGGAGCGACGAGACGGTGGTGCTTCCGGTCGACAATGGCGCCGCCGTTCTCGACAGCGACAAGGATGCGGACAATGCCGATGGCAATGCCCGCGAAGATCGCCGCAAGCGGCGTGAACGCGCCCGGGCCGAAGACGACAATGTCGAGGTCCCAAAGAGCGATGCAGAAGCCCAGTCGAGCCGCAGGGACCGCCGTCCGAGCCGTGAGGAACTCGGAGCTAATCTCCGGGAAGAAGGCCGCCGCGTCGAGCGTGAGCCGGAGTTCGGTGTCAACGAGCTGATCGATGCCTTCACGGGCAGTAACGGCCGGCGTCCGCGCGTCGATGAGAGCCGCGACAACCGCACGGTTCTCGATTTCGGCGACCAGATCATCGTTCGCAGCGACGATCGTCCGCGTCTGCGCCGCAACGCGCAGGAAACCTCTTATGAAGAGCTGTCGCGCGGCCGGTCACGTGAGACGATCGAACGGCCGAATGGCGTGCGCATCGTGACGATCTACAATCGCTATGGCGACATCATGCAGCGGTCGCGCATCGATCAGGACGGACGCGAGTATCTGATGATCTACGCGCCGGAAGCCGATGAGGGACCGCGGCCGCCGGCCTACGATGTTGGTGAAGACCTGCCGCCGATGCGCCTGCGCGTGCCGGTTCGGGATTACATCATCGATACATCGAGCGAGCCCGACCGCGACTATTACGACTTCCTGGCCGAACCGCCGGTGGAGCAGGTCGAGCGGACCTACACGATCGACGAGGTGAAGAACTCGGCCCGTATCCGCGACAAGGTGCGCCGTATCGATCTCGATACGATCACCTTTGCGACAGGCAGCGCGGAAGTCCCGCTTTCGCAGGCGAAAACCCTGCGCAAAGTGGCCGATGCCATGCTGGAAGTGATCGAAAAGGATCCGGGCGAAACCTTCTTCATCGAAGGTCACACGGATGCCGTCGGTGGCGACGAGCCGAACCTGGTGCTGTCGGACGAGCGCGCCGAATCGGTGGCATCGCTGCTGACCGAGGTCTACGATATCCCGGCCGAAAATCTGGTGACGCAGGGCTACGGCGAACGCTTCCTCAAGGTTCGTACCGAGGTTGCGGAACAGCAGAACCGCCGCGTGACAATCCGTCGCGTGACGCCGCTGGTCCGTCCGGTAGCCCAGAAATAGCCATAGTCCGGTTTCTCTGATAGAGATGCCGTTCCAGACGGCCCGGTGCGCAAGCGCCGGGCCGTTTCGCTTGGTCTTTACGTTTTTCCGGTATCGAGACCGGATCGCATACCGCGTGGTGAGTTTCCGATGAAAACCCTAGTTGCCGCACTCCTGATCGTCGTTTCGACCGGCCATGCCTCTTTGGCCGCAACGCGGTTGGTGGAGCCGCAACTGCGGCTTGAAAACCAGGACAAAGGGGCAACGCCGCGCGTCGCCCTGACATTCGATGCCTGCAGCGGCAAGACGGACGAGCGCATCCTGTCGACGCTGATCGATAACCGTATTCCGGCAACCATCTTCGTCACGGCCCGCTGGGTGAAGCGCAACGCCGCGACGATGGCCATCTTCAAGGCGCATCCGGATCTGTTCGAGATCGAGAATCATGGTGCGATGCATGTTCCCGCCGTCGATCGTCCGGTCTCGATCTACGGGATCGCCGCCGCCGGAAGTCCGCAGGCTGTCGAGACGGAAGTTGCGGGCGGTGCGGCTGCGATCGTGGCGCAAGGATTGCAGCCGCACTGGTTTCGTGGCGCAACGGCGAAATACACGCTGTCTTCGATCGGGCAGATCCGGCAGATGGGATTTCGGATTGCCGGATATTCGGTGAACGGCGATGGCGGTTCGCTGCTGGGGGCAGGGGCGGCGGAAAAACGGTTTTCCTCCGCCAGGGATGGTGACGTGATCATCGCCCATATCAACCAGCCGGCCCATGCCGCCGGTGCTGGCGTCGTCAAGGGCATTCTGGACTTGAAGGCCAAGGGCTACACGTTCGTCCGCCTGAACGATGCGACGGAAGATGGCAGCGACGAAACCACCAACTGATTCTCTTTCAGCTCTGTTTTTCCAGCCCGGTGGTGCGCTCGATGAAATCCGCGATGGCCAGAGTGTCGTCGAGATCGAACACGCTGAGCCCGCTATCCTCGACCGGGTGGTCGGCAGCAATGGCGATGATATGTGGATCGGTGGGCGCAAGCGGCTCGCGGTTCTTTGAGTCCAGCCGCCGTGCCTCGATCTTCGGGATCGGTTCGCGCTTGTAGCCTTCGATCAGCACCAGATCACACGGGGCAAGGCGTGCGAGGATTTCCGGGAATGTCGGTTCAGCTGCGCCGCGCAATTCGTGCATGATGGCATAGCGCGTGCCGGAGACGATCGTGACTTCATGGGCGCCGGCTTCGCGATGGCGAAAACTGTCGGCACCGACCTTGTCGATATCGAAATCATGGTGGGCGTGCTTGACCGTCGAGACGCGGTAACCGCGCCGCGTCAGTTCCGTGACGAGGCGGACGGCAAGCCCGGTCTTGCCGGAATTCTTCCAGCCGGCGATTCCGAAGATTTTCGGGCCGGCGGTTTCTGGCGGTGTCATCGTTCAATCCTCTCGATCAGCGGCAGCCAGCGTTCGGCGGTTTTGAGGTCGGCAGGCGTATTGATGTTGAAGAACGGGTCGATCGGTCCGCCTACCGTTTCGATCATCTCAAAATCGACCCTCGCCACCGGATGACGTTCGATGAAGCCGCGCACCCGGCGCTTGTCGTCGGTCAGCAGCCAATGTTCAAGCTCATCGGCAAGCGCAACCGGCCAGAGGGCGAAGACGGGATGCATGATGCCGGCCGAATAGGCGACGGCGATCTCTCCGGGCTCTGTAATCGCTGCCTGAAGGCGGGCAACGAGGTCCGGTGGAAAGAACGGCGTGTCGGTCGGGACGGTGGCGACGTGGCTTGCCAGGGGGGAATGCCTTGCCGCGTGACGCATCCCCGAGAGCACGCCTGCCATGGGGCCTACATGGCCTGGAACGGTATCACCAAAGACGGTGATGGCGGGAACAAGGTCCAGATCGGTACTCATGTTGCTGTTGACGCTGAGGCCGGCCGTCTGTGGGGCGAGACGTTCGATGACATGGTGGACAAGCGGCTTGCCGCCAAGCATCACGGCCGCCTTGTCCTGGCCCATGCGTGAAGACAGGCCGCCGGCCAGGACGACGCCGCGCGGGAGATTTGCCGATGGGATTGCCGATACGATCATCGAACTGTCCTGCCTTTCAGTCCCGTCATTTCGGCGATCCCGGTTCGGACTGCTGCGCAAGGGCCGTCCGCCGCTTGTTTTCGCGAGTGAATGTATAAAGCCCGGACGCGATGATGATTGCCACGCCCGTGACCATCCAGACATCCGGCTCTTCGGCAAACAACAGGATACCGATGCTGATCGACCAGATCAGGCTGGTATAGCGGAACGGGGCGACGATAGCGATTTCGCCGTTGCGCATGGCCAGTACGATACACTGATAGCCGACCAGAAGCAGCAGGCTGGCTACGGCCAGAATGCCGATCGAGGCCAGTGACATTGGCTGCCAGCCACCGAGCGGCACGATCAAAACCGCACCCGTCATCGTTATGACGGTGGCGGTGATGACGGAGATGAACAGCGACGGTACGGCGGGATCGATCCGCCGGGTACACAGATCCCGGATGGCTGCAAAGACCACCGAGGCCACGACGCTGAGTGCTGCGCCGGTGAAGCCTTCAGGCCCGGGTCTCAGCACGATCAGCACACCGGCGAAACCGGCAAGGATTGCCAGCCAGCGCCGCCAGCCGACGGGTTCGCCCAGGAACAGCGCCGCACCCAGTGTGACGGCCAGCGGCAGCGCCTGCAGGATCGCCGAGGCATTGGCGAGCGGGATCTGGCCGAGCGCGTAGATATAGGAGATCGAGGCACCGACTTCGGCGGCGATTCGGAGGGCGACCACCGGAGACAGAACCAGCCGGAACGAGCGCATGGCGCCGAATTGGCGGGCGAGCAGCAGAACCAGCACCGATGTGAAGAAACCGCGGACCAGCATGATCTGCCCGGCATTCATGACGCCGGTGACGGATTTGATCAATGCGTCGTTGCAGGTGAAGCCCGCCATGGCCAGACACATGAAAATGGCGCCGCGAAAATTGGCGGTGGGTTGCATTGTTTTAAAAATCCGTTCTCATCGCTGCCCGGTTTTACAAATCAGCGATGCGGCGGGCTTAAAATCTGCGCTGCTGGTGTTGCCTATCTCTAAAGCATCGGCATTTCTTTTATGCAACTACGATCCTTCGCCTGTTTGAATTGATGGCAGCAATGCAAGAATAGCCATTTCCATCAGCGTTGTAGAACCGCGAAATATGGCTGTGCCGATTTTTTAAGCGCAAGTTTAAGCCCTGGAGTTTTTGGCGAAATATTAAGTTTCACTGCCTATCGTGCCGGAATTCCGCTGCCCTTCGCATGATGCGAATAAGGTTGACGTAACGGCAAGTATTTCCGTTCGGGTCAACCGGATGACATTCCGGCAAGCGCCATGGATGCGCCCCGGTTCGTTCGTTCTCAACCAGAGAGCAATCTGGCGGAAATGTCCGATTTGCTCAACATCTGGAGTTCGGAATGTCCCTGATCGATCGCTCTTTGCAGCGCCTGCGCATTGTCACCAAGGTTTTGCTGTTCGTCGTGCCGCTGGTGGTGCTGATCGCGGGTATCGGCCTTGTCGGTTATTTTACCGCAAGCACGCTGAACGGGCACATGACCGTGACACGGGAAACGATCAACAATCTCTCCGATTTCCAGTCGCTGCGCAGCGGGCTGCAGAGTTTTGTCGATAACCCCACCGAAGAGGCGCGCTCGACGCTTGCCGGACGGGTCGATGAGCAGGAAAACGGCATCCGCACGCTGGATGGTCTGCTGACCGCCGGCGAAGACAAGGCCAAGGTCCACTCGGTCGTTGCGCTCGGCCAAGCGATGCGCGGGCAGCAGGACAAGCTCTGGTCGATCAAGTCTGAGCGCGACACTGTCACGGCATCGCTGGATGCGGCTTTGGCCGACATGACGGCGCAGGGCAACACGGCCTTCAAGCAGATCGATATCCTGCGCAAGGAATCCGGTGAGAAGGAATCCTTTGCCAAGGCGCTGCTGTTTGATGCCGCCGCCTATCAGGGGCTTGCCGAACGCATCAAGAAGTTCCGCCTGCCCGTCACCATGGCGATGGCGCCGGACGCCAAGGTCCAGCAGGCCGCCACGCTAATGCCGCACCTGCGCAAGCAGATTGCCGAATCCGAAAAGATCGCTTCCGACAAGGTTTTGAAGCGGATTGGCGAGGTGAAGGCCGATACAATGGTCATTCAGGATATCCTGGCCAGCGGCGATGCCAATGACGTCAAGAAGACGCAGCTCGGTTCGGCGATGATCAAGTTTTCAAAATACGAAGCCGACTTCGCCAAGGAAGCCGTGGCCAATTCGGACACGGCGGCCAAGCGTTTTGTCGGCATGGACAGCGAAATTTCAACCCTGAAGACACTGATCGGCCTGATGGACGAGACCTTCAAGGGCCTCGACGATACCCGCCTGCATATCAGCGAACTGCACCGCAAGCTCGACACGGCGAGCCGCGACAACGTGATTGCCGATATTGCAGCCGTGCGCGAGAGCGTGACGACTTTGTCAAAGCTCGGAGCGAAGAATGCGGCACTGCGTGATCTCGCCGGTAAACTCGCCCCGTCGCTTGAGCAGATCGATAGCGGCACCGCCCAGCTGATTGATGTCGGCGCACGCTGGCAGGCGGCCAAGACCGAAGCCTCGACACTGGTGGCCGATGCCAGCCAGACGCTGGAGAACTTTGTCAGCAGTGCCCAGGAAGCCGGCAAGAAGGACAGCCAGCGCTCTGCCGATGTGTCGATCATCGCCATGGTTGCCGGCACGCTTTTGGCCATCGTCGGCGGCCTGATGCTGATCGAGACGCTGCGTGGCCCGCTGAAGCGGGTGACCGAGACGATGACCCGTCTCGCCAATGGCGATCTCGAAGTTGCCATCGAAGGCCGCAATCGCGGTGACGAGATCGGTGACATGGTGCGCTCGGTTGCTGTCTTCCGCGACAATGCCGTTGAAAACGTCCGGCTGGGCCAGGAGGCGGAAGCCGCCCGCACGCTGTCTGCCGAAGAGGAAGCCCGCCGCCGCCAGGAACGGGCCCGGATCGAGGCCGACCAGATGGAGGCGCTGACGGCACTGTCCGATGTGCTCGCAAAGCTTGCCGACGGCAATCTCGAAGAGGGGATGGCGGAGGATCTTTCCGAGGATTACATCGTCATGGCCCGCACCTACAACAACGCCGTCGAGGCGCTGCGGGCGACGCTGATCGATGTCCGTTCGGTGACCGACGAGATCACCAGCGGCACCGGCAATCTGGCGACCTCCGCAGACGATCTTGCCCGCCGCACCGAACAGCAGGCGGCAGCGCTGGAAGAAAGCTCGCGCGCCCTTGGCCAGCTGACGGAAATCGTCCGCTCGACGGCCGAAAGCGCGCGCAAAACTACCGTGTCGGTCGATCAGACCCACAGCTATGCCAAGCATTCCGGCGAAGTGGTGGCGAAAGCTATCGACGCGATGGCGGCGATCAACAAGTCATCCGACAAGATCTCGACGATCATCGGCGTCATCGACGAGATCGCCTTCCAGACCAACCTTCTGGCACTGAATGCCGGCGTCGAGGCGGCCCGTGCAGGCGAGGCGGGCCGTGGCTTCGCGGTCGTTGCCCAGGAAGTGCGCGAGCTGGCCCAGCGTTGCGCGGGGGCTGCCCGCGAGATCAAGGGGCTAATTTCGGAAAGCTCCGTGCAGGTGCGTGGTGGTGTCGAACTGGTTCAGGAAACCGGCAAGGCACTGACCGTCATCAACGATCATATCTCGACCATCCATCAGCTGGTCAGCAACATCGAATCTGCTGCCGCCGACCAGTATCGCGGCCTCAACGAGGTCAACGAGGCGGTGCGCGAGGTCGAGCTGATCACCCAGCAGAACGCCGCCATGGTCGAGGAAAACACCGCCGAAATCCACGGCCTGCGCCATCAGGTCGATATTCTCAACGAGAAGATCGAACGCTTCAAGACCGGCACCAGCCGCTCGGTGTCGGGTGGCAGGGCGCAGGGCTATGGCAGAAGCTACGCGGCTTGAGTGAGTAAACCGCTGACGCGACTCAAAGCCGCCCTTAAAACGGGCGGCTTTTCGTTGCGACAGGTCAGGCGTTCAATCCGTCCGAATGATCGGCGAGAACTTGTTTGATGGCGTGACGCGATATGGCGACGAGGACCGGGTTGGTATCGAGGTAGTAAGGCAGGGCAACAACGGCGACGGAGAGCGCCCAGCCTCTGGCGCGTCGCCATGTTGGCTCGTCTACCGCGATCTTGGAACGGAACGTGGCGCGGGCCTCAGCGTCCAGCAGGTTCCAGCCAACCATCAGGTCGCATGCGGGATCGCCGACGCCGAGACCGCCGAAGTCGATGACGGCGGTGAGGCAGCCTTGTTCGGTCAACAGGTTCCCGGCGTGAATATCGCCATGCAGCCAGACAGGTGGCTTGTCCCACGGTGTGATCTCCAAAGCGGCATTCCAGGCGCGGAGCAATGGAGCCGTTTCGATGATGCCGTTGAGGCTTTGGATTGCGGAACGCATTGGTACGTCCCGGCTGGCCAGTGAAGCACCCCGGAAGAAATTATGCTCGCCGGGTGGCGGGCCGCCGGGGATGTCGATTTTCTGCAGGGCGGAGATAAATTGCGAGAGACTGATGGCGGCCTCATGCAGATCTGTGATCGGTTTGGAAATAGCATCTTCGCCTGGCAGCCAGCGGCAGACCGACCAATGGAAGGGATAACCGGCCGCGGGGATGCCGAGCGCCAACGGAACGGGAATTGCCAGCGGCAGGTGCGGGGCAAGATGCGGGAGCCAGAGGCTTTCCTTTTCCACCTGCTGGGCGGCGCCTGCGCGGCGTGGCAGACGCACCGCCATGCCATCTCCCAGCCGGTAGATGGCATTGTCGGTACCGGCCGATAGGACAGGTTCGAGAGGAAGGCGCGCCCAATCCGGAAATTGCTCGGCGATCAGGCGGCTCACGAGCGACCTGTTGATATCAAGCTCGTCGTCGTGCATCCTTGTGACCGACATCGATATTCCGCGCCTATCCCGAAAGGTTGCCGCTTAGCCGCCCGTGACGCTCATATGTCTGGCGACGGCGGGCTTGTTGCGGGTGCGGTCGATGATGAAGTCGTGGCCCTTCGGCTTGCGGGTGATCGCCTCGTCAATGACCGTGGACAGGTAGGTGTCGTCATCGGAGGCGCGCAGCGCCGTGCGCAGGTCGGCGGCATCGTTCTGGCCGAGGCACATATAGAGCGTGCCGGTGCAGGTGAGGCGGACGCGGTTGCAGCTCTCGCAGAAATTATGGGTCATCGGCGTGATCAGGCCAAGCCGGCCGCCGGTCTCGGCAACCTGAAGATAACGAGCCGGGCCGCCGGTCTTGTAGGGAATGTCGGAGAATGTGAACTGTTCGGCCAGCGTGTCGCGCATTTCCGACAGCGGCATGTAATGGTCGGTGCGGTCTTCGTCGATCTCGCCCATCGGCATGGTTTCGATCAGCGTCAGGTCCATGCCGCGCCCATGCGCCCAGCGCATCATGCCGGGGATTTCCGCGTCATTGAAGCCTTTGAGCGCGACGGCATTGATCTTGACCTGGATGCCCGCTGCCTGGGCGGCGTCGATGCCTTCCATGACCTTCGACAATTCACCCCAGCGGGTGATCTGCTTGAATTTGTCGGGATCGAGCGTGTCGAGCGAGACGTTGATGCGGCGCACACCGCAATCGGCAAGCTCGGCGGCAAACTTCGACAGCTGCGAGCCGTTGGTGGTCAGCGTCAGTTCGTCGAGCGTGCCTGAATGCACATGCTTGCCGAGTTCGCGCACCAGGAACATGACGTTCTTGCGCACTAAGGGCTCGCCACCGGTCAGCCGCAATTTTCGGACGCCCTTGGCGATGAAGGCGGAACAGAGCCGGTTCAGCTCCTCCAGCGTCAAAAGATCCTTCTTCGGCAGGAAGGTCATGTTCTCAGCCATGCAATAGGTGCAGCGGAAGTCGCAACGATCCGTCACCGAAACCCTGAGATAGGTCACGGCCCGCCCGAACGGGTCGATCATCGGTGTTTTCGCATCGGTAAGCTTCTGGGCGCCGATCCTGTCGATGGTGACGGTATTCAACACAATTCTCCCTGTTGCTTCAATGTCGTGACCAAAACCGGCGGCGTCAAGGCGAAAGCGGTCAAAAGCATGAGAAAACAGGCATGAAACACTTTCTTATGATCGGAGGAAGTGCGGGCTCATGATCAAGGGATGTGTGCGCACGCGCGCAAACAATTCCATCTGGCCGGAAACTGCGCTAGTGATCTCCGCACCAATGGAGACTGCATGGCATGAGCGATATCTGGCCGACCGAATTGCGCGTTTCAAAGGACCGCCACCGGCTGACGGTTGCCTTCAACGACGGCACGTCCTTCGATCTTTCGGCAGAAATGCTGCGGGTTCTGTCGCCTTCGGCGGAAGTACAGGGCCATGGACCGGGGCAGGGCCTGACCGTGCCCGGCAAGCGCAATGTCTCGATCATCTCGATGACGCCGACCGGAAACTATGCCGTGCGCATTGGCTTCGACGATGGTCACGATACCGGCATTTTTACCTGGAATTATCTGCGCGAGCTGGGCGCCACCGGCGAGACGCTGTTTGCGGCTTACGAACAAGATCTGGCTGACAAGGGCATGACCCGGGACAAGGCGGAAAAGCCGCGCTGACGCGCGTCTTCCCACTCGCTAGTCGAGCGCACCGTCCTCTTTCAACAGCCGCTGGATCAGCCGCTCCATCGATTGGGCGACCATCAGGCACTCCTCGATCGGTTCCCTCTCCAGCGACTTGTCGATCAAAGCTGTCTGGATCTCCATCGCCTGTTCGGTCAGGAGGCGGCCGCTTGCCGTCAGAGACAGCCGCAGCACGCGCTTGTCCTTCTCGTCGCCGCGCCGCTCAATCAGGCCGCGCTTTTCAAGCTGCGGTAAAAGCATGCTCATGTTGGAGCGGCCGACCAGCAGCTTTCGCGCCAGTTCCTGCTGCGAGATGCCGTCGAAGCGATAGAGATTGATCAGGATATCCAGATGCGGCGGCTTGATGTCGAGCTCCGCAAGCTTGCGCGTCAGCGTCTGCTGCATCAGCTGGCAGGCGCGGGCAACGGCAATCCAGCTGCGGAAACGCGGATGATCCCAGGGAAAATGAAGATGTTCGATCGTCTCTTGCTTTTTGTTCATCGTTGTACAATAATGTTCATCATTGAACATTTAAAGGGAATCCCACTATGGCATCGTTTGCGATCAAGGTCACCCGCCTTGCGCTGAAAACCGTTGGGGCATTCTCACCGGAGTTGGCGGGGCGGCTGGCATTTCGCTTGTTCAGCATCACGCCATCCCGGACACCGAAGAGCGGCAAGGAAAAGACGGCCCTTGCAGCAGCAGTACCCGTCATGGCCAGAGCGCGGCCGTTGACGCTGTCGTTTGACGGCGGCTGGATCATGGCCAGGCATTTTGATGCGCAGTCGAATGGCGGCGCGGCCAAGCGCATCCTGCTGGTGCATGGATGGGGATCGCGCAGCGATTATCTGGCGGCGATGATCTGCGGGCTGACGGCCGGTGGCGCCGAGGTGGTGGCCCTGGACTGGCCGGGACATGGTGCCTCGCCGGGCCGGACGTTGACCATGCCGGCCGCGGTCCGTGCCATCGATGCGGCGTGGCGGCAGTTTGGCGGCTTTGACGTTGCCGTCGGCCATTCGTTCGGCGGAGCGAGCCTTGCTTGTGCTGCCGGCGGCGTTGTGGATGATGTGCCGTCGCATGTTGCCCAGAAAATGGTGCTGATCGGCGCGCCCAGCGAGATGACCTGGCTTTTCAAAGGTTTCGGGAAATACCTCCGGCTTTCTGCCACGACCCAGATGGCGCTGGAGGACATGGTCGCTCGCCTGTTCGGCCGCAGGCTCGAGGAGTTCGATGCGGCCCGCATTCTCGGCATGGTAACGACGCCGGTGCTGGTCATCCATGCCGAGGATGACAAGGAAGTTTCCGCCGACCATGCGCGGCGCTATGCGGCGGCAGGCGGCAATATCGAACTCGTGTGGGCAAATGGCCTCGGTCACCGCCGGATCGTCTCAGCCGCGCCGGTGATCGCGCGGATCAATGCCTTCATTCATGCTGGAGCGGCGGACCGGCGAGAGGCTGCCTGAGCGAATTCAAGATGCCGTCATAAAGGTGTCATGCTATCGGTCGAAAGGATCGCCAGCGCCCCGGTGGAGAGGTGCTGGTGGAGACAGCGTCGATGGAGAACGGCATGACGATCATTCGCACGGTGGAAGAACTGAACGCGCTTTACGGTGGCGCGAGCGAAGCATCGCTGGTCAAGGTCACCAGCCGGCTGACACCGGACTATGCCAGCATGATCGAGGCATCCCCGTTTGCAGCGCTCGCCACCGTGGGACCGGAAGGGCTCGACTGTTCGCCGCGCGGCGACGATGCGTGCGTGGTCCGGATCGCCGACGACAAGACCGTGCTGATGCCGGACTGGCGCGGCAACAACCGGGTTGATTCTCTCGCCAATATCGTCCGCGATCCGCGCGTGGCCCTGATGTTTCTCGTTCCCGGCTCCACGACGACGATGCGGATCAACGGCACGGCCGTGGTCAGCGTCGATCCCGAGTTGACCGGATCGTTCGAGGTCGATGGAAAACATCCGCGCAGCGTCATCGTCGTCACCATCGGCGAAGTCTATTTCCAATGCGCCCGGGCGTTGATCCGCTCGCAGATCTGGAATCCCAAGCGGTTCGTCGACCCGACGTCGCTGCCGACACCGGGAACACTGTTGAAGGCGGCCAAGGCCGATTTCGACAAGGACACCTATGATCGCGAATGGCCTGAGCGTGCCGCAAAAACAATGTGGTAGGCCAAACGAGCGTGAATAAATCCTGGCAACGGAACGTTTCTTCAGCAACGGTGTGTGTTGTACCCGCCGGATGGGTGCGGAACGCAGTTGCGCAAGTTGAGGGATCGAAATGAAATACCGGAGTGCCTTCTTTCTGACTGCATCAATTGCCCTCGGGCTTTCAACCGGTATCGCCCGGGCCGACTGGCTGGTCGAGGAATACAACGCCTATATTGGCGAGGAAGACCTCTACAATTCCAATGGCGAGGCTCTGACCGAACCGTGGCAGGTTATCCGGCAGGACCGGGCGAACTATCATCGCTATGGCGTCCGCCAGCCGGGCGACGAAGGCGACAGTTTCTTCGCCTCGGCCAAGAACCGTGAGAAGGCCGAGCGCATGCTCGAATACGGCACGATCGAGAACCGGGCTGCCCGGGCGCTGCTGCGGGGCGGTTCCGTCATCAACGTGCAGATTTTCCGGGGTGCTGATGGCGACTACATCAATGTCGCGGTCGATTGACCAGAGGCTCGCCAGCCTGACATGGGCAGCCATGCTGGCTGTCGCGTTACCAGCTGGTGCTACCGATCTGACGCTCGCCCAGAAATTGGATTTGCTGGTCTCGGCCTATCCCGGCTCACTTGTAGGGCATGAAAACGGAGCGATCCGTTTTCGCGACGGTCGCTTGCTGCCGGTCGATGACGGCAAGGCCAAGGACCATGCGGAAAAACTGGCGGCGGGCGATATCGAGGACAGTCTGTCTCAGCTTTATCCGGCAGGTCCGTGCGAAACCAAGCCTGATGTCAATGTCGATCCGGGCCGCATTCGCAGCGATGCGCTGATGATGCGGCTTTATGGCAAAACGGCCAAGGAAGTCGAGGCATCTCTGGTGCCGGTCGACTGGTTCGGCAAGGTGTTGCGGGTCACCAAGCGGCAGGGTGCTGCGGCAGCGCTTGAAAACGTGCGTGACGAGCTGAAGGCGATGCCGGAGATGAAGGCGTTCCTGGCGCCTTCGGCCGGTACCTTCAACTGGCGCAAGGTTTCCGGTGCATCGAACATGTCGGTGCATAGTTTCGGCGCGGCGATCGATATCAATACCCAATATGCGGATTACTGGATCTGGTCCGGTGGCAAGCCGGGCAAGGTGGCCGAATACAGGAACAAATACCCGATGAAGATCGTCGATGCGTTCGAGCGTCACGGTTTTATCTGGGGAGGGCGCTGGTATCACTACGACACCATGCATTTCGAATACCGCCCCGAACTGATCGCCCTCGGCAAGGCGGCACGTGTTTCGGCTTGCCGGTAGCGTCGCCGTTTCCCAGATCGCAAGAATAGCAAAGGGCGCCACGTGGGCGCCCTGGTCTGACAATGGCATTGCCGTCTATTTGCGGTAGATCAACCAGTTCTTGCCGGTATCCTTCTTCATGCCCTCTTCAAACAGGATCGTCCTGTTGCGGCCGGCGTTCTTGGCGCAGTAGAGCGCAATGTCGGCCTTGTTGTAGAGGTCGGTCGGGTCGTCGGCATGCGATGCCTGGCAGACACCGAGGGACAATGTGATCGGGCCGTAGTTGACGCCGGTCTTGGAATTCTTGAAGGGCGTGGTTGCCAGTGCATTGCGGATGCGCTCTGCCACCTGCAGGCTTTCCTCAAGGCTGTTGTCACTGAGAATGATGGCGAATTCCTCGCCGCCGGTGCGCGCCACAAAGGCGTCGCGGCGCAGGTTTGCACGGATAACCGTGCCGACGGTTGCCAGAATCTTGTCGCCGACCGGATGACCGTAGCTGTCATTGACCTTCTTGAAATGGTCGATGTCGGCAATCAAGAGGCCGGTAAAGGTGCGCTGCTGATCGGAATTGTAGATGGAGGCCAGTTTCTCGTCGAACGCCCGACGGTTGGCGAGGCGCGTCAGCGAATCCGTGTTGGCGATGCGCTTGTATTCATCGAGTTCCTGCCGGATGACCTCCATTTCGAAGGATTTCATCGACACGTTTTCGGCGCGCTCCTTGCCCTGGCTCATCGTGTCCGCCGTCGCCTCGGTCAGCAGGCTGACGCACTGGCGCAGGATTTCGGCGCTGGAACTGCTTTTGCCGGTAATGTTCTGGTAGGTCTCGTCCAGGAGCTTGTTGTAGTTCTCAAGCGCGAACTGTTCGTCTCTCAGCAGCTTGAGAAGTTCCGCGAGCTCGCTTGTCAGATGATTGTGGGCCCGGTCGATGCCTGCGGCATGGTGGAAATGGCTGAAATAACGGGCGCCGATCTCATCCAGTTCTTCCTGGGTTGCACGGCTGCCGAGCGCTGCCAGTTCCTTGGTCAGTTTGGGATTGGAGCCGATATAGGCTTCATAATAAAGCTCATAGTTGCGCGGTAGCGGCGAGATACCCATGATGCGCATCGCATAGGTTACCTGCGCTGCGATGTCCGGTATTTGAGCCTTGTTCGAAGCCGCTTGCATGGCAAGCTCCTGTTTTGTTGTCTCCAGTCGCTAGTTTTAGGGATTAAAGATTTTGGAAGGCTTAACGTTTGACAAATTTGGTCAATTAGATTGCACGTAGATAAAGCATGTAGTTTCGCGGAACGAAAACGGGCAGCCGCGATGGCTGCCCGAATGATCTACCGCAGATTGCGTCACCGCCGGATCAGGAAGGGCTGATCATCGTTTCCGGGCGAACCGCCGCGTCGAACTCGGCGTCGGTGACATAACCGCCACCGACGGCTTCTTCACGCAGGGTCGTACCGTTCTTGTGCGCGGTCTTGGCGATCTTGGCGGCATTGTCGTAGCCGATTTTCGGGGCCAGTGCCGTGACCAGCATCAGCGAGCGGTCGAGTGCCGCCTTGATATTGTCTTCGCGGGCCTCGATGCCGACAACGCAATTGTCGGTGAAGGAAACGACGGCGTCGGACAGCAGCTGTACCGACTGCAGGAAGTTGTAGGCCATCAGCGGATTGTAGACGTTGAGTTCGAAATGGCCCTGGCTGCCGGCAAAGGTCAGCGCCGCATTGTTGCCGAACACCTGGACGCAGACCTGCGTCAGGGCTTCGCACTGGGTCGGATTGACCTTGCCCGGCATGATCGACGAACCCGGCTCGTTTTCCGGCAGCGACAGTTCGCCAAGGCCAGAACGCGGGCCCGACCCGAGGAAGCGGATGTCATTGGCGATTTTGAACAGCGCAGCGGCTGCCGAATTGATGGCGCCGTGGCTGAACACCATCGAGTCGTGTGCCGCCAGCGCCTCGAACTTGTTGGGCGCGGTGACGAAGGCGATGCCGGTAATCTTGGCAATCTCATCGGCGACCTTTTCGGCAAAGCCGATCGGCGCGTTGAGGCCGGTTCCGACCGCCGTGCCGCCCTGGGCGAGTTCGCAGAGACCCGGCAGGGTCATTTCGATCCGCTTGATCGAGGAGGCGACCTGCGCGGCATAACCGGAAAACTCCTGGCCGAGCGTCAGCGGCGTGGCGTCCTGCGTGTGCGTGCGGCCGATCTTGATGATGTGGTCGAAGGCCTTCACCTTGGCGACGAGTGCTGCATGCAGATGCTTCAGCGCCGGCAGCAGGTCGTGGACGACGCGCTCGGCGCAGGCAATGTGCATGGCCGTCGGATAGGTGTCGTTCGACGACTGGCTCATGTTGACATGGTCGTTCGGGTGCACCGGCTTCTTCGAGCCCATGACGCCGCCGAGCATCTCGATGGCCCGGTTGGAGATGACTTCGTTGGCGTTCATGTTCGACTGTGTGCCGGAACCGGTCTGCCAGACGACGAGCGGGAAATGATCGTTGAGCTTGCCGTCGATAACTTCCTGGGCAGCTTCGATGATCGCCTTGCCAACGGTGGGATCAAGGCCCTGCAGTTCCATGTTGGCGCGGGCGGCGGCCTGCTTGACGATCCCGAGTGCACGCACGATCGACAGCGGCTGTTTTTCCCAGCCGATCTTGAAATTGCCGAGCGAGCGCTGTGCCTGTGCGCCCCAATAGCGGTCGCTGGCGACTTCGATCGGGCCGAACGTATCTGTTTCCGTGCGCGTTGATGTCATCGTAATCCCTGCTTTCGTCATTCGGTATCAAGACCGGGCGGCGTCGATGCCGTAAGGTGGATGAGGCCGCCGCATCGCGACGGTCTGAAGCTGTGATGCGGTTCTCTCTGGCCCAGGTGGCCGGTGCTTGTAAAGAGGTTGCAGGGGCGGGCGTCATGCTACAATCGTTTAAAATAGTCTCTCTTGAGAGTTTCCTCGGATCATTCGCAGCGTTGACCGTTCAAGCCGGCAAACAGCATGAAGCTGTGCTTTTTCAGACACAAGCGAGCGGATAGTTTTGGGCGCGAGCGCCGCAATTTTCGGGAAGGATGCGATTTTTTTTGGTCATGAAGAAATAATCCAAAGAATTCAGATTTTTGGGCGCCGTCATCCGTCCTCATGAGGCTGGGTTCTTACACATTTGTGACGGGCGGCGGAGGCCTTCCGGCGTGGGCGTTTCCTTTTCATTCACCATCCTTTCTTATAAGTACGAAAGCCTGGTGACATGACGGAGCATCAGGCGCGAACCGCTGATGGCGGCAATGCGATACGGGGACGAGTGACCTATGAAGTTGATGAAGACTGCAGCGATCGTGACACTGATGACCGGGTGTGCGTTTGCCTCTCTTGGTGTCCAGCGCGCAGAAGCGCTGAACCTGTTGGATCTTTTTCGCAAGAAAAAGCCGGTGGTGGAAGAATATCAGCCGCTGCCGGGCATAGAGCAGGTCCAGCCGGTGCAGAAGCAGGCCGTGCGCCCGCTACCGAAAGTGACCTCGCCGCAATACTACACTTACAAGGCCGAGCCGTTGCGCCGGATCGCGACGGCCAAGCTTGTCGATCAGGTGGTGACCGGTTCCGTCAGCCGCGACGTGCTGCCGCCTGCGCCAACTGCGGCGCTCACCGATGCCCGACAGTTTCTTCCCGATGTCACGGCTTACGCTCCGGCGGATGTCGCCAAGGCCATCGAGACGTTTTATGCCGGCCGCGACGGCTTCGTCTGGATTGACGGCGATGCGCCGAATGCAGCCGCCAAGGCTGCGCTGACGGTCCTGGGGCAGGCGGCGAATGTCGGTCTTGATCCGCAGGATTATACCGTCATCGTGCCGTCCGATACGTTCGACAGCAACGACATTGCTGCGCGCGAAAAGTCGCTGGTCGAGTTTGAAATCCAGCTGTCTGCCGCAACGCTGACCTATATCGCCGACACGGTGCGCGGCCGCATCGATCCCAACAAGATTTCCGGTTATCACGATTTTAAACGCAAGGCCGTCAACCTCACCGGCAAGCTGGAAAATATCGCCCGAAGCCACGATGTCGCTGCCTATCTGAATTCCCAGACGCCTTCCGGCATCGAATTCCTGGCGTTGAAGCGGGAACTGGCCACCCTGCAGGCCGAGACCGGCGATGCGCCGCGGATCACGATTGCACCGGGCACACTTCTGAAGCCGGGTATCAGCAATCCGGAATTGGCCAATGTGGTCGCGGCGATCCGCGCCAAGGGCTCCGATGCTCTGAAGGTCGAACATGCACTGACGCTATCGGCCTACCAGGGCACGCCGGACTATACGCCGGAACTGGTGGCGCTGGTCGAGGGGTTCCAGAAGGAACACGGCCTGACGCCGGATGGTGTCGTCGGCAAGGCATCGATCCGTATCCTGACGGGTGGAGACACGACCGAAAGCAAAGCCGCCAAAGTCCGGATCGCCATGGAGCAGGCACGCTGGCTGCCCGCCGATCTCGGTAGCCGCTATGTCTTCATCAACCAGCCCGCCTACATGGTTTATTATCACGACAAGGGCGCCGAGCAGTTTTCGATGCGGGTGGTCGTCGGTTCCAAGGCGCACCAGACATTCTTCTTCGAAGACGAGATCCAGACCGTTGAGTTCAACCCCTACTGGGGCGTGCCGCAGTCGATCATCATCAACGAGATGCTGCCAAAGCTGCGCAATGATCCAAGCTATCTCGATCGTCTCGGCTATCAGGTGGAGCTCAAGGGACGGCCAGTGTCGTCCTCCGATATCAACTGGAACGGTTCCACGGCCGGTGTTGCGGTGCGACAGCCGCCAAGCAGCGACAATGCGCTGGGCGAGTTGAAGATCCTGTTCCCGAACGCGCACGCCATCTACATGCACGACACACCGTCGAAGAGCTTCTTCAAGAAGGATGACCGGGCGCTCAGCCATGGCTGCGTGCGTTTGGCCGATCCGCGCCGGATGGCGGCGGCCGTGCTCGGAACCTCCGTTGAGGATGTCGGCAAGCAGATTGCCGGCGGCCGCAACAAGGGCGTGTCGGTACCGGAGAGAATTCCGGTCTATGTCGCGTATTTCACGGCGTGGCCGAACAAGGACGGCACGGTCGAATATTTCCACGACGTCTACGATCGCGACATGTATATGGAGCGCGCACTCGAAGCCACCCGTCAGGCACGCCGCGCCGAAGGGTGAGGACCCTTCATCGGATATCCAACATGAAAAAGGCGGCTCTGAGCCGCCTTTTTTGTGTCCGGGTTATCGTTACGTCCGGGCGATCAGGTGCGCGATCAAATCGGGCGTCAGTTCGTCGAAATGCCGGACAATGATATCAGGCTGAAGGCTTTCGATCGGTACGTCTGAATAGCCGAAGGGAACGCCGATCGACCGAACGGATGCGTTTTTCGCCACCAGAATGTCATTGAGGCTATCGCCGACCATCACCGACTTTTCAGGTGCGCCGCCGGCAAGCCGGATGGTCGACAGCAGGTGCTCGGCATCGGGCTTGCGCACGGCAAATGTATCGCCGCCGGTAATAGCCGCGAAGCGGGATGTCAGGCCAAGGCCCTCCAGCAGGCTTCTGGCGAGCATTTCCAGCTTGTTGGTGCAGACGGCAAGCGTGTAGCCGGCGGCAGACAGGCGGTCCATCGCGGTGATAACGCCGGGATAGGGGAAGGAATCGCCCGGCATCGAGCCGTGATAGAAGTCGATGAATTCCTTCATCTGCCAGTCGAGGTCTTTGCTGGACAGCGTCTGACCACGCAGCGTGAACGTACGTTCGATCATCGCCCTGGCGCCATGGCCGACCAGATGCGTCAGGTCGTCATAGGTCACGGGCGCAAGGCCAGCCTGCGTCACCGCATGGTTGAGGCTGGCGACCAGATCGGGCGCGGTATCGACGAGGGTTCCATCAAGATCAAATACGACAACGGATGCGGACACTGGAACCTCTTGAAACTTGGGGGAAATGTTGCCATTCGGGTAGGGGAATCGGGCGACAAAAGCAATCGCAACTTTGCGTGACGGCGCCCGGTTCGCTTTTGTATTCTGGCCGCTATTGGGGCTTTTGTTTGCCGTTGCAGCCGTGTAAACGTCTCAGCGGAATGATTGGCACCGTGTTTTTCGGCAGCCCATCGGGGCGTTTTGAGGAGATTGTGGCGCATGGACGCCCGTCAAATGAAGATCAAGGCTGCGGCTGCAGCGCTCGACTATGTCGAAGACGGCATGAGGCTCGGTATCGGCACCGGATCGACGGCGGAAGAATTCGTTCGTCTGTTGGCCGAAAAGGTGGCTGGTGGTTTTCGGGTCGAAGGTGTGCCGACATCGGAGCGCACGGCAAGGCTTTGCCTGGAACTCGGCGTGCCGTTGAAATCGCTCGAAGAGCTTCCGGAGCTCGACCTCACCATTGACGGCGCAGACGAGGTGGATCCGATGCTGCGTCTGATCAAGGGCGGCGGCGGCGCGCTGCTGCGGGAAAAGATCGTTGCCTGCGCGTCGGCACGGATGATCGTGATCGCCGACGAAACCAAGGTCGTCGAAACGCTCGGTGCCTTCAAGCTGCCGATCGAAGTCAATTCCTTTGGACTGGGCGCAACCCGTATCGCCATCGAAAAACTTGCCGCGCGGATCGGACTTTCCGGCGAAATCAATGTCCGTGCGTCCGGCGACGGGCCGTTCATGACCGACGGTGGGCATCTGATTCTGGACGCATCTTTTGGCCGCATTCCTGATGCAGATGCGCTTGCATACGAATTGAACGCCATTCCCGGCGTGGTCGAACATGGGCTTTTCATCGGCATCGCCTCTCTTGCCATCATCGCCGGTCCGGCGGGGGCGAGGGTGATGACAGCTTGACCGGCTGCGGCCGATTTGGTCGCGCAGGATCGTTACCAGCGTCGCTGCCGATCGGGAGTGCCCGATACAGTGGCGACAGCTTTAAAATTGGATTATGCAGGGGTTCGCAGATGCAAGGCGCGCGCGAAACCCGGCGTCAACTGACAGGAGCGTTACAGACATGATCAATTTCGCAGGTCTCGGCCGTACAGTGGCTGCAACGGCCATCATCCTTTCCGCCGTCATGGTTCCGACCCTGCGGGCACAGGATGTAACGGACGAACAAATCAAGGCTGCGCGTGCCGCCATCGCCGCGATCAATGCCACCAACGGTTTTGACAACATCCTGCCGAACCTGGCTGAACGCCTGAAGACGACGCTCATCCAGTCCTCGCCGAACTATGAAGACCTGATTTCCAAGACGGTCGACGCCAAGGCGCTTGAACTGGCTGCCCGCCGCGCCGATCTGGAGCGTGAAGCGGCGACGATCTACGCCAAGACCTTTACCGTCGAGCAGCTGAACGCCATTGCGACATTCTACCAGTCCGATGCCGGCAAGAAGCTTTTGAACGATGGTCCGATCGCTTCGCGCGAAATGGTCAAGGCTGCCGACATCTGGGCCTCCGGCATTTCCCGCGATCTGAACGCGGCTGCAACCAAGGATCTGAGCGCCACCCTGACCGCCGGTCAGCAGCCGATCGATGGCGCGGCTCCGGTGACGCCTGCGCAATAAGGAACCGCTACCGGTTTACCGGTCTCACACCGAATTGCTTAAGCCCGGGTCATTCCGGGCTTTTCATTTTGTATCCCGCCACCCTATATCACCATCACAGGGCGGAATCGCCGGTGAGGCGCTGCATTGTCCTTCGTGGCCGCAGCCTTGCCCCGTGACCGCCTCCCTTCGCATATGACCCTGCCGGGAGTATTTCATCATGGCTTCTTTCGATTATGACCTCTTCGTTATTGGCGGCGGTTCCGGCGGCGTGCGCAGCGGCCGGCTTGCAGCAGCGATGGGCAAGAGGGTCGCGATCGCCGAAGAGTTCCGCTATGGCGGCACCTGCGTGATCCGCGGCTGCGTTCCCAAGAAGCTCTATGTCTATGCGTCGCAGTTTGCCGAACATTTCGAGGATGCCGAAGGTTATGGCTGGACCGTCGGTGAAAGCACGTTCGACTGGAAAAAGCTGGTCGCCGCCAAGGACAAGGAAATCACCCGGCTGGAGGGCCTCTATCAAAAGGGTCTGGCCAATGCCGGTGCGGAAATTCTGCACACCAGGGCAGAGCTGACCGGGCCGAACACGATCAAGCTGCTGGACAGCGGCAGAACCGTGACGGCCGAGCGGATCGTCATCGCGGTTGGCGGTCATCCGAGCTCCCACGATGCGCTGCCGGGCCACGAGCTCTGCATCAGCTCGAATGAAGCCTTCGATCTGCCGGAACTGCCGAAATCAATCGTGATTGCCGGCGGTGGCTACATCGCGGTCGAATTTGCCAATATCTTCCATGGTCTCGGTGTCGAGACGACGCTGATCTATCGCGGCAAGGAAATCCTGTCGCGCTTCGACCAGGACATGCGTCGCGGCTTGCATGCGGCGATGGAGCAGAAGGGTATCCGTATCCTCTGCGAGGACCTGATCCAGTCGGTTACCAGAAATGCCGAAGGCAGGCTGGTTGCCGAAACAATGAAGAATGGCGCCCTGACCGCAGATCAGGTGATGCTGGCGCTCGGCCGCGTTCCGAACACCAAGGGACTTGGCCTGGAGGCGGCTGGCGTTGCCGTCAACGAGCGCGGCGCCATCCTCATCGACGCATTTTCGCGCACCAGCGCGCCTGGCGTCTATGCGCTGGGCGATGTGACCGACCGCGTCCAGTTGACGCCGGTGGCGATCCATGAGGCGATGTGCTTCATCGAAACCGAGTACAAGGGCAACCCGACATCGCCGGATCACGATCTGATTGCCACGGCAGTGTTTTCGCAGCCGGAAATTGGTACGGTCGGGTTGTCGGAAGACGAGGCCGCAAAGAAGTTTGAGGACCTGGAAGTTTACCGGGCCGAATTCCGGCCGATGAAGGCGACGCTTTCGGGACGCAGCGAAAAGACCATCATGAAGCTGGTCGTCAACGCCGCCGACCGTAAAGTTTTGGGCGCCCATATTCTCGGTCACGAGGCCGGGGAAATGGCGCAATTGCTTGGAATTACGCTGAAAGCCGGCTGCACCAAGGATGATTTCGATCGCACCATGGCCGTTCATCCGACGGCGTCGGAAGAGCTGGTCACGATGTACAATCCGAGCTACCGGATCAAGAACGGCGAACGGATCGGGTAAACCGGGAGGGCGCTGCGCCAGACGCGTGGCGACACGGGGCGGGGCGCGCTAAGGCTGCGCGCACTTTGCTGGTACAATGGCTTTGCAATCCCCATGTTAACGTTTATAAGCCCGCATCCGCAAAATTGCCGTTTTCCATAAAAGGAGGGCGGCGGTTCAGGAATTGTGCCGTTGATACACGGTTCAAAACCGGTTTCAGGCGGCATTGCTAGGTGTGATCCGGCGATGCGACTGCTGCTGCGGCGGACCTTGCGCAAGAGAACAGGTGATCGACATGGTACAGAATTGGACCCCGAACAGCTGGCGGCAGAAGCCCATCCAGCAGGTGCCGGATTTTCCGGACATGGCAGCGCTGGCAGCCGCCGAAGCACAGCTTGCGACCTATCCGCCGCTGGTTTTTGCCGGTGAGGCACGCCGCCTGAAGAGCCAGCTTGCCAATGTTTCGGAAGGCAAGGGTTTCCTGTTGCAGGGTGGCGATTGCGCCGAGAGCTTTGCCGAACATGGCGCGGACACGATCCGCGACTTCTTCCGCGCGTTCCTGCAGATGGCTGTCGTCCTGACGTTCGGCGCCCAGCAGCCGGTCGTCAAGGTTGGCCGCATCGCCGGCCAGTTCGCCAAGCCGCGCTCCTCCAATATTGAGAAGCAGGGCGATATCGAGCTGCCGAGCTATCGTGGTGACATCATCAACGGTATCGAATTCACCGAAAAGGCCCGTATCCCGGATCCTGAGCGCCAGATCATGGCCTACCGCCAGTCGGCTGCGACGCTGAACCTTTTGCGCGCCTTCGCGATGGGTGGCTATGCCAATCTCGACAACGTGCATCAGTGGATGCTCGGCTTCGTCAAGGAAAGCCCGCAGGCCGAGCGCTACCGCAAGCTCGCCGACCGGATCTCCGAAACCATGGATTTCATGAAGGCGATCGGCATCACGCCGGAAACCAATCCGAACCTGCGCGAAACCGATTTCTTCACCAGCCATGAGGCGCTGCTGCTCGGCTACGAGCAGGCGCTGACCCGTGTCGATTCGACCTCGGGCGACTGGTACGCCACGTCCGGCCATATGATCTGGATCGGCGACCGCACACGCCAGGCCGATCACGCGCATATCGAATATTGCCGCGGCATCAAGAACCCGCTCGGCCTCAAGTGCGGTCCGTCGCTGACGGCGGATGGTCTGATCGAATTGATCGACCTGCTCAACCCGCAGAACGAAGCCGGCCGTCTGACGCTGATCTGCCGCTTCGGCCATGACAAGGTTGCGGAAAACCTGCCGCGCCTGATCCGTGCGGTCGAAAAGGAAGGCCGCAAGGTCGTCTGGTCCTGCGATCCGATGCACGGCAACACGATCACGCTCAACAACTACAAGACCCGTCCGTTCGAGCGCATCCTGTCGGAAGTCGAGAGCTTCTTCCAGATCCACCGCGCCGAAGGCACGCATCCGGGCGGTATCCATATCGAGATGACCGGCAACGACGTGACGGAATGCACCGGTGGCGCCCGTGCCCTGTCTGGCGCCGACCTTGGCGATCGCTACCACACTCATTGCGACCCGCGTTTGAATGCCGACCAGGCGCTGGAACTGGCCTTCCTGCTCGCCGAGCGCATGAAGGGTGGCCGCGACGAAAAGCGGATGGTCGTCAACGGCTGATCAGCGCCGCTGATCAAAACCTTGAGCGCATTGAATTTGACAGAGCCGGGCCAGCTGACAATGCTGGCCCGGTTTTTTAATGTCCGCAAGGCGGGGCAGGATTTCAGTTCAAGGGGATGAACATGGCAAAAGACAATACCGGGTCGTGCAATTGCGGCGCCGTCAGCTTTCGCACGCAGGGTGAACTGCGCGAAGTGGTCGCGTGCCATTGTTCCCAATGCCGCAAGCAGACCGGGCTCTACTACGCGGCGACCAATGTTCTGGATAGCAAACTGGAGCTTGAAGGAGCCGAGAATATCACCTGGTATCGTTCAAGCCCGCAGGCCCGCCGGGGCTTCTGCAAGACCTGCGGGTCGGCGCTGTTTTGGAAGATGGACAGTCTCGATTATACGTCGATCATGGCCGGAGCGTTCAACAGCCCGACCGGCCTGGCGTTCGGCGTCCATATCTTCTGCGCCGACAAGGCCGATTTCTACGAGATCAACGATGATCTGCCGCAATTTGCCCAGTCGAACAGCTGAAGGCTTGCACCGGAACCGGCTGACTTTCAGAAGGCGTCCTTGTCGATCGAGCGGACTGCCTGATTGTAGGCCCATTCCAGCGCGCAAAACTTGACGGATTGCCAACGCTTGTAGTCATCAACGAATGACGCCGTCGCCCAAATCCTATTTCGAGTACCATTCCGATCCTGCCAGCCCAGCGAGCCCAGGGCTTCGGCCCGCGTAAACAGGCGGCGGACATGCGTGCGGGAGAGGCTGTAGTGGCTGGAGAGCTCTGAAAACCGCAAGTCCTCGACCCAGTAGCGGCCGTCGACCGGTTCGACATTGGCTATCCGAGAAATGAAATCATCCAGGATCAACCCGCCATATTCGGTCCAGACGAAACAGGAAATGCTGACCGGCGGCTCACGCCATTCCCGGTCGGCGATAAGCCGCTTGGCGGCAAGCGGCTGGGCATGACGGAATATCTCCGGATTGGCTTCCAGCCGTGCCACCCGATCACCTTTGTCGATGAGGTCGAGGCTGCGCATCTGGCCACGAAACCACAGGCTCATTGCCTCATGGCTGGTTTCGGTCGGCTCCATCGGGCGGCTGCGTTTGCTGGGTGAGCCGGTGACGTCGCGGACAAGCTTGTAGGCGCGCAGCGCGGCCAGAAAGGCTGTGGCGGTGTTGCGGCTTGCAAGACTTGTCGGGGCGATAACGTCAAGGAGCCTTGCGGCCGTAATCCCGGAAAGCGGATCGTTGGGGTCACGCTGCAGGTGCAGTGCATAGGCGGCCTGGGTGAGCAGCCATTTCTGCTGGGCGGCGACCAGGCGGGCAATCCGCGGAAAGTGATCGTAAAGCTCGATCATATGCCGCGCACCCTGTTGCAGGATCGGGAACAGGGCAGGGTTAGCCGCAAACAGATCGACCTCGGCGGAGAGGCTGATTTTGGAGGTTTCTATCTCTGATGACTGTATGCCGGCCATGGTATTTGTGAGAGTCCATACGGGTAAGATCGTGAGCCGGGAATCGGCTAAGGGTCCATTGTTAACGTATGTCTGTTGCAAAACGGTATAAGTCCATCAATTGTTTCACCAAAGGTTGCAAATAACAGGACGGTTCTTGGCGGTGATCTATTCGAAAAAAAAGGACCGGATGGCACAATTGCCGTCCGGTCCGGGGAAGAGAAAACAGATTGTGATATCTACTGAACCAGAACCGGCTGCAGGCAGTTGACGCCGGTGACGCGAATATCGGCTTCACCGACCCGGACACCGACCGCCAGAAGCAGATTGTAGATCAATGTATCGACCGCCGGTGTCACGGCACCCAATGTCTGGGCGAGCGCCGCCTGAACAAGCTTGGGGCTGCCGAGGGTCAGGAACAGCACCTGGATATCGACATCCAGGTTGTTGAGCAGCGTCTGCGTTGCCGAGGTCAGGATGTCCTTGGTCGAAACGCTCTTGACGGCGTTTGCTGCGACTTCGGACGGGCTGAATGTCAGTCTCTGCGGTTGCAGGTTCTTGGCTTCGACATGAGCTATGCCATCGATTCTGACCAGCAACGAGTCAAGGATCCGTGCTTTTTCAACCCTTGCCTCGTCACTGAAGTCTGACAGGATGGAAGGGTCCACCGTGCCGATCGCAATTTCGGCGACACCCGGAACAGCATCGATCACGACGCTGGCATTGGTGTTGGAACCGCCATAGCAGCGGATGTCGGCGAGCTTGGCTTCTGCGTAGGCAACTTCGATATAGATCGGGAGTTTGATCCGCAAACCTGCAAGCAGCGCCAGTCCATCGATATTGACTTCGATGGCAAGCCGCGTTTGTGCGGTGCGCACGGCCGTACCCGGAGCGCCCAGCCTGTGGGCTGGCGTTGAGACAGGAGGCTCCCCGATCGCAAGCTTGACGCTGGCTGAAGCGATGCCAGGCAGGCCGGCCACGGCTGCGAGCGATATCTGGTTGTTGCCGTTGGCAAGGGCGGCCGCCGTCGACACGATATCGAGCGCGCTGATCTTCATCGCCCAGTTCGATCCGGCATCGACCTTCAACCCTTTTTTCGGATCGATATTGAGGATCTGCGACAGCGTGAAGGTCTTCTTGTTGAGTTTTGTGGCGTTTTCGAGCGCCTTGAGGGCAGAATTGGCGACTGCTGAAATCCCTTGAACGGCCTGCATGGAAGCAAGCAGTTGCGGCATGGTCAGATTGGCCTTCAGCACATCGTCATAGCTTGCCGCCGTCAGGTTCAAACGGGTGGCAATCCCCTTGAGGAAAGGCTGGACGTTGATATCCGCATCCACCAGCGCCTGATAATCCATTACCTTCAAGGATATCGTCGTGCCGAGCATCTGGCCCAGCAACTGGTTGAGGATGCCGTCATTGAGGCTTGCGAGGCGTGAACCGACGGAAAAGGATGCGAGTTTGGTGCTGGCTGCTGTGCCAACCGCGCTCATCGTCGGCGGCGCGCTGAACATCGCGGCGAGATGAAGCGAACCTTCCTTTTCGATCGAGACCTGGGCTGCGTCCGCCGGCGTGGCATTGGGGATGAAGCGCTGGCCGGTGGCGAGTGCCGGGTCGGGGACATATCGTCCCTTGACGATCGTGGCGATGCCGTTCTTGACCGCGACAACATCCCTTGGAATGACCTTTCCGTCCGGGGTGAGCAATCCATCCTTGGTTGCGACCGCCAAAGAAAGGCCGTTGGTCTTGAAGTGATTGCGTGCCACAGTCTCTGCATTGTTCAGATCGGAGGCGGCGACGATGGCGGTCAGGTCGGCGACGCCCTGCAACTCCTGCTTCTGCAGCGTGAGATAGCCGAAATCGACACCCAGCCCGAGTGACAGGACGACGAGCGGCAGAACAAGGGCTGCGGAAATACCGATGTTGCCCGAGGTGTTGGTCAGAATATTGCGGCGTTTCAGCGCTTCGCGGACCATGTTAGATACCTCCCAGCCGGATGGTTGCGTAACGTTTGATTTCTTCATCGGGTAGCGCGAAGGAAAACAGCTTCCAGATCGGCAGCTCGCTCGAATCGTAGGTGACGGTGACGGTGAATTGATTGAGGTTCTGGACGTCGTCTGCGACGTTGACGGTGAGTTTTGCCCTGTTGATGAAGGCGTAGTTCAACGTCGATGACTGGATGAACGACTGGGCAAGACTCTTTCTTTCAGTCTCGGACAGTCCGGCCACGGCGGTTCTGGCCGCATCGGCGGCGAGCTGCTGGATAGCATGCGTCGCGCTCAGGTAGATGCCATACCCGATCATGGTGAAAAGCGTCATGAAGAACAGGGGCGCGACAATGGCAAATTCCAATGCGGCCGCACCTTCAGTATCGCCGCGCATTCGCGATATGAGAGACATCAAACACACTCCCAGGTTTGTATATGGTTGGTATATCTAACCATTTACACCTATATCGTGTGCCTGAAGTCTTAATTTTCCTCTACGCTAATAAATCGTCTTTTACGTTTTCGCTCTTAAATGTCGCGAAATCCCCATTTTGGGTTGTGCCATTTCCGGTTGGTTGTGTTCGCAAGTGAGACTTGCGCCCCGATTTGGCACAGGCGACTTCAAACTTGCGGATTGCCATCCTTGTCTTGCGAGAGTTGTCCCTGCAACCGGCCGACATCGGCGCGCAGTTCGGCGATTTCCCGCAGCAGTACCGTGTCGATCTTGTTGTGCAGCGAGATCAATTCAACCTCGGACTTCAGATTGACCTCATAGTCCTTCGAGGCATCGAAACGGTCCTTCATTGCCTGCCGGTTCTGCGACATCATGATGATCGGTGCCTGCAGGGCCGCAATCATCGACAGAAGCAAGTTGAGGAAAATGAACGGGTAGGGGTCGAACGCATCCCGTGTCAGCAATATCGTATTGGCCACGGCCCATACGGCAAGGAAGATCAGGAATGCGATGATGAAACCCCAGGAGCCGCCGATCCGGGCGATGCTGTCGGCCATCCTGTCGCCGAAGCCCTGTCCGGCAACAAAGGTGGCATTGGTGTCCTCAGACACGATCTTGCGCTCTTTGGAGCGATGAAGAACACGGCGCTCGACAGCGCCAAGTTCACTGCTCGGCTTTCCGAAAAGCACGTGGGAGATTTCGTCAAGGTGCGACATGGGCTGGCTCCGCCGGAAAACGTTGCCCTGTTTTAGCCTATGCCGGTGATTTGCGGAAACGCCGAAGGTGCGGCGTCCCCTGCTTCTTTTTACATTGCGTTGGCAAAGAGGTCGGCATGCGACTGGAAGAACCGGTCCGTGCCGTAGCGCTGGCCGAACATCATATCATGCTGCAGGAAACGATAATCGCGGATGAGCGGCGGGATCGTCTTCTGGCGTCCCCAGGCGGCTGTTTCCTTGCCAGCCTTATCGACGAGCATGTAGCGGTCGATGATGCGGTACTTGTCGAAAATATTGCCGAGGAACTCAGTGTAATAGGGATGCTCGAAACCACCCTGCTTGAGGATCTGGTAGGATAGGAACGCCGGGCTGATCGTGCCGATATCCTTGACCGGACCGGTCTTGTTCGACCAGACCACCAGCGGCGTTTCGTGCTGCGCCTTCATCTGCTCGAGCGAGCCTTTGCGCGAGGCGGTGACGTCGGGCATGAAGCCGGTGTTCGGATAGACCGTGTTGAGGGGCGGCAGATGATCGCCGAACAGCACGATGATGGTTTCGCGGTCGCGCTCCTTTGCCCAGTCCATCAGCATCTTCAGGCTGTCGTCGGCTTCCTTGATGCCCTGCGCATAGGTTTCAAGAACCTGCTTGTCGGCGGCGGGAAGATTGCCTTCGACCTTGATGGTGTTCTTGGCATAGCGGTTGGCCTCATAAGGGCCATGGCCCTGCAAGGTGACCGTGAAGAAGAAGAACGGGTCGCGCAGCTGGTCGGCCTGGCGGATGATTTCCTTGGTCAGCGATTCGTCCGAGGCGAAGATGCCGCGCTTCTGCATGACCGGGAGGTTCTCCTCCGACCTGAACTGCTCAAAGCCGAACGCCTTGTAGACGGCGCTGCGGTTCCAGAACCATTTCTGGAACGGGTGTACGGCGCGCGACACGTAACCCTCGCCACGAAAGAAGGTGGCCAGTGAGGGGATCGGGTTGCGGATATACTGCTGATACGGAATGCTGCCATAGGGCAGGAACGCGTTCGAGAAGCCGGTCAAAGCCTCGAATTCGACATTGGCGGTCATGCCGCCGAATTCCGGCGAGAAAACGTTGCCGGACTGCATCTCGCGGATGGTCGGCATCGGATCGGGCGACAGCTTGACGTTGGGCAGGCGGGTCGGATCCCAGAAGGATTCGCTCATCAGCACGATGACGTCGGGCTTGCCGCGATGGGATGTACCGGCCGGCACCGGCTGCGTTGCAATCTTGTCGATGGCATCGGACATATAGCCGGCAGGGGCGGTGACGTTGGCCATCGGCAGGTTCAGCGCAAATGCCATGGTGAAGCCGTTGTGACGGTAGTTTTCGGTCTGGTCCCACATGATCGGGATAACTTGCAGGCGATCGCGTACCCAGGAAAAATTGTTATAGTCCATCATGTGGTAGAATGCGCCGAGCAACGGCAGGGCGACGGCAAATCGTGCAAGACGCTGGCGCCGGGTCATGGCCGGAAAACGGCGCCAGGCGAAACGGACAAGCCAGGCGAGGGCGATAATCGCAACTACGAGGCCCAAGACGATACCGACAGCCGTCCACGGACGGTCGCGGACCAGAACGGGCATAAGCTCCATGATCTGGCGGCCGAACAGGAAATCCGTCGGATAGAGCGGATCGGACAAGAAAATCTGCTTCTGCCGGCTGACGAGTGCGGGGATCAGCGCCAGCGGCGCGAGCAGGATGACGCCGAAATTTTCGCGCGCGAAGGCAGCGTCAAGCGCCAGAAACATCAGGAAGAACACGCCGGTCGTGGTCCAGGCTGGACGTGCCGGGTCGAGGAAGAACAGCGCCGCCTCCATTGCGGAGTTACGGGCAATCCATTCGACACAAAAAATCAGGACAATCGACAGAAGCAGCGAGAGAGACATCCTTCCTGCAACCGAAAGCGCCTTGGCATGGCGAGCGCCGAAACCGATTTGAGGGCCATAAGCCCTAGAAGCGGTGGCAGCGATTGCTGCCGATTCAAAAATGGCCAAGGCCGTCTCCGATTTCATAAAACTGTCGTGTGAATGTCATATAGACGTCATCTTGAACGGAGGATGAATAATTCAAGGGGACTTCTCCACCGACTTTTTCCGGCACCTGTTGCCGATCGGACATGGCCTGAACGGTGGAGTTGTGAGCCGGAGCGAGCACGCCATCTTGTGACGCAAGCGGATTTTTTTCTGACTTGCTCGTAAGCACGGGGTATTTTCGTGCGGAATGCGATAAACAGCTCCTCGGATGTCCCGGCATCCGCGATAGCAAGATCAAGCACAGGCCTGTTCATGACCGCGCAAAAGACTATTTCCACGACGTTCCGTATCGCTGTTGCCCAGCTCAATCCGACGGTCGGCGATATCGCCGGCAATCTTGCCAAGGCACGCGAAGCCCGCGCTGATGCCGCACGCAGCGGCGCTGACCTGCTTCTTCTGACTGAATTGTTCATTTCCGGCTATCCGCCGGAGGACCTGGTCCTGAAGCCGGCGTTTCTGAAAGCCTGCCAGAAGGCTGTCGATGCGCTTGCGGCCGATACCGCCGACGGCGGTCCGGGCGTCGTCGTCGGCTATCCGCGCCAGGGCGAGGCAGGGCGCCATAATTCCGTTGCCGTTCTCGATGGCGGCCAGATTCTGGTCGTTCGCGACAAGCTCGATCTGCCGAACTACGGCGAATTCGACGAAAAACGGGTCTTTACCGAAGGCGCCATGCCGGGACCAGTCAATTTCCGCGGCGTGCGGCTCGGTATCCCGATCTGTGAGGAAATCTGGAACGACATGGGCGTCTGCGAGACGCTGGCGGAAAGCGGCGCCGAGATCCTGCTCGTGCCCAACGGCTCGCCCTATTATCGCGGCAAGATCGATGTGCGCTACCAGGTGGTGCTTCGCCAGGTGATCGAGACCGGCCTGCCAATGGTGTTTGCCAACCAGCTCGGTGGCCAGGACGAGTTGGTCTTCGACGGCGCAAGCTTCGCCTTCAATGCCGATAAACAGCTCGCCTTTCAGATGAGCCAGTTCGAAGAGAGTATTTCCGTCTCCGAATGGCGCAAGAACGGCGATGGCTGGGTTTGTCAGCAGGGAATGATGTCGCGGCTGCCGCAGCAGGAGGAGGCCGACTACCGCGCCTGCATGCTGGGCTTTCGCGATTACGTCAACAAGAACGGCTTCAAGAACGTCGTGCTCGGCCTATCCGGCGGTATCGATTCGGCGATTTGTGCCGCCCTTGCCGTCGATGCGCTCGGCGAAGAACGTGTCCGCACGGTGATGCTGCCCTATCGCTATACGTCGTCGGATTCGTTCAAGGACGCCGAGGATTGCGCCAAGGCGCTCGGCTGCCGCTACGATATCGTCCCGATCGAAGAGCCGGTGCAGGGCTTTCTGAGTGCGCTGTCCGAGACGTTCGAGGGGACGGAATCCGGCATCACCGAGGAAAACCTGCAGAGCCGCACGCGCGGCACGATCCTGATGGCGCTGTCCAACAAGTTCGGCTCGATGGTGGTGACCACCGGCAACAAGTCGGAAATGTCGGTCGGCTATGCGACGCTCTACGGCGACATGAATGGGGGCTTCAACCCGATCAAGGACCTTTACAAGATGCAGGTCTACGGCCTGTCGCGCTGGCGCAACACCACGGTGCCGCCCGGTGCACTCGGACCGTCGGGCGAAGTGATCCCGAAAAACATCATCGACAAGGCGCCTTCAGCCGAGCTTCGCCCGAACCAGACGGACCAGGATTCGCTGCCGCCCTATCCGGTGCTCGACGATATCCTCGAATGCCTGGTCGAGAAGGAAATGGGCACCGAGGAGATCGTTGCACGCGGTCATGACGAGGCGACGGTGCACCGGATCGAGCATCTGCTCTATATCGCCGAATATAAGCGTCGCCAATCGGCACCGGGCGTCAAGATTACCCAGAAGAACTTTGGCCGCGACCGCCGCTATCCGATCACCAATCGGTTCCGTGATCGCTAGACCTGTCATTGGAGGCTAACGGCATGCGCAGTTCGGTCGAGATCTACACGATTGCCAGCGGCGAAACCCGCGTGGTTTGGCAGACGGAACAGCTGGTCGAGGCTCCGAACTGGTCGCCCGATGGCCGGTCGCTGGTGATCAACGGCGACGGCTTGCTCTATCGCTTGCCGCTTGCGGGCGGCGAGCCGCTAGTGATCGATACGGGCTTTGCACGCACCTGTAACAACGACCATGGCATCTCACCGGATGGCAGGACCATCGTCATCAGCGACAAGACCGAGTATGGCGCATCGACAATCTACTCGCTGCCTGCGGATGGTGGCCTGCCAAGGCAGGTAACGTTGAACCGGCCGTCCTATTGGCACGGCTGGTCGCCGGATGGACAGACGCTTGCCTATTGCGGGATCCGCGATCAGGTCTTTGATATCTACACCATTCCGGTCGATGGCGGCGAAGAGACCCGCCTGACTTTTGGCGAGGGGCGCAATGACGGGCCTGACTACAGCGCCGACGGCGAATGGATCTATTTCAACTCCAGCCGGACGGGCCAGATGCAGATCTGGCGCGTCCGTCCGGATGGTTCGGATGTCACGCGCATTACCGACAGCCCATATGGTGACTGGTTCCCGCATCCGTCTCCCGATGGCAGGCATCTGCTGGTCATTTCCTATGCCGGCGATGTCTTTGATCATCCGCGCGACCTCAATGTGCGGCTGCGGCTGATGGATCCGGATGGGGGCAACGCCCGTGACCTGTTTGAACTGTTTGGCGGACAGGGCACGATCAACGTTCCCAACTGGTCTCCTGATGGTAAGGAATTCGCCTTCGTGCGCTACCAGCCGGCCGTCGCCAGTTAACCGATTTCCAACCAGCTTGTTTAAATGAAATTTCCGCTTTTCTTGATAGGCTCCGTCTCAATCGACGCATGAAACCTGGGGGCAGGTTTGGTGAGAAGGACCGGTGAGGCGGGCATGTCAGCAGGGGCGAAGACGCAAAATTCGAGCAGGGCTGTCCTGGGTATCCATGCGGCCTGCACGCTGGTCGCCTTGCTGATTGTCGCGAGCTTAGCCTTCGTGCTCAACCGCTCCGTCACCGAGGCGGACCGGATCGGCCTCACTGCCGAGCGAAAACTGGTCGAAAGCGAGATGCAGCATCAGGTCGATGCAGTCGTCCAGTATCAGGCCGAATTGTCCTATTGGGACAAGAGCTTCGCAGAGCTTGCAGACCGCACCTTCACCGATGCTTTCGTCAAGCAGGAACTGACCGACTGGCTCTGGCGGGATTTCGGTTTCTCCTGGATGATCTTTGCCGACGCAGCCGACCGGACATTGCTGGCCGTTCACAATGGCCGCAAGGTGGATACCGAAATGGGCGAGCGCACCCTGAAACAGGTCGAGGACCTTATCGAAAAGGCGAACGGTCTTTATGATGCGGCACTGGTCGCCAAGGGCGGCGGCTGGACGCTGTTATCGGCGGAAAAAGACCCGGACGCGCTGTTGGCGCCGCTGCCGAACATTCACGCGGCCGACCTGAGGATGATCGACGGCAGAGTGAGCATCGTCGTGGTGCAGGCCGTCGTTCCCAAAACGATGGATATTCCGGCTGGCCGCCGCAAGCCGGTGTTCATGATCACTATCAAGCCTTTCAGCGATCGCATGATGCGCGACATGGAAGACCGGCTCGCCATTTCCAACCTTGGATTTGCACCGCTGCGCCAGGTGGCGAAGGGCTCCATTCAGGTCGCGGTCAGCGATTGCTCCCAGCCGGCCTGCGTGGTTGCGGCCTGGACGCCGCGCGCACCTGGCAGCTTCGTTCGCTCCGAAACACTGCCAAGCGTGATCGTCATAGCAATGCTGGCAGCTTTGATCATGGCCTTTATCGCCACCCGGTTCGGTGCCGTGTTTTCTGCTTTGCAGAACAGCGAAGCGGAAAACCGGCATTTGGCCAAGCACGATCGCCTGACCGGTCTTTTGAACCGCAGCGGTTTCGACGAAGTCCTGCATGCCTCGCTTGCCAAGGTCAAGGAACGCCCGTTCTCGCTGCTTTGCCTCGATCTCGACACGTTCAAGGTCGTCAACGACACCTACGGCCATCCGGCTGGGGATGCCGTGCTGAAAACGCTAGCCGTCCGGTTTGCCGATCGTGTCGCGGACCAGGGTGTCGTTGCGCGGCTCGGCGGCGACGAGTTCATCATCCTTGTCAATCACACGGTTTCACGCGCTGACGTGATGACGCTTGCCAACGCGCTGATCGTCGATGCGCAGGCTCCCGTGCCGTTCGAGGGACAGTTGCTGCGCGTCGGCAGCAGCGTCGGCGTGGCCTTTGCGCCCCAACACGGCACCATTGCCCGTGAAATCGTCCCCCTGGCAGATCGGGCGCTGTACCAGGCCAAGAATCGCGGCCGCAATCGCGTTCAGACTGTAGATGACCTGGTCGTGGTCGATCGTCTTCCCCGCACGGGGCAGGCTGCCTGATCAGCGCCCCAATGCCGGAATATTGTAAGGCGTGATGACCTCGACCGCCGACAGGCGCGCAACACCTTGTCCGGTCAGAGCGCTCTTTTTTCCCAAAATTGCCCGGAAGGCGGTCCGTACATCGGCCTTCAAGTCGTGGTGCAGGATGAAATGGATCTGCCCATTGCGAAGGAATTCGAGGTTTCCGGCGTCAAGGTCATGCGCCACGAATATTGAACATGCGCGGCCGGCAGCAGCAAAAGCGGCTAGCACCGCGCGGTTGCCGCCGCCGATGGAATAGACGGCGTTGATGCCTGGATTGTTTGACAGCGCTTCGGCCGTCAGCGCGCCGGTTGCGTCGTCGCGGCCAAGCCCCTCGCTGATTTCAACGATGCCGATCGACGGGTAGCGGTTGCGCAGGGTGCGTCGAAAACCGATTTCCCGCTCCTCTTCGCCGCGGAACCGGCTGCTCGACAGGGTGGCCAGGACCATCGCCGGTTGCCCGGAAAAGCGTTCGCCAATCAGATAGGCAGCCGTTTCGCCGGCGGCCCTGTTGTCGGCTCCGGCATAGGCGGTGCGCGGTGCATTGGGCAAGTCGGTCACCAACGTCACGACGGGAATACCGGATTGTTCGAGCCGCGCCACGGCAGCGCTGATCTCCGGTACGTCCGGCGCCTTCAGCACCACGCCGTCTGTACCGCGCAGGCGCACCCGGTCGAGCAGCTGGACGATATCCTGCGGGCGCATGGATTCGGCGAAATGAAAGCGGGAGCGGAAGATCGTCGGCAGAAATGTCAGGCTTTCGCTTTCGAACGCATCCCGGACGGCGTCGGTAAAGCGATCGGGCGCCTCCATGATGACGTCGATGCCGAATTTGCGGCCCTGGATCTCGACGCCTGACTGTTGCTTCTCCAACTCCCGGATTGCGGCGCGCACACGCAATTCGGTCTGTTTGCGTACGCCGGAACGAGCGTTCAGCACGCGGTCGACCGTGGCGATGCTGAGGCCTGCCTGGAAGGCGATGTCCTTGATCAGAAATTCGTGCGCCATCGCCGTTCCGCTCTGATGGTTTTTTGAGGTGTTTCTGCTCTATATCAGATTTCCCCTCCGCGTATAGTGCGGTCATCGACAGACATCCGGCGGGAGGAAATGGGATGAAAACCGACAATATCGTGAAGCAGCGTGCGGACCGGGTCTGGCTGACGGAATCCGCCTGCGACCTTGAGGATTTCCGCACCGAGGTGGAGCGCACGACTTCGCTCGCCGACTATCCGCATGCGGCGGCGGTTGAGAAGAATGTTCTGATCTATGACAGCGCCAGTGTGCTGAAGGCAGCGGCTTCACACGAGGAGCGCCGGGCTGTGCTGGCCGAACTCTGCGAGGCCTTTGCGACAGGGCCCGGCGTTGTGGTGCTGAAGCGTGCGTTCGAGGATACGGCTGTCATCGACGCGGCGAGCGGCATTTTCGACGACATCATCAACGAGCAGCACCAGACCAATACCGGTGGCGGCGACCATTTTGCCAAGCCGGGCGCCAATGACCGCATCTGGAATTCGCTGGAAAAGCACTGCCTGCGCGATCCTCAGAATTTTGCCGCCTACTATGGCAATGCCCTGATCGCTCTGGTCAGCGAAGCCTGGCTCGGGCCGAGCTACCAGATGACGGCGCAGGTCAACCGGGTCAATCCGGGCGGGGCGGCGCAATCGGCGCACCGGGATTATCACCTTGGCTTTCAGTCCTCGTCCGTCATCGAGCAGTTTCCGGCGCATGTTCATCGGTTGTCGCCGGTCCTGACGCTGCAAGGGGCGGTGGCGCATTGCGACATGCCGCTGGAAAGCGGACCGACATTGTTTCTGCCCTACAGCCAGACCTATGTTCCGGGCTATCTGGCGCTGAAACGCCAGGAGTTTCGCGATTATTTCGATCGCCACCATGTGCAGTTGCCGCTCTCGAAGGGCGATCTGGTCTTCTTCAACCCGGCCCTTTTCCATGCCGCCGGTACCAATCGTTCCGAAGGGATCAAGCGGGTGGCAAACCTCCTGCAGGTGTCCTCGGCGTTTGGCCGGGCGATGGAGACAGTCAACCGGGAGCGCATGAGTGCCGTTCTCTATCCGGCCCTGAAGGCGATGCTTGCCGATGGCCGGCTGTCTTCGGCGGAAGCGGCCTGTGCCATCGCGTCCTGCGCCGAAGGCTATTCCTTTCCGACCAATCTCGACCGGGACCCGCCGGTCGGCGGTCTTGCCCCGAAGACGCAGGCACAGTTGATGCACGAAGCGCTGTCGGGTTGTTGGCAGGAAAGTGCATTCACGGCGGCGCTTGCCGCTCAGTCGGAGAAGAAGCTCAGCTGATACGATCAGATCTTACAATTTGAACTCCTGCCCGAATGCCGGGCGGGAGTTTTTTGGCATCGGTGATATCGAAAATGGAGGAATACAATGAGCAATGATTATGGCCGTCTCGATGGCAAGATCGCGATCGTCACGGGTGGTACGCAAGGACTGGGGGCGGCGATTGCGACGCTGTTTGCCGAACGGGGTGCCGCCGGTATCGTCATCTGCGGCCGCAATGCCACCAAGGGCGAGGCCAAGGCGGCCGAGATCAGCAAGGCGACAGGAACCCGGGTGGTCTATGTGCAGGCCGATCTGGAAAAAGTCGAGGATGCGCGCAAGGTGGTTTCGTCCTGCGACACGCAGTTCGGCCGGGTCGATGCACTGGTCAACGCCGCGGCGATTACCGATCGCGGCACGATCCTCGATACCAGCCCGGAACTGTTCGACCGGATGTTTGCCGTCAATGTGCGTGCGCCGTTCTTCCTGATGCAGGAAGCGATCAACGTCATGCGACGGGAGAAGATCGAGGGAACCATCGTCAATATCGGTTCGATGTCGGCCATGGCCGGCCAGCCGTTCATCTCCGCCTATTGCTCCTCCAAGGGCGCACTGGAAACCTTGACCAAGAACACGGCTTACGCTGTGCTGCGCAACCGGATCCGGGTCAACGGTTTGAACATCGGCTGGATGGCATCGGAAGGTGAGGACCGTATTCAACGTGAGTTTCACGGTGCAGCCAGCGACTGGCTGGAAAAGGCGGCGGCAAGCCAGCCGTTCGGGCGCCTTGTTGATCCTGCGGAAGTGGCACGCGCCTGCGCCTATCTATCGTCGGCGGAATCCGGCCTGATGACCGGATCGATGATCTGTTTGGATCAGTCGATCTGGGGCGCCTATGACGGTTCGCCGCATCCGGTCGCTGCGATCTGATGATAACCGGCGGGCCGCCTTGCAAACGGCGGCCTGCTGTGGCCATATCGTTTCGTTCAGGTGCCTGCGCAAGCGGGAGAATCGGGAACCCGGTGAAAATCCGGGACGTGCCCAGCGCTGTAACGGGGACGGTTTTTCTTTATTGAATCTCTGAAACATTTCAGAGTTCTGCCACTGGATCTTCAAGCGATCCGGGAAGGCGGCAAAACCCGATGAACCGCAGTCAGAAGACCGGCCTGACGAGATAGACCAGCCCCGCGCGGACGGCGGGAGGTTTCGCATTGTTGGGGATCAAACGATGCAGACTGAACCACAAGACCGCCTTGTGAGGGCGGACGCATTTTCATCGGACGAGCGCGCCGCCGTCTACCGCGCCATTGAAACTCGCCGCGACGTGCGCGATCAGTTCCTGCCAGCGCCCTTGCCGGACGCGCTGATCAGGCGGTTGCTCGCTGCCGCTCACAGCGCGCCCTCGGTCGGCTTCATGCAGCCCTGGAATTTCATTGTTGTCCGCGACGAGGGCCGGCGGACGCGTGTCTTCGAGGCCTTCCAGCGGGCCAACGAAGAGGCGGCGCTGATGTTTGAAGGCGAGGCGCAGGACAAATACCGGTCGTTGAAGCTCGAAGGGATCCGCAAGGCGCCCGTGAGTATCTGCGTTACCTGCGATCCGACCCGCGCCGGCAAGGTCGTTCTCGGCCGGACGCACAATCCGCGCATGGATGCATTTTCGACAGTCTGCGCCGTGCAGAACCTCTGGCTTGCTGCACGCGCCGAAGGCGTCGGCGTCGGTTGGGTCAGCATTTTCCATGAGTGCGATATCAAGGACGTGCTCGGCATTCCCGATCATATCGAGATCATCGCCTGGCTGTGTCTTGGCTATGTCGATACGCTCTATGCCGAGCCGGAACTGGCCGTCAAAGGCTGGCGCCAGCGCTTGCCGCTCGAAGACCTGGTATTTTCCGACTGCTGGGGCGGGCGAAGGGCGGAGTGATCAGTTGGTCTGCTGCAGTTCCTGATATCCGGGGCCGGCTGGATGCCGCAGATCAATCGAGGTTTCCTGCGACGGCAGGAAGCTCGGGCCGACGACGCGAACCTTGTTATCCTGTGGATTGTAGGCCCGGTCGGCAACGGTGCTTTTCACCTCAGCGGGATCAGCCTTCTTGCGGGTGCGAACCTCGATGACGCCCTTGCCGTCGTCCGGGGTGCTCTGCTGCGTCGCCGTGCGTCCGGCGGGCGTGCAGCCGCATTGGCCGGGCTGGCTGAGATCGCGGGTCTTGTAGGCGAAAGCCGAGGGTAGATCGGCATAGGGTTCGCCGGTGGCAGCCGAGACCATCTGGTTTGTCTCTTCGGTCGCCAGGTCATGATAGTAAAGTGCCGTCTGCGTTCCCGGGCAACGCCGCTGGCATGTTTCGGCATCGCGCTGGAAGTCGGCTGGCGATGAGTTCGAGGAGATCGGGAAGAACGCACCGTCGCAGGTGCGTACGCACATTGTGCGCAGGTTACCGGGATAGTCGGCGCCCGGGCCGAAGCCGTCATCCGGCGTGGTAAAATCTGTGTTGCTGCCGCGCATGTCCGGATAGTCTTCGCTGATCGGCGGCAGGTCGCTCAGGATATTGCGATGGGTTTCCGGTTCCTCGACGGAGGCACTGAGAACTTCATCCTGCTCTTCGCCGCAACGATTGGCGGCCAGCGCCGCGTGGATGCGCCGTCGGGTGATGTCGCTGTCGCCGCCTTCCAGAAGGCTCAGCCGACGGGCCTTCAGTGTTTCCAGGTCCATTTGCATCTGCGAGATTTCAGCGTCCAGGCTGTTGCAGGCTTCCTCGTTCGGACCGCCGACAATGATGACGCTGCCTGAACTGCATCCCATCCGCCTCAGATCGCTGCGCGCCTGCCGCAGGTCCAGGTTCTGGCGGGAGATCGCGCCGGTATAGTCGCGCAGGTTGGCATTGGAGGCGACGATCTTGGGCAGGCCGGCAAGGCGGGCATTCAGCCGTTCGCACACCGCCGAAGCGTCGGCAGTGGTCGTCATGACCAGAAGAAGCGGGGCTATCAGCGCCGCAAAGGGTATCGAACGGAAGGTCACGTGTTTCTCTCGCCTGAGCGTACCGGCACCGTGCCGGGTGCGAAGGAGCATCCTGCGCACTCTGACTGTGCCCCTATCATAGCGTCATTCGACGGTGCTGCAACGCAGTCCGCATAGCAGCGTTAACGCAGGCGGGAGATAAATGCGGGGCGAGGCAGGAGAGCCACAATCGGTGGCTCTCCTGGGGGTACTACGATTTATGCCGCCCGGGCTGTTTCCAGAGACATCGGCCGTTCCAGCACCGGCCCGCCGATTTCAGCGACCGCCTTCATCCTGTCCAAAAGGTCTGTCGTGACTTCCCAAGCAACGGCAACGGCATAGACGGAGCCTATCCGCTGTGGTTCGCCTATGCGTTCACCAGGGCATCCCATGCGCCGGAACATCCGTTCGAGGAAGACATCGGTGACGGTGACGATATGGCTGAGGCCGGAGGACAGCCCAAGCTCGCCAACGCCGCACATCAGTTCCGCTGCGGCAATGGTCACCTGGTTGGAGCCGCGATCCTGCGAAATCGTCGGATCGATGCAGAAACGGCTGGATTCCCAGACCGAAGCGCTGCGCACCTGCGGATTGTCACCAAGCAGGATCGGGAATGTATCATCCAGCATGTTCGGCCCGAGCGTCGGCAACAGCCGCAGGGAGCCGCGCAGACGGCCCGTCTGGTCCGAATAGGACAGCACGTAGAGCGGATTGGCATCATCGTAATGATCGATTTCCCAGTCGTCGCGAACCGATACGTCCCATTTCAGCAAGTCATGGAAGACACGTTTGCGCAGCCGGAACATGGCGTCGATGTCACGTGGATGCTGCTTGCCGGTGTTGCGGTTGAAAATCCTGATCATTGTCTGCTCCTGTGATTGAATGCGAGGAGCAAATGCTGTCAGGGATCGTTATCCGGCATAACTGTCGGTAGTGACAGGTTCCTAATGCACGCGGGCATGGTTCTCCTGACGGGAGGTCCGCGAGGACCTCCCGTCAGGAGAAAAAGGAGGGAGGCGCGTGTTGGTTTGGGGCTTTGCGGGGGGCAGTCAGAAGGTCGGGATGAGATCGCGCCGGACGGCCTGGGCGACGGCCTGCGTGTTGGAGACGACATTCAGCTTGCGGCGGGCGTTGGTCATGAAGAAGCGGACGGTGCGCTCGGAGATGCCGAGGATCGTGCCGATTTCCCAATAACTCTTGCCGGCAGCGGTCCAGCCGAGCACTTCTGTTTCACGATGGGTCAACATCTTGGCACCATGTTGAGAAAGCTCAATCCGGCTGTCGTTTTCCAGAACGGAAGCGTGGAAAAGATAGGCCAGCAGTTGAAAGTCGCGCAGATGGTTGCGCCGGTAGGCCGGCCACTCTTCTGCCGGGATATCGGCGTGGATCGCCAAAAAGGCCAGGCGGCGTGTGGGTGTCGGAAGTGGCAACGTTATGCCATCGACGCCAAGTCCCAATCGCACCGCGGCGGAAAAGAGCGGTTCACTGTCCGGGTGAAGTTCGCGGGCGGTCGCCCAGTCCACCGGCCTGATGCCGCCCATGGTAAGCTGGAGGATAGGATCGATCCGCAGAAATCCCTCATCGAGATAGGTTCTGGCCGCGCTGGCGCTGAAGGTATGATGCAGCCGGTGAATCGCGAAGCCTTTCGCCAGAACATCGACATCTGCGTAAAGTAGATTTGCAATACAGAAAGTGCTGCGCATCAGGGCGAAAAACCGTTTTGCGTCAACGAGTTTCTCGTTTTCCATAATGTCCAGCAGGTCAAAGAATGCCTGTTGGTCAGTCATGTTGCAAATACCCTGTTATTTAAGGGAATTTACCATGATAATGGTTTTTAAGGTTTGTCTAGTGCAATCTTTAGTTAATAAATATTTCTTAAATTATACAATTTTAAATTGTGTTTTTGAGCGGTTTTGTATTTCGATCGAGCCGGCGTTTGACCGGCTCAATCGTTGTTTGACTATGCCGGGTACGAGGCTTCCACAACCGCAAGTGCCGCCATATTGACGACGCCGCGCGAGGTCACGGATGGCGACAGGATATGCGCCGGCAGGGCCGTACCGAGCAGGATCGGACCGACATGCAGGCTATCGGTCATCGTCTTGACGACACCGAGCGTGATGTTGGCGGCATCCAGATTGGGGAAGACCAGCAGATTGGCTTCGCCAGTCAGCGTGCTGTCGGGCATGACGCGACGGCGCAGGGTTTCCGAAATGGCGGAATCGCCGTGCATTTCGCCGTCGGCTTCCAGATCGGGGGCTAGTTCGCGGACGATCTGTATGGCCTTGCGCATCTTGAAGGCGCTTTCCGAATCCCGCGAGCCGAAATTCGAATGCGACACCAGTGCGGCGCGCGGAGTGATGCCAAAGCGGCGGATTTCCTGGGCGGCCATCACTGTCTTCTGGGCGATTTCCTCGGCCGTCGGATCAAAGGTCACATAGGTGTCGGTGAGGAAGGTGGCGCCGCGCTGCGAGATCAGCAGACTGAGCGCCGAGAAGTCCAACACGCCTTCGCGCTTGCCGATGATCTGGGACACGGCACGAAGATGGGCGCTGTAACGCCCTTCAACACCGCAGATCAACGCATCAGCCTCCCCGCGGCGCAGCGCAAGCGCGCCGATGACGGTCTGGTTTGTCCGGACGATGGTGCGGGCTGCTTCCGGAATGACACCCAAGCGGCCGACCAGCGCAAAATAATCATCGACATAGTCGCGGAAGCGCGGATCGCCTTCCGGATTGACCACTTCAAAGTCGACGTCCGGGCGAATGCGCAGACCGTAGCGTTTCAGGCGGGCCTCGATGATCTGCGGACGGCCGATCAGGATCGGGCGGGCCGTGCCGTCTTCGAGCAGCACCTGGGCAGCGCGCAGGACGCGCTCGTCCTCGCCTTCGGAAAAGATCACCCGGTTCTTCTGGGCATTCTTGGCGGCGGCGAAGATCGGCTTCATGATGAAACCGGAGCGGAAGACGAAGCGGTTGAGCTGATCGAGATAGGCGCCGAAATCGGTAATCGGCCGGTTGGCGACGCCGCTGTCGGCAGCTGCCTTGGCAACGGCCGGCGCGATGCGCAGGATCAGGCGCTGATCGAACGGCGAGGGGATCAGGTAATCGGGGCCGAACACCGGCGTTTCGCCGGAATAGGCGCGGGCGGCAACGTCAGAGGGTTCTTCGCGGGCAAGCGCTGCGATGGCGCGCACGGCCGCCATCTTCATTTCCTCATTGATCGTGCGGGCACCGCAATCGAGTGCGCCGCGGAAGATATAGGGGAAACACAGGACATTGTTGACCTGGTTGGGAAAGTCCGACCGGCCGGTGCAGATCATCGCATCGGGGCGGGCCGCGCGCGCCACTTCCGGCATGATCTCGGGATTGGGGTTGGCCAGCGCCATGATCAGCGGCTTTTCCGCCATCTGCACCAACAGTTCCGGCTTCAGGACGCCTGCGGCGGAAAGGCCGAGGAAGACGTCGGCACCGGCAATGCTGTCGGCAAGTACACGGTTTTCGCTCGCCTGGGCATAGATCGACTTCCACTCGTCCATCAGCACTTCGCGGCCGACATAGACGAGGCCCTCAAGATCGTGGACCCAGATGTTTTCGCGTTGGGCGCCGAGCGTCACCAGGAGATTGAGGCAGGCAAGCGCCGCAGCACCGGCACCGGAGGTGACGATCTTGGCCTTGGCGATGTCCTTGCCGGCCAGTTCTAGGCCGTTGAGGATGGCGGCAGCAACGATGATCGCGGTTCCATGCTGGTCGTCATGGAAGACCGGGATATCCATCTTCTCGCGCAAACGGCGTTCGACCTCGAAACATTCCGGTGCCTTGATGTCTTCCAGATTAATGCCGCCGAAGGTCGGCTCCAGAGCCGAGATGACATTGACCATCTGGTCGATTTCGGGCGCGTCGATCTCGATATCGAAAACGTCGATGCCTGCGAATTTCTTGAACAGGACGGCCTTGCCTTCCATCACCGGCTTGGAAGCCAGCGGACCGATATTGCCAAGTCCGAGAACCGCCGTACCGTTCGAAACGACCGCGACCAGGTTGGCGCGTGCGGTATAGTCGGCAGCGGTCGATGGATCGTCGCGGATGGCAAGGCAGGGGGCGGCAACACCCGGAGAATAGGCGAGCGCCAGGTCGCGCTGGTTGCCGAGCGGCTTGGTCGGCTGGATCTCGAGCTTTCCGGGGCGTGGATAGCGGTGGAAGAACAGCGCCTGTTCATCGAGGTCGCCGCTTGCAGGAACCGCTGGGGTCTTGGCCTTGTCGCCGGTGCTCATAATTCTTATTCCCTACCTATTCGTCGCGGCTCTTTTTGCATGAAAAGGCGGCTCCGTACAGTTTCGAAACGGGCGTTTATCCCCGGTTTTGAGGAACAGGTGTTTCTCCGTCGTTACGGGTGGTTCCACAGGCTGTCATCCTCCTGAAACAAGAGTCTGTTTTTGAAGGCTCATAAGAGAGGCACGACAGACCGTTGCGAGGCACGATGACCGAGAAAGAGCAAGAACCGCGGCGTTTCAGGACCCTGTTCATTTCCGACGTTCATCTGGGATCAAAAGCCGCCAAGACCGACTATCTTCTCGATTTTCTGCGCGTCACCGAGGCGGAGACCATCATCCTGGTTGGTGATATCATTGACGGCTGGCGGCTGAAGCGCAGCTGGTACTGGCCGCAGGCTTGCAACGACGTTGTCCAGAAACTGTTGCGCAAGGCGCGCAAGGGCAGCCGCATCATCTACATTCCGGGCAACCACGACGAGTTCATGCGCGATTTTCCGGGCGTGCATTTCGGTGGTATCGAGGTTGCTCAACGCCACATGCACGAGGCTGCCGACGGACGCAAATATCTGGTGCTGCATGGCGATGAATTCGACGTCGTTGTCCGCAATGCCCGCCTGCTCGCCTATCTCGGCGATTGGGCTTACGACATGGCGATCGTCATCAATATCGGGCTTGCGGCCATTCGCCGTCGTCTCGGCATGCCCTACTGGTCGTTTTCGGCCTGGGCCAAGCAGCAGGTCAAGCACGCCGTCAACTTCATCGGTGAATTCCAGCGCGTGGTTGCCGACGAGGCGCGGCGCGAAAATGCCGATGGCGTCATCTGCGGCCATATCCATCATGCTGTCATCGAAGACATCGGCGGCATCCGCTACATCAACACCGGCGATTGGGTGGAAAGCTGCACGGCGATTGCAGAGCACCATGACGGGACCATGGAACTGATCATCTGGCGGGAATTGAGCAACGTCCCTGCGGTTGGCGAAGACACAGCCGAAGTGGAAATGATGATGGCACGGGCTCTTTCGCAACAGGCGGCATAAAACCGCAGGTATCGGCGACTGTAGGGAAAACTAGCGGCTGGCGCTGTTCTCCGGCGTCGTGATAAATCATGGATGCAACTGTCAGGTCCTTCCATGATTCCCTCCTCTCCGCCTCCCTTTCGCGAGGAAGCGCCGCGCTATTTCGTGCCGCGCATCGCCTTGCTCTTCTGCGCGCCGCTCGTCGTCAACGGATTTGCCATGCCGTATTTTCCGGTCTGGCTGAGCACCCTGTCGCTGAGTGATTTCGAAATCGGCATCATCCTTGCCTTGCCGATGTTCGTGCGCGTCATCACGGCGCCTCTGGTGGGGCTTTTGGCGGACAGGATCGGCGAACGTGCCGAAGTGCTGATCTGGTCGGCAGTGCTGTCATTGCTCACGGCACTGGCGCTGTTCGTATCGCATAGTTTCTGGTTCGTGCTGATCATCTATGCCATCCAGGGCGGCGTCTATGCGCCCTATGTGCCGATCGTCGAGGCGATCGCGCTCACCGGCGTGCGCCGTTGGGGCTACGATTATGCAACCATGCGCGTCTGGGGCTCCGTGGCCTTCATCGGGGCAACGATGCTGGGGGGCGTTATGGTCGGATGGTATGGCGGCTCGATGGTGCTGCCTGCGATGGCCGGCGGTTTCATCCTGATGATTCTCCTGACCTTCATCGCCCCGCGCGTGGGAAAACCGCGCCGGCCATCGACGCTGACGACGCTGACGGAACCGCCGCCGAAGGCGTTGCGCAAACTGGATCTGCAGTTGCTGCTGATCGGTGTGACGCTGGTCAACGGCAGCCATGCAATGCTGTTCGCCTTTTCGGCGATCTACTGGCAGCATATCGGTTTTACCGGAACCGAGATCGGCCTTTTATGGAGCGCCGGGGTCGCCGCCGAAGTTCTCATGTTCTTCTGCGCCAAGATGATCATCCGGCGGTTCAGCCTGTGGACGATGATCTTTTCAGGCTGCGGGCTGGCCGTTATGCGCTGGATCATCTTTCCTATGGATCTGGGCTTCGGAGGCTATTTCGCACTGCAATGTTTTCACGCCTTCACCTATGCAATCATGCATACGGGCATGCAGAACATTCTGGTGCAGCGCGTTCCGGAAGAACAGGAATCCTCGGCGCAGGGGCTCTACTTTTTCTACACCGGCATCTTCACGGCGATTTTCACGTTTCTGTCCGGCTATTTCTACACCTGGTTCGGCGTCCAGGGCTTTTATTCGATGTCCGTCGTTGCCTTCGTCGGTTGCTGTTCCGCCTTTGCCGCCTGGTACCTTCAGCCCCAGAGGGCCGGAAGGGGCGGAAAGACCAGCGAATCGGCGTAGCGCAGGCCGGGCTCGCGGTCGCGGGCCAAAAGCAGCGGTCCGTCGAGGTCGACGAAATCAGCGCCCTGCGCCAAAAGCACCGCCGGTGCCATGCCGAGCGATGTGCCGACCATGCAGCCAACCATGATCTTGAGGTTCAGCGCCTGGGCCGCATCGCGCATGCGCAAGGCTTCGGTGAGGCCACCGGTCTTGTCGAGCTTGATGTTGACGGCATCGTAGAGCCCCGCAAGCTTCGGCAGGTCTTCGGTCTTGTGGACGCTTTCATCGGCGCAGACCGGTACCGGCCGATGAACGGATGCGAGCAGGGCGTCATGTCCGGCGGGCAGGGGTTGTTCGATCAACGCGATGCCTGATTCGAGGCAGACGTCAAAATGGTATGCGAGATTGGTCTCGGTCCACCCTTCATTGGCATCCAGAATGATGGCGCTGTTAGGGGCTGCTGCCCGCACGGCGCGAATGCGCGAGGCGTCGTCAGCGGTTCCGACCTTGATTTTCAGGAGCGCCCGATGGGCATATTGCGCCGTCTGCGCCGCCATGGCTTCCGGTTCGCCAAGCGAAATCGTGTAGGCGGTGGTCAGCGGCGCCGGATCGGCAAGCCCCGCCAGCGTAAACGCGCGCGCGCCGGCTTTTTTCGCATCAAGATCCCAGAGTGCGCAATCAACAGCGTTGCGCGCGGCACCGGCCTTCATCACCTGCCGGAGTTCCTCGCGGTCAATACCCGCCTCGATCTGCGGCCGGATGGCTTCGATCTCGGCCAGCACGCTGTCGATGGTTTCGCCGTAGCGCGCATAGGGCACACATTCGCCGATTCCGGCGAAAATACCGTCCGAAATATGGCAGGTGACCACGGAGGCAGTGGTCTTGCTGCCGCGCGAAATCGTGAAGCTGCCGGCGATGGGGAAGTGTTCGGCGGCGGTTTTCATCTGGCGGGTCATGGCTTTCTCCTGTGTCTTCCATATCCCAGCGGGCAACCGATTGGCACGGAAACGTTTCAATCGGTGACAGACCGGGCTCAAGCGGCTATGAGTCGCTGACGTTCTATCAAATGCAGCCATCTCCGGAAGACCCAACAGACGTGACGCGTTCCCAAGTGAAAACCGACACCGACGTGCAGCTCGCAGAAGCTGACGATGGCAGCAACCGGGCTTATCGTTTCAGTGGCGATTGGCGCAGCGTATCCATTCACCTGGCGACACCGAAGCTGGATGCGTTCGCGGCCAAGGGCGGAGAACCCGCCGAGGTCGATCTGAGCGACGTTACAGCCATGGATACGGCGGGCGCCTGGGTCATTCGCCGCTTCATGACGCAGATCGGCGATGTGACGCTGACGAGCGACAAGCCGCGTTATCTCGAACTCCTGAATGCGCTGCCGGAGAAACTGCCGGAGCCAGCCTCCGAAGACAAAAAACCTGGCTCGCTTTTTGTTCGCCTTTTTACCCCTATCGGTAATTCGGTGGTCTCCGCCTGGGAAGACACCATCGCGGCGATGTTCATTCTGGGATCCGCCGTGCGCGGCGCCCAGCTGAAACTTGGCCGTCAGAGTGGCCTGTCGCCGGCGGCGATCGTCAGCCAGATCGACCGCATGGGCGTCCAGGCGGTACCGATCATCTTGTTGATGTCGTTTCTGATTGGCGCGATTATTGCCCAGCAGGGTGCGTTCCAGCTGCGCTATTTCGGCGCCGAACTTTTTGTCGTCGATCTGGTCGGCATTCTGCAGCTGCGCGAAATCGGCGTGCTGTTGACCGCGATCATGATCGCCGGCCGTTCCGGTAGTGCGATCACGGCCGAGATCGGCTCGATGAAAATGCGCGAGGAAATTGACGCGCTGAAAGTGATGGGGTTGAGCCCCATTGGCGTTCTGGTGTTTCCAAGGCTCGTTGCGCTGACCATCGCGCTGCCGCTTCTGACGATCATCGCCAATTTTGCCGCGCTCACAGGGGCGGCGGTGGTGACCTGGAGTTATTCCGGCATCACCTTTGCGACGTTCCTGGCACGGCTGCAGGAAGCGGTGGATTTTTCCTCCGTGCTTGCCGGCATGATCAAGGCGCCATTCATGGCGCTGATCATCGGTGTCGTCGCCGCTGTCGAAGGCTTGAAAGTCGGCGGCAGTGCCGAATCGCTCGGCAAGCACGTGACGCAATCGGTGGTGAAGTCGATCTTCGTGGTCATTCTGGTCGATGGCCTGTTTGCGATCTTCTACGCGGCGATCAATTTCTAATGGAAGGTTTTGCCGGTGGATCCGAGGGAAGACATGACAGCGGACGCGGGCAGGGAGGCTGGCGAAGACGGCAGGGAGGTCATCCTGTCGGTGAAGGATCTGACCGTCGGTTTCGGCTCCAACATTGTCCTCGACAAGCTCAACCTCGATATCTATCGCGGCGAAATTCTCGGTTTCGTCGGGGCATCCGGCACCGGAAAGTCGGTGCTGATGCGCACGGTCCTGCGCCTCTTGCCGCGGCGATCGGGCTCGATCGAGATTCTCGGGGTCGAATACGATGCGGTGAGCGAAGAGGAACGCATGGAACTTGATATGCGTCTTGGCGTTCTGTTCCAGCATGGCGCGCTGTTTTCGGCGCTGACGGTGAAGGAAAACATTCAGGTTCCGATGCGGGAATATCTCAACCTGCCGCAGGAACTGATGGATGAGCTGGCACGGCTGAAGATCGACATGGTGGGGCTGGCGCCGGAAGCGGCCGACAAGTTCCCCTCCGAATTGTCCGGGGGCATGATCAAGCGTGCGGCACTGGCGCGCGCACTGGCGCTCGATCCAGACCTTGTTTTTCTCGACGAGCCGACCTCCGGGCTGGACCCGATCGGGGCGGCCGAGTTCGACAACCTGATCGCCAAACTGCGCGACACCCTGGGATTGACCGTGTATATGGTGACTCACGACCTCGACAGCCTGTTTTCGGTGTGCGACCGGATTGCAGTGCTCGGCAAGAAAAAGGTTCTCGTCGAAGGCACGATCGAGGACATGCTGGCCTGTGACGACGAGTGGGTGACGTCCTATTTCCAGGGCAAGCGCGCGCGTTCCATCGTGCGCGAGGATGACGAGAAGGCCTCCTGACAGCGCTGCATGATTGGGACGTTGCACGAGTGATTGTTTGAAGCCGGCTGATTAATTGAGGCCGAGTTATTTATTTGAAGCAAGGAGCCGCATTGGCGGCGTCCCCCAAGGGTACCGGTAGCAATGGAAACAAAAGCCAACTACGCCATCGTCGGATTTTTCACCGTCGCGGTCATCTTCGCGGCCTTCGGCTTTGTCTACTGGATGTCCCAATACGGCCGAAGCGGCGAAATGGCGGAGCTGGTCATCAGCATTCCCGGATCGGCCAACGGCCTGAGCGTCGGGTCGCCGGTGCGCTTCAACGGCATTCCCGTCGGCTCAGTCCGCAGCCTTGCGATCAATTCCAACGATCCGCGCTATTCCGTTGCGGTGACCGAGGTGTCGGCCGATGCGCCGGTGCTGAAATCGACGACGGCAACCTTGGAAATCCAGGGTTTGACGGGGGCTGCCTATATCGAGCTCAGCGGCGGCAACAAAGGGGATGAAAATATCCTGCGCAAGGCGCTCGATACCGGTACATCCGCGCAGCTGACCGCCGATCAGTCCAGCGTCACCAGCCTTTTGGCAACCGCCGACAAGATCCTCGACCGTGCCAATAATGCGATCGGCGACATTCAGGGCTTCGTCAAGGATGTGCGTGGACCATTGACCGATACGATTTCCAACGCCGACCGTTTCACCCGGTCGCTGGCCGACAATTCCGAAGGTATCGATCAGTTCCTGAAGAGCGTCAGTGCGCTGTCGACCTCGATTACGGGAGCGGCGAGCAAGCTCGATTCGACCCTGTCGGCAGCAGACACGCTGGTAAAATCGGTCGATCCGAGGAAGATCGATCACATCGTCAGCAATGTCGAGAAGATGAGCAACGATCTGAGTGCCGCGTCCACTGGCGTCGCCGACACCATCGCCTCGTTCAAGAAGACGGCCGAGACCTATGAACGGTTTGGCGAAAAGGCGACGGCATCGCTGGATCGCGTCGATACGCTGATCGCCTCCATCGACCCGCAAAAAGTGTCCGGCGTCGTCAATGACGTCTCGGCTGCCAGTGCCGATGCCCGCAAGGCGGTAGCTTCGGTCGCTGATTTTGCCGAGCGGATCAAAGGCCGCCAGAACGATATCGACCAGACGATCACCGATGTCACCCAGATGGCCAACAAGCTGAACGCTGCTTCCAGCCGCGTCGATGGCATTCTCGTCAAGCTTGACGGGTTCCTTGGCGATGCCGATGCACCGTCGCTGTCGGCAGATGCGAGGGCAACACTCGAATCGTTCCGCAAGGTGGCTGATAACCTGAATGCGCAGATCGGTCCGATCGCCGATAATCTGAAGCGTTTTTCCGGCTCCGGCCTGCGCGATATCGAGGCCCTGGTCAGCGATACGCGCCGGACGGTCAACACGCTCGATACGACGATCTCGACGTTCGACAATGATCCACAGAGGCTGTTGTTCGGTGGGGAAACGGTCAAACAGTATGACGGACGCACGCGCCGCTAAGCTGAAGCTGCGCACCTCTCAGTATAGGCGGAAATTGCCGCTGCTGCTGCTGCCGAATCGGGTATTGCTTCCAAGGGCGTGACGTGAGCGTGGCAAGGCTGCAATTCTTGACGGATTTTTAACTTGTCTGCGCCGGATTGGCGTTTTTTTGACTTGTTTTGACGGGGTCAGCCTCTACGTTGCTGCTGATTGGCGAAGGATAGTGTTTGAAATGAATTTTTCCGGTGTGTCGTTTGGTCGAAGGGCAGGTTTGATCCGGGCCTGTTCCGCATTTCTGTTGATCACTGTGCTTTCCGCCTGCGCCGGCAAGGCAAACAATGACACCTACAGCTTGTCTGCATCCCCAGCCATCGAAGGTCCGTCTTCGACCAAGAAGCAGATCCTCGTTCCCGAGCCAACCGCACTGAAAGCACTCGATAGCGATCAGGTGGTGATCCGGTTGTCGGGTTCGGAAATCCAGTATCTCGCCAAATCGCAGTGGAGCGACCGCCTGCCGAAGATGGTGCAAGCAAAGCTCGTTCAGGCTTTCGAGAACACCGGCAAGATCGGTGGCGTCGGCAAGCCGGGCGAGGGGCTGGCCATCGACTATCAGGTCATCACCGAAATCCGCTCGTTCGAAATATCGACCGAAGGCGCCGATACGGCCGTCGTCGAGATTTTTGCCAAGATCCTCAACGACCGCAACGGCACTGTCGGTGCACAGAAGGCTTTTCGCGCGACCATTCCTGCGCGCGGCACCGGAGCAGCGGCTTTCGTCGCCGCCCTTGACAGCGCGTTTGCACAGGTTGCAGGCGAGATCGTCAGTTGGACCCTCAAGGCAATCTGATCAGGAAACCGCGATCCGGTTGACGACTTCGGCAACACCTTCGACGGTGTTTGCAGCCTCTTCAGCCCGCTCCGCCTCTTCAATCGTCGCGACCGTGCCGCTCAGCACAATCGTATTTCCCTTTGAGACCACGGACACATCCGAGGCATCGAGCCCGTCCACCGTGGCCAGGCAGTTGGCGACCCGCGTTTCCAGGTCGGGCCGATCTCCCTCGAAAAGCTCTTCCGGGGTTTTACCGTAAAATGTGCGCTCTTTGAAAACCATGGCTCCGTTCTCCGATCCGGTTAATCGTCGATAACGCGGCGGAGAACCTTTTGTTCAGGCGTGTTCCATTCGAAACAGCGCGGATAAGCGGCGCGTGAGACTGTTGGGTCACTGGATGAGACGAACTCATCAGGAACCAACAGAGGAGAACATCATCATGCGCAAGTTCATCATTTCCGCCGCAGTCACAGCGCTCGCAGCCGTCTCGTTAGCCGCCCCGTCGATGGCCGGCGGACATGGTCATCACGGCCGTCACCACGGCGGGTTTTCGATCGGCTTCTACAACACCGGCTACTATGGTGGCGATTATTACGGCGGCGGCTACTATGAACCGTCCTGCTACATCAAGAAGGTGAAGCGCTGGGACAGGTGGGGCAACCTGCATATCCGCCGCATCAAGATCTGCGACTGATATACCCTCACCAGACAACAAAAATCCGGCCGCGCAAACGGCCGGATTTTTCGTTCGTGCAATCGGCCTTAAGGCCAGCGGACCACGGGTGGCAGCGACGATAGGATCGAATCGACGTTTCCGCCGGTCTTCAGCCCAAAAATCGTGCCGCGGTCATACAGCAGGTTGAACTCGACATAGCGGCCGCGGCGGACCAACTGCTCGTCGCGGTCTTCCTCGGTCCACGGCTTGTTGAAATTGGTGCGCACGATCTTCGGATAGATCAGGCTGAAGGCTTTGCCGAGGTCCTGGGTGAAGGCGAAGTCGGCCTCCCAGCCGCCCTTTTCCGCATCGGAATGCAGCCAGTCGTAAAAGATACCGCCGGTGCCACGCGGCTCATTGCGGTGTTTCAGGAAGAAATAATCGTCGCACCATTGCTTGAAGCGGGCATGGTCGGCAACCGGGTGCCGCTTGCAGGCGATCTCCATGCCCTTGTGAAACAGCATCGTATCCGGGTCGGTCTGGCTCCGGCGACTGTCGAGCACGGGGGTCAGGTCCGCGCCGCCACCAAACCAGTGGCTGGTGGTCACGACCATGCGCGTGTTCATGTGAACAGCCGGAACGTTCGGATTGACCGGATGAGCGATTAGCGAAATGCCGGAGGCCCAGAAGGTCGGATCTTCCTCGGCGCCGGGAATCTGGCTGCGGAACTCCGGCGAGAATTCGCCGTAGACTGTCGATGTATGAACGCCGACCTTCTCGAACACGCGGCCTTCCATCATCGACATGCGCCCGCCGCCGCCGGCTCCCTTGTCGCGCAACCAGTCCTTGCCGATGAAGCGCCCCGGCTCGCGGTCGGACAATGGGCCCGCCAGCTCGTCCTCGATGGTCTCAAACGCGGCGCAGATGGTATCGCGCAGGGATTGAAACCAGACTGTTGCTCTGGCCTTCTTGTCTTCGATATCCGCGGGCAATCCCTGCGGCAGGTTGGGTCGTTCCATGAAAAGTAATCCTGTTTGGCGGGCCTCGCGCGGCAAAAAAACGCGCCGATTCGCATATTGGCCGACAGTTCATATTTTTGCCACAGCTGCAACGGTGCAGGCATCAACGGGGCAGTCTGCCGCAGATGGCCGTGCGGAAATTCCGACTCGCAAAAGTGGGAATATCTCCCTATCTTCATCCAAGAAGGCTCGGTTGGCGAGAGGTGAGCTCAATGGCAAGAATCCCGGCAGGACCGCCGCTCGACGGCCTGAAACGTCAGATTGACCGTCATCGCAGCGGCAACCCGCTACGCAATGACGGGCTGTTCGTGCGCGAGACATTTCGGCTTGATCGCACCGATGCGCGCCAGAAGGCGCAGGAATGGTTCGATGCCTGGCCGAAAGCAGCCTACTGGACCGAAGTGGAGAGCTGGCGTCAGCTCGACGGCGACCAGATCGAATTCACCATGCGGCGTTTGCCGAGTGCTGATTGACGTCTCAATCCGTTGACCCTTCGTTACAGCCGGTTGCTTCGCCCTGTTCGTCACCAGCATGCTCGATCAGGTAGGCGCCAGCGCCCTTTTCCGACAGCGCGTCATAGGGGTTGCGCAGGGGACAGTCGCGCATCGAAAGGCAGCCGCAGCCGATGCAGGAGGTCAGCTGGTCGCGCAAGGCCGTCAGCTTGGCGATACGCTCGTTCAGGTCGCTCTTCCAGTGTTCCGACAGATGCGCCCAGTCGCTTGCCAGCAATTGGCGGTCGTTAGGCAGGGCAGAGAGCTCCTTTTGGATGTCAGCGAGCGGAATTCCGGTGCGCTGGGCGATCTTGATGACGGCGATGCGGCGCAGCACGCTACGCAGATAGCGCCGCTGGTTGCCGCGGCTGCGCATGCTTTTGATCAGGCCTTTCGTCTCGTAGAAGTGCAGCGTTGAAACCGCGACGCCGCTGCGTGTTGCGACCTCTCCGACGGTCAGTTCGCGGCGGGGCAGGTCGGTGCTATTTTTTTCCGGCATATCTATTGACCTCAACTATAGTTGAGGTTCTATACCATGAGCTCCATCGTATCGACAACGGAGCTTTCGCAGACATGAACGAGAAAATGACCATCGCCGTCGTCTATGGCAGCGCGCGGCAGGGCCGCTTCTGTGACACGGTCGTCAACTGGGTCTTGACGGAGTTGTGGGCCGAAAGTGGTTTCCGGGTTAGCCTCATCGATCCGCTTGAGTTCAAGGGGTCGGCCGGGGATGCGGCGTTGAACGCCGAAGCGCTTGAGGAGAGGATTGCCGAGGCCGACGCCTTCATCGTCGTTACCCCGGAATACAATCACGGCTATCCGGCGGCACTCAAGGAGTTGATCGACAGCTGCTACGAGCCATGGCACGCAAAACCGGTCGGGTTCATTTCCTATGGTGGCGTCTCGGGAGGGCTGCGGGCCGTCGAGCAGTTGCGCCAGGTGTTTGCCGAGTTGCACACGGTGACGATCCGCGACACGGTCAGTTTTTCCAATGTCTGGGCGCAGTTCGATGCCGTCGGCAATCCGTTCAAGGCGGCAGAAGCAAGGGCCGGGCTAATGGTGATGCTGCGCCGTTTGAAATGGTGGGCGAGGGCGCTGAAGAGTGCCCGTGCCGAAAACACCTATAGCGGGGTCGCCGCATGAGACAGGACGGCAGGCTTCAGTTGGAGACCTGCCGGATCGCCTCGCCGGCGATCATTGCCACCGACATGGCGACGTTCAGCGACCGTTGTCCCTCGACCATCGGAACAATGATCCGCCCGTCCGCCTTGTCATGGACATGGTCCGGGACGCCGGCGCTTTCGCGGCCGAACAGCAGCGTGTCGTTCGGTGTGAAGGAGAACCGCGTATACGGCTCGGCGGCCTTGGTGGACGCCAGTACCAACCGGCGGCCCTCGGCGAGCCGAACCTCTTCGAACCGATCCCAGTTGACATGACGCGTCAGCGTGACCGAGGCGATGTAATCCATGCCGGCGCGCTTGAGGTTCTTGTCCGACAGGTCGAAGCCCGCCGGTTCGATGATATCGACAGCAAGACCCAGACACGCCGCAAGGCGAAGGATCGTCCCGGTATTGCCGGGAATATCTGGCTGGTAAAGGGCGATGCGGAGTGAATGGGGCGACATATCAACAAGTCTTATGGGGTTCATCAATGGCCGTAATCAATCTGTGCCGTAATGGCAACAGAATCCTGTCTGAGACAAAAATGATGAAAAAAACGCCATCAGCAATCTGGCGTACCGCCACAAATCAATCTATGTCTGCAGCATCTGCAACGCGAACCATAGGAGGCTTACATGGACATTCGAATGATCACCAGCCTCCAGGCTGTGCCTCCAGTCCTCTTGGGCTGACCGGTTTCGCGCTTTTCCTTTTTTGGCACCATTGCGCACGACCGCCCGCTTTCCGGACGAACACGTCTCGTGTGCAAGATTGAGCTGTTTTCCGGTTTTTAATGTTTGATCGATGAATGCGGGGTCTCCCCGTTTTCCTTCACTGAATCCCTGAAGGAGCCTATAATGTTCGGCTGGTTTGAATCCCGCCTCAATCCCTATCCCGTCGAGGAGCCCACGGTTCCGCCGCAGGGTCTGTTTGCGTTCTGCTGGCACTATACCAAGCCGGCGGCGCCCTGGCTGTTGACCATGTCGGTTTGCACGATGCTGATCGCGATCGGTGAAGTGGCCCTGTTTCAGTTCCTCGGCAATGTCGTCGACTGGCTGTCTTCGGCCAAGCAGGACACATTCCTGCAGAGCGAAGGCACCAAACTGATCTGGATGGGCGCGCTGATTCTGATCGGTCTGCCGACGGTGGTGGCGATCGATTCGATTATCATGCACCAGGTGCTGCTCGGCAATTATCCGATGATTGCACGCTGGCAGATGCATCGTTACCTGCTGCGGCAGGGCATGACCTTTTTCGCCAACGAGTTTGCTGGCCGTGTCGCCACCAAGGTGATGCAGACCTCGCTTGCCGTGCGCGAAACGGTGATGAAGATCCTCGACGTCTTCGTCTATGTCGTCGCCTATTTCATCTCGATGCTCGTGGTCGTCGCTGCGGCCGACTGGCGGCTGCTTGCGCCGCTGATCATCTGGATCGTCATCTATGTCTGCATCGTCACGTATTTCGTGCCGCGCCTGCGCAAAATCTCCAAGGATCAAGCGGATGCACGCTCGATGATGACCGGCCGCGTCGTTGACAGCTATACCAATATCGCCACCGTCAAGCTGTTTTCGCATGCCGGCCGCGAGGAGATCTATGCCAAGGAAAGCATGGATGCGTTCCTGCAGACCGTGCACCGGCAGATGCGCAAGGTGACGTTGTTCCATGTGCTCGTCTACACCAACAACTGCATCGCGCTTTTCGCGATTTCGGCGCTCGGCATCTATTTCTGGATGACCAGCGGCATGTCGGTCGGCTCGATCGCCATTGCGGTGTCGCTCGCCATGCGCGTCAACGGCATGTCGCAGTGGATCATGTGGGAAGTCTCGGCGCTGTTTGAAAACATCGGCACCGTCTACGACGGCATGAGCATGATGACCAAGGCGCATGACATCGTCGATAATGACAATGCCAAGGTGCTGAAGGCGCCACAGGGTGCCATCGCGTTCGAAAACATCGGCTTCCACTACGGCAAGAACAAGGGCGTGATCGAAAACCTCTCGCTCGATATCAAGCCGGGCGAGAAGATCGGTCTGGTCGGACGCTCGGGCGCCGGCAAGACGACGCTGATGAACGTGCTGTTGCGCTTCTACGATCTCGAATCGGGCACGATCCGGATCGACGGGCAGGACATTTCTGCGGCGACGCAGGACAGCCTGCGCGCCCAGATCGGCGTGGTGACGCAGGATACCTCACTTTTGCACCGCTCGATCCGCGACAACATCGCCTATGGTCACCCCGAGGCTGAGGATGCCGATATTATCGCCGCTGCCAAGCGGGCCAATGCCTGGGACTTCATCGAGTTGCTCGAGGATAACCAGGGCCGCAAGGGGCTCGATGCCCAGGTCGGCGAGCGGGGCGTCAAGCTCTCCGGCGGCCAGCGCCAGCGGATCGCGATTGCCCGTGTTTTCCTGAAGGACGCGCCGATCCTGATCCTCGACGAGGCGACCTCGGCGCTCGATTCGGAAGTGGAAGCCGCGATCCAGGAAAACCTGTTTGCCCTGATGAAGGGCAAGACGGTGATCGCAATTGCCCACCGCCTGTCGACTCTGACGGAGATGGACCGGCTGGTCATTCTGGAAGCAGGCAAGATCATCGAGACCGGCAGTCATGCCGAGCTGATCAGTCGCAGTGGCTTGTATTCCGACCTGTGGTCGAGACAGTCCGGCGGTTTCATCCCCGATGATGCCGATGCTGCAAACCCAAAGGAGGAGGCGGCCGAATAGGCCGCCTCCAGCCCCATTATATCTCCCGGGACGGTCGACGTGAGCGATATCGGTTTTGAGTTCGACATCCTGATCAAGGGTGAGCGCAGGGAGGCATTTGATGTCTTCACTGTAGCGAATCCGGACTGGGAGTGCCGCTGTGGAAAGAATGGCGGTTTTCTGGCCGAGCCACCGCAGCTGACGGTGGATCAGCCGGATGCGTGTGCCTTCGTGGCGCTGCATGTCGATGCCTATGCGGCGCAACTTTCAGCGCTACGGGGTTTTGGCCATGGTCACGGCGTCCGCATCGCCGTCCATTTTGACAGCGCGACGATGACGGCCTTGAGCCTTGGTCTCAAACCCTCGACCATGGCACTGGTGTCGGCACTCGGCTACGAAGTCGAGTTCTGCCTTTATCCTTCGATCGAGCACGACGACGACTGAAAGCTAAATCTGAAAGCGTTCGCTCGAAAACATGACGGATTTGTAATCGAGATCATCGGCATTCACGGTTGATTGCCGATTGCCGCGCGCGCGAATCCGCCTATATCGGACATATGGTTTTGCGCGCCCTGTTCGCCTTCTTCGAAAACTGGATACAGCCTTTCGCTGTTCGCGACGGCTTGCAGCCACCTGCACGGCTGATCCCCTACGTCTGGTTTTATATCAGGCAGGCAAAAGCGCCGTTCATTGCCATGCTGGTTCTCGGCGGCCTGACGGCGGCGATCGAGGCGACGCTGTTCTGGTTCGTCGGCCGCATCGTCGATATTCTGGCAACGGTCAAACCAGGCGACGGCTGGAGTGGGTTGCTTGCTGACCATGGCGCCGAGCTGTTCGGTATGCTGGTTCTGATCGGCATCATCCGCTTTGTCGTGTCGCTGCTGATGGCACTGGTCGATCAGCAGGTGATCACGCCCGGCTTCTACAATCTTGTCCGCTGGCAATCCTATCTGCATGTTTCGCGGCAGTCGCTATCGTTCTTCCAGAACGATTTTTCCGGCCGTATCGTCACCAAGGTCTGGTCGGGCGGGCAGGCGGTCGGCGATGTCGTCACCTCCTTGATGGAAAGCGTCTGGTTCGTCGGCATCTATTCGGTCTCGACGCTGGTGCTGGTCGGCCAGCTCGATCTGTCGCTGGCCGTCGTCGTTCTGCTCTGGCTGATCGGCTTTGCTTTCCTGGCGCGCTATTTCGTGCCGCGCATCCGAAAACATTCGAAGGAAACGGCCGAAGCATCCTCGATGCTCAGCGGTCGCATGGTCGATGCCTACAGCAATATGCAGACGCTCAAACTGTTTGCCCGCGACGAGGAAAACGACCGCTACATGCGGCAGGGTTTCAATATTTTTCAAGACAGCATCATCCGCTTTACCCGGTTCATCACCGGGGTGCGGGCATCGATGGCGTTCCTGTCGGGTATCATGATCGTCACCATGGCGGGGCTCAGCGTCAATCTCTGGCTTTCCGGCGCGATCAGTTCGGGTGCGGTGGCGTTCACGATGGCGCTGATCCTGCGGCTGAACTTTCTCTTGAGCCGGATGATGGTGCAGTTCAACGGCATCATGCGCAATATCGGCACGATCCAGAATGCCGCCGAGATGATCTCGCAGCCGGTACAGCTGGTCGACCAGCCGGATGCGCCAAGCCTCGTGGTCAACAGCCCGGCGATCCGTTTTGAGAACATCCACTTCCACTATGGCAAGGGGCAGGGCGTCATTGACAACCTGTCTCTTGTGGTAAAGCCGGGTGAAAAAATCGGCATTGTCGGCCGCTCAGGCGCGGGCAAGACAACACTCGTCAATCTGCTGTTGCGCTTCTACGACCTCGAAGCTGGCCGTATTCTGATCGACGGGCAGGACATTTCGGCAGTGCGCCAGGAAACGCTGCGCATGCAGATCGGCGTCGTCAGCCAGGACACATCGCTGCTGCACCGCTCGATCCGCGACAATATTCTGTTTGGCCGTCCCGATGCCGACGAAAACGGCCTGCGCGAGGCGGCTGAAAAAGCCGAGGCTCTGGATTTCATCGAAAACCTGCAGGACCAGCGGGGCCGCAGGGGATTTGACGCCCATGTCGGCGAGCGCGGCGTCAAGCTTTCCGGCGGGCAGCGCCAGCGTGTGGCGATTGCACGCGTGATGCTGAAGGATGCGCCGATCCTCGTGCTCGATGAGGCGACCTCCGCGCTTGATTCGGAAGTCGAGGCCGCCATCCAATCCAATCTCGACCGGCTGATGCACGGAAAGACCGTGCTTGCCATCGCCCACCGGCTGTCCACCATCGCAGCACTCGATCGCCTGATCGTCATGGATCAGGGGCGGATTGTCGAAGACGGAACCCATGACCAGCTAATCGCTGCCGGTGGCCTTTATGCCGACCTCTGGCTGCGCCAGTCCGGCGGATTTCTGGCCCGCGAGGCTGCGGCCGAATAGCGCACCAGCTCAGTGCCAAACGGCTGTGTGAGGCCGCGTTTCCATCGCGCCGGGCGGCAAAAAGCGGTTTGCGAACATCGGCTTCGGTTTTCCCGCGACAATGTGGCTCACCCCTTGCACCCAAGGCTAGACATCCCCAGCGATCAAGCATAGAACGCGCCGGAATGCCGGGGGAATCTGCCGTTTTTTTGATGGGCGAGGTTTGCCCGGTTTTGGTGCATGAGCGGGGAAGGCGAAAGTTTTCTTCGAATCGTGCATAGAGGCTTATTGATTTGGCGCTGTTCTTTCGCTCAAGTGTCAGCACGGGGCGCGGATCGACGCCGGGGACAGTGCGGTTTCCGCAAAACATTGCGTGAGAGGATGGTTTAGCCGTGAGCGAACACGAGATATCAAGCGAAACCTCGGGCGAGCCCACTCGCCGCGATTTCCTGTATTTGACCACCGGTATGGCCGGTGCGGTTGGTGCCGCCGCCGTTGCATGGCCGTTCATCGACCAGATGCGGCCTGACGCCTCGACGCTGGCGTTGGCCTCGATCGAGGTCGATGTCGCAAGCCTGCAGCCGGGCATGTCGCTGACCGTAAAATGGCGCGGCAAGCCGGTGTTCATCCGCAACCGTACCGACAAGGAAGTCGAGGAAGCCAACGCGGTTGCGCTGGCCGACCTGAAGGATCCGGTTGCGCGCAACGCCAACCTGCCTGCCGATGCGACTGCGACGGATCTTGATCGCTCCGCCGGCAAGGAAAAAGAAAACTGGATCGTCATGATTGGCTCCTGCACGCATCTCGGTTGCGTTCCGCTCGGCCAGGCTGGCGATTTCGGCGGCTGGTTCTGTCCGTGCCACGGCTCTCACTACGATACGGCTGGCCGTATTCGTAAGGGCCCGGCACCACAGAACCTCGCCGTACCGACATTTGCGTTCGCTACCGACACAGTCATCAAGATCGGTTGAGGGGAATACTGATTATGAGTGGTGATCATTCAACCTATACGCCGACGTCCGGTTTCGAGAAATGGGTGGATTCGCGCCTGCCGCTGCCGCGGCTCGTGCATGACAGCTTCATTTCCTACCCGGTTCCGCGCAATCTGAACTACGCCTACACATTCGGCGCCATGCTTTCGGTCATGCTGATCATCCAGATCCTGACCGGTGTCGTTCTGGCCATGCACTACGCCGCCGAAACGTCAGTGGCCTTCAATTCCGTCGAAAAGATCATGCGCGACGTCAACCAGGGTTGGCTCCTGCGCTACATGCATGCCAACGGTGCGTCGTTCTTCTTCATCGCCGTCTACCTGCATATCGGCCGTGGTCTCTACTACGGTTCGTACAAGGCACCGCGCGAAATCCTCTGGATCCTCGGCGTTGTCATCTACCTTCTGATGATGGCTGCCGGCTTCATGGGCTACGTTCTGCCCTGGGGTCAGATGTCCTTCTGGGGCGCGACCGTTATCACCGGCTTCTTCACCGCTTTCCCTGTGGTCGGCGACTGGATCCAGCAGTTCCTGCTCGGTGGTTTTGCCGTCGATAATCCGACGCTCAACCGTTTCTTTGCGCTGCATTACCTGCTGCCCTTCATGATCGCGGGCGTTGTTGTCCTGCATATCTGGGCGCTGCATGTGGTTGGCCAGACCAACCCGACCGGCGTCGAAGTCAAGACCAAGACGGATACCGTTCCTTTCACACCTTACGCGACCCTCAAGGACGCGCTCGGCGTATCGGTCTTCCTGCTGTTCTACGCATGGTTCGTGTTCTACATGCCGAACTTCCTCGGCCATCCGGACAACTACATTCCGGCCAATGCGCTGAAGACACCGGCTCATATCGTTCCGGAATGGTACTACCTGCCGTTCTACGCGATGCTGCGCGCCATCACCTTCAATGTCGGCCCGATCGATAGCAAGCTTGGCGGCGTTCTGGTGATGTTCGGTGCGATCATCGTCCTGTTCTTCCTGCCCTGGCTCGATACGTCGAAGGTTCGCTCCGCCGTTTATCGTCCCTGGTACAAGCTGTTCTTCTGGCTCTTCGTGGTCAATGCCATCCTGCTCGGCTGGCTGGGCTCGCGCCCTGCCGAAGGCACCGGTTTGCTGGGGTTGATTTTCTCCGGCGACCTGAAGGGCAACTACGTCGGCTATTCGCAGCTCGGCACTCTCTACTACTTCGGTTTCTTCCTCGTCATCATGCCGATCCTCGGTCTGGTCGAGACGCCGAAGCGCATCCCGAATTCCATTACCGAAGCGGTTCTGGAAAAGCAGGCTGCGAAAAAGTCCGTTGCTGCGTGATGTCTGCGAAGAACAAGGAACCCAAAACAATGAAAAAGCTTGTTACAGGCATTCTTTCGCTCGCAGTCGTCGCCGGACTTGGCGCAGGCATGGTGTTCGCCGCTGAGACGGGCGAAGCCAAGCCTGCCGGTGCTGCCGCCGAGGAAGAACATGGCGGCGGTACGCCCCATTTCCCGATCCACAAGCCGGAGCAGGAAAAATGGTCCTTCGCCGGACCGTTCGGCCACTATGACAAGGGCCAGCTGCAGCGCGGCCTGAAGGTCTACACCGAAGTCTGTTCCGCCTGCCACTCGATGAACCTTGTGTCCTTCCGTACGCTGGAAGGCCTCGGCTATTCGCCGGCCCAGGTGAAGACCTTTGCGGCCAATTACGAAGTCCAGGACGGCCCGAACGCCGAAGGCGAGATGTACACCCGCAAGGCCGTGCCTTCGGATCATTTCCCGTCGCCGTTCCCCAATGCCGAGGCTGCTGCTGCTGCCAACAACGGTGCTGCACCGCCGGACTTCTCGCTGATCGCCAAGGCACGCGGTATCGAGCGCGGCTTCCCGACCTTCATCTTCGACATGTTCACCCAGTATCAGGAAGGTGGCCCGGACTATATCCACGCGCTGCTGACCGGCTACCAGGAACCGCCGAAGGGCGTCGAGATTTCGGCAGGCACACATTATAACCCGTACTTCGCCAATGCTGCGGCGCTTGCCATGGCAAAGCCGATCTCCGACGATCAGGTGACCTACGACGACGGTTCGCCGCAGACAGTCGAGCAGTATTCGCACGATATCTCCGCGTTCCTGATGTGGGCCGCCGAGCCGCATCTGGAAGCGCGCAAGCGCACCGGCTTCATGGTGATGATCTTCCTGCTGATCTTCACCGGCCTGATCTACCTGACGAAGAAGTCGGTCTATGCCAACAAGGAGCATTGAGGTTTCCTCAAGCTTTGAAATGAAAAAAGGCGGCCCATGTGGCCGCCTTTTTTGTGCCTGTTGTCCAGACCGATAAACGGGTTGATGATTTGATTCGGACACAAGGAGGGCGCTATGAAACTGGCGATGGCACAGACTGTCGTCTCGACCGATATTTCCGCCAACGGGGCCGCTATACGCGCAACAATCGTCCAGGCGGCGGCGCGAGGGGCAAGGCTTGTCGGGTTTTGCGAAGGCGCTCTTTCCGGTTACTCGAAATCTCAGATTATGAGCCCGGCCGAATGGGAAGATTTTGGCTGCGTGGCGCAGGAATCCGAGTTGCGCTCCATCGCAGCCCTTTGCGGCGAGCTTCGTATTTTCGCCGTGGTCGGTGGAGCGCACCGTCTGCCGGACGGCCGTCCGCCGCACAACAGCCTGTATATCCTTTCCGATTCCGGAGCCTTGCTGACAAGGTATGACAAGAGGTTTCTGTCGAATACCGAGCTAAGTGGCTGGTACACGCCCGGAGCCATGCCAATTATCGTGGAGGTAGATGGTTTCCGCTTCGGCTGCGCGGTGTGCATCGAGTCGCAATTTCCAGAAGTGTTCAGCGACTATGAGAGGATGGGCGTCGATGGCGTGATTTTCTCTTCCTATGGATTGCCATCCTATTTTCAGATCGCATTGCGTGCCCATGCCGCATTGAATTGCATCTGGATCGGAGCGACGACGCCGGCCCAGAAAGCCGGCAAGGGACCCGCCGGCGTCATTGGCCCGGATGGCGAATGGATTGCACAATGTGCCCAAACGCCGGAGCCGGGTCTGGTCGTGGCTTCACTGGACCGAAACGATCCCGCCTATGACATTCCGCTGCAGAAAGCCCGGCCTTGGCGCGCGAAGGCGAGGCAAGGGCACATCTATCGCGAGAAACTGGTCGACGACCCTCGCAGTCATAACAGAGATGAATATTGATGTGAGTTGCGATCGGATCGGCGATCACCAAGGACCAATCAAAAAAAAGCCCCGCAGTTTCCTGCAGGGCTTGATGTCTCAGATCGTTTTCAAGCTCTTAGCTGAACCGTCCGGCCGCGTGCGCCAGCATCGTATAGACCTTGCCGGTATCCGACGTCAGGTAGGTCTGGGTCATCACCTTGTCGCGGTCGTTGCGGGCGACGTCGCCGAGCAGCTTTTCGAAGTCGGCGATGTAACGATCGACGGCGGTGCGGAATTCCGGTTCGCGATCATACTTGCGCTTGATCTCGTCGAAGGTCTGCTGGCCCTTCAGCGTGTAGAGGCGGCGTGTGAACACGTCGCGCTCGCCGCGCTGGTACCGGCGCCACAGGTCGACCGAGGCATCGTGGTCGATGGCGCGGGCGATGTCGACCGACAGCGAGTTCAGCGATTCCATCACATGGCGCGGGTTGCGGGTGTCGCCTGAGCGGGCGGCAGGAGCGGGTTGTGCGTCGGCGGCACGCTGCTGGACCGGTGCTGCAGATGCCGGCTCTTCGTCACGCGAGGCGCCACGCAGCAGGTCACGCATCCAGCCGCTGCCTTCTTCGGCACGCTGCTGGCGCGGGGCTGCCTGCGGCTCCGGCTGACGGGCAACCGGCTGTTGAGCGGCTGGCTGCTGGGCAACGGGACGCGGCTGCTCGATACCGAGGCTACCGCGAAGGCCCGTCTCCGGCTCCGGGCGGCGTTGTTCCACGACTGGCTGGTGGGCAACGGCGCGGACTGGTGCAGGCGCGACGGCCTGCTGGACTGCCTGCTGTGCTGCAGTCTGTTGGCGGGTGACCGGCTGGGAGATCTCGAGCTGTCCGGACGACTTGCCGATGATATCGGAAAGCTCCTGCAGGGCCTTGATCTGCTCGGCGACCGCACGGCGCATGACCGAGGCGTTTTCCTTGGCTTCTTCCGGCAGGTCGAAGGCACCGCGCTTCAGTTCCTCGCGGGTCATATCGAGTTCCTTGCGGATCTCGTGGGCCGAGCGGCGGATTTCGTCGGTGGCGCCGCTGAAGCGGCTGACAGCCTCTTCCACGGCCTGGCGGATGGCCGAGCCCATGTGCTCGGCTGCACCGTCCGATTTCTTGCTGGTTTCGGTCATCAGGCGATCGATGTCCGACAGCGAGGCTCCGACGCTGCCGCGCAGGCGGGAGGCGACTTCCTTGGAACGTTCCTCGGCGCGGACGAAGGCACCCTCGACGGAGAGGCTTGCGTCTTCACCGGCCTTGGTGACGGCGGCGCGCATGGCTTCGCTGGCCGATGCGGCACGGGCTTCGGCTTCCGACAAGGTCTTGCTGACATTGGCGAAGGACGACTGAACACCGGCGCGCAGATTGCTCGCGATTTCGTTGGAGCGTTCTTCTGCCCGTACGAACACCGATTCGACCGACATGCTGGCTTCGTCGCCGGCCTTGACCACCGCATTGCGCATGGCCTCGGCCGCCGATGCGGCGCGCTGTTCGGCTTCGCTCAGAATACGGCCGACATCGCTGAAGGACGACTGGATACCGGAGCGCAGATTGCCTGCGACCTGGGCCGAACGGTCCTCTGCACGCTGGAAGGCGCCGTCAACGAAGCCTTCAAGCGCGTGCATGGTCTTTTCGATCTCTTCGGACCGGCTGACGAGACCGATGGAGAGCGTCCGCAGGGCATCCTGGCGTTCTTCCAGCGTACTGACCAGATTGGACTGGGCAGCGGCGAGAAGATCGGATGCCTGGCCGAGAACCTTGGAGTGATCCTCGAAGCGACCGACGATGCCGCCGATTTGCGACAGGGTCGAGCCGGAGATATCGGCGAGCTTGTCGACCTTGCCTTCGAGAAGGCGGGTCGAGGTGGACAGCATGTCGGAGGCGCGTGTGGCGGATTCCGAAAACCGTGCGGTTGTCGATTCCAGCTGCTCGTCCATGGCGCCGAGGTTGGTGCTGGCCTGTTCGATGACGCCGGCAATCGAGCTGTTGCTTGCGGCCAATTGGTCGATCAGCCCCATGGCCGTCGACTGCAGACGGTTCTCGACCATCTTCATGGCCTTGGCCGTTTCTTCGGCGCGGCTCGATATCGCATTCAGCGTTTCGCCGGTGCGTGCGCTCAGGCTGTCGAGCAGATTGGCATTTTCGGCGCGCAGGCGCTCAGCGCTTTGCTGGGCGACTTCGCTGATCCGGTCGGCGGCTTCCTTGCCGGTTGCTGCATACTGGTCGATGATCGGGCGCGCCTGCTCGTCGATGATGCGCGTCAGTTCGGCGGAGCGGCCGGCCAGCATCGAGTTGAGCTCGCGGGTGCTGTCGTCGAGGGTGGTGCGGATGGTGTTGCCACGGGCTTCCAGGGCCTTCTCGACGTCGGTCAGGCTCTGGCTCAGCGACGATGCCTGTTCGGCGACGCGCGACTGTGTCTGGGCGATCCGGGCGGCTGCGCCGTCGGATGCTTCGCCAACGGAACGGGCAAGCTCTGCGCTGCGCATCGCTGCGGTCGCTGCCGTCTGTTCCACAGCCGACTGGAAGTCGGCCTGCCGTGCAGCCATTGCCTGGGCAAAGTCGTCACCGGCCTTCGCCAGCAGTTCGGCAGAGCGCAGTGCTTCCGCATCAATGCCCTGGGCTGCTTCGCCGACGGCGCCGCGCAGGTTGGTGACGAGGCCTGCAGCCTTGCCTTCGATCGTGCGGCTGACATTGTCGAGGCCGATCGAAAGGGCGCGGTCCATCGTGCCGAGGCGCTCTTCGATGCGGCCTGTGCCGCCTTCGATGCTGGCCTCGATCCGTGTTGCGGCAGCTGCCGTGACGCGGTCGAGTTCGGCGGTGTGGGTGGTGAGCGTCTCGGTGATGCGGGTTGCGGCTTCGCCACTGATCCGGTCGATCTCGTCGGTACGGCCAGCCAGGCTGACGGCGATCCGGTCGGCGGCGAGGGTGCTGACGCGGTCCAGTTCTGCCGTGTGATCGGACAGTGTTGAGGCGATGCGGGCTGCGGCAGCATTGCCGACGCGGTCGATCTCTTCTGTCCGGCCAGCCAGGCTGTCGGTGATCATGGCGGCAGCGGCCGTGCTGATCTGATCGAATTCAGCCGTATGGGCAGACAGTGTTTCGGCAATCCGTGCGGCGGCAACGCCACCGATCCGGTCGATTTCACCGGTGTGTCCGGACAGGCTGCCGGCGATGCGCGCGGCTGCACGGTCACTGACCTGATCCAGTTCGGATACCTTGGCCGACAGCGTATCGGCGATCTTCTGGCCGGCATTGTCGACGAATTCGCTGACGCCGCCGACGCTCTCGCGAATACGGCCTTCCAAGACGCCAAGGCTGCTTTCGATGCGTGCGCCGGTCTCGTCGACGCTGCTGTTGATGTTGGTGAGCGACGTGTCCATCCGGTGCGTCAGGGTGTCGGCGGCGCGGCTGATCTGGTCGGCGGTTTCGCCGAGCTGGGTCGCCACGTGGCTCGTGCTGGCAAGCATGCGCTGCTCAAGGGCAAGCGCACTCTTGTCGATGGTGCCGCCGAGTTCCGCCTGGCGTTCTTCCAGCGACATTTCCAGCATGCTGGCACTGGTGGCCAGTGTCGTGGCAATCGACATCGATTGTTCGGCCAGCACGTCCGAAAGCTGGTCGGTCCCGTGGGCGACGGCGACATTGATCGCATTGATCCGGTCGTCAAGCGTTGCGCGGATCTGGTCGTGCGTCGATGCAAGCGAAGCCGCCAGCTGGTCGGCACGGCCGGAAAGCGTCTGCTCGATATCGGAGGCCCTGCCTGTCATGGCCAAGGCCAGTTCGGAGGCGTGGCCGGAGAGGGCGCTGGCAATCCCGGCCGATGTGCTGGTCATCGTGCCGGCGATTTCGGCGACACGGCCGGAAAGCTGCTGTTCGATATCACCGACACGATCGGCCATCGTTTCGGCGATCGCACTGGCGCGATAGGCGAGGCTATCGGCAATTTCTTCCGTGCGGCTGCTGAGCGTATCCGTCATTTCCGTGGCGCGGGCAGACATCGTGCCGGCGATTTCGGCAGAGCGTTCGGACAGAAGCGTGTCGAGTGTGGCGGTTTGCGCGGCGAGCGTATCGCCGAGCGCGCGGCTGTGTCCGGACATGACGCTGTCCATGCGCTCGGTGGTGCCACTGATGGCCTGCTCGATCGCGCCGGCCGAGGAGGTCAGCACATTGGCGAGGGCGCCGGTTCGGTGCGACAGGATCGTATCGAGGCGCTCTGCGGTCCCATCAAATGCGCCGTCGATCGCTGTGGTCGATGAGGCCAGCACGTTTGCAAGTGCACCCGTACGCTGCGACAGGATGGTGTCGAGACGTTCTGCGGTACCATCGAATGCGCCGTCGATTGCCGCCGTCGATGAGGACAGAACGTTTGCGAGCGCACCAGTGCGGTGCGACAGGATCGTATCGATCCGTTCTGCCGTACCTTCAAAGGCGCTGTCGATGGATTCCGAGCTTGCAGCGAGCAGGCTGGAGAGTTCGACGGTGCGTTCCGACAGCGTGTTGTCGAGGCGCAATTGGCTGGCGGCGATCGACGTGGTGATCTCGTCGGCGCGATTGGTCAGTGTTTCCTCGATGCGGCCGTGGATCGCCTGCAGACCGTCGATGAAGCCGGTCGTGTGCGTGTCCAGGTTCTGAGCCAGCTGCTGGTTGCTGGCAGCAATGGCGCTGGTGCGGGCATCCAGCGTTTCGGCAAGACGCTGCTGGCTCTCGGTGAGGGCTGTTTCAAGCGAGATCGCGCGCTGGGCAAAGCCGGTTTCAAGCCGGTCCTGCGCCGCCGTAAGCGCACCCATGAGAGTGCCGGAACGCTCCTGCAGCACGCTGTCGATGCGCACATGCGCGTTGCCGATGGCGTCGCTCAGTTCGGCGGTCTTGCCGCTGATGGTTTGTTCGATGAAATCCTGAGTCGTGCCGAGCGTCGTCGCCAGTGTCAGCGACTGGTCCGACAGAGCGGATTCGAAGCGCTCGATACCGCCGTCGAGAATGCCGCCGATCGAGTCTGCACCGCCGGTCACCGACTGGTTGATGCGGGCGAGGCTCTCCATCAGCTTGGAGTCCAGCAAGCCGGCGCGCTTGTCGAAGGCCGTGGCAAATTCGTGGAAGCGGCTGTCGAAGGCCGTAGACAGGTGACCGACCGTCGTCTGCAGCTTTTCGTCGAAGAAGCCGGTGCGCAGATCAATATCCATGATCATGTCGTCGGCGCTGGACTTCAGGCTCTGGCGGAAGTTGGCGCCCTTTTCATCCAGCGTGGCATTCAGTGTGTGCAGGATGTCGTCGAGGCCGCCGGTGATGGCCTGCTGGCCAATATTCAGGCTCTCGTTGAGATCGCGTGTGCGGGCGATCAACGTCTCGTTCAGCTGGCGGGCGCGCTCGTTGAGGGCGGCGTTCAGCTTTTCTGTATTGGCATCGAGCGAGGAGGCGCGGGTCTCGAACTGACCCAGAAGCTGCTGGCCACGTTTTGCCAAAGTCTGGCTGAGATTGTCGAGGCGGGTGTCGAATTCGTTGCTCAGCGAAACGCCGGCGGTGGTGAGGCCCGAGAGCAGGGCGTCGGTGCGCGTCGACAGCATGGCGCCGATCGTCTGGGTGGCGCTGTCGGAGCGCTCCATCAGGGCAGCGGCGCGGGTTTCGATCATCGAGGCAAACGCCTCGCCGGATGTGGCGATACGGTTGGAAATGTCGTCGCCGGCAATTGCCAGTTCGTCCTTGAGCTGGATATGAGCGCCGGAAATCGACGAGCGGATGCGTTCGGCATGGCCAACGATGGATTCGCGCTCGAGGCCGAGTTCCTGCACCAGCGTGCGGACGCGCAATTCGTTGTCACTATAGCTGCGTTCAAGCGCGTTGACTTCGGAATGAACCAGGGTTTCGAGTTCGGTCGCGCGCGCGATGGTCCGCTCGATGCCTTCGTTCATCGCCGACACCTCGCGGCGAACCGCCTGGCCGACGGTCATGATGCGTTCGGAGGCGGCGGTTTCCGGCTCGGCAAGGCGCAAGGCGACTTCAGCCATGGAGCGGGCGGCGCTGCGCAATTCCTGGGCGCGCGAAATCATGATGGCAAAGGAGAAGAACAGCATCACCGGCAGGATGATGAAGATCGCCACGCCGATGGCGCCCGGCATGGCCGAGAGGTCGGCGAGTGAGCGGATCTGCCAGATGTCCGGGCCGTACAGAAGATTGGCAACACCGAGGCCACCGATGATCCACAGGGCGGATACGGCAGCGGCAATGCGCATCGCCGAACGGCTGGAACGGACATCCAGCGATCGCAGGATGGCGGCCGGCGTCTTGCGGCCATCATCGTTTGCGGGCGCAAACGATGGGGCTTTGGGAGCGGGTTCGGGAGACAGGTTTCTCTGGGTTTCGGCAGCACGGGCGGCCTTGGCGGCCTGGTCAGGCTGTGCTTTGGCGTTCTTCGCCTGGCTGGGCGCGGGTGCCTGTTTGATCGGCTCAGACACTTTTTCCTCCGGTTGGTCCAGGGAAGTCTTGTCGTTGAGGGCAGACTTAAGCTCGTCAAAATCGATTTTCAGAGCGTCTTCCAACGCTTGAAATGCCTTGTCGTCGATCGACTCATTGCTTTTATTGGTCGCCATGCGGATACGCCTCGTTACTAAACTGTCCTTTCGGAAGGATCCGCCGCAACACCGCCTGCATTGGGAACACCTCCGAAACTCGGACGGTGACATGAGGATACGCGCATACCATCTACGCAGAACCCTGACATGCACCCATTTCAAACCTCGCACCGACGGATAACGCATTGAGACCCGTAGGTGCTTCATTCAATACAGTATTCCGTCAGGACCGTTTACACCCAAAGACATAAACATATCCCTCAACGTACCGTAGTGACACATTCACCGGTTTCTTACAATTAAGCCCCTCCGGCATTCGTTAAAATCCTAACAAGTTCTTAATGAGAATTGGAGGCATTTCGGCCAAAAACCCTTGTAATCAGGCAGTTTAAGAGCCGTTAACCATGCCAAGCGAAAGCTGCCGGCATTGTGCCGCGTTTTAATCAGATAGCAGCGCCGCTCCGGTCTAATCAGCCCAGAAACGACGGGAACAGCGGCTTTGCAGGGCAGGGGACCACACGGTTCGCGCCATCTTCAAGCCACATAATAGGTAGACAGGTCAGGCACTTCCAGACAAATCCGGGAAACCCGGGGCGTCATGGAGAAGCGAACCGGGTAAAAACGGGACGCCCGGTTGCGAGCCGGTGCGTCAGAAAAAAACAACAAGGACATTTGGCACATGGCGGCTCTCAAGATCGCATTCGAAGCACCCGATAATTTCGGGGGCGCTTGCTCATCCACGTCGCGGCCTATCGATCTCGTGCATCTGGCGACGCAGACGATGGGCGACAAGCTTCTCGAAATCGAAGTGCTGCAAATGTTTGCCCGCCAGACCCGCCAGTTGATGAAGGACCTGTCATCCGACAGCGCCGATGCCCGGCTGGCGACCGCCCACCGCCTGCGCGGCGCGGCTCTGGCCGTTGGCGCTTTCGGCGTAGCCGAGACTGCGGCTGCGGTTGAAGCGGCGCCGCATGACGCTGCCAAACTTGCGGCTCTCGGTGCAGCCGTGCTTGAGGCCGAATTGTTTATCCTGAAACTCTGCCGGTAATTTTAACTGGCCTCCGCTGGTGAAATGTCCGGTGACAGAGGGGGACGGCTGTTGCCGGACCATGCCAAAACCCGTGCGAGTTGACTGGCGATGGGATTTGTTGGAAGAAATCGGATGAATTTGCCGCGTTCCGCCGCCGCCTCTGTTTCGGGGCGGCGTTTGTTCTTGCGGCGAGCCGAAACAACGCCAAGCATCCGGAAGAAACAATGCCAAAACTGAGTATCATTGCCTTTGACGGCACGCGCCACGATCTTGAGGTTCAAGCAGGCTCCACCGTCATGGAAAACGCCGTGCGCAATTCGGTGCCTGGCATCGAGGCCGAATGCGGCGGCGCCTGTGCCTGTGCCACCTGTCATGTCTATGTGGATGATGAATGGTCAGAGCGGGTTGGCGCCCCGGAGGCAATGGAAGAGGACATGCTTGATTTCGCCTACGACGTGAAGCCGACCTCGCGGCTCTCCTGTCAGATCAAGATGAACGACGGCCTGGATGGTCTCGTCGTTCATGTTCCCGAGCGTCAGGCCTGATTTCAGGCTTGGCCGATCTCACAATCGCCGCAAAAAAAGCCCCGCTCGTCGCGATCGACAGGCGGGGCCAGGAGGGCGCATCGCATGCAGATGAGGGAGGGAACATCTGCTGCATCAGGATACGCCAGGAGAACACAACCTGCTTGATGGGGTCGCCGGTCGAACATCAACCCGGACGAGGCAGTCAAGCGCGAAACAAATTCCGGAAACGGCGCATCCATATGGGTGCGTACTCAGTAATCCAGGCAGGAGTGAAGCCGGTTTGTTTGCCTGTTCTTCACTCTATGATTGCACTGTAGCGCATCTTGCGGCGCTGTTATATCGCTAGAAATCACCAATGAGATACTGTTGACGCGCAAGCTTGGCGCAAGTTACGCGATTCCCGCTCCGGACTGTGTGGGACATGATTCTACCGTAGGCCGGTGTTTACCGCTTTTTCAGCGTATCAAGCCGGTATTGCAGCAACCGGATCATCCGGCGGTCGAAATTGGCGGCTTCCATGCGATCGAACCGGGCCTGGTCACGATCATGGTCCTGGATGGCGGTTTCGCTCAGCCGGGCAACGCGGGCCTGCATGCGTTCGCAATCTGCTTCCGGTTTCAGCGCCAGGAAGTCCTTTTCGAGTTTGCGTGCGTGGTTGCGGGCAATTTCGGCGTGCCGTTCCTCATGGCGCTTGATGTCGCTTGACAGCGTATCCCAGACAAGGCCGAGGTCGCGGCTTGCCTTGCGGCGGTTTTTCCAGCGCGGCAGGATCAGCCGGGTGCTGAGCGTGACCTTTGCACTGCCGACGGTGCAACGGTTGCCGTGTTTCACATAGGTGACCGTACCGCCGAATTTGATCTTGGTGGCGCCGGGATGGCGCGAACCGCTGCTTTTCATCATCGGCCCGTTTTCCGACAGCGCCTTGTCCAGCTCCTCTGCCGTGCGGCCGCCGATCGAGAAATACGTGATACTCTTATTCACGACGGTTTCGGCATAGGCTGTCGAAAAAGTGCTCGCCACGAAGCTTGCTATCAGAAGCGTGGCGAGTGAAATGCGGCCAGTCGGCATATGTTTACAGGTCTCGGCAGTTGAACTTCCCAAGAGCTTGGGGCATAGCCAGCCAGAGCGCAACAGCAAATAGGCAACAGCTCCCGTTAAACCGGAAAAGCCGATGTATTTCGGATATTTGCTGTTTGCCAACCGTGCCGGCGCCGTCAAACGGCTGTCGATTCGTGCGCCGACTGCAAGAAAGGGAATGAAGCCATCATGATCGATCCTTTCCAGCCGTTCGAATGGGCATTGGCACATGGCCGCATGTTGACGCTCGGCCCGAAGGGATTGTTGATGGCGATCATCAACGTAACCCCGGATTCGTTTTCCGACGGCGGCAGCTATGCCGGACCAGAGGCGGCGGTGTCGCAGGCGCTGCGTTGCATCGACGACGGCGCCGGGATTATCGATATCGGTGGTGAATCGACCCGTCCGGGCGCCGCCGTGGTCACGGCTGCAGAAGAGCAAAGCCGTGTGCTGCCGGTCATCGCTGCACTGGCCGGCCGCACCGATGTGATCATATCTGTGGACACCTACCGCGCCGAGACAGCGAGCCTGGCGATCGCCGCAGGCGCCCATATCATCAACGACGTGCACGGACTGCAGCGAGAGCCTGATCTTGCCAATGTCGCTGCCACGGCCGGGGCGGGGCTTTGCATCATGCACACTGGCCGCGACCGCGAAAAACGCGCCGATGTCGTGGACGATCAATATCATTTCCTTGAACGGTCTCTGGAGATCGCCGCTGCAGCCGGTGTCGAGCGCAAGCGGATCGTGCTTGATCCGGGCTTCGGCTTTGCCAAGGATACCGATGAGAACGTCGCGTTGATGGCCCGGTTTGACGAACTGTCCGGTTTCGGATTGCCACTTTTGGCTGGCACGTCGCGAAAACGCTTTCTCGGGGGTATTACCGGCCGTGAGGCGCAGGAGCGGGATGTGGCCACGGCAGCAACGACCGCGTTGCTGAGAATAGCGGGGGCCGCTGTTTTCCGGGTACACGATGTCGCAATCAACAGGGATGCGCTTCTGGTGGCGGATGCTATGCTGGCCGCAAAAAGACGGATGCCGGAATGGCCTGGGAAGGAAAATCGACCATGACTGCGATCTACACGATCACCCTGAAGAATTGCGCGTTCTTTGCCCGCCATGGCGTCCATGACGAGGAGGAGTTCCTCGGGCAGCGGTTCTTCGTCGATGCGGAGCTGGATGTTGTCCAGGGGACGGCGCTGGTTGACGATTCCATCAATGATACAGTGCATTATGGCATTGCCTTCACCGAGATTGAGAAGATCATCACGGGACGTCGCCGCTACCTGATCGAAGCCCTGGCGCTGGAAGTGGCAACCACGCTCTGTTCGGTTTTCCCACAAATTCGCCGCGCGAAAATATCGATCCGCAAGCCGAATGCACCGGTCCCGGGTGTGCTCGATTACGTCGAAGTGACGGTCGAGCATTTTGCCTGACATGGAGGAGCATCTGGCGACGCTTGGCCTTGGCGGAAATATCGGCGACCCGGCAGCATCGATGGCGCGCGCGCTCGTCCTTCTGGATACGCGGGCGGATAGTACGGTGGTCAGTGTTTCAAAACTCTACCGGGCGCCGCCCTGGGGGAAGATTGATCAGGCCTGGTTCTTCAATGCTTGCGCTGCTGTGAGGACGACGTTGTCGGCGGACGATCTGCTTGATGCCTGCCTGTCGATTGAACGCCAGATGAAGCGGGAGCGGCTGGAACGCTGGGGGCCGAGGACGATCGATATCGACGTTCTGACTTACGACGATCGCGTACAGCGTTCACAAACGTTGGAGTTACCGCATCCACGGATGACCGAGCGCGGTTTTGTCCTGAAGCCATTGGCGGATTTTGCGCCGGACCTTACCATCGCCGGCCGTACTGTTGCCGCTTGGCTGCAGGACGCTGACGTGGCGGGTATAGACATCGCCGATCCGCGCAGCGACTGGTGGCAGCGGATTGCAGAAAATCCGCAGTCCTGAACGTAAAAGAGCCGGACAAGCCGGCTCTTGAACTACCCTTTAGGCGTTTCTTATTCGATCGACCCGACAGCCATGTTGTCGACTTGGCGGCTGAGGCTGACGCCGATCACCGGAACCATCGTGTCTTCGACCTTCACCGAGATGGTGATATTCAGGGTGGAGGGATCCTGCAGGCGGGCGATCATCGCACCGTTCAGCTTCTTGCGGTTGATGCCGACGACGACCTTATCCTTGGCAACGTTGCCCGAGACGATATCGAGGCCCTTGCCGTTGGCGCCATCAAGAAACTTGCCGGTATAGGTCTTGCCCTTCTGCGTGATCAGAGCCGACATCGGCTGCTTGAAAACACCAACGCGGCAGGTGCCATCGAGCTTGATGCCTGCGGATGCGCCTTCTGCCGGTTCTCCGATCAGGTCGCAGGTGAATTTCGTACCCTTGTACTTGCCGGCGACGATCTCACCCGGACCTTTCCACTGGCCGGAAACCTGCTCGAAGAACGCCTTGTCGTCGCCCGAAAAAGCAGGCGATGCAGCGCAGGTCAGGGCTGCGAGCGAAGCTGCGGCAACGCCGCGAGCGATCAAAGAAGGGCGCGAGAACATGAACGATCCTTGATGGTCGATGTCAGGAATGTGAGGCTACATTTGCACTTAAATGGTTAATGGAGCGTTTCGCCGGCTTGCTGGATCGCGGGCAGCGACATGCACGATTTGTTCATCCGGAACGTAACAAAATATCTAAGCTATTGGGAATTCGGTTCTTTCACCTGTAGATCACCATGACGTGTGCATCGGTGACCGGATGTGCTTTTGAAACAACAGCACGGTTTGTTACGTAGTAGCGCATATAAAGGGAGGTCCGGGATGACCATCATGGACGACATCGAGTCGCGCTCTGCGCCGAATAACGACGAGAAAACCGTTATCTACCGTCACCGTATCGCTACGCGCGTGACCCACTGGACTTGGGCGATTGCGCTCTTCTTCCTGCTGTTGAGCGGGCTGCAGATCTTCAATGCCCATCCTCAGCTCTATATCGGCAATCAATCCGGCTTCGAATTTGAAAACAGCGTCCTTTCGATGCGTGCGATGCAGGCAGCCGATGGGACAGTCGGAGGCTACACCACGGTTCTTGGTCACAGTTTTAATACCACCGGCGTGTTCGGTATGAGCGGAACGGCCGACGATCCGGCCTATCGCGGCTTCCCGGCATGGGCGACACTGCCATCCTACCAGGATCTGGCAACGGGGCGCGTCGTCCATTTCTTCTTTGCCTGGTTCTTCGTTGCCGCCTTCCTTGTCTGGTTCGTCAGCAGCCTGATCAGCGGGCATCTGAAGCGGGATATTCTTCCCTCCATCGCCGACATCAGGGCTTTGCCGCGCAGCATCGTTGATCATCTGCGCTTCCGGTTCCATCATGACGGCCGTTACAATGGCCTGCAGAAGCTGGCCTATGCCGGCGTGTTACTGGTGATCTTTCCGCTGATCATTGCGACCGGCCTGACCATGTCGCCGGGCATGAATGCGGCCTGGCCCTGGCTGCTCGATATTTTTGGCGGGCGGCAGACAGCACGCACCATCCATTTCCTCTGTATGGCAGCGTTGGTGGTTTTTTTCCTGATCCACATCTTCATGGTTTTGGCCGCAGGGCCGCTGAACGAAATGCGGTCGATCATCACTGGCTGGTATCGGACGGATGAGAAGAAGAACGAGGAGCGCTCGGCATGACTCGCTTCATCATCAATCGGCGAAAGTTCCTGACCATCGCGGGCGTTGCCGCGTCCGCCATTCCGCTCTCAGGTTGCGATGCCTTTGACAGCCTGTTGGCGGGGCAAAGCCCGGTTCGACAGTTTCTAGCCTCGGCAAACGGGCTGAGCTACCGCGCCCACCGTGCACTGATCGGCGACGATACGCTGGTTCCGGAGTTTGCCGCCAGCGAAATCCGCCAGGGTCAACGGCCGAACGGCACCACCGATCCGACCGATCCCGACTATCTGGCGCTGAAGGACGCGGCTTTCTCCAGCTACCGGCTGACGGTTGGCGGGCTGGTCGAAAAGCCGGTGAGCTTTAGCCTCGACGAGTTACGCAATATGCCGTCTCGCACGCAGATCACCCGCCATGACTGCGTCGAGGGCTGGAGCTGCATTTCCAAATGGACCGGCGTACCGTTACGGCAGATTCTCGATGAAGCCAAAGTAAAGTCGGAGGCACGGTTCGTCGTGTTCCACTGCTACGACACGATGAATCTGGGGCCGCAAGACGCCGTACCCTATTACGAATCGATCGACCTCATTGATGCGCGCCATCCGCAGACGATTCTCGCCTATGGCAACAACGACAAGCCGCTGGCGATCGCCAACGGTGCGCCGCTCCGGGTCCGTGTCGAGCGCCAGCTCGGCTACAAGATGGCGAAATACATCAAAGGCATCGAGCTCGTCTCGTCGCTGGCGCCGTTTGGCGGTGGCAAGGGCGGCTTCTGGGAAGATCTCGGCTACGACTGGTATGGCGGCATCTAGAGCGCTTCATCTTCAAACGGAAGCGTTCTGCCGAAATTCATCCGCCCCTTCGGGTTGGCTGAAAACGGCCGTCCACTGTTTCGGACGGCTTGACCCGATGGATCGGCATCGCTCTGCGCCATCCTTCGTGCGGAACGGCCGTTTTGAGCCGACAGAATCGCTTCCGTTTGAAGATGAAGCGCTCTAGCCGTCGCCCTCGGTTGCCCTCGCCTTGGATGAGCCGGGTGTCAGGTCGCCGATGAAATCGCCGATGCCAGGGCGTTTCAGCGCCCGGAACGGCATCGGCCGGCACAGATCCATCGCGGCGATGCCGATGCGTGCGGTCATCAGGCCGTTGATGACGCCTTCGCCCAGCCTCGCCGACAGTTTCGAAGCCAGGCCATGGCCGAGCACCTGCTGGATGAGGCTGTCACCGGCCGCAATCGAGCCGGTGACAGCCAGATGGGCAATGACATCGCGCATCAGCCGCAACAGTCCCAATGTCCCCGGCCGGCCGCCGTAAAGATCGGCCATGGCCCGGATCAGCCGGGCCGATTCGTAAATCACATAGCCGAGATCGACGAGCGCGCGTGGGCTGACGGCGGTGACGATCGAGACGCGTTTTGAGGCGTTGAGGATCAGGCCCCTTGCTTCGCGATCGAGCGGCGTCAACAGTTCGCGCTCGGTCAGGTCGAGCAGGTGAGGGCCGTCGATAATCTCCGTCTCGGTTTCCTTCAACCGCAGGCGCCCTCGCGCCGTCTGCGGCTTGGTGGCCAGCAGATGGACGAGATGGGCCATCACCTGCCGCGCCGGCTTTGCCGTCGATGACAGGCCGGCATCGATGGTCTCCTGCTTCAGGGCCTGCACGGCATTCAACCGCATCAGGCCCGACAGTTCCCGGGCAATGATCACCAAGAAAGCCATCAGGCCGATGGCGACAGCACCAATGGCGAGATAACCGAGCCAGTCGGCGCGTGTGAAAAGATCGCGCACGAGGCTGTCGACCCAGAGGCCGACCGCCAGGGAAATCAAAATGCTTATCGCGCCAACGGCAAGCTTGGCGAAAGAGAAGCGCCGTTTGCGTGGTGCGGCTTCAGGCGTGTCGGGCAGGGCAGTCGTGGTCGCCGCGAAAGGATCATCGGCATTGGCCGTCATGACGATCTTGTCGCCGAAACTGGCGGGTGAACGTTTCGTCGGGGCCGGCCTTTCGGCGGAGATGGATGGATCGGTACCGATGGTGAACACGGCAGGTTTTCGCTGCGGAATCTTCGGTGTGTCGCTCATGCCAAACGGTCTCCGAACAGGAACTGCATGGCCCGGTCGAGCCGGATATGCGGGACGGACAGTTTTAGGCCGCCGCCGGTCTCTTCGATCGGTGGCGGCCGGAAGCGGACAAAGCTCAGATCGGGCACCAGGCTTTCTTCCGGCCTGGATTCAAGGTCTTGAAAAAGCTCATCGGGATTCTTCGGTAAGTCACCGGTAAATATCGCCGTTTTCCGTTCGCCATCGAAGGTCTCGCCGTTGATGGTTTCGCCTGCAATCGGCGTGCCGACGATGACCGGCAGGGTGTGACCGTCGTGATCGACGGTCGCCTCGCGGGTCGCCCTGACCGAGGCGATGGCCATGACTTCTAGGCCGGCGCCACTCATGCCGATACGCTCGACGGCGCGCCGGACAAGGCGCTCGGTGATCCGCTCAAGCCGGTCGTGGCTTTCATGATGCAGATGGTCGGCCTTGGTGGCGGCGATCAGCACCTTGTCGATCCGCTTGGTGAGAAAGGATGACAGGAACGAATTCGTTCCGGGCTGGAAGCTCGCCAAAACGTCAGCCAGCGCGCTCTCCAGATCGAGCAGCGATTCCGGGCCGCGGTTGATCGCCTGCAGCGCGTCGATCAGCACGATCTGCCGGTCGAGCCTGGCGAAGTGCTCGCGGAAGAACGGTTTGACCACGTGGGTCTTGTAGGCCTCGTAACGCCGTTCCATCATGGCCCAGAGCGATCCTTTTGGCGCACGGCCTTGCGGAAGGTCCGGCAGCGGCGAGAAGGTCAGGGCCGGTGAGCCTTCGAGATCGCCGGGCATCAGGAAACGGCCGGGCGGCAGCGTCGACAGCGACCGTTCGTCCGACTTGCAGGCCCGCAGATAACGGGTGAAGACCTCGGCGAGCCCACGGGCGTCCGCCTCGATGGCAGGTGCCGCGATATCGAGCGAGGAGGCTAGCGCCAGCCAGTCCGCCGACAGTTCGGCGCGGACGCCGGTTTTGGCGCGATCCGCCGTGCGCTCGCTGAAGGTGCGAAAGTCCTGGTTGAGCAGGGGCAGGTCGAGCAGCCATTCACCGGGATAATCGACGATGTCGATCGACAGCCTGCCGGGCGAAAACATCCGGTTCCAGCCGCTGGCGCTTTCATAGTCGAGCGTGATGCGCAATTGCGAGATCGCCCGCGTCGAATCCGGCCAGAGCCGGTCGCGCACCAGCGCTGCAATATGGTCTTCGTACTGAAAGCGTGGCACCGCATCATCCGGTTGCGGCTCCAGCCGGATTTTCGAGACCCGCCCGGAGCGGACGGCTTCGAAGACGGGCAGGCGGCCGCCATTCAGGAGATTGTGGACCAGCGACGAGATGAACACGGTCTTGCCTGCGCGGGAAAGGCCGGTGACGCCGAGGCGCAACGTCGGATTGACGAAACCCGATGCCCGGTCGGTCAACGTATCGAGCGCAAGCCGTGCGTCATCGGTGAAGCGGGTCATGAATGGCGGCAAGAGTCGGGCCTCGGATATCAGCGGGATATGGCTTCACGGCCATACATGTCGTTTGCGATATAGTGCGCCGGGGCGGCCGAATAAAGGTTTACTATATGCGGTTGGCGAACAGCTTTCACCGGCTGTGACTGTCCGGATCGAGCCATGCGGTCAAAGTTCCAAGCGGCAGGGTGCCATCGGAGGGTCGTGCATCGAAGTCGATCACGGCAAGCGCACCGGCAGGATAACCGCCCGGGGCAACTTTGATTGCGGCCTCTTCTCCGAGAATGCCGCGCAGGATTTCCTCGATCACCGGATTGTGACCGATCACCATGAGCGCTGAAAGACCAGGGGCCTGACTGCCGATGATGTCGCGATAAACGCTTGCTCCACCGGCGTAGAGTTCATCGACGTAGCGGATATCCAGATCCTCCGTCATCGCCCGCCGGAAAGCATCCGCCGTCTGCCGGCAGCGAACAGCGGTCGAGCACAGAACGAGATCTGGCCGCAGGCCTTGGTCTGCAGCCATGTCGGCGACGATTTCGGCATCGGCAAAACCCGTGTCATCCAGCGTCCGGTCGAAATCCTTCTGGCCGGGAAGCGCCCAGGCGGCCTTGGCATGCCGGAGAAGGTAGAGACGAAAAACCGGAGCAGGCGCAGCGGGCATGGCGGATATCCTGGAAATGGCATTGCCGCGCGAACGCCAATTCGATGCGGGCTGTGTACGCTTTGTCCGCCGGAGCCGCCGAAAGATCAAGCTGCGACAGTGATTTTTTCAAAAGGAAACGCCAGAGATTGCCTAACCGTCTCAAGCGCAGCGAAGCAAGAAAGAAGCGCCCTTCAGAGGCAGGTGCAAAAAGGAAGAAAAAACATCTGCCTATTTCTTGTGCTGTAGAGAATTCGAAAAAAGCTGCATCCGAAACTTGCCGCTGTCGATCTGCATTTTTAAGGATGGATGTTGGATGCCGTCAGCAAGACAATTTCGAGAAAAATTCAAAATCTGTAATTTTGATGAAATATTAGCCTGTTAGCCTCCCAAGTAAGCAAGGCTTAAAAAACGGTGGGCTGTTTTTCAAAGACTTGAAACGGCGCGTGCATGGGTCTATACACCGCCGCACATGAGATGTTCTTCAGGAGAATCGCGTTGAGTGAGAAGATCGATCTTAGTTCCTTCGTCTTGTCTGAGACAGAGGAATTCATGAATACCAACCAGCGTGCATATTTTAGAGCAAAGCTGAACGCCTGGAAAAATGACATCCTCCGTGAGGCCCGGGAAACACTCGGGCACCTGGCCGAGGAAAGTGCAAACCACCCTGATCTTGCAGACAGAGCATCGTCGGAAACCGACCGGGCCATCGAGCTTCGGGCACGGGACCGGCAGCGCAAGCTGATCTCCAAGATCGATGCGGCCCTGCAGAGAATTGACGAGGGGACGTACGGTTACTGCGAGGAAACCGGCGAACCGATCGGACTGAAGCGTCTCGACGCAAGGCCGATCGCCACCTTGTCTATCGAGGCGCAGGAGCGTCACGAGCGCCGGGAAAAAGTCTACCGCGACGAGTAATCGTTTCAGGTTCAAACATCAAAAAACGGCGCGAGATGATCGCGCCGTTTTTGTTTTGATGGCGATGGGTGATTGGCCCAGACGCGGCATCGTCGCCGATGCCGGCAAGCCGGCTCAGTTCTTACGGTTTTCGGCGATCTCATTCAGCATCCGGTTCATCTCGTCTTCCAACGACGGTTCGGTGCGGTTGCCTTGCGCTGCGCCAAGGCGCGGTTCCTGGCGGCCTGCCGGATTGGGCGCAGAGGCACTTGTTCGCTCATCGCCGTCGATACGGACGGGGTCGGCGCTCAGCTTGCCGAGGTCGCCGGTGATCTGGGCGTCAAGGATACGTTCAAACTCAAGGGCGGTGGCGTCCTTCTGAGCTTTTGCATCTGGCTGCGATTGAGCAGCCGCCAAGTTTGGAACGGCTTGTGCCTGCGTTGCTGCGGTGGCTGCAACGGCAGGTGCCTGGGCCAAAGGCCGCTCTGGGGTGACGGATTGGTTTGCAGCCAGAACCCGCGATCGTGCAGCATCCAGAATATCTTCTGGTGATGATCTGGCCGTTTCGATCGACACAGGCGGTGGCGTGCTGGACGCGACAGGTTGCGGACGGACCTGAGCCTGAACCGGCGTAGTCCGCTCGGGGAGAGCTTGTCGTGGTGTTGCTGCATCGGCCCGTGTTTGCACCGGCTGCGCGGCCCGTGCCGGTGGTGGGGAAACATCGGCGCTGTCCCCATAAAGAGCCTGGCCCATGGCCGACACTGGAGCCAGTTTCACTTCCGCCTGGGGGGCAATCCGGCGCTCGCTCACTGGACGCTCCGCAGCGGCGCGCTCCGTGGGTAGACGCTCTGTAACCGGGCGGGCGGCGATGGAAGCGTCGGCTGGCGGTTGAGCGATGGCAGCTTGCACCTGTGGCTGGGCCGAGGATGCAATGCGGCTTTCGATCACGACGTCGGTCGGTCCGCCGATCATGATCAGGTGCTCGACATCGTCGCGCCGCACCAGCACCAGCCGCCTGCGCGTATCGATCGCCGCCGCATCCAGTACGGCCAGCCGTGGCTGGCGGTTCTTGCCGCCGCGGATGAACGGAGAGGACGGCCTGTTGCGCAGGAACCGGAGCACGCCCACAAGGCAAAGCAGGCCCAGAGCCACAGCGCCCGCTGCAATGATGAAACGGGTACCGTTGTTGCCAACGATATCTTCGATCATGTGCTGTACTCCTTTGTAAACCCGCGACCCATGCCGATTTGACGGCTTTTTTCAGGTCGCAACAAACAGTTCCGGTCATTGTCCTAGCGCCAATGTAGTGCTGTTTCCAGCTTCGGCGAGGTTTTGCGGGACATTCCCTGTGAATTGACCGCAATGCCTTTCACAGAGATGCTTTCTGCTCTTCCCTGCGGCTGTTAAAGATGATTCTTGCTTGGTGTTTCGCGGTCCGCCGGCGCGGGTTGCAGATTCGCCCCGGCTGCCGTTGATCCGAGCATTAAGACCAAACCTGCGCATTCATTCCGGACGCGCCTGGCACGGTTGAAAACGAGGGCCTTATGACGAAATTGCGGCAGGCAGGTGACTACCACATGCCGATTGTAGACCGTGGAACGCGGCCCGGAACGGTGCTGCGGATCATTCTGCTCGCCCTCGTGCTGACCGCCTCGGCCGTCGGCTTCGTCATTTTCAAGGATCAACTGGAAAACCAGATCGTGCTCGGCATTCTCGGCGTGCTGGCCATGGTCGGCATTTTCTTCCTGGTGTCCTCGGTCATCGGCTTTATCGAGGTGATGCCGCAATCGCGTCCCGACGAATTGGCGCGCGCCTTCCTCGACGGCCATCAGGACGGCACGCTGGTGACCGACCGCAAGGGCCGGATCATCTATGCCAATGCAGCCTACGGTGCGCTGACCGGCGCCACCAAGGCGACCGAAATCCAGTCGCTCGAAACCATCCTGTCGCGCAATCGCGAAGCAACGGAGGCGATCTACCGGCTAACCAACGGTTTGCACGAAGGCAAGACCGGCCATGAAGAGTTCCGGCTTTTGAAGCCGTTACGCTCGAGCGGCGGTTCGGCCGGATCCGGCGCTCACTGGTTCCGCCTGAAAGCGCGCGTCCTGCCGCTCGAAGATGGCGACCGCAATCCGTTCTACATCTGGCAGATTTCCGACATCACGTCGGAGCGCGACGATCAGGAGCGTTTCTTCAAGGAATTGCAGAACGCCATCGACTATCTCGATCACGCTCCGGCCGGTTTCTTCTCGGCCGGCAAGAAAGGCGAGATTTTCTATGTCAACGCGACGCTTGCCGATTGGCTGGGCCTGGATCTGACCAAGTTCCAGCCGGGATCGATGACCATCGCCGATCTCGTCGCAGGCGAGGGGCTGGCACTGGTTCAGTCGGTACAGGCCGAGCCTGGCCTGAAAAAGACCAAGACGCTCGATCTCGATCTGCGCAAGGCCAATGGCCAGAGTTTTGCCGTGCGCATGGTGCACCGGGTCTCCTCGGCGCGCGACGGTGCCCCCGGCGAAAGCCGCACGATCGTTCTTGCCCGCTCCAACGATGACGAAAGCGATCAGTCGGCCTCGATCGCCGCGATGCGCTTTACCCGTTTCTTCAACAACACGCCGATGGCGATCGCCTCCGTCGATGGCGACGGCCGGATTCTGCGCACCAACGCGCCGTTCCTCAAGCTGTTCTCCGCCGTCGTTTCGCAGGACGACATGGAGCACGGCGCACTGCTGGAAGCCTTCGTTCACAGCACCGACCGGACACGGCTACGCGATGCGCTGGATGCCGCCAAGGACCGGCAGGGCGATATCGCACCGATCGATTCGCTGCACCCGACCGACGAGGCGCGGCATTTCCGCTTCTATGTGCATGCGGTGATCGACCAGAGCGACCAGGCGCCGGAAGAGGCGGCGATCGTCTATGCCGTCGAGATCACCGAGCAGAAGGCGCTCGAAACCCAGATGGCGCAGACGCAGAAGATGAATGCCGTCGGCACCTTGGCGGGCGGTATCGCGCATGACTTCAACAATGTGCTGACGGCGATCCTGCTCTCCTCCGACCACCTGCTTTTATCTGCAAGGCCTTCGGACGCGAGTTTTGCCGATCTGATGGAGATCAAGCGCAATGCCAACCGTGCGGCTGTGCTGGTGCGTCAGCTTCTTGCCTTCTCGCGCAAGCAGACGATGCGGCCGACCGTGCTGTCGATGACCGATGTTGTCGGCGATCTGCGCATGCTGGTCGACCGGATGACCGGCACCAACGTCAAACTCGAGGTCGATTACGGCCGTGATCTCTGGCCGGTGCGCACCGATCTGGGACAGTTCGAGCAGGTTGTACTCAACCTGGCCGTCAATGCCCGCGATGCCATGCCCAATGGCGGCATCATCACGTTGCGCACCCGCAACCTGCCAGCCGCAGAAGTCGCGTCGCTCAATGTCCGGGAATTGCCGGAGGACGATTATGTGATGGTTGAGGTGTCCGACCAGGGCACCGGCATTCCGCCGGAAATTCTCGACAAGATCTTCGAGCCCTTCTTCACCACCAAGGAAGTTGGCAAGGGGACCGGGCTTGGCCTGTCGATGGTCTACGGCATCATCAAGCAGTCCGGTGGGTACATCTATCCCGAATCCGAAGTCGGCAAGGGAACGACGTTCCGCATCCTCCTGCCGCGCTACATCGAAGAAGCCCCATTGCCGGGCGAGGCCGGCGAGGCGCAGGCGGCGGCAGCGCTGGCCGCAAAAGCCCCGGCCAAACCGGAACCGACGGACCTGACCGGAAACTCGGCGGTTGTTCTTCTGGTGGAAGACGAAGAGGCCGTGCGCCGCGGCGGCAAGCGCATGCTGGAAACCCGCGGCTATACCGTGCACGAGGCCGGGTCCGGCGTCGAGGCGCTCGAAGTCATGGCGGAACTGAACGGCGCCGTCGATATCGTCGTTTCCGACGTCGTCATGCCGGAAATGGACGGGCCGACCCTGCTGAAGGAAATCCGCAAGACCTATCCGGACCTGAAGTTCATCTTCGTCTCCGGGTATGCCGAGGATGCCTTTGCCAGAAACCTGCCGGCCGATGCCAAATTCGGTTTCCTTCCGAAGCCGTTCTCGCTGAAGCAGCTTGCCGTCGCCGTGCGGGAAATGCTCGACAGCTGATCTGCAACCGCTGGCCATCAGCAACATGCCGGATTTGCCATTTTCGATGGGCGTTGAGTGCGGCCATCAATCGGCCGTGCGCTGTGGCGTTAACCGCTCGCCGCGAAATTTTTAGGCTGGGTTTCTGCAGTCCTAAAAAGGCCCGTTTCGCGATTGCATCTAGAGGTGTCACGCGCTGCGTTAGGGTCTGAAAGGTTGTACGATCTTTTCGACCAAACGCAGCGTCCCATCCTCCGATCTTGCGAGCGCTCGAATGAATTCAAGGCTAAGGGTTGCAGTTCTCTTTGGTGGCCGTTCTCCAGAACATGATGTTTCCGTTCTGTCGGCGCGCAATGTATTCAAGGCGCTTGATGCTGAAAAATACGATGTCGTCCCCATTCTGATCGACCGTCAAGGGAAATGGCTTCTGCATCAGCTGCGCGACAAAGCCTTGCCCGACCCTCTGCCCGTAGTGACTACGCAAGTCTGCCTTTTGCCCGGCGGCCGCGGCCGCCTTTTCGGTGTTTCAGATGACGAAAGTATTCGCGAACTGCCGCCGGTCGACATCGTCTTCCCGGTTCTGCATGGGCCGCACGGCGAGGATGGTTCGGTACAGGGACTTGCCGAGGTGGCGATGGTGCCGTTTGCCGGTTGCGGGATTCTGGGTTCGGCCACCGCCATCGACAAGGATGTCGCCAAGCGTCTGTTGAACGAAGCGGGATTGCCGGTGGCGCGTTCACTGACGTTTCATCAGGGCGACGCACCCTCTTTCGATGACGTCGTCGCGGCGCTCGGTTCGACGGTTTTCGTCAAGCCGGCCCGGCAGGGCTCGTCGGTTGGTGTCAGCAAGGCTCAAACGGCAGACGGCTTTCGTGCTGCCCTCGCGGAAGGCTTCCGCCACGACCGGAAAATCCTCGTCGAAGAGTTCATTCAAGGGCGCGAGATCGAATTCAGCATTCTCGAACAGACCGACGGCACGTTGATCGCCTCGCTTCCAGGAGAAATCATTCCTGCCGGCAGCCACGGTTTCTACAGTTATGATGCCAAATATATCGACCCGGACGGCGCAATTATTAGCGTTCCAGCTCAGTTGCCGGATGAAATCGCGCAAAAGTTGAGATCAATGGCGCAAGGTGCCTTCCGGGCGCTCGGATGCGACGGCATGGCCCGCATCGATTTTTTCGTGCGGCCCGACATGAGTGCTGTCGTCAACGAGGTCAACACGATCCCCGGTTTTACCGATATCAGCATGTATGCCAAGGCTTTGGCCGCCAGCGGAATTGCCTATGCCGAAATCATCGACCGGCTGATTAAGCATGGCCTTGCGCGGGCGGCGCAGCAGGGCTGACGAAACGGGGGCTGGAAACCAGCCCCCTGATTTTTCGGATGGTTGTGTTAACTCAAACCAGCGCGACGGCAATCTCGGCCGCGAGCCGGGCATTGTTTTCGACCAGTGCGATATTGGTCTCGAGGCTGCGACCGTCGGTCAGGCCGAAAATGCTGTCGAGCAGGTAGGGCGTGACTTTCTTGCCGGAAATCTCGTCGCGCGCAGCATTGTCCAGCGCGCGGGTGATGTAGATTTCCATTTCGTCGCGCGGGATTTCGTTTGCTTCTGGTACCGGATTGGCAATCAGCATGCCGCCATCGACGCCGAGCAGGTCGCGCATCTTCTGGAAATTGGCAATTGCTGCCGGGCTGTTCAGCATTAACGGGCTCTTCAGGCCGCTATCGCGCGACCAGAAGGCCGGGAAGATTTCGCTGTCGTATGTGACGACCGGAACGCCGCGTGTCTCCAGGACTTCAAGGGTCTTTGGAATGTCGAGAATGGCTTTTGCGCCGGCGCAGACGACGATGACGCTGGTGCGCGCCAGTTCGTCGAGATCGGCGGAGATGTCGAAGCTCTCCTCTGCCTTGCGATGCACGCCGCCGATGCCGCCGGTGGCAAAGACGCGTATGCCGGCGCGGGCAGCGGCAATCATCGTTGCGGCAACCGTGGTCGCGCCGGTGCGGCGCTCGGCGATCGCAAAGGCGAGATCGGCGCGCGACAGCTTCATGGCGCCTTCCGTCTGTGCCAGCGCTTCCAGCTGGGCGTCTTCGAGACCGATATGCAGGACACCGTCGATGACTGCGATGGTTGCCGGGACAGCACCTTCCTCACGAATGATCGCCTCGACGCTGCGGGCCATGTTGAGATTGCCGGGGAAGGGCATGCCATGGGTGATGATGGTCGATTCCAGCGCGACGATCGCCGCGCCGCGGGCCTTGGCGGCCGCGACTTCGCTGGAATATTCCATCGGCAGAAGGGGGGAGAAGGGCTTGGTCATCGCGGATCCTTATTTGGCTTTTTAAGGCGCGTTCATGACAGGATTTCGGCTGGCGGCACAAGTCGAATTGCGTCTTCCAGCATTACCCGCGACATTTTTTCCGATACGGCGAGCGGCGAACGGACGGTGATACCGGCGGCGGCAACCCCGGAGCGCAGGCAAAGATCGAGCGGTTCGCCTTGGATAAATGCCGACAGGAACCCGGCTGCGAGCGAATCGCCAGCGCCGGTGACATCGCCAAGCGCGTCAAGCTGTGGCGGCGCGACCGTTACGGTTCGCCCGTTCTGAAAGGCAATCGCCGATTGGCCGCCGCGGGTGATGACGCCACCGGACAAGCCGGCCGCCTGCAGCAGAACAGGCCATTCCGCCGCTTCCGCACTATCGCGGCCGGTCAGTGCCCGCGCTTCAGCCTCGTTCAGAAACAGAAAATCGAGCCCGGGCAGGCTTTTCACCAGCCGCGCGACTTTCGCCGGGGAAATGGCGATGGCTGCAATCGGCTTCGATTCGGCATTTGCACGGGCGACCAGGCTCGTCAGCGTCTCATCGGGCAGGTTGGCATCCGTGACGATCAGATCGCTCGCAGAGATGATTTCGCGCATGGCCTTTTGCTGCAATCGCCTGGGGGAAAACAGCCGGTAGAGCTCCATGTCGGCCAGTGCAATCACCAGATTGCCGTCATTTTCAAGAATGGCCGTGTAGCTTGGCGTCTTGCGATCGAGGAAGATGAAGGGGCAATCGATAACGCCAGCTTCGCTCGCCGCCCGGGCGACCATCTCGCCGGAGGCATCGCCGCCACGCGGGCTGATCATGCGGACGTCCAGTCCAAGCCGCGCCAGATTGCGGGCCGCGTTGAAGCCGCCGCCACCAGCCTCCTCGAACCAGCTGCCGGGATTGCTCGAACCGGGCACTGTGGTGCCGAAGATGCGGGCCCTGCGGTCGATATGCGCGCCGCCAAAGATGGAAACGTGTCTGCCTGTCATGCGTTTTCCTGTGTGCCGATCCCTGGCGATTCGTTGCGTTGTCGTGCCGATTTGCGTTTTGTTTCAGTCATTTCCGGAAGATATGAAATATGTAGAACAAGAAAAGAACACGCATCGATTTATGTTGCCAATTCAAGTGTATGGATCGCTCTTGCAAAATGAGAACAAAAAGTGTACATAGCTTTCATCGGCGGCTTCATTGCCTCAGCAGCTTCCATAACCTAAAGGTGGATCACATGGCACAAAACTCTTTGCGGCTTGTAGAGGACAAATCGGTGGATAAAAGCAAGGCACTTGAAGCGGCACTCTCCCAGATCGAACGTTCGTTCGGCAAGGGATCGATCATGAAGCTCGGTGGAAAAGACAGCATTGTCGAAATCGAAACCGTTTCGACGGGCTCGTTGAGCCTGGATATTGCGCTCGGCATCGGCGGACTGCCCAAGGGGCGCGTCATAGAAATTTATGGACCGGAAAGCTCGGGCAAGACGACGCTGGCGCTGCAGACCATTGCCGAAGCCCAGAAGAAGGGCGGCATCTGCGCCTTCGTCGATGCGGAACATGCGCTGGATCCGGTCTACGCCCGCAAGCTCGGCGTCGATCTCGAAAACCTGTTGATTTCGCAGCCGGATACCGGTGAGCAGGCCCTGGAAATTACCGACACGTTGGTTCGCTCCGGCGCCATCGACGTTCTCGTCATCGATTCGGTCGCAGCGCTTGTGCCGCGTGCTGAAATCGAAGGTGAAATGGGCGATAGCCTTCCCGGTCTTCAGGCCCGCCTGATGAGCCAGGCGCTGCGCAAGCTGACCGCCTCAATCTCCAAGTCGAACTGCATGGTCATCTTCATCAACCAGATCCGCATGAAGATCGGCGTCATGTTCGGCTCGCCCGAAACGACGACAGGCGGTAACGCTCTGAAATTCTATGCCTCCGTACGTCTCGATATTCGCCGCATCGGCGCCGTCAAGGAGCGTGAAGAAGTCGTCGGCAACCAGACGCGCGTCAAGGTCGTCAAGAACAAGATGGCGCCGCCCTTCAAGCAGGTTGAATTCGACATCATGTATGGCGAAGGCGTCTCGAAGACTGGCGAATTGGTCGATCTCGGCGTCAAAGCCGGTATCGTCGAAAAATCCGGTGCCTGGTTCTCCTATAACAGCCAGCGCCTCGGCCAGGGCCGTGAGAATGCCAAGTCGTTCCTGCGCGACAATCCCGATACGGCCAAGGAAATCGAACTGTCGCTGCGCCAGAACGCCGGCCTGATTGCCGAAAAGTTCCTTGAAAACGGCGGCCCGGAAGCCGGAGACGAGGATGACGATGCTGCTCTGGCATAAGATCGCCTGATTTTCGACCTGATGTTTTCCGGCCGCTCCTTTCGGGAGCGGCCGGTTTTCTTTTGCCGTCTGGACAGGGATTGGCCCGGACGATAAAAGCCTGTGTTCCAATGGGGCGGGAGAGGATCAGCGGATGTCCGTTGATCCGCGATTTTCAAAAAGTTTTCCGGTTCGCGGTTCGGCCAGGCAGGTCGCGGACGGTCCGATGCAAGAGGTAAGGGCGCAATATGAGCGGCGTGAATGAAATCCGGTCGACGTTCCTCGACTACTACAAGAAGAACGGCCATGAGGTCGTAGCGTCGAGCCCGCTGGTTCCGCGCAACGATCCGACCCTGATGTTCACCAATGCCGGCATGGTGCAGTTCAAGAACGTGTTTACCGGCCTTGAGCAGCGCCCGTATTCGACGGCAGTAACGGCGCAGAAATGCGTGCGTGCCGGCGGCAAGCATAACGACCTCGACAATGTCGGTTATACCGCACGTCACCACACATTCTTCGAGATGCTCGGCAATTTCTCCTTCGGCGATTATTTCAAGGAGCGGGCGATCGAGCTTGCCTGGAACCTGATCACCAAGGATTTTGGCATCGATGCCAAGCGGCTTCTGGTCACCGTCTACCACACGGACGATGAGGCCTTTGGCCTGTGGAAGAAGATTGCCGGCCTCACCGATGACCGGATCATCCGCATTCCGACCAGCGACAATTTCTGGGCGATGGGCGATACCGGTCCGTGCGGTCCCTGTTCTGAAATTTTCTACGATCACGGCGATCATATCTGGGGCGGCCCTCCGGGCTCCAAGGACGAAGACGGCGACCGCTTTATCGAGATCTGGAACCTCGTCTTCATGCAATACGAGCAGGTAACGAAGGAAGAGCGCGTCGACCTGCCGCGTCCGTCGATCGACACCGGCATGGGGCTCGAGCGCGTCGCGGCGTTGCTGCAGGGCAAGCATGACAACTATGATATCGATCTGTTCCGCGCCCTGATTGCGGCGTCGGAAGAGGCAACCGGTGTCAAGGCCGAAGGCGATCGCCGTGCCAGCCACCGCGTCATCGCTGACCATCTGCGTGCGTCGGCCTTCCTGATCGCCGATGGTGTGCTGCCATCGAATGAGGGCCGTGGTTATGTCCTGCGCCGGATCATGCGCCGCGCCATGCGCCACGCCCAGTTGCTTGGCGCCCGCGACCCGCTGATGTGGCGGCTGTTGCCGGCCCTGATCGGCCAGATGGGCCGCGCCTATCCGGAGCTTGTCCGGGCGGAATCACTGATTTCGGAAACGTTGAAGCTGGAAGAAACCCGTTTCCGCAAGACCTTGGAACGCGGTCTTGGCCTGTTGTCGGACGCAACCACCGATCTGGCCGAGGGCGATCAGCTAAACGGCGAGACTGCCTTCAAGCTCTATGACACCTTTGGCTTCCCGCTTGATCTGACGCAGGACGCACTGCGCGCCCGCGGCATCGGCGTCGATACCGAGGCTTTCACCGCAGCCATGCAGCGCCAGAAGGCCGAGGCGCGCGCGTCGTGGTCGGGCTCCGGCGACAAGGCGACGGAAACCATCTGGTACGAGTTGAAGGAAAAGCTCGGCGCCACTGAATTCCTCGGTTACGACACCGAAACCGCCGAGGGCGTGGTTCAGGCGGTCGTGCGCGATGGCAAGGCGATTGAAGCCGCCTCAAAGGGCGAGACGGTGCAGCTGGTGCTCAACCAGACCCCGTTTTACGGCGAATCCGGCGGCCAGATGGGCGATACCGGCGTCATCTCGACCGATCACGCCAAGCTGACGGTGACGGACGTGCAGAAGCGCGGCGAGGGCCTGTTCGTACACTTCTGTGTTGTCGATGACGGCACGGTCAAGGTCGGCGATGCGGCTGCGCTGAATGTCGATCACGCCCGCCGCTCTCGCCTGCGCGCCAACCATTCGGCCACGCACCTGCTGCATGAGGCCCTGCGCGAAGTGCTCGGCACTCATGTTGCCCAGAAGGGGTCGCTGGTTGCGCCCGAGCGCCTGCGCTTCGACGTTTCGCATCCGAAGCCGATGACGGCCGAGGAGCTGAAGGTGGTCGAGGACATGGCCAACGAGATCATCGTGCAGAACAGCCCAGTGACGACACGATTGATGAGCGTCGATGACGCGATTGCCGAGGGCGCCATGGCGCTGTTCGGCGAAAAGTATGGCGATGAAGTGCGTGTCGTTTCGATGGGGCAGGGCATCCATGGCGCCAAGGCCAACCGTCCCTACTCCGTCGAACTGTGCGGCGGCACCCATGTCGGCGCCACCGGCGAGATCGGCCTGGTGCGGATCGTCGGCGAAAGCGCCGTCGGTGCCGGCGTCCGGCGCCTGGAAGCGTTGACCGGCGTGTCGGCCCTTGCCTATCTCAACGAACAGGACGAGCGGGTCAAGACGCTCGCCACGACCCTGAAGGTTCAGCCGGCTGAAGTGCTGACCCGCGTCGAGGCCCTGATGGACGAGCGCCGCAAGCTGGAACGTGAGCTGAACGAAGCCAAGAAGAAGCTGGCGCTCGGCGGCGATGCCGGTGGTTCTGCCGATCAGGTCAAGGACATTGGCGGCGTAAAGTTCCTCGGCAAGGTGGTTACCGGCGTCGAGCCAAAGGATCTGAAGAGCCTTGCTGATGACGGCAAGACGAGCCTCGGTTCCGGCGTGGTCACCTTTGTCGGCGTTTCCGAAGACGGCAAGGCGAGTGCCGTGGTCGCCGTCACCGACGACCTGACATCGAGCTTCAGCGCTGTCGATCTGGTCCGCATCGCCTCTGCAGCGCTGGGTGGCAAGGGCGGCGGCGGCCGTGCCGACATGGCGCAGGCTGGCGGCCCGGATGGTAGCAAGGCTGCGGAAGCGATTGAGGCGGTCGCAGCTGCACTGGCTGGCTGATCCGCCTACCATTTGCTGATATTTGAAAACCGGGCTGAAAGGTCCGGTTTTTCTTTGTCCAATCGTTTCCAGCCGTGTTCCAATCGCCGCTGTCAAATCCGGATGTGGTTCTGTCCGGTTGTTCGGCTTGTATGAGGATCGGCATGAAGGAAGACAGCATCTGGGCGGTTTACGAGCAGCGTCCGCGGCGCGTATCAGCCTATATTCACGATCATCTGGACGAGGAGCTCGATCTTGATCGGCTCTCCGATATCGCCTGCCTGTCGCCGCATCACTGGCACCGGGTCTACCCGGGCGGTGCACGGCGAAACGCTGGCGGCGACCGTCAAGCGGTTGCGGCTGCACCGGGCGGCGGGTGATCTGGTGGGAACCAACCTTTCTGTCGAGGAAATCGCAAGACGGACCGGCTACCCCAATCTCCAGTCCTTCACCAGGATTTTCAAATCGGCGTTCGGCATGCCGCCGGCCCGCTACCGGAGAGAGGGCAGCCACACGGTCTTTCAATCGGCAAACGGCAAAGGATTTGGCGACATGTATCCTGTTACGACGAAAACGATTTCCCGGCGCGAGCTGGTCGGGGTCGGCCATACCGGTTTCTATATGGGCATAGGCCGGGCTTTCGAAACGCTCGCCGGCACGCTGCAGGCGCGCAAGCTCTACCGGCAGGACATGACAATGATCGGCGTCTATCTCGACGATCCCGATCTGGTGGCGGAGGACAAGCTGCGCGCGTTTGCCTGTGTGACGGAAGGTGAGCACGTCCCGGCGGAAGCGCCGCTGGTTCACCGGCATCTCGATGGCGGCGAATATGCGGTTCTGCGCCACAAGGGGCCTTATGCCGATATGCACAAGGCCTATCAATGGCTCTATGGCGAATGGCTGCCGAAGTCCGGTCGTGAAGTGCGCGATACCGTGATGTTCGAGGAATATATCAACAACCCGCGTGATGCTGCGCCGACGGAGCTTTTGACGGACATCTATCTGCCGCTGAAATAGTCGATGAGGAATACCCGGCATGGCAAAAGCAATGCCGGATATACTATTTTTATGAGCTGGCTAAGTAAATATTGACCGAGCGGGTATGGGATCACTTGTCGAAGACGCCCCAATGCGCCAGCCCTTCCAGAACGCCATCGGCGATAAGGCCGTGGGCGCTGTAAATCTCAGGCCGATCTTCGGCGATGGCCTTCAATTCTGCCAGAGCATTGCCGACGACGATGCCGCGTGTGCCCGGAAGATCGAACATGCTGCGGTCGTTGTTGGTATCGCCAGCCACCACCACATCATCGTGTGACAGTCCGAGCTGGCGGCATAGCCAGGTGAGGGCGGCACCCTTGTCGACGCCACTTGGCAGGATGTCGAGGTCGCGATTGCTGGAATAGACAAGCCGCGCGGCGATCCCGGCACTTTCCAGCCTTTTTTCGATGCCTGTCAAGGTGACCGAATCGGCATCGTGCAGATACCAGCTGGATTTTTGTGCGTGCTGATAAACGTCGGGCTGGATGGTGATGTCAGGCAAATCGGACAACACGGTCTCAATCCGTTCCCGGTCGAAACCAGCACCAATGGAGCGCGAATAGAGCATGGCGTGAGAAGGCTCTTCTTCGTGGTCGAGCATCGTGCCGACGCCGCCGATATAGACATCGGGCCTCGGCAATGCCGTGGTGGCGATAAACGCCTTCTGGTCGTCGATCAGCCGGCCGCTGTTGAGCACCAGCAACGGCCGCTCGTGCGGATCGAGGCTTTGCCAGGCCTGGCGAAACCGCGCCTCCGCATCGCTGTTGCCTGCGAGCGTCCCATCGATATCGCTGCAGAACAGCCTGACGCGCCTCAATCTCCGTCCGTCCATGGCTCGGCCCATTCGTTATCATCGATCGCCTGCGGCATCGGCCGTCCTTCGACGACGCCGATCAGTTGCTGGGCGATGCCGGTCCAGGTAAACAGGCTACGCGCCTTGTGGGCGCCCATGCGCGACAGGCGGCCGTAGAGCCGCTCGTGCTTCAGCGGCTTCATCATGGTGATGCCAAGGTCGTATTTGTCGAACGGATCGGCAAACAGCGCGTGGCGGCCATAGCTGACGGCGCGGAACAAGCCGCCATGAATGGTGATGATGGTCGGGGTGCCACTGGCCATGGCTTCGATGGCGGTCATGCCGAAAGGCTCGTAGCGGCTCGAGAGCACGAAGATATCGGCAGCACGGTAGAAGTCGGGCAGATCGTCGTCGGCCACGAAACCGGAAAATACCACCTTGTCGTTGAGCCCAAGCGCTGCGACGCGTTCCTTCAGTTCGGCGAGTATTCCCGCCTCCTGCGGGTCCATGTTTTCGCCGCCAACGGCCAGATGCAGCCGTGCCTCCGGTTCACGCTCGGCCAGCACCGAAAAGCCGTCGATCAGAAGGTCATAGCCCTTGTTGGTGGCAAGACGGCCCATGGCCATCACCACCTTGCCTTCGAAACCAAAGCGCTGGCGGGCCATCTGGCGCGTTGCCTTGGAGACCGGGAAAAACCGGTTGTCGTCATAGCCGGGCGGGATCATGTGCACGCGGTCGCGCGGCAGATTGTAATCGTCGACAAGCATTTCCACCTGGATCGGCGTCGTGGCAATCACCATGCTGCAGGAGCGGTAGATGATCAGCTCGTGCTTGATGCGTTCGGAGAAATTGAATTCCTTGTCGAACTCGGCCGCCTTATCCGGATAATCCGTCTCCATCTGGCGCTTCTTCCACAGGCCCAGCGAATGCGGCGTATGGATGTGGGTGACGGCAAGCGCTTCCGACAGGCGTTGTCCGGCAATACCCGCGTCCCAATAGTGGCTGTTGATCAGCGTGTAGGTGAAATTGTTCTTGCGAATGAAGCGGACGGCGTTTTCGCACCACTCCATCAGGTGCCTGTGCAGATATTCCTTCGCAATGAAGTCGTTACCGCCGCAGGGAATGCGGATGACGCGGACGCGGTCATCGACTTCGTCGAATTCCGGCTGGTCCTCGAACCGGCGCGTGTAGATATCGACCTGATGGCCGAGCAGCGCCAGTTTGCGGGCAAGCTCGATGACGTAGACGACCTGGCCGCCCGTGTCGGCGGCGCCGAGCGGTGGTTCCGCAGCAACATATCCATGCGTTGAAACCAGCGCGATGCGGGGAAGATGTGGGTGGTTCTTGTCATTAGAAACAGTCATTTAGGGAGGTTCACGATCTTTTTGGGAGGTGAAGCATGCAGTGCAGCATGCAGGGGTCTCACATCGCGAACGGGCGGGGCCTCAGAAAGTTCCAATAAAAAACCCGGCACGGTGGCCGGGTTTCTGTCTTCACCAAAATGACGTTGCTTATGCAGCCATGGCCTTGCGCAAGTTCTCGTCGATCTTATCGAGGAAGCCGGTGGTGGAAAGCCATGGCTGATCGGGTCCGATCAGCAGCGCCAGATCCTTGGTCATGAAGCCGCTCTCGACCGTGTCGACGCAGACCTTTTCCAGCGTGTCGGCGAACTTGGTCAACTCCGCATTGTTGTCGAGCTTGGCGCGGTGGGCAAGGCCACGCGTCCAGGCGAAGATCGAGGCGATCGAGTTGGTCGAGGTTTCCTCGCCCTTCTGATGCTGGCGGTAGTGACGGGTGACCGTGCCGTGGGCGGCTTCGGCTTCGACCGTCTGGCCATCCGGCGTCATCAGAACCGAGGTCATCAGGCCGAGCGAGCCGAAGCCCTGGGCGACGATGTCGGACTGGACGTCGCCATCATAGTTCTTGCAGGCCCAGACGTAGCCGCCGGACCACTTGAGTGCCGAAGCGACCATGTCGTCGATCAGGCGATGTTCGTACCAGATGTTGGCTTCCTTGAACTTGTCGGCGAATTCGGCATCGAAGACTTGCTGGAAGATGTCCTTGAAGCGGCCGTCATAGACCTTGAGGATGGTGTTCTTGGTCGACAGGTAGACCGGAACGCCGCGCTGCAGGCCATAGTTCAGCGATGCGCGGGCGAAATCGGTGATCGATTCGTCGAGGTTGTACATGCCCATGGCAACGCCTGCTGCCGGTGCGTCGTAAACTTCATGTTCGATTTCCGTGCCGTCGTCGCCAACGAACTTCATCGTCAGCTTGCCCTTGCCGGGGAACTTGAAGTCGGTGGCGCGGTACTGGTCGCCGAAAGCGTGACGGCCGACGATGATCGGCTTGGTCCAGCCGGGAACGAGCCGCGGCACGTTCTTGCAGATGATCGGTTCGCGGAAGATGACGCCGCCGAGAATGTTGCGGATCGTGCCGTTCGGCGACTTCCACATCTTCTTCAGGCCGAATTCCTCGACGCGCTGCTCGTCCGGGGTGATAGTCGCGCACTTGACGCCGACGCCGTGCTTCTTGATGGCGTTGGCGCTGTCGATCGTTACCTGATCGTTGGTCGCATCGCGGTTTTCCATGCCAAGGTCGTAATATTCCAGATCGATATCCAGATAGGGGTGGATCAGCTTTTCCTTGATGAACTGCCAGATGATGCGGGTCATTTCATCGCCGTCGAGCTCGACGACCGGATTGGCGACCTTGATCTTTGTCATGTTGCAAACCTCTGCATGGGGTTGGATGGAGAAGGGGTTGCGCCCCTATAGCATCCAGTTCACCACAGGCAAAGGTTTACACGCGCAATTCCGCGTGCGTTTCCTGCCGATTGCAAAACCTCTGTTCAATGGCCCCGGACGGCGCGCGGAAAATCGGCAGCGCGCGGCTTTGCGTAGCGTCTGTCCTCGCGAACAAGAATGCTTTCCGCATCGAGCGCGGCAATCGGTGTATGGCGATCAGTTGGCACAAGGCCATCGAGTTGCAGCGCCAGATAGCGGCCGCAGCAGACGCGCAGGAAGGATGTGAAATTTTCCGGTGGGTGGCCTTCACCGAGCGATTCGACATAAAGCCGTCCGATCAAACGACCAACCGACATGCCGTCGCGGTCGCCGATATCGTCCAGAATGGACCAGAAGAAGCTTTCAAGCCGAATGCTTGTCGCCACCCCGTCGATCCGCACCGAGCGGGTGACACTTTGCCAGAGCGCCGGGTCGGCGCCGATGAATAACCTGCACATCCGTTCCTCCCAGAACTCCAGCCTGAAGTGTTCACCCTTCGATGCGGTTTGGCAAGTCCGCCGTCAGGCAGCTGAGCGGGTCAACGGCGCGTTGTGGCGGATTTCCGTGCCGAGCACCGTCAGGAACTGGCCGATCCAGGCGGGGTGGGCCGGCCAGGCGGGTGCCGACACCAGATTGCCGTCGGTGACGGCCTGATCCACCGGGATGTCCGCATAGTGGCCGCCGGCAAGCTCGACGTCGAAACGGCAAGCCGGGTAGGCGGAGCAGGTGCGTCCCTTCAGAACGCCGGCCGCCGACAGCAGTTGCGCGCCATGGCAGATCGCCGCCACCGGCTTTCCAGCCTCGAAGAAGTGACGAACCATGGCAATGACATTCGCGTCGAGCCGCAGATATTCCGGTGCGCGGCCGCCCGGGATGACCAGCGCGTCGTAGCTCTCGACCTTTGTTTCGGCGAAGGTCGCGTTCAGGGTGAAGTTATGGCCGCGTTTCTCCGAATAGGTCTGGTCGCCCTCGAAATCATGGATGGCCGTGGCGATCTGCTGGCCGGCCGCCTTGCCCGGGCAGACAGCGTGAACCGTATGGCCGACGGCGAGCAGCGCCTGGAATGGCACCATCGTCTCGTAGTCCTCGGTAAAGTCGCCGCAGATCATCAGAATTTTCTTGCCGCCCATCATATCCTCCATCGGGTTGCGTCGGCCGTCAGGATGCCACGCCCGCTCCCTTGCCGGGTATTAGCGGGATACTACATTGCAGGTGGGTGAGAGGTGGAACACGCCGCATCATTCCGGCCTCGCGCGTCGAAGCGAATTTGGTTACGAGCAGACGCAATTCTCCGGCGTTGAGTTGAAGCGTCGGCCGCGCATCTGAGATCAGGAGATGATGGATGAAACGGTTTGCACTTGTTGTTCTGGCCTGCTGCGCCTTTTCCGCAGCGCAGGCAGCCGATCCGGCAGCACCGGTCAACGAAATCATGCAGGAAGCCGTCAAGGGCTGGGCGGAGGAAGCGCAGCCGGGCGAGGATTATTTCTCCGAGGCGCGGCTTGGCCGCATCTACAGCCAGAACTTTGCCAAGACCTACCGGGAGGCGGCAAAATTCCCTGCCTATGACGAAGGCGATTCGCCCTTCGACTATGATGTGATCGTCAGTGGTCAGGACAGCTGCTCGATCAAGGATCTCGCCGTCACTGCCGGTCCGCAAGCGGATGGCAAGACTGACGTTAAGGTAACCTTCGACAACACCCATTGTTTCGGTGAGCGCGCTAGCGACTGGAAGCCGAGCGAACTGCATTTCATCGTCATCGAGGAAGGCGGCAAAGCCGTCATCGACGATATCGTCCGCGCGGGCGAATCGGGCTCGCTCAAGAGCGAATTGCAGGGCATCGCCAGCCAGGGTGCGAGCACTCCGCAATAGGCATTCGCCGGTTGCGGCTTTCAAAATCCGTGCATCTATGCAAGGAAGCGCTGAAATCCAGGCGTTGAAACAGAGACGAAAGTACCGGAATGGCAGGAACGAACAGCGAGCGCGTGCTTCTGACCGAAGGACCAGCGATCATTCTGGTGCATCCGCAGCTTGGCGAGAACATCGGCATGGTGGCGCGCGCCATGGCCAATTTCGGTCTTTCGGAACTGCGGCTGGTCAGCCCGCGTGATGGCTGGCCGAGCGAAAAAGCCCGCTCTGCCGCAAGCCGGGCCGATCATGTCATCGATGCGGCCAAGGTCTATGAGACGGTCCCGGAAGCGATCGCCGATCTGAATTTCGTCTATGCGACGACCGCACGTGACCGTTACGGCTACAAGCCGGTACGTTCGCCGTTGGTCGCGGCTGAAACGCTGCGTAACCGATTCAATCTGGGCGAGGCGACCGGCATCCTGTTCGGGCGCGAGCGCACCGGGCTCACCAACGAAGAGGTGGCACTCGCCGACGAGATCGTCACCTTCCCGGTCAATCCAGCCTTTGCCTCGCTCAACCTGGCGCAGGCGGTGTTGCTGATGTCCTATGAGTGGCTGAAGACATCGATGGAATCGCGGGAGGACACGTCGTTTCAGGCATTGCCGCAGAACCCGGCGACCAAGGATCAGCTGCAGGGCATGTTCGATCACGTCGAGGAGGCGCTGGAGGCGCGGGGTTACTTCCGCCCGGTCGCCAAAAAGCCGAAATTGGTGGACAATTTGCGCGCAGTCCTGACCCGCCCCGGCTTTACCGAATCCGAAATTCGGCTGGTGCGCGGCATCATCTCATCGCTCGATCGTTTCACCCGCGAGGCGCCGCGCGGTGCCGGAGCGCCGGAAAACTCGCGCGCGAAGAAGGTTGACGAACCCGGTGACGATACCTGAGCTGAAGCCCATCCTGGTTTTCGACAGCGGCATCGGCGGGCTGACCGTTTTGCGCGAGGCCCGGGTGCTGATGCCGGAGCGGCATTTCATCTATATCGCCGATGATGCCGGCTTTCCCTACGGCGGCTGGGAAGAGGAAGCGCTCAAGCAGCGCGTCATCTCGCTGTTTGCCACGCTGCTCACCGAGCACGATCCTGAAATCTGCGTCATCGCCTGCAACACCGCCTTCACGCTGGTTGGCGCTGAACTGCGCGCGGCCTTCCCCAACATGCGCTTCGTTGGAACCGTGCCTGCGATCAAGCCTGCGGCGGAGCGGACGCGCTCCGGCCTCGTCTCGGTGCTGGCGACGCCTGGCACCGTCAAGCGCGCCTATACCCGCGATCTCATCCAGTCCTTCGCTTCGCAATGCCATGTCCGCCTTGTTGGCTCGGAAAACCTGGCGCGCATGGCGGAAGCCTATATTCGTGGCGAGGCAATCGACGACGCCGCAGTTCTGTCCGAGATCGAGCAGTGTTTTGTCGAGAAGGATGGCAGGAAGACCGACATCGTCGTACTGGCCTGTACACATTACCCGTTCATGGCCAATGTCTTCCGCCGCCTCGCGCCCTGGCCGGTGGACTGGCTCGATCCGGCCGAGGCGATTGCCCGGCGCGCGCGCAGCCTTGTGCCTCTGCCGGATGGTTTTGAGCCATTGAACGGCATCGACCCGGCGATCTTCACGTCTGAACGCCCGGATTTTACCACGCGCCGCTTGCTGCAGGGGTTTGGGCTGACTGTGTTGCAGGCCATCTGACCCGATGCAGATCGTGCCGATCACGCCGGACTTTGATGGATTCGAGCCTTTGCAGGAAGCCAGTGTTGCCGAGGGGCAGCGCATGCTTGCCCGGTTGCAGGAAAACTGGGATTCGGGCCTGAACACGTTTGATCGTCCGGGCGAAATCCTTGTCGGAGCGATCGTTGATGGTTCGCTTGTTGGCGTTTGCGGCCGCAATGTCGATCCGTTCGCCGGTAATACGGCTGCGGGTCGTGTTCGACATCTGTATGTATCGCCGGCTCATCGAGGCGAGGGGATCGGTGGCCAATTGGTCCGCTTTATCGTCAGGGACGCGGCCGATTTCTTCCGGTTTTTGAACACAAGAGCGCCGCCGCAAGCGTTCGAGTTCTACGAGCGCCTCGGATTTTCGCCGGTTCTGGAAAACAGCACAGTCACGCACAGGCTTTATTTCTGAAGATCTGCTGTCTTAGCTGTGGGTTTTGCTGCGATTGGCGCGCCACACAGGCGGTTTGGTGGTAGGGGTCAACGCTTGCGGGTTCGTGGCGGCGCATCCGGCATGGCATTTTGAACGAGGTGGATATGAAAGTCGGCATCGATATGGGGACGGCGTCCGATGGCGCATCCGTTCCGCTCGATATCGAGGAGCTTCTGGCGACGCGTCTTTTGGTACAGGGCAATTCCGGCTCTGGAAAATCGCACCTTCTGCGCCGTTTGCTGGAACAGTCCGCGCCGTGGGTGCAGCAGTGCATCATCGATCCGGAAGGCGATTTCGTCACGCTCGCCGACAAGTTCGGTCATGTGGTCATCGAAGGTGAGCGCACGGAGGCCGAACTGATCGGCATCGCCAGCCGTATCCGCCAGCATCGTGTTTCCTGCGTTCTTTCGCTGGAGGGATTGGATATCGAGCAGCAGATGCGCAGCGCCGGTATCTTTCTCAATGCGATGTTCGATGCCGACCGCGATTACTGGTATCCGGTGCTGGTGGTCGTCGATGAAGCGCAGATGTTTGCGCCGTCGGTGGCCGGCGACGTCTCGGAAGAAGCGCGTAAAATTTCGCTCGGCGCCATGACCAACCTGATGTGCCGCGGCCGTAAACGGGGGCTTGCCGGCGTCATCGCCACGCAACGTCTGGCCAAGCTTGCCAAGAACGTTGCCGCCGAAGCCTCCAACTTCCTGATGGGCCGCACCTTTCTCGATATCGACATGGCGCGCGCTGCCGATCTGCTCGGCATGGACCGGCGTACCGCCGAGATGTTCCGCGACCTGAAGCGCGGCTCGTTCGTGGCGCTCGGTCCGGCTCTATCGCGCCGTCCGCTGCCGGTGACCATCGGCCATGTCGAAACCTCGGCGCGTTCGACCAGCCCGAAGCTGACCCCGCTGCCGGAAGCGGTCGCCGATGTCGAAGACCTGATCTTTACACCGGATCCGGACGAACTGATCCGGCCGATCATGCGCCGTCCCAGCGCCCAGCCGCGCCCGGCCACCGATATCCTTGCCGAGCTTTCCCGGCCGCGTCCGGAACCGATCGGTCTTGCTGAACCGAAGGCGCCGGTGCCGGAAATGCCTGTTCAGGAGCGCGAGGCGCTGCTCGACGGACTGTTGGCCGAGATTCTCGAGCATCCCGATGCGGCGTTCCGCGCCGATGCCGAGCTGTTTCAGGATTTTCTGGTGCGCTGCCGTATCCGCCGCGTGCCGGGTGCACCGCTGTCGCTGAGTGCTTTTCGCCGCAAGATGGCGGTTGGCCGGTCCGGCGTCGATGCCGAGACGGCCGCGACCGAAATCTGGGCGTCGGCGCTCAACCTGTCGCGCAATGTCACCGACGATCTGCAGGGTGTGTTCCTGCTGGTGGCGCAGTCCGCCGTTCGCAATCTGCCATGCCCGTCGGATGCGATGATCGCGCGGGCCTATGGCACGCATTCCGCCCGCCGCGCCCGCCGTCTGCTCGGTTATTTCGAGGAGCAGGGCCTGATCGTCGTTCACAGCGACCTTTCCGGCAAACGCATCGTGGCGTTTCCGGACCTGCAGGTGGAGACGGCGCCCGGTGCTGCCGATGCCGTCTACGATGACACCGGAAACCGCAGCGCGGCGGAATAGACGCCGACTCCGTTCCCGGGACTGTCAGATCCAGGTCTGGATGATGCGCTCGGATGCGTGGATGCAGGTGAGTTCGAGCCTGTCCGGCCCTGTATTGATGAAACGATGTGGTGTTTCCGCATTGACCACGATGATATCGCCAACCTTTGCATCGAGCGTTTCAAGCCCGACGGTGAACTGCGCGTGGCCCGACCGGACGATCCAGGTTTCGCTATAGGGATGGGTGTGCAGCGCTGGTCCCTGGCCGGGTTCGTTGTCGACCAGAAAAATTGAAATCGGCGTGTCGTACTCTGCTCCCTCGAACAGGACGGTCCTGTTCGACCGCTGATCCTGCTCGGCGCGGGGAATGACATGGAACATGCTGGCCTCCGTTTGCGGTCTGGTGAATGAGAACAAAGGACTATATATCTTGACGGGAAGATATTACGCGAAACTGTCTTCTCGTCAAGATAGTTTCGGTTTCCGAAAGGCGTGTCCATGACGGAAGAAAATGAAAACACCGATCACGTGGACCGGTTGCGCGGGCAGTGGCAAAGGGAATTGCCAGACCTCGATACCGAGCCGATGGCCATTTTGGGCCGCGCCTACCGGCTCGCCAATCTGGTGCGTCCGTCGATCGAGTCAACCTTTGCGTCGTTCGGTCTCGATCGCGGCGAGTTCGATGTCATTTCCACTCTGCGGCGGTCAGGCCCGCCGTATAGGCTGACGCCGACGGAGCTTTATACGTCGCTGATGATCTCGTCGGGCGGGCTGACGCATCGGCTGGACAGGCTGAAGAAATCGGGGTTGATCCTGCGCGAGCGTTCGCAGTCCGACGGACGCAGCATGGCCGTCGGACTGACCGAGGAGGGCATACAGCTTGCCGAGGCGGCGTTTCGCGTCGATATGGCCAGTGAAGCATCTTATCTGGGGGATCTGACCGTTCAGGAGCGAACGGACTTGGCGGCGTTGTTGCGCAAGTTGCTGGTCTCGGTGGAGCAGCGGACTGAAGGCGATACGCGTTAAATCTCGGGCGCAGAAACTCAAATTCGTTTGACAACAAGGGGTGAAGTGACTAAAGCCGCCACAACGCCGGGCCGAAATGTCCGGTGTTTTATTTGACATGTCCCGTGGATTCTCCGTTAGCGTAATGTGAGAAACCTGTCAGAGCTTTCAAAAGAAGTTCAGAGGAGGGCGTGTTTCCTTGATCCGGTTTGGCAACAGACCGGTGTAACCTGTTGAAGGGAAATACGATGAGCAAGCGCGAATCGTCCAAGTACAAAATTGACCGCCGTATGGGCGAGAACATCTGGGGCCGTCCGAAGTCCCCGGTGAACCGCCGCGAATACGGTCCTGGCCAGCACGGCCAGCGCCGCAAGTCCAAGCTTTCCGACTTCGGTGTGCAGCTGCGCGCCAAGCAGAAGCTCAAGGGCTACTACGGCGACATCCGCGAAAAGCAGTTCCGTGCGATCTTCGCCGAAGCTGACCGTCGCAAGGGTGACACGTCTGAAAACCTGATCGGCCTGCTCGAATCGCGCCTCGACGCGATCGTGTACCGCGCCAAGTTCGTACCGACGGTCTTTGCTGCCCGTCAGTTCGTCAACCATGGTCACGTCAAGGTCAACGGCGTTCGCGTCAACATCGGTTCGTACCGCTGCAAGGCTGGCGACGTGATCGAAGTCCGCGAAAAGTCCAAGCAGCTCGTTTCGGTTCTCGAAGCCGTTTCGCTCGCTGAACGCGACGTTCCGGATTATGTCGAAGTCGATCACAACAAGATGGTTGCGACTTTCGCCCGTATTCCTGCCCTGGCCGACGTTCCTTACCCGGTCATCATGGAACCAAACCTCGTCGTCGAATTCTATTCGCGATAATTTCTTCGGGCCTCGGCCTTGTGAAATTCGGAAAAGCCACTCAGAGATGGGTGGCTTTTTTGTTGCCCAATCTCGACCCAGTCTGATGCGGAGAATGACTGATGCCCGGCCCGTTGGACCTGCAGTCGATTGTCGATGATATCCACCGCGAGCTTGCCCCACGGCTCGGCGAAGGCAAGGTGGCCGACTATATCCCGCAACTCGCCCGCGTTGATCCCAAGCGCTTCGGCATGGCGATCGTCACCGTCGATGGCGACATGCATATGGCCGGCGATGCGCAGGTGCCATTCTCCATCCAGAGCATTTCCAAGGTGTTCACGCTGACGCTGGCGCTCGGCAAGCATGGGGAAAACATCTGGAAGCGCGTCGGCCGCGAGCCGTCGGGTTCCGCCTTCAATTCGATCGTCCAGCTCGAACACGAACACGGTATCCCACGCAATCCCTTCATCAATGCCGGTGCGATTGCCATTACCGATCTGGTGTTGGCCGGCCATACGCCAAGGGAAGCGATTGGCGAGATCGTTCGTTTCGTTCGCTATCTTTCCGATGAAGAGGACATTCTGATCGATCAGGATGTCGCCAAGTCGGAAGCGGCAACCGGTTACCGCAATTTCGCGCTCGCCAATTTCATGCGTTCCTTCGGCAAGCTCGATCATCCCGTCGAACATGTGCTTGGCGTCTATTTCCATCAATGCGCTCTGGCGATGAGCTGCGTACAACTGGCCAAGGCCGGCTTGTTTCTGGCTGCGTCCGGCACCAATCCGCTGACCAAGCATTCCGTCGTTTCGAAACAGCGGGCGCGGCGTATCAATGCGCTGATGCTCACCTGCGGCCACTACGACGGCTCGGGCGATTTTGCCTATCGTGTCGGCCTGCCAGGCAAGAGCGGCGTTGGTGGCGGTATTCTCTGCGTCGCTCCGGGCAAGGCCGCAGTCGCCGTCTGGTCGCCGGGGCTTAATCACAACGGCAATTCGCTGCTGGGTTCGCTGGCGCTGGAAATGCTGGCCAGCCGCACCGGATGGTCGGTGTTCGGGGCCTGAGCCGACGTTACGGAAGTTTCATAACAAGATCGGCGCATTTTCCTTGATCTTGCGGCTTGAGACGGGCAAGTGCAGGGCATTGTTTCTGCGCGCCGCCTTTGTGCCCTGCGCCTTCCATCCGGGACTTTGTCATGGATATTGCCATTCAGCCGTCGGCCTCCGACCTCGAAGACCTTTCGTCCAGCCCGGATCACACCGGCGACGACGTGATGCATCCGATTTTTGCCAAAATGCCCACCTCCGTCTCCTTTAACAAGCTGCGCAAGCGGCTGCTGCGGCAGGTGCGCCAGGCGATCGAAGACTTTGGCATGCTGAACGGCCAGAAGCGCTGGCTGATCGGCGTTTCCGGCGGCAAGGACAGCTATAGCCTGCTGGCGCTGTTGATGGACCTGCAATGGCGCGGCCTGCTGCCGGTCGAACTGATCGCCTGCAATCTCGATCAGGGGCAGCCGAATTTTCCGAAACATATTCTGCCGGAATATCTGTCGTCGATCGGCGTCAAGCACCGGATCGAGTATCGCGACACCTATTCGATCGTGAAGGAAAAGGTTCCGGCTGGCGGTACCTACTGCGCGCTCTGTTCGCGCCTGCGTCGCGGCAATCTCTACCGTATCGCCCGGGAGGAGGGTTGTGATGCGCTGGTGCTTGGCCATCATCGCGAGGATATTCTCGAAACCTTCTTCATGAACTTCTTTCACGGCGGCAGGCTGGCAACGATGCCGGCCAAGCTCTTGAACGACGAGGGCGATCTGATGGTGATGCGGCCGCTGGCTTACGCGGCCGAAGACGATCTGGCCAAATTTGCCGCAGCCATGGAGTTTCCGATCATCCCTTGCGACCTCTGCGGCTCGCAGGACGGGCTCGAGCGCAATGCGATGAAGGCGATGCTGTCGGATATCGAGCGCCGCATGCCCGGCCGCAAGGATACGATGCTGCGGGCGCTCGGCCACGTCAGTCCATCGCATCTGCTCGACCCAAAACTGTTTGATTTCCAATCTCTCTTTGCGGAGCCCAAAGCATGACGTCTGCCATCGATATCGCCGCCATCGCCAATATCCTGCAGGAAGCCGCCTTCAAGGAAATCCTACCAAAGTTCCGCAATCTCGGCGCGGGCGACGTGCGGATGAAATCGGAGGCAATCGATCTGGTGACCGAAGCGGATGAAGCCGCCGAGCGGCTGATCAAGGCCCGGATGGCGGAAATCGCACCGGACGCCTTGTTCATCGGCGAAGAATCGGTCTCTGCCAACCCGGCGCTGCTGAGCAGTCTCGCCGGAGCCGATCTTGCCGTCGTCGTCGATCCGATCGATGGCACGTTCAATTATGCAGCAGGTTTGCCGCTGTTCGGCGTCATGGCCGCTGTCGTTTCAAAGGGTGAGACGGTCGCTGGTCTGATTTACGATCCGATGGGTAATGACTGGGTGATTGCCGAAAAGGGTTCCGGCGCCTGGCTCTGCAAGGCTGACGGTTCGCAGGAACAGCTTTCGACGGTTCCGTCCGTGCCGCTGGAAAGTCTCGTCGGTTGCGCCTCGACCGGTTTTTACGCGCCGGAAAACCGCCGCATCGTCATGGGCAATATGGCCAAGGTCCGCATTGCCACCAGCTATCGCTGCGCAGCGCATGAGTATCGCGGCTTTGCCGGCGGTCACTTCCACTTCTTGATGTACCAGAAGCTGATGCCGTGGGATCACCTTGCCGGCACACTGATTGCGCAGGAAGCCGGCGCTTATGCTGCCCGGTTCGACGGTTCGCCATACCTGCCGCATCATGTCGATGGCGGCCTGCTTCTGGCATCCGACAAGGATTGCTGGGAGATGCTGCGCCGCGAGGTGTTCACCGTCTGAGGCAAGACATCGCCGATAGGAAAAGGCCCGCCCGGCATTCGCCGGACGGGCCTTTTTCGTGTTCGATTTCAGCGGATTACATATGTCCGCCAGCGCCTTCGAGCGTGGCCTGGTCGTCGCCCGGATGGGTGAAGAGTTTGCCTTTTTCCGCCCAGAACGTGGCAGCGATCGTCAGCGCACCGAAGACTGCGAAGCCGGCAAAGAGCGGCTGCACTGTGCCATTGAACATCTGGCCGACAAGCCCGCCGAGCAGGGCGCCGCCGGTTGTCGAGACGAAACCGGTAATGGCGGTCGCAGTGCCTGCGAGGTGCCCCATCGGTTCGAGGCTGATGGCGGTGAAGTTGGTGGCGATGACGGCGAAGAACATCAGGAGGATCGAAAACAGCACATAGCTGAACAGGAAGCTCGGAGTTCCAGTGAGTGCGACGCCAAGACCGACAATCGATAGCAACGTGAACAGGATCATTGACGTATGCGAAATCCGACGCATGCCGAAGCGGCGCACGAAGTAGCCGTTGGCAAAGTTGGCGACCGCAATGCCGCCGGCTGTGGCCGCAAAGGCGAGCGGCAACCAGTCGCCGAGGCCATAGACCTCGCCGAACATCTGCTGCACGCTCATGATGTAGGCGCAGATGACAGCGGTGAACAGCGTCATGCCGATCATGTAGCCGCAGGTGATGCGGTTGGTCAGCACCGTGCCGAAGCCGGATAGGACGGCCGATACCGACAACGGCAGGCGCTCCGCCACTGGCAGCGATTCGCGCATGCGGATCAGTGCCCAGAAGAACAGCACCGCACCGGCAATACCGAGCAGAATGAAGATCCAGTGCCAGTCGGCATAGAGGATGATCGCCTGGCCGACGGACGGTGCAACGATCGGGATGATCATGAAGACGATCATCACATAGGACATGACACGCGCCATCTCGCGGCCGCCGAAGCAGTCGCGCACGATTGCCATCGTGGTGATGCGCACGGCGGCTGCACCGATACCCTGGATGAAGCGCATGACAAGCAGCATCTCGAAGCTGCCGGAAAGGGCGGCGGCGAACATGCAGATGGCATAGAAGGCGAGGCCGCAGAGCAGCACACGGCGGCGTCCGAAAGTATCCGAAAGGCTGCCGAAAACGATTTGCGAGCAACCGAATCCGAACATGAAGACGCCGATGACCCACTGGGTATCGTTGGCGTTCTGCACGCCGAGCGAATGGCCGATGTTCGGTAGCGCCGGCAGCATGATGTCGATCGCCATCGCCACGCTTGCGGTCATGAGGGCAATGGTGATGACGAATTCGAAGAAGCCGAGGCCTATTCGGGAAGAGCCGATATTTTCGACGTGTTCAGTGGGGATGGCGGACATGAAGGAACCTATGAATGTCTTGGGAGAGACAGGACGTTAAATTGCGGGATTGTGCGGTTTGAAAAGCTTGCCTTTTTCGGCCGTGAGAACAAAGGCAAGCCCGATGATGGAAACGCTTAGGAAACCGATGGCGAGTGGTGTGATCGTACCGTTGAACGCCTGGCCGATCAGGGCGCCGATGGTGGCGCCGCCGATCGTCTGGGTGAAGCCCAGCACCGAAGATGCGGTTCCGGCAACATGGCCGAGCGGCTCCATGGCCATGGCGTTGAAATTTGAACCGATCAGACCGAACTGGAACATGGCGCAGGCATAGAGAACGGCGAACAACCAGAAGGGAAGCAGATCCGAGACCGAAGCCGCCACCCAGATCAGGCTCGTCAAGACAAAACCGATCAACGCCCCATGCGACAGGCGGCGCATGCCATAGCGCTTGACCAGCCGCGAATTGGTGAAGGAGGCAAGCGCCATCATGCTGGCAAAGCCCGCGAAGACCAGCGGAAACCAGGTGCCGAGCCCGTAGATGCCGACAAGGATCTGCTGTGCCGAATTGATGAAGCCGAACAGCGATCCGAACAGAAACGCAGCCGCCAGTGAGTAACAGAGCGAGACGCGGTTTGTCAGGACGATGCGGAAGCCGGCCAGGATCGACGTGACCGTGAATGGCCGGCGGTGCTCGACCGAAAGCGTTTCAGGCAGGCGCAGCATCACCACTGTCGCAACGGAGACCGCAAACAGGCAGATGACCACGAAGATCATATGCCATTCGGCAAAGATCATGATCAGCTGGCCGACGCTTGGCGCAATAACCGGTACGATCATGAAGACCATCAGCACCAGCGACATAACCTCCGCCATCATTCGGCCGCCGTAGACGTCGCGGACGATCGAGACGGTGATGACACGGGTGGCGGCTGCGCCGATGCCCTGGATGAAGCGTAGCACCAGCAACCCGGTAAACGAGGGAACGAAGACGATGGCGAGCGCGCACAGCGCATAGAGGCCAAGACCGCCAAGCAGAGGCAATTTGCGGCCGAAGCGATCCGACAGCGGGCCGAAAACCAGCTGCGCACAGCCCATGCCGATGAGATAGGCGGTGATGATATATTGGCGGGCGTTTTCATCGGCGACGCCCAAGCTGGCGCCGATTTCCTGTAGGCCGGGCAACATGATATCGATCGAAATCGCATTGATCGCCATCAGCATGGCCATCAGGGCGATGAATTGTGGTTTGGACAGAGCCGGTAGGCCCGGCGCTTCGGACGTTGTGGTCATGGGATTTCCTGGCGATGGTGCCGGGCGCCTGAAACTGGAAACTGAAACGTTTCCGGCGCAGATGAAAATGCTGGAGCCAGCAGAGAAATCGAACTAAAAGCGCGGCTCCGAAGCGCTTTCAAAACGGTAACCGGGATCACCGGTCTAAAGCAAAGCCGGCAAAGCAGGCCGGCGATCACGAAGGTATAAGGGAGGTCAGATCTAGCCTCGGTCGACGATGCAGAGATCCGCACCGCCTGTGCATACTCCCAACATGGCGACCGGCTTGTGACAGCCAATCATATTGGCTCTGGCTAAAAAAGTGCGCGTAACATTAGGGTGTCGTCACTGTCATCCTGAATCAAAAAAGGCGGTGACCCGCCTTTTCAGGTGTCACTGTTCCTCAGATCGGATGTCAGGCTGCGCCCTTGACCGCGATGCCGTGTTCTTCGAAATGTGACTGGAGTTCGCCAGCCTGGAACATTTCACGCACGATGTCGCAACCACCAATGAATTCGCCCTTGACGTAGAGCTGCGGAATGGTCGGCCAGCTGGAATAGTCCTTGATGCCCTGGCGAAGGTCCGCATCGGCGAGCACATTGATGCCCTTGTAGTCGACGCCGATATAATCGAGCATCTGCACAACCTGGCCGGAGAACCCACACTGCGGGAACTGGGGGGTGCCCTTCATGAAAAGAACGACATCGTTGCTCTTCACTTCATTGGCGATGAAATCGTTGATACCGCTCATGGCGTAGTCCTTCCTCATCCCGCTTCAAGGGCCGGGTGTGTCGATCTATGTTAGATAACATGCACGCCGGTGATTTTCACCACCTGAATACAACAAAAATTGATGGCTTGCACGACTGCAACAGTAACCAGGGCAGTCCTAGCGTATCCTGCTGCGAGATGCAGCTGTCTTGCGCCGGCTCACCTGCTTCTTTGCCGGCTTTGCCTTCGCTACCGCCGCCTTCTTGAAGCGGCCGGTACTTGCCGAGCGGGTTTGCCGCTTTTGCCGTTTGGTTGTCGTCGTCCCGCCGGCCTTCTTCAGGATTTCCTTCAGAACGCTCTCGACCACGCCGCTGACCAGCTCTTTCATGAGGTTGGCCATCCGGCGTGTTACTCCGGCGCAGATGTCTGAAGGGCGAGCGCGTGCAGTACACCACCCATATTACCCTTCAGCGCATTGTAGACCATCTGGTGCTGTTGCACCCGGCTCTTGCCGCGGAAGGCTTCCGCGACAACTTCGGCTGCGTAATGATCGCCATCGCCGGCGAGATCCCGGATTGTCACCTTTGCGCCGGGAATGCCGGACTTGATCATGTCTTCAATATCGCCAGGTGCCATCGGCATTTGTCTGCACTCCCTGATTTACTCGGCAGCGATTTGTGTTTCGCCATCCATGAAGTCAGGGAACCATGATTCATGCACCGAGCGCAATTGCAGAATTGCAAGCGGCTTGGCTGAACCGAGCACGACTTCCGTGCCGCCGGTGCTGCCGATGACAGGGGCTGCCACGCCCGCAGCCTTTGCCCGCTCGGCAACCAGGGCTGCATGTTCCGGCTTGACGGTCACGACATACCGTCCCTGGTCCTCGCCGAAGAAGACTTCGACCGGATCGTGGCCGGCAACGGCCGATACCTTGGCGCCGATACCCGATGCCATGGCCATTTCGGCAACCGCGAGCGCCAGTCCACCGGACGAGCAGTCATGGACGGCGGTCGTCAGGCCATCGGTGATCAGGTTGCGAACGAAATCGCCGGTCTTGCGTTCATGGGCGAGGTCGACATGCGGGGCAGGGCCATCGGTGCGGCCATGGATGTCGCGCAGATAGACCGACTGGCCGAGATGCGTTCCAAGGCCTTCCGGGGCGCCGACGAGCAGGATGGTTTCGTCTTCGGCGGCAAAGCGGATGCGCGCCATCTGCGACCAGTCACCGAGCAGTCCGACGCCGCCGATGGTCGGGGTCGGCAGGATGCCCTGGCCGTTGGTCTCGTTGTAGAGCGAAACGTTGCCGGAGACGATCGGGAAATCGAGCGCACGGCAGGCTTCGCCGATACCCTTGATGGCATGAACGAGCTGGCTCATGATTTCCGGACGTTCCGGGTTGCCGAAATTCAGATTGTCGGTGGCGGCCAGCGGCAAGGCGCCGGTCGCAGTGATGTTGCGCCAGCATTCGGCCACGGCCTGCTTGCCGCCTTCGAACGCGTCGGCCTCGACATAACGCGGGGTGACGTCGGAGGAGAAAGCCAGCGCCTTGGTCGGGTGGCCTTCGACACGGACAACGCCGGCATCGCCGCCGGGAAGCTGCAGCGAATTGCCCTGGATCAGCGTGTCATATTGCTCATACACCCAGCGGCGCGAGGAGTTGTTGGCGGAGCCCACCAGCGACAGAACCGCGTCGGCGATGTCGGCTTGCGGAACATCACCGGCTGCCAAGGGTGCTGCAACCTTGGCCGGGGTCCAGGGACGGTCGTATTCTGGGGCTTCGTCGCCCAGTTCCTTGATCGGCAGGTTGGCGACTTCCTCGCCCTGATGGATGACGCGGAAGCGCAGATCGTCGGTGGTCTTCCCGACGATGGCAAAATCGAGCCCCCATTTGACGAAGATCGCCTTGGCGACTTCTTCCTTGGCGGGTTCGAGCACCATGAGCATGCGCTCCTGGCTTTCCGACAGCATCATTTCATAGGCTGTCATGCGCTCTTCGCGCACTGGCACCTTGTCCAGTTCCAGCTCGATGCCAAGATCGCCCTTGGCGCCCATTTCGACAGCCGAGCAGGTAAGGCCGGCAGCACCCATGTCCTGGATGGCGATAACAGCGCCGGTCTTCATCAGCTCAAGGCAGGCTTCGAGCAGGCATTTTTCGGTGAAGGGGTCGCCAACCTGCACGGTCGGGCGCTTTTCCTCGATCGATTCGTCGAATTCGGCCGATGCCATCGTTGCACCGCCTACACCGTCACGGCCGGTCTTGGCGCCGAGATAAACGACCGGCAGGCCGACGCCCTTGGCTTCCGACAGAAAGATCGCATCGGACTTGGCAAGGCCGGCAGCAAAGGCGTTGACGAGGATATTGCCGTTATAGCGGGCATCGAACTCGACTTCGCCGCCGACCGTCGGCACACCGAAGGAATTGCCATAACCGCCGACACCGGCAACGACGCCGGAGACGAGATGGCGGGTCTTCGGATGATCCGGTGCGCCGAAGCGCAATGCGTTCATTGCCGCGATCGGACGCGCGCCCATGGTGAAGACGTCGCGCAGGATACCGCCGACGCCGGTGGCCGCGCCCTGATAGGGCTCGATATAGGATGGGTGGTTGTGGCTCTCCATCTTGAAGACGACGACATCGCCATCATCGATATCGACGACACCGGCATTTTCGCCCGGGCCCTGGATGACGCGCGCACCGGTAGTCGGCAGCGTGCGCAGCCATTTCTTCGAGGACTTGTAGGAGCAGTGCTCGTTCCACATCGCCGAGAAGATGCCGAGTTCCGTAAACGTCGGCTCGCGGCCGATCAGGCCCAGAATGCGCTGATACTCATCCGGCTTCAGGCCGTGCGAGGCAATCAACTCGGGGGTGATGGGGCGGGTATTGGAAATGGTCATCGGGGTCCATTCGGTCCGTTGGAGTATCCCGGACGGCCAAGGTTCCGTCAGCTTGCAGGGATACGTCAAAACAAAGAGATCACGTCGTGGTTTCTTTAGCCGAAGCGACTGCCGGATGCGACAGGAAAATGGCGGAAAAGCACAGGAGATCGCGTGCTTTTCGCCGATAATGCGGGGGCATGCTCAGGCGAAGCTGTCGTAACCTGTGCGGCCGCTGTCAAGCAGGCGGCGCAGCGTCAGGAAACCGCGCCGCACCTCGTTGCGGTCGGCCGGTGACGAGAAGCCGATCCGGACGCGGTGATAGACGCTCTCCGTCCGTCCGGCCTTGAACTCGTCCTCGTCATCGACCAGCACACCTTCCTCGAAAGCCGCATGCTTGAAGGTACCGGAGAACCAGGGCTCCGATAGTTTCAGCCAGAGGAACGGCACATGCGGGTGCGAATTGAAGTCAATGCCGGCGAAGATTTCGCGCGCCATTTGTTCCCGTGCCCTGATCTCGTCGATGCTTTTGGAGCGCAAGGCCGCCGCTTCGCCGCTCAGAACCAGCCGCGCGCAGAGTTCGGCAAGCAGGAACGGCATGCCGCCGCTGACCATCTTGTGGGCGATGCGGATGCGCTGGCTGAAATGCGGAGGGCAGGCGACCCAGCCGCCGCGCACCCCGGCAGCCACCGATTTCGACAGGCCGCCGACCAGGAATGTCCGCTCCGGTGCCAGTTCAGCCAGAAGCGGCAGAGTGTCTCCGGTCATCGCGCCATAAAGATCGTCTTCCAGTAGCCAGACGCCATAACGGCGGGCGATGTCGGCGATCGCCTGGCGTCGTTCCAGTGACAATGTCACCACTGTCGGGTTTTGCGCTGTTGGCATGAGGAAGGCGAGTTTCGGGTGCTGCTGGGCGCAGACACGCTCGAAATCGTCGGGATCCAGGCCGTAGTCGTCGGTGCGCAAGAGAATCGTTCGGCGCCCGATCAGCCCGGCACTGCGGCTGATCTGGGAGTAGGTGATATTTTCGAAGGCGATCTTGTCGCCCGGGGCCGTGACGGCGGCGATCACCGCGACAGCGCCGGCATGGGCGCCAAGCGTCGGCACGATGCGATCAGGCTGGGGCCGGAAACTTCCCTTGGCAAGCCATTGGCTTCCCGCCGTAAACCAGTGTGCCGGAAAATCGCGGGCGTAGCTGGCGATATCGGCGTGATGGTCGCGACTGATGTCGATCAGCACCTTCTCAAGCGACGCGCCCTGGCCGATATCCGGTGCAGCCGTGCTGTCGAACCGAAGTTTTCCGGGCTGCGGCCTGAGAGGCCGTGTGCCCGCGAGTGCCACGCTCATCGGATCAGGCTGTTCGGCGGGGCGCAATTCGGCATTGTCGAGCACGTAGGTCCCGCGTCCCACCTCGCCACTGACAAGTCCGCGTTCGCGCACCAGATGATAGGCGCGGCCGATTGTCCCGATTGTCACGCCGATATCGAAAGCAAGATTGCGCTGTGGCGGCAACTTGGTGCCGACAGTCAATACGCCACCGGCAATCGCCTGCTCGATCTGATCGGCGATGCGGGCATAAAGCGGGCCCTGGCCTTGGTTGGGGTCTGGCATCCATGTTGTCATGGTGACAATTTCTACATTGCATCGGTTTTCCTGTCAATTATGACAATGCAATATCAAATGAAACCGTTGCAATAGATGCGGAGGCGACAATGAGTACAATTTGCATCAATGATGGAGATGAATGTACCTCGGATATGGGTACATTTAAGCCGCGTCGCTTCGTCTCGCGACTGAAGGGGCTCGGTTGGTTTATGATCGTCTGGATTTTGGGCCGTGAAGAAAAGCGGCTGAGCCGCATTGCCCTTTCCGAGCTGACGGATGAGCAGCTTGCCGATATCGGCGTCACGCCGGCCGAGGCACGCCGGGAGGCGGCGCGGCCGTTCTGGAACTGACAGCGGTGTTTCAGGCTACAGCAGTTCCTGGACCTTCGCCTTCGGACGACAGAGTTTTGCGCCTCTTTCCGTCACCACGATCGGCCTCTGCATCAACTCCGGATGGGCCAGCATGGCGTCGATAATCTGCCGGTCCGTCTTGCTCTCGTCATCGAGCTTGAGCGACAGGTATGCGGGCTCTTTGGTCCGCAGCAACTGGCGCGGCGCCATGTCCATCGCCAGCAGAAGAGCCAGCATCTCTTCATGGCTTGGCGGTGATGCCATGTAGTCGATAATCGCAGGTTCGGTGCCTGCCTCGCGAATGAGCTTGAGAACCGAGCGGGACGTATCGCAACGACGATTGTGATAAATCATGACGGTCATGAGCATGCCTTTGGTGTAGATAGGAGCGATTGGAAGAAGTTTGGCGAACGATGCCGGGAGAATGGTCTGCGCCTAGCATGAGAATGTATGCGGCTTCGTGACAGCTGGGAGATGCTATTCTCTGGTTTAGTGCGCAAAAATACGCTCTTTGGTTGTTTGGAATCAGCGATAGAGGTCTTGAGTTGATTGTCACGCAAAAGCTCGACAAAGAAAAGCGGCTAGAAATAGGGATACGCCATCATTCCACCGCTTGTTGAAATTCGCTCAGAATGGCATCCAACCGACAAACACGTCAGACGTGGAGCGGCCGCCCGTTAGAGGGCTTGAGTTGTATGCGGATGAGATGAATGCGGTTCTGAACCGCAGTCTTGCGAAGTTATCCGGCGTTCGATCTGGCTTTCGCCGGGGACTGTCAGCACGGCAGGATGTCGTGGCGAACTGCCTCAGCGGCAACCCGTACCACCCGCAGCCCAGCGCTTGATATCCGTGGTCATCCTTGCCCCTACGGTCTCGTTGAAAAGCGGCCCGAACGCCTGCAGCCGCGCAGGGTGCCCCTCTGCCTGAACCACTGCCAGCGGTCGCGATTCGGGGGAATTGCGCTTGACGATCAGGATGCGTGGACGCCCGGAGAAGGAATTCAGTTCCGGCGCGAGGCGATACGGCTTGAAGGCTGCATCACCGGACTTGAACCAGCAGGCATTGGCGCCGAGGGCCACCCGCTCCATGGTTGCCAATGCGGCGGTATTGCCGGCTGGCGCTGGAGGAGCTTCCGTCTGGCAGCCAGCGACAATCCCAAGAACGGCTATGGATCCGGCAGTGGCCACGGAACGGATGAAAGCTGCAGCGCGCATGAAAGCCCCTTTGATTCGGTCTCTAGGTGCCTTCTAGCAGGTCGAATGTTAAGCAGCGATTACATCGAGCGCCGAAGCGAACAATCCGCGTCCGTCCGAACCGCCATGGGCGGCTTCGATCAGGTTTTCCGGATGCGGCATCATGCCGAGGACGTTGCCTCCAGCATTGACGATCCCGGCGATGTCGTTGACCGAACCGTTCGGATTGGTGCCTGCGGCATAGCGGAAAACCACCTGGCCGTTATCTTCGATGCTCTGGAGCGTTTCCGCATCGGCAAAATAATTGCCATCGTGATGGGCAACCGGGCAGCGGATGATCTGGCCCTGTTCATAGGCCCGGCTGAAGTCGGTATTGGCGTTGACGACTTCGAGCTTGATTTCCTTGCAGACGAATTTCAGCGAGGCATTGCGCATCAGAGCGCCCGGCAGGAGGCCCGCTTCGACGAGAATCTGGAAGCCGTTGCAGACACCCAGCACCTTGACGCCGGCTTCGGCCTTGGCCTTGATTGCCTGCATCACCGGCATGCGCGCCGCGATCGCGCCACAGCGCAGGTAGTCGCCGTAGGAGAAGCCGCCGGGAATGACGATCAGATCGACATCCGGAATGTCCGTTTCGGTCTGCCAGATGGTGACCGGCGCCTTGCCGGAAATCTTGGTCAGTGCTGCGATCATGTCGCGGTCACGATTGAGGCCTGGAAGCTGAACGACGGCGGATTTCATGGGTGCGGTTCAAACCTGGATTGGGCCTCGGCAAGCTCACGCAATTCGAGGCGGTTTTCTATTCTCTCCAAACGCTCATCGATCCGATGAAGCATTGCATAGAGCGTGTTGATGTCGTTTTGATGGGCATGCAACGACAGTCTTATCGAGTCGAGCCTATTTCGCTTCGAAGGTCACGGATCGCATTGTCGGATTTGTCGGCCCTAACGTGCACACGCCGCAAAATCTCATGAATGAGCTCCTGAGTGCCATCAGCCATGAAACTAGCCCAGCTTCTCCAAGCGATTTCCGAACAATGTACGCTTGAGCACCTCTGTTCGTTCACGACCTTCCGCCAATTCCCGGTTGGTTTCCCGCATAAAGGTCACCAATTCGTCCAGAGACTGCGCGGTTTCTTGAAGTCGACGGTCAAGTTCCAAAACTTCCGCGTAGAGCATTTCTTTCGTAACTTCGGCCATCCGACCACCTCATTCAACCATCAGGCGAGTGAGATAGTGTAATTCTCAATCACCGTGTTGGCGAGGAGTTTCTCGCACATGGCTTTCACTTCGGCTTCAGCCTTTGCCTTGTCGGCAGTGTCGATTTGCAGATCGAAAACCTTGCCCTGGCGGACATGGCCGATGCCGTCGAAGCCGAGAGCGCCAAGGGCGCCCTCGATTGCCTTGCCCTGGGGGTCGAGAACGCCGTTTTTCAGCGTCACTGTTACGCGTGCGTTGATCACTGTCGTCTTTTCCTGCTTATTTCACCAAAACCGGGCCGGAGCCGCGGGGTGGTTCGTTCTCGTTCATGATGCCAAGGCGGCGGGCCACTTCCTGGTAAGCCTCGACGAGGCCTCCCATGTCGCGGCGGAACCGGTCCTTGTCCATCTTTTCCTTGGTCTCGACGTCCCACAGACGGCAGCTATCCGGCGAAATCTCGTCGGCCAGGATGATGCGCATCATGTCGCCTTCGAACAGGCGGCCGCATTCGATCTTGAAATCGACCAGCTGAATGCCGACGCCGAGAAACAGGCCGGTGAGGAAGTCGTTGATGCGGATGGCAAGTGCCATGATGTCATCAAGTTCCTGCGGGCTTGCCCAGCCGAATGCTGTGATATGCTCTTCGGAGACCATCGGGTCATCAAGCGCATCGGCCTTGTAGTAGAACTCGATGATCGAGCGCGGCAGAACCACGCCTTCCTCGATGCCAAGGCGCTTGGACAGCGAGCCGGCAGCAACGTTGCGCACGACGATCTCGAGCGGAATGATTTCCACTTCCTTGATCAGCTGCTCGCGCATGTTGAGGCGGCGGATGAAGTGGGTGGGAATGCCGATACGGTTCAGATTGGTAAAGATATATTCCGAAATCCGGTTGTTGAGCACACCCTTGCCGTCGATGATCTCATGCTTCTTGGCATTGAAGGCCGTAGCATCATCTTTGAAGAACTGAATCAGAGTGCCCGGCTCAGGACCTTCGTAAAGGATCTTGGCCTTGCCCTCGTAGATACGGCGGCGACGGTTCATGAATGATGTCTCTATCTTTAAAGGCGCTCTTGGGCTGCGCACTCGGTATTTTCTAAGGCGGTCCATAACTGAAATGAAACCATTTCACAATCGGGGACTGATCCGATCCCCTGAATTAGGTCGCCTCAATTGGGTTCAGGGTACCACGAAAGTCGTCTTGCCGGAAAACTTCGCATTGCACTTTCGGCGGCCTTTTGGTTTATGGGCGAAAAGCGAAACGTAAAACGGTTTTTTGGAGATCGGAGATGACCAATATGCAGGATCGCGAAAAGGCGTTCGAATCGAAATTTGCTCTTGATGAAGAGTTGAAGTTCAAGGCCGAGGCGCGCCGCAACAAGCTTCTTGGTCTTTGGGCTGCCGAGCTTCTGGGCAAGAGCGACCCGGCAGCCTACGCAAAGGACGTCGTCGCCGCCGATTTCGAAGAGGCTGGCCACGAGGATGTCGTGCGCAAGATCCGCGCTGATTTCGATGCGGCCGGTATCGCCCTGACGGACGACCAGATTCGTCTGAAGATGCTTGAGCTTCTGTCCGAAGCCGTCACGCAGATTCAGAACGGCTGATATCGCTGTATTGCCTATTTTGAACCGCCCGAGCTTTCGGGCGGTTTTTTTATGCCTTGCGGCCGCTCAGGACCATTGTGTGCACAGGTTCGTCGGATGTTTCCGGCCGCCGCCAGCTGCCGGAACGGATAAATGTCGCAAGGTCCGCTTTGGTCATTGGCCGGGCGAAGGCCTTGCAGCGTATCACAGCCGAGATCGCGCAGAATATGGCGTGGTGGATCGTCTTCACACTCTCGGTGACGACTTCGATATCGAGCGAAGACCGATATCCGATCAGCTTGCGCTGCTCGGCCGCCTCGATGAGCGGCGTGACGAGGGCGAGATCGATCTTGAGGCGGCTCGGATTGAGCTTCATCAGGCCGACGATCGAGGGAGCCGCTAAAGTGTCGCAACCAGATCAGGGCTGCAGCCGGTTGAGAAACTGGGCAAAGACCATCGTGCCTTCCGGCCAGGGGCCGTGCCCAGATTCACTGTTGATATGTCCGGATTCGCCAGCATCAACCAAAAGGGAGCCCCAGGCATTGGCGACGTCGCCCGCATGTTCATAGGAGCCGAATGGATCGTTGCGGCTTGCCACGACCAGACTTGGAAATGGCAGCGGATCGCGGGGGTAGGGGCCGAACGTCATCAGGTGTTTCGGGCGGATCTTCTGATTGGTCACCTCTGGAGGTGCAACGAGGAAGGCGCCGGCGATCTTCTTTTCGATATGCGGCAGCGCATGAAGCGCGGTTGCCACGCCAAGCGAGTGCGCGACGATGACGATGGGCTTGGTCGACGCATTGATGTCGTCGATCATCCTCTTGACCCAATCTTCGCGCACGGGCTTGGCCCATTCAGCCTGCTCGACGCGCCGCGCCGAGGCAAGTTTGTTCTGCCATCGGGTTTGCCAATGGTCCGGTCCGGAATTGGTGTAACCGGGTACGATCAGGATATCTGCTTCGGATGCTTTCATGATAACGGCGATTTGAGGTCGAGGAGAGCGGAAGTCAAGTGTAAGACTGACAGATTTGGTATATGCTGGTTGCACGGTGCGATTGGTCACGACGCCCCGTGGCGAAAAAACGCCAATACCGGGAGCATCGCATTTCGGTCTATCCTACCGGACTGCCCTTCAAGCCGACACTAGTGATTGTTCTCGAATGACGTGACGCCGCGTGTTTCAGGAGGAGAATTGGTCATGACAGCATTTCATGTAATGGCAGGATCCGGTGCCGGGCTCGCACATCCGGACATTCGCAGGATCGGCGTTGCCGACGTTTTTGACGCGCTGCGCCTCGGTTGGCAGGATTTCAACGCAAAGCCGTCCCACTACGTTTTTCTCTGCCTGATCTATCCCATCGCCGGTGTCGTTCTGGCCACCTGGAGTTCGGGCGTCAACATGCTGCCGCTGGTCTATCCGCTGGTTTCAGGCTTTGCCCTTGTGGGACCGGTCGCTGCCATCGGTCTTTACGAGATCAGCAGACGGCGGGAAATCGGCATGGACACGTCATGGCGGCATGCCTTCGATGTGCGCCGTTCTCCAGCGCTTGCGTCGATCCTCGGGCTCGCCTTCATGCTGGTCGTGCTGTTTGTCGTCTGGTTGCTGGTTGCGCAGTCGCTCTACACGCAACTGTTCGGCGACATGCCTGCGGCATCGCTGTCGGCGCTTTACCATCAGGTCACCGGAACTGATCAGGGCTGGAGCCTCGTCGTGATTGGCAATGCCGTTGGCTTTGTCTTCGCTGTGATCGTGCTTTCCACCGTGGTCGTGTCATTTCCGTTGCTGCTTGAGCGGGATGTCGGCGCCGTTGCAGCCATCGAAACGTCGGTACGGGCAACGCTTGCCAATCCGCTTCCGGTCGCTGTTTGGGGATTGATCGTGGCTGCCGGTCTGGTCATCGGCTCGATCCCGGTTTTCGTCGGTCTCGCCGTCATCATGCCGATCCTCGGACATGCGACGTGGCATCTTTACCGCAAGATGGTTGTCGCACCGCAAGGCAAGTAACGCAACGTAACCTAGCAATCGCGAGAAGTGCCGCCGTCGTGGCGGCACGTGTATTGCTGCGGCATGGGAGATTTAGCGGAAATATTTGTAATAGGACGAGATTTGCGCCGAGGTATTGGAGGATGCATTCAGGCGAATACCGATCTTGTCGCCGCGATACCACTGAACAACACCGGTCAAATGGCCAAACTCGTCGCTTTGGATAGAGACTTCCTGGCCGGTCTTGGCGTTGATATCGAAATAGAGCTGAAAACAAATTCCGGCCGACGACAGGTCCTTGACGATCCCCCGGCTCGACCCACCCTTGCAGGTCACTTCACCGGTGAATTTCGTTTCCGTGCGCACGGCTTTGCGTTCGATTGTCTGCTGGCTCGGCATGGTCCACCCAACTTTTTCGCCTTCATTCCTTTGCAGTCTCTCCCGGAAGATTGACGAAAGGCTTGGAGAATTCAGTCGCAATTGAACGAACTGGGTCGAAATCGGACATTTCAGCCAAAAAAGTGCGGAGAGCTTTTGGCTCTCCGCTGCGATTATCAGCCAAAGACGCGGCGGAAGATCGTGTCGACATGCTTGGTGTGATAGCCAAGATCGAATTTCTCGCGGATTTCCGCTTCCGGCAGAGCTGCCCGTACTTCCGCGTCGGCCAGAAGCTCTTCGAGGAAATCTGCACCCTTTTCCCAGACCTTCATGGCATTGCGCTGCACCAGACGGTAGCTGTCCTCACGCGACACGCCGGCCTGGGTGAGGGCCAGAAGCACGCGCTGGCTCATCACCAGACCGCGGAACTTGTTCATGTTCTTCAGCATATTTTCCGGGTAGATCACCAGCTTCTCGATGACACCGGCCAGACGGTTGAGAGCGAAGTCGAGGGTGATCGTTGTATCCGGGCCGATGGCGCGCTCGACACTGGAATGGCTGATATCGCGCTCGTGCCAGAGTGCGACATTTTCCATGGCCGGAACCACCGACATGCGTACCAGACGGGCAAGGCCGGTCAGGTTTTCGGTCAGCACCGGATTGCGCTTGTGCGGCATGGCCGACGAACCCTTCTGGCCGGGCGAAAAGAACTCTTCCGCTTCCAGAACCTCGGTGCGCTGCATGTGGCGGATTTCGGTGGCGACGTTTTCGATCGACGATGCGATGACGCCGAGTGTGGCGAAGAACATCGCATGACGGTCACGGGGGATCACCTGGGTGGAGATCGGCTCGGCAACGAGGCCGAGCTTCTCGCAGACATATTCCTCCACATGCGGATCGATATTGGCAAAGGTGCCGACGGCGCCGGAGATGGCACCGGTGGCAATTTCCGTGCGGGCAGCAACCAGGCGGGCGCGGTTGCGGCTCATCTCGGCATAGAAGCGGGCGAATGTCAGGCCCATCGTTGTCGGCTCGGCATGGATGCCGTGGCTGCGGCCGATGCGGACGGTATCCTTGTGTTCGAAGGCGCGGGTCTTCAGTGCGCTCAGCACGCGGTCGAGATCGGCAAGCAGCAGGTCGGCGGCGCGTACCAGCTGAATGTTGAAGGTCGTGTCGAGTACGTCGGACGAGGTCATGCCCTGGTGGACGAACCGGCTGTCGGGGCCAATGAATTCGGCCAGATGCGTCAGGAAGGCGATGACGTCATGCTTGGTAACGGCTTCGATTTCGTCGATACGGGCAACGTCGAAAGTCGCAGAACCACCCTTTTCCCAGATCGTCCGGGCGGCGTCCTTGGGGATGACGCCGAGATCAGCCAGTGCGTCGCAGGCATAGGCTTCGATTTCGAACCAGATGCGGAATTTGGTTTCCGGGGACCAGATGGCCACCATTTCCGGCCGGGAGTAACGGGGGATCATGGGCTTCAGCTTTCGTGACGATGGGAGTTGGCTGAGCCTCTAGCAAAGATAGCCGGCAATCTCAACGTTGCTGTTTCGGCATCCGGCCGCTCAGCCACAGGCTGGTCAGTGCGAGAGCGGCAAAACCGAGCGGCAGATAGAGGCGGATGCCCATGACGATGAACTGATAGATCGCGCTCGCAGAGGTGAACGTGAATTGGTAGACCCAGGTGCCGGTGCCGAACGGTGCATGCCAACGGGCATAGAAAATCCGGTAATCGATGGCAAAGAGAAGAGCCGTGGTGATGATGGTGCAAAGGGTCAGGCAGAGGAAGAACGCCGCAAAACGGGTTTCCCGGCCCCTGCCGATCGCGCCGAAACGGCCAAGCAACAGGGCGAACGGCCAGGACACCAGGCCGCCAGCGAAGAACAGCACAAGAATACTGGACAGTTGAGACGTTTCGGCGCCGTTGCGCAGATAGAGTGCGGCGAGCGCCGACATGGCCATCATCACGCCCCATAAGGGCGCCCCCAGCAGAACTTCCCACAGGCCGGGTAGAGCCAAACGCAGCCGCTGTGCGGCTTTCCCCGTCAGATCGCGTTGCGCGTCCGTTTCCGCATGCTCGGGTGCACTCATGGCGCTGCGGGCGCCGGAACGGCGATCCAGCGGCCGTCGCTGCCTTCGAAACCGACACTCAAGACCTGAACGAGGACAATGTGGACGGGTTCGCCTTGCAGGGGATTGAACACCATGGCACCGCCGATACGGTAACCGGTCGGGCATTTGCGGCTGTCGGGAATGGCCGTGTCGGCGTGCAGCACCCGGTCCGATGTTTTTCCGTCTTCGGTTTGGAAGGCGAGACGAAAACCGGTCGATTGCGGCGTGACGTCCTTGCAGAGTGCGGTGGGAGCAAGCGGAATTTCATCAAGCGAGAGTGTGAAGTCTCCACCAACCGGCGGCTCGAGGGCATATTGCCGGTATGTCAGGCGGTGAGGAGTACTGTCCGTTTCCGTGATCGGATTGAAAGCGGCGAGCAGGCCGGGGTTGGCGCCAAGATCGAATTTCTCCACAAGCGGAGCAGCTTTTGCGGCAGTCTGTGTTCTCACCTTGGCAAGGTTGGTGTTTTCCTCATCGACGCGCAGCCGGATCGGCGTGCCGGGCAAAAAGGTATCCTTGCGGGTATCGACGAAAAAGATGTTCGAATAGGGAAAGCCGGAACCGTCCTGAACGCCATATTCCTCGAAGGCAAAGACATTGCCATCCGCCGAAAAGCCGAGCGGCTGGATCGAGGCGAAATCGCCGGCACAGGCCGCGCCGGAAAAGAGCGCCGAGGCTAGCAGTGCAGCAGCGATTCCGCCTGAAAATCTCACCCGCGGCCTCCTTCAGCATTGCTGCGCAAAGTGTCGATGGTTTTGCGGTAGGCATCGACATGGCCGCCGCCGAAGATCGCCGAGCCAGCGACAAAGACATTGGCACCGGCCGATGCCGGAAGCGCAATCGTGTCCAGCGCGATGCCGCCATCGACCTGGATGTCGATCGGCCGGTCGCCGATCATCGCCTTGATGCGGCGAATTTTTTCTTCCATGGCGGGAATGAATTTCTGGCCGCCGAAACCCGGGTTGACCGTCATCACCAGAACGAGGTCGATCTTGTCGAGCAGGTAGTCAAGAACGCTTTCTGGCGTTGCCGGATTGATCGAAACGCCGGCCTTCTTGCCGAGCGCTTTGATGGCTTGCACCGAACGGTCGAGATGCGGTCCTGCTTCGGCATGCACGGTAATGCTGTCGCAGCCGGCTTTGGCAAAGGCTTCGAGATAGGGATCGGCCGGCGCGATCATCAGGTGGCAGTCGAAATAGGCCTTCGTGTGCGGCCGCAACGACTTGATCACATCCGGGCCGAAGGAAATGTTCGGGACGAAATGGCCGTCCATAATGTCGAGGTGGATCCAGTCGGCACCGGCAGCAACGACGTCGCGCACTTCCTGTCCGAGCTTGGCGTAATCGGCGGCGAGAATGGAGGGGGCGATGCGGATAGGCAGGGGCATGATGTGGGGCTCCAACTGTTTTGCGGGCAATAGCATCGCTTTTCTCGGCAAACAACAGATGTTGCCGCTTCATCATCGCGCGGCGTCTAGGTTTTCGCCGCCCAGACGGGAAGCAGATCGTTTTCCTGGGCCGTCGCATCATGCACGCCACGGGCGATGGCGCGGGCCATGGTGGATGCTGCCGCAGCGCCGAGATCGATGAAATCCTGCAGGGAAACGGTTTTGCCGCTTGTTCCGGTCGCCAGCGCAAACACCAGGTCGCCGTCAAGCGGCGTATGCGACGGCCAGAGCGCACGGGAGAAACCATCATGGGCTGCGATCGCCAGCCGTTTTGCCTCGGCCTTGGTCAGCACCGCATCGGTGGCGATGACGGCGATCGTGGTATTTTTCGTTTCGCTCTGCTTGCCGCGAAACTTGATGCGCAGGTCTCGCGCGTTTCTCGGGAACGGATGCGGCATGCCGAGGCCGCCGAATTCCGTGTCTTCCTCGAACGGTGCCGACCAGAAATGCCTGCTGTCACCGATGGTCGCGGAGCCGAGTGCGTTGACCGCGACCAGCGCGCCGATGGTGATGCCGTTGTCGAGGAGTGTCGAGGCCGTGCCGAGGCCGCCCTTGAACATGGCCGTCAGGGCACCTGTTCCCGCGCCTGCCGTGCCTGTCGAAAATTCCAGCGCCGCAGCCTGAACTGCCGCATACCCCAGTTCGCGATAGGGCGGATAGAGCCCCCAATCCTTGTCGCCACCATTGATCAGGTCGAACAGGATGGCGGCCGGAACGATCGGGATATGCAGGTCGCCGACCGGAAAGCCGCGTCCCATCTGGCGCAGAGCCGCCTGCGCGCCGGACGCAGCGTCAAGCCCGAAGGCCGAGCCGCCGGACAGAACGATGGCATCGACGGTCTGTACCGTATTGTGCGGTTCGAGCAGATCGGTCTCGCGCGTACCGGGAGCGCCGCCCAGCACCTGCACGGCGGCGACCGCCGGTTGATCGCAGACGACGACAGAGACGCCGGATTTCAGCCGGTGATCCTCGGCATTGCCGACCTTGAGGCCGCCAACGTCAGTGATCGCATTGCGCGGGCCGGGACGCATCATTGGCTTCCCGAAACGGCCGGTGCGGCGATGAACCGGTTGTTCTGCCATTCCAGCAGGCGATAGGGGTTTTCGGCCAGTTCGTGATTGGCGTTGAAACGGATCGGGCCAAGAACGGTCTGGTAGGGGCCCTTGGCCAGCGCATCCAGCACCGGGCTGCCATCCTTGCCGGCCTGATCCTTCGCCTGCTCAAACAGCGTGACGGCTGCAAACGCGGGCAATACATAACCCTCGGGAAGCAATTGTGCCGCCGTCATGGCATTAACGGTGACCTTGGCGTCCGGCAGGGTGGCATAATCGGGCAGGGATACGGCAAGAACGCCGTTTGCCAGCGGAACCGGCAGGTTTGCCGCATCCAGCGTTTCGCCGCCCATCAGCGTCAGTGGCACCTGTTCGGATGCGGCATCGCGGGCAATGATCGCGGTATCGGCGCGGTCGCCGCCGGTGAACACGTGTGTCGCTCCGCTCTTGGCCAGACGGCGGATAAGGCTGACCTGCTGTTCCTGGGCAGGGCGATAGGTGTCGGAAAAGGTCGGGGTGAGCCCGATTTCAGCCAGTGCGCCGCGCACGCTTTCCACCAGTTCGCGTCCGTGGATTGTACCGTCCTCGATCAGTCCCAGCGGTTCGTTCTTCCAGCGCGACAGGATGATCTCGGTTACCTTGGCCGCTTCCGCCTTGGCGCTCGGCACCAGCCGGAAAAACGGCCATTTCTTTTTCAGCGCGTCTTCCATAAGGATATCGGAGCGCACGCTCAGCGTCAGGGCCGGAATACCGGCCTCGGCCAGCGCCGGCAGCGTCGTCTCCAGGCTTTCCGTGCACAGGAAGCCGATCGCCGCCTCAGCGCCGCTGGCGAGCAGCGCCTTTGTCAGGCTCTCCGCATCCTTGGGCTCGCAGGTTTCCGGGATGGCGATGATTTCGGAGCCGCGATCATCCGCCTGAAAGCGTGCGCCGTCCAGCATCTGCTGCCCGAGAAGCGCGAACGGTCCGTCCGCCGGGGCGACGACGGCGATCTTCAGGCCTGCAGCCAAAGCAGGGGCGGCTTGCACCGATCCGGCAATAACAAGGCTGGCAAAAATCGAACGAAACATGCGCTTATCCAGTTGAGAATGCCCATGTTTTAAAGATGTGGCAGCAGGGGTCAAAGGAAAAGATCGGAACAGGCGCCGGGGGGACGGCAATTGCCGCCAATGGCGAAGAAAAACCAGACAATGGGTTTCATATTTCGTCGCAATGTCTATGTGTTAAAGCATAACTCGATCTGGAGACTGCCGTGTTGGACAAGACCCAACTGGACCCGCTGACCTACCGTGATGCCATGAGCCGGCTGGCCGGTCACGTGCATATCGTGACGGCGGCTAACAACGGCGTGCGGCGCGGCGTGACGATCACGGCTGCCTGCTCGGTGTCCGACGATCCGGCAACTCTGCTGGTCTGCCTCAACGGCGCCAATCCGCGCAACGACATCTTCGCCGACAGTGGCAGCTTCGCGCTCAATCTTCTCGGTGCCGACCAGATGGATCTCGCCCATGTCTTTTCCGGCAAGAACCCGGTCGACCCGTCAGAGCGGTTCTCTCACGGCACATGGGGAAAACTGAAGACCGGCGCACCGATTCTTGGCGAGGCGGTCGCGGCGTTCGATTGCCGGCTGATCGATATCAAGACGGTAGCCACCCATATCGTCCTGTTCGGACAGGTCGTTGCGGTGACGCTCGGCCCGCAGAAACCGGCGCTGGTCTATCTGGACCGGGACTACCGCACGTTATAGATTTCCTCTAGGCGGCTGCACCGCTTCACCGCTGTCTCAACTTGCGCGAAACGCTGCAGCTTTTCGATGATTTTGAGACTTGCCCCTATGTTTCCCGGGCCATGCTGCCGCATAGTGAGGAATTGCGCTCGGTGCAGAACTTGAAGCTGTGGCCAATCTCGACGCGCCAGATAAAATTATCGCCACCGGCGGGATATGGAAAGGCTGACAGACATGGACAATGCGGCAATCGAGGAGATGTTTTCGGCTCTGGGACCTGTGACGGTCAAACGCATGTTTGGCGGCAAGGGCATCTATTTCGAAGGCCGGATTCTGGCTCTGGAGGTCAGCGGCGACATTCTGTTGAAAGCAGACACCGACAGCGCCGGCGAATTCGAGGCGGCCGGCAGTTCGCAATGGAGCTATGACGGCAAGGGTAAACTGGTAAAGATGCCCTACTGGTCCATTCCGGAGGAGGCTTTCGACGATCCCGACGAAATGGCCCGCTGGGTGCGGCTTGCCTTTGAGGCGGCCTTGCGGGCTAAGAAGTAGCCATCGCCCGCAACGCCTTGACGGCATCCTGCGCAAAAAGCGACAGCGGCTGCGGCAAGTCGTCGAGCGGATACCAGCCGATTTCCGAAAGTTTGTCGGGTTCCGTCAACTGGGGTTCGCCGGAAAAATCGTCGGTTACGTAGATCAACGAGATCCAGTGCTGCCGGTCGGCTTCGATCAACTGTTCGCTGAGGCAGAGAAAACGGGCCGAATGGATTTTTAGGCCGCTCTCTTCTTCCGCCTCACGGCGGGCGGCGTCGGCTGCCGGTTCCATATGGTCGACCTTCCCTCCGACAATGCTCCAATGGCCAGCTTCCGGCGCTTTCAAACGCTTGCAAAGCAAAAGCTTGCCGTCACTGAAGACGGCAAGCCCTGATCCCACACCGGGAAAATCTATGCCTGGATATGCCATGCGACTGCGTAAAGGCTCAAGCCTTGCCGGCAATCAGCATGAAAGCCGGGATATCATCGCCGAAGCCGACTGGCGTCGGGCCGTCGTCCTGATCGCGGCGATAGCGATTGCGGCGATCGCGGTTGTCGTCATTGGCAGGATACGGCTGGGGAGCAGGACGGTTGCTGTTACGGCCGGCATTCTGCGGTTTCGTTTCTGCCTTGCGTTCTGATCTCACAGGTTCTGCCTTTGCTACTACCGGTTCGAGAGGGGCTGCTACGACTGCCGGACTATCGTCTGATTTGATGTCCGATTTGTGACTGGCCACGGGCCGGGGAGCGTGCTCGCGATCCCTGTCATTGCGGCGTCCACCGCGCTTGCCGTCACGGCCGCCACGCTCCGGCTTGCTGCTCTCATGGCTTTCCATCGGAGCGGGCAGGGCGGAGAGGTCGCCGTTCAGCCACTCGATGTTCTTGTCGATCAGCTTTTCGATGGCATCGACGAATTTCGTGTCGCGCTTGGACACCAGAGTGAAGGCGGCACCCGAACGACCGGCACGGCCGGTGCGGCCGATTCGGTGGACATAGTCCTCCGCATGGATCGGCACGTCGAAATTGAACACGTGGCTGACATCCGGAATGTCGAGACCGCGGGCAGCGACATCGGAGGCAACCAGTAGCGTGATCGCATTGTCCTTGAAGCCCGCCAGCATTTTCGTGCGCGAGCTCTGGTCCATATCACCGTGCAGGGCACCCACGGAGAAGCCGTGACGCGAAAGCGAGCGGAACAGTTCGGCAACATCCAGCTTGCGATTGCAGAAGATGATGGCGTTCTTGAGGTCGTCCTGCTTCTGGATCAGATCGCGCAGCACTGCGCGCTTTTCATAATCCTTGCTGTGGGTGGCGACCAAACGCTGCGTCACCGTCGTTGCCGTCGAAGACCGCGTGGATACTTCGACACGCTCGGGGTTCTGCAGGAACCGGTCGGCGAGCTTCTGGATTTCCGGCGGCATGGTGGCCGAGAAGAACAGGGTCTGGCGCGTGAACGGGATCAGCTTGGCGATTCGCTCGATATCGGGGATGAAGCCCATGTCGAGCATGCGGTCGGCCTCATCGATGACGAGGATTTCAACGCCGGTCATCAAAAGCTTGCCGCGTTCGCAATGGTCGAGCAGGCGGCCCGGCGTGCAGATCAGCACATCGGCGCCACGCTCAAGCTTGCGGTCCTGTTCATCGAAGGACACGCCGCCGATCAGCAGTGCGACATTGAGCTTGTGATTCTTGCCGTATTTTTCAAAGTTTTCCGCAACCTGGGCTGCCAGTTCGCGTGTCGGCTCGAGAATGAGCGTGCGCGGCATACGAGCGCGGGCGCGGCCCTTTTCCAGAAGCGTCAGCATTGGCAGCACGAAAGATGCCGTCTTACCCGTGCCCGTCTGGGCGATGCCCAGAATATCGCGCCGCTGCAGGGCTGGCGGAATGGCGCCTGCCTGGATCGGTGTGGGGATGGTGTAGCCCGCATCTGTGACTGCGGTAAGAACTTTTTGGCTCAGGCCAAGGTCTGAAAAAGTGGTCAAAGGGAAATCTGTTTCCGTTCCGGTTCAGTCGAACTCTGGTCAATCGGCGCATGCGTTAACTGCCGTCGCTGGGGCTCTTAGTCCCATAGCCAAGCAAAGTCAAGAAAACCGGTGGTTTGATCGGCGAAAGAGTCAATAATGGACTGCCAACAACAGGATAGCGAAAAAACGCCTGCCGTTACGTCAAGAGCGGCCACAAAGCCGTCAAGTTCAGTTGATGTAGTGGCTGAGCTTAATGCCAGCGGTCAAAAACCGCATGGGGTCGACGGCCTCGCCATTGAGGCGGACTTCATAGTGCAGGTGCGGCCCAGTCGAGCGGCCGGTGCTGCCGGAGCGGGCAATGGCCTCGCCAGCGGTAATCTTGTCACCGGCATTAACCAATATAGTCGAGAGGTGTGCGTAGCGGGTGGTGATGCCGTTGCCGTGGTCGATTTCGACCATGTTGCCGTAGCCACCGGTCTTGCCGGCGGTGATCACCGTGCCGGGCGCAGTGGCGAGGATTCGGGTTCCTGTCGGGGCGCGAAAGTCGATGCCGGCATGCAGCGCCAACCGCCCAAGGAAGGGATCGAGGCGGTTGCCGAAGCTTGAGGTAATGTCGCTGGCTGGTGACGGATTGTTGAACGGCAGCTTTCGTGCCTGGCTGCGAACGCTTTCCAGACGGCCAAGCGCTGTATCGAGACCAACCAGCGAGCTGTCGAAGGCCTCGGTGGTTTCCGGCTCGACGAACGGACCGCCGATGCCGTCCTCGTCTGCCGTGGTGCTGGCGGTTTTTGTTTCCACAGCCTCATCTTCGGCCACCTTGACGCCGGTCCGCGCAAGGATGGTCATGATGGCATCGGTGGCTTCCGACGCGCCCGCTGTCAGGCTGTCGATCCTAGTTTTCTGTTCCTGCTCGATATCCTTGAGCGACAGCGTTACCTTCGAAAACAGCCGGTCGGCCCGATCCGACATGGCCTCCTGTCCGCTCGATATAGATTGCGGCGCGTAGGCCAGCGCCATCTTCTGCTGAGGCGCCTTGGTGCCCATGCCCATCAACCGTTCGATGGCTTTCAGGCCGCCGCTGGCGTCGGCACGCTTTTCGTAGGCGAGGGGGGCTGTCTCTACAGGCTGGATTTCCTTCTCGGCGAGACCGGATTCTTCGGCGCGGTCGAGCAGCGTGCCAAGGCGGCCGTGGCGCGATGACAGCGCCATCTGCTGCTGAAGCAGCTTTTCGACCTTGTCCTCAACGACTTGTTGATCGAGGAGCTGGCGGCTGGTGACGCGATCGACCTGCGCACGCAAAGCGGCAATCCGGTCCTCGTATTCGTGCTGCATGCGCGCCTGGCGGGCCATCGTGCCGCCGATGAGATCGTCGCGCAGTACCAGATAGGAGGTAGCAGCGAGATAGCCGATCGAAAAAACAGAAATAAAACAAACCGACAGCGCCGCCATCCAGGGTTGGATGGTCATGTGGCGAACCTTGTCGCCGCTGGCCAGAATGATGATGTGCTTTTGTGCGCGCTTGCCGAAAACCTGGCTTTCCGTAGACACCAACTCACCCCCAACGCGTGCGATTCTGCCCGTCCTGATGGGTTTGATTAGACACTGTTAAGGTTAATAAAGCCTTTCCTGGAGGGTTTGGCGACAGTCCGTCAGGTGTTCACGGAGGCCGTCATCGAACGATAGAAGGATGGGGTCAGGCCGGCTTCGGCACGGGCGATATCGTTGAACGGTGCCTTCAGGGGGCCGCGAAAATTAGCCCTGACCAGAGCCTGGAATGCCGCTGCCGGGTCCTTCTTTTGCCGGGCACAGAGGAAGCGGAACCATTTGGCGCCAACGGCCACATGGCCTTTCTCGTCCTCGTAGATGACGTCGAGCACCGCAGCGCTTTCAATGTCGCCAGCGTCGCGCATCTTCGCCTGCAGCGCCGGCGTCACGTCGAGGCCGCGCGCCTCGAGAATCAGCGGTACCACCGCCAGCCGCGCCGTAAGATCGTTGCGCGTATCATGGGCTGCCTGCCAGAGCCCATCATGGGCCGGCAGGTCGCCATAGTCGGCACCAAGCTGGCGCAGACGATCACGCACCATGCGGAAATGCTTGGCCTCCTCAAAGGCCACTTTCATCCAGCCGTCGAAGAAGGAATTCGGAACCGGTTCCGTGGCAAACCGGGCGACGATGTCGAGCGCCAGATCGACAGCATTGAGTTCGATATGGGCTATGGCGTGGAGGAGGGCGATCCTGCCTTTGTCTGTGGGCAGTGCGCGCTTTGGCAATTGCCTTGGCGGTATCAGTTCCGGCTTTTCCGGCCTTCCGGGACGATCTGGCACGGGCGTATCGAGCGGCGAGCGCAGCGACAGGGTCCGGGCATTCCAGCGGCGCGCCGTTTCCTGCGTCAGCAGCGTCTTGACATCGAGATCGGCCGCGCGGATTGCGCGGACAGCGCCATCACGGAGACTGCGGATGCCCGGCAGGCTGGTCATCGTCACACGCTTCCGTTGGCAAGGCTTTTCGCTGCCGCCAGTACTTCTTCGGCATGACCGGCGACGTTCACCTTCGGCCAGATGCGCCGAATCACCCCATCGGGGCCGATCAGCAGGGTTGTCCGCTCGACCCCCATATATTTGCGGCCGTACATGCTCTTTTCGACCCAGACACCATAGCTGTTCAGGACAGACAGATCCTCGTCCGAGGCGAGGATGACGGACAGATCGTATTTCTTGGCAAATTTGTCGTGCTTCTTCACGGAGTCGGGCGACATGCCGATAACCACCGCACCAACTGCGGAAAACTCGCTCAGCAGGCCGCTAAACGCGATCGATTCGGTGGTGCAGCTGCTGGTGTCGTCCTTCGGGTAGAAGAAAAGCACAACGGACTTTCCCTTGAAATCCGACAGCGAGACGGCTCCGCCGCCGTCACGAGGCAGGGTAAAGCCGGGTGCAATTGCGCCTTCAGTCAGATTCGCCATGGTTATTCCTTTATTTTGGGGCATGTGCCGCAAAAGCTTGTCGCATGAGGCATATCCAATCGGAACCCGGCCCGTCCAGCGCCGCAGCGTTCGAGAGATGTTTCACGCACAGGGAAGATGGGGAAGGACAGACATCGTTTGCCCAGAGATCGTTCTTTGCCTACTGTGCAACGAATGCAAATGCCGAAAGATGCTTCGGTACACCATTGGTGTATCCGGGCAATAACATGAGAGAAATCAACCACCTATGACGTGTGTCGGCATCATGGGCATGGACCCGCCTGATGCCGCGAGATCAAATCGCAGCAGATTGGAAAATACCGCATGATTCTTTTTCACACTTCCGGAGGCAGCCGGCACTGATGAATGAAATCCGCGGCGAAAAAGTATCGTTTCGCAAGGACGACATTATTGCTCTGCATTCCCTGCCGTCGGCGCAGGCCCATGATCCGTGCATTGTCCACGCGCCGAACAAGCGTGGGGCCGCACATCTCGTCTTCACCACAACGATCGTTGTTACGGCAATTTTCCTGCTGCTTGGGGCAGCTGTTCTGGCCGCTATAGAAAGCGGGTTGCTGGACGGGCCGCTCAACGCGCGGGCGCAGACGGCCCTGAATTCCGCCATTGGCGGTGGTTATCATGCCGAAGTCGGCAGCACGGTGTTGCGCGTGACAGCCAGTGGTGCGCTCGCACTCAAGGCGCAGGACGTGACGCTGGTGGAAAACGCGTCCAACAAACGTCTGGTCACCACCAATTCCGTCTTTATCGAACTCAGTCCTTTAGCCTTGTTGACTGGCCGGATTGCCGTGTCGCGGCTGGAAGCTGAAGGGGCGACACTTGATCCGTCCTTGCTGCCGCAGGGCAAGCCGATCGATCTGATGGCCATTCGCGTCGCCGATGTTGCCGGCGGGCTGGAGGTTGTTTTCAAGCAGATCGACAGCATTTCGCAATTGATCAGCCGCAGCAATACCGAAACCGTCCGCATCGCCGACCTACGATTGTCGTTTGCCGGTCTTCGCCAGCGCATCGTCCCCGTCGTAGTGGAAACCCTGGATTTCAAACGCACGGCCGATGGCTCGATGCAGATCGACGGTGCCTTCTCCGTCGATGGACAATCGTCGGAACTGCATCTGCGTGCCGACCGCCAGAGCGGGCGGATCACCACGCTCAACGGTTCCGCCGTCGGCTTGCCGCTGTCTGCCTTCCTGCATCGCAACGGTACCGCGACGGAGCTTGCATTCGGGGTGACCAGCAGCGCCGATCTTACCATCAAGGCGTCGCGCGCCGCCGAAAACGCAATGCCGACGCTGCAGTTGAACGGCCGTTCCAACGGTGGCGCATTCGATGCGGGCGGGTTCACCTCCGAGCTTAAGCCCTCCGAGCTCAATGTCAGCTATGATTTCGCCCGCAACAAAATCGAGATTCTACCTTCGATGGTGCGCGTTGGCCGGTCGACTTTCCCATTTACCGGCGCGATTGCCGACCTTGATCCGGCGGTACTTGCCGGGAAAAACGGTTTTTCGATCGACCTCCTGCTGCAATCGGCCAGTTCGTCTCCTGTCGATGTCTCCGAGGCCCCGCTGATCTTCGATGCCAAGGCACAGGGGCGATTCCTGCCGGAAACGCATGAGCTTGTATTTCAGGAACTGACAGTGGCGAGCGCTCTCGGCACGGCTGCCGGTTCACTGTCCATGACCTTCGGAGACACCTCGCCACAGATCAGCTTTGCGCTCTTAACCAGCAAGATCGAGGCTGCAGCCGTAAAACAGCTCTGGCCCTGGTGGGTTGGCAAGACGGCCCGGCGCTGGGTGGTCAACAATATCTTCGGCGGCACGGTCACGGATGGTAAACTCGAAGTCTTCCTGCCGATGGGACGCATCACGCGCACGGTTGGTCCCATCGATCTGAATGCCGAGGAGTTGAGCGTTCAATTTAACATCGCCGATACGAGGGTCAATCTGGCTGGTGACATTCCGCCGTTGCGCGATGCCTCCGGCGCCTTCAAGCTGAAAGGCGAGCGCATGGATGTGGAGATCGAACGCGGAACGGCCTATTTCCCATCGGGACGCTCCGCCACGGTGACCGGTGGTGATTTCGTCATCCCCAATACCTATGAAAAGCCGTTGATTGCCGAAATGAAACTCGATGTCGCGGGACAGGCCGACGCCATGGCCGAGCTTGTCAGCTCCAGGCCAATCCTTGCGCTGCAGCGGACCCCGTTCAAGCCAGAGGATTTTTCAGGCGAGATGACGGCCGAGGTCGGCGCGCGGTTCGGTCTGATCGCCGCCCAGAATCCGCCGCCGCCGCTCTGGCAGGCGCAGATGCTGCTGAATGGCGTGACCGTCAACAAACCTTTTTCCGGCCATAATGTTTCGGACATCAACGGCACCTTGCGGATCGACCCAAACCAGGCCGTGCTGGACGCCAAGGCCGATATTGATGGGGGGGAGATGAATATTTCCGTCATCGAGCCCGTCGGATCAGCCAGCACGGTGACGCGCAAGCGCGAGATTTCCGGGACACTGAACGATAGCGAGCTTGCCAAGCTGGCCCCAGGGCTTGCCGGCATCATCAGTGGGCCTGTGATGCTCGATATCCTGATGAATGACAGCGACCGGCAGACGATATCCGCTGATCTCGGCAATGCCTCCATTTCGCTTCCCTGGATCGGCTGGTCGAAAGGTGCCGGTATTGGCGCCAAGGCGACCTTTTCGGCGTCCACCACCGACGGTGTCACGCAGATCGATGCTCTGAAACTGGATGGCGACGGCTTCGGTGCTGCGGGTGCACTTGTGCTCGACAAGTCAGGTTTGAATTCCGGAGAGTTTTCCTCGGTTCAACTCTCCAAGGGCGATAATTATGCGATCAGCATCAAGCGTCAGAAAGGTGGCTTTGCCGTCAACGTCAATGGATCGTCCGCCGATATGCGCCCGGTCATCGAAAGCCTGCGCAGCGGGTCAGGCGACGGAGATGGTGGTGGCGATGGCAAGCGGATCGCCATCAGCGCCAATCTTCAACAGGTGACCGGCTTTCACTCCGAGACGCTGTCCAACGTCAATCTGAGCTATGCGGCCAGAGGCAAGCAGATCGACGCCGTCGATCTTTCGGCGGTGACCGACAGCGGCCAGGCTGTGGTGGCCACATTGACGAAAAACGGTGCCGACAACATCCTGGAATTGACCAGCGGCGATGCCGGCTCGCTGGCGCGATTTGCCAATATCTACAGCAATATGCGCGGTGGCTTGCTGAACTTGAAGCTCCGCGATCGCGGTGGCAACTCCTGGCGTGGAAGTGTCGACATCCGCAAGTTTTCACTGGTCAACGAGGCAAGGCTGCAATCGATCGTGTCGACGCCCACGGGCGCTGATGGCAGAAGCCTGAACCAGGCAGTGAAGAAGAACATCGATGTCAGCTCGGCCCGCTTCGAGCGCGGCTCCGCCAATGTGGCGCTCGACAATGGATCGATCGCGATCGACAGCGGGGTAGTGCGTGGTGTTGATGTCGGCGCCACGTTCCAGGGCACGGTGCGCGACAAGAGCGGCAATATGGACATGACCGGAACGTTCATGCCCGCCTATGGGCTCAACCGTCTGTTCGGCGAACTGCCGATCATCGGCGTTCTTCTCGGCAACGGCCGTGACCGGGGCCTGCTCGGGATCACCTTCAAGCTGGTCGGCCCCTTCGCAAAGCCGAACCTGACGATCAATCCGCTGTCGATCATCGCGCCCGGCGTGTTCCGCAGTATCTTTGAATTCCAATAAAAAACCGGCGGGATCGCCGCCGGTTTTCATGTCTTATCATCATACCCGGAGTTTAGGCTGGCCGGACGAGAATGTGCTTCTTCTTGCCGAGCGACAGCTTGATGACGCCATCTACCGTCACGTCACCGGTGCCGATCACTTGGCGATCGTCACTGACCACGGCATCGTTGAGACGAACGGCGCCGTCTTTCAGGAACTGCCGCACCTTGCCGTTTGATTCGGCCAGACCGGCCCGCACGAACAGCGCGAGAACCCCGACGCCAGCTTCAAGCTCCGCCGCCGGTACGTCGATGGACGGCAGGTTGGCTGCAAGCGCGCCTTCCTCGAAGGTCTTGCGAGCAGTCTCCGCTGCCTCTTCCGCTGCTGCACGGCCATGGAGGATCGCGGTCACTTCGGTTGCGAGGATCTTTTTTACTTCGTTGAGTTCTGCTCCGCCGATTGCCGATAGGCGGGCAATCTCCGTCATCGGCAGCGTCGTAAACAGTTTCAGGAAACGGCTGACGTCGGCGTCTTCGGTGTTGCGCCAGTATTGCCAGAAATCATAGACTGACAGCAGATCGGCATTGAGCCAGACTGCGCCGGAGGCAGATTTGCCCATCTTGGCCCCGGACGATGTGGTCAAGAGCGGCGATGTCAGGGCGTAGAGCTGCGGCGTACCCATCCGGTGACCGAGGTCGATACCGTTGATGATGTTGCCCCACTGGTCGGAACCGCCCATCTGTAAACGGCAATCGTAACGCTTGGCCAGTTCGACGAAATCGTAGGCCTGCAGGATCATATAGTTGAATTCGAGGAAGGAAAGCGATTGCTCGCGATCCAGCCGGGTCTTGACGCTGTCGAAAGCCAGCATGCGGTTGACCGAGAAATGGCGGCCGACGTCACGTAGGAATTCCAGATAGTTGAGCGGCCGCAACCATTCGGCATTGTTGATCATCCGTGCGCCGCTCGGACCATCATTGTAATTCAGGTAGTTGGAGAAAACGTGCTTCAGCGAGGTAATGTTGTCCTCGATCATGTCAACCGTCATCAGCTTTCGCGCCTCTTCCTTGAAAGACGGGTCGCCGACCATGCCTGTGCCGCCACCCATCAGCGAGATCGGACGATGACCGGTGGCTTGGAGCCAATGCAGTAGCATGATCTGCGTCAGGTGTCCGACATGGAGGCTCGATGCCGTCGGATCATAGCCGATATAGGCCGTCACGGTTTCCTTGTTGAACAGCGCATCCAGTCCGGCATTGTCGGATGTCTGGTGGATGAAGCCGCGTTCGTGGAGGGTGTGCAGGAAATCGGACTTGAATTCGGACATGACCTGTCTCTTTCGGTGGGCTGTTTGGAGAAGAATGAGTGCTTGCTGGATATTTGCGCGGCGTTTAGCACTGTTTGGCGAAAAGTGCACCTGTTTGCATCGGGAATGTTTGCTTGGGAGTTGAGTGCGGGATGGCGCAGATGAAGACGGCGATCGGGCTGATGAGCGGTACCAGCATGGACGGGATCGACATTGCGCTCATTCGAACCGATGGCCGCGACAGGGTCGAGCGCGGCCCGTTCATGGGTGTTTCCTACGAGCCGGCTTTCAGGAACCGGCTGAAATCGGCGTTGGACGAAGCGCGCACGCTGACGGGCAGGACGGAGCGGCCGGGCGACCTGGGCGCCATCGAGCGAAACCTGACGTTACGGCATGCCGTTGCGGTCAATGATTTTCTGGCTCACAACGGGTTGTCTTCAGCCGATATCGATGTGATCGGATTTCACGGGCAGACCGTTCTGCATCGCCCGAATGAGGCGCTGACCGTTCAGCTGGGCGATGGCGCGCTGCTGGCGCAATTGACGGGCATTGCCGTCGTCCACGACATGCGCGCCAATGACATGACCCATGGCGGGCAGGGCGCACCTCTCATTCCTGTCTATCATGCCGCTCTCGCCCGAAACGCTGGCCAAGCTGCCCCGCTGGTTTTCGTCAACATCGGCGGCATTTCCAATCTGACCTTCATCGGCACGCAAGGCGACATCGTCGCCTATGACAGCGGTCCGGGAAATACGTTGATCGACCAATGGGTGGAGACCCATACGGGGAGCGCCTTCGATCAGGATGGCGCGATCGCCAATGCCGGTAGCATCATTCCGGGGCTGGCTGACCGTTATCTCGACCATTCGTTTTTTTCATCCAACCAGCGCCGCTCGCTTGATCGCAACGATTTTTCGCCGCCGACGGCTACGGATGCCGCTTTGGCGGACGGCGCGCGCACTCTTGCCTACGTGACGGCTGCTGCCATTCTCAAATCATCCAGGCACCTGCCAGAACGACCCCGCGCCTATGTCATCTGCGGTGGCGGGCGCCTCAACCCGGTGATCATGGCCGACCTTCGCAGGCTCGCGGCGCAGGAAGATGCAACGGTTATGGTTGCCGAGCAGGCGGGGCTTGATGGCGATGCCATGGAGGCGGAGGCCTGGGCCTATCTGGCCGTGCGTTCGCTTGAAGGATTGCCGCTGACATTTCCCGGCACCACGGGAGTTGAACAACCGGTCACCGGCGGCATCTTCAATGCGGTTTTGAAGCCTCTGTGATCGACTGAAATTAACGTTTCTTTTCCCCTGCGCAGATACCATTCTTCACGAATCTGCAACGCCCTGGCGGCATGGCGGAGGGGAACACACGGCGTGTGTGTTTCCGAAACGGACATATCCGATGAACGGCGCGCTTTTTCTACTGACGGTCAATTTCTTGGTAGCGCAGCTTTTTAGCGCGTTTTTCCTCGTCATCTCCAGGCGTAGCCGCATTCCGTCGGCAGGGCGCTGGTTTGCGGCCGCGTTCGCGGTTGCCTCGCTTTCGGCAGTCTTCGAGGTGATGATTCGCTATGGCGATTTCGACCGGATTGCCAGCTTTGGAGCATTCACTTCCCTGCTGAGCGCGCTGCTGATGATTCGCGTTGGCATCGGCCGCCTGTATGCGGTGCCGGCGAGTATCTGGTCCATCACGGCGCTTCTCTGTGCCGCACTTCCGCTCAACCTGATGATCTATGACTTGCCGCGCGGCACATTCGCCCATTCTCTCGGCTACCAGATTCCGTTCGCGATAGCGGAACTGATCTGCGCGGTGGCGGTCTACCGGTCCGGGCGCCGCGAGACCGCCGACCGGATCCTCATGACGCTGCTTTTGGTCACGGCCGGCAATTTTGCCAGCAAGGTCTACTTTGCCGTCAAATTCAGCGGAGGCGATACGGCGCAAGCCTATCTTGGTAGCACCTATGCGCTGGTTTCCCAAAGCCTCAGTGCCGTGCTGGTCGTCTCGACAGGGCTGACATTGCTGGCCGTCATCGTCGTCGAAATCATGGATGACGCCAAGGCCAACTCTGAAATCGATCCACTGTCGGGGTTGTTGAACAGGCGGGGTTTCGACGCGCGCGTGAGCCAGATCCTTGCCCGCCCGATGTCCGCCTATCCGCACAGCGTGATCGTCTGCGATCTCGATCATTTCAAGGTCGTCAACGATACCTATGGTCATGCCGCCGGCGATCAGGTGATCCTGGCCTTTGGCCGTTTGCTTGCGGGACATGCGCCGCCGGAGGCGATTTGTGCGCGGTTCGGCGGTGAGGAGTTTGCCATTTTCCTGCCATCGACGGGAGAAGCGACGGGGTACCTGTTCGCCCAGGGACTTCGCAACAGCTTCTCCGCGCTTGTGATTGCCGGATTGCCGGACACCGTTCGCCTGTCGGCCAGCTTTGGCGTTTGCGCGCTTGCCTCACCAAGCCAATCGATCGTTGATACGATCAAGGGAGCAGACGCAGCACTCTATGATGCCAAGAAGAGCGGGCGTAACCGGGTAAACCGCGCGGGGCAAGCCACACCGGCCAGCCCCGATGGATGGCAGGCTCAGGCCTGACGTCCATGTTGGTTGAGACAGCGGCCCGCTGCCGGGACACCCGGTAAAGTGCCCCGGCAGGTTGGAAAATCAGGCCAACGCCAGAAACTGCGCCTTGCCTTCATGTAGAAAGCACGCCTTGGAAAAGAGGCTCGTATCGACACGATTGGGCAGACGGATATTTTGCAGGTCCGGCAAAGGCTTGTTTTGCGGGTCAAAGGAGCGATCGATCTGCGACACGAACGCGAGGATGATCCCAGCTTTTCGCGCAAAGGCTTGCAGGGCGACGAGTTGCTCTGAAAGCTCCGGCTTGTCTCTGCGTTGATCAAGGATTTGCAGATAGTCGATGACGGCGACGGTGCTGCGGGCAGCGCCTGCAAGATGACGGATGATGTAATCGGCGCAGATCTCGTCGTCCGTTACGATTTCCACGAGATCGCCAAGCCCAGGAGTGTCGCCTTCGAGCGACCGGATGCGCTCGCGGGTTTCATGTTCGGTGTATTCCAAGGTGAAGAACACGCTTCTCCTACCATCGCGAATGGCATCGAGCAGAATTTTTAAACCCAGCAATGTCTTGCCATGTCCGGGACGGGCGCCCAGCAAGACGATATCGCCATCGGTGAGCCGGGACAGGATATCTTTTTCGTCTGAAGGCGCGGAAACTTGCGCAGCAAGCAGGCTCCAGCCTGCGAAGCCCTCATCCCGCGCGATGCGATCCAAAGCGGCATGCAGGGCGATTTTTTCATCACGTGCCAATAACTTGGCCCGGCGTTTCAGTTGGTAGATCGGGGCGGATAACCTCATCGGAAAACCTCCATTGCGAGCAGAAAACGCAATCCCTCCTTATGCGGCGCTCGAACAGATGGCTCGATGAGTGAAATACCCCGTATGAACGATACTTCCCCGATCGGAGGGAGGAGGCGCGGGCCAAGCCTGTGCCCTCATCAATATCGCGAGTCGAAGATTGCAACAAGGAGGAGGTGCTTGGTCGCCTGTGGCCGGTTCGCGACGTCAGCGGGCGCAACCCGCCATTCGGCGGCCTCGCAAAAAAAAAACGGCATTCTGCGGCGGTCGAGCCGGCAGAACGCCATCGAAAGTACCCAGGGTCAGAAAATCGCCCCCCGCTTTATTAGCGAATACGCTTTGCCGCTGGTTCTGGCGTCAGTTCGCCATTCAGCCGCCGGTCGAGGTAATCCTCGCATTCGGCCATCAGAGTATCGACCTGGCCGTTGAAGAAGTGGTTTGCACCCGGCACGGTCTTGTGGGTGATCAAGATACCCTTCTGGGCCTTCAGCTTGTCGACCAGCGTGTTGACGTCCTTTTCAGGCGCCACCTTGTCGAGGTCGCCGTTGATGATCAGGCCGGACGACGGGCAGGGAGCGAGGAACGAGAAGTCGTAGGTGTTCGGCTGCGGCGCGATCGACATGAAGCCTTCGATTTCGGGACGGCGCATCAAAAGCTGCATGCCGATCCAGGAACCAAAGGAATAACCGGCGACCCAGCAGCTCTTCGAATCAGGATGCATGCTCTGCACCCAGTCGAGCGCCGACGCCGCATCCGACAGTTCGCCGGCGCCGTGGTCGAACTCGCCCTGGCTGCGGCCGATCGAGCGGAAATTGAACCGAAGAGTCGTAAATCCGCGCTTCTGGAACATGTAGAACAGCTGGTATACAATCTGGTTGTTCATCGTACCGCCAAACTGCGGATGCGGATGCAGGACGATGGCGATCGGGGCGTTCTTCTGCTTGGACGGCTGGTAACGGCCTTCGAGGCGACCGGCCGGTCCGTTGAAGATGATTTCGGGCATTGGCTCTCCGGGCTTGATTCTGGGACTAAAAACCTGTTCAGCGCTGATGCAGTCTTGACGAAAGCAGTCAGCTTTTCTAAAACTAGTTTAGAACCATTCAAAACTTTGACACGGACTTTCCGTGGCGAGTGCTGTCTCTTACGGCAAGCGAAGCGAAAAATTCAAGGAAAATGCACCGGCCGCATGCCTTTACATGGCAGCCGCCGGTTCTTTGGCAAGGGAACATGGTAGAAGAGCGCATCTATATGGACTGGAATGCCACCGCGCCGCTGTTGCCGGCCGCGCGCGCGGCGTGCCTTGATGCGCTTGATCTTTCCGGCAACCCATCCTCTGTGCATGGCGAAGGCCGTAAAATTCGCACACTGATCGAAAATGCGCGCCGTGATGTTGCAGCGCTTTGCGGCGCTACGGCTGCCAGCGTGACCTTTACCAGCGGCGCGACCGAAGCGGCCAACTGGGTGTTGACCCCGGACTTTCGCATGGGCAAGACGCCCCTGACGATCGGCCATCTCTATATCTCGGCGATCGAGCATCCGGCCATTCGTGAAGGTGGACGGTTCGGCAAGGCCGATGTCAGCGAGATTGGAGTGACACCGGCGGGTACGATCGATCTGGCCGAGCTTGAAACGGCACTTGATGCGCATGACCGCCAGTCCGGCCTGCCGATGGTTGCGGTGATGCTTGCCAACAACGAAACGGGCATCGTCCAGCCGATTGGTGACGTCTCCCGCCTGGTCAAGGCCGCCGGTGGCATCCTTGTCGTCGATGCGGTTCAGGCGGCCGGACGCCTGCCGCTATCGATCGAGGCGCTGGGTGCGGACTTCCTGATCATCTCTTCGCACAAGATCGGCGGGCCGAAGGGAGCTGGCGCATTGGTGGCACGCGGCGAAATCCTGATGCCCACGGCGCTGGTCCGTGGCGGTGGCCAAGAAAAAGGGCATCGCTCCGGAACGGAAAATCCTGCCGCGATTGCGGGATTTGGCGCTGCTGCCCGGTTTGCAGCCGATAATCCGAGGCAGCGGATGATCGCGGTTTCGGCATTGCGCGAAAAGCTGGAGACAGCGATGATCGCGGCAGCACCCGACATCATCATCCATGGCCAAGGCGGCGAGCGTATCGGCAACACATGCTTCTTCACGCTGCCCGGCTTGAAGTCTGAGACCGGACAGATTGCCTTTGATCTGGAGGGTGTCGCCCTTTCGGCCGGCTCCGCCTGCTCGTCCGGCAAGGTCGGCCAGAGCTATGTTCTGTCGGCGATGGGGCACGATCCGCGCCATGGCGCACTGCGGATTTCGATCGGGCCGTCAACCACGGAAGCGGACATAGACCGGTGTGCCGAGGTCTTTGCCAAGGTTTCTGGACGGCGCAGGCTTTCGGGGGCTGCGGCGTGATACTGAATTAAATTGCGGAAATTGAATTTTCCGCTTGGCAAACGGGGTGAAAATACCCCTTAAGCCCATTACATAGGCGATACAACGAACATTGTATCGTGACGACAAGCTGCCGGACCTTGTATCCGGCGAGATTGGAGAACGACATGGCTGCGGTGCAGGAAACAATCGATCAGGTCGCCCTGATCGATGTGGACCAGTACAAATACGGGTTTGAAACGACGATCGAAATGGACAAGGCGCCCAAGGGCCTGTCCGAAGAGATCATCCGCTTCATTTCGGCAAAGAAGAACGAACCGGACTGGATGCTCGAATGGCGTCTGGAAGCGTATCAACGCTGGCTGACCATGGAAGAGCCGAGCTGGGCGCGCGTCAATTATCCGAAGATCGACTTCAACGAGATCTACTTCTACGCGGCGCCGAAGAGCACGCCCGGCCCAACCTCGATCGACGACGTCGATCCCGAGCTTCTGCGGGTCTATGAAAAGCTCGGCATTCCCTTGCGGGAGCAGGAAATCCTGGCCGGCGTGAAGACGCCGCGCATCGCTGTCGATGCCGTGTTCGATTCTGTTTCGGTCGTGACGACGTTCAAGGAAGAGCTGAAAAAAGCCGGCGTGATCTTCATGTCGATCTCCGAAGCCATCCGTGAACATCCGGACCTCGTGAAGAAATATCTCGGCACCGTCGTTCCGACGACCGACAATTATTACGCCACGCTCAACTGCGCCGTCTTCACCGATGGTTCGTTCGTCTATATCCCCAAGGGTGTTCGCTGCCCGATGGAACTGTCGACCTATTTCCGGATCAACGAGAAGGGCACCGGGCAGTTCGAGCGCACGCTGATCATCGCGGAAGAGGGCGCCTACGTTTCCTATCTGGAAGGCTGCACGGCGCCGCAGCGCGACGAAAACCAGTTGCATGCGGCGGTTGTCGAACTGGTTGCGCTCGACGATGCCGAAATCAAGTATTCGACTGTCCAGAACTGGTATCCCGGCGACAAGGATGGTAAGGGCGGCATCTACAACTTCGTCACCAAGCGTGGCGATTGCCGTGGCAAGAACTCGAAGATTTCGTGGACGCAGGTCGAAACCGGCTCGGCGATCACCTGGAAATACCCGTCCTGTATCCTGCGCGGCGACGGGTCGCGCGGCGAGTTCTACTCGATCGCCGTCTCCAACGGTCATCAGCAGATCGACAGCGGCACCAAGATGATCCATCTCGGCAAGAACACCTCGAGCCGTATCGTCTCTAAGGGCATTGCCGCCGGCTTCAGCCAGAACACCTATCGCGGCCAGGTTTCTACCCACCGCAAGGCCGAGAACGCCCGCAACTTCACCCAGTGCGATTCACTCCTGATCGGCGACAAGTGCGGCGCCCACACGGTGCCCTATATCGAAGCGCGGAATTCCTCGGCCCAGTTCGAGCATGAGGCGACAACCTCGAAGATTTCCGAAGACCAACTGTTCTACTGCCTGCAGCGCGGCATTCCGACCGAAGCGGCGATCGCACTGATCGTCAACGGCTTCGTCAAGGAAGTCATCCAGGAACTGCCGATGGAATTTGCGGTCGAAGCGCAGAAGCTGATCGGAATTTCGCTGGAAGGCTCGGTGGGATAGCGGTTTGGCCGTCATCCTCGGGCTTGTCCCGAGGATCTGCTGGAGTTGGTTTGGAGGCGTGATTGACCGGTTTCGTCTACATGATGTCCGACAAACCCCGAGGTGTTATTTACATCGGCGTGACATCAGACCTCGCCGGAAGAATTTGGGAACATCGCAATCATATCTACAAAGGGTTTACCGCGAAATATAGAGCTGAGAAGTTGGTTTGGTTCGAACGTCATCCGAACATCGTTCTGGCGATACAACGTGAGAAATCTTTGAAGCGGTATATATAGACGGGACTGGAAAATGGAATTGATTGAAGGCCTCAATCCGACCTGGCTAGACCTGTTCGAACGTATTGGAGAAGTCGACAATATTTATCGTCCGCATTCGAGCACAAAAATGTGGGACGATTACAATTGATAGGCGGGTAGATCCTCGGGACAAGCCCGAGGATGACGAAATTGGGTGCCAAGACGGCGCAGATGATAAACAGGCGGCACTTGAACCGTCTTATGGACAGGAAGACTACAATGCTTGAAATCAGAAACCTCCATGCCCGCATCGCCGAAGACGGTACCGAGATCATCCGTGGTCTGAACCTGACCGTAAAGGCCGGCGAAGTGGCTGCCATCATGGGGCCGAACGGCTCCGGCAAGTCGACGCTGTCCTACATCCTGTCGGGCCGTTCCGACTATGAAGTGACCGAAGGCGATATCCTTTATAACGGCGAGAGCATTCTTGAGCTCGACCCGTCCGAGCGCGCCGCCAAGGGCATCTTCCTTGCCTTCCAGTATCCGGTCGAAATCCCGGGGGTTGCGACCATGCAGTTCCTGAAGGTGGCCCTCAACGAGCAGCGCAAGTATCGCGGCGAAGACGAGCTTTCGACGCCGGATTTCATCCGCCGCGTCAAGGAAGCCGCTGCCAAGCTGCAGATCAACCCGGACATGCTGAAGCGCCCACTCAATGTCGGTTTCTCCGGCGGCGAGAAGAAGCGTGCGGAAATCCTGCAGATGGCGCTTCTGGAGCCAAAGTTGTGCGTGCTCGACGAAACCGACAGCGGCCTCGACATCGATGCGCTGAAGATCGTTTCGGACGGCGTCAATGCGCTGCGCTCACCTGACCGTGCGGTGATCGTCATCACCCACTATCAGCGCCTGCTGGAATACATCGTGCCCGATAGCGTCCACGTTCTCTACAAGGGCCAGATCATCAAGTCCGGCGACAAGTCGCTGGCGCTTGATCTTGAAGCCAATGGTTATGCCGACATCATCGATGCGGCGGCTTGAGGAGTACCGGGATGAACATGCAAACGGCAATCACGATGACAGCCGCCGAGACGGCCCTCGTCGATGCCTATACTGCCCAGATCGGCGAACTGCCCGGCGAAGGCGCCGTGCTGTCGGCCCGCGATAGCCTGCTGGCAAATCTCAGGCAGCAAGGGCTACCGACACGCCGCGTCGAATCCTGGCACTATACGGACCTGCGTGCGCTTTTGCGTTCCGTTCCGGCATTTGATCCAACAGCGTTTGCGCAACGGGTCGATCCGCTGGTTTCGGGCTCCTCGGTTCTTGCCGTCCTGAATGGCAAGGCCGACACCAAGAACCTGCCGGCCGGCATCAATGTCCGCTCCTATGCCGAAAGCCTGATCGATGGCGTTGCTGCCGCCGATCTGGTCGAACGCGACCAGGACGATGCCATCGGACGGATCAATGGCAGCTTCGTGCGCGACGGTTTCGAGATCGAAGTGCCGGAGGGCACCGTGCTCGAGCAGCCGCTGGAGTTCCAGCTGGTGCAGAGTGCCGGCCAGAGCCATTCGCGCTTTCCGGTAACGTTCGGCGCAAACTCCAAGGCAACGATCATCGAGCGCCATCTCTCGGTCAACGATGCGGCTAGCCTTGTTACCGTGGTCAGTGACCTGATCCTCGATGAAGGTGCGGATATCACCTGGATCATCCTGCAGCAGCAGGGCGCAAGCGACAGCCATCTTGCCCAGGTCAATTTCGACCTCGGCACCAATGCCAAGCTGCGGCTGTTCATCATCAATGCCGGCGGCAAGCTGGTGCGCCAGGAAGTGCACGGCGTCACAACCGGTGAAGGTGCGGATTTCAAACTGCGCGGCATCAACCTGCTGGGCAACGAAACGCATACCGACGTGACATTCACGCTCGGCCATGACGTGCCGAACACCACATCGACGGAAATTCTCCGCAACGTGCTGTTCGACCGCGCCAAAGGTGTGTTCCAGGGCCAGATCCGGGTTGCGCCCGATGCGCAGAAGACCGACGCAAAGATGGCGTGCAACACGCTGCTTCTCTCCGACGACGCCGATTTTTCGGCCAAGCCGGAGCTGGAAATCTTTGCCGACGACGTCCAGTGCGGCCATGGCGCCACCGTCATCGACATCAATCCGACGCATCTCTATTACCTGCGTGCCCGGGGCATTCCGGAGAACAAGGCCCGCGCCATGCTGGTCAACGCGTTTGTCGACGAGATCGTCGAGGAACTCGAAGACGAGGGCCTGATCGAGACGCTGGAAACGATCATCGCCGCCTGGCTCGAAAAGCACGCCTGATTGGATCGCTGACATGGAACACACGGTGCCGGTTCCGGGCTATGACGTCGAAGCGATCCGCAGGGATTTTCCGATCCTGTCGCGGACCGTCTACGGCAAGCCTCTGGTCTATCTCGACAACGGCGCCTCGGCCCAGAAGCCGCAGGTGGTCATCGATGCCGTTGCTCATGCCTATTCCAACGAATATGCCAATGTCCACCGCGGCCTGCATTTCCTGTCGAATGCCGCGACCGATGCCTATGAGGGTGCCCGTGAAAAAGTGCGCCGGTTCCTGAACGCGCCTTCGGTTGACAACATCATCTTCACAAAATCCTCGACCGAGGCGATCAACACGGTCGCCTATGGCTATGGCATGCCCAAGATCGGCGACGGCGACGAGATCGTGCTGTCCATCATGGAGCATCACTCCAATATCGTGCCGTGGCATTTCATCCGTGAGCGTCAGGGGGCCAAGCTGGTCTGGGCTCCGGTGGACGATCAGGGTGCGTTCCACATCGACGATTTCGTCAAGTGCCTGACCGACAAGACCAAGCTGATCGCCATCACCCATATGTCGAATGCGCTCGGCACGGTCGTTCCGATCAAGGAAATCTGCCGTATCGCCCGCGAACGCGGCATTCCGGTGCTGGTCGATGGCAGCCAGGCCGCCGTTCACATGCCGGTCGATGTGCAGGATCTCGACTGCGACTGGTACGTGATGACCGGCCACAAGCTCTACGGTCCCTCGGGTATCGGCGTGCTCTACGGCAAGATGGACCGGCTGCAGGAAATGCGTCCGTTCATGGGCGGCGGCGAGATGATCGTCGAGGTCACCGAAGACGCAGTCACCTATAACGAACCGCCGCACCGGTTTGAGGCCGGCACGCCGCCGATCGTCCAAGCGATCGGTCTCGGTTATGCGCTGGATTATATGGACGGTATCGGCCGGGCGGCAATCGCGGCCCATGAAGCCGATCTTGCTGCCTATGCGCAGGAGCGTCTATCGTCCGTCAATTCTCTGCGCATCATCGGGACGGCGCCGGGCAAAGGTGGTATCTTCTCCTTTGAAATCGAGGGTATTCATGCCCATGACGTATCGATGGTAATCGATCGTGCTGGCGTGGCGGTGAGGGCCGGAACGCATTGCGCCCAGCCGCTCTTGAAACGCTTCGGCGTGACCTCCACATGCCGTGCATCCTTTGGCCTCTACAACACGCGGGCCGAAGTCGATGTTCTGGTGGATGCGCTGGATCAAGCCCGCAAATTCTTTGCGTAAGGACATATGCCGATGAGCCTTGATACGACTGAAAACAAGATCGACGTCCGGGAGGGGATTGTTCATTCCGCAATCCCGGCGGACGAACTGGCGCGTCTGAGCGACGATGTCATTTCTGCGTTGAAGACCGTCTACGACCCGGAAATTCCGTCCGACATTTTCGAGCTCGGCCTGATCTACAAGATCGACATCGAAGACGATCGAATGGTCAAGATCGCCATGACGCTGACGGCCCCTGGCTGCCCCGTCGCCGGTGAAATGCCCGGCTGGGTGGAAAATGCCGTCGGTGCTGTCGAGGGCGTGTCCGGTGTCGAAGTGTCGATGACGTTTGATCCGCCGTGGACGCCGGACCGCATGTCGGAAGAGGCGCAGGTTGCGGTCGGCTGGTACTGATCACGTATTGATCCCTTAACCGCTGCGCATTACATTCTGGACTCGGAAAACATCAGGCCTTGAACCTGATCGTTACAAGGAGAACGGCCCATGGGCTTTGCAGTCATGAGTTTGAGCGATGCGGCGGCTGGCCGCGTCAAGGCGATCGTCGACAATGCCGGCGGTGACGCCCAGGGCATTCGCGTCGGCATCAAGAAGGGCGGCTGCGCCGGCATGGAATATGCCATCGACATGGTGACCTTGGCGAACCCAAAGGACGATCTGGTCGAACATCAAGGCGCCAAGGTCTGGGTCGCGCCTGAAGCCGTGCTTTACCTGCTCGGGACCCGGATGGATTTTGAAGTCACGACTCTGCGTTCGGGCTTCACCTTCAACAATCCGAACCAGACATCGGCTTGCGGCTGTGGCGAATCCGTCGAACTGAAGCCTGCCGATCTTGCGGCGCTGGCAGCAAAGGGCGACGCAGTCGTTCGCGCCAGCTAAGCATCTTCTCGCAGTGATACGGCGCTCCATCGGGAATTCGCAAAGAGACTGGTTTGCGCCAGTCTCTTTTTCTGTTTCTATGGCCTTATGTGTACGGGGCGGAGCGTGACCGAATAACCGATGACGGCGACGCAGACAGATTTCGTTCAAGCGATCTATGATATTTTTCCCTCTCCCGTCATCTTTGTCGATGCCGATCGCATTGTTTTGTCTGTCAATGCTGCGGCGATCGAACAGTTCGGTTATGCCGCCGATGACATGATCGGTGGGTCGATGCAGAGGCTCTATGCCAGCGACCGTGACTTTGAGGCTGCTCTTTTCCAGAACGTGGCGGAACCGGCAAACAGACAGTTTTCCGAAGGCGTCTACCGCTACCGCCGGCGCAATGGCACGGTGTTTACGGCCCGGCTTCGGGTAACACCGGTTGTCGATGCGGACGGCACAAAATGCGGTTTCGCCGGTATTGTTCATGACATCTCCGACTCTCTCGAACTTGACCGCGAGCGCCGGAAAGCCGGCGAAATTCTCGACACTGCACTGCAGGCCATTCCAGAGGGCTTTGCAATCTTCGATGCAGATGAGCGGATCATCGTCTACAATGACGCCTATAAGCGGATCTGTGGTGCTGCGGGGCCGCGCTTGAAAATCGGCATGACCGCAGAAGAAATCATGCTTGCGGTCTACGAGGTGGGATATTACCCCAACGCCCCCGTCGGATCGCCGCAGGCGAAGGCCTGGCTGGAGAGCCGCATGCGCGCGTTCCGCAATCCGGGCGGCGACAACCAGATTTTTGAATATGGCGATGGGCGCTGGTTGCGTATCGAGGATTTGAAGACGCCGGATGGCAACACCGTTGCGCTGCGCATCGATGTCACCAATTTGAAGCGGGCGGAGATCGCGCTCGAGCGGCAACGGCTGGAATATGCTACGCTGGTGCAGAACATTCCCGACTTCATCTGCCGTATCTCTCACGATCTCAGATACACGTTCGTCAATGACCGGTATGCACAACTCGTTCGCACCCCGGCAGACGATCTCATTGGACAATCGGTTCTCGATTTTGTTCCGGAGAACGACCGCAAGAGCCTGGTCGCCACGCTGCAAAACCTGTCGGTCGAGGCACCACTCATCGCGCGGGAGCAACACCGAACATTCCCGGATGGCAGCGATCTCTGGCTGTTCTGGTCGAATATCGCGGTGTTCGATAGCGGCAAGCTGGCGGAATATGTCACGGTCGGACGCGACATCACCGAATTGAAGCTGCAGCAGCAGCGCATCGCCCAGCAGAGTGCGGAGTTGCAGCGCAAGAATGACGCGCTCAATCAGTTTACCGGTACAGTGTCGCATGACCTGAAAGCGCCGCTGCGGCACATGTCGATGTTTTCGGACATGATCGTCGAGGATGTGGGCAGCGGCAATCACCAGGAATTGCCCGTTTATGCCGGCCATCTGCGCCAGAGTGCGCGGCGGATGGACCAACTGATCGACAGCCTGCTCGACTATGCCCAGATTGCCGACGAAATCGGCAGCTGGCAGACTGTCTCGATGACCGATGTGATTTCCGATACGATCCTTAATCTCGACAGCTTCATTCAAGAGGCTGGAGCCACTATCAACGTTGCGGCCTTGCCGCAACTGAAAGGCGACCCCGAACTCTTGAAGCGCCTTTGCCAAAACCTGATCGGCAATGCCATCAAGTACCGCCGGGAGGATGTGAAACCGGTCATCCGGATCTACGCCGAGACGAACGCAGATATGGTCCGGGTGATCTTCGAGGACAATGGCATCGGCGTCGATCCGCGGTTTTCCAGGAAGATTTTCGACGTGTTCCAGCGCCTGCATCGGGATGAATCCACTTATCCGGGTACCGGGATCGGACTGGCACTGGCCAAACGGATCGCCGAGAGCCATGGCGGCTCTATCGCGCTCGATACGGGGTTCACACAAGGGGCGCGGTTCGTGGCGACGCTCCCTTGTCTGCAACAATCCGGCGGACAGTAAGACGCGGGCGAACGATGGTTCGCAGGGACGAAAAAGGGGCGCTCCATGCGCCCCTTCGTTTTTCGAACTTACTCTGCCGCCTCGGCATAGTCTTCCAGTGGCGGGCAGGTGCAGACCAGGTTGCGGTCGCCAAAGACATTGTCGACGCGGTTGACCGGCGACCAGTATTTGTCGACACGGAACGCTCCTGGCGGGTAGCAGGCCTGTTCGCGCGAATAGGGGCGATCCCATTCGCCGACCAGGTCTTCGACCGTGTGCGGGGCATTCTTCAGCGGATTGTTCACCCGGTCCATCTTGCCGTCTTCGATTGCCTGCGCCTCGGCGCGGATTGCCAGCATGGCGTCGCAGAAGCGGTCGAGTTCGGCCTTGGTTTCGGATTCGGTCGGCTCGATCATCAGCGTGCCGGCCACCGGCCAGCTCATGGTCGGCGCGTGGAAGCCGCAGTCGATCAGGCGCTTGGCAACATCATCGACCGTGACACCGGCACTATCGACCAGCGGGCGGGTATCAATGATGCACTCATGCGCCACACGGCCCTTGGCCGATTTGTAGAGCACGTCATAGGCGCCCTTCAGCCGGGCGGCGATATAGTTGGCGTTGAGGATCGCCACCTTGGTTGCCTGCGTCAGCCCTTCACCGCCCATCATCAGGCAATAGCTCCAGGAGATCGGCAGGATGGAGGCCGAACCGAACGGCGCTGCCGACACGGCACCTTCGCCGCCATCGGTTTCCGGATGACCGGGCAGGTAAGGCGCGAGATGCGCCTTGACGCCGATCGGCCCCATACCCGGACCGCCGCCGCCGTGCGGAATGCAGAAGGTCTTGTGCAGGTTGAGATGGCTGACGTCGGACCCGATGTCGCCGGGACGGGCAAGCCCGACCATGGCATTCATGTTGGCGCCGTCGAGATAGACTTGGCCGCCATGCTTGTGAACGATCTCGCAGACTTCGCGGACATTTTCCTCGAATACGCCATGCGTCGAGGGGTAGGTGATCATGCAGCACGAGAGGTTTTCCGCATACTGCGCTGCTTTTGAACGGAAATCATCCATGTCGATATCGCCGTTGTCGCTGACCTTGATGACAACAACCTTCATGCCGACCATCTGGGCGGAGGCCGGATTGGTGCCATGAGCCGATGTCGGGATCAGGCAGACGTCGCGATGGCCATTGCCATTGGCGCGGTGATAGGCGCGGATGGTCAAAAGCCCGGCATATTCGCCCTGCGCGCCCGAATTGGGCTGCATGGAGACCGCGTCATAACCGGTGATCTGGCAGAGTTTTTGGCTGAGATCCGTGATCATGTGGCGGTAACCTTCGGCCTGATCAGCAGGCACGAAGGGATGGATTTCGGAAAATTCCGGCCAGGTGATCGGCAGCATTTCGGCTGTGGCGTTCAGCTTCATCGTGCAGGAACCGAGCGGGATCATCGAACGGTCGAGCGCCAGGTCCCGGTCCGACAGCCGGCGGATATAGCGGGTCATCTCGCTTTCCGCGCGGTTCATGTGGAAGATCGGATGGGTCAGATATTCACTGGTGCGCAGAAGGGTTTCAGGCAGGCGGTAACCCGCCTCGAAATCCTCCACCTTGAAATCGCCGCCAAACGCCCGCCACACGGCTTCGAGCGTGACCGGTCGCGAGCGCTCATCGAGGCTGATGCCGATCTTGGTGGTGCCGATGCGGCGAAGGTTGACCTCTTCCGCCACGGCCGTCTTCAGGATGATGCCCTGCAGCTTGCCGACATCGACGGTGACCGTGTCGAAGAACACATCCGGCTCGACCGTGTAGCCGAGCTTTTCGAGGCCGAGAGCCAGAAGGACGGCCTTCTGGTGCACACTCTGGGCGATGGCCTTGATGCCTTTGGGGCCGTGGAAGACGGCATACATCGAGGCCATGACGGCGAGCAGGACCTGCGCAGTGCAGATGTTCGACGTCGCTTTTTCGCGGCGGATATGCTGTTCACGGGTCTGCAGCGACAGGCGGTAGGCGCGATTGCCGCGGCTATCTTGCGAGACGCCGACCAGACGGCCAGGCATCGAACGCTTGTAGGCATCCTTGACGGCCATGTAGGCCGCATGCGGGCCACCGTAACCGACGGGAACGCCAAAACGCTGGGTGCAGCCGATGGCGATGTCGGCACCCATTTCGCCTGGCGATTTCAACAGCGCCAGCGCTAGCGGATCGGCGGCGACCGTGGCGATCGCGCCGGTCTGGTGCAGACGGGCAATCAGGCCGGTGAAATCGTGAACGTGGCCATAGGTGCCCGGATACTGGAAGATCGCCCCAAACACATCGACCGGATCGAGTTCGGTGAACGGGTTGCCGATGACGATTGACCAGCCGAGCGGCTCGGCACGCGTCTTCAAAAGTGCGATGGTCTGCGGGTGGCAGTTTTCATCAACGAAGAAGGCCTTTGCCTTGGATTTTGCCACGCGCTCGGCCATGGCCATGGCTTCGGCGGCGGCAGTTGCTTCGTCGAGCAGCGAAGCGTTGGCAACGTCGAGACCGGTGAGGTCGCAGACCATCGTCTGATAGTTGAGCAGCGCCTCGAGGCGGCCCTGGCTGATTTCCGGCTGGTAGGGCGTATAGGCGGTGTACCAGGCCGGGTTTTCCAGGATATTGCGCTGGATGACCGGCGGCGTGATCGTGCCATAGTAGCCTTGGCCGATCAGCGAGACGAGCTTCTTGTTGCGGTTTGCCGTTTCGCGCATCTTGTCGAGCGCCTCGCGCTCGGTCATGGCAGCGCCCCAGGCAAGCGGGGTCTTCTGGCGGATCGACGGCGGCACAGTGTCGTCGATCATGGCGTCGAGGCTGGGATAGCCGATGACCTTGAGCATCGCCGTCATTTCGTCGGGCGAGGGGCCGATATGCCGCCGGTTGGCGAAATCATAGGGCTGGTAGTCGGTAAAGGTGAAATCCTTCGGCATGCTCATCAGGCGATCAGCTCCTTGTAGGCGGCTTCGTCCAGAAGGGCGTTGACGGCTGACGGGTCGGAGAGTTTCAGCTTGAAGAACCAGCCGGCGCCCTGTGGGTCGCTGTTGACCAGCGCCGGATCATCGACGATGGCCTGGTTGCTCTCGACGATCTCGCCATCAAGTGGACAATAGACGTCGGAGGCTGCCTTGACGGATTCGACGGTGGCAGCGGTTGCGCCCTTGTCGAGCGCGGTCCCGGCTTCCGGCAGTTCCACGAAGACGAGGTCGCCGAGCTGTTCGGCAGCGTGGGCGGTAATGCCAACCGTTGCGACATCACCCTCGATTTTCAACCATTCGTGTTCATCGGTAAATTTCAGCATGGGATTCAGCTCCTGATCAGCGTTTGTAGGTCGGGGTGACGAAGGGAAGGGCGGAGACGGTGACGGCCAAATATTTGCCGCGCACCTCCGCGAAAACCTGGGTGCCATTCGCGGTGTGGGCGATATCGACATAACCCATGGCGACGGGATGATCTGCGCTCGGGCCAAAGCCACCGGATGTCACGGTGCCGACCGGCACCTTGCCTTCGGTATCGGCAAACAGCGGCGCTCCGCCGCGAACCGGGGCCTTGCCTTCCGGCTTCAGGCCGACACGGCGACGCCCGGCACCATCGGTGAACTGGCGCAGAATGACACCGGCACCCGGAAAGCCGCCTTCACGGGCACCGTTGGAGCGGCGGGCCTTCTGCATAGCCCATTCAAGGCCTGCCTCGACCGGGGTCGTCGTGGTGTCGATATCATCGCCATAGAGACACAGGCCAGCCTCGAGACGCAGGGAATCGCGAGCGCCAAGGCCGATTGGCATGACATCGGGATGTTCGAGAATCCGGCGCGTCACATCTTCTGCCGAGGCGGCAGGGATCGAGATTTCAAAGCCATCCTCGCCGGTATAGCCGGAACGCGAGATGATGCAGGGAACATCATGCAAGGCAGCTTCCGCCACATCCATGAAGCGCATGGTGGCGATATCGGCCCAGAGTTCGGCAAGCACGCATTCGGCGCGTGGTCCCTGCAGCGCAATCAACGCGCGGTCATCGAGCAGTGTCAGCTCGCAGGTCTCGCCGAGATGCTTTTGCAGATGGGCGAAATCGGCCTCCTTGCAGGAGGCATTAACGACGAGGAAGAGGTGATCGCCGCGATTGGCAACCATCAGGTCGTCAAGGATGTTACCCTCGTCATTGGTGAACAGCGTGTAGCGCTGGCGTCCTTCGGCGAGACCGAGCACATCGACGGGCACCAGCTTTTCCAGCGCCAGCGCCGCATCCTCGATCCGGCCGGACTTTGGCCGCAGGATCACCTGTCCCATATGGGAGACATCGAAAAGACCGGCGGCGGAGCGCGTGTGCAGATGCTCCTTCATCACGCCGGCGGGATATTGCACCGGCATGTCGTAGCCGGCAAACGGCACCATGCGGGCGCCAAGCGACACGTGCAAAGCATGCAGCGGTGTCTGTTTCAAAGGGGAATCTTCGTTCAAGTCCGGCCTCCAGGTCTGGCGTCACGCGCCGGCTCATTTCCACGGCGCATTTCGTGCGACGTTTCCTCGAGCCCCCTCTGTCCCTTTGCCTGAGATTGTTATCCCTTCGGCGAGCGAAACCGCTTCTCTCCAGAGTCCTACCGGCACCTTGCTGGTCCTTTGGCCTGAGAGTTTCCGGGGCGGTTGCTCCTTCGGCACCGGTGTTACCCGGATTCTCCCAACAAGATCGATTTCAGATAACGGCGATGCCGGCGGCTTGGCAAGCGCAAAATGTCGCGCCCGAACAGATTTTTGTCGTGCCTGTTTCGTGTTTGAGGACAGAATAGAAAATCGGCCTTTGCTTTTTTCCCGCCCACGGGATAACGCAATTCGCGGAGACGGAGATCATCAATGGCGAGAGCCGGGCGACAGATGCGGGTGACGGTGCGGGTGCTTTCAGCGCTGGCGCTGCTGTTCCTGTCCTTTGCCCACCAGCCGGCGTTCGCCCGCCAGATCAGCCCTTCGATGGCAGCGGAGTATCTGCTGCCGGACGGAACAATCGGCGATATCTGCTTCGGCATGGATGGTATCGACGGCAAGGAGCACGGCTCTTCGCACGAGGCCATGGCGCCGGTTTGCGATTATTGCCGGCTGGCGGCATCCATTGCCCTGCCATCGCCCCCGGGCGACGGCTATCTGGCGATCCGCCTTGCTGCGCTTTCTGACAGCAGGCCGGATTCTCCTGCGCTTTTCGTTTCGTATCCGCGCCTTATGCCGCAATCGCGCGCGCCTCCGATCTTGCTCTGACAGATTCGCTACGGGCGATTTTTAGACCTTCAGAGTATTGAGCCGCCTGACGCGGCATTGACCGTCCTGCCATTGGAATGGCGGAGAACGGTCCGGAGACAGATCGATGACACAGACCAGAACCACATTTCTCGCGCTCGCCCTTTCGCTGGGCGCTGTCGCATCGGCGCATGCCCATGCTTCGTTCGAAACCGATGAAGTGGCATCCGAAAGCAGCTTCAAGGCAGTGCTGCAGATCCCGCATGGTTGTGACGGCGAGGCGACCACCGAGGTGCAGGTCAAACTGCCGGAAGGCTTCGTCTTTGCCAAGCCGCAGCCCAAGGCCGGCTGGGAGCTTGAGATCATCAAGGGCGATTACCAGAAGAGCTATGACAATCACGGAAAGACGGTTACGTCCGGCCCGCTGGAAATTCGTTGGAAGAACGGCAACCTGTCCGACGATTTTTACGACACCTTCGTCATCAGCGGCAAAATCTTAGGTTTTGAAAAGGAGACGCAGATCGCGTTTCCGGTGACGCAGTTGTGCGGCACGTCCGGCAAGGTCGTCTGGGACGAGATCCCGGCCGAAGGCCAGAGCGCCCATTCGCTGGAACATCCGGCACCGGCCGTGACTGTTAAGCCTGCCAAGGCCGGCGGTCATGATCATCACGATATGGCGGCGATGGCTGGCATGGGCGCTACTGATGGCGCACCGGTCAAGGCAGGTTCGCTGGAAATTTCCGGCGGGGCGCTCAAGGCGATGTTGCCGGGCGCAAAAGTTGGCGGTGGTGGCTTCGTCATCAAGAACGAAGGCGCTGAAAGCGATACGCTGGTCTCGGTCGAGAGCCCGGCTGCGGGCCGTGTCGAGCTGCATGAAATGACTATGCAGAACGACGTGATGAAGATGCGCAAGCTGGAGGAGGGCATTGCTGTTCCGGCCGGCGAAAGCGTGACGCTTCAAAGCGGTGGCCTGCACCTGATGTTCTTCGATGTGAAGAAGCCATTTGCCGAGGGGGACAGCATCCCGGTAACGCTGACTTTCGAAAAGGCCGGCAAGGTCGATTACGTGCTTGCGGTCGGCAATGCTGCCGGCGGCGCGCACAAGCACAAGTAGGATCTGCTCATTTTGAGTGGGCAAATGACGGCGCAGGAAACTGCGCCGTTATCGTTTGACCGGAATTCCAGCTTGGCTGGGTTAGTTGCCGGTCGTTTCGTCGTCCGGGGTCAATGCCTCTTCGCTCTCATCGGTTTCCGGATCGTCCGGGCCGAATTCCATGTAGCGGCGGACCGCTTCGCCGCGCGTACCCTGCGGCAGGCGGCTATTAGAACTCATCAGCATCAGGGACAGCGCGGTTGGGCTGCGAAGGGCTACGACGGAGGCATGGGTGTTTGCTGCATCGTCTTTTGGCCGCGCCGAAAGCAGGGTGATCGCCTCGTCGGTCGGGCCATCGCCGCTGACGCGAGCCGACGGTTTTATGGCTTGCGCCGCGTAAGCCGCCGTGTTGGCTGACATGGTAACGACGAGGGTCATGGACGATCTGCCCGTGCCGGGCACTCCTTCGGATGTGCGATCGATCCTTTTTAACCCGGCTGCCATTTCACCAGGGTGAAAGCGGGTGGCCGCACTTAAGTTAAATCTTATCGATCATCCGATGGAAAAAGGGGGCGCAGACCGCCGGGGATAGCGCGCGCCCCAAAGGTTCAGGCGTAGCGCCGCGGAGGCGTGTTCCGCACCGCTGCGGCTGTTGATGCGCCGTCAAACTCGACGTATTTGCCGTACGGTGCGCGGCACACCGCGCGCGCGTCGTGATTGCTTTCCTCGTCGGCAAAATGCAGGGCCGCAGCTTCGCTGGCAAACAAGCCGCCGACCCGGCCGAGCCGGTCGTGTACGACCCACCAGCCGTGGTGATCGCAGCCGACGGTGAAGCGCGGCGTTGCGGACTGTGTGTTCGTGAGGGGGTATCGACTGCCCATGATCCTTGTAGACCTTCGTGTTGTTGATGGTGGATTGCTATTGGCGAGGTTCTGAATGCGCCTCAGCGCAGAAACCAGCCTGCCAGAATCTGAAAGGTACCGGCGCAGGCAAAGACGGCAGTCAGACGAATGGCCGCGCCGGACAGGCTTCTGCGATCCGGGATTGATGGGGCCGATATCTGCCTGTCTGATGAATCTCGCCGGGCGTATGGCTGCATGACATGTTCTTTCATCTGACCTGTTTGCAATTTGTAAGGTACTGATTGCCATGAGAAAATATGCACTCTGCCATTGCCGTTCCATGCCTGGCCGGCGGCTTTGTTGTTAAAATCTCATAGGAATTGCCGGCGTATTTGCGCTGGTTTGCACAGCACCGGTGCCAGTGCCATTCGGATCGCTGCGGTGGTTTCCGCGACGATCGGTGTTAGCGGCAACCGGACATCGTCGCTGATGCCTCTGAGCAGACTGAGGCCGTATTTGATGGCAGGCGGGCTCGGTTCGCGCTCCAGGGCCTGAAACAGCGGGCTCAACCGCTCCTGCAGGCTTTGCGCCGATTGCTGGTTTCCGGTGGCCAGCGCCTGATGCAGCGCAACGGTCAACCTCGGCACCAGATTGGCGGCGGCCGAGATAACGCCAAGGCCGCCCATGAGGGTGAAGGGCAGGGCCGTCAGATCGTGGCCTGAGTAGAGCGCGAACCGTTGACGCAAAGCGGCCGGCATAGCCACGAGGCGCGAAATGTCTCCGGTTTCATCGGCAATTGCAACGACGGGCCGCAGCGTTGCCAACCGCTCCAGCGTGCGGGCAGAAAGATCAATCGCCGTTCGCTGCGGTGAGACGCCGACGATGAGTGGCAGGTCGACCCGATTGGCAATCGCCTGATAGTGGCGGAACACGCCTTCCTGAGCGGGCTTGCTGTAATAGGGCATCACCACATAGGCAGCGGCTGCTCCCATGTTTTTCGCTTCGGCCGTACGTGCGACCGTTGTTTCGGTGCAGTTCGTGCCCGTGCCGGCAAAAACCGGGACGCGGTTGCCGGCAACCGCGACGGCAAGCCGGATCAATCGTGCCCGTTCATCATCGGTCAGCGCCCAGGGTTCGCCGGCCGGCCCCGCAACGAGCAGGCCCGATATGCCGCTGCTGATCTGCCATTCGGCAAGATCAGCGAAAGCTGATTCGTCAAGTTGATCGCCGTGAAAGGGCGTGACGAGGTCGCAAATTGCCCCGTGCAGCGTGGTGTTGATCCGAGTGTGCTCACTCATGTCCAAATTCCTTTTGTACGGCTGCGTTTGTCCGTCTTCGACGCGCCAACGGTCTGGCTCTGCGGATGGCGCTGATCAGAAGAGCGATCAGGACTGCAGCCGGTGGATCGCGATGTTCGGCGCGTATCAGCTTGCGCCGCAGCGGCTGGGAAAGGCCGCCGCGGACAGACAGGGTGGCGATCCAATGATCTCCCTGTGGTTCCAGATCGCGAATGTCACGGGCCGGTTGGCAGGATTGCGCCAGAAGGCGAAGAGCGGCGGTAAACGCTTCCTTCTCCATCAACCGGCGGAACTCTGGCAGCTGCTTGACGTCATCAGGCAGGCCGGCGATCTCCGGCAGGATGCGCACGGCTTCCCAGATATGGTGCTCGCGCAGAACCCGCACGGCGCAGACCCGGGCAATCAGGCTTGAGAGTGCTGTTCCAGCTGCCGGATGGTCTGCAGTTGGTGTTATCCGGGCCTGCGACATAGGTGTCGTGCTCATCACGATGCCTCAGGCGATGATCAGGATCAGGGTAATACCGGCAAGGCAGAGGACGATCGCCGCAGCGTTCAGCGCCGCCGTCACGCGGGCGCGGCGCTGCCTGCCGGAGTGCGTGTGCCCGGCGGGCTGGCGGGCGACGCACCGGGCGTCAGTGCTGCGGTCGGAAAGGATGGAGGAGTGGACATATAACATTGGCATCGGGGCAATGACCTGTTTCGAATGCCTGGATGCTAGAGCTGCCGCCCATTTGAAATCCATTCCGGGAGAACGGCCAAGAGATAAAGGTTTTATAGGAGAATGATTTTAGAGGGGCCGCCCTGTGGCGGCTACAATCGCTGTACTTGCGGCTTCTCTTAAATATGGCACACTTCTCTCAACCAAGGGAAGGAGTGCAGATGACGGACAGGGCAACGCTCGAAGGCATCATCAACAAGCTCTACGAGGCACGTTCGGTCAACGACATAGATGCGTTGATGTCCTATGCGGGACCCGGCTTCAGTTTCTGCCTCGTCGGTAGCGGCAAGCTGGCACCGATGACGCAGCGGGTCTGCGAACCGGCGGCGGTCGATACCGCCATGCGTGGATTGGTTGCTGACTGGGACATGTCTCAGATCAAGACTACCCGGCTTTATGTCGATGGCGATACGGTTTTTGCGCATCGGGCAGGGCCGATCCGCTATAGGGGCGGCGAGGCAATCCATACGGAATACCTCGACCGTTTCACCTTCAAGGACGGCAAGATCATCGACCTGACCGAATTCGTCGATACATTGATGGTCGCCGAGACCGTCGGTTTGGTTCAATAGGCAAGACGATCCTGAATGACCGGGGTTTCGGCGGAGGTGACAAAACTCAGGCCGTCCCATCGATCGGACGGCCGATAACTAGCGCGGTCTTCAGATCCAAATCCAGTTTTTCGTAAGCGCTGTCGGCCTGCACGCCGAGCGCATCGAGCGTCTTGGAAAAGAAGCAGCGCACGGTGGCGGCAGTGACGATATCGAAAATCTCCGCGTCGGAAAGCCCATGCTGCGTTAACTCGTCAATATCAGTGCTCTTGATCGACGACGCGTCGTGCACGACCTTGGCGGCAAAGCGCATGATGGTGCGCTCCGCTTCGTCGATTGCAGCCGCGTCTGGATCATCTAACACCTGCCGGAGTGCTTCCGCAGTAAAGATATCGCGCAAAAGAACCGAGCCGTGGGCGAGCAGGCAATAGGAGCTCTTCATCTCCTTGGCTGCCGCCATCGTCACCAGCTCATAGCGCCGCAGGTCCATGTTAGCCTTGATGCTGGAAAGCAGGGCGCTCCAGTTTTTCATCACGTCCGGCCGGTAGCCGAACGCTTTCACCATATTCGGCACATAACCGTAGTTTGCTTCCGCCTCAGCGTATAATTTCGCAGTCTGCTCGCTTGCGGCTGCATCGGGCGCGTCGATGAAGGGCATTGTGAGGCTCCTCTGCGGAAAGTCAGCATGATAATGGCGCCGGCAATCCGCAGTGCTGCGGTTCACCTGTCTTGTTGGGTATCTTTAAGCGCCAATCACGGTGTTTCGAACGCGTAGATTTTCTTCCAGTCGTTTTTCATGTCGACGAGCAACCATTTGCGCGCATCTGCCTCATCCATCGCCTTGTCGAGTTTTCCGAAGTGCGATTCCCGGTCGTAGGCGTATTCGCGCACCGCGTCGGTGTGATGGACGATCAGTCCGAATGTGTTCGGCTTGCCGCCTGTGACCCAGCGTAGCATTTCATAGTCACCATCGGAATTTCCAGCGACGAAGATCGGCCGGCGGCCGATGACCTTGTTGATGCCGACGGGCTTTCCGGCGCCATCATCGATGAAGTCGATCTTCGGCAGGCGGTTGAGCACGGGCTCCCCGTCCACAAGCGCATATTCGGTGGCGATGGTACTGCCGATCACCTGTTCGGGTGGGATGCCATAGGCCTGCTCGGTGATCGGCCGCATGAATTCGACGCCACCACCGGAGACAATATAGGTTTTGAAGCCTTTGGCCCTGAGGTAATCGAGCAATTCGCGCATCGGCAGGAACGTCATCTCATTGTAAGCCTTGCCGCTTTTCGGGTGCTTGGAGGCCGCAAACCAGTCGGTGACGATCGTGTTGAATGCGTCCGTGGTCATGCCGGCGTGGGTGGCCATTCCAAGCTCGACAATGCCCTTCTCGCCGCTCGCCGCGATGCCTTTCAGGTCCCCGGCCAGGATGGATTTGAACGGCTCCTTTTGCTTCCATTCCGGATGGTCGGGCGCCAGCGCCTTCACCCGGTCGAGCATGAAGCCCAGCTGGAAATAGAATGGCTGTTCCGACCAGAGCGTACCGTCATTGTCGAACACGGCGATGCGGTCTTCCGGCTTGACGAAATCGGTGTTCTTCTCGTCGGTGACCTTGGAGACGAAATCGACGATCGCCTGTTTCGACGTGCCGTCGTTCCACGACGGCAGATCATCCGCAAGTGCAGCAAAGGGTAACAGAAGCACGACAAGGAATACACGAACAAAGCTCAACATGGATCTCTCCCGGATCAGTTTGCAGGTCTTGTGACGCAACGGAAACCGACATGGCTGGTCGAGGTATCCTCCGGCTCGGCATGGCGGGCGGCAGGGCGGTAACGGCGGCAATAGTTCGGCGCGCAGAGATGCGATCCGCCCTTCAAGACCCGCCGGGGAATGCGGATATCCGGCACATTCGGATCGTAGCTCGCATCGACGGCCCCGCCGCGCGGATTTTGCGGAATGCAGCACGATTTGGCGGCTGGTTCCGGATGGCGTGCCGACCAGTAATCTGTCGTCCACTCCCAGACGTTGCCGATCATGTCATAGGCGCCGTAACCGTTTGGAGCGAAGGATTTGACCGGCGTTGTCCGATCCTTGCCGGCAGGCTTGGTGCTGAGGGTCGGGAATGTTCCGGCCCAGGTGTTTGCCATGGCGACGCCTCCGGGGGTCAGTTCATCGCCCCAGGCGAACTCGACATCGTCAAGCCCACCGCGCGCGGCCAGTTCCCACTCGGCTTCCGTTGGAAGATCGAGGCCGGCCCAATCGGCATAGGCCTTGGCATCGCACAGCGCCACGTGCACAACCGGATGGTCGAGCTTGCCGCGAAGATCGCTCAAGCCACCATAGGGGCGGCGCCAGTTCGCACCGAACTTGAAAGCCCACCACTGGCTGATATCCGGTCCGTTCAACGATTTGGGCGGCGTAAAGACGAGCGAACCGGCCCTCAGCATTTCCGGCAGAGCGCCTGGGTAATCTTTGGCGTCCGGCGCTTTTTCGGCGAAAGTCGTATAGCCCGTGGCTTTCACGAATGCCGTGAACTGCCGGTTGGTCACCGGCGTCGCCTCAATCCAGAACCCATCGACCTTCACAGGATGGGAGGGAGCCTCCTCGGGATAGTGTTTGTCGGATCCCATCGTGAAGGTCCGGCCGGGTATCCAAAGCATATCGCCTGGAACTGTTGAACCGTGCTGTTCGCTATCCAATGCCAAAGTCATGGCAGTCTCCGAATTTCGATAGGGGCACTATCGCAATCCCGATGGGCATCCGGAAGTACGTTACGGTAACAAAGCCTGCCTGGCAGCTGCGTCTTTCACGCAACGGCACATCACGATCTGGTGAGCAGGCAAGAAACCTGATGCTGGAACCACGACGCACCGTTGGAATGGGGTGCGATTGGCTGCATAAGGGCTTTGATCCGATTCTTTCGCGATGAAGACGCGTGCTGCAAGGTTTGATTGGCGAGCATGCGGCCGCTTCGTCCAGATGGGCCGGACAATATTGCGAATAGCGAATTGATGGGGCTCATGACCACCGATCACAATTTTTCCCGCCGCGGTTTTCTCGGCGTTCTTGCGGCAGGCACGCTTGCCGGCTGTACCACAACGATGCCAGGTGGAGGTTCTGCTCCGATACCGGGCAGGCTGAGCCGGCCGATCGGCCCGCCGTCGGATGCCGAGCTGCAGGTGATGTACGGTCCCGTCGAGGATGGTGGCTACCTGATACCAGCCATCCCCTACCAGCAGATCGATCCGCAATTCTACCGCCAGCGCGTCGCTGACCGTACAGGTGAAGCGCCTGGCACTGTCGTCGTCGATACGCCATCGCGGTTGCTCTACGTCATCGAGCCCGGTGGCACCGCGATGCGCTACGGCGTCGGCATCGGCCGCGAGGGTTTTGCCTGGCAGGGGGACGGCGTCATCCACTGGCGCCAGGCCTGGCCGCGCTGGAAGCCGCCGAACGAAATGGTGGCGCGCACGCCGAGCCTTGCCAAATACTCGATCGCCAATGGCGGCATGGAGCCGGGCCTGAAAAACCCGCTGGGCGCCCGCGCGCTCTATATCTTCCAGAACGGCGAGGACACGCTCTACCGGCTGCATGGCAATCCGGAATGGAAGTCGATCGGCAAGGCGGTTTCGTCCGGTTGCGTGCGGCTGATGAACCAGGACGTGATCGATCTCTACCAGCGCGTTCCTGCAAAGGCGAAGATCGTCGTCTGGCAGTAAGTTTGTGAGAGGCGGACGTAGCCGCGCCTGCCTCCTGCAAGCCTTGGAGCGGATATTAACCGGACGCTAACCGCGATGACCGATTCTTCGATGTTTATCCGGTCGATTGTTCTGATTTGATACGCCGGACAAAACTTTGGCATGATTTCCAGAGATAGACGCTTTCATGAGTTCCTTGTTTGCCCTTGATTGCGCCTCGACGCGCATCCGCTCTGCCCGCACGGCTATGTCGCGCGCATTGGCGACGCTTGCTCTTGGCGTGGCACTGTCGGGCTGCATGGCGCTCGACGACCTCTCCGAAGCGCCACCAAAACTGTCGGGCAAGATGGTTGCGGAAATGTCGAAGAAGGGCATGAAGCCGGAAAGCCCGGTTCTGGTGCGCATCTTCAAAAAGGAAAGCGAGCTGGAAGTCTGGAAGGTCAACAAGACCGGCGCCTACGCGCTGTTGAAGACCTATCCGATCTGCCGCTGGTCCGGAGAGCTCGGACCGAAGACCAAGGTCGGCGACCGCCACGCGCCGGAGGGGTTTTATCATGTCTCGGCCGGCATGCTGAATCCGAACTCGCAGTTCTACGTCTCCTTCAATCTCGGCTATCCCAACAAGCTGGAATCGGCGCTCGGCTATACCGGCGAGGCGCTGATGGTGCACGGCGCATGCTCGTCGTCCGGCTGTTTTGCGATGACCGACCAGGGTGTCGGCGAGATCTACGCCATCGTCCAGAAGGCGCTGTCCAGCGGCCAGGAAAAGTTCCAGGTCCAGGCCTATCCGTTCCGCATGACGGCGCAGAACATGGCGGAGCATCGCGGCGATCCGAACATGCCGTTCTGGCGCACGATGAAAGAGGGCTACGACGCCTTCAACGTGACGCGCCGGCAGCCGAAGGTCTCCGTCTGCGAGCGCCGCTATGTCTTCAACAAGGAGTTCGAGGGCGGCGAACCGGCCGATCCGCTGGCTGCCTGCCCGCCGGTCGTCAACCAGCTCGAGCCGCAGGCAATGGCCAAAATCGAGGCGGAAGACCGCAAGCTCGACACGGCGATCACCGGTTCCGTTCCCACCAGCTCAACGCTCAGCGCCTATTCCGATGGCGGCATGCATCCGAGTTTTCGCGCCCTGTTGAAGGCGCAGGGGCCGAAAAAGCTGGCTGCCAGTATTTCCGGCACAAAATACCCGATCAGCCGCCCCGATGCTGCACTGGCTGATCCTTTTGACGGTCGATAGGATCATCGATCCGCAACACGGATGGGCCGCTGCGCACCCGTGATCGCAGTGCTGGTTTCCTGCAGCCAAGCTTGCTACAGTCCGCTCTTCCACGCCCCTGTGCCATTCGGTGCATTCCAGATGCTTGCTCTCGCACGCAGATGGCCTATCTTCACAGTCACGACAACGCTTCGGCGGGAGCCCCATGGCCAACGACCCCTACAAAACCCTCGGCGTGGCGAAAACCGCGACGCAAAAGGAAATTCAGAGCGCCTATCGCAAGCTTGCCAAAAAGCTGCATCCCGACCTCAATCCGGGCGACAAAGGTGCCGAGGATCGTTTCAAGACGGTCTCCGAGGCCTATTCGGTGCTGGGCGACGAGGACAAGCGGGCCCGCTTCGACAAGGGTGAGATCGATGGCGCGGGAACGGCACAGGCGCCGCGAAACTATTACCGCGAATATGCCGGCGCTCCGGGCAACGATGCGCGCTACCAAAACAGCAGCGGCTTTTCCGATTTCACCGACACCGACGATATTTTCTCCAGCTTCTTTTCACGGCGGGACCGGACCCAGATGCGCGCCAAGGGCAGGGATTTGCAGTTCTCCATGGAAGTGGACTTCCTTGATGCCGCCAACGGCTCGAAAGAGAAGATCACGCTGCCGGATGGAACCGTGCTCGACCTGCAGGTGCCGCCCGGTACCCAGCAGGGCCAGACACTGCGGTTGCGCGGCAAGGGCGATCCCGGCTCCGGCGGCGGTCCGGCCGGCGACGCGCTGATCGAAATCCACGTCAGGCCGCATCCCATCTTCACCCGCGACGGCGACGATATCCGCATCGACATGCCGATCTCGCTGCGTGAGGCAATCCTCGGCGGCAAGGTCAACGTTCCAACCATATCCGGCAGCGTCGTGCTCACTCTGCCGCCGCATTCCAATACCGGCAAGACCTTGCGGTTGAAGGGCAAGGGCGTTGCCAAGCGCGGCGGCGGCAATGGCGACCAGTATATCACGCTGAAGATCATGCTGCCGGAGACGGCCGATCCGGACCTGACGGCCTTCGCCACCACCTGGGCGGCAGGCCAAACCCACAACCCTCGCAAGGCCTGGGGAGATTGACATGGACCATCTGGAGTTTTGCGAGCGTCTCAGCATCGTTTCCTCCACGCTGACGATATGGATCGACCGGCAATGGATCATTCCGGAACTGACCGAGCAGGATGAAACGTTTCATGACGCGGATCTGGCGCGGGGGCTGCTGATCCTGGATCTCTCCGAAAGCATGGGCGTCAACCAGGACGGCATCGACGTGATCATGGCGCTTGTCGATCAGGTGCATGGCCTGCGCACCAAACTTCAGGCGCTGGCGGAGGCGATCCGTCAACAGGACGACGATACCGCGCTGCGCGTCGTGAAGAGTCTTGAGGTAATGCGATAGGCGAAGTTGCGCCAACGCCTTGCCCGTCTGCAGGATGCGGCGACATCACGAGAGGATTTTTTCGATGCGGCATACCTATCGTCTCGACCATTTTGCACTGCTGGTCCGCGATCTCGATCGCAGCGTCGCATTCTACCGCGACGTGATGGGCTTTTCGCCGATCGCGCGCACCGGCAGTCCGAACGTCGACTGGCTCGATATCGGCGGCGGCGACGCCATCCATCTGATCCAGGGTGAGTTTGGCGCGACGCATGTCACCAAGGACACGCATGTGGCGGTGTCCATCGCCGATCTTGATGCGCTGGTCGCCGAGCTTAACGCCGGCGGCATCCCCTTTACCGACTGGCCCGGCAATCCCGGCGCGATCGGCGTCCATCGCAACGGCTTCCGCCAGATCTACGTGCAGGACCCGGATGGCTACTGGATCGAGATCAACGACCACCGGCCGCCGGCTGTCTGACGGCGATCAGGCACGCTGGTGCGTTCACGCGGCGGATTTCGCCGGTGGCTGTCAAAGAGCAAGTCGGACGGGGCGCTCGCAAGAGCCTCGTTGTATAGGGGGGAAGGTGGCTGTCGCCAGCGCCCCGTTCGGCGGTTTTTGCCCGCGACTCGGGTCTCTCTGAGGTGGCCGGGGCGAAGGGTGTTCGTCTGACCTGATGGACCCCGGCCGAAACGACTTATCGGCAACGCTCCACCCGGCCGCCGCCGGACCTTTGACCTGTCCGGCGAAACCATCCGCTCAGCCACCCTGTGTGCCGCACAGGCACGCCCGGCGCGCTCTTTCGGGCTTCAAGAGACAAGGGCAAACCTTGCCTCTCCCCGTGTCGCCGGAGGGAGACCATTTTCCGCGAACCCCTGATATGAGGACTTCCGTCCTTTCCCCACACCCGGCGCCGGCCCCGCCTCGCTGCCACGGCTGGCAGTGTATCCTCGGCGGAACGGGAGAAGTATGGCATGGGTTTTGGGGGCGGGGATTTTG
>UCKS01000122.1 GCA_900473045.1 Hyphomicrobiales bacterium
GGGTGCCCTACGCGCTTACGTTCCAGAAACGCGAACGTCGATGGTCGGTCGATCGTGGCAGCTCTTAGGTGCCTTCGTTTTCGACAGGCTATCCTCCGCGATGTGTTGACGAGCCCATTGGCGGCTTGACGGCTCTCGCCTAGCTTGATCCAGCTAAGCATCCAAAGCTGCCTCCACGTCGTTACTATAGAAACCTTGGCCTTCGTGCTCCATGATCAAAGTCCGGTCGATGATTTCCCTTGGAGAGCAACCGCCGGATAAGCCAAGTCCGCCCATGAAACGCTCCAAATTATCGAGAGTTGAAATATGCTCGATGCCGGACTGACGATGCACTGTGATTTGCCAAGCATCTCCAATTACCAAACTGAGGCTACGACCGAGACCTGGCAAATGGTGCGACCACTCAGATCACGCGCTTCGACACTAAAGCCCAGAGTGTCGCCGGTCATTTCCGTTTCCAATAGAGTGGCGGCAAGAATGCGTTTGGCTTCATCCCGAACCTGACTCTCTTTCAGGACAGCGAGCGGCCAGCAGGAGGCTGCCGATCCCGCCACGCACGGCGGCCGACTGCTCGTAGCCGACGATCACGAAACTTTCGCTCTGAACGCATTTGATCTTCAGCCAGCCAAGAAATCAATTATTACTCAATCCGAACTTGAACGAATGTCACGAGTCGCCAAGGCGGAGGGTGCCGAGGTTTGAATGAAAATTGACGGCAAACTACGGGGTCTCGCCCGCGGGGCCAAAGGCCAAAAAAACCAGTTCGAAACCAGAAGAGTTCGAGACGCACGCTGAATGGCAGGCGTGGCGGGACACGCAACGCGCTAAACAGGCTGAGTTCACACCTCTGCCCAAGGACTTCACCTTCTGAGGAGCCGGCCCGTGACAAGGAAAGCCATCGTGCCGCCATTTGTGCTGCTGGCATCTCTCAGCGCGGACTGAGCGGCCCTTGGCCGAGAAAATCTTAAATCAAACTGCCATATCCCATCACAGAACTTGCCCGCAGCATTTTGACTACGGGTGTACTAACAGCGGCATGAGGTGACTACGGGAGGTCGGTGCGACGCCCGGCCTTTTTCGTGGCGGCTAGGTCACCGACTCTACCTCGCTACGCATCCGGAACCAAAACTAGTTCCAAACATTCTCCTGCCGGACCGATAAAGAGGAGAAGGATTATGAAACCGAAAATGTTGATCGCATCCGCCGCCGTTCTCGGCATGATGGCTATCTCGGCACAGGCTGACGATAGCACAACAACCGGGATGGTCGGAGGCGCCGCAACCGGTGCTATCATCGGCGGCCCTGTTGGAGCAGGAGTTGGCGCAGTCGTCGGTGCTGTTGCAGGCGCTGCCCTTGACCCGCCGCCGCAGAAGGTGGTCACGTATGTCCAAGAACAGCCGGCATCAAAATCAGTCGTTATTGAGCAGCAAGTTGTTGTCGGCAAGTCGCTCGCCCGCGAAGTCGTCTTGACGCCCGTTGCCGAAGACCCGCGTTACGCTTACGCTATTGTCAACAATCAACGGGTGATTGTCGATCCGAACACGTACACTGTGGTTCAGGTGCTTCAGTAAGTGCTCCGAAAGATGTTTGGGTTAGGCCGGGTTTATAGCCCGGCCTTTTTGGTGGCCGTCGGAAACACATTGACTCCGGCCCCCTGCCTAGTGACCATTTGGGGTCATGAAGCCACAGCCTCCTAAACGTTTCGACTTGCGAAATAAAGCCAACTGCTTTTGCATGGTGTAGGATATCTTCCGAACGGCCGGGGCGGTAAACTATATCGTTCTGGACAGGCTCGAAGCCGTCCAGGCCGGCAAATGGTTGGCTTATGTCAATCTTGAATATGCAAAACGAAACACGGGGCCGATTCATTGAGGGCCACAACCGACTTCATCGTAGAAACTGGTAAGAGCAGCAACGAGCTCGGCCCTCTGAGCATTGACGAACGTCGACGCCTGGTCGATCGGGCGGTAAGGATGGTGCGTGAGATGCGTATCCAGACTGGCATCCTACCCAATCGCCGAGGACAAGATCCACTACGAGACTCGAGGCAGCGGCACTGATGGCAGAGGCCGCCGGAAATATGATGACCTGAAGAGTGTTCTGCTCGACCTGGCAAATATGATCCCGTACGCTGAAGATTGTGTTGGACGCGAAAGGCGACGTCCTGAGAGACAAGTGAAAGTGGAACCAACGCCCGCTGTCATCGTTCTCCGGAAAAGGAGAACGACATGTCCATTGAAGATTACGGCAAATCACTGCTTGCAGAGGTCACCGCACCTAAGGACAAGCAACCACCAGCCGGCGTGGATGACGGCAGCATGGATGACGAAAAGCGGAAGCTGAAATCGAACAATCCAAAGCCGAACCAACCTGATCCGGAAGAAGTCCAATACCCAGGATATTTCAAGGACGAGGGCAGTCTGTAGGCATCTTCGCGATGGCCATCGATCATTGAGGAAGGACTGAAAGCCAGTGAATGAAAGGGCTCCTGCTCTAATCTAAGCAGAAGCCCTCTCCTGCCCGGAGCGTTCGAATTCCACGGGCAACAGCAAGCAGCACGATCGACCGCCGCACGTCAACAAATTTACGGTATCTGGAGGCGCTAGAAGAAGCACGGCCGGGTCCAAACCGAGTTGTTTTGCATCGAGCATCTGGCCGACGCGTATTGGGAAGGCCGGCCATCTGCGCCGACCTGACACGAAACAGCCCCCACCGTTTCCAGCAAGGGCCTAAATGCTTTGGTGCTCAAATGCACCGAGATCGTCTCCCTGGAGGTGGTGTAGGTCGCGG
>UCKS01000115.1 GCA_900473045.1 Hyphomicrobiales bacterium
GCTGACCCGTCACCCCGAAGGGATCGAGAAAATGAACCGGCCCGAATTGCTCACGGGCACGGCCAGTGACCCTAGCATTTTCTCCCTTCGGATCGATGCAGATCACGGAGCGCTCGGCGGTCAGCAGATTGGGAATAATCGTGCCGACACCCTTGCCGGTTCGCGTCGGCGCCATAGTCAGCAGATGTGCCGGTCCGTCATAACGCAGCAGCGTGTTGGTTTCCGGATCGCGACCGATCAGCAGACCGTCATCTTTCGTAGAAAGCGTCTGCAGTTCCTTACGCGTTGCCCAGCGTGCAGAGCCGAATACGGAAGAGGTCGGCGCGTCGATTATGAATGCCGATAAAAAGCCAGCCACACTGAACACGAGCGGCAGATATCCAGCAACAGCATTGACGAACTGGCTGATGTGCCCGTGCTGAAAACCACCGATCAGATGGATCAGAAAATTTGTCAGCAGCAGCAGCGCCGAAAACAGCTGACCAAGGATGACGCATATGACTGCAAAAACCGGGGCCTCAATGACCGACTTCAGGAGACGCGAAACCGTCATTCCGCGTTTCCGCGGTCAGATCCGTCGGACGATGACTCCGGCTGAAGAATATCGCCGAACAGGTCCTTGTCGCCGTCACGGGTGAGGAACCCGGGCAGTTCCTTGCGCAGCCAGTCGCCAAGGCGCCGGGTGAAGTCGGCATCTTTGGAATTCTCGAGCCGTTGCAACACCAACGCTCCAAGCAGAACCTTGCGTCTGGTGTCCCGGGCGCGATCCTGCTTGCCGAGACGAGCGACGAGTGACTTCTTTCGCTCTTCCAGTTCAGCAATGCGCTGTCCGATCGTTTTGCGTGGCATCTCCACTCCCCTACCTTGTCTCAACAGTGGGATTGTCGCCTCGTTGGCAATCTTCGCTAGGCCAAACGCGGTCGGCAGCGAAACGTCGTCACCGTCGAACTGCAGTGCCAGCGTTCGCAACTGTCAGACAATATTGTTCTCCCGTTAAATGCGTTGAGGATAAGGGGCACTTCGGCTGGATCAACTCGCAAATGTGCGGTGGTGTGGTTGCATCTTGCTTGATCCCGACGAAGGGAGCGAAGCGAGTGAAGTTGCAAGGGCGCACTTACGAGTTGCATGGCAACTCAGCGCTTGATATCCTCATTTGCAGTTCGGAGAACGGCATTTGGCAATTTATCATTGCAGCATGAAGCCGATAGCTCGCAGCGGCGGCCGCAGCGCTGTGGCTGCTGCTGCCTATCGGACTGC
>UCKS01000022.1 GCA_900473045.1 Hyphomicrobiales bacterium
GCAATTGCGGCTGCAAAGGCCGCGTTTCCGGCGTGGTCGCGCTCCGGCATTCTCGAACGTCATGCAATCCTCAAGAAGACTGCCGACGAAATCCTTGCGCGCAAGGACGAGCTTGGCAACCTGCTCGCGCGAGAAGAAGGCAAGACGCTGCCGGAAGCGATCGGCGAGACCATCCGCGCCGCCCAGATCTTCGATTTCTTTGCTGGCGAAGCGCTGCGTCTGGCGGGCGAAGTGCTGCCGTCGGTTCGCCCGAACATCGGTGTCGAGATCACCCGCGAGCCGATCGGCGTCATCGGCATCATCACGCCGTGGAATTTTCCGATCGCCATTCCGGCCTGGAAGATCGCTCCGGCCCTGTGCTACGGCAACACCATCGTCTTCAAGCCGGCCGAACTCGTACCGGGCTGCTCCTGGGCGATCGCCGACATCCTGCACCGCGCCGGTCTGCCGAAGGGCGTGCTCAACCTCGTCATGGGCAAGGGCTCGGTCGTCGGCCAGGCCATGCTCGACAGCCCGGATCTCGCGGGCATCACGTTTACCGGCTCGACCGGCACCGGCAAGCGTGTCGCTGCCGCCTCGATCGAACATAACCGCAAGTTCCAGCTGGAAATGGGCGGCAAAAACCCCATGGTCGTGCTCGACGACGCTGATCTGACCGTTGCCGTCGAAGCGGCCGCCAATTCCGGCTTCTTCTCGACCGGCCAGCGTTGCACGGCATCGTCACGCCTGATCGTCACCGAAGGCATCCACGACAAGTTCGTCGCTGCACTCACCGAAAAGCTGAAGACGTTGGTGGTCGATGATGCGCTGAAGGCTGGTACGCACATTGGACCGGTTGTCGACGAACGCCAGCTGGCCACAGATACCGATTACATCGCCATCGGCAAGCAGGAAGGCGCCAAGCTGGCTTTCGGCGGCGAGACCATAACCCGTGACAATCCGGGCTTCTACCTGCAGCCGACGCTGTTTACCGAAGCCACCAACCAGATGCGCATCAGCCGTGAAGAAATCTTCGGCCCAGTCGCCTCGGTCATCCGGGTCAAGGATTACGAGGAAGCGCTGAGCGTTGCCAACGACACGCCGTTCGGCCTGTCGGCTGGTATCGCTACGACGAGCCTCAAGCACGCGACCCATTTCAAGCGCAATTCGGAAGCCGGCATGGTGATGGTCAACCTGCCGACCGCCGGTGTCGATTTCCACGTGCCGTTCGGCGGCCGCAAGGCTTCGTCCTTCGGCTCGCGCGAGCAGGGCAAGTATGCGGCCGAGTTCTTCACCGTTGTGAAGACCGCTTACACGCTGGCGTAACGACGTTTCCGGATTGGGCAAGGCCCGGTCCGGTCCCTCTTAAAGGACAAGGACTATGACGAAGAAAGCGGAATGGCCGCGCAGGCTGCGGTCCCAGGAATGGTACGGCGGTACGAGCCGCGACGTGATCTACCATCGCGGCTGGATGAAGAACCAGGGATATCCGCACGACCTGTTCGACGGGCGCCCGGTGATCGGCATCCTCAACACCTGGTCGGATATGACGCCGTGCAACGGCCATCTGCGTGAACTCGCCGAAAAGGTGAAGGCCGGCGTCTGGGAGGCCGGCGGCTTCCCGATGGAAGTGCCCGTGTTCTCTGCATCCGAAAACACGTTTCGTCCAACGGCAATGATGTACCGGAACCTTGCGGCTCTCGCGATCGAAGAGACGATCCGCGGGCAACCGATGGATGGCTGCGTGCTTCTGGTCGGTTGCGACAAGACCACGCCGTCGCTGATCATGGCTGCGGCCTCCGTTGATCTGCCGTCGATCGTGGTTACCGGCGGGCCGATGCTGAACGGCTATTTCCGCGGTGAACGCGTTGGTTCCGGCACGCATCTGTGGAAGTTCTCCGAGATGGTGAAGGCCGGCGAGATGACGCAGGACGAGTTCCTGGAGGCGGAAGCCTCGATGAGCCGTTCGTCCGGCACCTGCAACACCATGGGCACCGCCTCCACCATGGCCTCCATGGCCGAGGCGCTCGGTATGGCGCTTTCCGGTAATGCCGCAATCCCGGGCGTCGACAGCCGTCGCAAGGTGATGGCGCAGATCACTGGCCGCCGGATCGTGCAGATGGTCAAGGACGACCTAAAGCCGTCCGACATCATGACGAAACAGGCCTTTGAGAACGCCATCCGCACCAATGCGGCCATCGGTGGATCGACCAACGCCGTCATCCACCTGCTGGCCATGGCCGGCCGCGTCGGCATCGACCTGACGCTGGACGACTGGGACCGTTGTGGCCGCGACGTGCCGACAATCGTCAACCTGATGCCGTCGGGCAAATACCTGATGGAAGAGTTCTTCTATGCCGGCGGCTTGCCGGTGGTCATCAAGCGCCTCGGCGAGGCTGGCTTGTTGCACAAGGATGCGCTGACTGTGTCCGGCGAAACCATGTGGGACGAGGTCAAGGACGTCGTCAACTGGAACGAGGACGTCATCCTGCCAACCGACAAGGCGCTGACGCAATCGGGTGGCATTGTCGTGGTGCGCGGTAATCTCGCACCGAAGGGCGCGGTGCTGAAGCCGTCTGCCGCGTCGCCGCATCTGTTGACGCATCGCGGCCGGGCTGTGGTGTTCGAGGACATCGACGATTACAAGGCCAAGATCAACGACGACAATCTCGATATCGACGAGACCTGCATCATGGTCATGAAGAACTGTGGGCCGAAGGGCTATCCGGGCATGGCCGAGGTCGGCAACATGGGGCTTCCGCCGAAAGTGCTGAAGAAGGGCATCACCGACATGGTGCGTATCTCTGACGCCCGCATGTCCGGCACGGCCTATGGCACTGTCGTTCTGCACACGTCGCCGGAAGCCGCTGTCGGTGGCCCGCTCGCCGTGGTCCAGAACGGCGACTTTATCGAGCTCGACGTTCCGAACCGCCGTCTGCATCTCGATATTTCCGAAGCGGAATTGGCACAGCGTCTCGCCGCATGGCAGCCGAACCACGACCTGCCGACATCGGGCTATGCCTTCCTGCACCAGCAGCATGTCGAAGGGGCCGATACCGGCGCCGACCTCGACTTCCTCAAGGGGTGTCGTGGAAGCGCTGTCGGCAAGGACAGCCACTGATCTGTTAGTCGTTTAGAAAATGGCCGGTTCTCCGGCCATTTTCCCTCTATCGCGGGATCTTCAAGGACACCCCTAGTCGGTTAGCAGCTGCTGCCAACGCATTATCCTTGGTTGCGAGTATTGCGCCGCTGCGGGACGCCAACTCAAGATAAGCCGCATCATAGCTCGTCAATTTATGTGCTCTGGCAAGTGACAGCGTTTCACTCCATGCTCTACCTGCCGTTTGTGGGTCAGTCTCGATTGGCATCTGGGCAATTAGGTCTAGCCTTTGCATAATCTCGGAAGCAGAGATACGCCCGCGTCGTTCAGCCCGCAGTAGTGCGTTTGCGAGTTCCAGATGGAAAAGCGAGGGAACGAGGCCTCCGTTTGCGATTACGTCCTGCGCAATGGTATCCGTATCATCCGACGCTTCGTCGTCAAAGCACCATGCAAGCGCATGGAAGCGTCAATGACAGTTGTCATTTCCGACCTTCATCGCGCAGTTCTTTCCATGAAATTCCACCCAGAGTATTGGCGCGGCGCAGTTCTTTTAGTTTCTGAAAGGCACTTTCGGCTGTCGACGCTTCATTGGATTCAGCGCTCACGAGCCGGGCAACGGCCTTTCCATGTTTGGTAATGGTGATTTCTTCACCATTTGCCACACGGTCTAGCAGGGATGAAAAATGCGTTTTCGCTTCAAATGCACCAATTTTCGACATAGAGACGTCTCCAGTTCTGGTTCAAAGTTTAAATCAGAACTGGAGGCGCGTAAACATCGCGTTGAGAGATTGAGCTGTCACTGACTCTGCGTCTGGCTTTGACCCTGCTGCTCGACCGTCACCGAAACCTTCAACGCTTCACTCGACGATCCGTGGATCAGGCCGGAAATCGGGGCTGCGTCGCGATAGTCCAGCCCGCAGGCAATGCGGACATAGCGGTCGTCAGGGCACATCTTGTTGGCGGCGTCGAAGCCGACCCAGCCGAGGCCGGTGAGGTGCACCTCGGCCCAGGCGTGGCTGGCCGTCTGTTCCGGATGGTCTTCCATCATCAGGTATCCCGACACGTAGCGCGCGGGCAGGCCGAGCGTGCGCGCGGCGGCGATCATGATATGGGCGTGGTCCTGGCAGACGCCGCTCTTTTGAAGGAGGGCCTGTTCCGCCGTTGTCTCCGTTCCGGTCTCGCCCTGCCTGTATTCGACGGTTTCGGCGATCTCGCCCATCAGGGCGTGCATTTTCGCCAAGTCCGTATCGCCGGCCATCGCCTTGGCAAGATTGCGGATCGGCTTGGCCATCTTGGTGAGCGGCGTTTCGCGCAGATAGAGCCAGAGCGGGGCATAGGCTTGGTGAGCACCATAGACGCCGGCCTTGTCCTCGGTTTCCACTTCGCCGGAGGCGACGATACGGATGAAGGTCTGGTCTCCGTTGACGCTGACGAGATTGACGCGGTTGCCGAAATGATCGTCATAGCCGACCTCCATCTTGGCGCCCTCGACGGAGGTTTCCCAACTGATAACAGTCTGGCCGGTCTGCGTCAGCGGTGTCAGGCGCAGGCGCTGGAGCGAATACTGCACCGGTTCGGCATAGGTGTATTCGGTGGTGTGGCTGATCTTCAGACGCATTGGTCTCTCTCCATCCGAATCTCAGTTGAACCGGTAACCGTCGGAGATTTCCTGTCCCAGACGGTTGTTGTGGTTGATGAAATTCTCGATGTACTCGTGCAGGCCCTGGTCCATGACATCCTTGATCGAATGGCTGCGCAGCGAGGACAGGGTTCCTTCCGCCGTCGCATGCGCCGCGTGGCCTTCGCCATATTCGCGTGCAAGATAGCCGAGATTGCTGACGATCTTGTCGTAGCAATAGGCAAGCGACCGCGGCATACGTCCATTGAGGATCAGGAAGTCGGCGATGTTGGACGGCTTGTATTCTGCTTCGTAGACCCAGCCGTAGGACCGGTGCGCAGAAACCGAGCGCAGGATCGATTCCCATTGCACGTTGTCGATCGAGGAGCCGACCTGCGACACCGCGGGAAGCAGCACGTAATATTTCACATCGAGAATGCGCGCCGTGTTGTCGGCCCGCTCGATGAAGGTGCCGATGCGCGAGAAGTTGAAGATCTCGTTGCGCAACATCGTGCCGTGGAAGGCGCCACGGATCAGCGCGGTCTTCCGCTTGATGGCGTCGATCGCCTCGGGCAGGTCCGCCGGCTTGACGCGACGAGCCAGCATCGTCTTCAGGTCCAGCCAGCATTCATTGGTGGCTTCCCATGTTTCCCGCGTCAGCGCAGTGCGCACCATACGGGCATTGTTGCGGCCCGAATCGATGCAGGACATCACGCTGGACGGATTAGACTTGTCGCGCAGCAGGAAATCGATGGCGTCGGCGCTGGTGAGCGCCGGATAGAGATCGTCATAGATGTCGCGAACGCCGGAGCTCTGCAGCACGCCGTCCCAGTCGTCTTCCGTCGCCTCCGAACGGGTCAGCGACATGCGCAGACCGGCATCGATCAGCCGGGCACTGTTTTCGGCCCGCTCGATATAGCGAAACATCCAGTAGAGGCCGTTTGCGGTTCTTCCAAGCATGTCAGTCCTCCAGAACCCAGGTATCCTTGGTGCCGCCGCCCTGGCTGGAATTCACCACCAGCGAGCCGGCCTTCAAAGCCACGCGGGTCAGCCCGCCCGGAATGATCTGCACCTTGTCGGAAACGAGGACGTAAGGGCGAAGATCCACATGGCGTGGCGCAATGCCCTTGTTGACGAGGATCGGCACGGTCGAAAGCGAAAGTGTCGGTTGGGCGATATAGTTGGCGGGACGCGCTTTGAGCTTTTCAGCAAACAGCGTGCGTTCTTTCTTTGAGGCTGTCGGGCCGACCAGCATGCCGTAGCCGCCGGAGCCGTGCACCTCCTTGACGACAAGGTCGGCGAGGTTTTCGAGCACGTATTTCAGGCTGTCGGCTTCCGAACAGCGCCAGGTCGGGACATTCTCGAGCAACGCCTTGCGACCGGTATAGAATTCGACGATCTCCGGCATGTAGGAATAGATCGCCTTGTCGTCGCAGATGCCGGTTCCAGGCGCGTTGGCGATGGTGATGTTGCCGGCGCGGTAGACATCCATGATGCCGGGAACGCCGAGTGCCGATTCGGGCTTGAAGGTCAGCGGATCCAGATAATCGTCATCGACGCGGCGGTAGAGCACGTCGATTGCCTCGTAGCCGCGCGTGGTGCGCATCTTCACCTTGCCGTCGATGACGCGCAGGTCCGAGCCTTCAACCAGTTCGACGCCCATCATGTCGGCGAGGAAGGCATGTTCGTAGTAGGCCGAATTGTAGATGCCGGGGGTGAGCACTGCGACACGCGGCTTGCCCTCGCAGCCAGGAGGGGCAAGCGACGCCAGCGAGTGACGCAGAAGATAGGGATAGTTCTCGACCGGCCGGACGCGGTTCTGATGGAAGAGTTCCGGGAACATCTGCATCATCGTCTCGCGGTTTTCCAGCATGTAGCTGACACCGGAGGGCGTGCGGGCATTGTCTTCCAAAACGTAGAACTGGTCTTCGCCGGTGCGCACGATGTCGGTGCCGACAATATGGGTATAGACGCCGCCCGGCGGACGAAAACCGATCATCTGCGGCAGGAAGGCGACGTTGCGCTCGATCAGCTCGCGCGGAACGCGGCCGGCCTTGATGATTTCCTGCTTGTGGTAGATGTCGTCGAGGAAGGCGTTGAGGGCGATGACCCGCTGTTCGATGCCCTGGGCCAGCTTGCGCCATTCCCGACCGGAAATGATGCGCGGTATCAGGTCGAAGGGGATAAGCTTTTCGGAGCTGTCTGCGTGCCCGTAGACCGCGAAGGTGATGCCGGTCTTGCGGAATATGTTTTCCGCCTCCCGCGATTTGGCGATCAGGCGGGCCTTGTCCTGGGCTGCGTACCAATCATTGTAAGTCGAGTAAGGCTGGCGCGGGCTGTTGTCCGCATTCATCATTTCGTCAAATGCCAACGGTGTGATCCCCTTTTTTGTCATTTGAGACCAACAGCAAGAGCAATGCAAGAAGCATGCTCAATCGAAGACAAAAGAAATTTCGCCGCTTTTTTGGGCCTTTCGACGAGTTTTTCGGGGGACCATGGCGCAGTTTTCATCATGGAATATTGCCACTTGCAGAGTTGGCCCCATTGCTGGGGCAAGCCGCCGGACTTTGAAGTCTGTAACGCCCAAAATTTATGCAGCCATCCCAGACGGTTGTTGCGGAGATTGACGATAAACATCAGGAATTTTGCTTTGACCATCATCGGATGCAGCCCTATCGCATTCGCTGACGCTAATATCGCATCAGGAAGCCTCCATGACCCTCGACCGCCTGGCCCCGGCCATTTTCGTTTTGCTCTGGTCGACGGGATGGGTGATGGCGAAATATGCCGATATCTATGCCGATCCGCTGACATTCCTGGTCATGCGCTATCTTCTCGCCATGCTGCTGTTTGTCGGCTTCTGTCTTGCCACCGGTGCTGTCTGGCCAAAGACGTGGATTGGGGCAGGCCATGCGGTGGTCTCCGGCATCTTCCTGCACGGGCTTTATCTCGGCGCCGTCTGGTGGGCGATCGGGCAAGGGGTACCGGCGGCGATTTCCGGTATCATCGCCGGTTTGCAGCCTCTGATGACGGCGGTTGTCGCCCCGGCCCTGATCGGTGAAAACCTCTCGAGCCAGCAGAAAATCGGGTTGACGCTCGGTTTCCTTGGCATCGCGCTGGCCGTCATCCCCAAGGTTCTGGCGATCGATACCGGCATGACGCCGATCCACCTGTTTCCGGTCGTCGTCAACATTCTGGGCATGGCGGCCGTCACCTATGGCACCATCTACCAGAAGCGGCACCTGCAGGACGGCGACATCCGTTCGACCGCGACCTTGCAATATGTTGGCGCCCTGATCGTCACCATCCCTGCGGCTTTTCTGCTGGAGGACATGCGGGTGATCTGGAGCGTGCAATTGTTTGCGGCCCTGGCCTGGGCGGTGCTCGGCCTGTCGATGGGGGCGATTGCCCTGCTGCTCTATCTTATCCGGCGCGGGCAGGTCTCGAAGGCCGCGTCGCTGATCTATCTGGTGCCGCCGCTCGCGGCTTTTCAAGCATGGCTGCTGTTTGACGAAGCCCTGACGCTGCCGATGATTGTCGGCACGGTCATCGCAGTGGCCGGGGTTTACCTCACCAACCGCAAACCCGCCGCCGTTCCGGCATAAAAAACGGCGGGTCCCGCCCGCCGTTCTTCATCTCAATTCACTAGCGCGAAGGCTTATGCCTCGTCGCGGCGCGGGGCGTTGACCCGCTTGCGCTGGCCCTGGGCACCGGCGCCGGCTTCGCGGCTCTGGCCACCGGCAGGATTGCCGCCACCGTGGTTGCGGTTACGCCATTCGCCCTGCTTCTGGCCGGGGCGTCCGTTGCGGTTGCCGCCGGGGCGCTTGGCAATGGCAGTTTCGTGGGCTGCCTGTGCGGCCGGGCCCTGACCCTTGCGGTGCTGCTTCTTCGGTTCGCCGGTTGCCAAAAGATCGTCACCAGCAAACGGGCTCGGAGCGGACCGTTCGGCACGGTGGACGTTGTCGCTGCCACCCTGCGGACGCGGACGGCGCTCGGCATGACCGTTGCCGGCCGGGCGTCCGGCGTTGCGGGCGCCATTGCCGCCACGGCCACCCTTCGGGCGGGCACGGTCGGCTGGAACTTCGCCGCTGGCAACAGCGATGTCGATGTTCATCAGACGCTCGATGTCGCGCAGCAGGCGGATTTCGTCCGGTGCGCAAAACGCGATGGCGATACCGTCGCGGCCGGCACGGGCGGTGCGGCCGATGCGGTGAACGTAGGCATCCGCCACTTCCGGCAGATCGTAGTTGTAGACATGGGTGACGCCGGGAACGTCGATGCCGCGGGCGGCAACGTCGGTGGCGACGAGAACGCGGGTCTGGCCTTCACGGAAATTCTTCAATGCCCGCTCGCGCTGGCCCTGGCTCTTGTTGCCGTGGATCGAGGCGACGGAGAAGCCGGTATGTTCGAGATGCTTCATCAGCTTTTCGGCGCCATGCTTGGTGCGCGAGAAGACGAGTGCCAGGCCCTGCGGGTTCTCGGTCAGCGACTTCTTCAGCAGCTCGGTCTTCTGGCTCGCACCCTGCACGAAGTGCACATACTGCTCGACCTTGTCGGCAGCCTTGCCCGGAGGCGTGACTTCGACGCGCTTCGGGTTGCTCAGGTATTCGCTGGAAAGATCGGCAATCGCCTTCGGCATGGTGGCCGAAAACAGCAGTGTCTGGCGGTTCTTCGGAACCAGCTTGGAGATCTTGCGCAGGTCGTGGATGAAGCCGAGGTCGAGCATCTGGTCGGCTTCGTCAAGCACGAGATAGCGGGCCTGCGTCAGGGTCACGGCACGGCGTGCGACAAGATCGAGAAGACGGCCGGGGGTGGCGACGAGGATGTCGACGCCGCGAGCCAGCTGTTCCGACTGCTTGTTGATCGATGCGCCGCCAACGACGAGGCCGATCTTAAGTGGGGTCTTCTTGACGAAGTCCTTCAGGTTGGCAGCGATCTGGTTCACCAGTTCGCGGGTCGGCGCCAGAACGAGCGCGCGGATGTTGCGAGGATCGGGACGCTTGTCGTCCTTCAGCATCTTTTCGATCATCGGCAGGCCGAAAGCGGCGGTCTTGCCGGTGCCGGTCTGGGCGAGACCGATGAGGTCATGGCCTTCCATGACGAGCGGGATGGCTTCGGCCTGGATCGGCGTCGGCGTATCGAAGCCAAGGGCTGTCAGGGTCGAAAGCACGTGCTCGGAGAGGCCAAGGTCTTTGAAAGTGGTCAATGTAGTACCTTTTCGGGGGCGCAAAACGAACAACGCCGGAACTGCACCATGCGGTTCCGGTTTCGCTTCGCGTCAAGAACCCCGCGTGATTTGGGAACTTGTGGGTTGATTAAACTCGTCTAGCGCATGCATTTTGCCATGTTTGGCAAAGAATTCTGTGTTGCGCTTATCCTTCGTTACGGATCGGTTGGATCCCGCAGGGCTCGCTCACGCGGCGGCCGGAAGGTGACGCTGGGCCTCATGTCGTTGTTTTGCGGTCAAAAGTCAAGGGATAGTTTTTTGCAGGTGCGAAGAGACCGGTGGATTACGCCATCACGAGCTGGAAATCTCCCGCAGCCAAAACGGTACCGTTGACGACAACTTCCAGCCGGTGCCCGCCCGGATAGTATTGCCTTGTGGTGATCGCACGCATCGCATGCTGGCGCGTCATCGTGACGGTTTCGCCGGGAGCAAGGACGAGGCTCTTCCACTTGAAGACTTTTGGAGCAAGGCTGCCATTGGCTTTGCGGTGATGGATGGCATAGTCGACCATCACCTGCTGCGGGGCGGAACCTTCGTTGACGATGACAAGGGTGAAGGCGAGGGCATTGCCGAAATCCACCAGCGGAGTGCGTATCTCCACCGTTGCGCCGATACCGGAAAGCGGGGCGAAGCCGAAATTCGACAGTGCGGCCGCATGCCCCTTTTTCAACAGCGTGCGCGAGGCATGCCGCAAGAGCTGCCGCCGCTCCGGGGAGGCGGATGCGACATGCGCACCGACGAAAGCTGCGACCAGATCGGGATGATCCTTGGCGATATCGTTCAGGCTGTTGGCGACGGAACGGCGGACGTAATCTTCAGGGTCATCCAAAAGCGCGGTGAGGATCGGCAGGATCGGTTGCGGATCGCGCATCAGCGCCGGCAGGCGGATGGCCCAGGGCAGGCGCGGGCGGGTGCCTTCGCTGGCCAGCCGGCGGACGTGGTGGTTGCCGTCGGTGGTCCATGTGCCGATCGTTGCCAGAGCGCGATCCTGCTCGGCGAGAATGAAAGGCCGGATGCCGAACTCGGCGGTAAAATACGGGGTCAGCTGTTTCAATAATGCCAAGGACAGATCGAAATGGCCAAGGCCTTTCTGCGCCACGAACTGGCTGACGGGTAGAAGCGCCCAGCCTGTGATGCCAGTGCGGCCGGATTGCTGCAGGCTCGCCGCGAGAATCGCTGCGGCCGTTTCAAATTCTTCGGGCAGGGTGTCGCCAAGTGCACTGCATATCTGCTGCGCGCGCTGCATCAATTCCAATTGCTCCATATTGCGTGAGGCGAGATCGATGAAGCGCGTCCTGTCGAAGTCGGTGGCGTTTGCAGCAATCTGCGTGGCCATCATTTCCACGAGCGCTGGATGCAGAAGGTTTTTCAGTGGTTCAGCCATGCCGTGTCCGTCCTGTGATTCTTACCAACCATAGTGGCTGTTCTGCCGGGAGCGTAGGACGGTTTTTGGCAGTAGGATCAATCGTTGGATTTGTCGCGTGTCTATATTTCTGCGGAACCATCCTTTTTCCCAATGCGTTGATTCCATTGCGTGCCTCGCCATCCGGCAGGCGCGGCCGGCCTTCAGTCGCGGTACCGCCGGTGCTGCGCCATGTGAATGCCGGGTCTATATGCTCGAGGAGTGAAGTATGACCACGACATGGATTCTTGCCGCTGACGGAAACCAGGCCCGCCTTTTGAAGGGCGTGAATTTCCTCAAAGATGGACCCCAGAGCCCCGAGCAGGAGATTTTTCAGCTGGATACCAAGCGTGTTCAGGACATCATGACCGATAGGCCGGGCCGTAGCCATTCATCCGTCGGACATGGCCGTTCCGCGATGGAATATTCCAGCGATCCGGTGCGCGAGGAACAGCAGAAGTTTACCGCTGATGTTGCCAGCAAGATCGATAGCTACGAGCAGGAGGGCGCATTCGACCGTCTGGTCGTGTGTGCCGCACCGCAGACGCTTGGCGATCTTCGCTTGATGCTTTCAACGGCAACGCGGGCAAAGACCACTGCTGAAATCAGCAAGGACTATAGCAATCTTCCAACCGACAAGTTGATTTCGTCGGTTCGGGCTGCAATGGCGAACTAATTTTGAGCAGAGGGGCAGGTGCTGTGCCTGCCCCTTTCCGTTGGACAAACTCAGTTGCACACACGGGTCCTGTACTGATCGCCCCAACGATCCTGGCGCCAGACAACGTGGCAACGGGGATAATAGCCGCCCACATAATATGGGCGATAGGCAGGCGCATAATAGGCTGGAGGGGCGTAGTAGCGGGGTTGGCTGAATGCGCCGCCGACGATCGCGCCGCCGACAAGGCCCGCAGCCAAGCCAGGCCAGAAGCGGTCATGGGCACTGGCCTCAGAGGCGGTGGCAATTGTGGTACCCGCAATTGTCAAGGCAATCAGACCGGTGGAAATTGCTGTTCTCAACGAAAACATGGTCTTGTTCCCTATGTTCGAGCGATGGCCGCCTTCCGGTCATGTCTTGCTCGAACAAGGATATTAATGCGCTGAAATGTGGCTTTGTTGCCTTAGATTCTCATTAAATTTTCGTTAGAAATCAGTCGCAACGCCGCCTTCTGCCTTGCGGCGGGCGACAAAGGCATCGAGCTCTTCCTCAATGGCCGGATCGAGCGGCGGCTTCTCGTATTCGTTCAGCTTTTCCTTGAAAACGCGGTTGGCGTGGTCATAGGTCGTCGGCCGTCCGGCTTCCGTCCAGGTCTCGAAATTGCGCCAGTCCGACAGGATCGGGGAATAGAAAGCCGTCTCGTAGCGCGCCAGCGTGTGGGCAGTGCCAAAATAATGGCCGCCGGGGCCGACATCACGCACGGCATCGAGACCAAGCGCATCCTCGCTGACATCGAGCGGGGTGAGGAATTCGGCCACCATCTGCAGCATATCGACGTCGAGGATGAATTTCTCGAAGGAGGCCGTCAGCCCGCCCTCGCTCCAGCCGGCCGAATGCATGATGAAATTGCCGCCGCCCTGCGTCAGCGCCCACAAGGACAGTGCCGATTCGTAGGCCGCCTGCGCATCGAGCGTGTTGGATGCGTTGGTGTTGGAGGTGCGGTAGGGCACCTTGTAGCGGCGGGCGAGCTGTCCGCCGGCAATCACGGCTTTCATATATTCCGGCGTGCCGAAGGCGGGCGCGCCGGTTTTCATGTCCACATTCGAGGTAAAGCCACCATACATCACCGGCGCGCCGCGACGGACCATCTGGGTAAAGGCGATGCCGGCCAATGCCTCGGCATTTTGCTGCACCACCGCCCCGGCGATCGTTACCGGCGCCATGGCGCCCGCCAGCGTGAACGGCGTCACGACGACGACCTGATTGCGCGACGACATTTCAATGATGCCCTGTAGCATCGGCCCATCGAGGCGCAGCGGCGAGGATGTGTTGATGATGGTGAACAGCGACGGTTCGGTTTCCATCTGCTCTGCCGAAATGCCGCGCCCGATGCGGGCAATCTCGAGCGCGTCGATATTGCGCTGCTGGCCGAGCGAATAGCAGTGGAACACCTTGTCGGTCAGCTTCACCATATCCGACAGGCAATCGAGATGGCGCACCGACGCGTGGATATCGATCGGCTCGACCGGATAGCCGCCGGTGGTGTGGATGATGTCGTAGGATTGCGCGAGCTTGACCAGCTTGCGGAAATCTTCCTGGTTACCGGCGCGCCGCCCGCCTTCGCGGTCGGCAACAAACGGTGCCGAGGCGATCTGGGCGAACACCAGATTGTTGCCGCCGATCTGGACGTTGCGCACCGGGTTGCGCGCATGCATGGTGAATCCGGATGGCACGGACGCCATCATCTCCATGATCAGGCCGCGATCGAAGCGCACACGGTCGGTGCCGGGTGTCACGTCAGCGCCTGCCGCCTTCATGCGGTCGCGGGCTTCCGGCAGGATCACGTCCATGCCGATTTCTTCCAGGATGGTCAGCGAGGCATCGTGAACGGCCTCAAGTGCCTCTTCTGACAACACGGAGGACTTCGCCATCGTGTTGACGAGATTGAGATATTTCGAACTGCTGCCACCCTTGCGCGAACGATCCGCGCCACGGCCGCCGGTTCGGCGGCGGCGTTCCACCGGCGCTTCGGCGTCGCTTTGGGTGGTCTGCGGAAATTCGTGCTCGCTCATGACTTTTCCATCGGTTTAGACAGAGAGGCATGTTGCAGATTCGATACCCCAAAGGCGCCACCATTTGCGACAGCAAATTTCCCTGAAAGAGAAGGGTGCTTTGAGGGCTGGTTATTCCGCGACGCCGGATGTCGATTTTACGCCGCCGAGCATTTCGCGCTTGCTGCCAAAACCGGGTCTGCGTTCGACTGTAAAACCGGCAGCCTGCAGGTTGCGGCGGACGAAACCGGCAGCGGCATAGGTCGCGAACGTGCCGCCCTCGACGGTGTCTTCATACGCAAGCCGCATCAGGTCCTCTGACCACATATCCGGATTGCGCTTGGGCGCGAAGCCGTCGAGATACCAGGCATCGACTTTTTCTGTCAAACCGCCGATCCCCTCCAAGGCGGCGCCGCAGACCACGGTGAGGCGTAGTCCGCTTGCGAAATCGAGGTCGATACGGCCCTCCGGATAGTCCGGCCACTGGGCACAGAGCGCCAGCCGCTCCGCCTCGATCTCTGGCCAGCGCGTGAGCGCCCGGTCGATCTCCGGCGCGCGCATCGGAAACCGTTCAAACGAGACGAAATGCAGGTTTGCGCCCTCGAATGGGGCGGCTTTCCATTGCCGCCATGTCTCGCAGAAATTCAGCCCAGTGCCGAAGCCGAGCTCCCCTATCCTGAATGTGCCGGGTCTGTGCCAACGCTCGGGCAGACCGTTGCCTGCGAGAAAGACATGGCCGCATTCCAGCCGACCGTCTTCGCGGCAATAAAAATGGTCGCCAAATTCCTGCGAATAGGGCATATCGCCCTCGTGCCATTCAAGCGTTTGCCGGTTTGGGCTTTGCCCGTCCGGCGTGGGCGTTACGTCCAATTGATCGCGGGTCATGGCGAACCGATAATCTCCACGTTCAAGAAGGTCAATCGATGGTGGATCTGCTGATTGCCGGCGGCGGCATCATGGGCCTCTGGGCGGCCGTCATGGCCGATCGGTCCGGACTGAAAACGGTTCTCGTCGAGCGCGACAGGATCGGTGCCGGAGCCAGCGGGGGCGTGCTTGGCGCCTTGATGCCCTATATGCCGGATCGCTGGGACGATAAAAAACAGCTCCAGTTCGACTCGTTGCTCTCGCTCGAGCAGGAAATCCTTGGCCTGGAGGCGCAAACCGGGCTATCCGCCGGCTACCGCCGTTCCGGCCGCCTGATGCCGTTGCCGAAGCCGCATCTGCGGACTATCGCGCTGCGCCACGAGCAGGACGCGCTTGTCAATTGGCATCAGGGAGACCAGCGATTTTTCTGGCACGTGCAGGATAGCCCGGCGGCGGCTGGCTGGCCGGAAAACGAAGCGATGGCCGGTGGCGTCGTATTCGATACCTTGGCTGCACGCGTCGATCCGCGTCGGTTGCTTGCCCTGTTGGCTGCAGCACTTGGCCAGTCGCGGCATGTGCGGATCGAGGAAGGCCGCGCGCTTACGGAGCTTAACCTGGCTGCCGGCAAGGCAACATTTTCTGACGGGCATTCCATCTCTTTCGGCGCCTGCATTCTCGCCAACGGCGTCGATACTTTCCGGCATCTGGATGCGCTTGAAGACACGCCACTGACGCTATCCAGCGGCGCTGCGGTCAAAGGGCAGGCGGCCGTGCTGAAGGCCGATCTCGATCCGGCTTTGCCGGTCATTTTCATGGATGGGCTCTACGTCGTGCCGCATGACAACGGCCTGGTCGCGGTTGGCAGCACCAGTGAAAACAGTTTTGCCAATCCGTCTTCGAACGATCACCTGCTTGATGAACTGCTGGCGCGGGCACGCGCGGTGGTACCCCTGCTTGCCGACGCGCCTGTTGTCGAGCGCTGGGCGGGTTTGCGGCCCAAGGCGATCGGCCGCGATCCGATGACCGGCCGTCACCCTGATCATCCCCATCTCTATACCCTGACCGGCGGCTTCAAGATCAGCTTTGGACTGGCGCATCGCTTGGCAACCAGTGTCATCGGCGAAATGGCCGGAAAGCGGGATGAGGCATTGCCGGACTCGTTCCGTTGCACCAGCCATTTTTCCCTGTTGCGCGCCCAATAAGGCTGTGGTTGCCTGAGATGCTCGGCCCGTCACGCAAAAAAGCCCTGCTCAAACCAGCAGGGCTTTTCGCCAACGGTTCAGGTTGGATTACATCCAGTACGGAGGCACGCCGTAGTAATCGTAGACGCGGCGGCCGTTTTCCTTGTTCCAGTCGTATTCGTCGTCGCCATGATATTTTGGCGCATTTTCCACCTGTTCGCGGGTGATATCGGTGCGATAGCCACCAAGGCTCTCGTCGTAGCTGAGCTTCTGCCACGGAAGCGGATAGTGATCTTCGCCGATACCAAGGAAGCCGCCGAAACCAAGCACGGCATAGGAAACACGGCCGCTCCGCTTTTCCAGAATCACACGTTCGATCGAGCCGATGTGTTTTCCGTCCTGGCCATAAACGCGGGTGCATACTACCTTGTCGCTGGCGATCAGGTCGTGCGTTTCCTTGATGCTGGCATCCTGGATAGTGCTGTCCTGGTAGGTCATGCTTCGTCTCCGTTTTTAATGTTACCGCAGACAAAACGAAGCAAAAGCCCGTTGGTTCCGTTCATAAATCGGCATTTACAAGCGGAATTCCGTTTTGATCGGGCAGACGCTGAGGCAGGCACCATCGACCGCCCCAGTCGTCATCGTGTCATGCAAATCACTTAACCCCGGCTTCAGAACGAGTTTCAACGGAGCGGGGCCGATGCGGTACGCTATCTATTTTACGCCGTCGATCTACGATCCGCTGTCGGTTGCTGCCGCAAGCTGGCTTGGGCGCAACGTCTATTCCGGCGAAGCCCCGGAGGCACCATCCATTGCCGGTTTCAGCCGACAGGAACTGGCGTTTCACACGGCAGTGCCCCGGCGCTATGGATTTCACGGAACGATCAAGGCGCCGTTTCGCCTGCATGACGACACCAATGAGCCGGCGCTGCTGAAGGCGCTGATGCATTTCGCCAGCACGATGACACCGTTCGAAATTCCGAAGATGGAAATCGGGCGGCTGGGCGAGTTTTTCGGTCTGGCACCTTCCACTCCCTGCGAGCAGATGAACCATCTTGCGGCGTCCGTCGTTCAGACATTCGATGAATTCCGGGCGCCTTTGAGCGATATCGAGATCGAGCGTCGGGATCCGGACCGGTTGACGGCACCGCAATTTTCCAATCTCCACCGTTGGGGCTATCCCTATGTGATGGACGAATTCCGCTTTCACATGATGCTGACCGGGCCGGTGAATGCCAATCTCAACGCCCGCTTCGAGACCGCCTTGCGCGATTTCTTCGAGCCGGTGATCGCTGATCCGATGAAGATTTCCAGCCTTGCCTTGTTCGTCGAGCCCGAGCCCGGCGCGCCATTGCGCGTGCATTCGCAGCACCCACTCGGCAAGCTCTCGGCGCATCGGCCGGTTGTAGCGGGCGCAAAGGCCAGTGCCTCGGCGTTGATCAATGCACCGCGCATCTGCGAATCGAAAGCGGCTGTGGTTGCCCGTCTGCTGCAGGCGAGTTGCTGAGCGGCGGATGCGGTTTTGGCTGTTGGCGCCTGGGCCTGCTCAAGCTTTGGACAGAGCGTTGCCGATCACCATTTTGACTTCGATTTTCTGCCCCCGGATGCTACCGTCCCGGCAAATTCGAAGGGTGATTTCATGACAGACCAATCCTATCCACGCGATCTCGTCGGCTATGGCCGCAATCCTCCACAGGTCCGCTGGCCGGGCGATGCGCGTATCGCGGTGCAGTTCGTTGTCAATTATGAAGAGGGTGGCGAGAGCTGCATTCTCGACAGCGACAAGGCATCCGAATCGCTGCTGTCGGAAATCGTCGGTGCGCAGCCCTGGGCGGGGCAGCGCAACCTCAACATGGAATCGATCTATGAATATGGTTCGCGCGCCGGCTTCTGGCGGCTGTGGCGGATGTTTACCAGCCGCAATGTCGATGTCACCGTCTATGGCGTGACGCTTGCCATGGCGCGCAACCCGGAAGCGGTCGCCGCCATGAAGGAAGCCGGCTGGGAAATCGCCAGCCACGGTTATCGCTGGCTGGAATACAAGGATTTCTCCGAAGAGGAAGAGCGCAAGCATATCCGCGATGCCGTGCGCCTGCACACCGAACTGACGGGCTCGCATCCGCTCGGCATGTACCAGGGCAAGCCTTCCGACAATACGCTGAAGCTGGTGATTGAAGAGGGCGGCTTTGTCTATTCCTCCGACAGCTATGCCGACGAACTGCCCTATTGGGTGCCGGGCCTGACGAAAGACAAGCCGCACCTGATCATTCCCTATACGCTCGATGCCAACGATATGCGCTTTGCAACGCCGCAGGGGTTCAATTCCGGCGACCAGTTCTTTGCCTATCTGAAAGACACGTTCGACGTGCTCTATGCAGAAGGCAAGGACGGCAGCCCGAAGATGATGAATGTCGGCCTGCATTGCCGCCTCGTCGGCCGCCCGGGCCGGGCCGCGGCGCTCGCCCGTTTCCTCGATTACGTTCTCAGCCACGAAAAGGTCTGGACACCGAAGCGCATCGATATCGCCCGGCACTGGCAGGAGCATCACAAGCCGGATGGGGGCCTGTGATGGCGGCGCGGGATGAGTTTGTCGCGCGGTTTGGCGGGATCTTCGAGCATTCGCCCTGGGTGGCGGAGCGGGCTTTTGACACGACCCCGGATATTTCGCTGACCTCGGACAGTGTGCATGAAGCGCTTGTTGCGCCGTTCCGTGCAGCCTCGCATGCAGAGCGCCTTGCGGTTCTCCGTGCTCATCCGGATCTTGCCGGCAAGCTGGCGATCGCCGGTGGATTGACGGAGGATTCCAAGGCCGAGCAGGCCGGGGCCGGACTGGATCGTCTAAACGCCGCCGAACATGCTCGGTTTACCGCGCTGAATACCGCCTACACGGAGAAATTCGGTTTTCCCTTCATCATCGCCGTGAAGGGCCTGAACAAGGATGATATTCTCTCTGCCTTCGAAAGGCGGATTGACAATAGCCTGGAAGAGGAATTTGAAACGGCGTCAGCGCAGGTCGAAAAGATTGCGCTGTTGCGTTTGCGTTCACTGCTTCCGGGAGAAGATAATGCCTGAGACGACACCGCCATGCCATTTCGCGGCGGCACTGACGATCTGATGCCACAGTTCCTGACGATCGAGCCGCTGACGCAAGCGGCATTCGCGCCTTTCGGCACCGTTATCGAGCCTGATTCTGAAACGATGCGGCTGATCAATGGCGGCTCGACCGAGCGGTTTCATGCGCTTGGCCGTGCCGATGTGACCGGTGAAGACGCCCGCGTCATCATCAATATCTTCCGCGGCCAGCCGCGCAGCTTTCCGTATAGCGTGACGATGATGGAACGCCATCCGCTGGGCTCGCAGAGTTTTTCGCCGCTGGGCGGTGGTTCCTGGCTTGCAATCGTTGCGCCCGATGAGGGCGGAAAACCGGGATTGCCGCGCGTGTTTTTGGCGACTGGTGCACAGGGCGTCAACTATGGCCGCAATGTCTGGCATCATCCGCTGATGGCCGTCGGCGCGGTCAGCGATTTTCTGGTTGTCGATCGCGACGGTCCGGGCAACAATCTGGAAGAGGTTTTCTACGACGAGCCCTTCGTCATCGCCAATCCCTTCTGACGCACGAGGTTTCCATGAGCACGTCCGGCCGCCTGACCACCCATGTCCTCGATACCGCGCTGGGAAAACCGGCCAAGGGCTTGAGGATCGACCTGTTTTTGATCGAGGGTGAGGGGCGCCACCTGTTGCGCACGGTCGAAACCAACAGCGACGGTCGCGTCGATCGGCCGATGCTGGAAGGCGAAGCCTTTGCCGCCGGCACTTACGAACTGCTGTTCCACGCGGGTGATTATCTGCGGGCGACCGGTTCTGCCCTGGCAGAACCGGCTTTCCTTGATCTCATTCCGCTACGCTTCGGCATCGCCGACGCCGACAGCCACTATCATGTGCCGCTACTGCTCTCGCCGTTCAGCTATTCGACCTATCGGGGCAGCTGACCGTTATTCAGCAATCACATCCCGGTTGATATCGCGGATATCCCGTTTGCCGCACAGCGCCATGGTGATGTCCAGTTCCTTGCGGATGATGTCGAGCGTGGTGGTGACGCCAGCCTTGCCAGCGGCGCCGAGGCCGTAGAGGAACGGGCGGCCGATATAGGTGCCCTTCGCGCCCAGCGCCACGGCCTTCAGCACATCCTGGCCGGAACGGATGCCGCCATCGACATGGACCTCGATCTGGTGGCCGACGGCATCGACGATCTTCGGCAGCATACTGATTGACGACGGTGCGCCGTCAAGCTGGCGGCCGCCGTGATTGGAAACGATGATTGCATCAGCGCCGGTGCGCGCCGCCATCTTGGCGTCCTCGACATCGAGAATGCCCTTCAGGATCAGCGGCCCGCCCCACATCTTCTTGATCTCCTCGACGTTTTCCCAGGACAGTTGCGGATCGAACTGCTCGGCGGTCCACGACGACAGCGAGGAGAGATCGGAAACGTTCTTGGCATGGCCGACAATGTTGCCGAAGCTGCGGCGCTTGGTCCCCAGCATCTGCATGCACCACAGCGGCCGGGTCGCCATCTGCCAGATATGCTTCGGCGTGAACTTTGGCGGGGCCGACAGGCCGTTGCGCAGGTCCTTGTGGCGCTGGCCGAGGATCTGCAGGTCGAGCGTCAACACCAGCGCCGAGCACTTGGCTGCCTTGGCGCGGTCGATCAGGTTCTTGACGAATTCCCGGTCGCGCATGACGTAGAGCTGGAACCAGAACGGCTTTGTCGTTACCGAAGCGACGTCCTCGATCGAGCAGATGCTCATGGTCGACAGCGTGAAGGGAACGCCGAACTCTTCGGCTGCCTTGGCCGCCAGCATCTCGCCATCGACGTGCTGCATGCCGGTCAGGCCGGTCGGAGACAGCGCCACCGGCATCGAGACCTTCTGACCGATCATCGTGCTTTCCAGCGACCGGTTGGTCATGTCGACCAGAACCCGCTGACGCAGTTTCACCTTGCGAAAATCCTCTTCGTTGGCGCGGTACGTGCCTTCTGTCCAGGCGCCGCTATCGGCATAATCGAAGAACATTTTCGGCACGCGGCGCTTGGCGAGGGCCTTCAGGTCGCTGATTTCGAGGATTTTGGACATGGCGCAGGGTTCCATCTCAAGAGATGGCCCGGCCATACCATGTTTCCAGAACCGTTGTTAAGAGTGGAATCGGAAAGAGGTAAAATTATTTTACCTCTTGTGCTCAGGCCGCAACATCGATGATTTCGGAATGGGCTGCGTCCTGTTGCAAAAGCTTAATGGCGCGGATCGCATCGTCTTTTGTTGCGAATGTTTCGGAGCGAAGTACGATTTCGTATGCCCGACAAACTGAAGCAATGTACGGCGTGCGATAATTCTCATGACACAGTGGAACCGATATTGAGCCCCGCCTTCGCCGCCACGCCCGCCACATAGGTCTCGACGATTGCCCGGTCATCGCCCATGGTTTGCAGCAGGAACAGTTCGTCGGCGAGTGAGGTCACGACCTCAGCCTTCAGCGCCATGGCCGGGGTGGCGGCCATGTTCAGCACGATGAGGTCGGCGTCGGTGCCGGGGGCGAGCGTGCCGATCCTGTCTTCGAGGGAGAGCGCCTGGGCGTTGCCCAGTGTCATGAAGTAATAGCTTTCCAGCGGGTTCAGCCGTTCGCCCAGCAACTGCTGGATCTTGTAGGCTTCATCCATGGTCCGCAGCATCGAATAGCTGGTGCCGCCACCGATATCGGTGGCGAAGGAGACGCGGACGGGCTTTTGTCGGTTCATCAGCCGCCGCAGCGGAAAGAGGCCGGAGCCGAGGAACAGGTTGGAGGTCGGGCAGTGCACCGCAATCGAGCCTGTCTCGCTCATCGCGTCCATCTCGCGCTCGGACAGGTGGATGGCGTGGCCGAACAAGGTTTTGGGTCCGAGCAGGCCGTAGCGGGCATAGACGTCGGTATAGTCGATGGCATCCGGATAGAGCGCGCAGGTGAAATCGATCTCGTCGCGGTTTTCCGAGAGATGCGTCTGCACATGCAGGTCCGGGAATTCGCGCACCAGCGCTTCCGCAGCCGACATCTGTTCCGGTGTCGAGGTGATGGCGAAACGCGGGGTGATGGCAACGTGGTTGCGGCCCTTGCCGTGCCATTGTTCGATGACGGCGCGGGTCTCATCGTATCCCATTTCAGGCGTATCGAGCAGGCCCTGCGGTGCGTTGCGGTCCATCATCACCTTGCCCGCGACCATGCGCATGTTACGATCAAGCGCTTCAGCAAAAAACGCATCGGCAGAGGCCTTGTGCACCGAGCAATAGGCAACCGCCGTCGTCGTGCCGTGGCGGACCATCTCGTCGAAGAGTTTTCCGGCGATACGCTCCGCATGCGCTGCCTCCACGAAGCGGCATTCCTCCGGAAACGTATAGGTGTTCAGCCATTCCAAAAGATTGGCCGCATAGGAGCCGATCACCTGCATCTGGGGGAAATGCAGGTGCGTGTCGATGAAACCGGGCAGGATGAGATGCGGACGGTGGTCGATTTCAATGACATCTTCCGCCGCCATTGCCTTCACGGCATCATAGCTGCCGCTGGCCAGAATCAGCCCGTTCTCGACCAGCAGGGCACCATCGGCCTCATAGGTGTAGGCGCCGGTATCGTCGAGGCTCAAAGGGGCACGGCTGAAGCTGAGCGTACGTCCGCGAATGAGGGTGGCGGTCATTCTGTCTTGCCTTCCGAAACAGCGCTTTCGAACCATGCAGTCAAAAGCTTGCGTTCGTCGTTTGTCATGTCGGTAATGTTGCCGGGCGGCATCGCATCGCTGCGGCCGGCCTGGATATAAATTTCACGGGCGTGGGCGGCAATCTCCGCGTCGTTTTCCAGCACGACTCCCTTCGGCGGGCGGTTGATGCCTTCATAGACCGGTTCGGCCGAATGGCACATGGAGCAGCGCGTCGAAATCGCGTCCTTCACGGCCGGGAAATGGGCGTTGACGGCGAATTGCTGGAAAGCCGGCGAAACCTCGGCCTTATCCTCGCCGGTCAGCACCTTCGGCACGGTCGAAAGCCACATGATGACGATGAAAATGATCAGGGTGACGATCCATGTCCAGGTCGGTCGACCCTTTCTGGCATGGGTGGTGTTGAACCAGTGGCGGATGGTGACGCCCATCAGAAAGACCAGCGCTGCGATCACCCAGTTATAGGCGGTGGCAAAGGCCAGGGGGTAATGGTTCGACAGCATGAAGAAGATGACGGGCAAGGTGAGGTAGTTGTTGTGCAACGAGCGCTGCTTGGCGATGACGCCATATTTGGGATCCGGTGTTTTCCCGGCGATAAGATCGGCGACGACGACGCGCTGGTTCGGCATGATGATGAAGAAGACGTTGGCCGACATGATCGTCGCGGTAAACGCGCCGAGATGCAGGAAGGCGGCGCGGCCGGTAAAGACCTGCGTATAGCCCCAGGCCATCACCACCAGCGCGACATAGAGAATGCCCATCAGCGTCCAGGTGTTCTTGCCGAGCGGCGATTTGCACAGGAGATCATAGAAAATCCAGCCGATCGCAAGCGAGCCGACCGAGATGGCAATCGCCGTAGTCGCAGAGATGTCCAGCACATGCCGGTCGATCAGGAAAAGATCGGCGCCGCCATAATAGACCAGACAGAGCATGGCAAAGCCGGACAGCCAGGTGGCATAGCTCTCCCATTTGAACCAGGTCAGGTGCTCCGGCATGGTCGCAGGTGCAACCAGGTATTTCTGGATATGATAGAAGCCGCCGCCATGCACCTGCCATTCCTCGCCGTAAGCGCCGGCGGGCAGGTGATCACGCTTCACCAGGCCGAGATCGAGCGCGATGAAATAGAAGGACGAGCCGATCCAGGCAATCGCCGTGATCACATGCAGCCAGCGAACGGCAAAAGCCAGCCATTCCCAGGCGATGGCGAATTCGTACATACGGGGTCCCTTTCATGCTTCGTCTGCGCACCTTGCGCAAAAATGCACGGTGGGGGAAGGGGGCGTTTGGATCGTCACGTGCTATTTGGCAAAGCCCCTGGCTTCGGGATTGAGTTCACCCAGAATCCAGTCGCGAAACATGCGGATCTTTGGCGTGTTGCGGCGCGCATGCGGATAAACGAGCCAATAGTTGTGGCCATCGTTACAGCGCAGTTCGAACGGTTGATAGAGCCTGCCGAGCGCGATGTCGTCCGGATAGAAATCCGGCGTCAGGATAGCCACACCTTGCCCCGCCACCGCCGCGCGCGCCTCAAAACTCTGCGCTCCGAGCCGGCTGGTCGGGCGCCCCTCCAGGTCCGGATCGGTGACGCCGGCGGCGGTAAACCAGATCCGCCACCAGGGGTCGGCGGCATCGATGATCCGCAGTTTCAGCAGGTCGCGCGGCTCGTGGATGCCGCCGATCGTCTCTGCAAGCGCCGGGCTCAGCATCGGCGTGAACTCGCTGCACATCAACGGATGGCTGTCGAGCCCTGGCCAGACCCCGATGCCGGAGCGGATGGCGAGATCGGTCGATTCCGCGATGAGATCGATGATCTTTTCGGTGGTGGTGAGCCGTACCGCGATATTCGGATGGGCGAGCTGAAAGCTGCCGATATTGCGCGCGAGCCATTGCGAGGCGAAGGTTGGCGTCGAGTTGATCTGAAGAGCGCTGCCGATATCTCCACGTGCTGACAGTACGGCCTCTTGCAGCATTTCAAAAGCCTCGGTGACGCGCGGAGCGAGCTGCTGGCCGACGTCAGTCAGCACGATCTGGCGCGGCCGCCGCAGGAACAGCGGCTCGCCGACATTCTCCTCGATCAGCTTGATCTGGTAGCTAACTGCCGTCTGCGTCATGCCGAGTTCATTGCCTGCCTTGGTGAAACTGCCCAGTCTTGCCGCCGCTTCAAACACGCGAAGCGCATTCAACGGAAACTGTTTCGACATTTTCATGGATAAGCTCTCTTGATGCATGCAGACGGTTGTTCGATTGGAATTGGAGCATGTTTGCGCGCATGCTGCAATCACATTCAGGAAAACGATAGGTGCCGTCATGGATTGCCAAGCAATTGAAAGATATCAACCAATACCGCAGACACGCAAAGCCGGATGGCATTCTTGGCTGGCCGGTCTGTTGCGCGGGCTGGAACCGAAATATCCGCCTCTCGATCTCGAAGTCATGTCCGAATACATGAAGAGAGACCTGGGCTTCCTGGACGGGCGCGACCCGCGGGAGGATTCGAACCTGACGCGGTAGATGCCATGGACTCCCGGAACATGTCAGATGTTCCGGGAGGTTGATTTCAGCGGGATGTTCACAACTCGCCGCGTTCCAACTGATTGAGATAGATGAATTCCGGCGCCTTGACGCCCGCTTGGGCGCGAATTTCGATCAACCGCTCCGACTCGAAGAACGCTCTTGCCGCATCAAGCGAGCGCCATAGCGAATAGTGGACGATCCGGTTGGGATCAGTGTCGTATTTCAAGACCTGATAGGCGATTTCTCCGGCGTCGCGGCGAATGCCGGCGACAGCGTCGAAGATTGCTTTCCAGGCGGGATAATCGGCGACTTCGTGAATGATCAGAACATAGGGCATGGTTTTCTCTTGAAGAGTTTGAGGGGCTGGATGTGCCGCGTCACATCATGCCTTTGGTGGGAATGTAGCAGCGGCCGGTAAAGGGGGCGTCCTTGTTTATGTAAACCTTGTTCCCGAACGGTCTTCCGGGCCAAGGGTTGATACCGTCGCGCAGCCAGAGCAGGCTATCCAGCCAGAAACCGGCGGCATGGCGTGTGTGGAAGAGGCTGAAATGGCCGATGCGGTCGAGCCTCAGATCGGCGGGTGATAGTGCGACTTCGACCGGCTTGGCGTTTTCGTAATATTGCAGTGCCCGGCGAATGGCTTGCGGGGTTCCAATATCGTCATCCGTGACGCCAATCGCCAGAATGTTGGCTGTGACAGCGGCGAAGCGCTGCACGATATCGGCCCGATCCTTGCCGGGATGGCTGAATTCCATGCGGGCACGGCGAAAACTCCAGTCTCTGGCCACTCCTGCCGGTAGGTCTTCCAGCCAGCCGAGGGCTTTGCCGGGAAAATATCCGCACGCTGCCGTCAGGACCGGCATCACAACATGCCATTTCAAAAACAGGCGTAGCCGCCGGGTGCGGGCATAGTCACGCCAGTAGGCATATTGGGCGCCGACGGTGAGCATGCGGTCGATCAACAGCGCATTATAGGCAAAGCCGGGCAGGAAGCCGCCGATGCTATGGCCGACGACTAGCTTCGGGCTATCCGGAAAATGGCTGTGGAGGAAGCCGAGGGCCGCAGCAAAATCTCCTTCGCCCCAGTCGGCCCAGCGAACCTTATAGCCGCGCAATATTGCGGGCCGGGACTGGCCGATGCCGCGATAATCATAGGTCAGCACCGTAAAACCGTGTTCGGCCAGAAACCGCGCATAGGGATGATAGTAACGCGCCAAAACGCCGGTTGCCGGGTTGATGACGACGCTGCCGCAACCGCTGTTGCCTTTGCGCGCCCAGAGATGGCCGCCAAGCCGAACGCCGTCTTGGCAGACAATTTCGATCGGTCTTGCCTCCAGCTCCAGCATGCTCTTTCTCCGGCGGTTTTGGTGGGGATGAGCGTAGGCCAGGCCGTTGCTTGTGTATATTCACTGGTCGGTATACATAAGGTATGGCAACACCCGCTCCTTCCACCCGCGATCGCATTGTTTCTGCTGCCTCAAAGCTGTTCTACAGCGAGGGCATCCGTGCCGTCAGCGTCGATGCCGTCGCAGAAAAGGCGGGCATCACCAAGCGCACGCTCTACTACCATTTCGACAGCAAGGACGATCTGATCGCCGCCTATCTCGACATGCGCGATCAGCCCAACCTTGTCTTGTTCAAGCGATGGTTTGCGGAAACCGAAGGCGATATCGCCGACAAGGTGCGAGGCGTGTTTTTCAACCTGGCATTATCGGCCCGGCATCCGCGCTGGAAGGGCTGTGGCTTTCTGAGGACCTCGGCCGAGCTTGCCAATATGCCCGGCCATCCGGCAATGAAGATCGGTGCTGCCCACAAGCGGCGGGTCGAGGACTGGTTCAACAGCGTCTTCGAAGAGGCGAAACTCGGGGCTCACTCTCGGATGCTGGCCCGGCAGACGATCCTGCTGCTTGATGGTTCCTTCGCCGTCGTCCTCTTGCACCGCGACCCGTCCTATATGGAAACGGCGGGGGAGGCCGCGCATGCGCTGATCCGCGCGGGTGCCATGCACCCTTAAACATTACTGCGTGTTGAGCGCGACAAGAATCTCGGCCGAGGTCATGGCAGCAATCACCGCCGGGCGCTTGTCGCTGACCGTCTTGCCGCCGATCGGCAAAACTAGCCTGCCGATCGCATCGTCGCCCAGGCCTTCTTTTTTCGCCCAGCTTGCAAAGGTTGCGCGCTTGGTCTTTGAGCCAATCATGCCGATATAGGCCAGATCGTTGCGGGCAAGCGCTTGCCTGGCAATCAGGAAATCCAGCCCATGGTCATGCGTCAAGATAACGACGGCCGAGCCGGGTGCGATATCCTTGACGACCGCCTCCGGCATGGCGACCAGCCGGTGGCTGGCACCGGCCGACATCAGGTCGAGTTCGCTCTTTCGCGTTTCCACCGCATAGGTTTTCAACGGCAAGAGCAAAAGCGCATCGGCCAGCGCCCGGCCGACATGGCCGGCGCCGAACAGCCAGACTTCCGGCAGGGCTTTCAGCCGGTCCTTGAGCTTCAGATCGAGTGCCGCGCGCGTCGCATCATCGCCGATGCGGAATGTCAGGACCATGCGGCCGCCGCAGCATTGGCCGATATCGGGGCCGAGCGGAATATCCATCTCGAACTCGTCGCTGACACCGGCCAGAAGCGCGCGGGCATGGTCGATCGCCATATGTTCCATCTGACCGCCGCCGATCGTGCCATGCGTATCTGTCGGCGACACCAACATGAAGGCACCTGTCTCGCGTGGCGTCGATCCGAAGGTCTTTCTGATCTCGACGATGACCAGTTTGTATTCGCGTTCAAGGAACGCTTCGAGGCTGTCGACTGCAAAGTTCATTTCAATGGCTCTTATGCTTTTCCCGTCCGCAGGCGCTCGACGGCCATCAGGACACGTTCGGGCGTTGCTGGGGCGTCCAGCCGAGGGCATTCGCGATAATCGGCGACGCTGGCAACGGCCATCGACAGGGCCTCCAGCACCGAGATCGGTAGCATGAAGGGGGGTTCGCCGACCGCCTTGGAGCGGCCGATGGTCATTTCGGCATTCTCGGCCCATTCCGCCAGCTTGACGTTGAAGATCTTTGGCCGGTCGGAGGCGAGCGGGATCTTGTAGGTCGATGGCGCATGGGTGCGCAGCCGCCCCTTGGCGTCCCACCACAGTTCCTCCGTCGTCAGCCAGCCCATGCCCTGCACGAAGGCGCCTTCGACCTGGCCGATATCGATCGCTGGATTGAGCGACTTGCCAACATCGTGCAGCACATCGACCCGGTCGACCATATATTCGCCAGTCAGCGTATCGATGGAGACCTCGGAGACGGAGGCGCCATAGGCGAAATAGTAGAACGGCGTGCCACGGCCGGTATTGCGGTCCCAATGGATTTTCGGGGTCTTGTAGAACCCGGCCGCCGACAGTTGCACGCGGGCGAAATAGGCCTGCTTGATGAAATCGGGGAAGGGCACCAGCTCGTCGCCGATCTTCACATGGTTCGGCACGAAAGTGATGTTCCCAGCATCGGTCTGCCAGCGCTCGGCGGCGAACTCAACGAGCCGTTCCTTGATCTGCCGGGCTGCATCATGAGCCGCCATGCCATTGAGATCGGAGCCGGAGGAGGCGGCGGTGGCCGAGGTGTTCGGCACCTTGCCGGTGGTGGTCGCGGTGATCTTGACGTTGGTGATATCGACCTGAAAACTGTCGGCCAGAACCTGCGCCACCTTGGTATAGAGCCCCTGGCCCATCTCGGTGCCGCCATGGTTCAGGTGGATCGAGCCATCCTGATAGACATGCACCAGCGCACCCGCCTGGTTGAAGGCGGTCATGGTGAACGAGATGCCGAATTTCACCGGCGTCAGCGCAATACCCTTGCGGATGATGCGGCTGGTCGTGTTGAACTCGACGACCGCCTTGCGCCGCGCCTGATAGTCCGCGCTTTCTTCCAACTCTGCGACAATGCGCTGGATGATGTTGTCCTCGACCTGCTGGTGATAGGGCGTCAGATCGCGGCCGGAGCCTTTCTCGCCATAGAAATTCAGCTTGCGGATCTCGAGCGGGTCCTTGCCCAGCGTATAGGCGATTTCCTCGATGATACGCTCACCACCGACCATGCCCTGCGGTCCGCCGAAGCCGCGATAGGCGGTGTTGGAGACGGTGTGCGTCTTCAAGGGCTGTGAGGTCAGTTTCACATGCGGGTAGAAATAGGAGCTGTCGGCATGGAAAAGGGCGCGGTCGGTGACCGGGCCGGAGAGGTCGGAAGAATAGCCGCAACGCGCTGCATAATTGGCCTTCACCGCATGGATGCGGCCGTCGTCGTCGAACCCGACATCGTAATCGACAAGGAAGTCGTGGCGCTTGCCGGTTGCGGTCATGTCCTCGTCGCGGTCGGGCCGGAACTTGACGGCGCGCTTGAGTTTCTTTGCGGCAACAGCGGCGAGGGCCGCAAACTGGTTGCCCTGCGTCTCCTTGCCGCCGAAACCACCGCCCATACGGCGGACCTGGACCGTCACCGCATTGGAGGGAACGCCGAGCACGTGGCCGACCATGTGCTGCACTTCGCTCGGATGCTGGGTGGAGGACCAGACGGTGATGTCGTCGTCTTCACCCGGAATGGCCATGGCGATATGGCTTTCGAGGTAAAAATGCTCCTGTCCGCCAATCCGCATCCGGCCGGTGAGGCGGCGCGGGGACAGCTCCAGTTCGGCCTCGGCATCGCCGCGCGATAGTGTCAGCGGCTTGGTGACGACCTCGGCGCCGTTTTCCAGTGCGTCGAGAATATCGGTGTGGTGCGGCAGGTCGCGATAGGTGATTTTCGCCTTGCGGGCGGCGCGGCGGGCAATGTCACGGGTTTCGGCAATCACGGCAAATGCCGGTTGGCCGTGGAACTGCACCAGGCCGTCGGCCAGCACCGGCTCGTCGTCGAGATGGCTGGGGCTGATATCGTTGGAATGCGGCATGTCCTTGGCCGTCAGTACGCAGATGACGCCGTGCGTGGCTTCGACATCGGACAGGTCCATGGCGACGATCTGCGCATGGGCGCGGTCGGTCATGCCCAGCGCGCCGTGCAGCGTTCCCGCCGGTTCCGGGATGTCGTCGATGTAGTCGGCCGTGCCCGACACATGCTTGTGGGCGCTGTCGTGGCGCAGGTTCGAATGCATGGAGCCGGCAATGGTCTTGCGCTCCTCGAAGGTGGAGTTGTCCATCAGCAGGGTCCTTCGCTTCTTTCTCTTCTCCCCAGCGGGGAGAAGGTGGCCCGAAGGGCCGGATGAGGGGGAGCCACGCCAACTGGAGTTTGCGGCAAGACCCCCTCATCGCCTCGTTTCACTCGGCACTTCTCCCCGCTGGGGAGAAGAGGAAAGCTGCCCCCGTCGCTCATGCCGTCACCTCGAAGCGGACGAGTTCCGCCTTTTGTCCCGATGTCTCCAGGAAAAACCGCAACAGCAAATTCTTCGCCGTCAAAATCCGGTATTCGGCCGTGGCACGCCAGTCGGTTAGCGGTTGATAATCCATATCGAACGCAGTCTGCGCCGCCTTGACGGTTTCCTCGGTCCAGGGTTTGCCTGACAGCGCCGCTTCGACATTGGACGCTCGCTTCGGCGTTCCGGCCATGCCGCCAAAGGCGATCCGAGCTGACCTCACGGTGTTGTCGCTATCGAGCGCAATCCGGAAGGCGCCGCAGAGTGCGGAAATGTCCTCGTCGCGGCGCTTGGAAATCTTGTAAACGGCGAAATGATCGTCACTCGGCAGGTCTGGTACGAAAATGCTTTCAACGAATTCGCCGGGTTTGCGGTCCTGACGGCCGTATTCGATGAAATAGGCCTCGAGCGGCACGGTTCGCGCACCGGCTTTCGAGCGCAGATTGACGCTGGCGCCGAGCGCGATCAGCGGCGGTGGAGTATCGCCGATTGGCGAACCGTTGGCGACATTGCCGCCGATCGTGCCCATGTTGCGCACCTGCTCGCCGCCGAGACGGTCGAGCATGCGGCCGAAGGCGGGGTAGCGCGCGGAAATGGCTGAAAAAGCGGTGGAATAACTGACGCCGGCGCCGATCAGGATGCCGCCGTCCATCTCCCTGATAAACTGCAGGTCTTCCAGCCCGTTGATGAATATGACCGGGTTCAGCGCGCGCATCTGCTTGGTGACCCAGAGCCCGACATCGGTGGAGCCGGCAACGATGGTTGCCTGCGGATGATCGGCCAGCGCATCGGTAAGATCGGTCACCGTGCCGGGGATGATCAGGGAGGCGTCATCGCTGTCAATACGGATTGTCTGCGTCGAGCGGATTGCGCTCAGCTTGGCGATGATATCGTCGCGGACCTTGACGATCGGGTCGAACACCGCGTCGGGCCTTGCCTGTGCCACGGCTTCGGCCGCCTTGACGATCGGCTCGTAGCCCGTGCATCGACAGAGATTGCCTTGCAGGGCCTTTTCGATATCGGCGCGGCCGGGATTGTCCTTCGACAGCCAAAGGCCATAGAGCGACATGACGAAACCGGGGGTGCAGAAGCCACATTGCGAGCCATGATAATCGACCATCGCCTGCTGAACCGGGTGCAGCGTTCCGTCCTTTGCCGCCAGGTGCTCGACGGTGACGACATGGGTGGCGTTCAGCGAGCCGGTGAACCGGATGCAGGCATTGACGCTTTCATAGACAAGTTGCTCGCTCGAAAGCCGCCCGACGAGCACGGTGCAGGCGCCGCAGTCTCCTTCGGCGCAACCTTCTTTGGTGCCAGTCAGCCGCTTTTCGAGGCGCAGAAAATCCAGCAGCGTTGCGGTCGGGGACAAAGACGCCAGCGCAATCTCCCGATCGTTCAGGATGAAACGGATGCTGCCGGCGGACTGTGTCATGCTGTCTCTTCTTTTCATTTCGACTCTTGAAACTATGCCCAAAACCGGCACCGTGACAATTGTGTTTCTACCATCACCGTTCAGCTTTTTCGCCCGTTAAAACGGCTTGTCCGCTTGCGTTTTGTTTTCGTTTGACATTCGTTTTTGTATCGTATTGAAGTTTTTGAAATGGTTCGCGGTCTTGAGGAGAGTGCGGGCAGAAGAAAAGCTGGGAGGGGCAAGATGACCGGATATGTTCTCGCAATCGATCAGGGCACGACATCGAGCCGCGCGATCGTCTTCGACAAGGACCAGAAAATTGCCGGGTCCGGGCAGAAGGAATTCCAGCAGCATTTTCCGAAATCCGGCTGGGTCGAGCACGACCCCGAAGAAATCTGGGACACCGTCGTCTGGGCGATCAAGGAAGCCATCAGCAAGGCCGGCATCAAGGCCACTGACCTCTCGGCGATCGGCATCACCAACCAGCGCGAGACGGTCGTCGTCTGGGAGCGTGACAGCGGCAAGGTCATTCACAATGCCATCGTCTGGCAGGACCGGCGCACCGCTTCCTATTGCGACAAGCTGAAACGCCAGGGGCTGGAAAGGACCTTCACCAGGAAGACCGGCCTGCTGCTCGACCCCTATTTTTCCGGTACCAAGCTCTCCTGGATGCTGGCCAACGTCAAAGGTGCGCGGACGCGTGGGGCGAAGGGCGATCTGTGCTTCGGGACGGTCGATACGTTCCTGATCTGGCGGCTGACCGGCGGCAAATCCTTCGTCACCGATGCAACCAACGCCTCGCGCACGCTGATGTTCAATATCGCCACCAATGACTGGGATAGCGACCTGCTCGACATCCTGCGCGTTCCCGAGGCGATGCTGCCACAGGTTCTCGATTGCGCCGCCGATTTCGGCGTCACCGATGCGTCGGTGTTCGGCGCTGCGATCCCGATCCTTGGCGTTGCCGGCGACCAGCAGGCAGCCACCATCGGCCAGGCCTGCTTCCAGCCGGGCATGATGAAATCGACCTATGGCACCGGCTGCTTTGCGCTTTTGAACACCGGCAAGGATATCGTTCGCTCGAAGAACCGTCTCTTGACGACAATTGCCTACCGTCTTGACGGCGAAACCACCTATGCGCTGGAAGGCTCTATCTTTGTCGCCGGTGCGGCCGTGCAATGGCTTCGCGATGGGCTGAAAGTCATCAAGGCCGCCCCCGATACCGGCACGTTGGCTGAGAGCGCCAATCCATCGCAGGAGGTCTATCTCGTGCCGGCCTTTACCGGCCTTGGCGCGCCACACTGGGATCCTGATGCGCGCGGCGCCATCTTCGGCATGACGCGCAACACAGGCCCGGCAGAGTTTGCCCGCGCCGCCCTTGAGGCCGTCTGCTACCAGACGCGTGACCTCCTCGACGCCATGCACAAGGATTGGAAGAGCGACGGAAGGGAAACCGTGCTGCGCGTCGATGGCGGCATGGTTGCCTCCGACTGGACGATGCAGCGCCTGTCCGACCTGCTCGATGCGCCGGTCGACCGGCCCACAATTCTCGAAACCACCGCGCTCGGCGTCGCCTGGCTTGCCGGCAGCCGGGCTGGGGTCTGGCCAAACAAGCAGGAGTTTGCCAAATCCTGGTCGAGAGACCGGCGTTTCGAGCCGGTGATGGACGAGACGACGCGGAAGACTAAGATCAAGGGCTGGAAGGATGCGGTCAGGCGGACGCTGAGCGCATGATCCTACTACGCTGATACTTCGGGTAATCGTACCGCTGCTGGAAACACACCGTTTCCACATAGGGACTGTGTCATTGCCCGATGCGTGACTATTTGTGATGCCAAACAATAGCTTCGCCTCAAGTCGGGCGTATCAGACAGGCAGGAATCGCATGGAACTCGGTCTTTACACTTTTGGCGACGTTCATCCGCAAGCGCCCTTGGGGCGTGGCAAAGAAGGTGAAGAGCGGGTGCGCCATCTGATCGAGGAGATCGAGCTGGCCGATCAGGTCGGGCTCGATGTCTTTGGTCTGGGTGAGCATCACCGGCCGGATTATGTCGCGTCTGCCCCGGCGATGATTCTCGCGGCTGCGGCTGCGCGCACGAAAAACATCAAGCTGAGCAGTGCCGTCACGGTGCTGAGTTCGGATGATCCCGTCCGGGTGTTCCAGCAGTTTGCGACGCTCGATCTGATCTCCAACGGGCGCGCCGAAATCATGGCGGGGCGGGGCTCCTTCATCGAGTCCTTCCCGCTGTTCGGCTACGATCTCGAAGATTACGATCAGCTGTTTTCAGAAAAGCTGGACCTGCTTTTGGCGATCCGTGAAGGCGAGGTCGTCACCTGGTCGGGCGAGAAGCGCGCGCCGATCAATGGCCGTGGCGTCTATCCGCGTCCGGTCAACGATCCGCTGCCTGTCTGGATCGCGGTTGGCGGCACGCCGCAATCGGTGGCACGGGCCGGAGCGCTCGGTCTGCCGATGGCGCTGGCGATCATCGGCGGAGAGCCGGCGCGCTATGCGCCACTGTTTGATCTCTACCGCGAAGCCGCGCGCCGGGCCGGGCAGGATGCGGGCAAGCTGAAGACCAGCATCAACGTCCATGGCTTCATCGCCGATACCAATGACAAGGCCGGAGACCAGTTCTACGGTCCGCAGGCGGAGGTGATGAACCGCATCGGCCGTGAGCGTGGCTGGGGACCGACCAGCCGGGCCCATTTCGATCAGTCGATCGGGCCGAACGGCAATCTCTTCCTTGGCGATCCCGATACGGTGGCGGAAAAGATCATCCGGCATCATGAGATCTTCAAGAATGATCGTTTCCTGCTGCAGATGGCGATCGGCCTGATGCCGCATGACCAGATCCTGCGGGGCATCGAACTCTATGGCACGAAAGTCGCCCCACTGGTGCGAGCGGCGCTGGCGGACGAGAAAAAACAGACGGAAACTGCCTGAGTTCGATGATTTTCCCATAATTGGCGTCTGGATTGGCCGCTTTCGGCGCGTTACATAAACAGCCGAAAGCGAGAGACGATGACACTCAACAATGATGAAGATCTGGAGCGGCTGAAGGAAATCGGCCGCATCTGCGCCAATACGATCCAGATCATGGCGGCGGCGCTCGAGCCGGGCATGACCACGTTGGAACTTGACGCCATCGGCCGCAAGGTTATGGAGGATGCCGGTGCCCGTTCGGCGCCAGAGGTCACCTATAATTTCCCCGGCGCCACCTGCATCAGCGTCAACGAGGAAGTTGCCCATGGTATTCCCGGCAGCCGCATCATTCAGGCCGGCGATCTCGTCAATATCGATGTGTCCGCGGAAAAGAACGGGCTGTTTGCCGATACCGGCGCGTCCTTTGCCGTGCCGCCGGTCAAGCCAAATGTCGAACGCCTCTGCCGCGACGGCAAGCGCGCCATGTGGGTGGGCCTGAACGAGGTGAAATCCGGCAAACCGTTGGCCGCGATCGGCAATGCCATCGGCAGCTTTGCCAAGAAGAACCGCTATACGCTGATTACCAATCTGGCGAGCCACGGCGTCGGCCGCTCGCTGCATGAGGAACCGACCGAGATCGCCACCTGGCCGGACAAGCATGAGAAGCGGCGGATGACCGAAGGCATGGTCTTCACCGTCGAACCGTTCCTGTCGCTCGGCGCGCAATGGGCCGAAGGCGGCGATGACGAGTGGACGCTCTATAGCGAACCCCGGGCGCTGACGGTTCAATATGAGCATACCGTGATTGTTACCCGCAACGGGCCGCTGGTCGTTACCCTGCCGGGCTGACGGCTGTTGCATTCACGCCGTTGAACGGCACCATCAAATTTTGTCGTTTGCCGCCGCCATGTTGCACTGCGATAGGTAGCGCATGACCCCGCTGAACCAAAATCTTGCCCCGACCGCCCTTGCCGGCGCCATTGCCATGGCGGTTGCGATGGGTTTTGGGCGTTTTTCCTATACGCCGATCCTGCCCGGCATGATGACCGCTCTCGGACTTTCCCCTGCCGATGCCGGGCTGATCGCATCGGCCAATTTTATCGGTTATCTCGTCGGCGCGGTCGCTGCCGGCTATGGCTGGGCGGCCGGGCGCGAACGGGCAATCAGCCTCTCGGCACTTGCAGCGACCGCAATGCTGCTGCTGGCCATGGGGCTGACGTCATCGATCGTCCTGTTTTCCGCCATCCGGTTTCTGGCCGGTGTCGCCAGCGCTTTCACGATGATCTTCACGTCTGCGATTGTCCTGAGTAGAGCGCTCGCCACCGGCAATCCGCATGTGCAATCGATCCATTTCGGTGGCGTCGGCATCGGTATCGCTGTGTCCTCGCTGATGGTTTTTCTGCTGCCCGCCCAGGGCTTCGGCGCATTTGCGAACTGGCAAGCCGCGTGGTTCGGCGGCGCCATCATTGCCTGCGTTGGCACGATCCTCGTGGCCACCCTGCTGCCGTCGGGTCCCGCGTCCGGCAAAAGCACTGGACGGGAAAAACCGCTGGTCTGGACCCGGCCACTGTTCGTGCTCACCCTGACCTACGGCCTGTTCGGCTTTGGCTATGTCATCACCGCGACCTTCCTTGTTGCGATGGCGCGGCAGGGGGCGAGCGATCATACGGTTGAATTCCTTGCCTGGCTGATCACCGGCCTGTCGGCTGCGATCTCCGTTCACCTCTGGCGCCGTGCCGTACCACTCCTCGGGATTGTCGGTGTCTATCTGGCAGGTCTTTTGGTCGAAGCCGTCGGCCTCATCCTCGTCGTTGCGCTGCCATCCCCGTATGCACCGCTCATTGGCGGGCTCCTGCTAGGGCTGACCTTCATTATGGTGACGGCCTATGGCCTGCAGATCGGCCGGGCGCTGGCGCCGCACAGCCCGCGCAAGGCGCTCGCCTTCATGACTGCGGCCTTCGGCGTCGGCCAGATCGCCGGCCCCTTGGTCGCCGGGTGGCTGGCTGAAGGCAGCGGCAGTTTCACCGTGCCGACCCTGCTTGCGGCCGGGGTGCTGCTGTTCTGCGCCGCCCTGACCGGGCTGGAAACGCGCCGGATCGTTGCCGCCACCGAAGCCTGACCGGCTCTGCGATTAAATAACCGTAACATTAGCTTAACGTGATTGGCAGGTGAGGGCTTTTGCCCTAGGTTCGGCACATCGAAGCGCGGGTGTTTGCGCCCTCAAGAAACGCGAGTGTTGCCTCTTGTTCCATTCCTTTTTTCCTAAGCCGAAGCTGTTTTTTACGTCCGGCGCGATATGGACAGTCATATGTATTCTTGCGTGGTATTCGGTCGGTCCACAGATTGGTGCTGCCATAGGTTTGCCACCACTGGCCCCGGGGGAGAAGGCGCCCATCGGACTTGCATATTTCTTTACCCCCGACAATCTCTGGTTTTACCTCTACTTCACAATCTTTGTGCTGATCTTCGGAGGTGTATGGAAAATTGTCGCTCGCGATCATCGCTGGGCTAACTGGTCGATCTGGGGATCGGCGTTTATCATTTTTATCGCTTATTTCTCGGTCCAAACTTCCGTCGCGATCAACAATTGGCGAGGCCCCTTCTTCGACCTTTTTCAGGATGCGCTTTCGAAAAAGCCGGGGGTGACTGTCGATCAACTCTATAGCCTGCAGCTGCGCTTTCTCGAAATCGGCTTTGTTAGTGTAGCCTTGAACGTCGTCACAGCCTTTTTCACCAATCACTATGTCTTCCGCTGGCGCACCGCGATGAACGATTTCTACATGTCGAAGTGGGACAAGCTTCGGCATATTGAGGGCGCTTCTCAGCGTGTTCAGGAAGACACGATGCGTTTTGCCAACATCCTCGAAGGGCTCGGCGTCACGCTGATCAACTCGGTGATGACACTGGTGGTGTTCCTGCCACTGCTTTTCGCCATGTCGGAGCATGTCGGCGATCTCCCCATCATCGGCGCCGTTCCACATGCCTTGTTCTGGCTAGCGATCGTGTGGTCTCTGTTCGGCACGGCGCTTCTGGCGTTCGCCGGCATCAAGCTGCCCGGGTTGAATTTCCGTAATCAGCGGGTCGAAGCAGCGTACCGCAAAGAGCTTGTCTATGGGGAAGATCACGCCGACCGCGCACAGCCGGTGACCGTCAGGGAGCTCTTTGACAATGTTCGCCGCAACTATTTCCGCATGTATTGGCACTATGCCTATTTCAACGTGGCACGTTTTTCCTATGGCCAGGTTGATGCGATCTTCCTGAACTTCATCCTTATCCCGACAATCGTGATGGGCAAGATCACCATGGGCATCTGGCAGCAGATTGCCACGGCTTTTGGCGAGGTCAGCAATTCGTTCCAGTATTTGGTGAACTACTGGTCGACGATCATCGAGCTTCTGTCGATCCACAAACGTCTGAAAGCGTTCGAAGCAGCGATCGACGATGCACCTCTGCCAGCGATCGACCAGCGTTACCTCGCCCGCGAAGAATCGGATGGTGAACTCGCGGCAGACCGGCCGTAAACCCAACGTTCACGAAAACAATCAAAAGGCGGAGCGATCCGCCTTTTTCTGTTTGGCGATCATCGGCAGCGCCTGGGCATAGCTGACGCAGGCGACGTCCGGCTTGCTGCAGGTCTCGGTCAGGAACCGGTCGAGCGCCCGCCAGTAGGCGCCGCCGTTCATTTCGACGAAATGGAAACCCAGCTGCAGGGGAATGCGGTTGAGGTCGTATTCCTTTTGAAAAGCCTTGCGGTAGGCGTCGAGCGTGCGCTCTTCGAAGACGGCGCTGTCCTTGCGGTTCTCGATGCCCATGGAATGGCGAACAAACAGATTGTAGTCCATGCCGATTACCCGGCGTTGCTGCGGGCCTTCGGGAATGAGCGGCAGGCCGAAGCGTGGCAATCCATCGGCGTCGGACGGCCAGCCCGGTCCCTTGGTGACGAGGCTGGCGTCATAGGTGAAACCGTCCTGTTTCAGCGCAGGCAGCAGGCCGTCGCTCAGCGATAGATAGGGCGCGCGAAAACCCTTGATGTCGTTGGCGGCGAAATCCGCCCATCCCTGCGGTTCCTCACCGGCAATACCGCCCGCCTTCCAGGCGTTGGCTAGGGCCGAATTGAACGCGGTAAATTCCTGTTTCCAGTCGGCAGCACTCCAGCCCTTGCCGTCGAAATGGCCGCAGGCGTGGCTACCGATATCGTGACCGGCCTGGCGGGCCTGCCAGATATGGCGCACACGGGTCTGGATTTCCTCGCGGCTCTGGGCGAAGCCGACATTGGAGCGTCCGGCCCTGTGGCCGGGTGCCTGGTAGGTCTTGCCGCCCTCCGCCCTGGTCATCAGGAATGTGCAGGAGAGGAAGTAAGTGAAATGCGCGCCGGTGCGCCTGCCCATCTCGAGGCTTTTCTCCCAGAGCTTGTTGTCGTGCGCACCGTCGAAGGAAATGATGACGAGTTGCTTGCGTTCTTCGGGTACCGGCGGCGCGACTGCGTGGGCAAGGGTGGGAACCAATGCCATTGCAAAAGCAAGACAGGGCGCTGCGGAAAATCTGGACATGCGAAAACCTTGGGCGGCGAATGCGGAACTGCGACCCTTGAGCCGGAAATGCGGCAATCCTTTGATCGGACTGGAAAACACGCCGCGTTACCGGTATGCGGTAGTTCGGAATTCATAACAGTTGCGGGTGTTCTTCATGGCATTTCTCATTCTCGGTATCCTCATCTTCCTCGGCATCCATCTGATCAAGAGTTTTGCGCCCGGCCTTCGCGCTGCGGTCGTCGAGCAGGGCGGCACCGGTTTGTGGCATGCCATTCATGGTTTCTGCGCACTTCTGGGTCTCTGTCTGATCGCCTACGGCTTCGACATTTCGCGGGCAACGACCGGCCTGCTCTACACGCCGCCGAAATTTCTCACCCATATTGCCCTGACCTTGATGCTGATCGCCTTTATCTGTCTGGCTGCCGCTTTCCTGCCCGCCGGCAAGATCAAGGCAGCAACGAAACATCCGGCCATTCTCGCCATCAAGATCTGGGCACTGGCGCATCTGATGGCCAACGGCGAGGTCAATTCGGTGCTGCTGTTCGGTACGTTCCTGATCTGGGGCGTCATCCTGCGCATCTCGATGAAGCGCCGCTGGCGTGCAGGCGAGATCACGCATCCGGTGTTCGTATCCTACAAATACGATGTCATCGCCGTGCTTGTGGCCCTCGTCGTCTACGTGCTGTTTGTCTGGAAGTTGCATGAACTGCTGATCGGTGTTGCGCCGATTGTGATGGGCTAAACGGCTCTAAATCGCGCTGCCCCCTTACAACAGCCTCAAAATACGGTAGAAGCGCGGAAATCTTTACATTCATCTTTGCAGGGAAGGCCGGGAAACCGGAACTTAGGAATGGCGAACCAGGACGAAAGCTTTATCCGCGAAGTCAACGAAGAACTGCGTTCCGAACAGGTGAAAGCCGTCTGGACGCGGTTTGGCAGTGTGATCATCGGGCTCGCAATTCTCATCGTGATCGGCACGATCGGTAAGGTCGGTTATGAATATTGGCATGAGACATCGGCGTCGCAGTCCGGCGACGAGTTCCTGGCGGCCTTGACCCTTTCCCGCGAGAACAAGACGGATGAAGCTATCGCAGCGCTGAACACGCTCGAAAAGGATGGCTACGGCGCCTATCCGGTTCTGGCCAAGATGCGGGCAGCCACCCTGCAGGCGCAGAAGGGCGATACGGCTGCGGCCGTCAAGGTCTTCTCCGATATCTCCAAGGATGCAAGCCTGCCACAGGCGATGCGCGATGCAGCCCGCATGCGCGCCGCCTATCTGCTGGTCGATACCGGCACTTACGAGCAGGTTTCGGCCGAGGCCGAACAGCTTGCCGTTCCTGCCAACGGCATGCGCCATTCGGCCCGCGAGGCGCTCGGTCTTGCTGCCTACAAGGCCGGCGATATGGCCAAGGCCAAGACCTGGTTCCAGCAGATCGCTGACGACGCCGAGACACCGCGCAATCTGGCAAACCGCGCCCAGATGCTGCTCGATCTGATTACCGCCAGCGGCAAGGCGTCCTGAACGGGCGCCCAAGAAAAACAACATTGGAGCATGACCGGTTTGCGGATGCTCTGAGGACAGGATTATCGATGAACTTCACCGTCGCCATCGTTGGGCGCCCCAATGTCGGAAAGTCGACGCTTTTCAACCGTCTGGTTGGCAAGAAGCTGGCTCTCGTCGACGACACGCCGGGTGTGACCCGCGACCGCCGTCCGGGCGACGCCAAGCTCGTCGATCTGCGCTTCACCATCATCGATACCGCTGGTCTCGAGCAATCGGGGCCGGAAACGCTGCAGGGCCGGATGTGGTTGCAGACGGAAGCGGCCATCGAAGAGGCCGACCTGACGCTGTTCGTCGTTGACGCCAAGTACGGCCTGACGCCAGCCGACGAGACGCTCGGCAAGATGCTGCGACGCCGCGGCAAGCCAGTGGTGCTGGTTGCCAACAAGTCGGAAGCCAAGGGTTCCGACGGCGGCTATTACGACGCCTTTACGCTCGGCCTCGGCGAGCCCGTTGCCATCTCTGCCGAACACGGCCAGGGCATGATCGACCTGCGCGACGCCATCGTCGCAGCACTCGGCGAAGACCGCGCCTTTCCGCCTGAGATCGACGAGCCTGAGACCAATGTCGATCTGCGTGGCGAAGAGGAGCTGGAAGACGACGATTACGAGCCGGAATACGATGATACCAAGCCGCTGCGCGTGGCGATCATCGGCCGTCCGAATGCCGGAAAATCGACGTTGATCAACCGCTTCCTCGGCGAAGATCGGCTTTTGACCGGCCCGGAGGCCGGCATCACCCGCGACAGTATTTCCGTCGAATGGGACTGGCGTGGCCGCACGATCAAGATGTTCGACACCGCCGGCATGCGCAAGAAGGCGCGCGTGCAGGAGAAGCTCGAAAAGCTCTCCGTTGCCGACAGCCTGCGCTCGATCCGCTTTGCCGAATCCGTCGTCATCGTCTTTGATGCGACCATTCCGTTCGAAAAGCAGGACCTGCAGCTGGTCGATCTCGTGGCCCGCGAAGGCCGTGCTGCGATCCTCGCTTTCAACAAGTGGGATCTGGTCGAGGATACCCAGGCGTTGCTTGCCGATCTGCGCGAAAAGACCGAACGTCTGCTGCCGCAGGTGCGCGGCATCCGCGCCGTGCCGATCTCCGGCCAGACCGGCTACGGCCTCGACAAGCTGATGCAGTCGATCATCGACACCGACAAGACCTGGAATCGTCGCATCTCCACCGCTAAGCTCAACAAGTGGCTGGAATCGCAGCAGATCCAGCATCCGCCGCCGGCTGTTTCCGGCCGCCGCCTGAAGCTGAAATACATGACCCAGGTCAAGGCCCGCCCACCGGGCTTCATGATCTCCTGCACGCGGCCGGAATCCGTTCCGGAAAGCTATATCCGTTATCTGACCAACGGGCTGCGCGCCGATTTCGAGATGCCGGGCGTGCCGATCCGCATTCATTTGCGGGCGTCGGAGAATCCGTTCGAAAACCGTAAAAAGAAGCGGTAAGGCCAGGGCAGAGCGTTGTCCCTACCAGGTGATGAAGGTCGGGCTATAGGTGGCTATCTTGCTGTCGCGGGTGACCAGGATCTGTGGTTCTGTGATGGCTTGGGCGATCAGCAGGCGATCGAATGGGTCAGCGTGAGTGGTGTTTAGATGCCCGACCGCGGCTGCATGGGCGACAGTGATGTTCAGGAAATCATATCCGACATTGGTGAAATGCCGGATCGCCTCTTGGGCATCGAAGGGAGGACTATCCTTTCTTCCAAGCCGGAATTTGAGTGCGATTTCCCATATACTCGCTGCGGAGACGAAAACATCGTTGCTCCGGTTCGAGAGTATTTGACGTATGTCTGATGGTAGGCGGTGTATTGCCGTCAGACTCCATATCGCCACATGGGTGTCGAGCAGTAACCTCATTCCGGTTTAACGCCGAAGAGTTCGGCAATTTCGTCATCCAACGCGTTGAAGTCTTCGAGAGACATGTCCGGAAATTGTCCCTGAAGAAGGCCCAACCGTCTCGGCGGCTTTTCGTTGGCGGCGATTGGCACCAGCCTTGCCGCTGGCTTTCCGTCGCGCGCAATGATGATTTCGTCTTCTGCGCCGCTTTCAACGGCACTGACAAGTTGGGAAAGGCGCGTCTTGGCTTCCAGCATGTTGACGGTCGTCATCACAAATTCCCTTGGCTAAGGTTGACCAAGGATAAGACCAGCGGCGCGAAATTGCAATCTTTGTACTATGCGGTCCCCGCCAGCTTGCCCTTGGGGACAAGCGCCCCATGATGCTGGATCACCGCTGCCGCCGTTTGCGCTGCAAAGCGCGCAGCTGTTGTGGCGTCGCCATCAACGGCGTAGCGGGCAAGGAAAGCACCGTTGAAACTGTCACCGGCGCTGGTCGTATCGACAATCTTTTCGACCGTGGCGGAGGGGACAAACTGGAGCGGCGCGTCGCCGAAGCTGAGCGTCACGCCGTTCGGTCCATCCTTCACGACGATATTCTCTACGCCAAGGCCACGATACCGCGCGATTGTCGCTGCAATATCGGCATCGCCAAAATGCACTGCTTCGTCGTCGAAACTCGGCATGACGAGCGTAGATGCGCGGGCACCGGCCGAGATTGTTTCAAGCATGTACTGCTTATCGTCCCACAGCCGCGGCCGGATGTTGGGGTCGAAGACGACACGTTTGCCTGCCGCTTTGGCGCGGCGCAGTTCGGACAGCAGGGTTTCGACGGCGGAGGGTGCCAGAATGGCAAGCGTGATCCCGGAAAAGACGATGATATCGGAGGCTTCGATGGCGGCGCGCAGATGGGGGGCATCGTCGGCCAAGGTCTTGGCGGCCGAGACCGAGCGCCAGTAGGAGAAGCTGCGCTCGCCGTTCTTCAGGTGGATCATGTAAAGCCCGGGCGAACGGCCTTCGACGCGGCGAATGGAGCTTGTGCCGACGCCGGTCTTTTCGATGAAGGCCAGCATCTCATCGGAAACCGTATCGGTGCCGACGGCAGTCAGGTAATCGACCGACCAGTCGCTTGGAAGGAACAGCCGGGCATAATAGGCGGTGTTGAACGTGTCGCCGGCATAGCCTTTGCGCAGGAGATCACCCTCTGCCTGCATCAGTTCCACCATGCATTCGCCGATCGAAAGCAGCCTGCCCGCCATGAAATTCTCCCCGTTATTCATGCTTTGCGAAGGCGGAGATACGTCTTACCGGCGCGGAAGGCAAGCGGATGCGGTGATCGCGATGGTTCCCATGGCTGGTGCATCTGGCTTGCGGCCATGCCCGGAATCGTCATTTTTGCATCGCCCCTGGTCAATTGCTGCAACCGGCCGGAAATGCCGTTTACTCGCACCTGCAGCAACGCTACATCTTTCAGCATATCCTTGTGATCGTGGAGCTTTTTGATGGCATCTCCCTTGAAGTCCAATCCCGATTGGTGGCGCGGCGCGGTGATCTATCAGGTCTATCCGCGCTCTTTCCAGGACACGACGGGGGATGGTCTGGGCGATCTCAAGGGTGTGACGCAACGGCTGCCGCATATTGCCAGCCTCGGCGTCGATGCCATCTGGCTGTCGCCGTTCTTCACCTCGCCGATGGCCGATATGGGCTATGACGTTTCGGACTATTGCGATGTCGATCCGATGTTCGGGACGCTTGCCGATTTCGATGCGATGCTGAAAGCGGCGCACCAGCTGGGTATCCGGGTCATCATCGACCAGGTGATCTCGCACACCTCCGACCAGCACCCATGGTTCAAGGAAAGCCGCTCGGACCGCACCAACCCGAAAGCCGACTGGTATGTCTGGGCCGACCCGAAGCCGGATGGCACAGCGCCCAACAACTGGATGTCGATCTTCGGCGGGCCGGGCTGGGAATGGGACGGCGTGCGCAAGCAGTATTACATGCACAATTTCCTGGGTTCGCAGCCTGATCTCAATTTCCACAATCCGGATGTGCAGGAAGCGCTACTGGAGACCGTGCGCTTCTGGCTGAAGCGCGGCGTCGATGGCTTTCGGCTCGACACGGTGAACTTCTATTTCCACGACAAGGAACTGCGCGATAATCCGCCGCTGGTCTATGACCCCGACGCCATCGGTCTCGATGCCCCCGACGTCAATCCCTACGGCATGCAGAACCACCTCTACGACAAGACGCAACCGGAAAACATCGGCTTTCTGCAGCGGTTTCGCGCCCTGCTCGACGAATTCGACGATCGTGCCTCGGTCGGCGAGGTCGGCGATGGCGCACGCTCGCTGAAGACGGTGGCTGCCTATACCGGCGGCGGCGACAAGCTGCATATGTGCTACACGTTCGACCTTTTGGGGCCGGATTTTACCGCTACCCATATCCGCCGCTGCGTCCAGGCGTTTCAGGATGCCGTGACCGATGGCTGGGTCTGCTGGGCTTTTTCAAATCACGATGTCACCCGGCATATCAGCCGGTTTACGCAGACGGCCGAGGAGCGAGAGCGGGTTGCCAAGCTGGCAATCTCGGTGCTTTCGGCGCTGCGTGGTTCGATCTGCCTGTATCAGGGCGAGGAACTGGCGCTGCCGGAAGCCGAACTGCAGTTTGAAGATCTTCGCGATCCCTACGGCATCCGTTTCTGGCCTGCCTTCAAGGGCCGCGACGGATGCCGCACGCCGATGGTCTGGGAAAAGAATGCCGACCATGCCGGGTTCTCCAGCGCCAAGCCATGGCTGCCGGTGCCGGACGAACATCGGCCGCTTGCCGCTGATCAGCAGGAAAAGGCTGGCTCCGTTCTCGATCACTACCGGCAGACGCTTGCCTTCAGGAAAGCGCATGCACCACTTTTCGATGGCAGCATGACCTTCCTCGAAACCAACCAGGATATCCTGGCCTTTACGCGCGAAAAGGGTGGCGAGAAGCTGCTGTTCATCTTCAACCTGCACCGCGGCCCGCAAACGGTTGATCTGCCGAAAGGTGTGGTGATTGCCGAGGTTCTGCCGATGCCGGGCTTTGCGCCGCAGACCATCGACGGCCAGATCGTCTTGGAGGCCATGGACGTGTTTTGCGGGCGATTGGGATAGGCATTGCTCTTTGAGAGCTGTACCTTTCGAAACGCTTGTTCATGCCGGGAGAGTGTGGTCCAACGGCCCCATTTCCGGGAAGAAGCCTGCTGCGAAATTGCGGACTGCTTTGAGTTCGCTATCGAGGTTGCGGATAAAGGCGTCCGGGTGTGCCTCTGTCGCCACAAGAAGGACGGTGCTGGAACGATTGAGTCCAGCCAGCTCCCGGAGATCACCGCTGCATGCCACATGCAGTAATCCTGCTAGACCGGCGCTGCCGGAGGGCGTGGTGTGGATATCGGCTTCCTGCTGCAGGATCCCGGCTGCCTGCAGAAGCTCGCTTTCGCTGACCTGTACCGGTAGGGGATCATGCTGCTGAAGGATCGCCAATGCGGGGGCCGATGCTTCGCCGCAGGCGAGCATCTCCGCGCATGTGTGCAGCGAGCCTTCGATGCGGACCACGTGGCCGGCGGCCAGAGCGGGCGCCACACAGGCTGCCTGTTCCGGCTCGACAACGGCGAGCTTCGCCCTCGGCAGTCCTTGCGCCATGGCGGCAGCAAGGCCGCCCACACCTGTCTGAATGAACTGATGGGTGATGATCATGCCGTTGGTGGCGAGTTGCGCGTTGATCTCGCCGGTCATCGTTGCGTAACCCGACAGCACATCCCGGACGATCGGATCGTTCACATCTGAACTGGTGTCCGGCACGAGGACACCATCGACGCGAGCGGCCTCGGCGGCGGCATCCACCGCATGATCATAGGTTCCGGCGATCCAGTAGACCGAGGCGCCAAGTGCCAAGATGCGGTCTGCCCGCGACCGGGGAACGCCATGGTGCAGATAGATCGTTGCGGCTGCACCGGCGATATGGGCAGCGGCCGCGATCGCAAGCCCATGGTTTCCATCGCTGGCGCAGATCAGTCGTGGCAGGTCCCCGCGCATCCGCAATTGCGCGACGGGCGTTCCGGTGATGCGGGCCAAAGCGCTGAGCGCCGCAGTCATGCCGCCGAGAATCTTGAAGTTTCCAAAAGGGGCGCCCGCTTTCGACCTTGACGAGGATGCGGCCGACACCGGCGCGGCGGGCCAGCGCCGGGCAATCTGAGAGCGCCGTTGCGGTGGCGTGAACCGGAGAATGAAAATCTGTCATGAGCAGAATATGACGGTGCCTAATGCGGCAAAACCGCGTTGATATTCGTGAAAGCGCAGCAATGCCGCGATTTTCACGGCTAATCGTCATCCAGAGCAACGGGAATGACCAGCCCGCGTTTGATGACGCCAAGCGCAACATTGGTGGTGAAGCGGCGGATATTGGCATTTTCGGCGATCAGCCGGGACATCAGCGCATCATAGGCATCGACATCGGGTGCCGTGACGATCAGCACGAAATCCGATCCGCCGGTGATGTAGAAAGCCTGCTGGATCATCGGCTCGTTCGCCAGCCAGCGGCGCAGTTGGGCGAGCAGTTCCGGCCGTTCCCGCTCGACATCCAGTGCAACGATGAAGAATGTCGGCCTGCCCACCTGCTTGGGGTCCACCACCGCGATATCCCGCTGGATGATGCCCGTCTCGCGCAGCCGCTTCAATCGACGCTGGATCGCCGAGACGGAGAGCGGTACCACCGCAGCAAGCTGTTCGGCGGTCTGGGATGCATCTTGCTGCACCAGATTGAGCAAATGGCGGTCGAAGCGGTCGAGGTTCATGGAGGCATATTACAGGCACCGAACGCGGATAAAAAGCGATCTGGCATCATCCATCGCGGCAGAACGGCACTGCAATGCCTTAAAACCTATGTGTACGGACCAGGGTATCCTGGTCCACCTTGGGATTGCTGCCAATGAAGCTTTTGTACCAGACCCACTCGCCCTTCGCCCGCAAGACGCTGGTCTTCGCCCATGAGGTGGGCATTGCCGATCAGTTGGTTGTCGAGCACCACGAAACCAGTCCGACAAACGCCAATGCCACGGTGTTCAGTAGCAATCCGCTCGGAAAGGTGCCGGTTCTCTTGCGTGATGGTCTGTCGCCGTTGTTCGACAGCGACGTCATCTGCGCCTATTTCGATACGCTGCGTGCAGGCCCGTCGCTTTTTCCCGAGGACACTGAGCGCAGATGGGCGGCGTTACGCTTGCAGGCGCTGGCGCAGGATATGGCCTATGCGGGTATCGGCATTCGCTGGGAAACAGCGCGGCGTCCCGAGCATCTGCGCTATCCGGAACTGCAAGCTGGCTATGAGCGAAAACTCGCTGAAAGCTATCGCTGGCTGGACCGGGAGATCCAGAGCGGCGAGCCCTTGCATATCGGCCATATCGCTATTGCAACGACACTGGACTGGCTCGCCTTCCGCCATTTGCCATCTTTTCGCGCCTACGCCAATCTCACTGGCTGGTTCGATGCGTTTACGCAGCGGCCATCGATGCTGAAGACGCCGCTTTCGGGCGAGACCCAGGATTAGAGAATTATCGGCCTCTCACCCGATCAGCATGAACTTGTCGACATCCACCAGGCCCATGTCCGAAATCTTCAGGTGCGGGATAACGGGCAGGGGCAGGAAGGCCAGTTGCAGGAACGGTTCCTGCAGTGTTGCCCCGAGCGCAAAGGCTGCCTGGCGCAGATGATGCAGCGTGTCGCGCACGCTCTCATAGGGCTCGAGGCTCATCAGGCCGGCGACCGGTAGCGATATTTCGCCGGTGACCTTGCCATCCCCGACGACGACGAAGCCGCCCTTGATCTGGCCGAGCCGGTTGGCGGCCAGCGCCATGTCGTCCTCGTTGACGCCGACGACGCAGATATTGTGGCTGTCATGGCCGACGGTGGAGGCAATGGCGCCCTTCTTCAATCCAAAACCTTGAACGAAGCCATTGGCATGGTTGCCGTTGATGCCGTGGCGCTCGATGACGGCGACCTTGATGATGTCGTGGCCAAGATCAACACCGGCCTGGTTGCCGGATGCTGGTAGTTTGTAGCGGCGGTGTTCGGTGATGATCTTGCCGGGCAGCACGCCGATGACGGACGTCTCTCCCTCGGCATAGGGCACGCCGAAATCGGCGGCATTGATGTGGCCTGCCTTGACACTGTCCAAACCAACGGGCGCGACCGGACGGCGGGTGGCAAACAGCGCATCGTCGACGAGACGACCACCGGCAAACACCATCGAGGCTTTGCAGTTTTCAAGGCTGTCGACGACAACCAGATCGGCGCGCCAGCCGGGGGCGACCAATCCACGGTCGCGCAGCCCGAAGGCGCGGGCGGCCGAGATCGAGGCGGCGCGATAGACGGCGAGCGGCTCGACGCCGTGCAGGATTGCTTCGCGGATCATGTAGTCGAGATGGCCTTCCTCGGCGATATCGAGCGGATTGCGGTCGTCGGTGCAGAGCGCCAGGAACGGCGACAGGCGTTCGGTCAAGATCGGCATCAGCGCGTGCAGGTCCTTCGAGACGGAACCTTCGCGCACTAGGATGTGCATGCCCTTGCGGATCTTTTCGAGCGCTTCGGTCGCAGTGGTGCATTCGTGGTCGGTGCGGATACCGGCGGAGAGATAGCCGTTGAGATCAAGGCCACTCAAGAGTGGCGCATGGCCATCGATATGACCGCCCTGGAAGGCGTCGAGCTTGGCAAGGCAGACCGGGTCCTTATGGATGACGCCCGGGAAATTCATGAATTCGGCGAGGCCAATGACCTTCTCGTGGTCTCGGAATGGCAAAAGCTTTTCGATCGGCAGGTTGGCGCCGGAGGTTTCCAGATGGGTTGCTGGTACGCAGCTCGAGAGCTGGACGCGGATGTCCATGATCGTCTCGCGCGCCGAATCGAGGAAGAACTGGATGCCTTCGGTGCCGAGCACATTGGCGATCTCGTGCGGGTCGCAGATGACGGTGGTGACGCCATAAGGCAGGACGCAGCGATCGAATTCATGCGGGGTGACCAGCGAGGATTCGATATGCAGATGCGTGTCGATGAAGCCGGGGACGACGATCTTGCCGGTGATGTCGATTTCCGTGGTGCCGGTATAACTGCCGTAGGTGCCGACGATGCGATCGCCGCAGATGGCGATATCGGAGGCGACGAGATCGCCGGTAACCAGATCGAAGAAGCGTCCGCCCTTGAGAACGATATCCGCCGGAATGCGTCCGGTGCCCTGATCGATCAGCTGTTCAAGTTTTTCGCTCACGGGGTCTGCCTCTTGGATGTCTGTCTGAAGTATTGCTCGCCAGAGCATAGAGGCTGATGGCCATCATTGCACACCCCGATACGCAAAAACGCTGTTTGCCGCTGTGGATGGCGCCGGTACGGCAGGGCGATGTCAGTCCATCAAACGAAATCGGGCGCCGAAGCGCCCGATCCGTGATTGGTCGATCTGCTTACTCCGCAGAGACGATCTTGCCGTTTTCCCACTTGTAGAGCGAGAAGCTCTGCGAGGTGAGGTCGCCCGTTTCGCCGTAAGTGACGTCGCCGATGGCGGTCTTGATCGGTTCGCCGGTTTTCAGGGCAGCGGCAACGGCTGTTGCGTCTTCGGTACTGCCAGCCTTTTCGATACCGGCCTTGATCACTTCAACGGCTGCATAGGCGTTGATCGTGAAGGCTTCCGGCGGGATGTTGGCTGCCTGAAGAGCAGCAACAGCGGCCTTCGAGGCATCGTTCTTCAAGGCGTCAGCCGCATTGGTGAAGACCGTGCCTGCACCGGCGTCTGCGCCGATGGCCCAGAATTCGGTGTTGGAGAGGCCGTCGCCGCCGATGATCTGGATCGGAGCGCCGATATCATGCAGCTGGCGCACCAGAAGGCCGGCTTCCGGGTGGTAGCCGCCGAAATAGAGGACGTCGACCTTTTCCGCCTTGAGGCGGGTGGTGAGTGCGCTCAGGTCCTTGTCGCCCGGTGTCAGGGAATCGTTGAAGACTTCGGTGACGCCACCGGCATTCAGCGTTGCCTTGAAGGAATCGGCGAGACCCTTGCCGTAGGCGCCCTTGTCGTTGAGGATGCCGATGCGCTTGTCCTTGAACTGCTTCAGGACATAGGCCCCGGCAACTTCCGCCTGCTGGTCGTCGCGGCCGCATGTGCGCAGGATGGTGGCGAGGCCACGCTTGGTGAGGTCCGGTGTCGTCGCGGTCGGGGTGACCATCAGGACGCCGTTTTCAGCCAGAACGTCGGAGGCCGGCATGGCAACGCCTGACGTGACCGGGCCGACGACAAAGCGGATGCCTTCGCCAACGATCTGGTTTGCAGCCGAAACACCCTGCTTGGGTTCGCCGGCATCGTCGGCCAGCTTCAGCACGACCTGTTCGCCGAGAATGCCGCCGTTCTTGTTGATCTGGTCGACGGCAACCTGGGCGCCGTTCTTGACCTGGTCGCCGTAGGCGGCGACGGGGCCGGTCAGCGGTGCGATCAGGCCGATCACGATCTCGGCATGCGCCAGCGGCGCAAAGGCCAGCGAGGCGGCGAACGTGGCGCCCGTCAGTGTCTTGAAATTCATCTTGCTTCTCCTTTGGTGGGTTGGTTCCCCGCAGTGCCAGCGCTTCGGTTGCTGGGCCGGGAGGATGAAACCTGCCAGTCGAAAAGCAACTCCAGTTCCGTTGAGGTGTCCGTCTTCTGTGAACGGATCGATCCCATGCTTCTCGTCTATGAAGCTCCTCACGATTCCGCAAGGCGATTTTTTAGGCAATGTGCAAAATAATTGTTCAGATATGACGCCAAACGGAGCCGTGACATGTGTCCCGGCTCCGTTTGGGCATTGTTCACGATCGAATATATTCGATCAGGCGTTGGCGATCAGTACCTTGCGGATGCCCTCGACCAGCTCATCGATTTCGGCTTTCGAAATGATCAGAGGGGGCGAAAGGGCAATGATGTCGCCGGTGGTGCGGATGAGGTAGCCGCTTTCATAGGCCTTCAGGAAAGCCGAGAAGGCGCGCTTGGTTGGCTCGCCGGCAATCGGCGCCAGCTCGATCGCGCCGATCAGGCCGATATTGCGGATGTCGATCACATGCGGGCAATCGCGCAGCGAATGCAGCGCATCGCCCCAGTAAGAGGCGAGTTCGGCACCACGGGTGAGCAGGCCTTCGTCGCGGTAGGTGTCGAGTGTGCCGAGCGCTGCGGCGCAGGCGATCGGGTTGCCGGAATAGGTGTAGCCGTGGAAGAACTCGATCATGTGCTCCGGGCCGCTCATGAAGGCATCGTGGATCTCTGCGGTGACGAACACGGCGCCCATCGGGATGACGCCGTTGGTCAGGCCCTTGGCGGTAACGATCATATCCGGCATGACGTCGAAATACTGCGCTGCGAACGGTGTACCGAGACGGCCGTATCCGGTGATGACTTCGTCGAAGATCAACAGGATGCCGTGCTTGGTGCAGATCTCGCGCAGCTTCTGCAGATATCCCTTCGGGGGGATAAGCACGCCGGTGGAGCCTGCGACCGGCTCGACGATGACGGCAGCGATGGTCGAGGCATCATGCAGCGTGACGATGCGTTCCAGTTCGGTCGCAAGATCAGCGCCGTGTTCCGGCTCGCCCTTGGTGAAGGCGTTCTTTTCCGGCAGGTGGGTATGCGGCATATGGTCGACGCCGGTCAAAAGCGTTCCGAACATCTTGCGGTTGGAGACAATACCGCCGACAGAGATGCCGCCGAAATTGACACCGTGATAGCCGCGCTCGCGGCCGATCAGGCGGGTACGCGACCCCTGGCCCTTCACCTTGTGATAGGCGAGCGCCACCTTTAGCGCGGTTTCCACCGATTCCGAGCCGGAATTGGTGTAGAGCACATGCTCCATGCCATCAGGTGCAATGTCGATCAGGCGGTTTGCCAGCTCAAAAGCCTTCGGATGGCCGAGCTGGAAGGCCGGAGCATAATCGAGTTCGCCGGCCTGCTCGCGAATGGCTTCGGTGATCAGCGGGCGGCAGTGTCCGGCATTGACGCACCAGAGGCCTGCCGTGCCGTCGAGCACCTGGCGGCCGTCATGGGTCGTGTAGTGCATGTCCTTCGCCTTGACGAACATGCGCGGTTCTTTCTTGTACTGCCGGTTGGCTGTGAACGGCATCCAGAAGGCGCTGAGGTCATTGGGGGTGGCATTGAGGCGGTTCGACATCATATTCTCCGTGGCGCTTACTGTCTGGCGGCCAAGTCCAGTGGGTTTCGATGAATCTTTACCTGATGGTCAAACTATCAGGGCTCTTTTCGGGGTCAAGTCTTGGCCTGAGACGGTCAAATGATGTTGCGTGGTAGCAAACCGCAGAATTTCACGGCCCGGAAACATCTGGAAACAAGGCTTGCCTCTCGTCTTTTCCGAAGGTTAACCTGTTTACAGCAGAGTAGCGCCGCGTTCCCGCAACACGCGCTCAGGATAGAGACCTTGCCAAAATTTGCAGCCAGCCTGGTGCTCGCGCTTTTCGTCAGTCTTCCATTGCAAGCAGGTGCTGCCGACATGATTGCCGACGGCGCTTTTGAGAAGGGGCAGGACGGCTTTTGGGCAGCGGGCGGTGTGGCTCTATCGCGCGAACGCGGCAAGCTCTGTGTCGATGTCGAGGCGGGCGGTACCCCTTGGGACCGGTTGCTCGGTCTTAATGACCTGCAGTTCGATCCGGGCACATCCTATCAACTGACAATGCTGCTTGAGGCCGAGGGTGTGCACACATTCCCGGTCACGATTCAGCGCAATGCCGAACCGTGGACGCCGCAGGCAGCCCTCACTGCGAAGACCAAGGACGGAACGGTCGAATTTTCGGCCGTCTTCACGGCAACCGAGAATGATCCGGCCCAGATCATCTTCCAGTTGGGCGGGTCTGAAAAGCCGTGGCGCGTTTGTCTGGATGACGTGGCGATACGCGAAACAAAGCCCGACAAGATCGCGGCAGCTGCGCAAAAAACGATGTATGGGCTACCGGCACTGGTCAATCAGGCCGGATATTTCCTCGACGGACCGAAACGGGCGACGGTCGTGTCGGAGGCAAAGGCCCCGCTGCCGTTCAAGCTCGAAGATGGGGCCGGTATTGCAGTCGGCGAGGGAATGACAGCGCCTGCCGGGTTTGACCCGACTGTCCGGGCGAACACCCAGATCGCGGATTTCTCGGCTTTTGCGACGGCCGGTGAGGGCTACAGGCTGGTCATCGGCGAGAAGAAAAGCTTGCCGTTTTCCGTCGGCCACGACGTCTATGGCAAACTGCGCGTTGATGCGCTGTCGTGGTTTTACCCACAACGCAGCGGCATCGAGATCAAGGGCGACATTGCTGGAGAAGCCTATGCAAGGCCGCCCGGACATGTGCAGGAAAGCCCCAACCAGGGCGATACCAAGGTGACCTGCCTGACCGGCAAGGTCGCCTCCAAACTTTATGGCAAGGATTGGACCTGCGACTATACGCTGGATGTTTCCGGCGGCTGGTACGATGCGGGCGATCAGGGCAAGTATGTGGTCAATGGCGGTATCGCCGTGTCGCAACTGCTCAGCACGTTTGAACGCGGGTTGGTGTATGGTGATGGCGCATCGCCTGTCTTGAGCGATAGCCTGTCGCGCATCCCTGAAAACGGCAACGGCGTTCCCGATATCCTTGACGAAGCGCGCTGGGAGCTCGAATTCCTGATGAAGATGATGGTGCCGGACGGTCAGCCGTTGGCCGGCATGGTGCATCACAAGGTTCACGATATCAAATGGACCGAAGTGCCGATGCTGCCGCATCTCGATCCGCAATTGCGCGCGTTGCACCGTCCATCGACGGCGGCAACGCTCAACCTTTCTGCCGTGGCTGCCCAAGGTGCCCGGCTGTTTGCACCCTATGACAGGGAGTTTGCGCAGCGCCTGCTTGCCGCCGGTCAGAAGGCATGGTTGGCCGCCGCCGCCAATCCCGTGCTGTTCGCACCGGGTTCGGATGGTCTGCAGGGCGGCGGCGATTATGGTGATGACGACATTTCCGATGAAACCTATTGGGCCGCGGCCGAGCTTTTCATCACCACGGGGGAAGCCCGTTATCTCACCGCGCTGAAATCCTCGCGCCATTGGGCAGGGGCCGTCTTTCCCGCCACCGGTGCCTTCGATTGGCGCAGCGTTGCCGGGCTTGGCCGTCTGGATCTCGCGCTCTATGGCGACAACCTCCCGGCAGACGACAAGGCGATGGTCATGGGCTCGGTCGTGGCCGCCGCCAGAAACTTCATCGGCCTGCAGGCGAAGGAGCCGTTCGGGCAGATCTACAGACCGGCCAACAACCGCTACGATTGGGGATCGAACCAGCTCATTTTGCAGAACATGATCGTGGTTTCCGCCGGCTATGACCTCACAGGCGAAGTCCCGTTTCTCAATGGCGTGCGGGAAAGTATCGATTACATTCTTGGGCGCAACGCCATGAACACATCCTATGTCACCGGATATGGCAGCGTCTTTGCCAAGAACCAGCATAGCCGCTGGTATGCCCATCAAGTCGACAGCACATCGCCCAATCCACCGTTCGGTACGCTGGCCGGTGGGCCGAATTCGACGCTGGTCGACGATGTCGCTCGCGCGCGGCTCAAGGGGTGCGCGCCGCAGACCTGCTATATCGACGACATTATGGCCTGGGGCACCAATGAAATGACGATCAACTGGAATGCGCCGCTGGTCTATATCGCGTCTTTCCTGGCGGATGCGCGATGAACGGACAGACGGGCGTTGCTTTCATCGGCGCGGGGTTTGTTGCCGACTATTACATGACGACATTGGCCAACCACCCGCAATTGTGGCTGGCGGGGGTCTGGGATGTCGATCCCGATCGCTTAAAGCAGTTTTGCAACTACTGGAACGTTCGCGCGTATGCCTCTGAAGCAGAATCGCTTTCCGATCCTGCCGTCACCATCATCGTCAACCTGACGACGCCGGATAGCCACTATGCCATCAACCGGGCGGCGCTATCGGCCGGCAAGCACGTCTATTGCGAGAAGCCTCTGGCCATGACGGTAGACGAGGCGCGGGAGTTGGTATCGCTTGCTGAGGAGCGAGGTCTTGTCCTTGCCGGTGCGCCGGCCAATGCGCTCAGCGATGCCTGTAGCCACTGCGCCGAAATCCTGCGCTCCGGCGTCATCGGCACGCCGCGCCTGGCCTATGCCGAGATGGAAGATGGACCGGTCTTTCGCGATAAATGGCAGGAATGGCGCAGCCGCTCGGGCGCCAAATGGCCGGCTGTGCACGAGTTCGAAATCGGCTGTACGCTGGAGCACGCCGGCTATGCGGCCAGCTGGCTGGTGTCGCTGTTCGGGCCGGTATCGAATGTCGCGGCCTTTTCCGCGCTGACCTTTCCCGATAAAGGACCGGGAACCGAAAAGCTGGATCTCGGACCGGATTTTTCCGTCGGCTGCCTGACGTTCAAGTCGGGGCTGGTCGCGCGTCTGACCAGCGGTCTGGCCGCGCCCCGGGACCGGTCGTTGACCATCGTCGGCGACAAGGGCACGATCGTCGTGCGCGATCTGTGGGACAATCGTTCTCCGGTCCATGTCGAACTGGCCGGCAGCAAGCGGCCGCTGTTGCATCGGCTGATCGAACGGTTCGAGTGGCAGTTTCAGCGGAAGTTCCCGTTTCGCCTCACTGCCGGCAAGGCGGTCGCCTATCCGCAGGCCGCACAGAAGAGCACTTTGCCGGCCTATCCATCGCAAATCGATTTTGTGCGCGGGATTGCAGCGCAGGCGGATGCCATCAGGACCGATACCCGGCCGTTGTTTTCCGGCGAGACAGCTTTGCATCTGACGGACATCGTGCTGGCGCTCAACGCCGGCAAGCGCGACCACACACCAACGGCGCTATGACGGCGGTAGTGACCGGATGGTCTCGATGATACCGAGCGCCTCGGCGCTGGCGCTGAGTGGCATCTGAGATTGCTGATTTTGACCTTCGAGAATGGCCCGGCTTGCCGCCGCGATCTCGAACTGCAAGCCATTGCCGGAAAAACCATGCCGGTAGACCGTGAGGCCGGGCAGGGGCAGCCGGCCGGCAATCTTTCCGGTGGCGCACGCCAGGCGGCCGGTGCCGGACGGTACGGCAAGATGATGGACCACCCGGTTTCTCGTCAGGATGATCCGGCTTGCCTTCAGAAACGGCGCATCGATCACCAGGCTGCCGGTTTCGCCGTCGATAATGAAGCGATTGTTCCCGGTGCGATCAAAGCCGACGGACAGCCTTGCCTGGAAACGATCATAGCCGAGCGTGACATCCGCCGACATATCGACACCCGTCGGTGCGGCCGACCAGCGCCCTGCGACCGTCTGCGGCGAGCCGAACAAAGCCAATGTCAGTGCGATCGGGTAGACCCCCAGATCGAGCAGCGCACCACCGCCAAACGCTGGCGAAAAAAAGCGGCTGTTGCCATCGAATGTCTTGGCATAGGCGAGCTCTGCCCGGACGCCGGTGATGGCGCCGATCGTCTTGTCGCCCAGTAGCTGCCGCACCTGGTTGATGGCGGGCAGGAAGACGGTCCAGAGCCCCTCCATCGCAAAGCTCTGTTTTTCCGCGGCCAAGCCGGCGAGTGCCTTTGCCTGGGACGCGGTTGTGACAAGCGGCTTTTCGATCAGCACAGGTTTTCCTGCACTGAGCAGTGTCTGGGCCTGATCGAAATGGGCGGTGTTGGGGCTGGCGAGATAGACGGCATCGATCAACGGGTCGGCGGCCAGGGCATCTATATCCGGGATGATGCGCAGCCCGCCGAAGCGTCTTGAGAAAACGGTGGCGGTTTCAAGCGTGCGTGAGCAAACGGCAACGAGGGCTGCGTTGTCCGTCAACTGGATGTCTTCGGCAAAGGTCGTTGCGATGGAGCCCGTGCCGAGCACAGCCCATTTGAGGGGTGTCGCGTCAGGCCGGTCTTTGGCTGTCATGTTCATGGCGCCGATACTGCAACGCCAAGTCTCAAAGGCGCGTAAACGTCAAAGGCAGCTGCCAATCCGGGGGGGCTTCTCCGAATCTGGCGCCGGGCCAGAAACAGGCCGGGGCCGACAAGCGGCCCCGATCCGTATCAGGCGGTACGGCGCTGCGGGATCTTTTCGACCGCGCTGGTTTCGTCGCCGTAGATTTCCTTCAGTGTTTTCAGAACTTTCAGTACTGCATCAGAAGAACTTGAATAATAGATCGTCTGGGCATCTCTACGCGTCGTTACGAGATTTTGGGCACGCAGCTTCGAGAGATGTTGCGACAGGGCAGACTGGCTGAGGCCGACCTGGTTTGCCAAAGCGCCGACAGCCATCTCTTCGTTCACCAGTGAACTGAGAATCAGCAGACGCTTTGGGTTGGCCATGGCCGACAGAAACTCCGCAGCTATTTCAGCCTTGCCGTGTTTCTGAGGAGAGATCGTTTGCATTCCATACTCCATGCGAAGTTCACATCACGCTTGGTTATGAATGTGAATGACAGATAATTAGCCGTGATGAATAAAAGGACAACTGGCTACTGCAAGAAATCGGGGTAAAAGGGCCCGTATTTAACGGTAAAGTTTTACCAGTGTCGCCCGTAATTCCCCTTTCGATTGCAGTGGGGCATCATATTCCAGCCGCTTGAGTTGATCTCCGGACGCAAGATCGACCCCGCCGGCATCAAGACCACAGATTCTCCAGCCCGTTCCCTTGGCCTTGCAATAGCGCTCTGCATACCTGCTTGCCGCATCGGCATGATCGGAATTCATGTGATCGATGGCGCCGGGTTCCATCTCGGCAAGACCCTCGATTGCCGGAGAACGGATCATCAGATCCTCGCCCGTAAGGACATAGGCCCGGCCGAAGCCGCCATTCATGCTGGCCTTTATTGGTGTGAGCCGGAAGAATGCGAAATCGGGAAAATCGACATAGAGCTGCGCCTTTGGGTGGCGACGGATGAAACGTTCGCGGATACGCGCATGGGCGGTGCTGTCGCGTTCGACTTTTTCCGCTTCGCATTGAACTGTCAGGCGGGCATGGGCCAATGGATCGCCCTTGCCGATTTCGCCCGTCAACAGTGAGCAGCGCCGGTCTGCAGACAGGGCGTGCGTGTGGGCCGACAGGGCGGAAACCAGAATGACCGGTGTACCATCGGTATCGATGCCGAGGAGCACGCGGCTGACAAAGGGGAAGCCGTCGCTGTCCGGCTCGATCACCGCAATGGCGGCACTGCGCGCGGAGCGCAGGATGATGCGGGCAAGCTTGCGCGCCTCATCGTCGGTTTCGCGCAGAACGGAGGGTTTGTCGGCCATCGGATCGCCTCTTTCTTGAATGCCAAACGCCCGGACTCTGATCGCCCGGGCGCCCTTTATAACGACATCTTGACCGCAATCGTCAGCTTTTATTGCGATGCCTTGTCAGGCCTTCCACGACGTTCTGCGCATTGATCGTGCCGATGATGGCGCCGTTATCGACGACACCGATGCTGCCGGGCTGGCGCGCCATCGCATCGAGGATATCGATCAGCGGGGTTGTCGGCTTGGCCGTTGCCGAGACGCCGGTAGCCGGGGCCGTGCGGCTGACGCCCTGGCTCATCACGTCCATCGCCGTCAGCATGGTGATGGGGTTCATGTGCTGGACGAAGTCGGCGACATACTGGTTGGCCGGATTCTTGACGATGTCCTGCGGCGTGCCGCACTGGATGATGCGGCCGCCTTCCATGATGGCGATGCGGTTGCCGATGCGGAAGGCTTCGTCGAGATCGTGGCTGACGAACAGGATGGTCTTCTTGAGCCGCCGCTGGAATTCCAGCAGTTCGTCCTGAAGGCGGGTGCGGATCAGCGGATCGAGCGCCGAGAAGGGTTCGTCCATCAACAGGATCGGCGCACCGGTGGCAAAGGCGCGGGCAAGGCCGACGCGCTGCTGCATGCCGCCGGAAAGCTCCTTGACCTGGCGTCCCGCCCATTTCGTCAGGTTGACCAGTTCCAGCTGTTCGGCGACGCGGTCCTTGCGTTCCTTGTCCGGCACACCCGCCAGTTCGAGCCCGAAGCCGACATTGTCTTCCACCGTGCGCCAGGGGAGAAGGGCGAACTGCTGGAACACCATGGAGACATCGTGCATGCGGAAATCGCGCAGCGATTTGGCGGATGTCTTGTACGGATTGATCCCTCCGTGACGGGTCTTGACCTGAACCTCGCCGCGCACCACCGGCGCCAGGCCATTGACGGCGCGCAGAAGCGTGGATTTGCCCGAGCCCGACAATCCCATCAGCACGAGGATTTCACCCTCGGTGATGGTCAGCGACGCATCGGCAACGCCGAGCACCAGTCCGGTCGCAGCGCCGATCTCGTCGCGGGTCTTGCCCTGATCTATCATGGCGATGGCGGTTTCCGGCCGGTTGCCGAAGATGATGTCGACATTCTTGAAAACGATGGCATCGGTCATGCGCCTTCTCCTTCATCGGACGAACGGAACAGGCGGTCGAGAATGATCGCGAGAATGACGATACAGAGGCCGGATTCAAAGCCCATGGCAATGTTGACGGTGTTCAGTGCCCGCACGACCGGAACGCCGAGACCGGCAGCACCGACCAGCGCCGAGATCACCACCATCGACAGTGACAGCATGATGGTCTGGGTGAGGCCGGCCATGATCTGCGGCATCGCAAAGGGCAGCTCGATCTTGCGCAGCACCTGCGCTGGCGTCGCACCGAAGGAGACGGCAGCCTCAACCAGTGAAGGCGGGGTTGAGATAATGCCAAGCCGGGTCAGCCGGATCGGGGCCGGAATGGCGAAGATCACGGTGGCGATCAGGCCCGGCACCATGCCGAGGCCGAACAGCACGAGGGCCGGAATCAGGTAGACGAAGGTCGGGATGGTCTGCATCAGGTCGAGGATCGGCCGCATGACGGCATAGACCCAGGCGCGCCGGGCAGCGGCGATGCCGAGAGGAATGCCGACGGCCATGGAGACGAAGCTTGCGGCCAGTACCAGCGCCAGTGTCTCCGTCGTTGCCTTCCAGTAGCCGAGATTGATGATCAAGAGCAGGCCGAACAGCGTGAACAGGGTGACGCCGACCGAACGGCGGAACCAGTAGGACAGCGCGGTGACGATGGCCACGACGATCAGCGGATGCGGCGTCTGCAGAACCCACAGGATCGCATTCACAACGCCCGCCAGGATCGCCGAGACCTGATCGAAAAAGCCGGTGAAGTTGGTGGTCAGCCAGGTGAAGAAACTCTTCGCCCAGCCGCCGATGGGGATGCGTCGATCAGGGTTGGTTAGCCATTCCACGGGAAAATCGCCTGGTTCTTGGAGCCAATGATAGGAGCGGAAGCGCGTCAGATGCGCTTAAAAAAGGCGGGGACTAAGCCCCGCCTTCAGCTGCCGGTCAAAAACCGAGAGCGGTCTTTACGGCAGGCAATCCTTCAGCGCCGTCCTTGGTGGTGACGCCGGCAAGCCAGGGATCGATCGCCGTCGGATTGGCCTTCAGCCACTCGTTGGCAGCGACTTCCGGATCCTTGCCGTCGTTGAGGATCTTGCCCATGATCTCGTTTTCCATCGGAAGTGAGAATTTGAGATTGGTGATCATCTTGCCGACATTCGGGCATTCGGTGGTGTAGCCGGCGCGAACATTGGTGAAGATGGTGGCGCCGCCGAGGTTTGGTCCGAAAATGTCGTCGCCACCGGTGAGGTAGGTCAGCTTGAAGTTGGCGTTCATCGGATGGGGTTCCCAGCCGAGGAAGATAACGGGAGTGCCATCCTTTTCGGCGCGGGCGACCTGCGCCAGCATGCCCTGTTCGGAGGATTCGACGACTTCGAAGCCCTTCAGGCCGAACGTGTCCTTGTCGGTCATGTCGATGATCAGGCGATTGCCATCATTGCCCGGCTCGATGCCGTAGATCTTGCCATCGAGATCGGCCTTGTGGGCGGCGATGTCCTTGAAGTCCTTGATGCCGAGTTCCGCACCCTTGGCATTGGTCGCCAGCGTGTACTTGGCGCCTTCGAGGTTCGGGCCGAACGATTCGACCGACTTGTCGTTCAGGAAGGGGCGTACGTCGGCTTCCTGCGTCGGCATCCAGTTGCCGAGGAAGACGTCAATGTCCTTGTTCTTCAACGATTGGTAGGTGACCGGAACGGACAGAACCTTGATGTCCGTCTGATAGCCGAGGCCCTTGAGGATCGAGGAGACCGTCGCAGTGGTGGCGGTGATGTCCGTCCAGCCGACATCGGCGAAACGAACGGTGCCACAGCTTTCAGGCTCGGCAGCATGGGCGGATGTCAGTGCGCTCAGCGATACGGCTGCGGTCAGCATGAATTTCAATGTCAGTCTGGTCATCGTGATTATTCCCCTGCCTTTTGATTTTAGCCAATCACCAAATGTCCGCCAATTCAAGCGCCCTGGTGTTGTCCTGAGTGTATTGGGACATTCGCCGGACACGCCCGCCTAAAACGACGCGGGATGTCGCATTGCTCATGTTGTGGCGCTTGCCGACGATTTTCTGTGACTTTCGTGTTCGCGCTCTGGCCTTCCTCGCCCGGTCTGTTCATGAACAATCAACAGCATACAGAAGAGGACGCCATGGCAAAACTGTATTTCAGCTACGCCACGATGAACGCAGGCAAATCGACCATGCTCCTGCAGGCGTCGTACAACTATCGCGAACGTGGCATGCGTACGGTTATCCTGATTGCTGCGTTTGATGACAGGGCAGGCAAGGGGCGCGTGTCTTCTCGCATCGGTTTGAGCGAAGACGGTATCGCCTTTACGCATACGGACGATCTTTATTCTCTGGTCGAGCGCCTGCATGGCGAAGAAAAGATCGCCTGTGTCTTTGTCGATGAAGCTCAGTTTCTCGGCGAGGATCAGGTCTGGCAACTGGCCCGCGTCGCCGACCGGATTGGCATTCCGGTGATGGCCTATGGTTTGCGCACGGATTTCCAGGGCAAGCTGTTTCCCGGCTCGATGGCGCTGCTCGCCTTGGCTGACGAAATGCGCGAAGTCCGCACCATCTGCCATTGCGGCCGCAAGGCGACCATGGTGGCGCGGGTGGATGCGGCCGGCAATATCGTGCGTGAAGGCGCGCAAGTGGAAGTGGGCGGCAACGAGAAATATGTCGTCTATTGCCGTCGTCACTGGGACGACAAGATGAACGAAGCGTGAGGCAGGCTATCACTGGGCGGACGGGCCGTGCCATGATGGTATCCTTGCGAATGCGTTCCGGGAAATCGTTTATGTCTCTCTCTTTGTCTCTTCGTCTTGTTTCACTCGGCCTTTTCCTCTGTCTTGGGACAGGTCTTGCTCACGCTGCCGGCAGTGCCGAGGCAGGTGCGCAGGTCTTCAAGAAATGCGGCGCCTGTCATGCCGCAACCGAGCCGACGAACCGCGTCGGCCCCAGCCTGATGGGCATTATCGGCCGGCCGGTCGCAAAGTTTGCGGGTTACAACTATTCAAGCGCCATGACGGCTTTCGGTGAAGATGGCAAAGTCTGGGACGAGGAGCGGTTGTCGGAATATTTGATGGCCCCCAAGGCGATGGTTCCCGGCACCAAGATGTCCTTTCCGGGCCTGAAAAAGCCGCAGGAGATCGCAGATATCGTTGCCTATCTGAAGACGGCTGTGGCGCAATAGGAACGCTATCCCCCGGCCGGTGCAGTCCGCCAAAGCGGTGCACGGTTTAAAAACCGGGGATTGAACACTTGTTCTTCAAATTGCTGCTCCCATTATATAAGCTGATGTCACGACTGAATAATTTGGCGACGCGGCGCGTCTGCACCGGAGCAACCAGGGGGAAAACCGATGGCGACACTTCAGAATTTTGAGAGCGAAATCGAGAAAACACGCGGCATCGTCGAACAGATGCGCGGTAAGATGAACCAGTCGGCCGTCGTGCTCGACCAGTTCGCCAAATCGGACACCAAGCTGGGCGATGCCAATTTCGACATCGAGAATGCCCGTATCCAGGACGTCATTAACCAGCAGAAGGTGATGGAAGGCAATATTGCCGACCTGATCATCGGCCTGGAAGATGCCACCAACGCCTTCGGCTCGGAATTCGAGAGCATGAAGAGCTATACCGGCTACGAAAAATTCATCGGTATCTTTTCCAAGCAGAGCGCTCAGCGCATGCGCACCGACCGCGTCCGCAACATGTCGCTGTCCGGCAATCTGCAGGAGCTGCTGTCCAAGTCCGACACCATCGTCGGCATCCTGAAGGAACAGAAGGGTGTTCTTGACCAGCGCTACAAGACGTCCGAGGCAAGCCTGCTTCAGGTGATCGAGCGCCGCAAGGCGACGATTGCCAATCTGCAGGAAACCCAGAAGCGCATCGAGGAACTGAACCCGATGCTGATGGACATCGAAAACAGGATCGCCGCATCGACCGACCAGATTTCCCGCACCCAGCTTGAAGGCGAGCGTTCGGTTCTGGCGACGGAATATAATGAGAAGCAGGCCAAGGAACAGGAACTCCTGGCCGAGAGCCAGACATACGAGCGCTACACCTCGATGTTCCAGACCTTTGTTGACTCACTCAACAACCAGATTGCGGCGCAGAATACGCTGATCAACAAGCTGACCATCGATACCGAGCAGCGCATCGTGCTGTACAAGGCGCTGGAAGATTCCTTGAAGACGGCCGCCCAGCAGGACGTCGCCCACAAGATCAATACGCTCGGCAGCCAGGTCGATACCGCAGCAGAGGAAACCATGGCCGGCATCGGCTCGGCCTCGCAGCGCCATATCGGCGATCTGCTGGAAATGCACGAGAAGAACATGCTCTCGACGCAGGATATCCAGCGCCGCAAGAAGCTCGCTGACGACGCGTTCGCACGGCGGTTCCAGGATGTCATGGACAAGCATAACTCGGCGAATTACGTGAAGCCGTGATGAGTTCACTTATCCTAGAAACTAAAGCCTTTCGCGTGTCCGGAGGCTTACCCCCCTCTGTCGGCGACGCCGACATCTCCCCCACAAGGGGGGAGATTGCCACTGCCTTAGGGGCTAACTGGGAAAAAGAACAATCTCCCCCCTTGTGGGGGAGATGTCACGCAGTGACAGAGGGGGGCAGGCGTCCGCATATTCTGGGCAACCCATCATGAACGCCGCATCCGAAGGGGCCGTCGGCCAGTATTTCGCCTCGATCCGGGCCGCGCTCGGCGGTTTGGAAATTTTCCTGGGTGACCGCAACTCGCCGCTCTACCGCGATACCGTCGTGGGCGAAGTCGTCATTCCCTACCTGTCACGGCTGAAGGCATCGTTTTCCTGTTGGGAAAACCGCATCGGCTTCATCGAGCAGTTCCGTATCTCGCGGGCCGAAAGCGGCTTTCCGGTGTTCCAGAACGTGCTGGAGCTGGAAAATGACCGGCAATCGGCGGAAAAGCGGCTGGCCGGAATTCCGGTTGCCGATGCGCTGCGTCAGGAAATGGCCGACTTCATTCTGCGGCAGAAGACATTTCCGGCTGAATTGCAGTCGCGCATGGCCGAACGGCTCTATCTCGAGCAGATCGGCAAGGGCGATATCTTTTCACCCTTCATCATGCCCGAGACCATTCGCGTTGGTGTGAACCCGAAGACCCAGCGGCCCTATTACGTCGTCTGCTGGGGCGCTTTCGACGGCACCAGCACCTTGCCGATGGTTTACATGTCGGTGATCGAGGATTCATCCGAAAAGATCGTCAAGCTTCTGGTGACGCCGGACGGCAAGCTCAATCCGGACACGGATATTCCACTTCCCATCGGTGGGCTGCTCAATCCCGATCTTGCCAGCCGTTTCGACGATTTTGCCCTGAAGAACAGCGCCTACTCGCTGACGTCGGTGACGATCGCCACCAATCTTGACAAGGATTTCGAAGAACTGCACCCCAAGCAGTTGCGGCGCATCGTGCTCGGGCCATTCTATTCGGCCGGGATTACCGAGAACAATGCCAAGATCAACGATATCCTGTCGAAGGTCCGCAAGGCGGAAAATGCCTGGCTGTTGACCTGGACGGTGCAGGAGGTTTTCTCGAAGGCTGAGCGCCCGGCCCAGCGCGGCTTCTTTTCATCGACACCGGCATCTGAAGAATTCCATATCGACACCGATAATCTCGAGGCGACCCGCATGGGTGTGAGTTCCTATGAGAAACACGCGCTGGTGCCGCACGACGCCTATCAGGCGCTCTATGCCACTGGCGACACAGCAACAATCTTCGGCGATTACAAAGTGCACGTGATTTCCGGAAACCAGGTTATCAGCGAGGTCTAGACAATGTCACTGAACGCGGGTTTGACGACGCTGCACGAAGACGACATCGCCAAGCATCAGGCGATTGCACAGGGGCTTGTCACCCGGTTGATCCTGCTGGAAGCAGACGATCCGTCGGCCGGAACAGCTTTGGCCGGAACAGGGCGCCGCTTTGTCTCGACCGTTTCGACCGGCGGACAGCGCCGCACCCGCGAAGTGGAGCTGGCAAAGACCATTCAGTCGATCCGCGCTGCAGATCCTCTGTTTTCACCCGCCCAGCATGCGCTGCTCTACCGTTCCCGCCGGGGCATTCAGGTGGCGCTGGCGGTTGCCGATGTTTTTGCGCGTCAGACCAGTCTGGAAAGCCTGCAGTCGCGCAATGCGACTGCGCCGCTGTCGGGCGAGGATGCAAGCCAGTTCAAGGCGTTGTTGTCGGCGTCCGCCTATATTGCCGCTTTCACCTTCGCCGCCTATCTCGGCGCGACGCTTGCAGGCGAAGGCGAGCCGGTCGAGGACGGGACGGAACCGGATTTCCTATTCGATACGCCGCAGGACGCACTGAAGGGGATGATTTCGGCGCTCGACAAAACCATTGCCGGGGCACCGGATGATGCGGCCTTGACCAGCCGGGCCCGCGCTTTTGCACGGCTTGCCATCGAAGGGCTGATCGGCCGCAAGGCACGCTTCACCGGGCTTGCCAGCTTTGAGAATGTCCACATCCGTATCGATCAGGACGATTTTACGCTCAACGGTTTCGATGTGGCGCCCGGCGCCAAGCGCAAGCCGCTGGTGATGACCTTCAAAAAGCCTGAAGAGATCATCGGCAACCACATTGCCAAGTATCAGGCGCTGAAGCTGGCAAAGATGCTGATGGCCTATGATTTCGACCGGCAGATGAACCCGTTCGTCGAACTCGGCGGCTTTCTCTTCACCTTCATCGGCGACGGCATGCCGGGAACGGGCAAGACCATCCTCATCCAGATGCTGGCCGGTCTGCTCAACGATTACTGCGAGATTGCCGGCTACGCCTTCCACTACGAGAATTTCGGTGTCGATCAGATTTCGTCCTATCAGGGCAAGTCCGGCCAGAACTGCAAGGCCTTCATCAACAATGTCATCAATCCGCGCGCCATCGGTTTCGGCACCATCGACGATGTCGATCAGGTCGCGGCCAAGCGCTCGGATGATCGCGCCTCCGCCGGTCAGCACGAAGTGACGGCGGTGCTGATGGAGAGTTTTGCCGGCGCCTCGACGGTCATCCGCGGCAATTGCACGTTCGGCATGTTCTCCAACTATCCGGAAAATGTCGACGATGCCCTGCGCCAGCGTGCCGGCGCCCGCTGGCTGGTCGATGGACCGCAGTCGGAAGGCGATTACATCGACATCTTCGCCATGCTGGTCGGCAAGAACCACCAGATCCCGCTTGGCGAGCACCAGCTGTTTGCCGGCCAGGAGATCAAGAAAGCCGTTTCGCAATCCTATGCCGAGCATGCCCGGCCGAAGGAGGAGGGGTTGCTCGCCGTCTGGGAGCGCTACGAAAAAGAAGAGGGCAAGATCGAGACGCTGGCTGATGTCGGCTCCTATCTGCACATGATCAAGGAGGCAGAGCCGCGCTTCACCGGCCGGGCGATCAAGAACATCACCGATGCGGTCAAGATGCGGGCGATGGACGTGGACCTGCCGGACGATTGGTTTTCGACGCCGGAAGCCTTCATGCACAAGGCCTATGACGAGAAGAAAGCCATGATCGAAACCCTGCGCGGGCCGATCACGCTCGACATGGTGATGCAGGAGATCAATCGCTACGCCGACAGCGAGTTCCGCTACACCGACAAATCCGACGATGCGGCCGTGACCGACATCATCCGCCGCGAGCGCCAGCGCGAAAAGGCGATCCGGGAGATTGAGGCGATGAAGGCGGATGGGCGCTGGCAGGGGTAAAAGTTAGCTATTGGCGAATTACTCTTGCTGTGTGGTCTGAAAGGCCTTATTTTCATGAGGAAAATTAGTCTTAGCAAACAGGCTGCAACAGCATTGCAACGCATGCCGCAGGCCGATGCAAAGCGGATAACGAGCAAGCTGCAACAATACTCAGTCGATCCGGCATCATTGGCGAACAATGTGAAAAAGCTGCAGGGCGTAGACCTCTACCGATTGAGGATTGGCAATTGGCGTGTGATTTTCGACGAGACAGGCATCGTCATCGACGTGGTGAAAATCGCCCTGCGCGGCGATGTTTACAAGGGGATGTAGTATGAACTCAGCTGTGTCTTTCAAAACGCCAAACGGCGAAGAGCTGGTCTTGCTGAGCAAGCAGGACTACGAGGAACTCGTCAAACAGGCTGAACTGGCGGAAGATTTGGCCGATGCCGAAACAGTTCGCGTTTTTCATGAAAAGCTCGCGCGCGGTGAAGAGGAGTTGATTCCATTGGAAATCGTCAGTCGATTGATCGACGGTGAAAACCCGATCAGGGTCTGGCGTGAGCACCGTGGGTTGTCGGCCAAGAAACTTGCCGAAATTGCGGGGATCAGTGCTGCGTATCTTTCCGAGCTGGAAACCGGCAAGAAGGAAGGCAGTCTATCCACGTTCAAGAATATTGCGACGGCGCTTCGCCTCGATTTGGACGATCTGGTTCGAAATGAAACCGATAAGTCGGCCAGGCAACCATGACATCGCTTGAGCGTACCGCTGCATGAAGCTCCTCCTCGAAGCCGAACTGATCTATGGACGCCTGCTCGAGATTTCCGAGCCGCATCTGATTGCGCGTTACAACAAGGCGCTGCAAGGTTTTGGCCTGCGCCCGACGGCGTTACCGTCGTTCCAGATCGACATGACCGGGTTTTCGCCGGAGATTGCCGATGAGCTTGGCGATCGCGATTATCTCGATCCCAACCGCGTCAACCGCCGCTTCATCATCATGACGCCGGATCAGGAAGAATTGCCGGTCGTTCATACCAGTTTTTCCAACACTGCTGCGCTGATGCACGAATTTTTCGGCGCCAACAGGCGAGCGATCAACGCGGTGACGATCAAGGATGCGCTCTACGGCGAGATCGAGGATTCCGTATCGGTCGTCAACGATATCGACGATCTGCTGTCGATCAACGAGGTGCGGTTTCGCGTCCTGTCGGCCGAGGACATGCTCGGCAAGGCGGCTGAATTGCGGGCGCTTGTCGACCGCTTGAAGACGGTACCGACGGCCTGGGCCGACGATGCGCTGCTCAACCGGATGGTCGAACTCGCAAAAGTCACCGGCGATATCCGCGAAAATGCGCTGGTGCCGGATAAGCTGGTGTTCCGCCATGATGCTTTCTGGGCCAATCATTTCGGCGGCGTCTACGTCTTTCTGGATGAAAAGACCACGACCGTGATCTGCGATCCCTCGGTGCCGGGCTTCAGGCGCTCCAGACCCTGGCAGGTCGGCTATATCAGTCTGTCCGACCATCAGCGCATCTACGAATTCCTCGCCTCGACCAACCGGCTGCAATTGCCGCAGGCGTCCTGGGTGCAGGACAGCGGCCTCTATCAGCACCGTGCCGATATGGCGCTGCGCAGCCTGGTCAACCGGGCGGATCCGACGACGGATATCAATGCGATCGATGCGATCTGGCTACAGACCTGGCTCCATCGCAATTCGGCGCTGGTCTCCTCGGATGGCACCTATCCGTTCCTGCAGACGATGTTGCGGACGGTTTTGGCGTCCGGCACGATCAAGATGCAGGATGTTGCGCCTGAAAACCGGTTTCTGCTGGTGCGAGCCGCACCAAATCATCCGGATCAATGGCTGACCAACCGGCTGATCTCGCAACTTTGCCCCAGCGATTTCGTCTCCCGCTTCGTCTTTGACAAGCAGGGGTTTTATGCGGCCTATGAACATTATAGCGAAAAGTTCAGGGAATATGTTGTGGCGACACTGACCAGCACATATCTCAGGGACAAGGTGGCGTTCCGAAAACGCCTTTATGGCCTCAAGGAGGATAATACGAATGCTTGATCCGATCGTCGCGTTTTTCCAGCGTGTGTTTGCAGCGATCGGCCGGGGCATTGGCCTGGCGGTGTCCTGGATACTCTCTCCGTTCGTGGCTATTGCCAACTGGTACGCAGGGCGCGCCTGGATCATCAAGGGCCCGATCGGCCTTGGCCTCCTGCTGCTCATCGCCCTCTACGGCTATTTCATCTGGCAGACGCAGGTCTGGACCAATTTCGATCCAGACTATCCCAACCGGTACAATCTTGCCGAACGCAAGAATGATGCCGGCCTTCCGGTCAAGGTCGCTGCTGGCCAGACGGCGCCGGCCAATGCCTGCGAGCGTTCTGCCATCGTTGATGTCACCGCCGATCTGATCGACTACAACGTCAACCAGAACTCCTGGATCTCGTCGATGGTCCTCTACAAGGCCGGTCTGTTCGGGATGGACTGGGACCGCACACCTTGGCTGGACAACAAGGCGTCGTTCCAGCGCGGCGTCAACGAAGCGGTGCGCCGCACGACGGTCGAACTGGTCGATTCCTTGGTGCGCATGCGCGGTACGTCCGGCATCAATCCGCAGCTGCAGAGCGTGCGCAGCAAGATGCAATATGAGGAAACCAACTGGTATTTCGGCCTGTCGCCCTTCGGCTTCCTGACGCCGACGCCGACGCAATATCGCGCCGCCATGGTCGACCTTCGCTCGTTCAACGATCAGCTTGCCACATGTGCAGCCACGTTCGATGCCCGTGCCGATAATTTCCTGGAATTCATGGACCGTGTATCCAGCTCGATCGGCAGCACGTCTGCGATGCTGCGCGAGCGTTCCGAGAATTACAATGGCGGCTGGTTCGACACGCGTGCGGATGACCGGTTCTGGTTCGCCTACGGCCAACTCTACGGCTACTATGGTATCCTATCGGCAACCGGCGCGGACTTTGACGGCGTCATCAACCAGCGCGGCCTGGCGCCGATCTGGAACGAAAGCATCAAGCAGATGCGCGCTGCCCTGCGTATCCAGCCGATGATCATTTCCAATGGCCAGGAGGATGGCTGGATCATGCCGACGCATCTGGCAACGCTCGGCTTTTATGTTCTCAGGGTTCGCTCGAACCTCGTCGAAATGCGTGACATCCTGGCGCGCTGAGCCTTTTCACCATCTTGGAGACGGGAGAACGCTGTTCTTCCGTCTTTTTCGTTTCCTTTTTACAAAATCATCGGATTTTCGCGTTTTCCATCAGTAATTCTCAACAAAATGATGGAAAGCGACTTCGGTTCGCGCTCATATGCCCTCAGACCAAGAAAAAGGTGGAACGGGAGAGACACCATATGACTGAGGTGAAGTCAGATATCGAAATTGCCCGCGCAGCGACGAAAAAGCCGATCCTCGAGATCGGCGCCAAGCTTGGAATTCCACCCGAACATCTGCTTCCCTATGGCCATGACAAGGCAAAGATCAGCGCCGAATTCATCGCCCAGCAAAAAGGCCGGCCAGACGGCCGGCTGATTCTGGTGACGGCGATCAATCCGACGCCGGCCGGCGAGGGCAAGACCACCACCACGGTCGGCCTTGGCGACGGGCTCAATCGCATCGGCAAGAAGGCGGTCGTCTGCATCCGCGAAGCGTCGCTGGGACCCTGTTTCGGCGTCAAAGGGGGAGCAGCGGGCGGCGGTTATGCGCAGGTGGTGCCGATGGAGGATATCAACCTGCATTTCACCGGCGATTTCCACGCCATCACCTCGGCCCACAACCTTTTGTCGGCGCTGATCGACAATCATATCTACTGGGGCAACGAGCAGAATATCGACATCCGCCGCGTTGCCTGGCGCCGCGTGATGGACATGAACGACCGTGGCCTTCGCCATATTGTCGGTTCGCTCGGCGGCGTTGCCAACGGCTTTCCGCGCGAGACCGGTTTCGATATCACCGTCGCCTCGGAAGTGATGGCGATCCTGTGCCTCGCCACCGATCTCAAGGATCTGGAAAAACGCCTCGGCGACATCATCATCGCTTACCGGCGCGACAAGACCCCGGTCTTTGCCCGCGACATCAAGGCGGACGGGGCGATGACCGTGCTGCTCAAGGATGCGATGCAGCCGAATATCGTTCAGACGCTGGAGAACAATCCGGCCTTCGTGCATGGCGGTCCGTTCGCCAATATCGCCCATGGCTGCAACTCGGTGGTGGCAACGACGACGGCGCTGAAGCTTGCCGACTACGTCGTTACTGAAGCCGGATTTGGAGCCGATCTTGGGGCCGAGAAATTCTTCGACATCAAGTGCCGCAAGGCAGGGCTGAAGCCGGATGCTGCGGTGATCGTTGCAACGGCCCGGGCGATGAAGATGAATGGCGGCGTCAAGAAGGAGGATCTCGGACAGGAGAATGTCGAGGCCGTCAAGAAGGGCTGTTCCAATCTTGGTCGCCATATCCAGAACGTCAAGAAATTCGGCGTGCCGGTGGTCGTGGCGATCAACCATTTCACGCTGGATACAGAAGCCGAGATCAAGGCCATCAAGGACTATGTTACCACGCTGGGCGCCGAGGCGATCCTTTGCAAGCATTGGGCGGAGGGCTCAGCCGGCATCGAGGATCTGGCCCACAAGGTCGTGGCCCTGGCTGAAAGCGGACGCTCGCAGTTCTCGCCGCTCTATCCCGACGACATGCCGCTGTTCAAGAAGATCGAGACGATCGCCAAGGATATCTATCACGCCGATGCCGTCATCGCCGACAAGTCGGTGCGCGATCAGTTGCGGACCTGGGAGGAGCAGGGCTACGGCCATCTGCCGATCTGCATGGCGAAAACGCAATATTCGTTCTCGACCGACCCGAACCTGCGCGGTGCGCCGACCGGCCATACCGTTCCCATCCGGGAGGTCCGGCTGTCGGCCGGTGCCGGCTTTATTGTCGTCATCACCGGTGAGATCATGACCATGCCCGGCCTGCCAAGGGTGCCGTCGTCGGAAAAGATATTCCTGAATGCAGACGGGTTTATCGAGGGACTTTTCTAGCGGCGCATCCGGAGGATCGTGGCAGCTGTCGCTATCCTCCGGGCGTTGGCTCCTCAGCCATAGGGACCGAGAAAATCGATCTTGCCAACGGCGACGCCCTGATTGCGCAGGATGTCGTGAGCCGTCGTGACGTGGAAGAAGAAATTCGGCAGGGCAAATTTCAGCACATAGTCATCGCCGGCAAAGGTGAAACTCAGCTTGCCGAAAGTGACAGTGATGTCCTTGGTGTCGCTGCCTTCGAGATCGGACGGCTTGACGGTTTCCAGATAGGCGATCGTCTTGGCGATGCGTTCGCGAAGCTCGGCAAAGTTCGTCTCGTCGTCGGGAAAGCTCGGGGCCGCAACGCCGGTCAGGCGGCCGATCGTGTTCTTCGACGTGTCGCTGACGCGCTGGATCTGGGCTGACAGCGGCAGCATGTCCGGGGCGAGCCGGGCATTGAACAGGTCTTCCAGCGGGATCTTTTTCTCGGCCGCATGTGCTTCCGCCTTGTCGAGCAGGCCAGCAAGAACATTGAGCCCGCGGGTAAAGACGGGAACCGATAATTTGAACATGGAGACGGACATTGAAAATCCTTTGAACGGGAGCCGGGTTTGGCCCTGGCGCTTTCAGCAGATGGGGTTCACTGCCGTGCTCGGCAAGGTGGAGCTATGGTATCTGTCGAAACTCTGCTGCACAAAGGAAGCCGGATAGGTCATCGGCAGTAGCGGTATCCACCTTTGCGCTCGATTACATCGAAATGCAGATGGTTTTCGTGGGCTTCGTCGCTGCCTGGATCGAGCACGGTTTCGAAATAGAGGCAGCCGGTCGCGGTTACCGCACGCTGGAAAGCACCGGCCAGTGTCGAATCCTCGTCGCGCGGCTGGATCTCCATCGATTTTCCGCTCTTGAAGGTGAAGGAGGCAATGTCGATGGCATTGCCGCGTGCGTGTTCGGAAATTTTTCCGGTCGCTGCATTGTTGCGCAAGCGGCAGATATAGCTTGATGCCTGGTTGATGGTGGTGAGCTCCCCCTCGCTTTCCAATGCGACGTTGGCGGCAGGCAGAACCGCATCCTTGGTCCACCGCGCCAGCTCCAGCGCCGTTTCGCAGCGCATCGTGCCTTCCGGCTTCAGCGCGATGCCGGGCAGCACGGTCGACAGCGTCAAAGGTTTGTCGATCCCGCAACCCTTGCCATCGTCGATTCGCGGCTTCTCCTGGAACACGGCACCGATGGCCTTCAGGTCTGCAAGGCAAGCGGCATATTCCTTTTCGTCCTCGGGCTTGATGGTCAGCACGGGTTCCGGCGCCGGTTGAACTGTCGTTGGCTTTGTGCCCACAGAGGGTTCAGGCTTTGCCTCGCTTGCGGGCACCTTCTCCTCATCCTTTGCTTGCGGCTTTTCCTCCGGTTTAACCTCTGGTGTTGCCTCGGGTTTCACGTCGGGTTTTTGCTGCGGCGTCGCAACCTTCTCGCCTGGCTCCGTTTCAACTGTGGCCGGCTTTTTCTCCGGGACGGGACCGCTTTCAGGAAGGCCGGCGCCTGCCAGCAGGAAGAGGGACAGCAAGGGGGCGAGGAATCGAAGAGGCATGAAAAGTCTCCGGTTCTGCCAAAGACGGCAGGGGTTCGAGTTCACAACGCATTCGGGCGGGAAAGGGTTGCATGATAGCCGCAGCGTGGCGGATCGTTGCCAAATCGAAACATTTATCGAAGGTGTGGCGAAATCTGGCAAAAGTAGGATAATTATTTGTTGACAATAAGTGTCATGTTTTCTAACCGATGCATATAAGCAGTTCTTCACAGCTGCTCCCAGAATGCTTCGTCGCCCAGCCAGCCCCTTGAGCCGATTGTCTCAGCAGCCAGCCCGGTGAATTCATCAAAGGATTGATCCATGATTACCCGGCATCACTGCGCGGCGCTTTTGGCATGCGCGGCGTTTTCTTCCGCTCTTCTTCCGGCGCATATTTCTTTCGCGCAGGACGCTGTTGCAGCTGCTGAAAAGCAAGAAAATTCAACGGTGTTGAAAAAGCTGTCTGTCAAGGGAGGCACTGTCACGGGTGTTGCCGACACGCCGCTTTCGGTTGAGACGACGGCCGAAGATATTCAGAAGAACCAGGTTTCTTCATTCGAGGACCTTGGCCGCACATTGCAGCCCGGTGTCGGCTTCAATCGTTCCAATGGCAGCGTCAATATCCGGGGCTTGGATGGCGCCCGCGTGCAGACGACGATCGACGGCATCGTGATCCCCTATCTCGACGATGGCGCTCGCGATGCCGATGGTGGCATCGATAGTTTCGATTTCGATGCTCTTTCGGCCGCCGATGTCGTTCGCGGCGCGGACTCAAGCCGAGCCGGTGATGGCGCGCTTGGCGGGGCGGTTGTGCTTCGCACATTGCAGCCGGAGGACTTGATCGGCGAAGGCAAGACCTGGGGCGGAATCTTCAAGTTCACCTATGATAGCGAAGACAAGAGCTGGGGAACGTCCGCCGCCGCCGCCGCCCGCTTCAACAACACAGCGGTTCTGTTCCAGGGCGGCTACAAGAAAGGCCACCAGCAGGACAATGCCGGTACATCCGGTATCTACGGGCCGGGTCGCACGGAGCCCAATCCGGCCGATTTCGATCAGAACAACGTGCTGGTCAAGCTCAAGCAATATACCGATACAGGCCACACCTTCACGTTGACTGGCGAGCGTTTCGACCGCGACAAGGATATCGATCTCCGCCTTGAGCAGACGGCGCTCGGTAATTTCCGCCCTGGTGACTGGGATGGTAACGAGGCAATCAAGCGTGACCGCATTTCGCTGAACTACGAATTCGAGGCCGTCGACGACAACGCATGGTTCGATACAGCGAATGCCGTGTTTTACTGGCAGGATTTGACGCGTGAAAGCGGCAAGTCGGGATATCGTCATACGTCTGTCATTGGCGACTATTGGCGCAACAGCGAGGTGGAAAACCGGTCGATCGGCGGTGCGGGCTATCTCGAAAAGAAATTTGATACCGGAAGACTTTCTCATACGGTTCGGCTCGGGGGGGACTTTTCCGTCGGTAAGACGACGCAGTATTCTTCTGGTGACGATAGTTGCTCGGGTGGACCATACGGCCCCTTTGACCCCTGCAACTTCCTGCACACCAACCAGGCGGACATGCCTGATGTCGATACCAAGAAGTTTGGTATCTATGTCGAAGACGAAATCGCCATGGGTGACAGTGCTTTCTCGCTGACGCCTGGTTTGCGCTACGACTGGTACGATCAGTCACCGCAGGAAACGGCCGCCTACACTGCCAATCCCAACTTTAACGGCATGCCGCCCGGCCAGAGCAACGATGCCTTCTCGCCCAAGCTGCTGGCGAAATATCAGGCTGCGCCGAATGTCGAGTTCTTTGCCCAGTGGGCGATGGCTTTCCGCTCGCCGACAGCCAACGAACTCTACCTCGATTACGGTGCACCTGGGACCTATCTGCGGCTTGGTAACCCTGACCTGAAGCCCGAAACCAGCAATGGTTTTGAAGTCGGTGCCAATTTGGGCGACGAGGATTTCGGGGGGCGCATCACCGCTTTCCACAATCGGTATCGCAACTTCATCGATACGGTCAGCGTCGGTTTCGATCCTGCCTATCCGTTTGGCGTGACGCAGGCCGTCAATCTTGATCGCGTGCGTATCTACGGTGTCGAGATTTCCGCGCACAAGCAATTCGACAATGGCTTCCATATCAACGGCTCGCTGACCTATGCCAATGGCAAGAACCTGGATCCGTCGATAGAAAACAACCAGCTTGCGTCCGTCGCACCGTTGAAAGGTGTTCTGGGAGCGGGCTACGCTGCGGAAACGTGGGGCGCGGATGTAGCGCTGATTGCAGCAAAAGGCAGTTCTGCCAAGTCTGATTCGACGTTCGGTAACGTTCCCGGTTACGGTCTTGTCGATCTGACGGGCTGGTGGAAGCCCAAAATGACCGAAGGCCTGACAGTGCGCGCTGGCGTCTATAACCTTTTCGACAAGGAATATTATAATGCCATTAGCGTGCGTGACGTCAGCTTCACGGCCTCCTCGCCTGGCAAGGCCTACTATTCTGAGCCGGGCCGTACCTTCAAAGTCTCGCTGACGCAGCGTTTCTAACCTTCAGGTTCATACCAAAAAGCGTATTCCGGGAGCGGTCCAACAAGGCCGCTCCTTTTTTGTGGCAAATCTGATTGACAAAGTGCATATGCACTTATACTCATCGTTGGATGAAACCGCAATCGTCCATTACCACTTGCAACTGCTTTGCCATTCGCCAGGCTGCGCGTTTCGTATCGCAGCTTTACGAGCGGCATTACGCGCGGGCAGGGATCACGGCGGCGCAGTTTTCGTTGCTGGTCTATATCGCTGAGGTGGGTAAGGCCGGGATGGCTGAGATGGCCGAGGCGATGGTGATGGATCGGACCACCCTGGTGCGGGCCCTGAAGCCGCTGGAGCGCGACGGGTATGTGCTCAGCGAACCGGAAGGCAGGGGATCGCGCAAGCTGCTGTTGGCGCTGTCGGTGAATGGGCAGCAGAAGCTTTCGGAAGCCGTCGAATGCTGGCACGCCGCGCAGGCGGAATATGTGGAGTTTGTAGGAGCCGAGCGCGCCGATCAGCTGCGCCAGATGCTTCTAACCATCCCGACCAGTAAGGCCGCCTGACAGGGAAAGGCCGGATTTATATCCGGCTTTTTTAATGATCAATATAGTGCATATGCACATGTAAAAGGAAGAAAATGATGTCTCGGAAAATTGAAAATGCCGTTGCTCTCGTCACCGGTGCCAATCGTGGTATCGGTCGCGAATTCGTCACTGAACTGCTGCGTCGTGGTGCGAAGAAAATTTATCTCGGCGCCCGCGATCCGGCCTCGCTCACGGAACTCGTCGCGCTTGATCCCGCTCGCCTGGTACCGCTCAAGCTGGATGTGACCAATACGGCAGATGTCGCCGATGCCGCCAAGGTGGCAACCGATGTCACGCTGTTGATCAACAATGCCGGTTTTGCCGGCGGGCAGGGGGTTATCTCGGCACCGAATCTGTCGATCGCTCGGCAGGAAATGGACGTAAACTATTTTGGCGTGCTGGCGCTGTCGAAGGCGTTCGCGCCGATCCTTGCCAAGGCCTCCGAGAGCAGCATCGTCAATGTCCTGTCCTTCCTGTCGCTGGTGACGTTGCCATCGGTCGGTACCTATTCGGCGTCGAAGGCCGCCGGTCTTGCCGCCAGCCGCTCGATCCGGGCGGAATTGCTCGCCCAAGGCACCCAGGTCGTCGTCACCATGCCCGTGCAGGTCGAGACCGACATGGGCCGCAGCCTGCCGGAACCGCGCCTGCAACCGCTTGAGGTCGTCAGCGAAACGCTTGATGCGGTCGAGGTTGGAGTCGAGGAGGTTTTCCCGGGCGAACTGACCCGCACTGTCGCCACCGCCTTCGCGGCTGATCCGAAGGGCGTGCAGGCGCATATGTCCACCCGGCTGCCGGCATAATGTGTCAAAGGGCGCGGCGGAAATCGTGGCTCCATTTTTCCGCCGTCGCCCGCTTGCACAAACCTCTCTCTCACGCTAACAATTCCGCCATGACACAGTCACGCAACATTGCAATCTGGTGGTGGGCTCGCTAAAGCGGCCTTGACCAGTCATGCGTGATTGAGACGATAAGCCGCCCGGAAGTTTCGAGGCGGCTTTTTTGTATTCGGGCCGCAAGAAATGATGGGCCTGAACGGAGCGACAAATGGCGACGACAATTCTTGCAGACGGTGCGGAAGCCTATACCACCAAAGGCGGTATTTCCGTCACCCGGCGGCGGCGCGAGGCCCCTTATGGCGAAGCGATCTCCAGCTATGTCGACAGGCTCGACGAGCGCCGGGGTGCGGTGTTCTCCTCCAACTACGAATATCCGGGCCGCTACACGCGCTGGGACACGGCGATCATCGACCCGCCGCTGGCCATCTCCTCCTTTGGCCGCTCGCTTTGGATCGAAGCCTATAACGAGCGCGGCGAAGCGCTGCTGGAGATGGTCTCGGCACATCTTGCTGGTGTTGCCGATATCACGCTCGGCACTGCGACGGCGCGCCGTCTCGATCTCACCATCAACATGCCGGACCGGGTATTCACCGAGGAGGAACGCTCGAAGATACCGACGGTGTTTACCGTTCTGCGCGCCGTCACCAACCTGTTCTATTCGCAGGAGGATGCCAATCTCGGCCTCTACGGCGCCTTTGGTTACGATCTGGCCTTTCAGTTCGATGCGATCGAGCTGAAGCTGAAGCGTCCCGACGACCAGCGCGACATGGTGCTGTTCCTGCCGGATGAAATCCTTGTCGTCGATCACTATGCCGCCAAGGCCTGGATCGACCGCTATGATTTTGCCATGGACGGCAAGACGACGGACGGCAAAGCCGGCGATATCGCCCCGGAACCGTTCCGCACCGTCGACAGCATCCCGCCGCACGGCGACCATCGTCCCGGCGAATATGCCGAACTCGTCACCAAGGCCAAGGAAAGTTTTCGTCGCGGTGATCTCTTCGAGGTCGTTCCCGGCCAAAAGTTCTTCGAACGCTGCGAAAGCAAGCCGTCCGAAATTTCCAACCGGCTGAAGGCGATCAATCCATCGCCCTATTCCTTCTTCATCAATCTCGGCAATCAGGAATATCTGGTCGGCGCATCGCCGGAAATGTTCGTGCGCGTCTCCGGCCGCCGCATCGAGACCTGCCCGATTTCCGGCACGATCAAGCGCGGCGAGGATCCGATCGCCGATAGCGAACAGATCCTCAAGCTGTTGAATTCCAAGAAGGACGAATCCGAGCTGACGATGTGCTCGGACGTCGATCGCAACGACAAGAGCCGCGTCTGCGTACCCGGTTCCGTCAAGGTCATCGGCCGGCGTCAGATCGAGATGTATTCGCGGCTGATCCACACCGTCGATCACATCGAGGGCCGCCTGCGCGACGACATGGACGCCTTTGACGGCTTCCTGTCGCATGCCTGGGCCGTCACCGTCACCGGTGCGCCGAAGCTGTGGGCGATGCGCTTCATCGAGAGCCATGAAAAGAGCCCCCGGCTCTGGTATGGTGGTGCCATCGGCATGGTCGGCTTCAACGGTGACATGAACACCGGACTGACGCTGCGCACCATCCGCATCAAGGACGGCATTGCCGAGGTGCGCGCCGGTGCGACGCTGCTCAACGACAGCAATCCGGAAGAAGAAGAAGCCGAAACCGAACTGAAGGCATCCGCCATGATCGCAGCGATCCGCGACGCAAAGTCCGCCAACAGCCGTGGCTCCGGCCGCGATGTCGCCCCAGTCGGTACCGGCGTCAAGATCCTGCTGGTCGATCACGAGGACAGTTTCGTCCATACGCTGGCCAATTATTTCCGCCAGACGGGTGCGACGGTCACAACGGTGCGTTCACCTGTTTCCGACGAGGTTTTTGATCGGGTGAAACCCGATCTGGTCGTCCTGTCGCCCGGTCCAGGCAAGCCGAAGGATTTCGATTGCAAGGCGACGATCAAGAAGGCGCGTGCGCATGATCTGCCGATCTTCGGCGTTTGCCTCGGGTTGCAGGCGCTGGCGGAAGCGTATGGCGGCGATCTGCGTCAGCTTGCGGTACCGATGCATGGCAAGCCGTCGCGCATCCGCGTGCTGGAGCCCGGCATCGTCTTTTCCGGTCTTGGCAAGGAAGTCACGGTTGGCCGCTATCACTCGATTTTTGCCGATCCCTCGACCCTGCCGCGCGATTTCATGATCACGGCGGAAAGCGACGATGGCACGATCATGGGCATCGAGCATACCAAGGAACCGATCGCAGCCGTGCAGTTTCACCCGGAATCGATCATGACGCTGGGCGGCGACGCCGGCATGCGGATGATCGAGAATGTGGTGGCGCATCTGGCCAAACGGGCGAAGATCAAAGCTGCCTGAACAAACATGGACGCAGGTTGAAAACCGCCGCGCCCGAAATGGCGCGGCGGTTCTTTTTATGGGACGAAGGAATAAGCGATGGCGACTGAAATTCAGGGAAACAAGGCGCAGCGTCTGGCGTTCTGGGGCATTCCGCTGGCAATTGCCGTGCTGGGGCTGAAGATGCTCGCCTGGTGGGTAACGGGCTCGGTGGCGTTGCTGTCTGACGGTCTGGAATCGATCGTCAACGTCGTTGCCGCCATCGTCGCCTTCGTCGTCATCGGTTATGCCGCCAAGCCGGCGGATGCTGGACACCCGTTCGGCCACTACAAGGCCGAGTATTTTTCCGCCGTCGTCGAGGGCGTGCTGATTGTTGTTGCGGCGCTCTTGATCGTTGCCGAAGCGATCCCTGCCATCCTGGCACCAAAGCTGCCGGAAACGCCGGTCCTTGGTCTGGCGATCAACCTTGTGGCGGGTATCATCAACGCGATCTGGGCCTACACCCTGATCCGCGCCGGTGCTGCTCTGCGTTCCCCGGCTTTGACCGCCGACGGACATCATATCTTCTCCGATGTCATCACCTCGATCGGCGTCCTGATCGGGCTGGTGCTCGCCATTCTCACCGGTTACGCCGTGCTCGATCCGCTGCTTGCGGTGATCGTTGCCTGCAACATTCTTTACCAGGGCTGGAAGGTTATTGCCCGTTCGGTCGACGGACTGATGGATAAGGCGGTTCCGGCCGACGAGGAGGAAGCGATCAAGACAGCGATTGCGGCCAACGCGGCAGGGTCTCTCGGCGTGCATGACCTGAAGACCCGCGAGGCGGGCGCGGCGATCTTTGTCGATTTCCACATGGTCGTCCCAGCGGCCATGCCGGTGGGTGAGGCGCATGACATCTGCGACCGCCTTGAAGATGCCATCCGCGAGGTTCACGCCGGTGCCAAGATTGCCATTCACGTCGAGCCCGAGGGCGAAAAGGCCCATGGAATCCGCGTCAAAGTCATCGAAGGATTGAGATCATGACAATAACAGACGTCTCCGGCCTGTCGCAGCTCGGGCAGGCTGTAACTTCACCTCAAAGCCCCGAAGAGGCGGTGCTTGAGCGCGTTCCGACCAGCCATGCCGGCACGGATTTCGTCGTCCGCTTCACGGCGCCGGAATTCACCTCGCTTTGCCCGATGACCGGCCAGCCGGATTTCGCCCATATCGTCATCGATTATGTGCCGGATGGCTGGCTGGTCGAATCGAAATCGCTGAAACTCTACCTGCATTCGTTCCGCAATCACGGTGCATTCCACGAGGACTGCACGCTCGACATCGCCAAGCGGCTGGTCGATCTGCTGACGCCGAAATGGCTGCGGATCGGTGCCTACTGGTATCCACGCGGCGGCATTCCGATCGATGTTTTCTGGCAGACGGGCGCTCCGCCGGAGGGCCTGTGGTTGCCGGATCAGGGCGTGCAGCCCTATCGTGGACGTGGCTGAAACAAGAGACGGCGGGTATTGAGCCCGCCGTTTTTCGTTGATGCGATCGGATCAGTTGAAGATCAGCGCCAGTCCGGCAAAGGCGGTGATGCCGCCGAGAATGCGCGAAATGATCCGGCCCGAAGACAGGCGGCTGATGCCGAGCCCGAGGCCGATGCCGGCGGCATGCAGTAGTGCTGTGGCGATCACGAAGCCGGTGCTGAAGGGCAGGGCGCCGGCGGCACCCAGCTCTCCGCCATGGGCGTAGCCGTGGAAAAGCGCGAAAATGCCGACGACGGCGGCGCAGGCCACGGTTTCCATGCGGACAGCCATGGCGACCAGAAGGCCGAGGGCAACGACGGAGGCGAGAATGGCGGGCTCGACGAAGGGGAGGTGAACGCCGGCCATCGCCAGTCCAAAGCCGAAGGCCATGGTGCCGACGAAGGCCAAGGGGACCACCCACAGGGCGCGTCCGTCGATCTGTGCGGCCCAAAGCCCGACGGCGATCATCACGAGGACATGGTCGAGACCTGATAGCGGATGGGTAAAGCCCGCAAGTAGCGATCCATGTTCGGCGGGATCGAGATGGGCAAAGGCTGGCACGGTCGAGGCGGCAAAAGCTGCTGCGGCGAGAAGAAGGCGTCTTTTCATTGTTGTCCCTCGTGAAGGGCGGGGACTGTGGGAGGCAGCCCCGCCGGATGCGAATTCATGACTTCAGCATCTTATTTCGCAGTGCGCCCCTGTCCATACGGCAATTGGCTTAGGTGGCGTCTTTACCATAGCCACAGGGTCTTGCGGATTGGGCTTTCATCTGCGTCCGCTTTTGTTGCATTGTTTTCGCAGTCGAGTCGCCTTATCTGACAGCGGCAGAACATTTGAATTTATTTCGCGGGAGAGTTCGCATGATGAACGAAGAAGACGACGACAAGACAAAGGAATTGCCGTTGGGCAAAGAGACCGAGGCGAACCTTTTCAAGTCGCGCTCGATTTTCATCTACGGCCCGATCAATCAGGAACTGGCGCAGAAGGTCTGCTCACAGCTCGTGGCGCTTGCCGCTGCCAGCGATGACGATATCCGTATCTTCGTCAGCTCGCCGGGTGGACACGTCGAATCCGGCGATTCAGTCCATGACATGATCAAGTTCATCAAGCCGAAAGTCTGGATGATCGGAACGGGTTGGGTCGCTTCCGCCGGTGCTCTGATCTATGTGTCGGCTCCGAAGGAACGGCGCATTTGCCTGCCGAACACACGCTTCCTGCTTCATCAACCCTCCGGTGGTACGCGCGGCATGGCGTCTGATATCGAGATTCAGGCCCGCGAAATCATCAAGATGAACGAGCGGCTGAACCGGATTTTCGCCGAAGCCACCGGCCAGTCGGTCGAAAAGATCGCCAAGGACACGGATCGCGACTACTGGCTTTCCGCCGAGGAAGCCAAATCCTACGGCCTCGTCTCGCGCATCGTCACATCGGCGGCCGATATCTAAGGATTTCAAATCCTCGCAACATCCCAACCCCGCTGGTTCGCCCGGTGGGGTTTTTTGTTGTCAGTTCGCCGTGGCGGAGAGGGGGTGATCAATGAGTGCTGTATCGATGGTGATGAGCTTCAAGTTCTCGACCAAGCATTGGGCGAGTAGAAGTCTGTCGAACGGATCGCGTGTCGGTGGCTCCGGATCAACATCTGCCAAAGCATGATACTCATTGATGGCGAGTCGTGTGATACCCGCCCGCTTTGCTGCGTTCGTTAAATCGTAGATGCCGGATTTCAAGGGCAGTTTTCCCAACTGCCATTTAATGGCAATTTCCCAGAGACTTGCGATACTTAGGTAGAGCGCATGACCTGAATCCTCCACTTCCTGACGAACCATGGAGGGGAGATCTTCAAAGCGTTCTTCAACGAGCGCGATGAAGATACGCGTATCCAGCAGACGCGCCATGATCATTTCACCAGAAAAGGCGGAAGTGGTGTAATGAGGAAATCTTCAGGCAGCGGATCATCGAAGTCCTTCGGAATTTCTCCAAAGAAGTCTGTTATCCCATGCTCCTTCTTATAGGCTTTGAGGCCCTCCCAATCGATCCCGCCCTTCTTTGTTGCAGGGACCAGGTCCATCACCGGCTTGCCGTTGCGGGTCACGGTGATCGCTTCCCCAGCCTCGACACGGCGGGCGAGTTCGGTCAGCTTGTTCTTGGCTTCGCGGATCGGGATCTGCGTCGTGACGATAATGTAGCTGCATGTGGCTACTTTTTCGATGTGGATGATTTGGGCCCTCCCACACTTGCCCTCCTGTTCGCCTGCAGCTATACAGGCCTCATGTTGAAAACAGGCGCCATCATCGTCGAACAGGCTAACCGCGGGCAGATCGCCTTTGCGGAGCGTTCGCGCGCTTTCACATCGCTTCTTCTTCTCGGCCTTACACGCGGTTGCCGGGTTCTTTGAAGGAGCGCCCGGTGGCCGAAAGCCCACCGGCCCCAGCTCCTTGCCTTTCCTGAATTTCAGAACCGAAAAGAACCCGAGAGCCAGCATTTTGCCGTCGCAATGCGACCGTCGATCGGTTATTGCATGCGGGCTATGCGCCTCACAGATGAAGAGAAGCCGCAATGATCATGAAGTCCCACACCGTCAAGCAAGGCATGCCTGAAGCTGCGGTCAAGTATCAGCCCTATCCGCAGATCAACATTCCGGACCGTACCTGGCCGGGCAACACCATTACCAAGGCACCGATCTGGTGCTCGGTCGATCTACGTGACGGCAACCAGTCGCTGGTCGACCCGATGGGCCACGACCGCAAGGCGCGCATGTTCCAGCTGCTGCTCGACATGGGTTTCAAGGAAATCGAGATCGGTTTTCCGTCGGCCTCGCAGACCGATTTCGACTTTGCTCGCTGGTGCGTCGAGGAGGGCAATGTTCCCGCCGACGTTTCCTTGCAGGTGCTGGTCCAGTGCCGCCCCGAGCTGATCACCCGCACATTCGAATCGCTGCAGGGCGCCACCAAGCCGATCGTGCATTTCTACAACTCCACCAGCGAGTTGCAGCGCCGCGTGGTGTTTGCCAAGGACGTCAAGGGCATCAAGCAGATTGCCACCGATGCCGCCAAGATGATTGCCGATATGGCAGCCAAGGCCGGCGGTGGTTTCCGGTTCGAATATTCGCCGGAAAGCTTTACCGGCACCGAGCTGGAGGTGGCGCTGGAAATCTGCAACTCGGTTGCCGAGATCATCCAGCCGACAGCCGACAACAAGCTGATCCTCAACCTGCCTTCGACCGTCGAGATGGCGACGCCGAACGTCTATGCCGACCAGATCGAGTGGATGTGCCGCAATCTCGACAATCGCGAAAACCTGATCATCTCGTTGCATCCGCACAATGACCGGGGTACCGGCATCGCCGCCACCGAACTGGCGCTGATGGCTGGTGCCGATCGTGTCGAAGGCACGCTGTTTGGCAATGGCGAGCGTACTGGCAATGTCGATGTGGTAACCTTGGCGCTGAACATGTTCACCCAAGGGATCGATCCTGAACTGGATTGCTCCGATATCGAGCGGATCAAGGACGTCTACGAATATTCCAATCAGATGGTCATTCCAGAGCGCCATCCTTATGTCGGCGAATTGGTCTACACAGCTTTCTCCGGTTCGCACCAGGACGCGATCAACAAGGGCATGAAGGCGATCAAGGTCGCCAATAAGCCACTCTGGGAAGTGCCCTATCTGCCGATCGATCCGCAGGATGTCGGCCGTTCCTACGAGGCGATCATTCGCATCAACTCGCAGTCCGGCAAGGGCGGCATCGCCTATATCCTGCAAGCCGACTACGGTATCAACCTGCCGCGCAACCTGCAGGTGGAGTTCCGCGAGGATATCCAGCGCATCACTGACGAGTTCGGCAAGGAACTGCCGTCGAAGGCGATCCATGGGCGCTTCATCGAGCGTTATGTCGATCAGCCGGATGCGCGCATCCGTTTTGTCGATCACCACACCTATCCGGTCGGCGAGCACAAGGGCGTGCGGGTCGTTGCGGCCGAGATTACCGACAACGGCGAAACCAAGCGCATCGAAGGCAAGGGCACAGGCCCGATCGACGGCTTCATCAATGCGCTGTCGATCTATCTCGGCATCGACATATCGGTCGCCGACTATTCGGAACATTCGCTGCAGCATGGCTCGAATGCAGCGGCCATCGCCTATGTCGAAGTCGAATATTTCGGCGGAAAGCTGTTTGGTGTCGGTATCAATACCAACATCGTTGCCGCTTCTCTCGAAGCCATTGTTTCGGCAGCCAACCGGGTGTTGGAACTGAAAACTCAATAATACAGCCGCTTATGCGGCTCCGTGAAGAAGTTGATTCAAAAGAAAAGGGCCGCGTCCTCCTGGGATGCGGCCCTTTTCATTGATGATGCAGGACTTCAGATCGCGGCCGAGATGGCTGTGGCGAGTTGATGAAGATTGGCGTCGGACGAGGGGCCAACCACGACGTAGGACGCATCGTTCTTCTGCCACGAAATCATCGCGATATCGTCGCGCATGCTCTCGGTCATCTTGCCGTCCGTGTCACCCGGCGGGCTCTTCAGAAAACAGATTGCAAAGACGTCGCCGTCCTGGTCCTTGTACATCAACTGTGCCACCGGCTTGCCGGCTGCGACCAGCAGGCGGGCGCCTTCGAATGTCAGGCCCTTGTCGCTCAGGTCCGGCAGCGAAAAGTTCACGCCGACGTTCGAAGCCAGCCAGCCTTCAATCTTGCCTCCGGCGGAGGCTGGAACTTCCACCAGATGTTCTGCCGTCTGGCGCGCATAGAGGCGGTGATAGTCGGCGATATCGTCGAGCCATGTGCGGGCCGCAGCTATTTTGACGGACTGGGTCTCGTCATCGCTGGTCTTGCCGATAATGAAACCGGTCGAACCGCCGACAAGCAGCAGAACCAGGGAAGCGGCGAGTGCGCGGGGCCACAGGCGCTGCTTTGTCTTGCGGGGTGCACTGATGGCAAGGTGCTCGGTCTTGGCGCTGACACCCGGTCCTTGCTTGATCCTGCGGACCAGCGACAGAGGCACCGGATCGTGAAGAAGTTCCTCGAAGGCCTTGTTGCCGAACGAACTTCCGGCCTGCAGCGTCTCGAGCACTCGCCTTGCCTCGTCGTCGCGCGCGATCAGCTGTTCCAGTTCCTTGCGTTCGGTTTCGTTGACTTCGCCATCAATATAGGCCGACAAACGAACGTCGAGCGGGAGCCCCCTGGTGCTTTGCAACATTCAGGCTCTCCTTTCCGTCGTCTCTGTAATCATTGAAGCCAGCCGTAGGCGTGCCGTTGAAATCCTGCTCATCACGGTGCCGATCGGTATCTTCAGGATATCGGCGGCCTCCCGGTAGCTGTGTCCTTCGATGTTTACCAGCAGGAAAACGCTTGCCAGCCCTTCTGGCATGGACAGGATCATTTTCTGCAGCTGATTGGCATAAACAGCCTTTTCGCCGGAGGCTTCGATCGAAAGTTCATCCTGCTCCGCGGCATCGACCGTACCACTGCCGGTGCGCACCCGGCGTTTCCTGATCTCGTCGATCCAAAGGTTGCGTGTCATCGCGTATATCCAGCTTTCAAGCCGCCCTTCGCCGTTCCACAAGTGGTAACGGGTGATGGCACGCTCGCAAACCTCCTGAACCAGGTCATCGGCATCGGCTGCATTGCGCGTCAGCGTCATTGCGAAACGGCGCAACTTGGGCAGCACGCTGACCAAGTCCCGCCGGAATTCGTTCGATTCTACCGCTGGACGCATTGCTCTTCCAAGGAAACGTTCCGGATCTGGGTTTTATTCGTCCGGTCGAAATATACGCCGGTTGATATGAAACATTTGACCCATGGTCTGCAAGTCGGCAGCCCGGTAGAAGCGCATATTTTGCAGCTTCGGGACGTTTCTCAACGTCAAATGTCAAGCCGGACAACGCGTTAACGTGGTCCGGCCCGATTGTTGTCAATAGTGGCGGACGCCGCCGAGCGATTCCAGCAGGGCGCGATAGGCCCAGCTGTTTTCGCCGCCGCGGTCGCGGATCTCGATCAGCTGCGCCTTGGCTTCCTCGACCTTGCCCTGTTCGAGCAGCGCCTGGCCCATGTAGGACCGGGCAAGAATGTAGTTCTCATCCGCCTGCAGCGCGCGCTTGTAAAAACTCATGCCGAGTTCCATGCGGCCGGCCTTGCGGTTGGAATAGCCGCGATAGTTGAGGATACGGGCGCTATTCTGGTCCTGCACAGCGTCGAGCACCTTGAGCGAATTTTCATATTGGCCGGCATAGGCCAGTTCGCGGGCCGCCTTAAACAGGATGTCGTCGTCAAGGCCGCTTTTCTTGGCGTTGACGCATTCCTTCTTGTTCTTGTCCCAGATCTTGCCGTCCTTGCATTCGGTGGAGGTCTTGGTCTTTTCCGGCGGTGCGGTCGTATCCTCGCCGGCAGCAAAGGCCGTCTGGCCAAGCGCAAAGAATGAGGTGGCTGAGAACAAGGCGATCATTGCAGTCTTGCTGTGGATCATGGTCATCTCCCTGGCTGAAACTGATACCGGCAAGCCGGATTTTGCCTGACATCGCCGATGTCAGCACTCCCATCTTACGGTCAGTCCCGTTGGACGGATGACCGGAGCCAATTATTTCACGAGAATAGCCCTTTTTCGTTGCTTGGCGAGTCAGGAGAGGGCGATCAGAGCCGTGTGGTTTCCACCAGCGTGACGGAGCGGCTGTCCATCGTCAGTTCGAACCGCTCGCGGATCACGTTCCATTGCCCGGGACTGCCCGAGATCGAAAACAGGTTGAACCCGGCCGGTGGTTTTCGCCCGCCTTGGCCCTGCGAGGCCGATGCGATGCCGACGACAGGTACCGGTTTGACCTGGCCTTTGAGCGAATAAACCGTATTCAGGTGCGTATGGCCGTGCAGCACCAGTTCGGCGCCACCGGCGGTGATCGTCGCGGCAAAGCGGCGGATGCCGAGCATGCGCTTATGCAGGGATGTGGCGCCTCGGATCGGCGGATGGTGGATCATCACCACACGAAACAGGCCGGCCTCGCCTGCGGCCCGCAAAAGATTGACGGTCTCGCGCGCCTGGCGGCTGCCGAAATAGCCGCTGGCGGCAAAAGGAGGCGTGGCTACGGCTGTCGAGCAACCGATCAGCGCCACGGGGCCGCGAACGCGCAGATACGGATAGCAATGGAAATCCTCGTTCCACTCCGCCGGGCCGCGCTCGCCGCGCATATAGGGATACCAGGCCTTGGTGGTCTTCTCGTAGGCACCCGGCACATAGGCATCGTGATTGCCGGGCACGATCGAGATGTTTTCCGGCTTGCCGGCTTCGTGCAGCCATTCCGTCACGACCTCGATTTCGCGAGATGAGGCGAGGTTGACCAGATCGCCGGTGATCGCCAGATGATCCGGATCGATCCGCTCGATTTCATCCATCAACAGGTTGAGCGTGTCGCCGACCAGATGATTGCGGCGGTTGCGATGCCAGTTGACGAAGCCGGTAATGCGTTTCGATGCGAGTTCGCGGAAGGAAAGATCGGGCAGGGGGCCGAGATGGATGTCGGAAATGTGGGCGAGTTTGAACATCCTTCGTACCTAGCGCATATTCCCGAAAAGGGGAATCATTCCAGGTATTTTATCCTGGCAGTTAAAGAATGAAGGGAACCGGATCGGTATGAGCGAAACGCCGCCGGAAATGCGCAGCTGGACATCCAGGCTCATCACCCGCGTGGTGCACAGCTATTTCGCCGTCGCGCGCGGCATGACCATGGGCGTTCGCGCCGCCTGTTTCGATGCCGATGGCCGGGTTTTTCTGGTCCGGCATTCCTATGTTCCGGGTTGGCATATGCCGGGTGGCGGGCTGGAGCGGGGTGAGACGGCATTACAGGCGCTCGTCAAGGAACTGCGCGAGGAGGGCAATCTCGAGATGAGCGGCCCGCCCGAGCTTTTCCATGTCTATTTCAACCGGCAGACCAGCAAGCGCGATCATGTGATCTTCTATCGCTGCCGCAATATCCGGCAGGTTTCCCCGAAGAAGCCGGATATGGAAATCGTCGAAAGCGGTTTCTTTGCGCTGGATGACCTGCCGGCGGCAACGACACCTGCGACACACCGCCGTCTGGCGGAACTCTCGGGAAGCGCTCCGCCAGCCGACGTCTGGTGATCAGGCAGCCAGTTTTTCGCGGCCATGCGGCGCGTCGAGATTGAGGACCGGCCCAACAGGCACGACGCCGGTCGGATTGATCATCGTATGGCTGCGGTAATAGTGCTCCTTGATGTGGCGCATATTGACCGTCCCGGCGACACCGGGCACCTGATAGAGATCCTGCAGATAGGCCTGCAGGTTCGGGTAATCGGCGATGCGGCGGATGTTGCACTTGAAGTGTCCGACATAGACCGGATCGAAACGCACCAGCGTGGTGAACAGCCGCCAGTCGGCCTCGGTGATCCGTTCGCCGCTCAGGTAACGGCGGGTCGACAGGCGCTCTTCCAGTTCGTCCAGCACCTCGAACACCGTCGTGACGCTTTCCGCATAGGCGTCCTGCGCCGTGGCAAAGCCCGCCTTGTAGACGCCGTTGTTGACGGCGCCGTAGATGCGCTCGTTCAGGCCGTCGATCTCCGAGCGCAGCTCTTGCGGATATAAGTCGTCGCTCGATCCCGTCAGGACGTCGAAGGCCGAATTGAACATGCGGATGATTTCCGCGGATTCGTTCGACACCATCTTGTTCTGCTGCTTGTCCCAGAGCACCGGTACGGTGACGCGGCCGGAATAATGCGGGTCGGCCTTCACATAGACCTGCCAGAGCGCGTCCGAGCCGAACAGGTGATCGACGGTGCCGCCGATCTCGTTCTTGAACTCCCAGCCCTTCGACAGCATCAGCGGATCGACGATCGAGACGGTGATCAGGTCTTCGAGCTTCTTCAGCTTGCGGAAGATCAACGTGCGGTGCGCCCAGGGGCAGGCAAGCGAAACGTAGAGATGGTAGCGCCCAGCCTCGGCCTTGAAGCCGCCTTCGCCCGTCGGACCGGCCGAGCCGTCGGCGGTGATCCAGTTGCGGAACTGCGATGCCGCCCGCTTGAAATGTCCCTTGCTTTCCTTGGTGTCGTACCAAACGTCCTGCCAGACGCCATCAACCAGCATGCCCATCATCGATCTCCTGGCGGCTGGAGCGCCGCCTGTCTGTGAATTCATGCTCCATAGATAGCGCAACCAATCGGCGCATATAGTCCGCAAAAGCTGAACAGTGCGTTTTAGGCTTTGACGCGGCGCATTTTTCTGCTATCCGGCCAAACAGAATTTTTCTGAACACGGATCAAAATCGATGTTTTTCCCGGGAAGCCCACGACGACGCTGATGCTGCAAACGCCCCTGAGGGCGAAGCCATCATATTTTTGTCTCGTATGCCCGGTTTCCCGATGTTCATGAAAAAGCACGATCTCGTCTATCTCACCGAAGACGCTTCCCACGACGCAGCCATCGAAATCATCAATGAAGAAGCATTCGGCCCCGGCCGTTTTGCGCGTGCTGCTGCCCGTATCCGCGAGCAGGGGCCGCACGATCTGACGCTGTCCTTCGTCTGCGCCGATGACGGCGAGACGATCGCCTCCGTGCGGATGACGCCGGTTCTGGCCGGTTCGATCAAGGGCCATCTCTTGGGTCCGCTCGCCGTTCGTCCCTCACACAAGAACCGTGGCATTGGCCGCGAACTCGTGCGTATTGCGGTCGAAGCTGCGCGGCGCAAGGGTTCTGAATGTGTCATCCTCGTCGGCGATCCACCGTATTACCAGCCGCTCGGCTTCGAGAAGGTCGCCTATGGCGCGCTGACCTTTCCGGGGCCGGTCGATCCCAATCGGGTTCTGGTCGTGCCGATGACTGAAGGCGTTCATGCCGGCCTGAAGGGCGATATCCACTGGCGGGCATGATTGCCTCGCCGGAGATTAGCTGCGGATAGAAGCGCAGGCTTCCCAATTCCGCCACAGTGACTGCGAATATCCCGGCCATCGCAACCGGGATATTGTCAATGCGTCTTCTGCCGGCCTTCTTCGCCTCGCTTCTCCTTGCCAACTCGGCCTCTGCCGCCGATCTCATCCAGTTCTGGGACAAGCCGCAGCACGGCGGCAACAGTTTCAACCGGCTGCCGCCGGATCAGGCCTATTTCGATGCCCTCAAAGGTTACGGCGCCACGTGGGTGCGGCTGTCCTACGACAAGTGGAAACCGGCAAAACGCGACTTCCTGATCGGCGATGCCGATAAGTACGAAGGCATTCCGGCAAGTGATCTGGCAACGCTGAAGGCCACGCTCGACCGCGCCGAGAAGGCGGGGCTGAAGGTGGTGATCACGCCACTGTCGTTGCCCGGCATGCGCTGGGCTCAGAACAACGGCAACAAATTCGATGGCCGGATCTGGCAGGACAAGGCCTGGTGGGCACAATCCGCCGCCTTCTGGAAGGACCTTGCCACAGCCCTCAAGGATCACCCGGGTGTCGCCGCCTACAACATCATCAATGAACCGGCGCCGGAAAAGAACAACGGTGTGGCCGAGCATGGCGGCACGGAGGCGATGAAGGAATGGTACGCGAAGCAGACCGACAGCGCGCGTGACCTGCCGGCCTTTTACGACACCGTGATCAAGGCCATCCGCGCGGTCGATCCGTCAACCCCGATCTTGGCGGATGCGGGCTGGTATGCGGCCGCCGATGCCTTCAGCTATTGGCCGAAACCGCTTGCCGACGACAAGGTGCTCTACAGCTTCCATATGTACGAGCCTTATGCTGCGACCAGCGCACCGAACATGAAACGCGACAAACCCTATGTCTATCCGGGCAAAGTGCCGTTTGGCGAGACGGAAGAAACCTGGAACCGCGAACGGGTCGCCGCCTATCTCAAGCAGCCCGTCGACTGGGCCGACAGTCACAACGTGCCGCGTAACCGCATGGTCGCCGGAGAATTCGGCTGCATGCGCCGCTGGGACGGCTGCAAGACCTACCTCGAGGATGTGTTGACATCGCTCGACGACAGCAAGCTGCACTGGGCCTTTTACAGTTTTCGCGAGGACAGCTGGGACGGCATGGACTACGAACTCGGCTCGCAGAAGGTCAATTGGAAATATTGGGAAGCCATCGATGAAGGAAAGCCTGATCCGGTGAAGCGCAAGGCGGGACCGGAATTCGATCCGATCCGGAAGAGGCTGTAAGGGGCGGCGCCGCAGGGGGATATAGGAGAACACCAAGCGCTATCGACGCTTCCGCCCCTCACCCTAACCCTCTCCCCGCGAGCGGGGAGAGGGGATGATGGAGTTTGCCGCTTGTCCCTTCTCCCCGTTCACGGGGAGAAGGTGGCCGATAGGCCGGATGAGGGGCCGTTACCGTTAATTAGACAGTTGTCGTGCATCTAGGTCAAGAACAGGCACGCGGCGGAGTGCCGCCGCGGCGAACAAATTCACCGTCCCTCACGGTGCCACGTCGCCGAAAGCACGAACAGCAGCGCCGCCAGGCCGAGGAAGCCGGCGAACAGCGATAGCGAATTGATGCCCTTCAGCACGGTCTCGTCGGTCATGCGCAGCGACATGCGCTGGTCGTCGGCGACACGGACGGTGCCGCGGACCGGCAGGATTTGCGGCACGTCGACCGGGCCATCGGCATTGGCAAGACGCTGCACCAGCCCCTTGGTTTTTTCTGCCCAGGGGGCCAGCGTCTCGGTGGTCGAGATCGTTGCCTTGAACTCGGGTGCATCGACGCTGCCGACATGCACCAGCGTATTGAGTTCGCCATTGGTGACTTCGAAAAGGCCGGTCTCTGCGGTGCGCACATTGGCCTTGTAGAGACCAGGCTCGCCTTCCGTGAGCGCAATCTCCTCGGTCTTGCCGGAAGGATAGGTCAGCGTGGCGGCGCCCGGATCGCCGGCGATGGTCTGTCGGGCGATTTCCAGCGTACGGCCGCTGGCATGCGCCGTTAAGGCCTCTTCCTCCAGAGCCGGTTCCTGCATCAGCCAGTGGGCGGTGCGGCGATAGAGCGAAACGCTCGGGCCGCCCCCTTCGAAGCCGCGTGCCCAGAGCCAACCCTGATCGGAGAGCAGCATGGCAACGCGGCCCTTGCCGACACGGTTCAGCACCAGCAGCGGCTTGCCGTCGGCGGCCTGCATCACCGTCTGGCCGAGCGGCTTGTCGACATCGACCGTGCGGAACCAGCGGCCCCAATGCGGCGGTTCGCTATCGGCGCCTTCAAGGCCGCGGGTGACTGGATGTTTCTTTCCTTCTTCCGACAGCCGCGGGTAGAACGCCTTTTCGTTCATGAAGCCGGTGGGGCTCGCCGGCAATACCGCCGACAATGGGGTCGTCGCAATCGAATCGTCACCGGCATGTTCAGGGCCGGCGGCAATCAAGAGGGCGCCGCCGTTTTCGACATATTGGGCGATATTGTCATAGTAGAGGATCGGCAGCACGCCGCGATGCTGGTAGCGGTCGAAGATGATCAGGTCGAATTCCTTGATCTTGTCGACGAACAATTCGCGGGTCGGGAATGCGATCAGCGACAATTCATTGATCGGCGTGCCGTCCTGCTTTTCCGGCGGCCGTAGAATGGTGAAATGCACCAGATCGACGGCGGCATCGGATTTGAGCAGATTGCGCCAGGCCCGTTCACCGGCATGCGGTTCGCCCGACACTAGCAGTACGCGCAGGTTTTCACGGATACCGTCGATAACGTGGACGGCCCGGTTGTTGGCCTCCGTCACTTCACCGGCGACAGGCGCCACGGCGAATTCGAGAATATTGTTGCCGCCGCGCGGCACAGTGAAGGCGAAGGGCACATCGGTGCCGGGCTCGGCCATTTCCGTGGCGATCTCGTTACCGTTTAGGCTGACGGTCACTTCCGCCGTGCCGCCAGGTGCCGTGCCGTCATCGGCGATACGGAACGTCACCTTCTGTTCTTCGCCGACAATGCCGAAGCGTGGACCGCTGACGATCTCGACACGACGGTCGAATTCATCCGGCTTGCCGGTGATCAGCCCGTGGATCGGGGCGTCGAAGCCGAGCGGCTGGTTGATATCGGGAACATCATGGATCTGGCCATCGGTAATGAAGATGGCGCCACCGACGCGGGCGGGCGGGACGTCGGCGAGCGCCGTCTGCAGGGCGGTAAACAGTTTGGTCGATGGCGTTTCGGTGTTCTCGTCATCAGCGGCCTCGACAATGCGCGCTTCGATCTGCGGGAATTTGGCCAGCCGCTGTTTCAATGTGGCCAGGGCTGCGTCGGTCATGGCACGGCGGCCGGCATTGTCCTGGCTCTGGCTGCGGTCGACGACAACGCCGACGATGGTGGAAAGCGGTTCGCGTTCCTCCTGAAAGAACACCGGATTGGCGACAGCAAGGCAGAGGGCGGCGAGTGCTGCCGTCCGGAACGCCGCACCCCGCACCCCGCGCCAGAAGCCGAGCGCCGACAGCAGGATCGCAATAAGAGCGAGTACGGCAATCAAAGGCCATGGCAATAGCGGCTGGAAATCGAGTGTCATGGGTGTGCCCTCACTGGCCAAGCCGTTCGAGCAAAGCAGGGATATGCACCTGATCGGCCTTGTAGTTGCCGGTCAGCATATACATCATGATGTTGACGCCCGAGCGGAAGGCAAGCTCGCGCTGCTGCTCGTCCGGCGGCACGGTCGGCAGAAGCGGCATGCCGTTGGTATCGATCGCCCAGGCGCCGGCAAAATCATTGCCGGTGATCATGATCGGCGACACGCCGTCACCGGAGCGCGCCGGTCTGCCGGTCGGCTGTGAGCCATTGTCCGGCTGCGCCTCGATCCACAGCGGGCTGCCATTGTAGCGGCCGGGAAAGTTCGAGAGCAGATAGAAGGATTTGGTCAGCACGTTGTCGGTCGGCACAGGTTCCAGTGGCGGAATATCGAGATCGGCAAGGATCGCCTGCAGCCGTTCGGAATTGGGGCTGGTGCCGGATCCGGATGACAATGATGAAAACTGATCGCGTGTGTCGAACAGCACGGTGCCGCCCGAACGCATATACGCATCGATCCGGCTGATCGCCGCTGGGCTCGGCATCGGCGCATTGGCCGATATCGGCCAGTAGATCAGCGAGTAGAATGCCAGTTCGTCCGAAGCGATGTCGAGACCGATCGGCGGGCCGGGTTCGAGTGTCGTGCGGTAGGTGAGGAAGTCGGTGAGGCCCGCGAGACCGCGTTCGGACATACGGTCGACATCGGTTTCGCCGGTGATGACATAGGCCAGATGGGTCTTGTCCAATTGCCGCAGGATGATGTCATCGCCCGGCTTGCTGTCATCTGCCAGCGATTGACCGGGGACAACGACGAGTGTGCCTGCCGCAAGCGCCAGCACGATCGCGGCGGCCGCCGGCATTCTCAGCCGCGCAAAGGCGCCGCCCATGAACAGGACGACGGCGGAATCGATCAGCAGCAGGATCAGCGCTGCGGCAAACAGCCATGGCTTCAGCGACCAGGCTTCGGCGCCGATGAGCGGCTCTGCTGTGTAGGGAATGGGCAGTCCAGTGGTATCGATCGGCTTCAATTGGGTGTCGCGAGGCAAAAGGTTCAGTGCGGTAAATCCTTCTTCCGAACCGTAGAGACCGGGCGGATGCTCGGCGCTGGAGACTGCGGTGGTCCCAGTGGCAATGTCCAGCGGCCGTGCCTTGCCGGTCTCGCTGATCAGGACGCCATCGGCATTCAAGAGGCGGTATGGCGCCAGTGTCTGGCCCTTTGCCGCGCCTTCGCTCGCTACGCCGCCGCTGCGCGACAATTGCACGCTCCGGCGCAACATCTCGACGAAATCGCCCGAAATCGGCAGGTTCGACCATGTTGCTTCGGCACTGACATGGAACAGGATGATACGGCCGGCCCCTTGCGTCTTCGTCGTCACCAGTGGCGTGCCATCGGCAAGGCTTGCCCAGGTGCGCGATGAAAGATCGGCGGTCGGTTCGGCCAGCACCTGCCGTTTGACGAGAATGCCCTGCGGTTTCGGCATGCCGGCAAAGGGGCTGAGCGCCGGATAGTCGGCAAGCGGTTGCGGTTCCGACCAGGAGAGGGCGCCGCCCAGCGCCCGTTCGCCCTGCCGCAGCGTCACCGGTACCAGCGGATCGTCGGCCGGGGCTGCGGCGAGGCGCGGACCGGCAAAGCGGACCAGCGTGCCGCCGTTTTCGATCCATTTGGTGATCGGCGCATAGGTTTCTTCCGGCAGCCGGCCGATATCGGCCATGATCAGCATCGACGGTTTCTGGGTTAGAAGCTCGGGGATCGAGACTGCGAGGTCGGCTTCGGTCGGCTGGATCAGATCCGCATAGGGGGCGAGCGCCCGGTTGATATAGTAGAGCGGCGAGAGCAGCGGCTGCGACTGGTCGCGGGCTTCACCGCTGAGCAGCGCGACCCGGCGGCGGCGGAAGCCGTCGTCAAGCAGGAAGGTACCACCGGCTGTCGCTGCGCCATCGATGGCAATGCGGGCAAAATCGTTGCGCAGCTCGAAGGGGGCGGCGAGCGTGCCCTTGGCTACGCCTTCCCCGGCGGCAAACGCCACAGAGCCATTGGCGATCGCCCGGCCGCGCGTATCGTAGGCAGTAACCGGTAGCGTCCGTGCATTGGTGGTATCGAGGCGAGTAGCGCTGATCACCATCGATTCGGCATCATTGGCGGAATTGTTGATCGCCACGGCCTGATCCTTGCCGCCTTCAATCAGCCGGAAATTTTCGGGCGAAAGTGCTGCAAGCTCGGCCATGATCTTGCCGTCAGCAACCTCGATGCCATCCGAAAGGAAAGCCAGTGTACCGGGGGGCGTGCCATTCAGCGCGGTCTTCAGCGCTTTGACAGCTGCATCCCGATTCGGGCGCAACGGTTGCGGGACGGCAGCGGCCAGGCGGTTACGCGCGCCGACAGCCGATCCCGGCACGGCATTGTGCTCCTGATCGGCGGTAAAGACGACCGAGACGGGCAGGTTCCTTTCCTCGGCGTCGTTGATCAGGGAATCGGCCGTCTCGACGCGGCGCTGCCAGTCGGTTGACGTTGCCCAGCTGTTGTCGATCACCAGGGCCAGCGGGCCGTTGCCGGCCAGTGTGTTGGAGCGCGGATTGAAAACCGGGTCGGCGATGGCGAAGATGATGGCGGCGGCCATCAGCATGCGCAGCAGCGTTAACCACCACGGGCTCTTCGACGGCGTTTCCTCGCGCTTCAGGACGCTGGCGAGAATGCGCAGCGGCGGAAACACCTCGGTGATGGGTTTCGGCGGCGTCATGCGCAAAAGCCACCAGATTGCCGGAAGGGCAACGAGGGCGGCGAGCATCAGCGGATTGGCGAAGATGAACGGCAGGAAGCTCACAACTTGCCTCCGTGGGTGGCGCGTCCGGGCATGCCGGAGAGATACATGTGCACGGCCACCAGCGCTTCGGACGCGAGATGGTCGGTGCGATGCGGCGTAAACGTCCAGCCGAGATGACGCAGGTTTTCGCCCAGGCTGTCACGTCGAGCCAGATAGGCGCGGCGGTAATCGTCGCGGACGATTTCGGCGCGGCCGGCGGTCAGCTTCTCGCCGGTTTCCGGATCGGTGAATTCGGTGCGCCCGGCATAGGGAAAGCTTTCTTCAGCCGGGTCGGCAATCTCGATGACATGGCCGCGCAGGCCCCGCCGGGCCAGCGGCCCGAGTTGCGCCATGATCGTATCGGCCGGATCAAGGAAGTCGCCGACCAAGACCAGATCGCTGGCGCCACGGATCATCGCTGTCTGCGGCAGGCCGCCGGATAGCGGCGTGTGCATCAGCGCCGTTGCCAGCCGTTCGGCGGCGTTGCGGGCCGAAACCGGCTCCATCACACCGGGGCAGCCGATGCGCTCGCCGGAACGGGCCAGAATTTCGGCCAGCGCCAGCATCAGCACCAGCGCCCGGCTTTCCTTGGAGACCGAACCGAATTTCGACTTGTACATCATCGACGGCGACAGGTCGGCCCAAAGCCAGATGGTATGCGCTGCCTCCCATTCGCGGTCGCGCACATAGGTATGATCGTCGCGGGCGGAACGGCGCCAGTCGATGCGTGACAGGCTCTCGCCGTCGCTATAGGGCCGGAATTGCCAGAAATTCTCGCCGATGCCGCGCTTGCGGCGGCCATGCCAGCCGGAAATCACCGTATTGGCGATGCGCTTTGCCTCGACCATGCAGTCCGGGATCAGCCGGGCGCGGCTCTGCGCACGGGACAGAACATCTCCGGACGGCGTCGGTTCGACGATTTGGCCTATGGCAGCCATTCATTATCCCTTGGCTTGCTTGACCAGGCCGGTAATGACGTCACGCACCGACATGCCCTCCGCCCGTGCCGCGAAGGTCAGCGCCATGCGGTGTTGCAGCACCGGTTCGGCCAGCGCCATGATGTCATCGATGGATGGTGCCAGCCTGCCATCATAGAGGGCACGGGCACGGGCGCACAGCATCAGCGACTGGCCGGCGCGCGGCCCGGGACCCCAGGCAACATTCTTGTCAGTGGCGGCATTGCCGTTGCCGGGCCGGGCCGAGCGCACCAGCGACAGGATGGCATCGACGACTTTCTCGCTGACAGGCATCTGACGGATCAGCTGCTGGATATCCCGAAGCTGGGCCGCATCGATGACGCCGCGTGCTTCGGCTTCATGCGTGCCGGTAGTTTCGAGCAGGATCTGCCGTTCGGCAGCCAACTCCGGATAGCCGACATCGACCTGCATCAGGAAGCGGTCGAGCTGGGCCTCGGGCAGGGGATAGGTGCCTTCCTGCTCCAGCGGGTTCTGCGTGGCGAGCACATGGAACGGCTGCGGCAGGTCGTTGCGCTGACCGGCAACGGTGACGTGATATTCCTGCATGGCCTGCAAGAGCGCCGACTGGGTGCGCGGGCTGGCGCGGTTGATTTCGTCGGCCATCAGAAGCTGGGTGAAGATCGGGCCTGGCACGAAGCGGAACGACCGGCGGCCGTTGTCATCCTGGTCCATCACTTCGGATCCGAGAATATCGGACGGCATCAGGTCGGGTGTGAACTGGATGCGGCTGGAATTGAGGCCGAGCACGATGCCGAGCGTCGAGACCAGCTTGGTCTTTGCAAGACCGGGAACACCGACCAGAAGCGCATGACCGCCTGATAGCACCGCCAGCAGCGTCTGCTCGACGACGCTTTCCTGGCCGAAGATCACCTTGCCGACTTCCTTGCGGACCAAGGCGATTTCGCCGAGCGCCTTTTCGGCGGCGGCGATGATCGCCTTGTCGTCGACCGCGCCGTCTGTCGTTTTCATCACACCCATTGTCTGTCTCCAGTGGCCGGCAACGGTGCCGAATCGCGAAAAGCGCGCTTTTCGTCTCTGTTTTTCAATCTAAGCTCTGCCCGGTGGCTGACAAGACGTGGGCAACGCACTATCTCGTGAGCCAGTGCTCGATAAAAAGCAAGAATAGGGCCAAACGGGACGGAACGATGGCGGATGCGGAAATACATGGAACGGGCGATGCGGCAGGACTGGCGGCGCTGATCACCCGCGCGGCCGGACAGACGAACGGGCAGACCAAAGGCCTGCCCCCCGTCGAGCGCTGGAATCCGCCGTTTTGCGGCGATATCGACATGGAAATCCGTGCCGACGGAACGTGGTTCTATATGGGCACGCCCATCGGCCGGCAGCCGCTGGTCCGGCTGTTTTCGACCGTTCTGCGCAAGGACGAGGACGGCAACACCTATCTCGTAACTCCTGTGGAAAAACTGGGCATCCGCATCGTTGATGCACCTTTCGTCGCCGTCGAGATGAATGCGACAGAACGGGAGGGTTTACCCGTCCTGACCTTCCGCACCAATGTCGGCGATGTCGTCGAGGCCGGCCCGGATCATGCGCTTCGTTTCGTCGTGCATGGCGAAAACCGCGAACTGAAACCCTATCTGCATGTGCGCGGGCGGCTGGAAGCGCTGGTGTCGCGCGCCGTGATGTACGATCTCGTGGCGCTCGGCGAGACGATTGAGATCGACGGCACCGGGATGTTTGCCGTCCGCTCCGGTGGCGTGACCTTTGCCATCATGCCCGCCCTGGAACTCGAAGCGCTGTCGGCATGACGGGACCTCTGTTTTCAGCAGACGATTTTCGCCGCCGTGCGCTCCAGCAATCCGGCAGTCCGGACGAAGAGGCGTGGCGCGACCATGGTGATTTTCTGCTCAATCCGGACACGGTTCCCTATCTCGAAACCCTGAAGCTTCGGGATGCCGCCGTTCTTGTGCCGGTGATTGACGATGGCGACGAGGCGCGGGTGATTTTCACCCGGCGGACCGCGATGTTGCGCAAGCATTCCGGCCAGGTTTCCTTTCCAGGCGGCGCCATTGATCCCGAGGACGACACACCGGAGCGTGCCGCTCTGCGCGAAACCGAGGAAGAAATAGGCCTCGACCGCCGCTTCGTCGAGACGGTCGGACGGTTGCCCTACTACATGGCTATGTCCGGCTTTCGCATTACGCCGATCCTAGCCGTGGTCCAGCCGGGTTACGATCTCATTCCCAATCCTGCAGAGGTCGCTGCCGTCTTCGACGTGCCGCTGTCCTTCCTGATGAACCCTGATAATCACGGCCGCGGCCAGGCGACCTGGAAGGGCGCCGAGCGGCATTTTTACAGCATGCCCTACGGCGAACAGCACATCTGGGGCATTACTGCGGGCATTGTCCGTATGTTGTATGAAAGGCTTTATGCATGACCACCGTTGCCACCGAGGCCTGGTTTTCGGCGCCCGCGCTGACACGCGTGTTTGATCTCTTGAACGCCGATGGCGGCGAGGTTCGTGTCGTCGGTGGTGCCGTGCGCAATAGCCTGATGGGACTTGCCGTCGCCGATATCGACATGGCGACCACGCTTTTGCCGGAAGAGGTGGTTGCGCGTGCCAAATCGGCCGGCATCAAGGCGGTGCCGACCGGCATCGAACACGGCACGGTGACGCTGGTCATCGAGGGCATCCCATACGAAGTCACGACCTTGCGGCGTGATGTGGAGACGGATGGCCGCCATGCCGAGGTCGCGTTTGGCACCGACTGGACGGTGGATGCGCAACGACGCGACCTGACGATCAACGCGCTCTATGCCAATGCCAACGGTGAGGTGATCGACCTCGTCGGCGGTCTCGCCGATATCGAGACGCGGACGATCCGCTTCATCGGCAATGCCAGCGAGCGGGTGGCAGAAGATTATCTGCGGGTGCTGCGGTTCTTCCGTTTCTTCGCCCATTACGGCTCCGGCCGCCCGGATGCGGATGGGCTTCGCGCCTGTGCTCAGGCGCGCTCGAAACTCTCGACGCTATCGGCCGAGCGGGTCTGGTCCGAACTGAAGAAGCTGCTTGCGGCACGTGATCCCGGCCGGGCACTGCTGTGGATGCGGACATCGGGGGTACTCACGGAAATTCTCCCGGAAAGCGAAAAATGGGGTATCGACGCGATACCGGGGCTGATTGCAGCCGAGCAGACTTTTGGCTGGCAGCCTGATCCGCTGCTCAGGCTGGCATCAATCGTTCCGTCGGATGCGGAGCGGCTCGATGCGATGGCCAAGCGGCTGCGGCTGTCGAAGGCGGAGGCGGCCTATTTTGCCGCCTGGACCAAGGCGCCGCGCTTGCCTGCCGAGATTGCCGATACCGCATTCGACCGGTTGCTTTACCGGAACGGCGAAAAGGGACTGGCGACGACGTTGCGACTGTCGCTCGCCTCCTCGCGCCAGAAATCCGAAAATGACCCGGCGCAGCTGCCCGAGACGGCCCGTCTTCAGCGGCTGCTGACGCGGGCGGAGAAATGGCAAAAGCCGGTGTTCCCGCTGAGTGGTGCCGATGTTCTGGCAGCCGGCATTCCCGCCGGGCAGCGTGTCGGGGAGATTCTGGGGCAGCTTGAAGACAAATGGGTGGATGGCAATTTCAATGCCGACCGGGCAACGCTGGTTGCCCGGCTTCAATCGATGGTCTGAAACTGACTTCTGAGGTTCAGGCGACCTTCGCCTCCTCGACGATACGTGCCTTGATGTTGTCGACCATGTTTTCGCGAATCAGCGTTTCTCCATGCGCCGTGCGCATGTGCTCCACGGCACGCCGCACGACTTCAGCGTCGCCGTCGGCGTGGGTGTGCCAATCGCAACCGGGCACGAGGGTGCCGCATTCAAACAATCGCATGATGCTCCTCCTTGCGTTTGTATGTTCCACTCGGCTGGATTTCGGCCACGCGGAACGGTGCGACTATAACCGAAAACGCGGGAGGATAGTTCCCCTGATTGCTCGATCGTGTTCACGATATTGACGGCGCGCTGTTGAGGAACGCCCGTTTTCTGAACGCGACATGGTCATGAAGCTTCCTTTTCAGGGTCACATTGTCGCCCGATCCATCCTCAACCCTTGGGGCTGGGGTTCGCCCCTTTCGGAAAGGGCGATGAAAATCGCCTTGAGACTGACTTAAGGAAGGACACGCATATGACCATTCGCCACATGCCCGTTGCAGCCTTGACCGCTGCCGCTCTCAGCCTGATCGTCATTAGCTCGCCCGCTTTTGCCCAAGGCGCCGCCGAACCGCAGGGCACCCAGCCGATGCAGGGCACGGCACCCGCCGTCATCAGCGACCAGAAGATCGAAGCCTTCGCCGTCGCCTATCTGCAGGTCGACAAGGTGCGCCAGGATTATGCCGCCAAGATCGGCGCCGAGAAGGACGCGACGAACAAGCAGAAGCTTCAGAACGAAGCCAACAAGCAGATGATCAATGCGGTTGAAAAGTCACCCGACATGTCGCTTGACGAATACAAGACCATCATCACGGCTGCGCAGACCAATCCGGATGTCGCCAAGAAGGTGCAGGAAAAGCTCAAGACGAGCGATACCGCCCAATAGGTTGGGATGGCGGAGCAGGGCAGTTTCGGTCCTGCTCCCAACCAATTTCCGTTAGAAAGCACTATAGAAAACCTCGGCTTTGATGCTATGCCTTCGTCTCCCTGAGACCTCCGCAAAGGCATGCCCACCATCATGAGCTCTTCTCTTCAGCAGGAACTGATCGCTTCCATCCGCAACATCGCGGATTATCCGAAGCCCGGCATCATGTTCCGCGATATTACCACGCTGCTCGGCAATCCGCGCGCCTTTCGCAGCGCGATCGATGCGTTGATCCAGCCCTTTGCTGGTACCAAGATCGACAAGGTTGCAGGCGTCGAAGCGCGCGGTTTCATCATGGGTGGCGCAATGGCGCACCAGATGTCGGCCGGTTTCGTGCCGATCCGCAAGAAGGGCAAACTGCCGCACGATATCGTCCGCATTGCCTACAGCCTCGAATACGGCGTCGACGAGATGGAAATGCACCGCGACGCCATCAAGCCGGGTGAAAAGGTCGTTCTGGTCGATGACCTGATCGCCACCGGCGGTACCGCCGAAGGGGCGACCAAGCTTCTGCAGCAGATGGGTGCGGATATCGTTGCCGCCTGCTTCATCATCGACCTGCCGGAACTCGGCGGCCGCAAGAAGCTCGAAGCGCTCGGTGTCGAGGTTCGCACGTTGATCGAATTCGACGGCCACTGAAATACCGGGAAAACAGCATGGTTTCGATACGCGATGCGCTCAGCTCCGCCGCTGACGAGGGAATCATCACTGCGGCACAGGCGGAAAAGCTGGTGCCGTATCTTCTTACTGCCACGCCGGATACGGGCGACGAAAAGCGTTCGGCCCCCAGCCAGGTGCTACTCGCCGATGCGCTCGAGGCCGAAGAAAGCGAACAGCCGCGCTTCGTTCGCGGTTTTCACGATATCCTGATCACCATCGGCGTCATCGTGGCGCTGGTCGGGCTTTGGGGTATCGGCAGCCTGTTCGCGGTCTTCCCAGCGATCGTCATTCTCGCCGAAATCCTTATCCGCCGCCAGCGTCTGGCGCTTCCGGCTGTGGTGCTGACGGTGGCTCTGGCGCACTGGACCGGTGTGTTTGCCATGCTGGTTATCGACTGGGGCCCGGAATTCTACGATGGCCTCATGATTGGGCTCGTCGCTCTTCCTATATGGGCTACGGTACTTGTAGCCTTTTACTGGCGCTACCGTGTACCGTTGGCACTCGCTGCAACTCTTGTCTCCCTCGCGCTGCTAGCAGTAGACATTGTCCTTCTCCTCATGACCAAGGCGACCGGCTCTTTCTACATCTTCTTTGAGTATCCTGGGCTTTCAGCGTGCGTATTTCTGATCGGTGCGCTCGGCCTATTCACGGCGGCCATGTCCTACGATATCGCCGATCCAACCCGCAAAAGCCGTCAATCCGATGTGGCGTTCTGGCTGCATCTGGCAGCGGCTCCGGCACTGCTTTACGCCATGCTGTCGTTCATCTTCCTGCGCAACGTGACAGGAGAATGGTGGGGAGATGCCACCTCGCCAGGCGATGCCGCAGCGGTGCTGGCGATCGTCGTGCTGTTCATGATGATCGGCCTGATCATCGACCGGCGCGCCTTCGTCACCTCCGGGCTGCTGTCGCTCGGTCTGGCGATCTGGACGATCCTGCAGCGGGGTGGTGTGGACTTCAGCGATTATTTTTCGGTCACCGTCCTGGCTGTCGGTGTCGTCGTGCTGCTGATCGGAATTTTCTGGCAGGTGCTGCGGCGGGCTATCGTTTCTGTCCTGCCCGTCACCATCACGTCACGGCTACACCCGGTCTACCGGGCGAAGGGCTGACCGGGGGTCTTCTCAAGGAAACTCGATGACCTTGCTTTCGAACCGGATGACCGGCTGGCCGTCCTGGTTTTCGCCTTCGCAGAGGATGGTGTTGATCCGCCATCCCGGCCGCGATTCCAGAGCCTTTGCCGCGACGAACGTGACCGAGTAGGTGATCGTGTCGCCGGCAAAGACCGGCCGCAGCCAGCGCATGTCCTTGAAGCCGGGGGAGGGGCCGAGCTTTGGCGCAACGATGCCTTCGGCCGCCAGCCGTTTCATTTCGTCCATCCAGTAGGGTACGAAACATTTCATCCAGCCGGCGCACGTATGCCAGCCCGAGGCGCAGAGCCCGCCGAACAGCGACTGTTTGGCCAGTTCCGCATCGAGGTGAAAGGGTTGCGGATCGAACTTCTCGGCGAAATGGATGATGTCCTTCGCCGTGAAGGTCACTTCGCCGATGGTTTCCCGTGTGCCTTCGGGATGAAGGTCCGACAGCTTCATGGCTTTTCTCCTGCCACCAGTTCTTCTATCGACCGGCAGCGGATCATGTTGGCATAGTCGCAGATCGCCACGGTCTCGCCGCGCTGGTTGGTGACGACGGCGCGCAGCCGCACGATGCCAATCTCGGGCCGCGAGCGCGAGACCCGCGCATCAACGACCGTACAACTGCCCGACAGCGTATCGCCGGCAAGCACCGCCTTCTTCCACTCCATGCTGTCGACGCCGGGAGAACCTTCCGACGCCGTCTCGCGGATATAACTGTCGCAAAGCATGCGCATCATCATCGCGCTGGTATGCCAGCCCGAAGCGGCAAGTCCGCCCAGGATGCTGGCCCTGCCGCCGTCTTCAGACAGGTGCATCGGCTGCGGATCGAATTCCGACGCAAAGGCGATGACATCCTCTGCCTTGACCTCGGCCGGTTTGAAATCGAACCGTTTTCCAACCGGAAAATCCTCAAAGTGAAGCATCGGCAATCGTCCTCCAGACGGCTTGTTTAGCATCCACGTCCGTCGTGGGAAATGGAAACAGTCGAGCGCGGCAATCTGTCTTCGTCGCGCCAGCTCACGGCTGGAACGGCAGGTCCTGACCGTTGATCTTCACCTTCTTGTTCTCGTCGATAACAATGTTCCACATGTCGCGGCCATCGGGCGCCCGCTTGGCAAAGCCCTTGACCATCAGCAGCATGAAGGCGGCCTGGCCGAATTCCGGCACGGTTGCAGCATTCTGCTGCAGGTAGGAGACCGTCTTGTCGAAATCCTTGGCGTAGAGGGTGATGTCGGTATCCTGGCGGCCCTGCTGCTCGGGATAGACCGTTGTCGTGCCCGACAGGCTGAAATCGTAGACGGCGGAGCGGGCCGAAACCTCGTCATACTTGATCGTCATGGCACCGCCCGGCAGAAAGATCCGGCCGGCCTCCGCCGATTGTTCATCGGTCAGCGGCTTGTCGGCGTCGAAATTGGCGCGGTCAACGAGATAGGTGATACCACTGGCCAGATTGAGTTTTTCCAGCGAGATGCGGGTGGTCACGGTTTCGGGCAGTGCCGAGAGGAAGGCATCCGGCACCAGGCCCGGCGGCAGCGACGGCTTGTCTATGGTGACGCCGAAGCCGACTTTCGCATCGTCCTTCAGGCCGTTGGTATCGATGGTGTAACGCAGCGTTTCCGCGCCATACGTGCCGGTCGGCGTGCCGACCTTGAGGTTGGCGACCTCGATCGATTCCAAAAGGTTGTCAAACATCGGCAGGTTGGCGCGCACCAGCGACTTCAGTCGCACCTGCTCGGTCGCCAGCAGCTTTTCCTTTTTCACATTGTCGAGGACGAAGAAAATCAGATCCTGCAGCGGCCGATAGGTGAGCCCGTTGAACGCTACATCTGCTGTCACGCTGCCGGCGGATATATCGATCTTCGTCTTGGTCGGATCGATGATTGTCTCGGTAAAGCCAGTCATCGCCGTGTTGGACCGGATGTCGATGGTCTGTGGTGTGGCCCGCGTCGTGTTCATCGTCGTTGTCATCGACCCGAACCGCGCCTCGACCGATTGCTGCGGCGACGTCGATGTCATGAATATGCCGTCGGCCGACATGTTGGCGGATTTGAAATAGAGCAGATCGGGATCGACGATGCCTTCGGTACGCATCGCGTCGATCTTGTAGGTGAATTCGGTCTTCTCGGTTCCGGCGGTGAACTGTCCCTTCACATCGAGATCGGCGGCCTGGGAGAACTGCCAAAGCCCGTCCTCTATCGGCCGGATCAGCGAAAGCAGCGGCTTCAGGCCTGAAATGCTGAAGGTCTTTGGATCAACATCCTTGAGAAGCACGGTCGGATCGAAGGTCAGCTCGTAATCGGCGGTCCCGGGCCGAACCTTGATCAGGCCGGACTTTGCCAGGTTTTCCGGCAGGTAGGCGGTAAATTTCTGTTCAAGTTCCTGAGCGCCTTGATGGCTGATATCTGCGGCCTGCACCGATTGGGTGACGAGGGCGGTTGAAAGCAGAAGGGCAGGAATCAGGCGCATCGAAAACTCCTCGAGTGATTGCGAGGCAAACATAGAGCCGAACGCTGGAAGGGCAAGCGCCAATGGCCGCCGCAAAACGCCACGGACGACAACGCCGCTCGCTAAAGTTAACGAACGGCGTTTTTCGTCTTGAATTGTTATGAGTCGCACGTACAGCCAGTTTGATTGGCTTGACGCTTCCTTAGGTGTTGAAGCGGAAGTGGATCACGTCGCCGTCTTGGACGACATATTCCTTGCCTTCGTCGCGTGCCTTGCCAGCTTCCTTGGCACCACTTTCGCCGCCGAAGGCGATATAGTCTTCATAGGCGATGGTGAAGGCGCGGATGAAGCCGCGTTCGAAATCGGTGTGGATCACGCCGGCTGCAGCGGGTGCCTTGGTGCCGCGCGGAATGGTCCAGGCGCGTGTTTCCTTGGGGCCGACGGTGAAATAGGTGATCAGGTCGAGCAGCTTGTAGCCGGCACGGATCAACTGGTCGAGGCCGGCCTCATGCAGGCCGAGCGCTTCCAGGAATTCCTTGGCTTCTTCTTCCGGCAGCTGCGCTACTTCTGATTCGATCGCAGCCGAGATGACCACGGTTTCGGCGCCCTGCGCCTTGGCCATTTCCTCAACAGCCTTGGTATGGGCGTTACCGGATACTGCATCGGCTTCGGCGACGTTGCAGACGTAGAGAACCGGATGGGCGGTCAGGAGGTTGAGGCCCTGCAGTACCAGCTTTTCTTCCGCATCCAGCGTCGGCAAAAGCGTGCGCACCGGCTTGCCGTCCTGCAGCAGCTTCAGCGCCGCGTCCATGACCGGCAGGAGGGCGACGGATTCCTTGTCCTTGGAGGCGGCGCGCTTGCGCGTCTGTTCGGTGCGGCGCTCCAGGCTTTCCAGATCGGCGAGCATCAGCTCGGTCTCGATCGTCTCGGCATCGCCAACCGGATTGATGCGGCCTTCGACATGGGTGATGTCGTCGTCTTCAAAGCAGCGCAGCACATGCACGGTGGCATCGACTTCGCGGATATTGGCGAGGAACTTGTTGCCGAGGCCTTCACCCTTCGATGCGCCACGCACGAGACCGGCGATATCGACGAAGGAGATACGGGTCGGGATCAGTTCCTTGGACTTGGCGATATCGGCCAGCTTGCGCATGCGCGGGTCGGGTACGGCCACTTCGCCGGTGTTCGGCTCGATGGTGCAGAACGGATAATTCGCGGCCTGCGCCTGCGCCGTCTTGGTCAGAGCGTTGAAGAGAGTGGACTTGCCGACATTCGGCAGTCCGACGATACCGCATTTGAAACCCATGGTCTTGAAACCTGTCCGATCGAATTCTGTTGCAGTGCCTTTTGCGGAAACTTGGGCCGAGGTCAAGCCTCAGACCAATTTTGCAGGCTTTATAGGCCAGATGGCGTCCGGGCGCATCTTGTTTGACGCCTGCTTGCGATGCACAATAGATCTTTCCTCCACTCCTGTGATCAACGGGCGGATTTCCGATGGCCGAAAACGATACCGGTCTCAAACCCAAAACAACGACCAAACCGAAGCTGGAACGGCCGAAACTCTACAAGGTCATTCTGGTCAACGACGATTATACGCCGCGCGAATTCGTCATCATGGTTTTGAAGGCGGTGTTCCACATGAGCGAGGAGACCGGCTACCGGATGATGCTGACAGCACACAAGATGGGGGTCTGCGTCATTGTCGTTTGCGCCCGCGATATTGCCGAGAGCAAGGCTAAGGAAGCGACGGATCTGGGCAAAGAGGCGGGTTTTCCGCTGATGTTCACGACGGAGCCGGAAGAATAGGTTGGGGTCGTCGGGAGCGTCAAATTCGGGGCGGGCGCCTGATCTGAAATCCGGTCTTGTTCTGCGTGAACCCGCATCTCTCATAGAATGCCAGCGTCGCCGGGTCTTTCGATCCGGTCAGCAGCATGACTTTATAGCAGCCCTGTCGCCACGCGGATGCGAATGCGTGCCGGATCAAGGCTCTCGCGTGCCCGCGCTTCCGGTACTCCGCATGGGTGACGACATTCTCGATCAGCGCATAGGGCGTACCGCTACGGGTGAGGTTGGGGATCACCACCAGTGTCACCGACGCGGTCAAGGCTTCGCCCGAGAGACCGATCAGTACCGTCATGCCGGGCTGGGCAGTGATCTCGGCGAACCGTTCGGCGGCGATATCCGGCGCAATCTCCGGATCGTCCGCGTTGAGATGGCGGTAGAGCGCAAGCAGTGCCGGAAGGTCGGCTTGCGTTGCCGGACGGATGCTGAAGTCTTCGCCCGGCACCGGCCTACTCGTCCTTGTTGCCGAACAGCTTTTTCAGCATGTCGGCCATTGGCCCGGTCGTCGGCAGGATTTTTGGCTGGGCGCTGTTGCGGGCCTGGCGGATATGCGATTTTCCAGCGGCGGGCTTCGCAGGTGCTGCTTCCGGCTCCGGTTTACCGCCAGTGGCCAGCGTCAGCTTGTTGAGAAACTGCGAATCGTCTGATTTCACGAGCATACCGGCATTGTCGGCAAGCGCGTCCAGGAGCGGCTCCAGCCAGAGCTTGTCGGCCTTGGAAAAATCGCCAAGCACGTGATTGTTGACCTTCTCCTTGGAGCCCGGATGGCCGATGCCGAGGCGCAGGCGGCGGTATTCGCGGCCGCAATGGGCGTCAAGCGACTTGATACCATTATGTCCGCCATGGCCACCGCCGGTCTTGATCCGCGCCTTGCCCTCGATCAGATCGAGTTCGTCGTAGATCGCCAGAATGTCCTTCGGTTGCAGTTTGTAGAAGCGCATGGCTTCGCCGACCGCTTCACCCGAGAGGTTCATAAACGTCTGCGGCTTCATCAGGAGCACCCGTTCGCCGCCGATTTCGCCTTCCGAAACCAGCGCCTTGAACTTCTTCGACCAGGGCGAGAAGCTGTGGCGCCGCTGGATCGCGTCGACGGCCATGAAGCCGATATTGTGGCGGTTGCCGGCATATTCGGCGCCGGGATTACCAAGACCTGCGAAAATCAGCATGGAGATATCTCTAACAGTCGGACAGAGCTGTCTTGCACCGCGTTGGTGACAGGATGTCAACCGTTTGCGGAGCGCGTGCATTGAATTTCCGGTCCGTCGCGATGTTTGACAGCGTTCCTTGTATGGCGGGCGTGTCGATGGGGCCGCCGCGATCGGCTGGCCTATCGGTTCGAACGTAGTCCGTATTTGGCGAAGATCCGGTCCTGTGTGCCGTCGGCAATGAGCTTTTCGAGCTGTGCCTGAATCTTTTCCACCATGGCATCCGGCAGGCCGAGGTTGCAGGCAAAACCATAGCGCTTGCCCTCAAGGATAAGCGCGGGTTCAATCGCCGTGCCCTGATCGCGCATTGCTTCGAACGTCTTTTCAGAGGTTATCATCAAGTCGATGCGCCCGCCGAGCAGCTTCTTCAGTGTCGTTTCCATGTCGGAAGCGAAATCGATCTTGGGAAAGGCGTGGTTCTGGAGATAGGTGCCGGAAAAATCCCCCCGCTGCGTCCCCACCGTGAAGCGCTTTGCCTCTTCGATAGTGGCAGGATTGACGCCCGAACTCGTCTTGCGCACCATGATCATGCGATCGATGAGCAGCGGCTCGACCCATTTGAAGCGTTTGTCGCGCTCATCATCGTGCCCTGTCGTAAAGACGCAGGTCCAGGGTTCGTTTTCCGCACGGGACAGTGCCCGCGCCCAAGGTAGGATTTCCAGGGCATAGGGGGCGTCGAGCGCCTTCATTATCAGTTCAGCCTGCTCGACTGCAGCACCGCTGATGAGACCATTTTTGCTGAAATTGTAGGGCGGATATTCCTCCGTCAGCAATTTCAGTGTTTCGGCATTCGCCGTGCCCGACACAGCCATGCCTGATAGAAGGAGGGCGAGTGCGAAAGCGATCTGTCTCATACCCGTTCCCCCGTCATCGTGGTTGTCATCATGCGAGACTGGTGGTCTTCGCTTCTGATTCCATTTCCAGCATCAGCAACATGTTTTCGATCGGCATCGGCCGGCTGAAGAGATAGCCCTGACCGTAGTCGAGGCCCAGCTTGCGCAGCAGTTCCCACTGTTCCTTGGTCTCGATGCCTTCTGCAACCACGGTACAGCCCATCTGGTGCGAGATCGTCCGGATGCCCTTGATCAGCATGCGGCTCTTGCGGCGGACATCGGCCGTTCCCGTCGTCAGCGACCGCGTGAAGGACTGGTCGACCTTGACGATATCGACCGGGAACCGGTTGAGATAGCTGAGCGAGGAATAGCCGGTGCCGAAATCATCGAGCGCGATGCGGCAGCCAAATTCGCTGAGCTGCTTCAGGACGGCATGAATGCCGGGGTTGTCGGCCATCAGCACCGCTTCGGTGATCTCGATGACGATGCGAGCAGGGGAGATATGATGCTTGAGCAACAGCGCCGCGAGCTTGTGCGGTAGTGTCTCTTCAAACTGCAGTGGCGAGAAATTGACCGCGAGATAAGTGGTCTCCGTCCCTTCCAGCCGCGTCAACCGGGCGAGATGGCCGATCGCCTTTTCCAGCACGCGCTCGCCAATGCGGGCGATCGTGCCGGTTTCCTCGGCGATGCCGATGATCTTGGCTGGCGGCAGGATACCCTTTTCCGGATGGTTCAGCCGCATCAGCGCCTCAAACCCGGCAATGCGGCCATCGCTGAGGCTGACGATCGGCTGCAGATAGGCTTCGAACCAGTCTTCCTTGAGGCCGGCTTCGATGTTCTGTTCCATCTCGTGGCGTTCGCGGGCGGTGTCGAGCATGCTGGTATCGAACAGCAGCATGCCGTTCTTGCCGTCGCGCTTGCGCGCATACATCGCCATGTCGGATTTCAAAAGCAGTTCCGCCGCGTTTGCCGCGTGATCGGGATAAAGTGCGATGCCCACGCTGGCGCTGACTGAAAGCTCGGCACCTTCGACGAGGATCGGCTGACGCAGGCTGGCGCAGATGCGGTCGCCGATTTCGCTTGCCAGGGCTTCGACGTCCTCGGCGCTGACCAGGATGGCAAATTCGTCGCCGCCGAGCCGCGACATCGTATCGCCGGGGCGCAGGGTGGTGCGCACACGGGTAACCACCTGGCGCAACACTTCGTCGCCGGCGGCATGGCCGAAATTGTCATTGATCCATTTGAAGCGGTCGAGATCGATGAAGATGCAGGCGAGCTGCATCGTATTCTCGTCGGCTTGGCGGATGCCATCATCAAGAGCTGCTTCGAAACCCTGGCGGTTCAACAGGCCTGTCAGATGATCGGTGATGGCCTGCGCGTGGTTGCGGCTTTCGGCCTGCTTCAATTCCGTAACGTCGGTCATCACGGAGAGGGAGAGACCGCCCCGCTCGCCGCTGGCCGCGCTTTTCATCTCAAGGATAAGAACGGTCATCGTATCGCCGTTTGCCTTGATGAACGGCACAGTGACTTCGCAGATATTGGCATGGGTGGTGTTGCCGTTGCGGCGGCGGGCCCGGTAGGTTTCATGCCAGTGTTCGTCGACGAAATCGGTAAACACACGCCCGATGACGTGGCTTCGGGCATAGCCCGTGGCTGTCAGCCAGTAGTCGCTGACGGCGGTGAGGCAATTGGCCGGATCGAGCGAGAACAGCATGGATGGGGTGAGGTTGTAGATGTCGGTGGCACGGCTATGGGCGAGCTTCAGCTCGGTTTCCTCACGCTCCAGCTTGCTCTGCATCTCGTTGAAATTATGCGCCAGGGTTCCCATCTCGTCGTCCGATGTCCAGTCGACATGGTGGCGCGAACCGAGCCGTCTTGTGGCTTCGATTGCCGCCGTCAACCGCATGAGCGGCCGGATGACTGTCAAACGGTTGCCGAGGATAGCCGCTGCAAAGACAATGCCGACGGCGACGATCAGGATGAAAAATATGCTCAGCTCATCCTTGCTGAAGCGCGACAACAGGCCAGGCGTGGAGACCCTTATCTCAAGAGTGCCGACAGACTTCTGGCCGTCCTTCGAATTATAGAGAATTTCCCTGGTGAGAACTTTGTGCGGCAGGCTGGCATCCACCGGGCCGGTGGGCAAACTGACGGAGATTGATTGAGAACTGTCCTTGACCTGCACCGACATGATCGCCGCATCGCCGATCAGCGATTTTGCAATCTGCTCGATACCGTCCGTGTCGAAATCCCAAAGCGGCTTGGCAAGCGCCTGAGCACCGGCCTCCATGAGAACCTGCGTGTTTTGCAGACTTTCACGCGCAACGCGCTCCGACGACAAGGTCAGAAACAACACGATCAGCGGAGCGATAAAGATAAGCATCGCACCACAAACGATCGCAATAAAACGATTTTCAACAGAGTGCATCATCGGATGCTCCCGGTTGCGCCACCAATTTCACGTCCCATTAGGATTCTCGTACACTGAAGCCGGATAATCCCCCGGCGACAACTCATCACGAAAATCTTAAATGTTGCTGAAACCTCTGGATAAAAGCTGAAGGCTGGTTCAGCCGCACTGGAAAGGCAAGGCGCGGACCGCGCAACAAAAAACCCGCCTCACGTGGTGTGAGGCGGGTTACAATCCAGGCCGTCAGGCCTCGATTTTTACTCGGAAGCTGTCTCTTCTTCTTCCGTCGTGCCGCCAGCCGGCTGCGCGATGGTGGCAATGGTGAAGTCGCGGTCGGCAATAACCGGGGTCGCGTTCTTCGGCAGCTTGATGTTCGAGATGTGGATGCCGTCGCCGATCTTCAGGCCCGACAGGTCGGCCGTCAGGAATTCCGGAATGTCGTCGGCCGGAACAACCAGTTCGACTTCGTGACGAACGATGTTCAAAACGCCACCGATCTTCAGGCCCGGGGATTTTTCTTCGTTGACGAAGTGAACCGGGATTTCCACGGTGACGACGCTGTCCTTCGAAACGCGAAGGAAATCGACGTGCAGGGTGAAGTCACGGACCGGATCCAGCTGGTAGTCCTTCGGCAGGACGCGGATCTTCTCGCCGCCAACGTCGATCGTGGCGATGGTGGTCATGAAACCACCGGCGTGAATCTTCTGGGTGACTTCCTTCGTGGAGAGGGAGATGGAAATCGGTGTCTGCTTGTCACCATAGATGACTGCAGGAATAAGACCGTTGCGGCGAAGTTCACGGGAGGACCCCTTACCAACCCGTTCGCGCGTTTCGGCCTTGAGCTCGTAGGATGCATGGCTCATGGTCGTACCTTTCTGGTGTGTTTTGGAGAGCTCATCCGCTTATCGATCAAGACTGGATGAACCGAGACGTTTGACCGTCTCATCCGCATTTGCCTCCAAGGGTGTCTGCGCGGACGCGCGTCCATAGCCGAGAACGCCCGCAATTGCAAGCAAAGCGGGGTTTTGCCGGGAAAAGTGGCGTTTTGCCGGAAAACCCGCTTGAAAGTGGCGCTGCACCCACATCTGCACGTAGCGCGTGATATCTTTCAGGGCTTGATAACCGTCAAATCATGGAAAACCAGACGCGTTAATCTCTCTTAGCTGTTGCATGGCAGATTGCGGCCACGTTCAAAACAGGTGTTTTATGATCAAGGTTCTCTCCTGCATCGCAATAGATCATCATTATGGTTTGCTGTCGCTTGCAACTCTTGTCTGCGTTCTCGGTTCCGTCCTGACCCTCAGGCTCTATGCCCGGGTCAGGCGTACGGTCGGCGTGCAGAAGCTGAACTGGCTGTTTCTGAGCGGAGCCATCGGCGGCTCGACGATCTGGACGACGCATTTCATCGCCATGCTGAGCTTCAGACCCTCGCTGGCACACGCCTACGAGCCGATCCTCACCCTGGCATCGCTGGGCGTGGCGATCGCGGTGACGACACTCGGCTTTTACGTTACCGCCATGCGCAAGACCGGACCGGCCATCGAGCTCGGCGGCGCCATCGTCGGCGCCGGCATCGCCATCATGCACTATATGGGAATGATGGCCTACCAGATTGCCGGCCGCGTCGAATGGGATTTTACCTATTATGTGGCCTCCATCATTCTGGGCGTTGGCTTCGGTGCTCTCGCCACCAGCCGGGTTGCGCGCCCGGTCACCCGTTTCTGCAAATACGGCGGCGTCATTGCGCTCATTCTTGCGATCGTCAGCATGCACTTCACCGGTATGGCGGCGATCACCATCATTCCCGATCCGATGATCCAGCCGTCGGCAGCACTTATCCCGGACAATCTGCTGATCATCATGGTCATGGCGATGATGTGTCTGATGCTGGGCCTTGGTGCATCCACCTACATTATCGACCTGCACTCCAGCCATCTGGCCGCTGAGCGTTTCCGGCACCTCTCGCTGCACGACCCGCTGACGGCACTGCCGAACCGGGTTGCCTTCGGCGAACATCTCGAAGACATCATCCGGCGCCAGAAGGATGACACGGCGCGCGTCGCGGTGCTGTCCTTCGACCTCGACCGGTTCAAGGATGTCAACGACGTCCACGGCCATGCGGCCGGTGATGCGGTTTTGCGGACAATTTCCGAGCGGATGGCGTCGGTCCTGGTTGAGGGGGAATATGTCGCTCGCATCGGCGGCGATGAGTTCGTTGCGCTGACCTCCAACTTCTTCATGAAGAGCGAGGCAACGACCTTTGCAGCGCGGCTGATTGCCGAAATCGGCAAGCCGGTCGAATGGCAGGGCCAGACGCTGCTGGTCGGCAGCAGTGTCGGCATCTCGCTCTTTCCCGTCGATGCCCGCACGCCGGAAGAGCTTTTGGCGCAGGCGGATCTGGCCATGTACCGCGCCAAGGCGGCGGGTTCGAATTCAATCCGCGTCTATGAGCCTTCGATGGATGATGCCGCCCGCAGCCGCAGCGTCCTTGCCATGGATATGCGCCAGGGTATCGAGCGCAACGAGTTCGAACTCTATTATCAGTACCAGAACAACTCGCTGACCCGGGACGTCATCGGATTTGAGGTTTTGTTGCGCTGGAAGCATCCGGTGCGCGGCATGGTGCCGCCGATGGAATTCATTCCGATCGCCGAGAAGAACGGCTTCATTCACGAACTCGGAGACTGGGTGCTGGTGACCGCCTGCCGTCAGGCTGCGTCCTGGGAGAACCCGATCAAGATCGCCGTCAATGTCGCACCGGCCCAGTTGGCCGACACGAATTTCCCCAATCGCGTCAGCGAAATCCTGAAGGAGACCGGTCTCGACGCGGCCCGCCTCGAACTGGAAATTACCGAATCGGGCATCATCGCCGACCAGCAGCACGCGCTCCACATCATCCGCCAGTTGAAACAACTCGGCGTCAAGATCGCCATGGACGACTATGGCACCGGCTATTCGTCGCTCTCGACGCTGCAGAATTTCCCGTTCGACAAGATCAAGATCGACCGCGCCTTCATCGATGGTGTCACCAATAACCGGCAGTCGGCCGCGATCGTCCGCTCGACCATCATCCTTGCCCAAAGCCTCGATATTCCGGTGCTTGCCGAAGGGGTGGAGAACGAGGAGCACATGGATTTCCTGCGCAGCGAAGGCTGCCTGCAGGTCCAGGGATACCTGTTTGGAAAGCCGATGCCACTGAGCGAGATCGATCATGTGGTCAACAATACGCTTTTGCTTCCTGCCCCTTCAGCACAGCCGGAAAAGGACGCAGACGACGCCGTCGCTGCATGATCCATCCGGCGCCCGCGCACCAAAATTGCACACTTGCGGGATAGGCATTCTTCAGGTCCGGGCAAAAGCGGTGTAAAGACACGCTATGGTGGTTCTATTTTGATTGACTGGCGCTGCGATTGGTCCAGCGGCCCCCCGAAAGAACCCATCTTCTACGGGGGTTGCGTCGTTACGGAGCCTCCAATTTCCCGAAGCGCTACGCTCTCTGTAGGTTGTATAAGTGTCATTTAATGATTATTAGGGGTTGCGTGAGACGATCCCGTCCGTATCATTACGGGTGGTGTCAATGCTCAAGGTTCTTTCCTGTATAGCCACCGAACACAGTTACGGACTTCTCGCGCTTGCAACTCTTGTTTGCGCATTGGGGTCTATCCTGACCGTCCGGCTTTACGTCCGTGTCCAGCGCAGCGTCGGGATGCAGAAGCTGAACTGGCTATTCACCAGCGGCGTCGTCGGTGGATCGACGATCTGGATGACGCATTTCATTGCGATGCTGAGTTTCAATCCGCCCCTGGCACATGCCTATGAGCCGACGCTGACGATGGCCTCTCTGGCTGCCGCGATCGTCATCACCATTTTGGGATTTCTGATCACGGCGGCAGGCAAGCCCAGCATCCTCGTTGAATTCGGCGGCGTCGTCGTCGGAGCAGGGATCGCCTTCATGCACTACACGGGCATGGCCGGTTACCAGATTGCTGGCCGGATGGAATGGGATCAGAGCTATTACGCAGCCTCCGTGTTCCTCGGTATCGGCTTCGGCGCTGTTACCATGAACCTGATTGCAAGGCCGGGGACGCCGGCCCGTCAGTATCTCGGCATTGCCGCCCTGATCCTGGCGATCACGACGATGCATTTTACCGGAATGAGCGCGATCACGATCATCCCGGATGCGTTCATCATCACCTCGGCTGAGATGATCCCCGATAGCCTGCTGACGGTGGTGGTCGCGATTATCGGCGTGATGCTGGCGCTCGGCGCATCGACCTATGCCATCGATCTTCAATCAACACGGGGAGCGGCGGAGCGGTTCCGCTATCTGTCGCTTCACGACCCGCTGACCGGATTGCCAAACCGCGTCGCTCTCGGAGAGCATCTTCAGGAGATGATCTCCCGGCAGAAGAATGACGCGCCTGGGATCGCGGTCCTGTCCTTCGACCTCGACCGGTTCAAGGACGTCAACGACGTGCACGGGCATGCGGCCGGCGATGCGGTCCTGCGTGGCGTGGCGGAACGCATGTCGAAGGTGTTGGGCGAGGGGGAATTCATTGCGCGGATGGGCGGCGACGAGTTTGTCGCCCTGTCCCGCAATCTCGCCGGGGACAACGCAGCGTCCGCCTTCGCGTCGAGGCTTATCGAGGCGATCATCAAGCCCGTCGAATGGGAAGGGAAAAATCTGCTTGTCGGCACCAGCGTGGGCATTTCGCGCTACCCCGCCGACGCGCCCAAGCCGGAGGAGCTTCTGGCTCAGGCGGATCTTGCCATGTACCGTGCCAAGACGGTCGGATCGAATGCCGTTCGGCACTACGAGCCGGCGATGGACGATGCGGCCCGGGACCGCAGCGCACTGGCGATGGACATGCGCCAGGGGATCGAACGCAACGAATTCGAGCTCTACTACCAGTATCAGAACAACTCGCTGACCCGTGACGTCATCGGTTTCGAGGTTCTGCTGCGCTGGCATCATCCGGTGCGGGGCATGGTACCACCGGCGGAGTTCATTCCGATCGCCGACCGGAACGGCTTCATTCACGAACTGGGCGATTGGGTGTTGCGCACCGCCTGTCAGCAGGCGGCATGCTGGAAGAACCCGCTCAGGATCGCGGTGAATGTCGCCCCTGGTCAGCTCGCAAACGCCAACCTGGCGACGCGGGTACATGAAATTCTTCTGGAAACGGGCCTTGAGCCGTCGCGGCTGGAACTGGAAATCACCGAATCCGGCATCATCGCCGATCATCAAAATGCCCTGCGTATCATCCGGCAGCTGAAGCAGCTCGGAGTCAAGATCGCCATGGACGACTATGGCACCGGCTATTCCTCTCTGACGACCTTACAGAACTTTCCGTTCGACAAGATCAAGATCGACCGTGCCTTCATCGATGGCGTGACGACCAACCGCCAGTCGGCCGCCATCGTCCGCTCGACCATCATCCTTGCCGACAGCCTCGGCATCCCGGTTCTGGCGGAAGGCGTCGAACGTGAAGAGCATATGGACTTCCTCTTGAGGGAAGGCTGTCCGCAGGTGCAGGGCTTTCTGTTCGGCCGGCCGATGCCGTTGAGCGAGATCAGCCATGTGGTGAACAAACCGTGCGGGGAGCGCCCCTGCGACCGGACAGACCTGACAGAACCGGAAACCATCCACGTCCGGTCCGCCGTTGCGTGATCGGTGCCTCAGCCTTTCCGCGACCGGGTGAACCGCGCGAGTGCGAGCATCAGCCCGCCCGCCATCAGCCCCCAGAAAGCGCCGGATACCCCTGCGAAACTGACGCCGGATGCCGTAACCAGAAATGTCACGGCTGCGGCTTCCCGGCCGTCCGCTTCCTTGAATGCGGCCATGGCCGATCCGGCAAAGGCGCTGATCAAGGCAAGGCCGGCCACCGCCTGGATCAGGATCGGTGGGGCGAGGCTGACAAAGGCCGTTACGGTCGCGGCCAGAAGCCCGAAGACGATATACCCGGCACCGGCAACGATCGCCGACCAGTAACGCCGTGCCGGGTCGCGATGCGCATCCTCGCCGGCGCACATCGCAGCGGTGATCGCCGCCAGATTGACCGCGTGGCCGCCGAACGGGGCACTCAGGATCGAGAACAGGCCGGTTGTTGCAAACAGCGGCCCGGGCTGCGGTTCATAACCATTCACCTTCAGGACGGCTATGCCCGGAATGTTCTGCGATGCCATGGTGACGATGAACAGCGGCAGCGCGATGCTGACGAGGCCGGCAATGGTGAAGGCCGGGGTGACCCATTCGATATGCGGAACCAGCGTCGCCGAAAGCCGCGCCATTGCATCGGCTGGCATATCGACCCCAAAGGCCAATACCAGCGCGAATGCCAGCAGCGCTGCGGGCACTGCAAACAGCCGGTTGATACTGCCGACAATCACCCAGGCGATAACGATGGGCAGGCCAAACAAAGGATTGAAGGCGATGGCCTTGACCGGCGCAAAGCACAGGCCGAGCAGCACACCGGCGAGCATCGCATTGGCGAGTGCTGCCGGGATTGCGGCGACTGCCCGCCCCAACGGTTTCCACAGGCCTGCAAGGACGATCAGCGCGCCGCAGATCAGGAAGCCGCCGACCGCCGTATTGAAGCCGCCGGCGACCGCGCCTGAACTTGCCAGCAGTGCCGCGCCCGGCGTCGACCAGGCAATGCTCACCGGCAGCCGTGTCGAAAGGCTGAGCACGATCGCACACAGGCCCATCGAGATCGACAGCGCCATCAGACCGGACGCTGCCTGCGCCTCGGTTGCGCCGACGCCGGTCAGTCCGTGCAGCACGACGGCAAAGGAACTTGCGAAACCAACGAAGGCAGTGAGCAGGCCCATGAACAGGCTCTGAAGGGAGAAGTCACGAAACATTGTACGGGAACCATGGCTGCGGGCGTGTCTGAAGATAGACTTGCCTATCATATCGTCATGTCCGGGCAATACCATCTGCTTCGGATAGGCTATAATTGGTGCTGAGGCCGTTTTGTCTTTGACCTTTGCTCAACTGGACGTTTTACTGCCATTCTATCTATGGTGAGGTTCGCGTCAGCCCTCAGGGAGGAGAGCCGATGAAACATTCCGATCATGTTCAGGCCGTTGCACACCACATGTCGGCTGCAGCCAGTTCGCCCGTCGCCGCATCCTGGCGCCGCTGCCTGACTGTTCATGGGCTATCACCTGAAGATGCCCGTTCGCCGTTGCGGCTTTCAGAGCAGGAGTTCCGGGCGGCGCGCGAAAAATCCGGACACCTGATCGAGGAAGCACAAGGCGAGCTCGACCGGCTGTTTTCGACGGTTGGCAAGGCGGGCTGCTGCCTGCTGTTGACCGACGAGAACGGCATTGCGCTCGAACGCCGCGGCGCGCCTGGTGACGACCACGATTTTCGCGGGCTGGGTCTCTGGTCCGGAACCGTGTGGAGCGAGGCGAGCGTCGGCACCAACGGCATCGGCACGGCAATCGCCGACGAGCGCGCCGTCGTCATCCAGCGCGACCAGCATTTTTTGAGCTGCAATACGGGGCTTTCCTGCGTCACTGCGCCGATCCGCGATCATCTCGGACGGGTCGCCGCCGCCATCGATATTTCCACGTGCCGCGACGATGCCGGCGAAATGGCCATGCTGCTGTTGTCGCAGGCGGTGCGCGATGCCGCAGCCCGCATCGAGGCCAATCTGTTCCACCGCGCCTTCAATGGCGCGCGTATCCTTTTGGTACCGGCCGACGGCAAGAGCAGTCCGGCGCTGATCGCCATCGACCGCGACGATCTCGTGCTCGGGGCAACCCGCGCCGCCCGGCTCAAGCTCAATCTCGATGACCGGCGCATTGCCAATGGCATTCCGGCTGCTGACCTGTTGAACGAGGCGCCGATGGGGCAGGGCGAGGATCTTGTCGATGCCGAACGCGCCGCTCTTCGCCGCGTGTTGTCGCGCGCCAATGGCAATGTGTCTTTGGCGGCCGATACTTTGGGGATCAGCAGGGCGACGCTGTACCGGAAGATGAAGAAACTCTCGGTCAATTGATGCAGCCGATCCCGGCGCGGCGTCATTTGCCGCGCTGCAGCACGTTTGCTGCATTTCACCTGTCGCACATCTGAAACACTTGGTGTCCTGCGCAAGCAGGGTGCCTATACGCGTTCTGAACGTTCCGGCGCACCCTTCTGCCAGCAGATGTTGGAGTCTGTTCAGGAGGAGAAATCAGATGTTGCATCAAAAGATCGTCGAGAACCCGTTCAAGCAGAAATATGGCAACTATATCGGTGGCGATTGGCGCGAGCCGGTGAGCGGCCGCTATTTCGACAACACGACACCGGTCACCGGCGGGGTTCTCTGCCAGATCGCCCGTTCCGAGGCTGCCGATATCGAGCTGGCACTGGATGCCGCCCACGCCGCCAAGGAAAAATGGGGCCGCACCTCCTCGACGGAGCGCGCCAACATCCTGATGAAGATCGCCCAGCGGATGGAAGACAATATCGAGCTTCTGGCCAAGGCCGAGACCTGGGACAACGGCAAGCCGTTGCGTGAAACGATGGCCGCCGACATGCCGCTCGCCATCGACCATTTCCGCTATTTCGCGTCCTGCGTCCGCGCCCAGGAAGGCACGATCGGCGAGATCGACCACGACACGGTCGCCTATCACTTCCACGAGCCGCTCGGTGTCGTCGCCCAGATCATTCCGTGGAACTTCCCGATCCTGATGGCTGCGTGGAAGCTTGCTCCGGCGCTGGCTGCCGGCAATTGCGTCATCCTGAAACCGGCCGAACAGACACCGGCCTCGATCCTCGTCTGGATCGAACTCGTCGGCGACCTTCTGCCGCCCGGCGTGCTCAACATCGTCAACGGTTTCGGTCTCGAGGCCGGCAAGCCGCTGGCCACCAACCCGCGCATCAACAAAGTGGCTTTCACCGGTGAAACCTCCACCGGCCGGCTGATCATGCAATATGCCAGCCAGAATCTGATCCCCGTCACGCTGGAACTCGGCGGCAAATCGCCGAACATCTTCTTCGAAGACGTCATGCGCGAGGACGACGACTATCTCGACAAGGCGCTCGAAGGTTTTGCGATGTTTGCACTGAACCAGGGCGAGGTCTGCACATGCCCGAGCCGTGCGCTGGTGCATGAAAAGATCTACGACCGCTTCATGGAAAAGGCCATCAAACGTGTGGCAGCGATCAAGCAGGGCAACCCGCTCGACATGTCGACGATGATCGGCGCCCAGGCCTCCAGTGAACAGCTGGAAAAGATCATGTCCTACATGGACATCGGCAAGCAGGAAGGCGCCGAAGTGTTGATCGGCGGCGAGCGCAACAATCTTGAGGGAGAACTTTCCGGCGGCTTTTACGTCAAGCCGACGGTGTTCAAGGGCCACAACAAGATGCGCGTCTTCCAGGAGGAAATCTTTGGGCCGGTCGTGTCGGTGACGACCTTCAAGACCGACGAAGAAGCCTTGGAAATCGCCAATGACACGCTGTATGGCCTGGGGTCCGGCGTCTGGAGCCGCGATGCCAATCGCTGCTACAATTTCGGCCGCAACATTCAGGCCGGCCGTGTCTGGACCAATTGCTACCACGCCTATCCGGCCGGTGCTGCCTTCGGCGGCTACAAGCAATCCGGCATCGGCCGCGAAACCCACAAGATGATGCTCGATCATTACCAGCAGACCAAGAACATGCTGGTGAGCTACAGCCCGAAAGCACTGGGTTTCTTTTGAGATTAACCCTCCCCCTTGTGGGGAGGGGCTCGATCGAGC
>UCKS01000098.1 GCA_900473045.1 Hyphomicrobiales bacterium
TCAAATTTGCTCTTTGCCATTTCCGGCTCTCCGTTTTGTAACCCCGAGGGGGAATTCTCTTGTTTCTGTCAGCTGGCTTAGGCTCCGGTCACTTCTGACCGGAGTACTTCGCCTGGATTTCCTGTGCCACGTTCGACGGAACCGGCGCATAGTGATCGAAGGTCATCGTATACTGTGCACGGCCCTGCGACATCGAGCGCAGGTTGTCCACGTACTTGAACATGTTGGCCAGCGGCACGTTGGCATTGATCACGACGGCAATGCCGCGTGCTTCCTGGCCCTGGATCTGACCGCGACGCGAGTTCAGATCGCCGATCACGTCACCGACGTAATCTTCCGGCGTCACGACTTCGACCTTCATCATCGGCTCGAGCAACTGGGCGCCAGCCTTCTTGGCTGCTTCACGGAAGCAGGCACGCGAGGCGATTTCGAAGGCGAGAACCGAGGAGTCGACGTCATGGAATGCGCCGTCGATCAGGGTTGCCTTGACGCCAAGCATCGGGAAGCCTGCCAGCGGACCGGAAGACAGGACGCTTTCGATGCCCTTCTGAACGCCGGGGATGTATTCCTTCGGAATAGAACCACCAACGATCTTGGATTCGAACTTGAAGTCGTCGCCTTCTTCATTCGGTTCGAAGACGATCTTGACGCGCGCGAACTGACCGGTACCACCGGACTGCTTCTTGTGCGTGTAGTCTTCTTCGTGACGCTTCGTGATCGATTCACGGTAAGCAACCTGCGGCGCGCCGACGGTGGCTTCAACCTTGAATTCGCGGCGCATGCGGTCGACGAGGATGTCGAGGTGAAGTTCACCCATGCCGGCGATGATCGTCTGGCCCGATTCTTCATCCGTCTTGACACGGAACGAAGGATCTTCAGCAGCCAGGCGGTTGAGCGCGAGGCCCATCTTTTCCTGGTCGCCCTTGGTCTTCGGTTCGATGGCGATCTGGATGACCGGCTCTGGGAATTCCATGCGCTCGAGGATAACCTGGTGCAGCGGATCGCAGAGCGTGTCGCCGGTCGTGGTTTCCTTGAGGCCTGCGAGAGCAACGATGTCGCCGGCAAAGGCTTCTTCGATGTCTTCACGGGAGTTGGAATGCATCTGAAGCATGCGGCCGACGCGTTCACGCTTTTCCTTGACCGTGTTCATGACCGACGTGCCCTTGGAGAGCTTGCCGGAATAGATACGGGCGAAGGTGAGCGAACCGACGAAGGGGTCGTTCATGATCTTGAAGGCGAGCATCGACAACGGCTCTTCATCCGACGGATGACGGGCGATTTCGGCTTCGGTCTTCACATCAATGCCCTTGATCGACGGAATGTCGAGCGGGGAAGGCAGATATTCGACAACGGCGTCGAGCAAAGGCTGAACGCCCTTGTTCTTGAAAGCCGTACCGCAGAACATCGGGTGGAATTTCACGTCGATGGTGCCGCGGCGAACCAGCTGGCGGATCTTGTCGTTGTCCGGCATGATGCCGTTCAGATAGTCTTCCATGGCCTGCTCATCGATATCGACGACCTGTTCGATCATCTTCTCGCGGTATTCTGCAGCCTTTTCCTTCATGTCTTCCGGAATTTCGACGACATCCCACTGGGCACCGAGCGACTCGTCGCGCCAGATCAGGGCATTCATCTCGATCAGGTCGATAACGCCCTTGAACTCGGTTTCCGCACCGATCGGCAGCTGCATGACAACAGCGATGGCGCCGAGACGAGTCTTGATCATCTCTACCGAGCGGTAGAAGTCAGCACCGGTCTTGTCCATCTTGTTGCAGAAGATCATCCGCGGGACGTTGTACTTTTCAGCCTGACGCCAGACGGTTTCCGTCTGCGGCTCAACACCGGCGTTGGCGTCGAGCAGGGCGATCGCACCGTCGAGAACGCGCAGCGAACGTTCGACTTCAATGGTGAAGTCGACGTGGCCGGGGGTGTCGATGATGTTGAAGCGGCGCATCTTGCCGTCGCGACCTTTCCAGTAGGTCGTGGTGGCAGCGGACGTGATGGTGATACCACGTTCCTGCTCCTGCTCCATCCAGTCCATGGTGGCAGCGCCGTCATGAACTTCGCCGATCTTGTGCGACTTGCCAGTGTAGTAGAGAATCCGCTCAGTCGTCGTGGTCTTGCCGGCGTCGATGTGCGCCATGATACCAAAATTGCGGTAGTCTTCGATTTTATATTCGCGAGCCATAATGACTGCCTTTCGAAAATTGTACGTCGATTACCAGCGATAATGCGAGAATGCACGGTTGGCATCAGCCATCTTGTGCGTGTCTTCGCGCTTCTTGACAGCGGAACCACGGCCGTTTGCCGCATCCATGAGTTCGCCGCAAAGGCGATCGATCATGGTGGTTTCGTTGCGCTTGCGGGCAGCAGCGATCAGCCAGCGAATGGCGAGAGCCTGACGGCGCTCAGGACGAACATCCACCGGAACCTGGTAGGTTGCACCACCGACGCGGCGCGAACGAACTTCGACGTGCGGAGCGATATTGTCGAGAGCGGAATGGAACACGGTGACCGGCTCCTGCTTCAGCTTGCCCTGGACCAGATCGAACGCACCGTAAACGATGTTTTCAGCGACCGACTTCTTACCATGAAGCATGATTGCATTCATGAACTTGGTGACGACCAGATCGCCGAACTTCGGGTCCGGATTGATCTCGCGCTTTTCTGCACTATGACGACGTGACATACTTTTGTCTCTCAACTTTGAACGGGCGCCTTAACACGCGGAGAACCTCGCGCAGCACCTTAAATTGTGGAACCCGAATTACTTCGGACGCTTTGCACCATACTTCGAACGGCGCTGCTTACGGTTCTTGACACCCTGGGTATCGAGAACGCCGCGAATGATGTGGTAACGAACGCCCGGCAAGTCCTTTACGCGACCGCCACGGATCATGACAACGGAGTGTTCCTGAAGGTTGTGACCTTCGCCAGGAATGTAGCCGATGACTTCGAAGCCGTTGGTGAGGCGGATCTTGGCAACCTTACGCAGAGCCGAGTTCGGCTTCTTCGGGGTCGTCGTGTAGACGCGCGTGCAAACGCCACGCTTCTGCGGGTTTTCCTGCAGAGCAGGAACCTTGTTGCGCTTTACCTGTGCCTGACGCGGCTTGCGGATCAGCTGGTTTACGGTAGGCATATAACCATCCCTTACAAATTCTGTCTCTATACCCTTGCGGGCGGATCAATGCCGTCTCCGGCGGTTTCGAACGCTATAAATGCGCAAAACAAGGACCGATCCGCCTTTCGGCAGATGGCCCGCAAAAAGCAGAGGACACCAGTATTTTCAGCGTCTTGCGTGCAGCGTTTTGGTCTTCAGCGTGCGTTTCGAACCTTGTTTGAGGCGAACTCCAGAACGTGACGTTCCGAACCAGCCAGCCTCACATAGGCTCCGATGGGGCGGGGTGTACTGATTTCGGGGTGTCGCGTCAAGGGGAATTAACAATTATTCTTGGTTCGGCAGGGCTGACATGCCTGCAAAACAAGGCTTTGAGGCCGAAACGGCAGTCCGTGGCGGTCAGCACGGGGCGGAATCGCCAGGGCGGCCTGTTCAACTTAAAGAATCATAAAGCCATTCTACAATTTGGCAAGAACGGCGGGAATCGCCCTCCCCCAGACCACGACGATTCGTGTTGGAACGGTGTTTTTTTTCGACGCGCGCCGCTGCAATACGCTGTAAAGTCGTTTCACATATCTTTCGAAAGAGGAAATAGCCATGACTGCCCAGCCCGACAATGACAACAATCTCGACGGACCGATGATCTTCATCATCATCGGCAAGGCCTATGAGCAGGACGGCGACAAGGAAGGCGTGGACATCCACGTGATGCTGCGCGCGCCGGATGACGATACCGCCGTCCGGGAGGCGCTGAACGCGCTGGCCGAAGAAGGGTTCCTCGAAGCCGACCTCGACCAGATCGGCACGCTCACCGACATTCCCAACGAAGAACCGCACGCCTCGGCCTACCAGGGCGCGCTGACCGGCGAAGTGGCGATCATCAAGTTCGGGTAAACAAAACTAAGTGCCGCCGCCCATGTGACTGCGGCGAACTCATTTGAGACAACATGCAAAAAGCCGCCCGGATCGCTCCGGGCGGCTTTTTCGATGGATTGGAAAGGGCGGATAACCGCCCTCGCCTTTCAAGCCTTATTCGGCTGTGGCTTCTTCCTTGGCTGCCATGTCGGCAAGCATCGGCGTTGCCGTATCGGCACCTGTTCCCTTGCGGCGCTCTTCGAGGATCATCTCGTCGCGTGCGGTCGCAATACGGCGGATCTGGGTCATCGTACCACCGGTACCGGCCGGGATGAGGCGGCCGACGATGACGTTTTCCTTCAGACCCTGCAGGCCGTCGGTCTTGCCGGCGATCGCAGCTTCCGTCAGCACCTTGGTCGTTTCCTGGAAGGAAGCGGCCGAGATGAACGACGGCGTCTGCAGCGATGCCTTGGTGATGCCGAGCAGGACCGGATCACCGTAAGCCGGCTTCTTGCCCTGTTCGATCAGCTGATCGTTGACATCTTCCAGTTCGATACGGTCGACGCTGTCGCCAACGATATAGGTCGAGTCACCGGCGTCGGTCACTTCCACCTTCTGCAGCATCTGGCGAACGATCACCTCGATGTGCTTGTCGTTGATCACAACGCCCTGCAGACGGTAGACTTCCTGGATTTCGTTGACCAGGTAGGAAGCGAGTGCCTCCACGCCCTTGATCGCCAGGATGTCGTGCGGAGCCGGGTTACCGTCGAGGATGTAGTCACCCTTTTCGATATAGTCGCCGTCCTGAAGATGGAAGGGCTTGCCCTTCGGGATCAGGTATTCGACCGGCTCAACACCATCTTCCGCAGGCTCGATCAGCACGCGGCGCTTGTTCTTGTAGTCGCGGCCGAAGCGGATCGTACCATCGATTTCGGCGATGATCGCGTGATCCTTCGGACGGCGCGCTTCGAAGAGTTCGGCAACGCGCGGCAGACCACCGGTGATGTCCTTCGTCTTGGCGCTTTCCAGCGGCGAACGTGCAAGCACGTCACCCTGGGAGACCTTGGTGCCCGGCTCGACCGACAGAATGGCGTCGACCGAAAGCATGAAGCGGGCGTCGCCACCGCGCGACAGCTTCATCACCGAGCCGTTCTTGTCCTTGATGACGATTGCCGGCTTCAGGTCGATACCGCGTGGCGTCGAACGCCAATCGATAACCTGACGCTTGGTGATGCCGGTTGCCTCGTCGGTCGCTTCCAGAACGGAGATACCATCGACGATATCTTCGAAATGAACCGTACCTTCGACTTCCGTCATCATCGGGCGTGTGTAGGGGTCCCACTCGGCCAAACGCTGGCCGCGCTTCACCTTGTCACCGTCATCAACGAAGATCTTCGAACCGTAAGCGACACGCTGCGAGGAGCGCTCGACACCGCGTTCGTCGAGGATCTGGACCGCCATGTTACGGCCCATCGCGACGAGAACGTTGTCGGAGTTACGCAGCATGTTGCGGTTCTTGATCTGGATCGTGCCTTCGTACGACGCTTCCAGGAACGAGCTGTCCACAACCGTTGCCGTGCCACCAAGGTGGAACGTGCGCATGGTCAGCTGGGTGCCCGGCTCGCCGATCGACTGAGCGGCGATAACGCCGACAGCTTCACCCATGTTGACAGGTGTTCCGCGTGCAAGGTCACGGCCATAGCAGACGCCGCAGACGCCGGTCTGGATTTCGCAGGTCAGAGCCGAACGAATACGGATCGACTGAATGCCAGCCTTTTCGATCTCGACGACATCGGCCTCGAGGATCATGCGGCCGGCATCGACGATACGGTCACCGGTGATCGGGTGATCGATATTGTCGAGAGCCGTACGGCCGAGAACACGGACACCGATGGAGGCAACGACCTGACCGGCATCGACGATGGCAGTCATGGTGAGGCCGGTTTCGGTACCGCAATCCACCGAGTTGACGATGCAATCCTGAGCGACGTCAACGAGACGGCGTGTCAGGTAACCGGAGTTTGCAGTCTTCAAGGCGGTGTCTGCGAGACCCTTACGGGCACCGTGGGTCGAGTTGAAGTACTCGTTAACGGTCAGGCCTTCCTTGAAGTTCGAGATGATCGGCGTCTCGATGATTTCACCCGACGGCTTGGCCATCAGGCCGCGCATGCCACCGAGCTGACGCATCTGGTTCGGAGAACCACGAGCACCCGAGTGCGACATCATGTAGATGGCGTTCATCGGCTTCTGACGACCGGTTTCCGGATCGAACTCGACGGCCTTAATGCGGGCCATCATGTCTTCGGCGACCTTGTCGGTTGCCTTGCCCCAGGCATCAACAACCTTGTTGTACTTTTCGCCCTGAGTGATCAGGCCGTCATTGTACTGCTGTTCGTATTCCTTCACCAGGCTTTCGGTGTCACCGACGATCTTGGCCTTGGTATCCGGAATGACCATGTCGTCCTTGCCGAACGAAATGCCGGCGCGGCAGGCATGGGCGAAGCCGAGCTGCATGATACGGTCGCAGAAAATGACCGTGTCCTTCTGGCCGCAATGGCGGTAGACCGTGTCGATCATCTTGGAGATGTTCTTCTTGGTCAGTTCCTGGTTGCAGACGTCGAACGGCACGTTGGCGTTCTTCGGCAGAAGTTCGCCGATAATCATCCGGCCAGGCGTAGTTTCATAGATCTTCGACACAGGCTTGCCATCGGCATCGACCGTCTTGAAGCGGCCACGGATCTTGGCGTGCAGCGTCACCGACTTGGTTTCAAGCGCGTGATGCAGTTCGCCGAGATCGGAGAAGGCCATGCCTTCGCCCGGCTCGTTCTGGTTCAGGATCGACAGATAGTAGAGGCCGAGAACCATGTCCTGCGACGGAACGATGATCGGTGCGCCGTTTGCCGGGTGCAGGATGTTGTTGGTCGACATCATCAGGACGCGGGCTTCCAACTGCGCTTCCAGCGACAGCGGAACGTGAACGGCCATCTGGTCGCCGTCGAAGTCGGCGTTGAAAGCCGTGCAGACGAGCGGGTGCAGCTGGATAGCCTTGCCTTCAACCAGGATCGGTTCGAAGGCCTGGATGCCCAGGCGGTGCAGCGTTGGTGCACGGTTGAGAAGCACGGGGTGCTCGCGGATAACCTCGTCGAGGATATCCCAGACTTCCGGCTTTTCCTTCTCAACCAGCTTCTTGGCCTGCTTGACGGTCGAGGAATAACCCTTGGCGTCGAGGCGGGCGTAGATGAACGGCTTGAACAGTTCGAGCGCCATCTTCTTCGGCAGGCCGCACTGGTGCAGCTTCAGTTCCGGGCCGGTCACGATCACCGAGCGGCCGGAATAGTCGACGCGCTTGCCGAGAAGGTTCTGACGGAAGCGGCCCTGCTTGCCCTTGAGCATGTCGGACAGCGACTTCAGAGGACGCTTGTTGGCACCGGTGATGACGCGGCCACGACGGCCGTTGTCGAACAGGGCGTCAACGGATTCCTGCAGCATGCGCTTTTCGTTGCGGATGATGATGCCAGGCGCACGCAGCTCGATCAGGCGCTTCAAACGGTTGTTCCGGTTGATGACGCGGCGATAGAGGTCGTTCAGGTCGGAGGTCGCGAAACGGCCGCCGTCCAGCGGAACCAGCGGACGCAGGTCCGGCGGGATCACCGGGACGACCTTCATGATCATCCATTCCGGGCGGTTGCCGGACTCCATGAAGTTCTCGACGATCTTCAGGCGCTTCATCAGCTTCTTCTGCTTCAGCTCGGACGTGGTGTCAGCCATTTCCGCGCGCAGATCGCCAGCGATCTTCTCGAGATTCATCGAAGCCAGCATCTCGTAGATGGCTTCAGCACCGATCATCGCCGTGAACTGGTCTTCGCCGAATTCCTCGACGGCGATCATGTATTCTTCTTCCGAAAGAAGCTGATTTTCCTTGAGGGAAGTCAGGCCCGGCTCGGTGACGATGTAATTTTCGAAATACAGGACGCGCTCGATATCCTTCAGCGTCATGTCGAGCAGCGTCGAGATGCGGCTCGGCAGGGACTTCAGGAACCAGATGTGGGCCACCGGAGCTGCAAGCTCGATATGCCCCATGCGCTCACGGCGAACGCGCGACAACGTCACTTCGACGCCGCACTTTTCGCAGATGATGCCCTTGTACTTCATGCGCTTGTACTTGCCGCACAGGCACTCATAGTCCTTGATCGGGCCAAAGATACGCGCGCAGAAAAGGCCGTCGCGTTCCGGCTTGAACGTACGGTAGTTGATGGTTTCCGGCTTCTTGATCTCACCGTAGGACCAGGAGAGAATCTTCTCCGGCGACGCAATCGAAATCCGGATGGAATCGAAGGTCTGCGCAGGCACCTGCGGATTGAAAAGGTTCATGACCTCTTGGTTCATGCCTATCTCCTTTATGGGCTATCGCCCTGAGCTTGGCAGAGAGCGCGGCAAATCCCGGGCGCCGGCTTCCTGCACGAAACGGATAAAACCGCACGAAATGCGGCCGCATTTCCTACCCTGCCCCAACGATTTGAGACTGGGTGGAAATGGTGCGCGCCGCTTGGGAAAGCGGCACGCACCTCGATGTTTTATTCGGCCGCGTCCGGCAGCTGCTGGTTTGCCGCGTTGAGTTCGTCGAGCTTGGAATTTTCCAGTTCGACCGAGAGACCCAACGAGCGCATTTCCTTGACGAGAACGTTGAAGCTCTCCGGAATACCAGCCTCGAAGGTGTCGTCGCCGCGGACGATCGCTTCGTAGACCTTGGTACGCCCAGCCACGTCGTCGGACTTGACCGTCAGCATTTCCTGCAGGGTGTAGGCGGCGCCGTAGGCTTCCAGAGCCCAGACCTCCATTTCCCCGAAGCGCTGACCGCCGAACTGCGCCTTACCACCGAGCGGCTGCTGAGTGACGAGCGAGTAAGGACCGATCGAACGGGCGTGGATCTTGTCGTCCACAAGGTGGTTCAGCTTCAGCATGTAGATGTAGCCAACCGTGACCTGACGGTCGAACTGATCGCCGGTGCGGCCATCATACAGCGTCGACTGACCCGAAACGTTCAGGCCTGCCTGTTCCAGCATCTCGTTGACGTCGGCTTCGACTGCACCGTCGAAGACCGGCGTCGCGATCGACACGCCGCGGCGGGTCTGCTCGGCCAGACGGACGATCGAGTCGTCGTCGTAGTCCTTGATCGGTTCGCCCTTCGGGCCGGAGCCGATGACACTATCGATGGTATCGCGCAGCGGCTGAATTTCAGCGCCCGCCTTATAGGCATCGAGCATGGCACCGATCTTCTTGCCCATGCCGGCGCAGGCCCAACCCAGATGGGTTTCCAGGATCTGGCCAACGTTCATGCGCGAAGGCACGCCGAGCGGGTTCAACACGACGTCAACATGCGTGCCGTCTTCGAGGAACGGCATGTCTTCGATCGGCACGATGCGGGAAACCACACCCTTGTTGCCGTGACGGCCAGCCATCTTGTCGCCTGGCTGGATCTTGCGCTTCACAGCGACAAAGACCTTGACCATCTTCATGACGCCCGGAGGCATTTCGTCGCCGCGCTGGACCTTTTCGACCTTGTCCATGAAGCGATGCTCGAGCAGCGACTTGGATTCGTCGTACTGGCCACGCAGAGCTTCGACTTCGCCCTGAGCCTTTTCGTCTTCCGTCGCAAACATCCACCACTGCGAGCGGGGATATTCGGAAATGACGGCGTTCGACAGTTCAGTGCCCTTCTTGAAGCCCTTCGGACCGGCTACGGCGACCTGGCCGCGCAGCATGTCAAGGAGACGCGAGTAGACGTTGCGATCGAGGATCGCCTGTTCGTCGTCGCGGTCCTTGGCAAGACGCTCGATCTCTTCCCGCTCGATCGCCATCGCGCGTTCGTCTTTTTCCACGCCGTGGCGGTTGAAGACGCGAACTTCGACGATGGTGCCGAAGGTGCCCGGAGGCATGCGCATGGAGGTGTCGCGGACGTCGGACGCCTTTTCACCGAAGATGGCGCGCAGAAGCTTTTCTTCCGGCGTCATCGGGCTTTCGCCCTTCGGCGTGATCTTGCCGACCAGAATGTCGCCAGGGGTCACTTCGGCGCCGATGTAGACAATACCGGCTTCGTCGAGGTTCTTCAGCGCTTCTTCCGAAACGTTCGGAATGTCGCGGGTGATTTCTTCCGGACCAAGCTTGGTGTCGCGTGCCATCACTTCGAATTCTTCGATGTGGATGGAGGTGAACACGTCATCGCGAACGATGCGCTCGGACAGAAGGATCGAGTCCTCGTAGTTGTAGCCGTTCCACGGCATGAACGCGACGAGCGCGTTGCGGCCGAGAGCCAGATCACCGAGATCGGTCGACGGACCGTCAGCGATGATGTCGCCCTTGTTCAGAATGTCACCGACGGTGACCAGCGGACGCTGGTTGACGCAAGTGTTCTGGTTGGAACGCTGAAACTTCTGCAGGCGGTAGATATCAACGCCGGACTTGCCGGCCTGGAGATCTTCCGTCGCACGGATAACGATACGGGTCGCGTCGACCTGGTCGACCACACCGCCACGGCGGGCAGCGATAGCAGCACCGCTATCACGCGCAACGATCGGCTCCATGCCGGTACCGACGAACGGAGCTTCCGCACGCAGCAGAGGCACGGCCTGACGCTGCATGTTGGAGCCCATCAGCGCGCGGTTGGCGTCGTCGTTTTCCAGGAACGGGATGAGCGCTGCCGCCACAGACACGAGCTGCTTGGGTGAAACGTCCATCAGGTTCACGATGTCGCGCGGTGCGAGCATAACATCGCCGGCGTGACGGCAAACAACGAATTCTTCAACGAAGGACTGGTCTTCGTTGAGTTCGGAGTTGGCCTGGGCCACGTGATACTTGGCTTCTTCCATCGCCGACAGGTAGACGACATCCTTGGTCACCTTACCGTCAACGATCTTGCGGTAAGGGCTTTCGATGAAGCCGTACTTGTTGACGCGGGCAAAGGTTGCCAGCGAATTGATCAGACCGATGTTCGGGCCTTCCGGCGTTTCGATCGGGCAGATACGGCCGTAGTGGGTAGGGTGAACGTCGCGGACTTCAAAGCCAGCGCGTTCGCGCGTCAGACCGCCCGGTCCAAGAGCCGAAAGACGGCGCTTGTGGGTGATTTCCGACAGCGGGTTGACCTGGTCCATGAACTGCGACAGCTGCGAGGAACCGAAGAACTCGCGAACGGCAGCAGCAGCCGGCTTGGCGTTGATCAGGTCCTGCGGCATGACGGTGTCGATTTCGATCGACGACATGCGTTCCTTGATGGCGCGCTCCATGCGGAGCAGGCCGAGGCGGTACTGATTTTCCATCAATTCGCCGACCGAACGCACACGGCGGTTGCCGAGGTTGTCGATGTCGTCGATTTCGCCCTTGCCGTCGCGCAGGTCCACGAGCATCCGGACAACAGCCAGGATGTCTTCCTTGCGCAGGATACGGACGGTATCGGCAGCATCCACGTCCAGACGCATGTTCATCTTGACGCGGCCAACGGCGGAGAGATCGTAACGCTCCGAATCGAAGAACAGCGTGTTGAACATGGCTTCAGCCGAATCCATGGTCGGCGGCTCGCCGGGACGCATGACGCGGTAGATGTCGAACAGAGCATCCTGACGGTTTTCGTTCTTGTCGACCGAAAGCGTGTTGCGGATGTAGGCGCCGACATTGATGTGGTCGATGTCGAGGATCGGGATTTCGTCGAAACCGGCCGTCAGAATGACGCCAAGCGTCTTCTCGTCGATTTCGTCGCCGGCTTCGAGGAAGATTTCACCCGTCGATGGATTGACCAGATCTTCGGCAAGGAAGTTGCCGTAAAGCTCGTCGTCTGTCGCCTTAATGGCCTTCAGGCCCTTTTCGACCAGCGTCTTCAACAGGCGCGGCGTCAGCTTCTTGCCGGATTCGACAACCACCTCGCCGGTGTCGGCGTCGATCAGGTCGGCAAGCGCCTTCTGGCCCTTGAGGACGTCCGGCTGGAACGGAATCCGCCAGCCCTTGCCGTCACGGGCATAGAGCGACTTGGTGTAGAAGGTCTCGAGGATCTCCTCGCCGTCCATGCCGAGCGCCATCAGAAGCGACGTGACAGGGATCTTGCGGCGGCGGTCGATACGCGCATGCACAACGTCCTTGGCATCGAATTCGATGTCGAGCCAGGAGCCGCGATACGGGATGACGCGGGCAGCAAACAGAAGCTTGCCCGAGGAATGGCTCTTGCCCTTGTCGTGGTCGAAGAACACGCCCGGCGAACGGTGCATCTGGGATACGATGACGCGCTCGGTACCGTTGACGATGAACGTACCATTGTTGGTCATGAGCGGCATGTCGCCCATGTAAACGTTCTGTTCCTTGATGTCCTTGACGGACTTGGCGCCCGTATCCTCGTCGATATCGAACACGATGAGGCGCAGCGTCACCTTCAGTGGCGCTGCGTAGGTCAGATCGCGCTGACGGCATTCCTCAACGTCGAACTTCGGCTGTTCGAACTCGTAGGACACGAATTCGAGCATCGAAGCGCCGGAGAAATCCGTGATCGGGAAAACCGACTTGAAAACGGATTGAAGTCCCTCGTCAGGACGACCGCCCTGCGGCTCGTCGACCATGAGGAACTGGTCGTAGGACGCCTTCTGAACCTCGATGAGGTTCGGCATTTCTGCGACTTCGGGAATTTTACCAAAAAACTTGCGTACGCGCCTACGACCATTGAAAGAAAGGGTCTGAGCCATCGTCGCTCCTTCAAATTTTGCATCCGGGCCTGCAACGGACGGGAACCGATGGCCAGTCGACCCCGTCAATCAATGGATTGTTCAATCTCGTCCAACCTCCAAAAACGCTCAGCGCGGATTGCTGTGCTGTTGCTGGTTCGGGACTATCCTCTTGAAGAACCCATTACCCAAAAGCCGTTTTCAATGGGCTTTTGGGTAATATGTTCAGAAAGCGGTCAAAGAGAGGCGGCCATTTTCATGGCCACCTCCCCTTTAAAACAAGCAGAATTACTTGACGTCAACCTTGGCGCCAGCGTCTTCGAGCTTCTTCTTGAGATCAGCAGCTTCAGCCTTGGAAACGCCTTCCTTGACAGCCTTAGGAGCGGCTTCAACGAGGTCCTTGGCTTCCTTCAGGCCGAGGCCTGTGATCGCGCGGACTTCCTTGATGACGTTGATCTTGTTTGCGCCGGCATCAGCGAGGATGACGTCGAATTCAGTCTTTTCTTCTTCAACAACGGCAGCAGCAGCACCGCCAGCAGCAGCAGCAGCTACTGGTGCAGCAGCGGAAACGCCCCACTTTTCTTCAAGAAGCTTCGACAGTTCTGCAGCTTCCAGAACGGTCAACGAGGACAGGTCTTCAACGATCTTAGAGAGATCAGCCATTTTGTAGTTCCTTTTATTCGGTTCGAACTTGGTTTGATATAACAACGAAAAACCGCCTTATGCGGCTTCTTCGTCCTTCTTGGCGTAGGCCGCGAACACGCGGGCAAGCTGGCTTGCCGGTGCTGCAACAACCGATGCGATACGCGTTGCCGGGGTCTGAATCATACCCAGCAGCTTTGCACGCAGCTCGTCCAGCGACGGCAGGGTCGCAAGCGACTTGACTGCATCCGCGGACAGCGTGGTTGCGCCCATGGCGCCACCAAGAACAACGATCTTGTCGTTGGTCTTGGCGAAGTCCATGAGAACCTTTGGAGCCGTGATCGGGTCGGCGCTGAATGCTACCAGCGTCTGGCCCTTGAAGAGATTGGACATCCCTTCGGCTTCCGTACCCTGAAGGGCGATCTTGGCCAGGCGGTTCTTCGCGACTTTGACGGTGCCGCCAGCAGCGCGCATCTTCGAACGGAAGTCGTTCATCTGTGCGACTGTGACACCAGCATAGTGGGCCACGACAACCGAACCGGCGCCCTTGAAGGACTCGTTCAGCTCCGTGACGAATTCGCGTTTTTCCGCTCTTTCCACTGCCTATCTCCAGTTGACTGGACCGCAAAACACAGTCCAGTCGGTTTGCCTTTGCCGCAAGAGATCACAAGTGATCTCAGGCGACGCTCGAGGATCCTGTCCCCTGCGCGTTCCCGTCTAACCGGGTCCGGCACAAGGCAAGCCGAGGTTCGAACCGAATCTCCACACTTGCGTGCGTCAAATGAAATTCGGGACTCACCCATCTCATGCAGGCCGAAGTGATTAAGGGATAACCACCTGCAATCTCGGACAGGAGTTCCGGGTTTGATCCCGGAATTTCCGGCCCCGAAAGGCCGGAAATTGGTGACCGGACAAAAGTCCGGATAAACTTGATTAGGCGCTAACCGTCGACGGGTCGATCTTGACGCCCGGACCCATGGTCGAGGAAATCGCGACGCGCTTGACGTAGTTGCCCTTGGCGCCAGCCGGCTTTGCCTTGATGACCGCATCAGCGAAAGCGCGGATGTTTTCTTCAAGAGCAGCGGCATCGAACGATGCCTTGCCGATGCCAGCGTGAACGATACCGGCCTTTTCGACGCGGAACTCAACAGCGCCGCCCTTCGATGCCTTGACAGCACCGGCGACGTCCATGGTGACGGTTCCGACCTTCGGGTTCGGCATCATGCCACGCGGGCCGAGCACCTTGCCGAGACGGCCAACCAGCGGCATCATGTCCGGAGTGGCGATGCAGCGATCGAAATCGATCTTGCCGCCCTGGACGATATCGACCAGATCTTCAGCACCGACGATGTCTGCACCGGCAGCGCGGGCTTCATCAGCCTTGGCACCGCGTGCGAACACAGCAACGCGAACGTCACGGCCTGTGCCGTTCGGCAGGTTGACAACGCCACGGACCATCTGGTCGGCGTGACGCGGATCAACGCCGAGGTTCATCGCAACTTCGATGGTTTCGTCGAACTTGGCGATCGCCCGTTCCTTAACCATCGAAATGGCTTCGCTCAGAGCAACGAGCTTCGTCGGATCAACACCTTCACGGGTCTTCTTTACGCGCTTTGCAATCTTTGTCATGGTCTCAACCTGCCACTTCCAGGCCCATGGAGCGGGCCGAGCCCTCGACCATTGCCATTGCGCCTTCGATATCAGCCGCGTTCAGATCCTTCATCTTGGCTTCAGCGATCTTGCGAACCTGATCCTTGGTGAGGGTACCGGCCTTGGCGCCCTTGCCAGGCGTCTTGGAACCAGCCGTCAGCTTTGCTTCCTTCTTCAGGAAGTAGCTGACTGGCGGCTGCTTCATGATGAAGGTGAAGGACTTGTCCTGGTAGTAGGTGATGACGACCGGGATCGGCATGCCCTTTTCCAGTTCCTGCGTGGCGGCATTGAACGCCTTGCAGAATTCCATGATGTTTACGCCACGCTGACCAAGCGCCGGGCCGATTGGCGGGGACGGGTTTGCCGATCCTGCCTTGACCTGAAGCTTGAGCTGGCCTGCAACTTTCTTAGCCATTTCTCTCTGCCTTTATGGTTTTCCCGGTACCCCTGCCCGCCATATGCGAACCGGTCCCGGAAACGTTACGACCGGTTTCCCGGCTTCTCATGCCATCCTTCAAAGAAGACGGCGGCTGCGGTTGCGTGGTGCGGATTGGCCGATCCGGCTAAGATCGGTTTCCTTCCACGCGGTTTGCGGGCTAGCCCGCATTTGCCGGATACATCGACCCGGCAAAACCAAAAGAAAGCTGCGCAGCCGAACAGAATTCGGCGCTGCAGCCTTCAGAAATCAGACTTTCTCGACCTGAGCGTACTCAAGATCAACCGGCGTTGCGCGGCCGAAGATGGAAACTTCAACCTTGAGGCGCGAACGCTCCTCATCAACGTCCTGAACGATACCGTTGAACGAAGCAAACGGACCGTCGGAGACGCGCACCTGCTCGCCGACCTCAAACGAGATCGAAGGCTTCGGACGGTCAACACCGTCCTGAACCTGACCGAGAATGCGCTCGGCTTCAAAATCAGGGATCGGAACCGGCTTATTGTCGGAACCGAGGAAACCCGTGACCTTGGGTGTATTCTTGATGAGGTGATAGGCCTCATCCGTCAGGTTGGCGCGCACAAGCACGTAACCTGGAAAAAACTTGCGCTCGGCATCGACCTTGCGGCCACGGCGAACTTCAACGACCTTCTCGGTCGGAACGAGAATCTTTTCAAACAGATGGCTCAGACCCTTCTGCTTGGCCTTCTCTTCGATCGATTCAGCGACCTTCTTCTCGAAATTCGAGTAGGCGTGAACGATGTACCAACGCGCTGCCATATTCATCCCTAACCGTTCAAACGCCAGCATTCAGGACGAGGCCAATCAGCCAGCCCATCAGTTGGTCCGCAGCAAAAAAGAAGATAGCCGCAAAGAACACCATGACGAATACCATCAGCGTCGAGATCATTGTCTCGCGCCGTGAAGGCCAAGTGACTTTCGCCGTCTCAGCACGAACCTGCTGCAGAAACGTAAATGGATTTGTTTTGGATGCCATTGAATGCTCACGCCTTAACGGCCCGTAAGCTGACGATCAGCCCCACGCGCCGCGTGTCTATTTGAACCCTACATAAAGACCGATTCTATAAATCACAAGAGGTCAACGATCTTTTTGCGAAATTAGCCGGAAAAGACAAGCCTTCTCCCTGTATAGTGCGCCAGCTCGCTACGGCATGATATCAGCCGAAATGAATGGCAGGGGCAGTAAGGCTCGAACTTACGACCTGCGGTTTTGGAGACCGCCGCTCTACCAACTGAGCTATACCCCTAGACCAGCGGCGCAGTGTGCAAAAAGCAAAGCGCCACATGAAGTCAGCGGGTTATTATTCAGTTTGACCGGCATTGACAAGCGCCTTTGCACGAAAAAAGAAAAGAAATCCGCATCGGGACATCTTTTCCACGCCTTGATATCCGCAGCCTAGACCTCGACATATTGACGCCAGTCGTGCTCCTCGCGGAACCCCAGCACGTCGCGGATCTTCTTGTTCGAAAGCAGCCCCTCAAACGTCCCGATCTCGCGCGTAAACGGCACGTTGGGGAAATAGCGCGCCGCCAGTTCCCTGGTCGGCGTATTGGCCGACACGGTATCGTTGGCTGCATTGAAGACCTGGAAACCGAGCGCATCCTTCTCGATGCAGAGCTTGACGATCTGCCCGAGATCGCGGGCGTCAATGTAGCTCCAGGCGATGCGCTTGCGGATTTCCGGATTGGCGAAATAGGCCGGGAACCGTTCGTATTCGTGCGGCTCGATGACATTGCCGATTCTCAGCGCATAGATGTCGGCCCCAAACCGCTCGGCAAAGGCACGCGCCGTCTTCTCGTTCACCACCTTTGACAGGCCGTACGAATCCATCGGATTGACGTCATAGTCCTCATCCAGGGGAAACTGATGGAAATCCCGATGCCCTTCGGCAAAGCAGACGCCATAGGTGGTTTCGCTGGAGGCGACGACGATCTTGCGGACGCCGGACTTTACCGCCGCCTCGATGACATTGTAGGTGCCCATCGTGTTGATGCGGAAGGTTTCGTTGTCCGGCTTGATCAGGATGCGCGGCACAGCCGCGAAATGGACCACCGCATCGAACGGCTGCGGCCCCTGCCCCTGTTCCAGATCAGGAAAATCCCGGTGCATCGACATGACATTGAACATCTGGCCGCTATCGGTGATATCGGCGATGAGATTGGTGACGCCGGGGCTCTCCAGCGGCGTCAGGTCAACATTGTGCACCTCATAGCCAGCCTCGACGAGGTAAGGCACGGCGTGCCGCCCCGCCTTGCCCGCGCCGCCGGTAAACAAGATCCGCTTGCCCATGAGATGTTCCTCCGTTCTGCGGCGGCCCTACAGGCGCTCGCATGCCTCGTTGTTCCGGTAGCCCTGCCCCTTTGAGCGCTGCAACAGCGGCTCTCCAGACCAAGTTATACGCAATTCATACCCTGCAAGTTTTCTGGGCGCACCGGCACACAACAATGTGACACTTGTCGCCAGACAACAAAAAAACCCCGCCGTTGCCGGCGGGGTTTTTTTCAGCTCGTACGATCGACGATTACTCGACGATCGAGGCGACGATGCCGGC
>UCKS01000082.1 GCA_900473045.1 Hyphomicrobiales bacterium
AAGAAGGGTCTCAGGTCAGCATCGCTGGAACGATTCCGCCAGACTATGTGTCCGACGGAGCAGTAAGGCTCAATCTTTACGCTAGACTGCTTCGGGCCGTCTCTGGTAGCGAGGTGGACGGTTTTGCTGGAGAGTTCGAGGATCGTTTCGGTGACCTGCCCGAGGAGGCCGCGACCCTGTTTAGGCTTACCAAGCTGCGAATTGTCGCCGGTCGATTTAACATCAGTAAGGTCGACGGCGGGCCGCTTGCGATGGCGATAAGCTTTATCGGAAAGCCATCCCAACGGACGATCAAGTTGCTGACGCAGTCTCAGGTGGCAGAGCTGCGCGACGGCCGCTTGGTTTTCGCAAGAGAAACGAAATCTGGCATCGAGAGGATAGCTTTCTTCGAGACGTTGTTACGACACGTGTGATCACGGGATAATCCCGTTACCGCAGGACGTTTAAACTTCTCTGGAACAGACGGTGCCGTCAGATATCTCGGCTCTGCCAGGATTTGTCGCGATAACTCTCCCTGGTCATAACCTCGACCCTAATTCGACTTCCGGAAATCTCTGCTTTTCCGCATGATGATAATTCATAGTCTGTCCGACTTGAGACGGTCGTTTCCCATCGCTCAGCGATCCCAAGCAATACTTTTGCGGTTTCCTCTCGATTCCACCCCGCCCGAAATGCTTTCTTGAGCAGTTGCTGGACTTTCCCTTCCAACGCTTCGAGGCAGTGTGCGTTGCGGCCCGGATAATTTCCACCCTTTTCTGGAGACTTTACCGGTTGCATTTTATGCCTTCCTCGTTGATTACCCGACATTCAATATGTGCCGTTATGAGCTTACGCAGCGACTCCAGCCTACCGTGCTGCTTCCAGAAAGAAAGATACGCGCATCGGTTGGCGACGTTACCGCTTCGATCGCCTCCATGCACGCTTCTTTGCACTTCTCGTAAATTTCGCCATGTTCCGTTGGCCAGAGCGCAAGCAAGTACTCCAGCTGCCGTGGCGCTGTCGGACAAAACAAGCTCGACGGGTTTGTCCCAGGAAATGATCATTGATTCTCCGTATCGTAAACACTGTAAAAGCGTCGCTAATGCAACAGGTCGGCTTCCCTTGCCGCGATGAGAAAAATCGCGGGCCTTCTCAGCGTCCTTGCGCCCAGCAATCGCTGCACGGCAGAGACAGCGGGCTCTCACATAACCCGGGCCACGCATGTCCGGCCATTCGTCCATGAGGACGACCAGCGCCCCGAACGGACCCTCCACACGCACGCTGCCGCTTATCGGTGAACGGATGACCTCAAGGCCACCTCCCAAGACTCTTCCTGCGGCCACCGCAACAGGTATGCCGAACGCAAATTTTATCCAGCCAGTAGCCAATCGCCTGCGACGAGGTTGAACGAACCGAAGAGCATTAAAATGGTGGCTACCAGAAGCCGTGGGGCTTCCGCGTGCGCCGCCCCAGCAGCAAAAGTCTCAGCGCTGTAAAGATGTAGGTGCAGGCGTGGAACATCCCGTTGAGCGTCATGTTGAGTTCAAGGTTCGACAGGGTGTCGGCCGCGCACCCATCGCTGGTCACCACATGGTGCCATGGTGGGATCTGATGGAGCGCGATGCCGTCGAAGAACGCGCCCAAGGCCACTCCCAAAAGAATTTCCACCGCAATCGGAAATCGTCGCGCCTAGGATACCCTCCATCATCGGCTATCCTCAGAAGTCACCCTCGTTCATCTCACGCTTATCGTAGTTAATGTCCCATTCCTTACCAACCGGCTTTTGCCCGGGAGGAGTTTTGTGCGCCGTCGCGTCGTCGGATCCTATAATCCCGCGCGGCTTGGCACCGGCGACACCGTTATTATCGCTGCGTTTGAGGCCCTTTGGCGTACTGCCCACTAGCGTCTTGTGAATGGCCTTTACAGCAGCCTTTTTCTTGTCAGAGATCGTCTTTACTGGTCTCCTTCCGTCTTGCCTGCGTCAGTCAGCTTTAACCGGTTGGGATTGTTCAGGGTCTCTCCCAGTGCGTCACGGTCTGTTTCCGGATTGTCGATTGCCGGTCGATATCCGCGTGGCCCGTGACTGATCGATTGTTCCGGCGGGGCCTGGCCTTGGTGACCCTGTTCCATAGAGTCTCTCCTTCCAATATCTGCAAATTCGACCGGAGACTAATGTTCCGTGATTTAGCTGGAAGCGGGGCCCTGTACGCGATGAACACGTTGCAGCGGCAATTTTGGGCTGGGCGGTCAAGTTTCCGAGGACCCGAACGGTCACTTGTGCCTTGGAAAACGTCCTCGGATAACCATCAAGCGTTCAAACGAGTGTCGCCAGTTCCCAGCCAACCGGATAAATATCCCGCCTCTGAAACGGTCGATACAGGCGCTGACGAAACCATCTAGTAGCCCTTGGCAGTCCGTTGTAACGGGCTTCGTGTCGTCGAACGAGCATGTACGTGGAAGTGATCGGATCGAATTCCCTCAGACGAGGCCGCACGATGTCGTGCGGCCCCCTGATATGAATCAGGCTTTCAGCATTTTAAGGTGATCGAGATGCTCATCGATCATGCCGCGGGCGAGCTTAGCGACGCCTAGTTGCTCGCGGTTCTGCCCAACCTTGAGGTAGTCCTCCTGGATAGCGAGCAACTTCTTGTGTCCGTCGAGCTGGGCTGCCACATAGGCTTTGTCGAACCCGGATCCGTTTAACCCCTTTAACGTCGCCAGCACTTCCTTACCTGCAGGATCGAGCGTGGCCTCCACCTCGGCCTCGGCGGGCACGTTAAGCGCGCCTTCGGCCTTCTCCATTTCCATCGACTTCAGGATGTCCGCGATCGTTTCCTGCTCGGCGACCTCAAACTTTGCAAAAAGCTTGACCATGTCAGCACTCGCCCTCTCGACGGCAAGGCGGCTGGTGGCTAACGACAGCGAGCCGACAGTCCTCGTCATGTCGGCATGCTTTTTTTCGGCTTCGCCCATTTTAGCCGTGGCAGCGAATATCTGCGGCGCAGAAAGAAGTGTGGGGACGAACGCTGCGGCGGCAAGAGCGGTCAACATTTGGCGGCGGATCATGGAAATCTCCTCAAAACGCCGACCCATTCGGCGTGATTGCTTCTAACCTCGCCACATAACAATAGTTCCCACGCTTTGGCCCAGGATCTTGCCGTCATGAGCGGAGATCATAGTTACAGCCTGAGCGTCGAGCATCTTTCACAACCACAACTACGAAGTTGTCCGCGAGGTCGATGATCCGTCACCTGGGCAGCGCGAGTTTCTGCTTCGAGTCCTTGCAGGGGCAGAGTGAGTTCCTCTCCACCGCCGTTATCGTCGTACTGTCGATCTTACCGCGGTTCAGAGGATCGCCGGAATCCAAGTCAGTCGCCGCGCCCCACGGCGAGACAGGCTCCTGAAGCAAAACCGCGCCGGAACCAAACTTGAAGCTGATAGTTTTTGTGATCATCGCTATATGGGGAGAACTGATGGTGAAACGAGTGGCGTTGGTTACTGGAGCTGGGTCCGGAACCGGACCGGCATCCGCTCTCTCGCTCGCTGCCGAGAACTATGCAATCGGAGCCCTCGGGCATCGCGGCCATGAACTCGAAGACGTAGTCCGGAAACTCGAGACGAACGGCCATCATGCGTTATTGTACGATGCCAACATCTCAAACGAGGGTCAAATGCACGCGGCGGTCGAACCGGCGATGCCGGTGATCTGGCCGGAAGGACAACTCCCTATCACAGGAGGGCGACCCGACCGCAGCGAGGACGTCGCCGAAGTCATAACGTTTATGGTGTGGGACAAAGCCCGGCACATCGCCGGATCACCGATCTGGGTAGACGTCGGAGAGGGGTCGCTGCGATGAGCGCTGACATCATCCGCTTTCCGACAATCGCTTACGCACAGGATTGGGGACCGCAGGCGCTATCAGGAGGAAGCCATCGGTTTCAAATCTGGGCTCCGGTGCTAAGTTCGGTTGGCTTACGCCTAAACGGCTTCGACATGCAGATGGAAAAGTCGAAGGATGGATGGCATCGTCTCGAGACGAGCGCTAAATACGGGGATAAATACGCGTTTGTCCTTGAAACCGGACGGGTAGTCGGTGACCCCGCGTCGCGCCGGCAGGTGGGAGAGCTCGACGGACCATCCGTTCTGACCGATCCCGACAGTTATGCTTGGCTGAACACTGCTTGGATCGGTCGGTCTTGGGAAGAGACTGTCGTCTACGAAATCCACGTCGGGACATTTACGGAACCGGGGACTTTCCGGGCTGCTATGGATAAGCTGCCACGCCTGGCTCAATTGGGTTTCACCGCCGTTGAGATCATGCCCCTTGCGCATTTCCCCGGAAAACGCGGGTGGGGGTATGACGGGGTTCTCCAGTTTGCCCCTCATACCAGCTATGGCTCACCTGACGATTTAAAAGCGTTTATCGATGCCGCACATGGTTTGGGAATGATGGTGTTTCTCGACGTCGTCTATAACCATTTCGGTCCTGAGGGAAACTACCTTGGCCAGTACGCCCCTGGTTTCTTCCGCCCAGGTGCATCGACGCCATGGGGTGAGGCGATCGCATATGAGAAGCCGGAGGTCCGGGCTTACTTCACCGAGAACGCGCTCTATTGGCTGTGTGAATTTCGGCTCGACGGCCTCCGTTTCGATGCCGTCGACCAGATCGAAGATGGCAGTGACGTCCATATTCTCGAGCAGATCGCTCGAACCGTTCGAAGGGAGATCGTTGGCAGGCATGTCCATCTCATTACCGAAAATCCGGCGAATGGAACGGATTTGATGGTTGAACAACCCGGCGGCCGATTTTATAAAGCCGACTGGAACGATGATTTTCATCACGCGCTTCATGTTGCCGTGACAGGGGAGGGTGTCGGCTACTACGAGCCGTTCAAGGACGATACCTGGGACAAGTTACGGCGCGCCATGGCCAATGGATATTTGAAATCCGGCAAACCGATCGTCAGCAATAATCCTCCTCCGACACAATCCCTGCCACCCACCGCGTTCATCCACTTCCTCCAAAACCATGATCAGGTCGGAAACCGTGCGCTGGGTGACAGGTTGCACCTCGGAATTGATCGCCATGTCTACCGGGCGTTGACGGAAATGCTATTGTTGTCACCACAAATCCCATTACTTTTCATGGGCGACGAGCATCTGTCACTGCGGCCGTTTCATTTTTTCTCCGATTACCAAGGAGATATAGCCAAGGCTGTGCGGACAAATCGGCCCAAGGAAGCGGCAAACTTCGGTGGCTTTCCAAAAGGTTCATCGGAGGAGGACATCCCGGATCCGAATGATCCAGGAACTTTTCTGACGAGTACGCTCGACTGGCGTGAGGCCGAAACCGAAGGTGGTCGAATATGGGCTGAACACGTGCGCTATCTGATCGGACTGCGTCGGGAACGAATTGTCCCACTCCTTGGCAACGCACGTGGATTTGCCGGAAAGCTCGTCGAAGCGCCGGATGGCTGCATTTTTATCGACTGGGAATTCGGCGAAAAGACATTGCAGTTGAGAGCCAATCTTTCCGGCAATGACATTGCGCTGCCGTGTGGATTGGGAGAGCGGATCTTCCCGGAAAATCAGGTCGAGGCCGACCATCTTGGCGAAGCCACGGTGCAAATCTTCATTCGTTGAAATTGGATCGTGTCATTCCGCGATTCGGCAAGGAATTCATCCGACGATGGCGGTGGCTCGGCTGAAAGCGGTTCAACTCCCGGTGCCAGCTGCGGATTCCATTTTTGTCTGCGCCGTTCTTTCCGGAGGTCTGATACAGCTGACGCATTTCCGCCATGTCAATCTCACGATGTATCCACCGTTCCCCCAATGAAAGGAAGTCGCGGTCGTCCTCAATCGGGCGTCCCGCGACACCCTCACTGATCATAAGCTTTTAGATTTAGCTCAGCGGCTTTCAGTACTCATGTGTCCCACTTCTTCACAAAACGAAGGGTCTGCCGAGCGCGCCTCACAGTTAAAAATCGCGTGAATGTTTCTGGCAGTCTTCTTTTGAGCAAATGTCTGCCAGCGCGTGCCTGCGGCGCGCCAAAGACTATCGGGTTGATCGTGGCCCGACCATCGAGGCGTGGCGCGCCGCTCGTGGCCCGTGCGCCCCAGTCGTGGCAGTGACGGACCGGTCTTGGCGAAACGAAACTCTAATGCACGAGGAAACGACGCTCCGCGTTTACCCGACGTCATACTTCTTCCAAGGGGCGGGCTCCCGATATGCTCTCGCCAAAATCCGCGACATCTGGGATGTTATCGACAGGCAAGTTCCCCGGATGGGTCAGTGGATCCGGTCATCGGGTGACTCCATACAGGAATCCGAGGCACGCAACGGCCACCGCAGCCGTCATGGGCTGCGCACGCACCTTCTCGCGAACTTCGTCGAATGCAATATGCCCCGCTCCGAAGACCGTGGCAGCGAACGACTCCTGCAGACGTGCTACCTCCGCCTTAAGCGCCCGCAATTCCTCGTTGTCGTCGCGCTTACGCTCCGTCGCCGCTAGAGCTTCGTCCACCAACGGCGCTGCCTCATCAAACTGATCGTTCATGTAAGACTCCGTTCTGGATGTTGCTGGGTTTTTTCGGTGCCGGCAGGCACGACTGACCGCGTGTCGCCCCCCGTACCGGACTCCGCCGTTGGGTCCTGGTCGGTGGGGGCTGGTTGCAATTTTTTTTCTCCCGAGGGAGGCGTATTGTCGATGACAGTCTGGTCAGTGGGGGTGACGACTGCCTTGGTGTCGGTCGTCTGCTGTTTGCTAGTGGCGGCGTCGTTGTTGATGGCTTCGCCATACTGCCCGGCAACCGCCAGGCGACAGCGCCAAGAACCAAGCCGCCGAGGAGAACCATTAGGACGGGTCTGCCCAGCAATCCTTGACGTGATTGAACAGCGGTTGCCTCGACAATTTTATCAGTCTCAGCGGTCGATACCGTATTCCCGCGCTTGTCATTAGGAATAGCCATGATCGTGGGTTCCTGATTGTAAGCCATAACCAGTGTTGCGCCCCAAAGTTCCGCGCCCAGACAACATTGCCTTAATCATAATGACTAGCAAACCGGGTTGCCTCGTCCTTTCACTTTGCCATCTCGGCTTAGCGGAGAACCGATGTCTCGACGACGTAGCTTCTATGAGCCGATAAATGTTTTGAGAGTAACGAAAATGCTCAACTGCCTGGAGTTGGCGCTCTGGAGTTCGACGCAAACTAATGATTCACTTGTGATCGGCAAGGTAAAATGCTTCAGCGTAAGCAAAGGGTTCGGTTTCATCACACCCGATGACGGCAGCGCGGACGTCTTTATCCATCTCTCGAACGTCGGAAAGCCAAACTCCCGACCTTGGAAAGTGGAGCCGTCCTTGAGTATTCTGTCGGCTCCAGGAAAGGGAAAAGTTTTGCCGAACGTCTATTGATCGTTCCCAGGCCAAACGCGCTACGGCGGGAGTCTGGAACTGAAGATTTTCGAAACGGAATTCGAGAATGAATGGGGCCTTCGAAGGCGATAGGATCTTGAGCGGCTAGTTCAGCAGGCGGCTTTGACTGCTTGTCCAACGATCGTCAGTTGCTCTAGCCGCTCAACGATCTTTTCCGATCGGCGGTTGTCACCAACCAACCGGCCCCTGCCGACCTTTTCCGCCGGCGGTAAAAGGCGATCGCTCTTAAAGCATCCTGCTGCTTGCGCATGTGGCCTTTTGCCGTTTCAACTGCTTCCCGATAACCATTGATTGGGACGAAACTGTTACTCCTTGACCTCGGACCGGGAATCATTGGCGTCCTACCAGGCGTTGTCGGTTCCTCAACAGTCTTTTCTTCACTTTCCTCAAATTAAGGGATATTTTCGAACAACTCTTCATCGCGCCTCTCTGCAAAGGGATCGGCGAAATCTCCGACGTCAAAGTCTGCTTGAACAGCCATAACATCACTTCCTATTTCGATATCTTCGCAAACGGAACTCCGGCGTCCGCAGGTGCTAGTCTCTCATCATGTTGTATGGTTTCGGTCACTGAGTTCAATCAAGCGGACGTTTTCCATCGTTGCTCTTACCTATCCTAATACTGCTTAGCGTGGGGTTTTCTGGCATGGCCTGCTTGCTCCGCGACTGCGCTTTTTGCGTCCAGTTGCGAGACCACTGCATCATCAACGGTGACATTGGCCACGACCGTCCCGGTGTGGTCGGTAATTTCGATCGCGGTGATATCAATCTGGCGTGCCGCCCTGAGTTCGTCGGCAATCGCGTCGCGCAACATGTCTGCAGCACTCGCCATGGCGTCCTCCGGGCCATCGAACGACATGCCCTCAAGATCTTCGTCCAAACCATCGTCGTGTTTTACGTGAAAGAAATAGACTGGCATGCCGTCCTCCAAATTCGAACTGCGATCTTAGTCGACAAACGTGCCTCTTGCGCCGAGGTGCTCACGCGCCAATTGGCGGATTGCATCTTATGCAACGCCCATTGTCCATCCCATGCTCTCTGCCCTGCGCGCCAGAGCAATGAATGCTTCGGGGATGTCCGGCCCCGCCGCAGCTTCCACGCTGAGGTCTGCTAGTGAAACAAGATCGTGGAACGAGGGCCGGATCGCTTCAACAGCATTCTCCAGAGTCTGATCGCAATCGGGGCGGTGGATAGATTTCATCGGAGGCATCGTGTCAGTTCCTTGTCTTTAGATCGGTAACGGTCGCCTGCTAAAAAGGTGACCATTGAATCGACCACTATTGTGTTCTGCTGCGTTTTACGTTTTAAGCCTCGGCTTTGGCTGAAGCCATCTTGCTCTTGCGTCTGACGCTGATCGTCTAGGTCGGCTCCGCTGCCAATTGATGCCGATTTCTTCGACCACCCTAGCGTCCTTTGATACCACAGCCTCCCGATTGCGTTCCTCGGCCAAGATCGTGCGGTTCTGTAATGTCGGCATCTGACAACGGCCGATCAGCCGAGTGGCGCCCGATGGTCACCTCTTCATCGTGAGACGACACTTTATCACTGGCCGGCGTCTCGATCGTGTAGGCGCGGACTTTGACACTGCCGTTCTTTACCTCGCGCTGGCCGACACGGAGGTTTTCTTCGACGACCTTGATGGTGTCGTCGCTTGTTTCGGCAGCGATTGTATCTTCGTTTGAGGTCCCTAGCGTGCTCCGATTGCGGTCGTAGGTCGATGCTGCTGCATCCGACGTTGAAGCGGTTTCGTTCCAACCCTCATTGCGCCATTGGTCAGCACGCTCATCGAGGTCAACGCTGCCTTCATCGTCTAGGATCTCGCGGGCGGTTTCGTAGAGGGCTTCTTTGACGGTCGTCACCGAAACGAGAAAGCCACCATGACGCAGTCCCTCAGAATAAAGGAGGCGATCGGAGTCGGTGAAGAAGAAGTCTTCGAGCGACGCCCAGATGCCCTTGTGGTCATCGCTTGCCGAATTTTGCGCGTGGCCGTCGGCTTCGTAGCCAGGTACCAGCCGGATTGCGTCCTTCGAGATGTCGGCGTCCTTGAGGCGGCTGACAGCGTCCTCCGCGTCAGACCGGGAGTCAAAGAATGCGCTGAGGGTGCTTGATGTGCCCGACGCTGCCGAATAGGCGCTTCTCGTTTCGTTGCAAGCCATGTCAGTTCCCCTTTTTTTCCTGGATGCGCTGGACCGCAACAATTTGCATTATGAGCATCGCCGGACACGGACGATTCGTAAGGTGCCAGCCGTCGGATGTGGACTTTCTCAACAAGCAACAGGCGCTTGACGAGGCGCTTCTCAAGGATCGGACGTTCAATGCCAAACGCAACGCGGGACACTTCGATCTCCTGGTGATCGTGTTCGGCATCGGCATTCTCATCGATGAATTCGCCCCGCCCGCTCATGTGGGCGTTAACGGAGTGACTGCGGTATTGTTCCGTTGGGGGCCGCTATGTGGCGGACGAGGGAACATAGTGCAGCATGAAAAGTTCCTGACCCAACCAAACCGCAAGTGGGAATACCGGCGCCCCTCAGGCGAGCAACGTTTCTGCACACCGAAGCCTTAGGTGCTGGATGCTGGATTGCTCCATTCAACTTTGAAGTCGCAGCGGGCGAGAAGGATACGTTAGTGGATATCAAAGCAATCGACAGCAAACGCCCGCGTTTCGAACTCTAAACATTTTTTGCAGGCAAGCTTGAAGGATGGGGGACATAGTCAGCCATTTCAACACGTCGCAAAAGCAATTTAAGATCGTAGCAAAAGGGAAGTGGCACCCGGCGACAGCACACTCGCGTTGAAAGAAACCTACACCTTCGATGACGGCCATTCGGACGTCCTCAGTTGGACGATCGTCAAACAATCGGTAACAGCGTGCCAGTGGCGCGAAGACCGTATCAGCGGTGTTGCCAAAGGCGAGCAGGCTGGTAACGCCTTCCATTGGATCTACAGGAGGGCTGTCCCCGATAAGGACGGTAAGACGTCAAACGTTGGTTTCGAAGACTGGTTCCGGCTGCAAGAACCGAGCGTGGTGGTTGCCCACGCGTCAATGACAAAACTCGGCATCGAAGTGGCGCGACTGTCAGCCTTCTATCGGAAGATTTGAGGCTGACAGGCTTTAAGATCATGTGCCGGACAAGCGTCTCAGCGGAAGGAGACAACTATGTCCGCATGTCGCCGCCCCGCATCCCGAAACCGGGGCGTAGTCAGAAAAAGGGGCCGCCTGTATGAGACGGCCCTTGTAGACGATTGGCGAGGCGAAATTAGGCAACCTTCTTCTTCGCGCCCTTGGGATTGGCCGACATTTCCCCAAGGTCGGTGAGCTTCTGATCCGTTGCCAGCTCTTCCTGAAGGTTGGCATCGAACAATGCGACGGCGTCGGTATAGCCAAGCTGTGCAGCCCACGATTTCAGCGTCCCGTAACGAGAAATCTCGTAGTGCTCGACGGCTTGAGCCGACGAGATGAGGCCGGCGTCCAGTGCAACGGAATCCTTAAATTCCTCGATGATCTCCTCGCCTTCGGAAATGATGCCCTGGATTGCCTCGCAGGTCTTGCCGCGCGCCGGCTTGCTGATAATCTCGAAAAACTGCTGCAGGCGCTCGATTTGGCCCTCGGTCTCGTCCTTATGCATGAGGAAGGCTGCCTTGCCCTCGACGAGAGGGAAGCCGACACCCTGCTTGCCAAGGCGGGCAAGTTTGCTTCTGACGCTGAAAGTGAACTCACCAGGGCCAAGGAACTACGGGAGGCACTCTACCGCCTGTTTTTGTGCGAATCTCGTGGGAATCCGATCGGCCCAGAGGATCTCGCTCTTGTCGCAGCGATGGCCCAACGCGCGCGATCACAACAAACACTGATGCACGCTGCTGGTGTCATCGAGTGGCGTCATGTAGGCGCCGAAGATCTGAACGAGATCGGTGACCGTCTTGCTCATTTCGCCGTCGGACTTTTGACTTCGCGACAGGGACGGCGCCCTGTCCGGGCGTGTCTAGGTCCCAATTGCGGCTGGCTCTTCCTGGATGAGTCTCGCGGCGGCCACAGGCAGTGGTGCTCGGACAAGACCTGCGGATCTCATGCCGGAGTGCGTAAATTCCGGGCTGCGAAAGCTGATTAGAGCGCGGCAATGAGGTCGGGCATGCATCGCCGGGTCCGGATAGCCGCGACCTGCCCAGCGGATGTGAAGCTGCGGTACGCCGCATACCAGACCCGCATATTGACGCTTGAACAGTGAAAAGCCAAAATTTTCTGGTAGAGTTGTGGCGCTTAAAGTGGCGATGCGGTTCTAGGAGCACTTATGTAGGATGAGCAGCTGGAAACGAGGAAGGATCGCTTCGGCGATCTCGCCGACATGGGCCCATCGGCCCATCGGCANNTTGACGCGGATGCCGAACCTGCGTAATCGCCGGCCATCTGCCGGGTCGTGGCGACGCACGATTTTTAATAGCCAACTAAATGGTTGAACGATTAACGCAAGACGTCTAGCGCCGTTACCTCGGGCGGCTGTTAACTTTGATAGGATGCCTCCTGCGGAGCCCCGCAGAAAACGCGCGAAGCTGCGTGCTTCGTGCCAATCCATCGTCATCTTTCGCTTAAAGAACGTTGATGGTAGCCTGATTAACGACGCCCTTAAAGGTTGCGACTGGGAACAGCATGAGACGCTCTGTTCGCCTACTTGATAAACGGGCAATCCTTGTCTGCTTAATAGCAGGCTTGGTTGCAGGTGCTTTGGGTATTATCGGTGGGCGCGCGACCGCTTTGTCGTTGGCTCGAGCTGATCTCGATGGCTATACAGCCACCCTGTTGGCCCGTGCTGAGTCGATCGTCCGTGAAACCGTGGATGTGCTGGCCAGAGCCAACCAAATTAAAGGTGTGCCGTGTGGGCCAAGTGACCTCAGGCATTTGCGAATAATCGCCTTCAAGGCACGGCATATCAAGGACGTAGGAAGAATAGTCGAGCAGAAGCTTGCATGCTCGAGCCTTCTCGGCGTCCTCTCTCCGCCCTACATTCAGCTGCCGCCGGATATGGTTACCGCAGATGGCCGAAAAGTCTGGGCCAACGCTCCTCTGGTTCTCACAAATGAAATTGCTCTGGTGGTGGAGGGCCGCAACGCAAATGTAGTAATAAATCCGGCGGCCTATGTCGATTTGATCCAAAAGCCGTTCCGCTATTCCCTCGCCATCGTCAATCCCGCAAAAGGCTTTGCCCTGCTTTCGCGGGGCGCACGCCTAGTCGATGACAGCTTTATAGTGGCTCGCAAGGATGTTTCCATAAATACCGGAGGCGACCTCGTACGGATCGATTGTTCCATGGCTTATTCCGTATGCGCCGTCGCGGCCCTCAACCGAGGCGAAGCAGTCTCCCCACACTCGGTATCCGTCCTTGGCTTTGGTGCACTGGGCTTCATCCTCGGCGGATTTTCAAGCTTGATAGGATTCCTGCTCCACCTCAAGCCGAAGCCGCTTGCCGTGCGGCTGAGAGACGCATTGCGATCGAACCAATTGAGCATGGTGTTTCAGCCGATTGTCGATCTGCACTCTGGTCGTATGGTTTCCGCAGAAGCCCTAATCAGATGGACCGACCGCGACGGTTGCGCCATTCCTCCAGATGTTTTCGTGTCTGCCGCGGAGGACAACGGAACCGCTGGCGAGATCACCGAGTATGTCCTCCGGCATGTGAGCCGTATCGCGGGACCGCTCTTGCGCGACAATCCTGAGCTGGTCATCACGGTGAATATCGTTGCGGCCGATCTAAGCGATCCGAGTTTCTATGGGATTCTCGAGCAGACATTCGATGGTTCAGGGATCGCGAGGCATCAGATCGGACTCGAACTCACCGAGCGGTCAGTCGCCCAGCCGGACGTCGCGGTCGCGGCGATTGCCAGGCTCCGCGCACTGGGCCATCCGGTGTACCTCGATGATTTCGGAACGGGATATTCCGGCCTAGCGCAGCTCCAGGACCTGAACGTCGATGTCCTCAAACTCGACAGGGCTTTTACAAATAGCGTTGGCACGGGTTCAGTAACCGTTTCGATTGTGCCGCAGATTTTGGAAATGGCCACAGCTCTCGGCCTCCGGGTTGTCGTCGAGGGGATCGAAACCGACACCCAATATTCGTATTTTGCCTCCGCTCCAAACCACTGCTACGGACAGGGATGGGCTATTTCTCGCCCGCACGCATACGAAGCCCTGCTCGCATTTAAGGCGGCGCACTAATTGCTCCGACGCTCATCTGCTGGACAATGGCGACAAGAGTGCGTGCTTTGATGTCTCTTCCTTTTCCCGCGTCAGGATCCTCCGTTCTCCACTCGTTTTCTAGAGGGGAAAATCGCCGTCCAGTCGCCACACACGAACTTGAATTGCATGCTGTTGAAAGATCGTTGCCGCGCGCCAGTGCATCACGCTCTCCTGGCTAGGCAAGTGCGCACTCCCTCATTGTCGGTCGCGTCCGCGAACGATTAGTGATCGTTTGAGCGACCTGGCCGAAGCTTCTGGCATCCTCATAGTCGAGCGGATAGGGGATCAGAACAAGGTCGTGTCGGTACGGTTGAAAAGGACGATCGATCTGACTGGACGGAAATCCGACCTCGTCTTTCGAGGCGAGGACGAAGCTGAACCCACTGTGTTGCTTATGGGATGGCCCGCCCTCCCGAGAACATCGAGTATGGTGTCTCTTCATTGAAAGAATGAGGACAATTCGCGCACCCAGCACCTCGCGGTCTGATTGCCTTGCTTGTGCCTCGTGTCAGAGAGCCCCCTATTGAACTACCTTCCGGTTGGTGGCGCGCCCTACTATCTCCAGTATCACTACATTGTGGAAAATCCCAATCCGCCGGAGCGTCGCAAGCTCCTCGACGACGCGGGTGATGGAAGCGAATACTCCAAGCTGCATGCCATATATCATCCAGATGCGGACCGCCGCTACGACGGTCGGCTTTTTCGATTTCATGATCGGCGACCCCAAATCTGGTCGCCTGATCTACACGGTCCAGAAGGAGGTAGATTTCACCACCTCCCTCCGGTTAGGTCCCCATCGCCGTTCCAACGTCGCGACCGCTGTCGCTCGCTGCTCGGAGACCGCCGACCCATCAGCTATCTGTCTTAAGGATTTTGCTCCTTACGCGCCGTCTGGCGGCGCACCAATTGCCTGTATGGGAGCTCCGGTGCTCGAACAGGGTGTCGTCACTGGCGTGTTGATCGCGCAGTTGTCGAACGATGAGATCGACAACGTCGTCACCAGTGGTCGCCGCTGGCGCCAGGATGGCTTCGGAGACACGGGTGAGGCTTATCTGGTCGGATCCGACTATTTGGTTCGCTCCAGCCCGCGCGCATTCTACGAGAACCGAGAAAATTATTTTGCTGAACTCAAGTCTGTCGGCGCCTCGGGCGAGGAAGTTGCCGACATTCGGCGTTTTGGGACGCCGGTGATGCATCAGCGCATCGACACCGATGCAACTCGAGCCGCGCTCGCCGGTGTAGAGGGCACCGGCGAGATCATTGGATACCCTGGCGTGCCGACGCTTGCCTCATGGGGACCGCTTGCGATTCCCGGCGTCAAGTGGGCGCTCGTCGGAAAGATCGACACCGCCGAGGCCTTCGCGCCGATCGCCCAGCTCCGCCAGGAGCTGCTGATTGTCGGGGGACTGGTGCTGTTGGCCGTGGCATCTACCGCAGCCTGGCTTTCCCGCGTACTGCTCGGACCGCTGCGCGAACTCACCGCTGGGGCGAAAAGCTTCGCCGCTGGCGATTATGGAGCTCGCGTGCCGGTCCGCACGCGCGACGAGATTGGTCAGCTCTGCCTAGCGTTCAATGGAATGGTTGAGGATCTGCGCCACAAGAATACCGTGATCGAAAACAAGAACTGTGAAAACGAGGAACTGCTGCTGAATGTGCTACCAGCCCCGATTGCCAACCGGCTGCGTGCTGGTGAGGCGGGGATCGCGGACGGTTTCTCCGAAGTCACGGTCGCGTTTGCGGATCTGGTCGGCTTCACAGCTCTGACATCGGAAATGCCACCGCAGGAGGTAGTGACATTTCTCAACGGGCTTTTCACACGCTTTGATGTCGCTGCCACCGATCTCGGAATCGAGAAGATCAAGACGGTGGGCGACGCGTATATGGCGGTGTGCGGTCTGCCCGAGCCGGTCGCCACCCACACCGAGCGCATGGTGCGTATGGCCATCCGTATGGTTCACATTACCCGCGAGCACGCGACGGAGCACAACATTTCGATGAAGCTCAGGGTCGGGGTCAACTGCGGCCCGGTGGTGGCCGGCATCATCGGCAAGAGCAAGTATATCTACGACCTGTGGGGCGACACGGTGAACGTGAACCTCGCGAGCCGGATGCAACCAGGTAGCATCCCCGACGCGGTTCAAGTGACGCGCGCCGTGTATGAGCAACTCAAGCGCCAGTTCGTCTTCGAGCCGCGCGGACCTATCGAAGTCAAGGGCAAGGGAAAGGTGGAGGCCTGGCTGCTAAGATTGTAACGCCTAAAACCAGGGAAAAGCCCGCCTTAGTGCGGTCGGGGTGATGAGCAAACACGGTGCTCGCGGAAGGTTCCCAATATGGGCACCAACTATCGGCAGCGTGCCTCGAACCGGCGGCCATAACGATCGCGGTATATGCAATAGCCTTGGCGCTGATGGGAGTGGCCAATAAGTGCGCCCACAACGCCACCAGCCACAGCGCCGATGGCCGCCCCGCCCCAGCTATTGCTGACAACACCGCCAATGATTGCGCCCGAGCCTGCACCGATTGCGGTCCCTCGCTCTGTTTGCGTGCATGACGTAAGGATCCCAATCATTCCAACCGCAATCACAAGCTTTTTTATGCTTCTCTCCTTTGCCTGATCTCAACCCGGCACAGCATCTACGCAATGGCTGAAATTGTCGATAGTGCGCAGGCGGAGAAGCAACTGCAGTCGATCGGCAAAAAAGGCCTGCCGCTGAGAATGGCATTTTTCGTCGAGAAGAAAACACTCCCAGTCAGCGAACCAGCTATTCGGAAATCTGATTGGTGCTAAGTCTGGGTTTGCGACGGAGGGGCCAGAGGTTTTGATTGAAGGCTTTCGCAACACAGTGTCGTACTTTTTGTTCAGTGGCCGAATTGGTACACAAAACGCACTTCCTGTGTTTGTGGGCGCAACGTCAATTCTCTGAGTCGTCCTAATTCTGACCGATTTCTATCGATGGCGGTGGTCATTCTTTAAGCGTCTCGTGGTTTTCGACTATATGTTGCGTATGATATGGTGTAACACTTTAGCGTTCGCGCGTCGGTGTTCCCTCGAGGCAGGCTACGGGCAAGGCCGATGAGCTCTGCGTTTTTCGCGCATGCGCAGACATTTGATGCACAATTTACTTCGATACTCGGAGCTTAGGGCAATCTGCGCAAGTTAGATTTTTGATACCCCAGAGCGTGCTCAAAGAATTTTTGAAGCTGCCGGCGCAGTAAGGGGGGGGGCGATTGCCGCCTCTAGATGCGGGAGCCGGCCGCATGGCTTATTGATCAGTCAACTCCGCCTATAGCTTATCGTCGGCTCCCTTAAAACGAGGATCCAAGTGATGAAGTTTCATCCCCTTTCGATCTATCTATACTCCGCCGCTCTTCTTGCGCTAACCATCGGCTTAGGGGTTAGTGTAACGGCCCCGGTCCGAGCGCAGCAACAGGCTGCTTCAGCAGCTGCAAGTGGCGACCAGCCGGACAAGGCGCCGGATCTGCTCTCCGAGGATGAACTCGAGGTGCTGGTAGCCCGTATCGCGCTCTATCCGGACGAGTTGGTGGCGCTGGTCTCTTCCGCTTCGCTTTATCCGCTGCAGACCATCGAGGCGCAGCGCTTCCTCGACCAGAAGAAAAAAGATAAGGACGCCAAACCCAAGGAAAGCTGGGACGACAGCATCATCTCGCTGCTCAACTATCCCGAGATCGTGAAGATGATGAGCGATGACCTCGACTGGACACAGGCACTCGGCAGCGCGCTGTCCTACCAGCAGAAGGATGTGCTGATCGCCATCCAGAACCTCCGCGACAAAGCCGTGGCCACCGGTGTCATCAAGACAGACGAGAAGGTGAAGGTCGAAACCCAAGGCGAGAATGTCGTTATCCAGGCCGCAGACCCGGAAAAAATTTACGTTCCGAAATACCAGCCGGAAATGCTTTATGAGCCCGGCTACGTTCAGGCGCCGATCACCTATTACGATGAGCCCTATCCGAGTTACTATTATCCCTCGGCGACGTATTTCGCAGCCGCCATCACTGGCGCGGCGATCTGGGCCTCTGTGATTGATTGGGACGATTGGGGGGTCTGGGGTGGCCGATGGAATGGCGGCGATGTCGATATCGATTGCAACAAATGCTTCAACGACATCGATATAGACCGCGACAAGTTCAAGATGGGCGATGTCGACTGGAAGAACATCGACCGGTCGAAGATCAACTTCGACAGGAACCAGATCGCCAATATCGACCGCAGCAAGTTCAAGAACGATTTCAAGGCAAACCGGGGCAATAATATTGCCAACCGCGCTAAGGATGTGCACCGCGACGGCGGCGACCGTGCCCGTAGCAAGCCCAAGGTGACGGTTGACGACGTTCGCAAGAGCAAAGTGGATGCCAATCGCCAGCGCGCTGACCGAGATCGGGCGACTACTACCAATCGTAACGTTGGCAACAAAGCGGGCCAGGCAGCTGCATCGCGAAAAAATAGTGGGAACTCGGCGGCCAATCGGCAGGCGGCGGGAAACAAGGTTTCCAACAAGCCGAAGAACGTTAACCGCAAGGCCACAAAGCCAAAGCCGGGTTCGCAAGCCAACAGAAAGTCTGGCAACCGTTCTGCTGTTGGAAATGTCGGTAATAAACGCCAATCGTACGAGGCTTCGAACCGCGGTCGACAATCGGTGAATGGGGGCGGGCACCGCCGGCCTCAGTCGATGAGCGGCAATCGCGGCGGCGGGCGGCAGATTCACCGAGG
>UCKS01000087.1 GCA_900473045.1 Hyphomicrobiales bacterium
GCCTTTGCAGCCGCAATTGCAGTTTTGGCATCGTCAGCGCTGGCGCTGGCATAAAGGCCGACAATTTCCTTGGTATTCGACGGGTTGATGTTTTCAACGCCGTTGCTGCCGACCCATTCGCCGGCGATCAGGTTGTGATGGAGTGTCATAGGCTTGAAGCCTCCTTGGTTACAGCGAGTGCCCTGAGAGCGGCACCCGCAGTCAAATGTGTGAACGGATCAGAGCTGGCCGATCGAGATCTCGTCTTCGCCGGCGATCGCCAGCGTGTTGCGCAGCGGCAGACCGAATTCGGACGCCTCGATTTCGAAGATGTCGCCCGCCTCGGTCTTGATGCCGTCACCGAAGGACAGCGTCGCCGTCCCGAACATATGGACATGCACATCGCCCGGCGCACGGAAAATTCCATATTTGAAGTGGTGATATTCGAGATTGGCGAAAGTATGGGACATGTTGGCTTCGCCGGAAAGGAACGGCTTTTCCCAGAAAACAGCGCCATTGCGGATGATCCGCGAGGTGCCGCGAATGTCGCTGGGAGCTTCCCCAACCCGGATTTCCGGGCCAAAGCTTGCCGGCCGCAGCTTGGAATGGGCGAGATAGAGATAGTTGACACGCTCAGTGACGTGATCGGAAAACTCGTTGGCGACAGCAAAGCCGACGCGGAACGGTGCGCCGGTGTCGGAAATCACATAGATACCGGCCATTTCAGGCTCTTCGCCACCATCCTGCGCAAATGACGGCGAGAGCAGATCGCCGCCGGGGGCTACCGTCTGGCTGCCGTTGCCCTTGTAGAACCATTCCGGCTGCACGCCCTTTTCGCCCGGCTTCGGTTTGCCGCCCTCCAGCCCCATCTTGAACATCTTCATGGTGTCGGTGGCGCCCTCTTCCACCTTGGAGACGGCCGCGTGCATCGCGTCGCGTGTCGATGCCGAGCCGAGATGCGTCAGGCCCGTGCCGGTCAGATGCAGATGCGCGTTGTCCGGATGGGTAATCGGCGGCAGGAACTTGCCGTTGGCGTGAATATCCTGAAGATCGACTTCATCGCCCAGCCCATGTGCCTCGACGACGGCCTTGAGGCTCATGCCCGAATTGGCAGCTTCCATCGCCAGTGCGTAGACGCTTGATGCGTTCCTCACAGCACGTGCGCCTTGCCCTGCTTCGCGGACGGCGACCGTGATCGAGCCGTCATTGTTCTTCACCTGGGAAATCAGCACAGCACTATCCTTTTCTCAATCCGGGCTGTGTTTTCTGCGTCAAGCAGCAGGCCTTCGGCAACAACACCCCGTTGGGAGACATGGGCACATGCTCCCGTTGATGGCGGCAAGGCCGCCGTTCTCGTTATGATGCGTGGGCCGGAGCATCCCGCCAAATGACAGCGCGAGACACGCCCCGGCACCCGTTTACACAGCCGGACATCGCCCGGCGCAGAGGGCGGACCGGATCCGGTCAGCCCTTGTTCTTGTTGTAGACGTCGAAGAACACGGCAGCCAGAAGCACGAGGCCCTTGACCAGCTGCTGGTAATCGATGCCGAGACCCATGATCGACATGCCGTTGTTCATCACGCCCATGATCAAAGCGCCGATGACAGCACCGGTGATCTTGCCGACGCCGCCGGATGCCGAAGCACCGCCGATGAAGCAGGCAGCGATGACGTCGAGTTCGAAGCCGACGCCGGCCTTCGGCGTCGCCGAGTTCAGGCGGGCCGCGATGATCATGCCGGCGAGAGCCGCCAGCACACCCATGTTGACGAAGGTGTAGAAGGTCAGCCGCTCGGTGTTGATGCCGGAAAGCTTTGCCGCCTTCTCGTTACCACCCATCGCATAGATGCGGCGGCCGATCGTCGAGCGCGTGGTGACAAACGTATAGAGCGCGATCAGCAGTCCCATGACGATCAGAACGTTCGGAAAGCCCTTGTAGGTCGAGAGCTGGTACCCGAGGAAGATCGCCACGGCGGCAATGATCGCCATCTGGCCAGCAAAGAACGCAAAGGGTTCGTTTTCCGTACCGTGTTTGTCATTGTTGCGACGGTCGCGCAGACCGTAATAGATGGCGAGCCCGACCAAAGCGACAACAACGACCAGCGAGAAGAGATTGGTGATCGTGTCCGGCGCTGGATTGAGGAAGTACAGGAAGTCAGGAACGAAGCCGGTCGACAGCGACTGGAAATCCTTCGGGAACGGGCCGATCGGGCGGTTCTGCAGGATCAGGTAGGTCAGCCCGCGGAAGACCAGCATGCCGGCCAGCGTCACGATGAAGGCCGGAATCTTCTGGTAGGCGACCCAGTAACCCTGTGCCGCGCCGACGAGACCGCCGAGGATGAGGCAAACTGGCACCACGATGGAGTAATGGATACCCCATTTTACCAGCATGATTGCCGATAGGCCGCCGGTAAAGGCCACGATAGATCCCACCGACAGATCGATATGACCGGCAACGATGATCAGAAGCATGCCCAGCGCCATGATGACGATGAAGGAGTTCTGCAGGATCAGGTTGGTGATGTTGACGGGACGGAACAAAACGCCGCCGGTCATGAACTGGAAGAACAGCATGATGACAACGAGGGCGATGAGCAGGCCGTATTCGCGGATATTGCTTTTGAAGTAATCGCCAAGGGATGGTGTGGTTTTCTGAGCGCTTTTGTCGGCGGCCATTAGTGTTTCTCCCCGGAGCGCATGATGGCGCGCATGATGGATTCTTGGCTTGCTTCCGCTTTCGAAAGCTCGGCGACGATGCGTCCTTCGTTCATGACGTAGACACGGTCGCAGGTTCCGAGTAGTTCCGGCATTTCCGACGAGATCATCAGAATGCCTTTCCCTTCAGCCGCAAGCTGGTTGATGATGGAGTAGATTTCATATTTCGCACCGACATCGATACCGCGCGTCGGTTCGTCGAGGATCAGGACCTCCGGATTGGTGAACAGCCATTTCGACAGGACGACCTTCTGCTGGTTGCCGCCGGACAGATTGACGGCCTCCTGATAGATCGAATGGGAACGGATGCGCAGCTTGGTGCGGTAGTCGGTGGCGACCTTGGCTTCCCGGTGCCCATCGATGACGCCGCCGCTGGCCACGGCGTTGAGGTTGGCCAGCGTCGTGTTGTGCATGATGTTGTTGTTGAGCACCAACCCAAGATGCTTGCGGTCCTCGGTCACATAAGCAAGACCGGCATCGATGGCGCGCGGAATGGTGCTGACATCGACAGGCTTGCCGTGCATCAAGACGTCGCCGGTGATCTTGTGACCCCAGGACCTACCAAAAATGCTCATCGCGGTTTCGGTGCGGCCCGCGCCCATCAGGCCGGCAATACCAACGACTTCACCGGCACGAACCGTGAAGTTGATATCGTGCAGGAACTGGCGGTCGCGATGGTGCTGGTGAAAGACGTTCCAGTTTTTCACTTCCAGCAGCGTCTCGCCGATCTTGGGCTCGCGTGCCGGATAGCGGTCTTCCATATCGCGGCCGACCATGCCCTTGATGATCCGGTCTTCGCTGATATCTTCGTTGTGACAGTCGAGCGTCTCGACCGTTCCGCCGTCGCGGATGATGGTGATCTTGTCGGCGACCTTCTTGATCTCGTTCAGCTTGTGCGAAATGATGATCGAGGTCATGCCCTGCTTGCGGAACTCCATCAAGAGCTTCAGCAACGCGTCGGAATCGGTTTCGTTGAGCGATGCGGTCGGCTCGTCGAGGATCAGCAGCCGGACCTTCTTCGACAGCGCCTTGGCGATTTCGACCAGCTGCTGCTTGCCGATGCCGATATCGGTGATCCGCGCCGTCGGCGGTTCCCGCAGGCCCACCTTGTCGAGCAGTTCCTGGGTGCGCGAAAACGTCTGCTTCCAGTCGATGACGCCATTGGTGGCGAGCTCGTTACCCAGAAAGATGTTTTCGGCAATCGACAGAAGCGGCACAAGCGCCAGCTCCTGGTGAATGATGATGATACCGAGATGCTCGCTGTCGGAGATCGTCGAGAAGTTGCGAACTTCGTTGTCGTAGTGAATCTCGCCGTCATAGGTTCCGGCGGGGTAGACACCGCTCAGCACCTTCATCAGGGTCGATTTTCCGGCGCCGTTTTCGCCGACCAGTGCGTGAATTTCACCTTCGCGGACCTTGAGGTTGACATTGTCCAGGGCCTTTACGCCCGGAAACGTCTTGGTGATGCCCCGCATTTCGAGAATGATGTTGTCCATGTTCAGGTATTCCTGCGGCAGTCCGTGGATGATGAGGCCAGACACAGCGACAATACAAGTCTCTCATCAAGATAAAAGGGCCCGCAAGTGATCGCGGGCCCCGGATGGAAAAGACGGGATCAGTTGTTGATCTGGTCTTCGGTGTAGTAACCGGCGCCGACCAGGACTTCCTTGACGTTGGTCTTGTCGACAGCGACCGGCTTCAGGAGGTAGGACGGGATAACCTTGACACCGTTGTCGTAGGTCTTGGTGTCGTTGATTTCCGGCTCCTTGCCGCCAATGATGGCGTCCGTCATCGAGACGGCAACCTTGGCAAGCTCGCGGGTATCCTTGAAGATCGAGGAATACTGTTCGCCAGCGAGGATCGACTTGACCGACGGCAGTTCAGCGTCCTGGCCGGTAACGATCGGCATCGGCATGTCGCCGGAACCGTAGCCAACGCCCTTCAGAGCCGAGATGATGCCGATGGAGAGACCATCGTAAGGCGACAGAACGCCGTCAACCTTGGCATCGGTGTAGGTCGAGGACAGGAGGTTTTCCATGCGGGCCTGTGCAACAGCACCGTCCCAACGCAGCGTACCGACCTTTTCCATGCCCATCTGGCCGGACTTGACGACGATCTTCTTGGCGTCGATCAGCGGCTGCAGAACCGACATTGCGCCATCGTAGAAGAAGAAGGCGTTGTTATCGTCCGGGGAACCGCCGAACAGTTCAACATTCTTCGGCTCGGTCGCGCCGTCGAGCTTGAGGCCCTGTACGAGCGTCGTTGCCTGCAGAACGCCAACCTGGAAGTTGTCGAACGTTGCATAGTAGTCGACATTGCCGGAATCGCGGATCAGACGGTCATAAGCGATGACCTTGACGCCAGCTTCATGAGCCTTGGCCAGGATGTCGGAGAGCGTCGTGCCGTCGATGGCGCCGATGATCAGAACCTTGGCACCCTTGGTGACCATGTTCTCGATCTGGGCCAGCTGGTTCGGAATATCGTCGTCAGCAAACTGCAGGTCCGCCGTGTAGCCGGCTTCCTTGAACAGCTTTTCCATGGTCTCGCCGTCGGAAATCCAACGGGTCGAGGTCTTGGTTGGCATCGAAATGCCGACAGTGCCCTTGTCCTGGGCAATCGCCGGAACGACGAACGACGCCACGCTGAGCGCTGCGGCGGCGAGAAGTGAAGTAACTAATCTCATGTATCTCTCCCTGAGTGTTGATCCAGGCGGCTGCCAGCCAGCCTCGATATGCAGCGCTTCGCGTAGCCGAGAGACAAAGTCCCTTGGCGGAGGTTTAAGGGGTGAAAGAAAGCCCTCCCAGGCCTTACACGCTCCCGAGCACGCTGGCGCACATGGTTGCAAACTGGAATCAAACATCATAACTGTCAAATACAATATAGATGTATAACTATAACATTATCGGTATAATAAGCCGTAACAGTGTGATTTTTCGCAGATGCGAAGGTATTTTTCTCGGAAGGTGGGTTAAATATGGACGATTCTTTGCCGGTCTCATCCACAGCTCTGGATTATTCGGAACGCGGAATTTTTCGCTTAGGCTTAAAAATGAGTCATCTTCAGCTGATTCTGGCCATCGAAGAGCATGGTCAGATTAGCGCGGCCGCCGATTCTCTGAGCATTTCGCAGCCAGCCGCGTCGCGCATGCTGGGCGAGATCGAGACCATCCTCAAGGCGCCGCTCTGTGCCCGCGTTGCCCGTGGGGTCGAGTTGACGCAGTATGGCCGGGCGCTGGCACGGCGCGCCCGCACCATTTTCCTGGAACTGCGGGAGACGACGCGTGAGATCAACGAACTGAAGACAGGAAGCGGCGGCTCGGTCTCTTTGGGTTCGGTCACAGGCCCGGCCCTCAATCTTGCCGTTCCCGCCATAAGGCAGGTTTCGACCGCCTATCCCGGCATCGAAATCAACATCCAGATCGAAAACAGCAACGTGCTGGTGCGAGAACTGCTGGCAGCCCGCCACGACTTCGTCATCGGCCGGATACCGGACGACTTGGATCCGCGGCAGTTCAATCTGATCGAGCTTGGAGAGGAAGATGTCTGCCTGATCGTCCGGGCAGGTCATCCGCTGCTCGACAAGGACATCGTCAGTTCAGCCGATCTGCCCGGATACGACTGGGTCTTCCAGCCATCCGGAACGCTGCTGCGTCGTGCAGTCGAGGACAGCTTTCTGTCGGCCGGCACCCCCCTACCCGCGACCATCATCAACACGTCGTCGACGATCCTCACGGTTTCCATCGTCCGCCACACCAATGCCGTCGCTCCCGTTGCCCGCGACGTGGCCACATTGATCGCCGGAAGCGGCAGCCAGGCGGGCGAAATCCGCGTTCTTCCGACCGAGTTCGACATCAAGATCCGGCCTTACAGCCTGATCACTGCACGCGGCCGCGCCCTGCCGCCGAGCGCTAAACTGCTCTACGACCTGATCCTGAAGCAAAGCAACGCCTGATCAGGCCCGCAAAACCTTGCCATGCTCTATCACCGGGAAAGCGGAGAAACAAATGTTTGGAATGTCGGTGTTCCAGTCGGTTCTGGAGCGATTGAAAGCGGAAGAAGACGAGGAAAGTGCTGCTGAGGACGAGCAGGGAGCGCCTGCCAACATCCGTGGCCTCAACGGCGGCTTCGTCGGCAATCTTGCGGCATCCGGTATTGCTGACAGCGGCGCGGTTCAGCGCGCCTATTTCGACACGGCCAGCGAGGAGATGCTGGAGCCACCGAAACCCCGGCCAAAACCTGTCATGCCGGAGCACCTCGCCCGCATCCGCCCCGAGCAGATCGCCGCCGACCTCGGGTTGACGGACACCGAGACGCCACAGGGGCTGGCGGACAAGCGCAGACGTTTTGCCGCCGAGAACCATCCGGACCGGCACCACCTGGAGTTTCGCGCCAACGCGACCATCCGGATGAAGATCGCCAACATGCTGATCGACGAAGCGCAACGGCGGTTGCGCCTGATGCAGCGGCGGTGACAACTAGGCCGGGTCGTCGGTCTTTGTCTCTTGGGCAACCTCGGCCTTCGGCTTGAAGAAAATGATCAGGACGCAGGCCGTATAGGCAGACACAGCAAGGAAGATCATCCCCCAGGTCTCCGCTCCATTCCAGAATTCGACGGCAGTCCACGCACAACACAGCGCCACGATCAGAAGCCGAACCCAAAGCGGCCTGTAGAACGGATGATCCGGATCGATGAGCTTTATCATGGAAACTGTCCTTGGGGATTTACCCGGCCACACGGGCCGCGCATCAGAGGCCACAGCTTTATGTCCAAAAGGACATTTTCCGCAAGGGCCCGGAGGCTTGACGGCTTGACGGCACCGACCCAAATGGAATAAATATTCTGAAAATGAAAGTTGTTACGTTTTTATTCCGATTTTCGAATGTGCCGGAGGAGATAGACGGTGCGCTGATCGGCATAAGGCAGAAACAGGGAGAGAGCTGCGCCTGCCCGCAATGCGCGACCGGCAGACGCCTGAAACCATCTTGAGTGCATCAGCGCGGACCTGTCTTCCGCAACGCCTGTCCGGAGTGAGCGTCATCACCCCGTCCCTTCGCGGCGTTTTGCCGCTCGTCAAAAAGAGATGAACATGACCGTCAGATTTGGTCTTCTTGGTGCCGGCCGTATCGGCAAGGTCCACGCTAAAGCCGTCAGCGCCAACCCGGATGCCGTGCTCGTCGCCGTCGCCGACGCCTTTCCCGAGGCAGCCAACGCGATCGCCAAGCAGTATGGCTGCGCGGTCCGCACCATCGAAGAGATCGAAAAGTCGGCCGATATCGACGCCGTCGTTATCTGCACCCCGACCGACACCCATGCCGACCTGATCGAACGTTTTGCGCGCGCCGGCAAGGCGATCTTCTGCGAAAAGCCGATCGATCTCGACGTCGGCCGCGTACGCGAATGCATGAAGGTCGTCGAAGAAACCAAAGGCAAGCTGATGGTCGGCTTCAACCGCCGCTTCGATCCGCATTTCATGGCGGTCCGCAAGGCGATCGACGACGGCAAGATCGGCGATGTCGAGATGGTCACGATCATTTCGCGCGATCCCGGCGCGCCGCCTGTCGATTACATCAAGCGTTCCGGCGGCATCTTCCGCGACATGACCATCCATGATTTCGACATGGCCCGCTTCCTGCTCGGTGAAGAGCCGGTCGTCGTCACGGCTCATGCCGCTGTTCTGGTCGATCCGGAAATCGGCAAGGCCGGTGACTATGACAGCGTCTCTGTCATCCTGGAAACCGCTTCCGGCAAACAGGCGATCATCTCCAACTCGCGCCGCGCAACCTACGGCTACGACCAGCGTATCGAAGTGCACGGCTCCAAGGGCGTCGTTTCCGCCGAAAACCAGCGCGCCGTCTCGATCGAGATCGCCAATGGGGACGGCTATACGCGCCCGCCGCTGCACGATTTCTTCATGACCCGCTACACCGAGGCCTATGCCAACGAAATTGCCGGCTTCATCTCTGCGATCGAAAAGGGCACGAAGATCACCCCTTCAGGCGCCGACGGCCTTGCCGCACTGGCGTTGGCCGATGCTGCCGTGAAGTCGGTGACGGAAAAACGACAAATCCGCATCGGCGCCTGATCGATGCGTTGAACGCTGAAAGGCCGGGTTCGCCCGGCCTTTTTTGCATCAAGCCTGATCTATCGGCGGCGGCAGCGGCCTGAAGGCGGCGATGTCGTGATCCATATCGGTCAAGGCTCGATCCAGATGCCCATCGAAAACCAGCCGCTGCTCATCGAAGATCACCGAAATCTCCGGCTTGCCCTGTAGACGCACCTCGTGCGACTGCTCGAGGCCCTCCTCGATACCGCGCTGTAATAGGTCGAAGTATCGCGTTCCCGGTCCGGTGATAAAGATCGGCATTCGATCGTAAAGGCTGAGCAGCCGGGACAGGCCGTTGCCGAGCGCAATGCCCGCCTGTCTAAAAGCATAACCCGCCATGCGATTTCCCTGGCGCGCACCTGCCGCGATCTTGTCCATTTCCGCCAGAGGCACAAACTTGGCCGGGATCGTATCGGGTGGCACTTCAAACGCGGTGCGCAAAATTCCATAGAACCCCGCCGATGCCTCGATGCAGCCGAACGAGCCGCAACGGCACAGGCAGCCATTGGCCGCATGCAGCATATGGCCGAAATTGGGAGCCGTCACCTCGAGCTCGCCGAACCTGTCCTTGCGGGCGACACCAAGCCCGACGCTGTGGCCCAGCGACAAGGCCGCAAGTCCGCGAAAGGAACCGGTCTCGCTTGCGTCCGCCTTCATACCCAGCGCCTGTGCAACCAGCAGGGTCTCGTTGTTTAGCGTGACTTTGGCACGCCAATCCGTCCCCAGCAGCGATACGAAGTCGATCTGCTCACCGCCAAAGACCGGCGACCACAGCAGCCGCTTGCCATCGGCATCGACGGTGCCCTTGCTGGATATCGAGATGGCAAGAATCTGTGCCTTGTCCAGTTGCGAGCGGTGAATGAGACGCGAAAGCGCGTCAAGGAACCCTTCGGCAAAATGCTGCGTGCCTGCAACCTTGTGATTGCGCGGTTCCTCGAAACGGTCGATCAACCGCCCGGAATAGTCGACCAGTGAATACTGTACGATATCCGAGGAGATCCGCACGGCGATCAGGAAGCCGCTGTCGCGGCGCTGCGCAAACAGCACGCGCGGCCGTCCGCGTCCCGAAGGAGCCTGCTGTTCCGCCTTCTCGATCACCCCAGCCCGCTCCAGTTCGGCGGTGATTGCCGAAACCGTTGCAGACGCCAATCCCGTATGTTCGGATATGTCGGTGTGAGAGAGAGGCCCAAGGCGCCGCAAGGTCGCAAGCACGAGCGCGCTGTTTTGCTGACGCACCAGTTCGGTGCTCGATTTGCTCAGCATTGCGCATCCCTGTTATTCACGAATTCCACAAACACATGCTCCTCCCAAAGCATCTGCCCGATGTCAAACGACCTTATCCAAAGCATTGTTGACAGCCCTGAAAAACTCTGACATCTATTTTCTCGACTGTCGAGAAAAAACTCTTTTCGAGTGGACGACAGGCAAATTTGCTGGCCGGGGGCCGTGCGGGAGGTTCGCGCGGACGGCCAGCGGTCACTTGGGAGGACTTCATGAAATCAGTTTTGACACTGATGGCAGGCGCTGCCATCATCGTATCCCTGCACACTGCAGCCATGGCCAAGGATCTGGTCGTCGGCGTTTCCTGGTCGAACTTCCAGGAAGAGCGCTGGAAGACCGACGAAGCCGCCATCAAGGCAGCACTTGAAGCATCCGGCGACAAGTACATCTCCGCTGACGCCCAGGCATCGGCTGCCAAGCAGCTGACCGACATCGAGTCGCTGATCGCACAGGGTGCCAACGCCATCATCGTTCTGGCGCAGGATTCGGAAGCCATCGGCCCGGCCATCGAAAAGGCCGCCGCTGAAGGTATTCCGGTCGTCGGCTACGACCGCCTGATCGAGAATCCGGCAGCCTACTACATCACCTTCGACAACAAGGAAGTCGGCCGCATGCAGGCTGCCGAAGTGTTCAAGGTCAAGCCGGAAGGCAACTACGTCTTCATCAAGGGTGCATCGACGGACCCGAACGCGGACTTCCTGTTCTCCGGACAGATGGAAGTGCTCAAAGCTGCCATGGACGCAGGCAAGATCAAGAATGTCGGCGAAGCCTATACGGACGGCTGGAAGCCTGAAGCGGCCCAGAAGAACATGGAGCAGTTCCTGACCGCCAACGATAACAAGGTCGACGGTGTCGTCTCCTCGAACGACGGCATGGCCGGCGGCGTTGTCGCAGCGCTTGAAGCCCAGGGCCTTGCAGGCTCGGTTCCGGTTTCGGGCCAGGACGGCGACAAGGCCGCTCTGAACCGCGTCGCCCTTGGCACCCAGACCGTATCCGTCTGGAAGGACAGCCGCGAACTCGGCAAGAAGGCCGGCGAAATCGCCGTAGCGCTTGCCAGCGGCACCGCCATGGATGCGATCCCAGGCACGGTCAAGTTTGCCGGCGGCCCGAAGGGCGTCGAAATGCAGTCGTTCTTCATCGCACCGCAGCCGATCACCAAGGACAATCTGAACGTCGTGATCGACGCCGGCTGGATTTCCAAGGAAGAAACCTGCCAGGGCGTGAAGGCCGGAACCGTTGCAGTCTGCAACTGATCCGATCCTGACCATGGGCAGATAAAGTCCCGTCACGAGCGCCGCAGCGACCACGTTGCGGCGCTTCTCCGATGTGCGGTACTTTAACACATAAGAATAAAGGGGGAGTAATCCGGAAATGGCAAACACCACCATTGCCACGCCTTCCAGCAGCATACGCCAGACACAGGGAACAGCCTTGCAGCGCTTCCTGCAGGCGACCGAGATCGATACCCGGCTTCTCGGGATGATCGCAGCGCTGCTGTGTATCTGGCTCGGCTTTCAATATTTTACCGGCGGGCTTTTCCTGACGCCACGCAACCTGTGGAACCTCACGGTCCAGGCGGCGTCGGTCTCGGTCATGGCAACGGGCATGGTGCTCGTCATCGTCACCCGCAATATCGACCTCTCCGTCGGCTCGATCCTTGGCTTCGTCGGCATGATCATGGCGATCACGCAGGCGAAAATCCTGCCGCCGCTGATCGGCTTCGACAACCCGGCGACATGGATCATCGCGCTGACCGTCGGCATCGCACTTGGAACCGCCATCGGCGCTTTTCAGGGCGTCATCATCGCCTTTCTCAATGTCCCCGCCTTCATCGTCACGCTCGGCGGCCTGCTGATCTGGCGCGCTGCCGCCTTCCTGGTCATCAGCGGCGCAACTGTAGCCCCGATGGATACGACATTCCGCCTGATGGGCGGTGGTGCAGAAGGATCGATCGGTGCGACGGCAAGCTGGGTGGTCGGCGTGATCGCCTGCCTCATCATCGTCGCCTCGATCATCAACTCGCGCAAGCAGCGCAAGCGCTTCGGCTTTCCCCTGCGGCCGATGTGGGCTGAATATTTCCTCTCGCTGGTGGGCTGCGTCACGGTGATGATCGCCGTCTGGGTGCTCAACAGCTATTACATGCCGGTCAACCTCGCCAAGAAATATGCCGAGGCCCACAATATCCCCTGGCCAGAAGGCGGCTTGCAGATCCCGCTCGGCATCGCCATCCCGGTGCTGATGGCCGTCGGCATCGCGATTGCCATGAGCTTCCTCACCACCCGCACCCGCTTCGGCCGCTATGTCTTTGCGATCGGTGGCAATCCGGAAGCAGCCGAACTCGCCGGCATCAAGACCCGGTGGGTGACGGTGCGCATCTTCGCGCTGATGGGCGCACTCTGCGCCATCGCCGCCGCCATCTCGACGGCGCGCCTGAACGCCGCCACCAATGCGCAAGGCACGCTCGACGAACTGTACACGATCGCTGCTGCGGTCATCGGCGGAACCTCGCTTGCCGGTGGGATGGGCACAATCTCGGGTGCGGTTCTGGGTGCGATCGTCATGCAGTCGCTGCAGTCGGGCATGGTGCTGTTGCGCATCGACACGCCGCTGCAAAGCATCGTCATCGGCATCGTGCTGGTCATGGCCGTCTGGCTGGATACCGTTTATCGCGGCAGAGCCAAGTAAGAGGAGTACGACAATGACGGAACAACGCACTCCGCTGGTGGAAATGAAGAACATTTCCATCTCCTTCGGCGGCATCCACGCCGTCGATAACGCCTCGGTCGATCTCTATCCGGGCGAAGTCGTCGCATTGCTCGGCCATAACGGCGCCGGCAAATCGACGCTGATCAAGATCCTGTCGGGCGCCTACAAGCGTGATGCCGGCGAAATCCTGATCAACGGCGAACCGGTGCAGATCAACAATCCGCGCGACGCCAAGGGTTACGGCATCGAGACGATCTATCAGACGCTCGCCGTCGCCGACAATGTCGATGCCGCCGCCAACCTCTATCTCGGCCGCGAACTGCGCACCCCCTGGGGCACGCTCGACGACGTGGCGATGGAAGCCAAGGCCCGTGAAGTCATGGGGCGGCTCAACCCGAACTTCCGCCGCTTCAAGGAACCGGTCAAGGCCCTGTCGGGCGGCCAGCGCCAATCCGTGGCGATTGCCCGCGCCATCCTGTTCGATGCCCGCATCCTGATCATGGATGAGCCGACGGCTGCACTTGGTCCACAGGAAACGGCGCAGGTCGGGGAGCTGATCAAGCAACTGAAGCGCGAAGGAATCGGCATCTTCCTGATCAGCCACGACATCCACGACGTCTTCGACCTCGCCGACCGCGTCTCGGTGATGAAGAACGGCCAGGTCGTCGGTCACGCCCGCACCGAGGACGTCACCAAGGATGAAGTGCTGGGCATGATCATCCTCGGCAAGGTCCCGCCAAAGGCGATCCCCGGCCCCGGTGCGATGCAGACGGCTTGACCTGCCAAACATATCGAAAATCCGATGCCGCGCTCCGGAGCGCGGC
>UCKS01000047.1 GCA_900473045.1 Hyphomicrobiales bacterium
CTCCTGAAGAAGGCCAACGAGGCCGTCTTCAGGGCCGTAACGAAAGCCACCGAGCCGCATGGGTGTGATCTCCTTTGTCGGGCCTATCACGGCTGCACCACGGGCTCGATGGCATTTTCCGGCAACCACGTACAGGCAGGCACGACCAAGGCGAAGGGCCTCGTTCTGCTGACGTGGTCTTGCGTGCGGCATTGCGCTCGTGTGCGATCGCAATCGCCGCGAACCGGCCGGCGCCGAAACCGCCAAACTGGTCTACCGAGCCTACGAGTAAGGTTGGTACTCTACTACGTTGGCATGAACTCGAACGTGCTGGAAATGACCCCGCCGCTGACCATCGAAAACCACGAAATCGACAAGGCCCTCGAAATTGCTCGACCGCGCCTTCGCCGACGTGGCTACGGGCACGATGCCCGATCCTTCGACCCCTGCAGTTCTCCGACTGGTAATGAATTGACCGAGTGATCTTGGTCCGGGTGCCATAAAATGCCTTTGAGATCAGACGACCCCGAAGGTCGAGCGATAGAAGTGCATCGAACCGCGCCGCTCTCTCTGCATTCAAAAGCCCTCCGCGCCCGTCTTCGGGCCAACGACGGGCCTGTTCGAGCATACTGGTCCCGCCTTGGAGAACCTATTCCGCACAATACAAGCTCTGCAACAGAATCTGTCCGAGGGGACGTTAGATCCCCGATCCGTCGAATCGCTGGGCGTCATCGCCTTCCCAGGGTAAGGGCATTAATGTGCGACTGCGGTTGGCGGAAGGCATCGGCATCCAGCACTTCAACTCCGGCTCGGCATATTCAATGACGCAGCCGGGGGAGGAGTCAGAGGCGCGCCAGCCTTCTGCGCCGAACTGATCGCCATTCGACCAGTAGGCAAGGTCGACTTCCGCAGGACCCTGTTCAGACGGGCGGACCGTGACGAGAATCCGGCTGCCGTCTTTCGGTGCGCTTGCCATAGGGCGCCACCTGTCTGGATCGTCCATCGTTCTGTCTCCTGCTGCCTAGCTGCAAATGGAGTGTCGCCTCGCCAGGGAGAGCGGTCAACCCAAACTTTGCACAGGTCATCGTCACAGGACGAGCGGTCAAGAATTTGAATACGCGTTCAAGAGCGGGGGCACGCCGTTTCAAGCCTATACTGAACAGAAAGTTCGGCCTGAGCCTGCTTGCGATGGGATCGAATCCATTCAGCGCACCTGCATTCCGCCTCTTTTCGCTAAGCGGTCGACGGACGGCGTGTTACCGCACGCAGCCACAACGCGGTATCGGCGTTGCGGTGTGGACCTTTAGACCGAGATGATCTCCTACTCGCTCCAACCCAAGATGATCTCGCTGGGACATCCGGCTGCGGCAAAGATCGTCCTTGCAATCACGGTGAAGATGCGGAAATCAGGGCGGGATGCGGCCAGCGAGCTGCTGAGCGGCGGCGGACTGGTGGCCTTTATTGGTCAGAATATGAAATCATTTCGAGCTTGCGGCGGTGCGGTCGGAAACCAGGACAAAGCCGAGGTTTTTGCAGGTTTGGGCGCCGTAGGGCTTGCGCACCAGCGCGATGCCCAGCCCTTCGGCAGCGACAAGCAACGTCAGTTACAGCCTGGCAGTTGTCCTGAGAGCGAAGGGACAGGCAGGCGGCTATCGTTGAGCCAGACGGGCCAGCCGTCATCATGAAGATCGTGTATCAGTGGGTGAACGAGGATATTTTGTAGGACCGGATCCGCTGCAGTACGTCGGCCAGCGCGACCGTGGCGTAAGGACGGAACACCTCGCTGCAAGGGGTATGGACTGGCTGCCCGGCCAGGGGCCGCTTATATAGCGAATTGCGATTCTATCCGCCGCCAGTGGCATGAGCCGGAAATTGATGTCCAGCAGCATATGCAGATCTTTCGGCTCGCCCTCCAGTCGGGCGATGTTCGGTATCATCCACAACCGTGCGAACAAATTGATCACCCCAGTGCGGACGACGGGCAGGCCGGTATCGCCGGAGCCTGCAAGCCCCATGTCGCGCAGCTGGAGAAGGATGTGTTCCACCTGCAGGGCCATGTCCTGACCCACGCCGTCAGCCGCGCCCGGCGCACCTGGCGGGCGAAAAGACGAAAACCGGTCCATTCTCCACCAGCGCGATGCATCGGCTGACCGCGCCATGGCGGACTGAGGAGAGGTGCCTCAGCTGCTTTATTCAGAGCTCCGTCTCACGACGATTAACATGAGTTATTTACTCTACTATTGCCAGGAGTTTGCCAAACCGATATGGCGTCGAAAACAAATTTCGAGCGAGCAGCAGGAGCGAAGGGATGGCCAGTTACGACGATGAGCTCGTGGCCGCTTTTTCGCGCAACGAACGCCGGATCAAACGTTACTTCATCAGCAGAACCCGCTCGCAAGCGGACAGCGACGATCTTGCCCAGGAAGCGTGGATCAAGCTTGCCCGCAATGGCGCTGCTGCGTTGGCCTCGCCTGTTCCCTATCTGATGCGGATCGCGCGTACCCTTGCGGTCGATCACGACCGGGGACAAAAACGCAAACTCACTTCCAACGACATCGATGTTCTTCTGTCCATCGCGGACGAGCATCCGGGGCCGGAAAAACAGATCGAGGACCGGGATCAGGTGCGCTGCCTGATGCAGATCATCGACGAACTTCCGGAGCGCCAGCGCCGAATGCTGGTTGCCTGCCGGCTCGAGCAGCGCCGTCATGCCGATATCGCCGCAGAATTTGGCGTGTCCGTCCGCACCGTCGAGCTGGAAGTCCGCAACGCAGTCAACTATTGCAGCGAACGCCTCGGAACAATGAATCGGGCCTGACGCTTGCGCTTTTCATTTTTCAATCGTTGATAGCCTTAGAAGCAGGTATACGCGGCATCCTGTCACGAACGCGCATAGGAAGGGAGCGGATGTTGGACGAGAATTTCGAAGCTCTCAGGCGCGAAGCGACAGCTTGGCTCGTCCGTATTACATCCGGTACGGCAACCACGGAAGATGCCGAAGCACTGTTACGCTGGCGCTCCCGCAGCGCCACTCACGAGAAAGCCTTTCAGCAATCGGCACGGCTGTGGAAAAATCTCGGACCAGCACTGGGCCGACGCGGGAGATCACCTGCTGCAGCCTTCACGAGACGCTCCTTCCTCGCGGCTGGAAGTCTTGCAGCCGGTGTGGGCGGCGGCGGGATCGCCCTGTCGGAACTCGGATTTCTGCCGCCGGTTGATGCCATGCTTACTGATTATGCCACCGGGATCGGCGAGCAGCGGACTGTTGAACTCCCCGATGGGTCGACGATGACGCTCGACGGTGGCACCACCCTTTCCCTCGACTTTTCCCCATCAATCCGACACCTCGCGCTGACGTCAGGAGCGGCCGTCTTCGATGTCGTTCCTGACGCGGCGCGGCCCTTTGTGGTGACCGCCGCCAATGGCAACACGACGGCAATTGGGACGTCGTTTTCGATCAAGCATGGCGAGGAAGATGTCTCGGTCGAGTGTCTTCAGGGACATATTGCCGTAGAATGTCTGGCCAACAGTCAGCTTGCCGGCGGTGAAGGCATAAGTTATTCGCAGGCAGGGCTTGGCGAGAAGGTGGCAACCGATATTGAAACGGCCGCTGCGTGGCGGCGGGGGCTGCTGATTTTCAAGGACCGGCCGCTCGCAGACGTTGTCTCGGACCTTAACCGTCATCGTCGCGGCAAGGTGGTGATTGCCAGCAGCAATCTCCGCTCACGCCGGATGTCCGGGGTATTCCATCTCAATCGCCCGGACGAAATTCTGGCGCATCTGGAAGAAACGCTGCAGGTCCGCCCCGTCAACCTCATCGGTGGAATTGTGCTGCTGCGGTAGCCGGACATTTTCTTCAAAAAATCGACGAAAACAATTTCGGGTTTTACAATCCGGATCGTTCTCCCTTGTAGAGGCTGCGCCAATGAACGGCACGGCGACGATTTGCATGGGGATATTGGAATGGGGCAGTTCAACGTCGGCGAGCACGACCGCAACGGCAAGATGGTATACAAATGGCGGATTGCCCGCCTGTCTGCGTCCATTGCATTTACGGCGCTCTCCATGACCTCGTCCACGGTCTTCGCCCAGCAAAGCGTCACCTACTCTATTCCTGCCGGCTCTCTTGATCGCGGCCTGACGCGGTTCGGCGCTGCGAGCGGCATCCAAGTTCTCTACAACAGTGCTGTCGCCGATGGACTGAACACTGCGGGTATCAGCGGTCCGCTTTCTCCAGAGGCGGCATTGCGGGGGCTTCTTGCCAAAACGGGGCTGACATACCGTTTTACCGGTCCAAAGAGTGTGACGGTCACCAACCCGGCCCAGACTTCGGATGCGGGCACGGGCACGGTTGAAGGCGCGACACCGCTGCAGACGATTACGGTAAAGGGGGGAGAGAGCGCCTATGGGCATGTCGATGGTATTGTTGCCAGCCGGTCGGCGACGGGCACCAAAACCGACACGCCGCTGATTGAAGTTCCGCAATCGATTTCTGTTATCACCGCCGATGAAGTCAAAGCCCGGGGCGCTGAAACGATCAAGGAAGCGGTGAATTATACCGCCGGTGTTCATGTCGGCGGCAGCAGTGCCTCGACACGTGCATTCGACAACATCGAAATACGCGGCTTCGCGCCAACGCCTCTTTATCTCGACGGCACCTATTTGCCCTATATCGGCGATCTCGGTGGTTCACCGCAGATCGACCCGTACCTGCTTGAGCGGATTGAAGTCCTGAAGGGACCGTCTTCAGTCCTTTACGGCCAGAACTATCCGGGCGGCATGATCAACATGGTCAGCAAGCGGCCGACGGACGAGCCATTCAACGAGGTGGTCGTGGGAACCGGTACGGATGGCCGTGCCTATGGCGCTTACGATTTTTCGGGCCCAGTGGCCAATAACGATGCCTTTCTCTATCGCCTTACAGGCGTGGCGATGCGCACCGAGACGAACATTGACTATACCAAAGATGAGCGGTTCATGATCGCCCCCACATTTATGCTGAAGCCGGACGAGGACACCACATTCACGTTCCTGTCGCACTACCAAAAGGATAATGGCGTCCCGGATTACCAACCCCTTCCTTATATTGGGACAGTCGAAGCCGGACCTTTTGGCAGGATCGATCGGGATCTCTTCACCGGCGAGCCGGGCTATAACAGATATGATCGGGAGCAGGCCGTTCTTGGCTACGAGTTCAAGCACCAGTTCAACGATGTCTGGTCGATCCGCCACAATGCAAAATACATCTCTGTCGACGATTCTTATCGGACATTTTTCAGCGGTGGCTATGTCGAGACAGGCGGCGTGATCGATTATACAAAGATGCGGCGAAACGCGATCGACTACTCGTCGAACAATCAGGTTTTTGCCACCGATACCAACCTGCAGGCCGAGTTCTCGACCGGCGAGGTTGAGCACACAGCCATCGTCGGCACCGACTACAAGTGGTTTCGCAATGACTATACCGGCCGGTATGGCTTTGGCAACACGCCGCTGGATGTGTTCAATCCCGACTACGGATCGTATAAGGAGCCAACCGTCGGCGCCCGTTGGGACAACAAGATCAGCCAGTTAGGTCTGTATGCGCAGGATCAGATCAAATGGGACAATTGGATTTTGACGCTTGGTGGACGTTATGATTGGGCATGGCAAACCGACAACGATATCCTCTCATCGACGATAGGCAAAAAGACGGACACGGCATTCACTGGCCGTGCGGGTCTTATTTATCTCTTCGATAATGGCCTTGCGCCTTACGTCAGCTACTCCACTTCCTTCATGCCCTATTCTGGGTTTGACGGGCAAAACAACCCATTCAAGCCGACGACCGGCGAGCAGTGGGAAGTCGGAATTAAGTATGAGCCGGTTGGTTACGACGCGCTCATCACGGTCTCCTCATTCGATTTGAAGCAGCAGAATGTGCCGACGTATGACGAATTCACCTATATTCCGGCGCAGACGGGCGAAATTCACGTTCAGGGCATCGAGATCGAAGGCAAGGCAACGGTGTTTGATAGCCTTGATCTGATTGCCGCCGCCTCCTACACGGACTCGGTCTATTCCAAGGCGGATGACGGGACACAGGGGAACAAGGTTCGATTCATGCCGCCGGTCAACGTATCCTTATGGGCCAAATACCGGCTCGAAGATGGTCCACTCGAAGGTCTCGGGTTTGGCGCTGGTGTGCGCCATTCCACCAGCGGATATGGCAATGATGCCAATTCCTTCAAATATCCCGCCTACACTGTCGTGGATGCCGCAGTTTCCTATGATTTTGGAAAGCGCAATCCTAAGCTGGAAGGCTTGGAACTGAACGTGACAGCACAAAACCTGTTCGACAAAACCTATGTGAACGGGTGCAGCAATATCAATTCCTGCTTCTACGGAAAGTCGCGCTCGGTTTACGCAAACCTTAGTTTCCAGTGGTGAGCGAGACTGCTGTTGCGCCCGTTTCATAAAATAGCGTCGTTGCTGCTGGCACTGTTTTTATCCGTCGTCAGTCCTGCCTGGTCCGATGATAGGTTCCCGCTGACCGTTCAGCATGCGCTTGGCACGACTATCGTGAACCAGCCACCGGAACGGATCGTGACGCTGGGCTGGAGCAGCGAGGATGCTGTTTTGGCGCTTGGCAAGATACCGGTCGGCATGCCGCGTTATCGTTTTTTCGCGAGCGGGATATTTCCCTGGAACGAGGACCGGTTGGCGGGTGCCCCGCCGTATCTCTTCGATGGTGATATCGATTACGAGGCGATTGCAGCGCTGCGGCCCGACCTCATCCTCGGTATTTATTCTGGCATCGATGATCTCGCCTACAAGCGCCTTTCCAGCATCGCGCCGACCGTCGCCTACCCGACTGCGCCATGGTCGGCCGACTGGAAGGAACAGATGGAGCTGACCGGGCAGGCGCTTGGCAAGACCAGCGAAGCCAGGGCGATGATCGAGAAGACAGCGACGTCCCTTACCGCGATGGGCGGTAGCTGGCCGGTCCTGCGTGGCAAGACGTTCACCTTCGGGACCTATTTTGCCGGCGGATCGGGCGTCGTCGTCTATCTGCCGGATGATCCGCGCGTTGCCGCCTTGTTGGACCTGGGACTCAAGGTTTCCCCGGGCGTCGCGGCACTGTCCGCCGACGATCCCGGTCAAGGCTCGGTAACGGTTGGCATGGAACAGGTCGACCGGCTCGATGCCGATATCCTGATCATGTGGTACGGCGAAGGCGCGCGCGCTGCGGCCGAGGCGCAACCCCTGTTCATGCGGCTGGGAGCCGTCACCCGCGGCAGTTATGTCGCGCTGGAGGATCCTGTTTCGGTCTGGTCGACATCGGCCTTGAGCGTGTTGTCTATTCCCTACGGTTTCCAGAGATTCTTGCCGCGTCTTGCCGATGCGGCAGAGCGGGCAGGCAAGGGACGCTGATGTCACATGACCACGAACACGATCACGAGCCCTATCGCGAGGACTATTTTTTTTGTGAGGTGACTGCCGTCACGCGGCTGACGCCGTCGATGATCCGGGTTGTTCTGCATGTCCAGGGCGGCAAGCGATTGATCTCCACCGGGCACCCCGACGAATGGGTCCGACTTGCCTTGCGGCCGGATCCGGAAACGCCGGTAACCCTTCCGGTTTTGATGGGCAACGGCGAGTGGGGACGGCCGGATGGTTCGCAGCATTGCCCAAACCGGCCCTACACGATCCGCTGCTGGAATCCAGATCTTTGCGAGATGCTGATCGATATCGTCGTGCACGAAGGCGGCGTTGCTGCCAGCTGGGCGATGGGGGCCAAGGTTGGCGATATCGTCGGCATCTGTAATCCAGAAGGCCGTTTCGAGCCGCCGGCCGATACGGCGTGGATGCTGCTGATGACCGATATTACCGGGCTCCCGGCTGTCGGCCGGGTTCTGGAAGAGCTGAGCAAAGATCAGCGTGCCATCGTGCATGTCGAGATACCGTCGGCTGCCGACCGTCAGGTGATCGGCAGCGCTGGCGACGTTTCGATCACCTGGCACGAGACCCATGGCCGGAATGAGGGCCGCAATGGTTATACCCAGCTGCCACAGATTGCCCAGGCGATCGAAAGCCTGCCGGACGGGCCGGGTTACATCTACATCGCCGGCGAGGCGCGGGCGGCCTCTGAATGCCGCAAGCATTTTCGCGATTGTCTCGGCTTCGACAAGACCCGGATCGATGCGGTTGGCTACTGGATCGAGGGGCAGGCGCGCGTATGATCACGCAAGTCGTGGAGCAGCCAGGGGCCGATCCGGCCGGACACCCGGCCTCGGTACTGCCGGCGGCTCACCGGCCTTGTGGTGCGAGCACCTCTCAGCTGCGGTTGCAGCGCCTCGCGCTGCTTGCCCTGTCTGCAGCCATTCTGATCGTGTTTTGCATCATCAGCCTGCTGGTCGGCGCGCGCCCCGTCGCGTTCTCGACGGCCTTCGATGCCCTGTTCGCCTATGATCCGGTATCTGCCGAACACATCGTTATCCGCGACTACCGGCTGCCACGAACCCTGCTGGGCTTATTGTGCGGCGCAGCGTTCGGCGTCTCCGGTGCGCTGATCCAGGTGGCCACCCGCAATCCGCTCGCCGATCCCGGCATTCTCGGTGTCAATGCCGGTGCTGCCTTCTTCGTAACACTGGCCGTCGGTCTGTTCGGCTTCCATGCGGTCTCCAGCCATCTCTGGTTCGCGTTTCTCGGCGCCATCACAGTGACGCTACTGGTTTATGCGGTCGGTTCGCGCGGACGGGACGGGGCAACGCCAGTGCGCTTGGTTCTGTCCGGCGTGGCCCTCTCGGCCGTGCTCGGCGGCATCGGCTCGTCGATCACGCTGCTTGATCCGGTCGCGTTTGACAGTCTGCGGCTGTGGTCTATCGGCTCGCTTGCCGGACGCAACATCGATGTGGTGGTCACTGTGGCGCCCTTCATCATCTTCGGGCTTGTGCTCTCGGTCTGCATAGCGCCATCCCTCAATGTCGTGGCACTGGGTGACGATCCCTCCCGCGCCCTCGGGGCCAATCTTGTCCGTACCCGCATCCTCGTGGTCATTGCCGTCACTCTGCTGGCGGGTGCCGCAACGGCAGCGGCTGGCCCTATCGGCTTTGTCGGGCTGATGGTCCCGCATGTGGTGCGCTGGCTTACCGGACCCGACCAGCGCCGGATCATCCCCTTCACCATCCTGTGTTCGCCCATCCTGCTGCTGGCCGCGGATATAACCGGGCGGCTGGTGCTGTTTCCCGGTGAGCTGGAAGCCGGCATCGTCACCGCCTTCATCGGCGCGCCGGTATTGGTTGCGCTGGCCCGGCGCACCAGAGCAAGCGGCATATGACTGGAGCCTACCACGATCATTCCCGTGCCAGAGGCAATCGCCCTGCCGCACCGGCCACGAATACCGGGCCCATCGATTTCGGGCGCAGGGTCGCCGTTCTCAGGCTGTTGGGCGGGCGGCTGTCGCTGCGGTTCGATCTGCGCAGCCTTGTCACCGGTGTGATCCTGCTGCTATCGACAGCGATGATCGGCGCCGTATCGCTTGCAAGCGGAAAGTTCCCGATCCCGCTTGCTGATGTTTTCCGGGCTTTGCACGGTACCGCTGGCGACAACATCCGGATGGTCGTGGTGGAATGGCGTCTGCCGCGCCTTTTGCTCGCCTTTCTGCTCGGGGCGGCCCTTGGCTTGAGTGGTGCGATTTTCCAGTCGCTGACGCGCAACCCGCTGGGATCCCCGGATATCATCGGTTTTTCCGCCGGCACCTATACCGGCGCACTTGCAGTTCTGCTGATCTTTTCCGGTGGCTATTACGAGACGGCGGCGGGCGCGCTGGCAGGTGGCATTATCACAGCCGCGGCCGTCTATCTGCTGGCCTATCATGGTGGCGCGCAGAGTTTTCGATTGATCGTCGTCGGCATCGGCATCTCGGCGTTGTTGGGCGCGCTGAACGCATGGATGATCCGCCAGGCCGATCTTCAGGTTGCCATGTCGGCCGCCATATGGGGGGCTGGGTCGCTCAATGGTCTCGCCTTCGAACAGGTCTGGCCGGTTTTGCTGATGCTGGCGCTGATCGTCCCCTGTCTTCTGATTCTGGCGCGGCCGATGCGGCAGCTGGAACTGGGCGACGATGCGGCAATGTCGTCCGGCATTCATGCAAACCGTCTGCGTCTGATGCTGATGATTTGCGGCGTCGCGCTGACAGCAATCGTTACGGCAGCGGCAGGGCCGATCGCCTTTGTCTCTCTGGCGGCGCCCCAGATTGCCCGGCGTGTCACCCGCTTGGCCGGTGTTGCGCTGATCCCGTCGGCGTTGGTAGGCGGACTGCTGCTTACCACCGCCGACTGGGCAGCTCAGCATGCGTTCGGCGTGCAATTGCCCGTCGGCGTCATGACGGTCAGCATCGGCGGGCTCTATTTTCTCTGGCTGCTGTTGCGTGAGGCAAGACAATGACCGGCGGACACGACAGCGCAAAGGGAAAGCTCGAGGCTCAAGGCGTCACGCTGCGCTATGACGCGCGCACAATCGCCGAAAACCTCTCGGTGGTCATCCCGGACGGTTCCTTCACCGTTATCGTCGGCCCCAATGCCTGCGGGAAATCCACCCTGCTGCGTGCCCTCTCACGGCTACTGGTTCCGTCAGCAGGTCAGGTCATTCTCGACGGCAAGGCGATTGCCGGCTATCCCTCCAAGCAGGTGGCACGCACGGTCGGCCTCCTGCCACAAACCTCGATCGCTCCGGATGGCATTACCGTCGCCGATCTGGTCTCCCGAGGCCGCTATCCGCACCAGTCCTTCTTCCGGCAATGGTCGCAAGAGGACGAAGTGGCAGTCGCCTCGGCGATGGCGGCAACACAGACAACGGAGCTTTCCAACCGGCCGGTCGATGAGCTTTCCGGGGGGCAGCGACAGCGTGTGTGGGTCGCGATGGTGCTCGCCCAGCAAACCCCGATCCTTTTGCTCGACGAACCCACCACCTTCCTCGATATTGCCCATCAGATCGAACTGCTCAATCTCTGCCAGGATCTCAACGCTGCAGGCCGCACCATCGTCGCCGTGCTGCACGATCTCAACCATGCCTGCCGTTATGCCACCAACATCATCGCCATGAAGGACGGCACCGTCATCGCTGAAGGCCCCCCAGCCGCAATCATGACCGAAAAGCTGGTCGAAGACGTCTTCGGACTCCGCTGCATGATCATTGAGGATCCGGTCTCCGGCACACCGCTGATCGTCCCGAAGAGTGGAAAATGAGGGTTTGCTTCCCTTCAAGGCGACAGGCTACCGATCACATCCATAGGTTTTTCAATGCACAGCGGCTGGCATAGCAATTGGATTCATGTTCGCTCCTCGGACATTGCTATCATCCCCAGACGTGCGCGGTTGGCCGTCACCAGCCCACCATTTCGACCAGAGTGATGAGCCTGTCTAAGCTAACCCACTTGCCGGATGAAATGATCCTTGTCGATGCAGATTGACCGTGCATCTGGAACAGCGGAGATACGGCGCACTTCATCCACATCGGCTGCCTGGAGATGTGCCTTGGGATCGTCAAACCGGATTTCAGGGTCGGGAACAGCCGAAAGCAGCAGTTTCGTATAGGGATGCTGCGGGTTATCGATCACCTTGTTGATGTTGCCCCATTCAACGATCTGCCCGGCATACATGACGATGATATCTTCGGCGACATAGCGTGCCGTGGCGATATCATGCGTGATGTAAAGCAGCGCCAGCCTCAGGTCGCGCTTCATCTCGTTGAGAAGGTTGAGAACGCCCAGCCGCACGGAAACATCCAGCATGGAGGTAGGCTCGTCCGCCACGATAATCTCTGCGCCGACGGCGAGTGTACGGGCAATATTGACGCGCTGGCGCTGTCCGCCGGAAAGCTCATGCGGGTGCTTGGGAGCGACGATTGCGGGGTCGAGTTTTACGCGTTCCAGAAGTTCGTTGATCTTTGCATCGATCTCCTTGCCCTTCAGGTTGCGCTGATGCAGTTGCAGCGGGCGGCGCAGATGATAGGCAATGGTGTGGGCCGGATTTAGCGACGAGAAAGGGTCCTGAAAGATCATCTGTACAGAACGCCGGTAACCAGCCAATGCCTTGGCGTCGCCAGTTTGCACCGGCTTGCCCTTGAATATCAGCTCACCCTCATTGGGTTGGTATTCGCGCATTACCAGACGTGCGCAGGTGGTTTTACCGCTTCCGGACTCCCCGACTAGCGCCAAGGTGCGGCCAGGATGCAGTTCGAATGAAACGGCCTGCGCTGCCTTGACTATATATGGCACGCTGCCGAATGTCTTGGAGACACGGTCGAGCTTGAGAATGGGTTGGCTGCTCGTGCTCATGATGCAAAACCCTCCGCAGTCTTCGCCCCGTGCAGCGACGGAAATGAAGCCCATAGTTTTTTGGTATAATCGTGCTGTGGCGCGCCATAGATCGCCTGCGCAGTGTTCTGTTCCACAAGCTTGCCTTCCAGCATGATGCCGATCCGGTCGCAGACCTGCACCATCAGGCCAAGATCATGGGTGATGAACAGCACGGAGAAACCAAGCCTCTTGCGCAGTTCATTGACCCGCTGAAGGATTTCCCTCTGCACCACGACATCGAGCGCGGTAGTCGGCTCGTCCATCACCACAATCTTTGGATTGAGTGCAAGGCAGATCGCAATAACGATACGCTGACGCATACCGCCGGAGAACTGGTGCGGATAATCGCCCATGCGATCCGGTTGGATATCCACCAGCCGCAACATCTCAGCAGTGCGTTCGCGTGCCTGCTTGCGGTTCATGCCTTGATGGGTGCGAAGCACGTCATAGAACTGCGCCTCGACGCGCAGGACGGGATTGAGCGAGTTCATAGCGCTCTGGAACACCATTGCGACCTCCCGCCAGCGGAAGCTGCGCAGAGCCTGTATGTCGAGATCAAGCACATCGCGGCCCTCAAGCAGGATTTGCCCGCTGCGGATAAGCGCCGGTGGCTTGTGCAGGCGGCTGATGGCAAAGGCAATCGTGCTTTTGCCGCAGCCGGACTCTCCTGCAAGACCGAAGATCTCTCCAGCAGCAACATCGAAGCTGACATTATCGACGGCGCGAAAGTCAGTCTCTTCGCCGATGTAGTCGATCGTGAGGTTCTTTATCGATAATAGGGGCTGGGTCACAGGCGGCCATCTCCCGAACGGATCAATGCGGTCCAGCGGTTCAGCCGGTTGCCGGTGCGAAGACGCGGATTGGCGATTTCATCGACAGCAAAGTTCAGCAATGACAAACCGATACCAAGCAGCGCCAAGGCAAAACAGGGTGTCAGGATATCCCACCACGCGCCGACGGAAAGCGCGGACGCCTTCTGGGCATTGTAAAGCATCATGCCCCATGAAACGGTCTTGGGATCGCCAAGCCCGAGAAATTCCAGCGTAGCTTCAGTGATGATCGCGAAGATGACGCTGCCGATGAAATTGATGCCGACGATGGAAATCAGGTTTGGGAATATCTCGAACATCATGATGCGCCAGCGCGGCTCGCCCATCATCTCTGCAGACTTGATGAAGTCCTTATGCTTGATCGAGAGGGTTTCCGCACGGGTAACACGTGCGCCCCACGCCCAGGACGTAAAGCCGAGAATAACGGCAATTACCAACGGGCTTGCCTGTCCGATGAAGGACGCGAGCACCAGGAGCAGCGGCAGGTTGGGTACAACCAGCACCATGTTGGTGAAGAAGCTGATCACTTCATCGGTCTTGCCGCCGCGATAGCCAGCGATAATCCCAAGCGCCGTACCAAGGGCCGTGATCAACAGACCTGCACCAAACCCAACGGCAAGCGAAGTCTGTGCTCCGTGAATGAGACGGGAGAAGACGTCCTGGCCGATGCGCGTTGTTCCCAGCCAATGATCGGCAGACGGTGGCTGATGCGGTCTGCCAACGCGTGAAGCAGGATTATATTCCGTCAGCAATGGTGCAGCCAATGCTACGATAATGATCAAGGCGATGATAATTATGCCGATCAGCGCCTTGCGGTTGCGTGTCAGGCCAGTGAAAAGCACTTTGATCATGACGTACCCCGCAGGCGCGGATCGAGCAGGACATAGCTGACGTCAACGATGAAATTGGCGACCAACATTGCGATGGTCATGATCAGAAGCTGGCCCTGGATGACGGGGTAGTCGCGGGCGAGGATCGCCTGATACAGAATATTGCCAAGACCGGGATAATTGAACACCACCTCTGTGACCAGCGAGCCGCCAAGCACGGTGCCGATAGCGATGGCAAGACTACTGACAGTTGGCAGCAGCGCGTTGCGGGCTGCGTACCAGAGCATGACGCGGCTATCGGAAAGCCCCTTGGCGCGCCCCATGACGATATAGTCTTCGCCGAGAAGATTGATCATGTTGTTGCGCATGGTCACAGCAAAGCCGCCGGTCAGCACAGTGCACAGCGTCAGCATCGGCAGGATGCCGTGATAGATCAGGCTGCCGATATACGTCAGTGAAAAGCTCGGATCAAGCGATGGATCGGCGGCATAGCCGGTCGGAAACCAGCCGAGCGTAAAGCCGAAGAAAAACAGAACGATAAGCGAGGTGACGACCGCAGGCACGGACGTTGCGAAGATCGCGCCGACCGACACAACGATGTCGAAAACACTGCCGCGGCGCCATGCGGCCAGCACGCCAAGAAATGTGCCAAGCGTGAAGCTGACGAGCGTTGCCGTACCCATCAGGCCGACAGTCCAGATCAGCGCATTGCCGAGAACCGAGGTGACGGACAAGGGGAAGTATTTGATCGACCGGCCAAGATCGCCTGTAAAAATGCTTTGCAGATAAGTCAGGTATTGATGCCATAGCGGACCATCGACGAAACCGAACGTCAGCTTCAGCGCGTCGAGATTTTCCGGAGAAAGCTCCGCTCCCGCGCTCGAGAACATGATCTGGATCGGATCACCCGGCATGAGACGCGGCAGGAAGAAATTGATCGTGGCAGCCGCAACGAAGGCTGCCAGATAGAATCCAAAACGGCGGATCAGGAAAGCCATGTGCTTCTCCAAAAATGCGGGAGCAGCGTTACAGCTGCCCCCGGCTAATCAACTCAGTTGACTGGCTTCAATGCGAGAAGGTGAAGTAGACGTGCCGGATTGGTACGGCTGATAGTCGGGTTGACGAATGGATTTTCCGCAGTCGACCATCCTGTAAAGCGCTTCGTATTATACTGATACCAATTCGGATTATTATAGACAGGAAGGATTGGCAGGTTTTCCGCGACGATGCGCTGTGCCTTGTTCATTGCTTCTTTCTGTGCCGCCGGATCGGCAGTTTTGGTGAAATCGACGAGCGCTTTGTCGAGATCGGTATTGAACCAACGCTGGGCGGTGAAGCGGGTCTTGCCCTTGTCAGTCGGATTATAGGCACGCTGGTAAGGATAGTAGGGCGAGGCCGCTGCCGGAAGGCTGTTGATCGCCATGTCGAACTTGCCGCCGATCAGGTTTGCAGTCCACACCGCTTCTTCCGGCGTCGCAACCTTGGCGTCGAGCCCGGATGCCTGCAGGCCTTCGATCGCAATCTGCACCGTGTCGATCCAGTCGGTCCATGCACTCGGCACAATGACCGTGAACGAGATCTTGCTGCCATCAGGATTGTCGCGGAAGCCATCGCCATCCTTGTCGACATAGCCTGCCTCATCGAGCAGTGCCGCAGCGGCATCCGCATCGTGCTGGCCAAATTTTCCAAACGCTTCGATCACCTTGGGATCAGACCAGTTCTTGTAAAGCTCACCCAGACCGGAAGGATCTTCGTTCAGTGTCGGATAGCCATAGCCGGCGACATCCACCATCGCCTTGCGGTCAAGCGACATGCTGACAGCCTGGCGGAATTTGATATCGTTGAACGCCTTGCGATTGGCTTCGTTGGCGGTTTCAAGGTTGAACAGGAAGGCAACCATGCTGCTTGGCGTATACCAGAAATGGAAATGCTCTGCGTCTTTGGCGACATAGGTATTCTCCACATCCGGAATGAAGGAGACACCCCAGTCCAGCGTGCCGCTGGCGGTCGCTGTAAGAATCTGATTGTTGTCCGCAAGCTGCGGCAGGCGCATGCAGTCGATTTTCAATGTTGCGGCATCCCAGTAATTCGGGTTGCGGCACTGGTCGTAGGTCTGTCCGGTAAAGCGCGCGATCTCGGTCAGCGGCCCGCTGCCGACCGGAGTTTCATTGGCGTAGGTAACCGGCTCGGCAATATCCTTCCAGACATGTTCGGGAACGATTGGCACCTGTATCAAGTGTTCCGCAGCAAGCGAGCTTGGATTGACCAGTGTGAACTTGATTGTCTGTGCATCAACGGCTTCAACGCCATCGATGAACTTCCAGATGCTGACGAAATCCAGCGCCGGAAACTTCTTCAGATAGTCATAGGTGAACTTCACGTCTGCTGAGGTCAGGGGCTTGCCGTCTGACCATTTCAGACCGGGGCGCAGCTTGAACTCGATGCTCTTCAGATCGTCGGCAAGCTTGTAGCTTTCTGCGAGGCGATAGTTCGGCTTGTTGTTGTCGAAGCGGTTGAAGATGACGAGTGGCTCATAGATGAAGTCGAGCGTGCTCTGGCGCGATGATGTCTGGTTGAACGGATTGAAGTTCCGTACCCATGTGGTGGCCGGTTCGATATTGGCCGTCAGCACTGTCTGCGCTGCGGCTGGACCAGAGAGCAGGACAAGTGCCGAGACGGCGCTAAGCAGAGTGTTCTTGAACATGATGTTACCCTTATTATTGGCTTTAGCTGACGAGTACGCTTGCAAACATTTCTTCCACTTCGGCATGCGCCTCGGTGACGTTGATCTTCTGTGAACCGAGACGCGCCTTTCCGGCATCGATCCGGCGGATTGCGTCTTCCGTCAAAGGCCGGGAGGCCTTCGCAGCAGCTTCGCTATCGGCAAGGTCGCCATGGCTGTGCAGGGCAATATCGTAGCCCGCGTCCAGAACCTGTTTGACGCGCTCCGGCATTGTGCCTTCCAGCGCATTCATGAAGATGCAGTCGGAAATCAGGACGCCCTCATAGCCAAGCTCATTGCGGATGACATCGAGCATGGTCGTTGAAATCGATGCGGGCAATTCCTTGTCGAATGCCGAATAGACAACGTGAGCGACCATTGCCCATGGCGTGTCCCTGAGATCCACGAACGGTTTGAAATCGGTAGCGCGCAGCAGTTCCTTGCTGGCATCAACGACAGGACGCTCCTTGTGGGAGTCCAGCGTTGCGCGACCATGGCCGGGAATGTGCTTGATGATCGGCATATTGCCGGTTTCGAGCAGGCCATCGACAACTTCGCGGCCAAGCGTTGCCACGAAGTCCGGATCGGCACCGAAGGAGCGCGCGCCAATGACGCTGCTTGTGGTCGCGAAAACCAGATCGAGGACAGGCGAGCATCCGCTGGTTAGCCCGAGATCGCTCATCATCATGCCCATCGCGCGTGACGACAAGCGCAGGGCCTTCTTGGCAAGATCGAGATCGCGATGTGCAAGTTCGGCAAACTCGCCAAAGCTGCGGAAAGATGGCCACGGCCCAGCATCGAGGTGCTGTACGCGTCCGCCTTCCTGATCGGTGAACACCGGAGCGTCTTCGCGGCCTACGGCCTCACGGAAACTTTCGATCAACGATTTGACCTGCGCCGGTTCTTTCTGGTTCCTCCGTCCGACGAACAGGCCGTAGGGGTTTGTTTCGCGAAACAGGGCGATCTCATCTGCCGAAAGCGTCATGTTGGGAATGCCGACGAAGAGGGCGAGAGGCGTGGATGTGGACAAGTCTTTTACTCCGGTTGGAACGTCGAGTTGATTGGGTTCAGTGGCGTTTGGCGCGTAGCATGCCTTCGTAGATGCCCTTATCCGGCGCAGCGATAGGAATGGCGCCGACGGCATCGGCATAGAAATCGATTGGACCGGCATCGCCGATGATCGCATAGGCGTAACCGGCAGATTTCATCGCGTGCAGGGATGCGGAGAGGAGTGCAGCGCCTATGCCCTTGCCGCGGCTGTCTATGTGAACGCCGGTCGGGCCGAAGAATCCCCGCGCGGTTGCGTCGTAACAGGCAAAGCCCACAAGCTTGCCATCAACAACTGCGAGGAGGCATGTGGCTGGCTGGCGAGTGATGGCAACGGAGACTTCGCTGGCCCAATTTTGGCTGAAGTTTTCACCCACCCATCCTACAACCAATTGCATCTCGGGAGCGAGCACAGGACGGATAATGATGTCGACGGAACGTGTCTTGCTTTCCAGATCAGACAATCTGTCATTATAAAGACTTACCAAGAGATCAGGCACACATTGCTCCTCTTAAGAATTCCATTATTATGGAATGTATACCCTTTTAATGTAATACACTTGGATTTTTGATCGCACTTGTCAATTGTTTTGTTTGCTCCGCCGGTGCACATGGGCACAAGCCGGCAAAGTTTCCGCTCTGGAGCCTTTCGCCGGCGCCGCAAAGTCACAGCGGGCGCGCGGCTGAAGAGCGTCGATGACGGTAATCGGCAGATGGTCACTCTACTGGGCTGCGTGCCGGCTGCCTCCCGGCCGTGAAGGCTGCCTGTCAGGAAGCTCTCGATCAGCGCGTCCGCTCTGGCTCGAGGCCGTGATCCGGCTCCCGCTGCAACCCTGCAAACTCCCGATTCACTTCGGCTAACCCATGAGCCGGTCGCCGACTGCGCTCGCGATGACAGGCTCAGGAGGGTAAGGTGAGAACGCACACCCGTTCTCGACTGAGGGGCACACTGACGCTCCGAGGAATGCGCAGCGCTTATGATGAGTTAGGACAACGGCGGCAGCACGAACCGCCACGCATCGTTGGGGACCTCCTGCAATCGGAGATCGCCGAGAAGCAGGCCCGATCGATCCGCTACCACCTTGGCATCGCCAAGCTGCCACTCGCCAAGGACATTGATGACTTCGACTTCGCTGAGTGTCCGGTGATGCGAGATGACGACGGCACTCCTGATCGACTACTCGACATCACTAACATCCGCGGTCCTCGTACTTGAATGTGGATGATGGTCGTCGTACGCATAGAAATAGGGCATGAGAAACCGTGTGTTCGATACGGCATCGGAAACGCACTGATGATGAGCCGCAAGGATGGCGAGTATGGTTTCAAATGCGGCCAGAGCGGCGATGACTGACCCGTGCAGCACTGGATGATCTGCGGGAATAAAAATCTGTTCATGACTGAGCGCCTTGAGCGGCGAATGGGCCCCGTCGGTGACGGCGATACAATAGCTTCCGCACCCGCGCGCAGTTTCAGAAAAATGACAGTTGCCTGCGAGTAGCGGGGCAAAGCCATGGCAGTCGGCAGGTCTTCCGGGCCGAGCCGATACGATCCCGAACGCAATCTTCACGGCTCTTACCACCCCTGGTGTCTTTCAGTGGCGGCGTGCGCCGCGAATGAAACCGGACTGGCCGCTGACGCCTCCCATCGCATCGTCTACGAAACCGATACCGGCGATTTTTACGATGACCGGGCCGGGTGCATTTCGCAAAGTCTAAGGCGGGGAGGTTTTGGTTGACCGGCCACTGCAGGTGCGGTGAGGAGAACGGATAAAGACAGTGCTCTTGACTGAGTCCAATCGAGGGCATGGCCAACCAGTGCGGCTTTCGCAAATGGATGTGAAGCCATCCAAGTTTCAGTCGAGCGATTTCAACCCCGCGTTCGTCGGCTTGGGGAAGATCAAGGCCTAATCAATGAAGGTTGGTATAAGGTCACGTCTCGAGATGGCGCGGGCAGCCTGTTTGCTTCTGGTTTCAACGCGGCCATCGAGCTCGCCAGCAGACTTTCAATTGGTGTAATGGGAGACGCGCAGCACGCGGTTGAGAAGCGCAACAAGTTCGCCTTGGCGTGACGTTGCTGTCTTCTGAAAGATATTGCGCAAATGGGTGCGTGCGGTTTCGTACGATACCTGTTGTTGGGACGCATAATATTGCAGAGAACGCCCCGACACGAGGACCGCTCCCAGCTCGGCTTCCTTTTGCGTCAGCTCGAACAAGCCACGCAGGTATTGCGGGAACCCTGGTACAACGCTCGGCGAAAGGTCCTGGATAACAACAAGGGCGGCCCGTGCGACAGGAAGATCCGGGGACGTTTCCGCAGTATAAGGAACGATCGTCAAAGCCAGGCGCGGTAATCCCGTGGTCCCGCACCGGATCAGGACATCGCCACGTGTGCGCTGATTGTGGCCCATTGACCCACAAACAGTGGCGATCACTGTTCGCAAGGCTTGCCGGTTTAGAGGTTCACCTGCAAAGAGGCGTCCGTGCCGAAGCGCCAAATCGCTCCCAGCATGCGCGAGAAGGGTCTCCGCACTGGCGTTCATGATCAAGACTGCCCACGCCATCGACCACGATTTGGCCGACCGATCCTCCGCCAGGTGTCTTCCTTTTGATGTCGCGGCCTCCGAACCGCACATGAAATTCGGCAGCCCGTGCCACAACAGGGACCAGTGCTCGAAAAAGAGATGTGTCCCTGTCGTCAAAGTCCGGCTGCGCCCCCCCGCGTTGAACCGCCAGGATTCCCAGGCTTCCCGCAACGGAGATTTTGCACACGATGCTGCTGTGGTCTCCTTGGGGAACATACCATTCATTGAACATGGCAGTTTTGCGGAATTCACTTTTGGGCATCAGCGTTTGGTCTGTAACCACGTTCAGTGGACCGACTTCCGTCAGATATGGGAGAAAGGGATTTTTGAGATGCGGCTCCATAAACGTTGCCTCGTAGTACGGATCGCATTCTCTGTAGAAGTGTTGCCAATCGCCCTGCGGACCTACTCGAGCAAAATGGATCTTTGAGCCATTGGCGATCGTTTTTAGCCTCGCCATAGCCGGTTGCCATGTTCCGCCATCCAGAGCGGCCCGGTAGAATTCATCGGTCAGGCTTGAAAGTTCGGCCTCTGTCGCATCTGGCATCCTAAAACCTTCCCCTGCTTTTGCTTTCGCTAAATTTCGAGGTTGTCAAATACCATCATGACTCAAATTGGTGAATTTTGGAAATGTTGGAGGTCACGGCACTGTCACGCAGTCAGGCCGGCTTTCCGTTTTTCGGCGCCGAGGCGGATAGGTGCACTGAAAACGCGCGGCCTCTTGACCAAGCCATCTGCGGAATCGTAGTGCCGCCGGTGCTGAGGGGCGGGCCACCCAGGCGCTGAGTGATCGGACGGTCCGCAAGCAGTTTGCTGTCTGCCGTCGAGAAAACTGCTGTGTTAATCATAACATCAGGCCCAACTAGAAAATTAATTGCGTAAATGCTAATATATGGACACCTGAAGCGAGGGAATACTGTCATGAGGTCGGACAGGTCGTGTCAATTTCCTGCAATCTGGCTGCTCACGGGGGCTGGACAGCAATACACCCTCGTCAACACCGTCATTGCTGCAGCTGAAACCCTACTCCACCATTGGCCGTCGACCGGAGGCAAGGCGTATACGGGTGCTCTGGTCGCTTGCCTCGACGCTCTCCAAGGCAATAGCGCGGCAGATGTTGTTCCCGAAGCGTTGATGCGCGCGGCAGATGAGGCATTCATTTGCCACATCCGCGTTATAGGGGGTGGAAATCGATCGCAAGTGCAGCACAAGCGAATGTCGCAAAGACGGTACACCTTTCCAAAGCGGATAGAGCACCTGCGAGCGTGCGCACGATCGCACACTTACGAAGTTTGCCAAACTTTGTCATTGGCGATGAATTTCGCCGTCAAAAGGAGACTCAGGGGCCGCTATGAATGTGTCCTTGCCTGACCCGATGAAGGGTTCAAGGTGCAACACCATAGTCGCTAACTGCCCGCGTGCCGTGCGGCAAGCGAGGACGTGAACCGCTTGAGATAGTTACCTAAGCCCTTGGCTCCCACCAGCGTCGCTCCATTTATGACCGTGTTCCCGCGCACGAGCACCCTTACCGGCCAGCCGGTGACTTCGAGCCCTTCATACGGCGTGTAGTCAGCCCCATGGTGCAAAATGCCGTTGGTAATTGTCACCGACTTCTTCGGGTCCCAAAGCGCAATATCGGCATCCGAGCCAATCGCGATTGTGCCCTTTTGCGGGGAGAGGCCATAGAGCTTTGCATGATTGGTCGACGATAGTGCAACGAAGCGATTGAGATCGATCCGGCCTTTCCCGACACCTTCGGAAAACAGGATCGGCAATCGGGTCTCCACACCTGGAATGCCGTTGGGGATCCAGCGGAAACTCGTCTTTCCCTTGTCGTTGAGTTTGCCATGGGCATCCTCATAGCGAAACGGGCAGTGATCGGAAGAAAAAAGGTCGAACGTTCCGTTTTGCAGGCCCTCCCAGCATGCGGCTTGGCTTTGCTTGTCGCGTGGCGGCGGCGAGCAGACCAATTTAGCCCCCTCCAGTTCGGCAGCATCGAGATCATCGGCCGTCAGCATCAGGTATTGCGGGCAGGTTTCACCACCTACTTTGCTGCCGCGTGAACGTGCGCGCTGGATTTCCTCCATGGCCTCGCGGTTGGAGACATGGACGATGACGATCGGTGTGTCGACGATTTCAGCTAGTGACAATGCGCGGTGGGTCGCTTCGCGCTCGGCAGCGACGGGGCGGCTGGCGGCATGATATTTTGGCGCCAGTTCGCCGTTCTTCTCATGCCGGCCGATCAGGAAACGGATGGCATCTTCGTTCTCGCAATGGACCATCACCAGCGCACCTGACGAGCGTGCGCTGTCGAGCGTCGCTAAAATCTCGTCGTCGCGAAGGCGCAGACTGTCATAGGTCATGAAGACCTTGATCGAGGTGTAACCATCCTCCACCAATGCAGGCAGCTCTTGCCCCAGCACATGGCCGGTCGGATCGGTGATCACGAGGTGGAAGCTGACGTCGATATAGCATTCACCGTCAGCCTTCGCATGATAGACCTTGAGCGATTGTCTCAGCGTCGTGCCCTTTTCCTGCATGCAAAACGGCATGACCGTGGTGTTGCCGCCAAAAGCTGCCGACAGCGTGCCGCTGGCAAAATCATCGGCCATGACGATGCCGTCTCCGGATGGCTGCGCAAGGTGCACATGGCTGTCGATGCCGCCCGGCATCACATAGAGGCCGCTGGCATCGATTATCTCAGACGCATCAACAAGTTTATCGGCTAGTGCTGTTATCCGGCCGTCCTGGATGCCGACATCGCACCGGAAGGTATCGCTGGCGGTAACGACCGTCCCATTGCAAATAATCGTGTCGAAGGTCATGCGCTCTGCTCCCGATTTCAGGCCGCCGTGGTTTCGGTCCTGCCGGTGGATCCGAGGATATTATCCAGTGCGATGGTCATTCGGTCGATTTCTTCGACCGTATTGTAGTGAACCATCGAGACCCGGACCATACCGTTGTTTTCGGTGAGGTCGAGATATTGCGCCAGCCGGCGCGAGTGAAAATCACCAAAGCGGATGGCGATCCGATGGGCGTCCATCGCCTTGCAGATCTCAGCGGAATCACGGCCATCGAACACGAAGCTGATGGTCGGGATGCGGTTCCCGTCACGGTTGGAACTCTGGCCGATGATCCGGCAGTCGTTGCGGCCGCGAAGATAACCGAGCAGCCGATCGACGAGGGCATTTTCCTGCGTCGCGATCGCGCCGTAGGCCGCGACGATCTTGTCGCGGATGGAGCCTGTCTCGCCGGACTTTTCGCCCAGCTCGCAGAGGTAATCGACGATGCCGCAGGTGGAGTAGGCGAGTTCATAGTTCGGATTGCCGGGCTCCAGTTTGCCCGGTACTTTGTCCTTGCCGTAGAAGTAATGGTAGAGTGTATCAAGCTCGAGCAGGTGTACGTATTTGCCGTACATCAGCGCGTAGTGCGGGCCATATGTCTTGTAGAGGCTGAAGACGTAGTAATCGACATCCAAGCCCTGCACATCGACAGCGCGATGTGGCGCATAGGCGACTGCGTCGACGCAGATGCGAGCGCCCCTCTCATGCACGAAATCGGCGATCTCCCGCACCGGATTGATCGAGCCGAGGATGTTCGACACATGGGTGATGCAGACGAGCTTCGTGCGGTCCGACATCAGCGGTTCGAGATCGGCAAGATCGAGTGCGAAGGTGTCCCTGTTCAGCGGCCAGAACTTGATGATGATGCCGGCATCGCGCAGCCTGTCCCAAGGGCCGATATTGGATTCGTGATCGGCGATCGTAACGACGATCTCGTCGCCTACGGTCAATTGGCTGGTCATGGCGCGGGCAAGGTTCTGCAAGAGCGCGGTGGTCGAACTGCCGAAGACGATTTCCTCCGGGCGTGACGCATTGACGAGATGCATTGCGGACGTGCGGGCCTCGTAGAGTGCTGCCGCCGCCGCCTGCGACACCGCGTAGCTGCCGCCGATCTGAACGTTCTTGTCGTAAAGGAAGGTGTTAATCCTTTCGACGGCGCGTTTGAGGATTTGCGATCCACCGGCATTGTCGAAGAAGGTCCAGCCATGGGCAAGGCCGGGAAACTGGCCGCGGACAAAGTCGATATCGAGTACGGTTTCTTCGGGTTTGTCGCGCGTTGGGATGTCGTGGTTCGGCATTTGGTCCTCCAGACCGTCTTTTGTTTTTTTTAGTGGTTGAGAACAGCGCGCAGGAACCCGCGTGTCCGTTCTTCCTTGGGATTGTCGAAGATTTCGGACGGCGTGCCCTGTTCGATGATGCGGCCGCCATCCATGAAGATGACGCGGTCGGCCACCTGCCGGGCAAAGCCCATTTCGTGCGTGACGACGACCATGGTCACGCCGGTGCCGGCGAGCTTCTTCATTACGTCCAGCACCTCGCCGACCATTTCCGGATCAAGCGACGATGTCGGTTCGTCGAACAGCATCACCTTCGGTTCCATGGCGAGCGCACGGGCGATAGCCACGCGCTGCTGCTGGCCGCCGGAAAGCTTGCCGGGATATTTTTCTGCCTGCTCAGAAATACCAACACGGGCGAGCAGTTCGCGCGCCTTGCGTTCCGCGTCGGCCGGCTTCGTGCCGCGCACCCGCATCGGCGCCAGCATGACGTTTTTGAGCACGGTCAGATGCGGAAACAGATTGAACGATTGGAACACCATGCCGACCTCGGCGCGCACCTTTGCCAGCGCCTTGCCCGGCCCGACGGTGACGCCGTCAACGACAATGCTGCTGTCGCTGGAAAAAGCCTCGAGCCGGTTGATGCAACGGATGAGGGTCGACTTGCCGGAACCGGATGGCCCGATGACGCAGACGACTTCTCCCTCGGCGATGTCGAGATTGATGCCGTGCAGCACGGTGAAGATGCCGTAGGCCTTTTTCAGATTGGTGATCTGGATGAGCGGGCTCATGAGCGCTTCTCCCCGCCGAAGCGTTTTTCAAGGCGCGCGACGATGCTGACCAGTGGCCAGAGCAGGGCGACATAGATGAGGGCTGCGCCGATCAGCGGCGTTGGATTGGCTGACAAGGCCTGCGCCTGGGTGGCTTGTTTCAACAGGTCGGGCATGGCGACGACGGAGGCGAGGGCGGTGTCCTTAAGCACATTGATGCAATTGTTGGTCAGCGGCGGAATGACGATCTTGATCGCCTGCGGCAGGATCACGTCAATCATCATGTGGCGGCCCGAAAGCCCCAGCGCCTGCGATGCCTCGAACTGTCCATGCGGAATGGCCTCGATGCCGGCACGAAAGATCTCGGCCGTATAGGCCGATGACACCAGGGTCAGTGCCACGACGGCGGAAACGAAGGGCGAGAACCGGATGCCGACGAAGGGCAGGGCGTAGTAGACGACGATCAGCAGCACCAGCAGAGGGATCGAACGGAAAACGTCGATGTAGATCTTGGCGACAAATGGAACCGGGCCGGATCCGTAAAGCCTTATGAGCGCCAGAAAGAGGCCGCCGATCAGGCCAGCGATGATGCTTGTGATGCCGATTTCGAGCGTCACCAGAAGTCCCGATAGAAGAAGCGGGAAGGTTTCGATCAGGATCGGTATATTAAAGAAAGTATCGAGCAGTTTCCTGAGGCCACCGGTTTTGAATGTGATGACGGAGCGCTAACGCCGTCATCACACGGGTTCACGGTTTACTTGGCAGACGGCATGTCCATGACCATAACGGTCGATGTCGTGTCTTCGGCCTTGGCGCCGAACCAGGTCTCGTGCAACTTGGCGACGAACCCTTCCTTCTTTAGCGTTGAAATGACTTCATTAACCTCGGTGGCCAATGGATCGCCCTTGTTGAACATGACGGAATATTTCTCGCCGGTCGTGATACGCTCGACGACCTTCAGTTCCGGTTTATCTTTTACGTAATACTGCAGTGCCGGGATGTCGCTAATATAGCCGTCGATGCGGCCGGCAGCCAGGTCGAGCATGGCGGGCGATAGGCCCTCGAATTTGCGGATTTCGCCAAGCTTGTACTTCGCCGTATTGGTTGTCGCCCACATGTCGCCGGTCGAGCCTGTGTCGACGCCGACGACTTTGCCTTCCATGGCGGGAACTCCAGAAATGCTGCTGGAGGCCAACACTGTCAACGACTGGTCGCTGTCATAGTATGGCTGCGCGAAGGTGACGGATTCCAGCCGCTTTTCAGTGATCGTGATGGAGGAGACGGCCATGTTGATGCGGCCGGACTGCACGGCGGAAAACAGCCCGCTGAAGGGGATGTTGACAAATTCGACTGACTTGCCGAGCCGCTTGCCGATTTCGGTGACGAGATCGACTTCGAAGCCGACGGTTTTCCCAGATGCATCCTGAAATTCCCAAGGCACATTGCCGATGTTTGCACCCACCGTGAGGTCTGCCGCAATGGCTGCAGACGCAAAACCCGCTGTGGCAAGCAGACCGAATAGGATGGTGGACTTAATGAGATTGAGCGTTTTCATGAGGTTCCCCTTGATTTTTTGGCCTTAACACGGTTACGCTGGCTTGACTGGTCTAACTGGTCAGACCGGTTTAACCAAGGAAGCATGCCTCTTTGGCAATTGCAAGATATGGCGGCGATAAAATAGACTGGACTAGATAATAGGCGTTTGCGTTGTTGCGCACAGCGCCAATGGGACGGATGGATCACACGAGAATGCTGAACAGAACCTTGGTACCCCAGTCGGTCGCCCGCGAAATACAGAGCATGATCCAGAACGGCAGCCTAAAGATGGGCGAGAAGATTCCGTCGCAACGGGAGTTCTCGCAGAAATTCGGCATCAGCCGGGCGTCGCTGCGCGAAGCCTTGTTGACCCTTGAGACGCTTGGCCTGCTGAAGACAGAGGCTGGCCGGGGGACATTCGTTTCAGGCGGTCCATCCTCTGCATCCAACCACATGGCGCCATGGCGCTATTCTGGCAGCTATTCGGTGTTCGACGTCTTCCAGACGCGCATCATGCTGGAGGGGCAGATCGCCGGTCTTTCAGCTGGCAGGCTCATGGCCAACCAGTTGGAACAGATGGAGCATGCGACCCGGCAGATGGAAGAGTGCTGGGCGAAAGGTGATCTCCTGGCCAATGTCGAGGCAGACTTGGAGTTCCACGCGATCATCGCATCGGCCTGCAGCAACACGATGCTGCGTGCGCTCTATCAAACCGTGCGCGAACAACTGACGGAAACCCAGCGACAGCCCATCCCGATTACCGACCCTGCCCGCATGAGCGCGTCCATCGCAGAGCACCGTCGCATCATCGCGGTCCTGCGCTCCAGTGATGCTGCCGCTGCGCGTATTGAGATGGAAACGCACATACGCAACACGGCGCGCTGCGCCGGGCTCGAGCCGTAACGGCTTAGCTCGTCCTTGTAGGGGAGCGTGATCGGTTTTCTGTTTAAGCTGATTTTGGTTGTTCGCCCGACCTCGCCAGAAATGCCTCGAACCGGATTGGCAGCCCAAGGCTGGTGAACTCCAATGATCTCAGAGCTAACCAGCGCAGCGCGTTCCCGCGGGACATGGGGGCTCGTCACCCCCATATCCCATTTCGAATTGCCTAAAATCATCGCTTCTTGTTGATATAACCCGAGGCGGCATCAGCCCCTTTTGGTGGCATCCTTGGCTTCGCCAAGAGCCTCCTGGCCTCCGCTCTTGAGGCGTCCATCTCACGTAAGATCGGCGGCTACGATCGCGGGCACGCGGCTTGACCATGGGGCTTGATCACGGTTGATGTTACCTGGCGCAGTTGCAAACGGGAAACCCGACGGCAACATTCAGACCGGTGCCGCTTCAGCACTTAGCGGCTGCAGGCCGAAGTTCTTGGCATTGCCGCCGACCAGTGCGTTGGCGCAAAGGCCGATGCCTAGCGATGCACCAGCAGATGCACCGACATATGTGCCGGCAAGGCTGCCTTCGCCCACCTTAGTTGGTACGGTGTTGACGACAATCCAGCTCAGATGGGATTTGCCGGTGACGCCCACGTCGACGTCGAGTTTGCCGCTCGTGCCCGTGTAGCGCTCGATTTTGCCGGTGCGCGGTATTGCAGGCAACTGACTAAAAATCCGGGCCATGAGGCAATCTGCATAATGCGCGACCAGATGACGAAGTGCCATCGACCCCGACTTTGCGGCCTCCATTCCCTGGCCGTCTTCTGCGCATGGCGTTCATCGTATGGCACACCCTTGGCGCAGAATTTTGAGTGCTCTTGTCCTCCCCCTTAACAGCTTGCGGTCCAGCAGTTATCGCGGTAACGATAAAATCATCCGATGACCTGATGAATAAAGCTATGCGACCTCTTTCCCGAATGAGCCTTACCGACACGGCTGTCGAGGCAATCCGAACAGAAATCCTCTGCGGCAGGTGGCCGGTGGGTGGCACGTTGCCGAATGAAGCGAAGTTGTCGTCACTGCTCTCGGTCAGCCGTGGAACCGTGCGCGAGGCAGTGCGCGTTCTTGTGGCTAAGGGATATCTTGAAACCCGGCAGGGTTCGGGTACCTATGTCCGCTCCAAGACCGATGCAAGCGAGAGTTTTTCACGTGCACGCGGCACCGGTTTGCGCGACTTGCTGGAGGCGCGGTGTGCTCTGGAGGTCGAAGCCGCGCGGATGGCCGCTATGCGTCATGCGCCGGCGGCGATCCCGGCATTGCGCGCACTCCTTGAGCACCGCGGCCGGAGCGGCGAGGGCGATCGTGAGGAATACATCATGCGTGATCTCGCCTTCCACAAGGCTGTCGTTGCCGCATCAGGCAATCAGGCCATGATCGAGATCTACGAGTTTTTCTCTGCCTCCATCCGTGAAACCATCGAAGCTACGCTCAGCGATCAACTCCCCGAGCCTGACATGCAGGCGCACGCGGATATCATCAACGCCATCGCCTCCGGTTCACCAGACAAGGCCGATGTGGTGGCGCGCCGTTTCATGGCGCCGATACTGGCCGCACTCGACAGGATGCTGCTCTCATGACGGCCGGACCAGAAGCTTCAAAACCGATCCCCGCTATCGATAATCAGCTGATCGGCGCCGAGATCGACAACGTGCCGCAACCGCGCGCTGTTATGCCGCAGAGTGCAGCCGCGCGCCTGCTGCTCGGCGCCAGCCTCGTTTTGATCGCGTTCAATCTTCGCCCGGTCTTTTCCAGTGCCTCTGCACTGCTTCCGGAAATTGCCCAGACATTCGCTCTGTCTGCCACGGGCATAGGGCTGCTCACCACGTTGCCGGTCGTCTGCCTGGGAGCTTTTTCTCCAATGGCACCGTGGCTGGCACAAAAGATCGGAACGGAGCGGACGCTTCTGGGTGTCCTTGCCCTGTTGATGCTCGGAACGGCACTTCGCAGCTTCCACTCCGTTCCGCTTCTCTTCCTTGGAACGGCGCTTGCGGGCGCTTGCATTGCTGTCGGCAATGTCCTTTTGCCCGGTCTCGTCAAGCGCGATTTCCCGGACAAGGCAGCCCTGATGACGGGCTGCTACACCATGGCGCTTTGCGCCGGTGCCGCCGCCGCCGCCGGATTCACCTTGCCGATCGAACATCTTCTTAACGGCTCGGCGCCCGTGGCCCTGGGTGCCTGGGCACTGCCTGTTTTCGTTGTTCTTCTGTTGTGGCTGCCACAGACGCTCTCGCTCAGCCGCCGCCCCAAGCGGACCGGTTTTCAGGTCCAGGGGCTTTTGCGCGATCCGCTTGCCTGGCAGGTGACGTTGTTTATGGGGTTCCAGTCAGCGCTCGCCTATTCAGTCTTCGGCTGGCTCGTGCCAATCCTGCGCGAGCGTGGGCTCGATGGAGTTACGGCGGGCGCCATCGTGTCCGTCTCGGTTATGGTCCAGGCCGGCGCCTGCCTTATCATGCCGCATATTGCCGTGCGCCGTCCCGACCAGCGCGCGGTTGTCTTGATACTGCTTTCCGCCGCGGTCATCGCTTTGCTGGGGCTGCTTTTCGCACCTCTGTCGATGGTCTGGATCTGGGCAGTCCTGCAGGGAATAGGGCAGGGTGGTCTTATCGCTGTCGCCATGACGATCATCGTGCTGCGGTCCCCGGATGCGCATGTGGCCGCGCATCTCTCGGGGATGGCGCAATGCGTCGGCTATCTCCTGGCCGCAATCGGCCCCTTGATTGTTGGCCTTCTTCATTCCTGGACGGGCAGCTTTGGCGCCAGCGCCTTCCTGTTTGTCCTTTTGGGACTTTTTGCCGGTATTGCCGGATGGGGCGCAGGGCGTTCCGTACATGTGAAGGCGCGGACAATAGAGCGACAGGCGCAGTCGCGCCTTTAGCGCAGAGGAGCGAACATCTGGCAGGATACCAAGTTAGGGGCGTCCTGCGCTGTATTCCTTATTGCGACAGGCGTGCAACGGCACCGTGACGGGGCTGGATCGACAGATCCTCGTCTTTCAGGCCGGTTTCGAGACCCTGCAGGATTGGGCAATGCGGACGGTGGTCGCCGTTGCAGGTGTTGACCAGCATTGTCAGCGTGTGAGCCATGTCCTGAAGCCCCTTGATCTTCTTGTGCAGCTCGTCGATGTGGCCCTGCGCCAAACGCTTGACCTCGGCGCTTTGCCGGGTGTCGTCACGCCACAGGCCAAGAAGATCGCTGATTTCGGCGACCGAAAAACCGAGATCGCGCGCGCGTCGGATGAAGCGCAGCATATGGACGTCGGTGTCTGAATAATCGCGGTAGCCAGAGGACTTCCGGTCAGCCGCCGGAATGAGGCCGGTCTGTTCGTAGTAACGGATCATCTTGGCCGAAACGCCCGATGCTTTTGATGCCTGCCCGATGTTCATCAGTGTTCTCCTTGAAATGGCGCATCAGCCGACCCGGATATAGGGCCGGCTGATGCAGTTTGTCAGTGCACCATTTTGAACGTGCGCAACCGCAGTGCATTGCCGAGCACGAATACGCTCGACAGGGCCATGGCGCCTGCAGCAAAGACCGGCGACAGCAAGATGCCGTAGGCGGGATAGAGCAGGCCTGCAGCAACCGGGATCAGAGCCGTATTATAGGCAAACGCCCAGAATAGATTCTGCCGGATATTGCCGATCGTCGCCTTTGACAGGGCGATCGCGTTCGGTACGCCCTGCAGGCTGCCCGACATCAGCACCACGTCCGCCGCCTCGATGGCGATGTCCGTGCCGGTGCCGATGGCCAGACCCACGTCTGCTTCGGCCAGCGCCGGGGCGTCGTTGATGCCGTCGCCGACGAAGGCGACCTTACCGTACTTGGCCCTGAGGCGGCGAACCGCATCGACCTTGCCGTCCGGCAGCACTTCCGCCACCACTTCGTCGATCCCCAGCCGGGCAGCGATCGCCTTTGCCGTGCGGGCATTGTCGCCGGTGATCATCGCGACCTTGAGGCCAAGAGCATGCAGGGCCTTGATGGCCGCAGGCGTTGCCTCCTTGATCGGGTCGGCTACCGCGATGATCGCCGCGAGTTTGCCGTCGATAGCGGCATAAAGCGGCGACTTGCCCTCGTCGCCCAGACGTTCTGCAACCGTGAAGAACGTTGCCACATCATGGCCGAGTTTGACCATGTAGCGGTCTGCACCGATTGCGACGCGCTTGCCGTCAACCGTGGCCTGGGCGCCAAAGCCTGTCACCGATTCAAAGTCCAACACGGCTGGCAGCGAAATGCCTTCCGCAATGGCAGCGTCCACGATCGCGCTGGCAATCGGGTGTTCCGACTTGGCCTCGACAGCCGCGACGAGGCTGAGGACGGACGGACGGTCGAAACCAGCAGCCAGTTCCAGATCGGTCAGGGCCGGTTTGCCCGCCGTCAACGTGCCGGTCTTGTCGAGGGCCACGACCTTGGCGTCCTTCAGCAACTGGAGTGCTTCTCCCTTGCGGAACAGCACGCCGAGTTCCGCGCCACGGCCGGTACCCACCATGATGGAGGTCGGCGTTGCCAGGCCCATGGCGCATGGGCAAGCGATGATCAGCACGGCAACCGCATTGACCAGCGCGAAGGTAAGCGCCGGCGACGGGCCGAACGTGAGCCACGCTGCAAATGTGAGGGCTGCGACCGCAAAGACCGCCGGTACGAACCACATGGTGACCTTGTCGACCAGTGCCTGGATCGGCAGCTTGGAGCCCTGGGCTTCTTCAACCATACGGATGATCTGCGACAGCACCGTGTTACCGCCGACCGCCGTAGCGCGGAAGGCGAATGCGCCCTTCTGGTTGACCGTGCCGCCGACGACCGTACTGCCCACCGATTTTGACACCGGGATCGGTTCGCCGGTAATCATCGACTCGTCGACATAGCTGGTACCATCGACCACTTCGCCATCAACGGGCAGACGTTCTCCCGGACGAACCTCGACGATATCGCCGGATACCACCGAGCCGATCGGCAAATCGACCGCCTTGCCATCCCTTTGAACACGCGCCGTCCTGGCTTGCAGGCCAGCCAGCCGTTTGATCGCTTCGGATGTCCGGCCCTTGGCGCGAGCCTCGAGCAGGCGGCCGAGCAGGATAAGCGTCACGATGACGGCGGCGGCTTCAAAATAGACGTTGATGGTTCCGGGGGGTAGCAAGCCGGGCGCAAAGGTTGCGACCAGCGAATAGCCATAAGCGGCAAGCGAACCGACAGCCACAAGCGAGTTCATGTCGGGGGCAAGACGCAAGAGCGCCGGCAGCCCCTTGTCATAAAACCGGATGCCTGGAATGAACAGCACCAGCGTTGTCAGTGCGAACTGAATGTACCAGCTCCACTGCATGCCGATCGTCGATCCGATGAGGCCATGCACGCCCGGAATCAGGTGCGATCCCATCTCGATGAGGAAGATCGGCGCCGTCAGCACTGCTGCGATGGTGAAGTCGCGGGTCAGTTCACGACGTTCTGCGTCCTTCTTTTCGGCGCGCTCAGTATTCTCGTCCTCGCCGCCATTGCCGGCGGCCGTCCCGATGACCTTTGCGTCGTAGCCGGCATCCCCGATCGCCGCAATCAGGGCCGCCGTATCGGCAGTTCCGTGGATCGTGGCGCGCTCTGTCGCCAGATTGACGACCGCCTCCGTCACGCCGGGGATCGCTTTCAACGCGCGCTCGACCCGGCCGACGCAGGACGCGCAGGTCATGCCATCGATCGATAGCTCTGTAGGACCGACTGTGCTGGCGGATTTTACCGGCACGGTATAACCGGCATTTTCGATGGCCTCGACAAGTTTTGCGCGGGCAACAGGTGATTGGATGGTGATGCTCGCGCGCTCCGTCGCCAGGTTGACCGATACGGTCCCAACCCCTGGGACGGCCTTTAAAGCCCTTTCTATACGACCGACGCAGGATGCGCAGGTCATGCCCTCTATGGGGAGCGATATCGCTCCAGATAAGTCTGTTGTTCGAACGGGGGCATTCATAGCCGCCTCCTTTTCGCGTTCCGAAATTCAGGTTCGGACGGAAGATGGGCCTTCCAACCATGGGAAGGTCNNGACCTTCCCATGGTTGGAAGCCCCATCTTCAGTGCCATAAGCCCAACAAGGAGAATTCCAATGGAACTGAGAATCGAGAACATGACCTGCGGCGGTTGCGCCAAATCCGTTACCAAGGCGATCCAATCCGTCGATCCCAATGCCGGGATCGAGACCAATCCCGCCGCGCGCACGGTCAAGGTCGAGACGACTGCGACCTCGGCTGCTCTTCAAAAGGTTCTCGAAGAAGCCGGATATCCGGCAACCACACGCTGAACGGGAGCAACATCATGAACAAACTCACGCCAATCTTCATCGTAGGATCGCTGGTTATCAGCGCAGGCCTTGCGGTCGCGCAGAGCCAAATGAACACGGACAATCCGATGCAGGGTCACGATATGACGGGAATGGAGATGCCGGCCTCCGACACTCCATCCACCAAGGCTTACCTCGCCGTCAACGACCGCATGCATAAGGACATGACAGTCGCGTTCACCGGCGATGCCGATATCGACTTCATGCGCGGCATGATCCCGCACCATCAAGGTGCGATCGATATGGCCACCGTCGTGCTGGAATATGGCAAAGATCCGCAGGTCCGCAAGCTCGCCGAAGAGGTGATCAAGGCCCAGAAAGGCGAGATTGCCATGATGAAGACATGGCTCGCCGCTCGCCGCCAGTAGCACTATGGTGGCGGCTCTCAGGAGCCGCCCCTAGCTTAAGAAAGAAGACTGAAGACAGTGTTGAACGGCGTGGCCGTTGACTGTCGAATGACCGAAAGGAAGACGATCAATGCATCGGCGGACTTTTCTGACGAGCCTAGTGGGTCTCGTCGTTGCCGGACCTGCGGCCGCCCAGATGAAACACGATATGGGTGGCATGAGCGGCCACGGTAATCATGCGATGCCCATGGCGGGCGCCAATCCCTTCTTGCCGGAGGGACAGCCGCTCAGGGCTTTGCCACGCGTGTCCAACCAGTCGGCGGTGCCTGGCATGTTCAAAGCGGAGCTGGCTGCGGAGCCGGGTTTCGTGCGGTTTGTCGAAGGGCTCGATACGCCAGTGCTGCTCTACAACGGCACCAACCCCGTGATCGAGGCCCATGAGGGAGACAAAATCGAGATCAGCTTCAAGAACAGGATTCCGGGTGAGCCCACCACGATCCATTGGCATGGCATGCCAGTTCCGGCTGATCAGGATGGCAATCCGAATGACCCAGTGGCCTCGGGGGACGAGCGCGTCTATGCGTTTGATCTGCCGGAAGGCAGCGCCGCATCCTATTGGTTTCATCCCCATCCCCATGGCCTGACCGCCGAGCAGGTCTATCGCGGGCTCGCCGGGATCTTCATCGTCAAACCAAAGGATGATCCCATCCCGCCGGAATACGGTGACACGACCCTGATGTTCACCGATCTCAGGATCGGCGCCGACGGGACGATGCCGCAGAGTACGATGCCGGATCTGATGAACGGCCGCGTCGGCGATCACGTGCTCGTCAATGGACAGAAGAACCCGGAGATGCCCGCAGCGCTTGGCGAAAAGCGCCGTTTCCGTCTCTACAACGCGACGAATGCGCGGTTCCTGCGGCTTAAGTTCGAGAATGCCAGCATCATCCTTGTCGGAACAGACGGCGGGCTGATCGAGGCGCCGGTTGCCGTCGATGAGCTGCTGCTCACGCCGGCCGAGCGCGTTGAAGTGATTGTTTCCTTCGACAAACCCGGAGCGGCCAGGCTGACGACGCTTGACTATGAGCGCGGCTGGATGGGTCCGGGCAAGCCGAACGAGGCTGGGATGATCCTTTTGACGGCAAACGTATCGGAAGCGGCGGCCACGGCGATACCGCCCCTGCCGGCCAAGCTGCGTTCCATCGAACCTCTCGGTAAACCGGTTGTGACGCGCCGCTTTGTGTTGACGGAATCCATGGGTGGGATGGATCATGGCAGCACGTCGATGCGGGGCAAGGATCACTCCAGCATGCCCATGTCTTCCGCGAGCATGGAGATGAAGTTTCTGATCAACGGCAATAGCTTCGACATGAACCGCATCGATGAGGTCTCGAAAGTCGGACAGATCGAGCTTTGGGACGTCGTCAATGACGCGGATATGGATCATCCGTTCCACGTGCATGGGACGCAGTTTCAGATTGTTGAGTACGAAAAAGACGGGAAGATCACCACCCCGCCCTATCGCGCCTGGAAGGATACAGTGAATATCGTGGCAGGCGAGACGGTCAGGATACTGCTGCGCCAGGATATGCCCGGTCCACGCATGTATCATTGCCACATCCTCGAGCACGAACAGCTCGGCATGATGGGTATGATTGACGTTCAAGCCTAACTTGGATCAGCGAATGAAACAAAGGCCTGCCGCGAAGATGTTCACGGCGGGCCTTTATCATTTATAACTGGGGGCGGCGAGCGACCCCCTCGCCGGAGGCAGCATCAGTCGACCGTTAACCGCGGCGGCGGCTCTTCCGGGGTAAAGAACACATCGGCGTGCATGTATTCCCTGCGCAATCCGCGTGCAAAAGCTACCTCCATTGCCGCGTCCACCATCGGCGGCGAGCCGGCTATATAGGCTTTCCAACCGTCGAGGTCGGAAAGATCCTCCGCTACGGCCTGCCACGAAACCGCTTCGATACTGCGCGGACTTTGCCTCGGACAGCACGGGCGCGAAGGTTAGGTTGGGATGCCGTTCGGCGAGAGCCAGGAAATGCTCGATGAGGTAGAGATCGCGCTCGGCCGGAACGCCGAAATAGACATGGATTGGTTGCTTCATGCCGTGGTCGAGGGCGGTTTCCACGATAGACTTGACCGGCGCCAGCCCGGACCGTCCGGCGATGCACAGGATCGGACCGGAATGACGCTGGCGCAGGGTGGAGCGCAAGATCCTCATCGCCTTCCTGATCATCGTCTCGTATATGTTTGTTGAAGCTGTCGGCGGATATCTATACGGGTCGCTCGCCCTTCTTGCAGATGCGGGCCATATGCTGACCGATGCAGCCGCGCTCGGTCTGGCCTACGTCGCCTTCCGTCTCGGACGGCGGGATCCCGATGCGCAGCGTACCTTTGGCTATGCCCGTTTCGAAGTGATTGCGGGCCTCGTCAACGCCCTCACGCTCTTCGCGATTGTCGGCTGGATCTCTCCGAGGCCGTCGCACGGTTCCGCGATCTTCAACCGGTTCTGGCCGGGTCGATGTTCGTGGTCGCCCTCGTTGGCCTGCTCGTGAATATTTCGTTCTACGCGGTGCCTGACTGCAATGCCTTTACTTCAGAGGTGATTTTCACCCTCATCGACGTCGATCCAGGTTTTCTGATCAAACGACTGTGCCATGGCGTGGACGGTCTGCTCGATACGTAGGCCCTGCCTGAAATCGATCGCCGAAAATGGCTCGCCCGCGATGGCGCGGATCAGTTCGTGGCATTCAATGATTTTCAGGTCATTGAAGCCGAGACCATGACCTGGCGCCGGAATGAATTGGCCGTAAGGGGCATGAACAGGGGCGGTCAGGACGCGCCGAAAGCCCTGTTCGGTGGCGTTGCCATCGGCCTGATAGAGTTCGAACTCGTTCATGCGTTCCTGATCGAACAGGATCGAGCCCTTGGATCCGTAAATCTGCAGCGCGATACGGCCTTTGCGCCCCCAGGCGGCACGGTTTGCCATGAGCACGGCAGAGATGCCATTGTCGAGCCGCATCAGGATATTGGCGCTGTCATAGTTTTCGACCGCCCGGCGGCCACCATCCTTGAGGGGACGGTCGGCATAGGGCTTGGACATGTCGGCAATGACCGAATGCACATGCCCGAAGAGATACCAGAGCAGCGACAGGGGGTGCACGGCAAAATCATCCAGTGCGCCATAACCAGCCGATCGTTCACTCTTCCAGTAGAAGGGCGCTTCAGGATCGGCCATGAAATCCTCGTCCATTTCGACACGGACGTGGTTGACGGCACCGATCGCGCCATCATCGATCAGCGTCTTCATGTGGCGCAGGATCGGGTTCTGAATATAGTTGTAACCCATGATGGCCACCCTGCCGGATGCCTCGACCGCCTTCAGCATGCGTTGCGCGTCGGGAAATGCGGGCGACATCGGCTTTTCGCACCAGACGTGTTTGCCAGCTTCGAGCGCTGCAATGGCCATTTCGGCATGAAACTGGTTGGGCGTGGTGACGGAGACGACATCGACGTCCGGATCGTCGATGAGCCGGCGCCAGTCAGCGGTTGCCTTTTCAAAGCCGAATTCATCGGCGCGCACGGTGGCAAGCTCCGCATTGGCTTCCGCCAGATGCACCAGCCTTGGGCGGCCGACGTCGCCGAAGACCGTCTTGACCGCGTTCCAGGCCAGTGCATGGCACTTGCCCATATATCCCGTACCGATCAAGCCGACGCCCAATGGTTTCATCTCGATTATCCTCGCCAGCTATCCTGCAGTCCGTCAGACCGTCTTGCGCTTTTTCTGCCTGTAAACATCGACCACGACAGCGGCGACGATGATCATGCCTTTGACGATCTCCTGATAGTAGGCATCGACCCGCAGGAAGGTGAAGCCGGAGGTCATAACGCCAAGGATGACCGTGCCGATCACCGTGCCGGTGATCCGCCCGACGCCGCCGGCCAGCGACGTGCCGCCGATGACGGTGGCTGCAATCGCATCCAGTTCGTACATGACGCCCATGCCTGCCTGTGCCGTTTGGGCGCGGGCTGCGGTGACAACACCGGCAAGACCAGCCAGCATGCCGGCGATCGCGTAGACCTTGATCAGATGCGCCTCGACATTGATACCAGAGACGCGAGCTGCCTGGACATTGGCGCCGATGGCATACGTGAACTTGCCATAGCGGGTGTAACGCAGGGCGATATGGAAGATCAGGGCGACGACGAGGAAGACGATGACCGGCCAGATGCCCGTGCCGATGAAGTTGAACTGGTCGGTCAGGCCGGAGACCGGCTGTCCCTTGGTGTACCATTTCGACAGGCCACGCGCCGACACCATCATGCCCAACGTGGCGATGAACGGTGGTATCTTCGTCTTTGCAATCAGCCAGCCATTGATCAGGCCGGCCAGCAAGCCGACACAAAGCCCAAGGGTTATCGGGACGATGGCCGGCAGGTCGGTCAGCGCGGGGTAAAGTGCCCGCGGCCAGGTCGAGGCCTGCGCGACGCTGGCGGCAATCATTGCGGTGACGCCGACCACCGAGCCGGAGGACAGGTCGATACCACCGGTGATGATCACCTGCGTGACGCCGACGGCAATGATGCCGATAACGGCCACCTGCAGGATCATGATCGTCAGGCGTTGGCCGTTCATCAGGAAGCTCTGGCCGATGAAGATCCAGCCGAGTACTTCATAGACCAGAGCGATGCCGATCAGCACCAGGAAGATGTTGAATTCCGGCGGGATGCGCCGCTTGCTTGCCGGCGACGATGTCGCTGCGGCCGATGCCTCGATCTTGGTGCTCATTGTTCTGTCCTCCCTGATGGTATTTCTAAAAGCGCGCCATCACTGCGCTGCAAGTTCCATGACCTTGACCTGGGTCGCTTCCGCCCGGTCGAGGAAACCCGTGACCCGGCCCTCATGCATCACCATGACGCGGTCGCTCATGCCGAGAACTTCCGGCATTTCCGACGAGATCATGATGACGGCCACGCCGTCGCGGGCGAGTTCGGTTACCAGCCGGTGGATTTCCGCCTTGGCGCCGACATCGATGCCGCGCGTCGGCTCGTCGAGGATGAGGATGCGCGGGTTGGTCAGGAGCCAGCGGCCGATCAGCGCCTTCTGCTGGTTGCCGCCCGAGAGGTTCTCGATGCGCTCCTGCAGGTTTGGGGTTTTCACCCTCAGCTTGCGGGCCATTTCTTCGCATTTAGCAGAGACGGCCTTCTGATCGACAAAGCCCATCTTGACAAACTTGTCCTGCAGCACCGCGATCTGCATGTTTTCCAGGACATCGAGGATCAGCAGGCAGCCGGTATCCTTGCGATCTTCGGTGAGGAAGGCCATGCGGTTGCGGATGGCTTCCGTCGGCGAGCCGATCTTCACGCTCTTGCCGTTGATCTCAATCGAGCCGGCACTTGCCGGTGTGACGCCGAAGAGCGTCTCCGCCACATTCGAGCGGCCGGAGCCGACCAAGCCGGCAACGCCGAGAATTTCGCCGGCGCGCACCTCGAACGAAACATCGTGAAAGATGTCTTTCAAACAGAGGTTTTTCACCGACAGCACGACATCGCCGATCGGCACCTCTTCCTTCGGGAACATCTGGGTGATCTCGCGGCCGACCATCATCTTGATGATGTCATCGCGGGTTACGTCCGTGGAGGCATGCGTGCCGATGTATTTGCCGTCGCGGAACACCGAGAATTCGTCGGCGATCTCGAACAGTTCGTTCATCTTGTGGGTGATGTAGACGATGCCGATGCCCTGGCTGCGCAAGTCGCGAATGATGGTGAAGAGGTGGGCGACTTCGCGCTCGGTCAGCGCCGATGTCGGCTCGTCCATGATCAGCACGTCGGATTCGTAGGATACCGCCTTGGCGATCTCGACCATCTGGCGATTGGCGATCGAAAGATCACGCACTTCCGCCTGCGGATCGAGCGCAATATTCAGTCGCTTGAAGAGATCAGCGGTTTTCCGGTTCATTTCGCCGTGATCGACGAAACCCAGCCGGGTGAGAGGTTCGCGGCGGATCCAGATATTTTCAGCCACCGTCATGAACGGCATCAGGTTGAGTTCCTGATGGATCATGGCGATGCCGTTTTCGAGCGCATCCAGTGGCGATTTCAGCCGGATATCGACACCTTTAAATTTTACCTCGCCCTTGTCGGGCGTGTAGATGCCGGCCAGGATCTTCATCAGAGTCGATTTGCCTGCACCGTTTTCGCCCATCAGGGCATGCACTGTGCCGCGCTTCAGGCGGAACGACACGTCATCGAGCGCGAGGACGCCTGGAAATTCCTTGCGAACGCCTTCGACGGCGAGAAGATATTCGGCTTTGGGTACGGCGCCACTGGCACGTACGGCTGCCATCGTTGTCGGACTGACCATTCTGTGATGCCTCCCTGTCGCCTGTCTGGCTGGGACCTGCGCCGTAAGGCAGCAAGGTCTCCTCATAGTCTTCGCTGCGGGCGCAATGCGCCGGTCGTCAACGAAACCGGGCAATCCGGGGCGCGGATGAGCGCGCCCCGGTATTCAGGCTCAGTTCTTCGCCTGATAGTCCTTAAGGTTGGCCGGAGTGACCAGTTCGAAAGGAATATAGACCTTCTTTTCGACTGTTTCGCCGCGGGCAAACTTCAGGGCAGCGTCAAGCGCACCTTTGCCTTGACCGGCGGCGTTCTGGAACACCGTCACGTCGAGATCACCCGCCGCCATGGCAGCGAGTGCGTCTTGCGTCGCGTCGACGCCGCCGATAACGACCTTGTCCATCGGCCGGCCGGCGGCTTTGAGCGCCTGAATGGCACCAATCGCCATTTCGTCGTTGTTGGCGATGACGGCATCGAACTCGAGACCGGCCGAAAGCCAGTTGGTCATTAGGTCGGCGCCCTGGGTGCGCGACCAGTTTGCCGTCTGTTCTTCAACGATGGTGATGCCCTTGCAGGCGTCTGTTGCCAAAACGTCGTGGATGTCCTTGGTGCGCATGCGCGCCGCCTGGTTGGAAAGCTCGCCCATCATGACGACGGCCTTACCTTTGCCGCCGAGCAGCTTGCAAACTTCCTGGGTTTCGAGCGTTCCGGACTCAAGTTCGTTGGATGCAACGAAAGCCTGCTTTTCCGGGAGGGTGTCGATGTTGATCGGTTCGCGGTTGACGTAAACCAGCGGAATGCCGGCATCGGCGGCAATCTTCGACATGGCGGCCGTCGCATCGGTGTCGACCGGGTTGACGACGATAGCATCGACGCCGGCAGCGATGAAGTTCTGGATCTGGCTCTGCTGCTTGGCAACGTCGTTCTGCGCGTCTTCGACCTGCAGCGTGACGCCGTCGAGCGTCTTGGCATAATCCTGCATGCCGTTGCGCAGAACGGTCAGGAAGTTATCGTCGAACAGTGCCATCGAAACGCCGACGGTTTCTGCATGTGCCGCCGTCGACATCATCACAGCCAGAGCTGCGCTCATAATCATTTTCTTCATGTGTAGTTCCTCCACAAAACGGTGACCGGCGACCACCCTCCACAAGCCGGAGGCACCCCGTTCTCGGCGGCGCCCAATTCCCGTAACCCGCCTCTCCCAGGCGGGGCCTTACATCAAAACAGAATAAACAAACCGATATGCTGCTAATACGGAATATGTATTCCATTTTATGAAAACATCGTCAAGGGCGTTCCAGCTGATAATCGCGCAAAAGCATCAGATGTAATGCCCTTGAGATCATACCGTGGCCGAGAGGTAGCTCATGCTCTTGCCGACGGCGGCCTTGATGTCGGCTGACTGACGCACTTCCGGCGAGAAGGGCTCGAAAGAGAAAAGTCCGCTATAGCCACTGGTCCGGAGTTTCCGGACCTGTCCGACATTGTCCAGGCGGTCGTCCGCGTTGACGAGGATACGATGCGGGTCGCGCATGTTGTTCACTCCGACATCCGGGTCGGCGACGCCGGATATGTGAACCAGACCCGTCATGTATGGATGGATCGTTTCTTCTCCGGCGAGATAGTGATGGAATGTATCGTGCACTATCTTGAACGTCCCTTCGCCTCCGACCGCGCGAATGCCCTCGACAGCTTCGGTCTTGGAACGCAAGGAGCAGATTTCGAAGCCGAGCGGTTCGACCAGGCCGGTTATCCCGGCTTTCTCAAGCATCGGCTTTAACGCAGTCAGCGCTTGCTGAAGATTGGCCTGCCGCTCGCCATCCTTCTGGCCGCTGCCATCGTTGACGGGAACGAGAACCAGTGCGTGGGCGCCACACTCCAGAGCATAGGTGATCAGGTCCTGCGCTTCGCTCGCACGCTCGTCGGTCCATTCGTTGAACCGTTGCAGTGCATTGATCGAGATGATCGTCTGTCCGTGCTTCTCGGCCAACGCCTTGACTGCCGCAGCAGGTGTTCCGTCGATAATGGCGTTACCGGCAAGGTCGTTGCGGATTTCGACGGCGGAAATGCCGAGCGATGTGGCGAGCGCAAAGAATTCGTCCAGCGGCAATGCCGGCGCGGTCATGTGGTTGAGGGCAAATGAAAGGGTGGTCACGGATGTTCCTCCTGCAAATGAATTCGAAAGGAAAGATGCCCAGCACGCGGAGTTCACGCATCGGATACATGGTCTTTCGAGGCCAGAGGATCATCAGCTTATGTCGGTCTAGTCAAAGCGGAAGGTGTCAGCTTTTCTTGCATCCTTGAGAGAATTCATCATCTGGATGATGTGATTCTGTCATTTCGATGCGCCTGCTAGATGTTTTCAGGCGTGAATATATCAAATGGAAGGAAAGTCTGGCCTGGCACGCCGGCAACGCCCCGGTCGATGGCGCCAACCATCAGGGCGACGAGCTCGCGCGTGAGATCGGCAACGGGTGTCGATATTGCCATGGTCACGATATCGTCGGCGAGGGCAGCGCGCGATTCAGGTGTCAGTTCATTGACAACGACAAGGAGCTTTCCCGCCAGGTTTTCCTCGGCTACGGCTGAAATCGCGCCCTCCATGCCGCCGCCACAGACGTAGAACCCGATAAGGTCAGGGTGTCGCTGCAACAGGTTCAGCGTCGCCTCATGGGTAATTTCGGCCGTTTCCAGATTGACCAGTGTATCCAGAACTTCAAATTCGGGAGCGTTTTCGCGAAAGTAGGAGCGAAAGCCGATTTCGCGCAGTTCGTGCCCGTGGAAACGATGGCTACCAACGAAAACGGCGACCTTTCCCGGCTTTCGAGCCGCCTTCGAGATCATCCAGGCTGCCGTGCGTCCTGCTTTCCGGTTGTTCAGCCCGACATATCCTTCTCGTATACCCGTGGCGAAATCGGAGAGAAGCGAGAAGACGGGAATGCCGCGTTCCTTCAGTTCTTCGACGGCCGTCGTCACGGCGGGATAATCCGGCCCTACAAGCGCGATTGCCTGATTTCGCGCCGCCATGCTTTTCAGCTTTTCCGTGATGGCCGCTGGTGTCGAACTTGCGGCGAAATCAATCTGTGGCGTCACGCGGATACCTGGGGCGGAGAGGGCGGCGTTTTCAATCTCCTTCGCCAGGGTCTGATAGAAGAACTGGTTCGGCTTCTGCAATATAAAGCCCAGCCGGTATTGCGGCAGGTCCTCAAACACCCGCTGACGCAGCAGGCCGACGGCGTGGTAGCCGATCGATTTTGCCGCCTCGTAAACCCGGCGTGCAGTCTCTTCGCGCACGCGGTGACGACCATTCAGGACGCGGTCCACTGTCGCGACGCTGACGTTGGCTGCCCTAGCGAGATCGGTAATGGTCGGTCGTCCGGTCATAGCCACTCCTGAGGTGTTCTTGCATTCCATCATCGCATGAATGATGCCTTTTGATAGAATATATCAAAGCTGCATTGAGCCCCGGAGAAAGTCAACCTATCCTGATGATCAGAGAAAAGCACAACGGCATCCTGTGCCGGAATGAGGCCAGGGAGGATCAGATGGACAGGGTTGTGACGAAACGCGATTACAGTCTGCTTGGGCGCGATAGCCGCGCTGCTGTCGAAAATGGGCTGGCTGCGGCGGAATGGTATCATACCGATATTCCCCGCAAGCAGATCAAGGAATTGATGAAGCGCGAGGACGGTCCAGCCATTCGCGATACGGCGCTCTGGCTTGGCAGCATGCTGGTTACCGGTGCGCTTGGCATCTATTTCTGGGGCTTTTGGTGGTGCGTGCCGTTCTTCCTGATCTATGGCGTGATGTACGGCTCGGCATCGGATTCGCGCTGGCATGAATGCGGTCATGGCACAGCATTCAAGACGCGCTGGATGAACGACGCCGTCTACCAGATCGCCTGCTTCATGATCATGCGCAATCCCGTCACATGGCGCTGGAGCCATACGCGGCACCATACGGATACGGTCATCGTCGGGCGCGATCCTGAAATCGCCGTGATGCGCCCGCCGGATCTGTTTCGCCTTGTGCTCAACTTCTTCGGCATTCTCGATGCCGGCTACGGCATGATGGACATGGTCCGCAACGCATTCGGCGTGATCAGCGATGCAGAAAAGTCATTTATTCCCGAGCAGGAGCAACCGCGTGTGGTGACTGTCGCGCGGGTCTGGTTGGCGATCTACGCCGCGACGATCGCACTCGTCATTTATATGGGGTCGATCCTGCCCTTGATGCTGATCGGCCTGCCGCGCCTTTACGGCGCCTGGCATCACGTTTTGACAGGCCTTCTGCAGCATGGCGGGCTGGCGGATAACGTCACCGATCACCGGCTGAACAGCCGAAGCGTCTACATGAACCCCTTCAGCCGGTTCGTGTACTGGAACATGAACTACCACGTCGAACATCACATGTTCCCGATGGTCCCGTATCACGCGCTGCCGCAACTGCATGAAATGATTAAGCATGACTTGCCAGCGCCGAACAGGTCGATGCTCGAAGGCTATCGCGAGATGATCCCGGCCTTTCTGCGCCAGCTCAAGAACGAGGATTATTTTCTCAAGCGCGAGCTGCCGCCAACGGCCAAGCCTTACCGCGAAGAGTTTCATGCAGACCAGATCGCCGCCGAATAGGCCGGTGTGGATACAAAATCGAAATGGAGGAGACGATGAGCAATTGGGTGGAAGTCTGCGCGACGGACGAGATTGACGAAGAGGACGTCATGCGTTTCGATCACGAGGGCCGGACGTTTGCAATCTATCGGAGCCCGGACGACAAGTTCTTTGCGACTGATGGCCTTTGCACGCATGAAAAGATCCATCTGGCCGACGGGTTGGTGATGGACGACATCATCGAATGTCCCAAGCACAACGGCCGTTTCAATTACAGGACCGGCGAAGCCAAGGGTGCTCCCGTCTGCGTCAACCTGAAAACCTATCCGGTCAAGGTCGAGGCAGGCACCGTCCTTATTTCCCTTTCGTGAGAGAGCGTTTCATGTCGCACATCGTCATCATCGGTGCGGGAGAATGTGGCGCACGCGCCGCTTTCGCCCTCCGCGAAAAGAGTTTCGATGGACAGATCACGCTGGTGGGCGCCGAAGAGCACCTGCCGTATGAGCGGCCGCCTCTGTCGAAGGGCGCATTGCTGTACGGCCACGCGCCAAAGTTAGTGTCGGAGGCTGCCCGCTATACGGAGGCGGACATTCGGGTGCTGACCGGCATCAGCGTCGAAAGCATGGTATCGGCGGAAAAATCGGTCTGGCTTTCCAATGGCGACAAGCTGGCCTACGACCGGCTGTTGCTTGCAACCGGCGCAAGGCCGCGGCCCTTTCCCGGCCTCGCGGGAGCGAGTGAGCGGATCAAGACGTTGCGAACCCATCAGGACGCGGTCAGCATTCGCGCCGCCCTGCGGCCGGGCAAGCACCTGTCTGTCATTGGCGGTGGGTTTATCGGCCTGGAGCTCGCCGCAACCGCGCGCAAGCTCGGTGCGCAGGTGACATTGATCGAGGGGCTTGCCCGTATTTTGACGCGCGGCGTACCGGAGCCCGTGGCTGCAATCATTGCCGAACGGCATCGGGCGGAGGGCGTTGAAATCCTCTGCGGCACCAAGATTGAAGGTTTGACGGAGGGACGTGGTAGCGCCAGCATTGTTCTGGAGGACGGACGAACCATCAATGCCGATATGATCGTGGTGGGCATTGGTGCCATTCCAAATGTTGAGCTTGCCCGTGATGCCGGACTTGCGATCGACAACGGCATTGCGGTTGATCGACACTTGAGGACATCCGCCCCGGATATCTATGCGGCTGGAGACTGCTGCTCCTTTCCTCTGGCCCATTATGACGGCCGGCGTCTGCGGCTGGAAGCGTGGCGCAACGCGCACGATCAGGGAAATCTCGCTGCAGTCAACCTGATGGGCGGCGAAGAGGCGATATCGGCGGTGCCATGGTTCTGGTCCGATCAATACGATCTCACTTTGCAGATCGCCGGGATGGCGGATGGTGCAGCGCAGACGGTGCGCCGGGATATCGCGGACGGCGCCTTCATTCTGTTTCATCTGGCCGCCGACGGCCGCCTGCTTGCCGCAAGCGGCATAGGCACCGGCAATACTGTCGCCCGCGATATTCGTCTTGCCGAGATGATGATCGCGGCTGGTGTTCATCCGGATCCGGTGGCGCTTTCAACCCCCGGAACAAAGCTGAAATCCTTGCTGGCTGCCTGAAAAGGCAAACCAAGTTAGTCTTGAAACGCCGCTGCCACACACAGGCGTTTCTCTCAAATAACAGCAAAGCACGCGCAGCGGCGATCAGTGTCACGCCGGCCGCAGCAATGGGAGAGAGACCGATGAAGAACCGCCGCCCGACCGTTGCCGACCTTTTGTCGATGAAGGGTAAGCGCCAGCTGAGCATGCTGCGCGTTGAAACGTTGGATGAGGCCGAGGCTGCGGAGAGAGCGGGTGTCGATCTCGTCTCCGTGCCCCCTGAAATGCTCGGTCCGATGTTTCGCGAAGCAGCACCTTCGGTGTTTGCCTTTCCGGGCCTTGAATATGGCGATTTGATCTCGGCAGACGATTACATCAGGGCAGCGTTCAAGGCGCTGCGCGCCGGTGGCGATGCCGTCTATTGCGCCGCAAGCCTGCAAACCGTCCGGCGCATGCGCGACGAGGGCATTCCCGTCTGCGGCCATGTCGGCCTGATCCCTTCCAAGGCGACCTGGACCGGCGGTTTCCGCGCCGTCGGAAAGACCTCAGCGAGCGCGTTGGAAATTTGGCGACAGACAAGGGCGCTCGAGGATGCAGGCGCCTTTTGCGCCGAGATCGAGGTGGTGCCGGGAGAAGTCGCAGCGGCGATCAGTGAACGGACGTCGATGCTGATGCTGTCGATGGGCGCTGGTACAGGGTGTGATGCGCAATATCTCTTTGCCGACGATGTGCTGGGCGCCAACAAGGGCCACGTTCCGCGCCACGCAAAAATCTATCGCAATTTTGCCGCCGAATACGACCGCCTGCAACAGGAACGGACCGCAGCCTTTTCCGAATTCGTCGCCGACGTGAAGTCCGGAGCCTATCCCGCAAAGGCCCATCTGGTGGGTATCGATCCCACCGAACTGGAAGAGTTCCTGAAATCCATGACCTGAATCCTGGGCAACAATAAAATGATCAGTCCTGTAACATGGACCTCGCCGCAGAGGTATCGCAAGAAAGCCAAACCACCGATGAAGAGCTACGTTCTGACCGTATCGTGCAAATCCACCCGTGGCATCGTCGCGGCGATTACCGGCTATCTGGCCGACGAGGGCTGTTACATCACCGACAGCTCGCAGTTCGACGACATGGAAACCGGCCTGTTCTTCATGCGCCTGACCTTCATCAGCCAGGAAGGTGCGACGCTCGACAAGCTGAAGGCCGGCTTTGAGGCGGTAAAGACGCGCTTCGGCATGGAGGCCGATATCCTCGACAGCGAGCACCGGATGAAGGTGCTGCTGATGGTGTCGCGCTTCGGTCATTGCTTGAACGACCTGCTTTATCGCTGGAAGATCGGCGCGCTGCCGATCGAGATCGTCGGTGTCGTCTCCAACCATTTCGAATACCAGAAGGTCGTCGTCAATCACGACATTCCGTTCCATCATATTCCGGTGACCAAAGCCAACAAGCCGCAGGCCGAAGCCCGGATCATGGACGTGGTCGAGCAGACCGGCACGGAACTGATCGTGCTCGCCCGCTACATGCAGATCCTGTCGGACCAGATGTGCCAGAAAATGTCGGGCAAGATCATCAACATCCACCACTCGTTCCTGCCGTCGTTCAAGGGCGCCAACCCGTACAAGCAGGCCTATGAGCGCGGCGTCAAGCTGATCGGCGCGACGGCGCATTACGTCACGGCCGACCTCGACGAAGGCCCGATCATCGAGCAGGACATTGCCCGCATTACCCATGCGCAGTCGGCCGAGGACTATGTCTCGATCGGCCGCGATGTCGAAAGCCAGGTTCTGGCGCGGGCCGTGCACGCCCATATCCACCACCGCACCTTCATCAACGGCAACCGCACCGTGGTGTTTCCGGCAAGCCCGGGAAGCTATGCGTCCGAGCGCATGGGTTGAGCCGGACAGTTATCGATGAAAGCCGTAGGCCTTTCTGGCTCTGGAGTGACGATGCTCAATGAAGGCGAGACACTGCAAGCCGGGGTTCAAACCAGACGCTGTAACGGGATCCGCCACACCGATGGCCATCGCCAGGCTGGAACTATGGTCAAATCGAGATAGCTCTACGTCATCAACGGGGTGATGACCCCCACGCTTGCGGCAAAACGATGAGCCGCATGATATCGCTGCGCTTCAGCCCAAGCCAAAGGGCCGCCTTCCATTGGACCGGCCTCACCGATTGTATGCCACTTTGGCTTCGCTCGGGGATTATCAAGTCAGCAAGCCTGTCGCTGGATGCCGTCTTAAACGGCCCTTACTCGGCAGCGGCGAGAAACAATTTGCTCTGTGACGACGAAGCCAATGCATGAACGCGGGCATCCGCCTTGGCGATCAGCTGGTAGAACTCGTCCTGCGCCTCGACGTCCAGCTGGATCACGGCATTCACTTCATCGGGAGTATCGCAGACGCAGGCAACTGCCGAGATAGGGCAGATACCACCGGGATATCGCTTGCCGTTGCCGCTATAGGCGCGGCGGCCCCAGCGTTTGGAATATACTGTTTCCTCACGCTCGAGGTGCAGGATTGTTCCCTTGCAAGCGGTCACGATAGCGGCCTTGCCATAGGCGAACCAATGGTAGTTCAGCCTGCGCAAAATATACTTTCCCGTAATGTCTTCGCCGGAAAGTTCAGCCGGGTCTTGTATCATTCTAATCATGATCGCTTCCTTGAATGGGAGCAATATCTGTCATGTGCCTGCGCTCGGCAAGTCGAAAACGACTGATTTCGGAAGCACTTAGTCACAAAGTGTTTCCGTTTCTTACACACGCGTCAGAAGATACTACTGTCCGGCGATGCGGCAGAGAGCGCTGAAATCGGGCTTGTCTCAGGTGTTTCTGGCTAGGCACCGGTACTGAGGCCGTGATTGCAGATCGGGCTCTTGGTGCCGCAAGCGCGCCGTCGATTGGGCACAACTGAGCGGTGAAAATATTTGAACATCTGGTAAGGAAGTGGGCGCCCGGCTGCGTCGCAGATTCGCCTAAGTGTCATTCGCCACTGAGGAGCGGTGAGGTACAATTTCTCGAAATAAGGATAGTGAGAGGCTTATGGCTCCGTCTGACAAGAAGCTGCATATCGGTCGCATCATCTCCGAATTACCGTCGCTGATAAAGCTGTCCGTCCCGCTGGTTTTGGGGCTTTCGGCAAGCTCGCTGATCGGCATCACCGATACGATCATGCTGGCGCCGCTGGGAACCAAGGTTTTGGCCATCGTCTCTCTGGTGATGGCGGTTCATATGCTGCTGACGGCGATGCTTTACGGGGTGATGTCGGTTGTCGGGGTTTCGATGGCCAGCAGCTTCGGGGCAAGGGATGCGCGCATGGTCAGTTCGGCTGTCCGGCATGGCATGATGACGGCGCTGATATGTGGCGCTCTGGCGGCAACGATCATGTTGGCGCTGATGCCGATCGTACGGTTGATGGGGTTGCCGGAGACGCAGGCGCGGCTCTACTGGGTACCGATGGCGCTGTTCATGCTGCCTTTTTCGGTCTTTCTGGTGCTCAAATCGCTTCTTGATGCCACCGACAGGCCTTGGCTGGCCGTCGGTTTCGCATTCCTCGGTGTGGTGATCAACGTGCCGCTGAACTATCTGCTGATTTACGGGCTTGGTCCGATACCGGCTCTCGGCATCCTTGGTTCTGGCATTGCCAGTGTTCTGGCCGAGACGATCGCTCTTGCCGCCGCCTATCTCTACTGGCGCCGCGCATTGGCGATGCGTCGCTTCCGGCTCCGTTCGGTGGTGACAGGCAAAGGCGTGTGGCAGCAGTTCTTGCAGGGGCTGCCGCTTGGGATCAGCTATCTCGCAGAGGCGGGGGCTGTGGCGATGGCGACTTTCATCCTCGGCTGGTTTGGTGCAGGCGCACTCGCGGCCAACCAGATCGTCAACTCGATTGGAGCGACATTGTATATGCTGCCGCTGGGAATGGCGACTGCCGTTGCCATCCGTATCGC
>UCKS01000085.1 GCA_900473045.1 Hyphomicrobiales bacterium
CCTGATTTCGGATGACCTGCAGCAGCGTCGCATCGTCGATCGAGGTGGAGCGGGTGAGGAAGATCGCGGCAATGGAAATCGGCTCGTTGCCGATCTGCAGCGCCACCGATGGTGGCACGTGCGGGCATTGGGAAAGGGCGGCGGCAGCCTGGCGGCGGGCTTCGTCGCTGGAGGCGGAAAACAGCGGATCGAACAGTTCGGAGAATTGCTTGAGGTCGATCCGGCGTGGACGGCGCAGTCCTTCAAAACCGCTCACGGTCGCCATCAGGACCACGTCCTTCAGCCGCCCTGCCTGCGGTCTTTCCAACTCACGAAACCGGTCCGCCACGGATACACCCACTCATACGCAAAACACATTGTCCCGATTTCGCACACCCGGCATTGCCGATTGTCCGAAAGGGTGGCGAAATTTCAGTCATGGACGTTGGGAACGTTTTCGAACGCTGTTGGCGTTACCCTTGCTATCGACGTTAAGACGCTGAAAACATTGGTGCCAATGAAGGCGATGCCGACCCTGCCGATCATGGCTGAATGATCATTCGAGAATAGGGCGACGTGGTTAACATTCCGTTTACCGGACGAACTCGGCGGCGTTCTCCGGCACAGCCAGTTGCTTTTGCACAGGTTTCCCGGGTGCTTCGGCCTGCAGATCGTCATTGTCGATGACTGTGAGGGCGCAACTGCCCGTGATATCCGCCAGTTGATGATCGGCAGCATCGGCAATAGCGATCAAAACCTCCTCGCGGCTCCAGCCGGCCAGATGGGCTTTGTCAACGAGCAGGGTCAGGGAGGGATAGAGGCTTCGCGTACATTGTCTGCGGCGGTATTCGCCGGCCCAGTGCTGCAGAGGTGCTAGAAACATGGTGTTCTCCCATCAAGAAAGGACAACCCCTGCGCGATGATTTTGTTCCGCTAAATCGGTTAAGGAGCGGATGCGAAAACGGGCGGCAGTGCCGCCCGTCAACGTGTATCAGACGTTTCGCCTAGTTGCAGTTCGTATCGCGGGGGCGGCAATCCGCATTGCCCTGCGGGCCGCCGATTTTGCGGCCGTTGATCTCGCCGTTGCGGTATCTGTTATCGTCGTTCCGGTTGCGTTCCTGCCGGTTATCGCGAGAACGCTCGATCTGCTGCTCGCTGTTGTTGCGGCGTTCGACGCGTTCGCGGTTTCGGTCGTTGTTGCGACCGGCATCCGAGCGGTTGTTGTCGCGTCTTTCGTTCTGCCTGTTGTCATTATTGCGGTCACGATCGCGAGGACGCTCGAACTGCTGCTCGCTGTTGTTGTTGCGGCGGTCGATGCGGTCACGATCCCGTTCACGGCGGTTGTTCTGTTCATTGTCGAACTGACGCGCATTGTCGTCGCGGCGGCGCTCGATGCGCTCCCGGTCGCGATCACGGCTCGGGCGTTCGATGACGATGCCGTCATTATTGTTGTAACGCGGCCGTTCATAGGTGTTGTAATCGCGCCGTGGCCGGCGATCCGGATTGTAACGGTCCCTGTCGCGGTCGCGGCGGTAATAATCCCGCTCGCGATAGAAATCGCGGTTGCGGTAGTTGCGATCCCAATAGTTTCCGAGTTCGAACGTTACCAGCGGAATGCCGAGCGAGTCGTAATAGTCCGGCTCGACATAAACGCGGCGTTGCTGGTACTCCGCCTGCACGTAACGGCCAGCCACCCAACCGCGGCCATTATAGAAGGACACGTCGCACCAGGGCAGATCGGCAAGGCAGCCGTGAATTTCGAGCGGCGTACCGAACGGAATGACGGTGACGGCCGGGTAGCGCGTGCTGGGGCCGGAGCGCATGTTGACATTCGCTGTCGCGTAACCCTGTGCCGCCTGAGCGATGGCTGGCAGCATGAAAACGGTTGCGGCAGCGGCTATCGCCATCAGTGCGGATTTCAATGAATATCGTCGCGGTATGATCATCGGTTTTCCATCCCTATCCATCCGGCGGCGCCTGACAGGTGCTTTCGGTTTCCTCCAACCACCGTTGTTTTTGTGTCTTTTTTGAGGTGTTGGTGGCTCCGGCGCTGATCTTGCACCCGGAAAAACGTTAACATAAGCCGCTTCGTTCAGCGTTCGCGTGGCAATATGAACGGCGTCGGAACAGATGGCGCGTTTCACAGTTTTATTGATGGAAAAATACGCTGGAGACTAACATGGTTCGCGGTGCTTTGTCGGGAACCAAATCGTCCCTGATGCGTTTTGGGAGCATTGAAAAAGGAGCTGACCATGGTCGAAAAGAAATTCGCAGCTGTGCCCAATGATGCAGAAGTCACTGCCGAGATCCAAGCCGGTTCGGCAAAGGCCGACCTCGAAAACCAGCTCGCCGAGCTTCGTGCCGAAATCTCCCGCCTGACCGATTCCGTTTCGGCCATCGGCAGCAGCGCCAAGGCGGTTGCGGCCTCGGAAGTCGAAGTCCTGACGGAGCGGCTGCGTGACCGCATTCGTGAAGAACCGGTTTCGACTCTTCTGGCGATTGCGGGCGTCTCGTTCGTCATCGGTCTGCTCGCACGGCGATAAAAGCCGCCGACAGGGTGTTTCCTGCGGAACTCCCTGTCATGCGCGTTCGGCTATAGTGGTTCCTGCAAGGCGGGAACAGTGTCCGGTGCCATGGCGCCGGACATGTCCATTTTTGGGGTATGACCGGGACTTTAGCTCTTTCGCGCAAATTGGGGTAACAACCGTTAAGGCGCTGTTAACTATCGTATGGCTCAATCTGACGGTGCGTGATGGGCGTGCATATCATCGGCATTGCCGCTTATGGATCGGCATGTGGAATGGCATGAAATCCGGAATTCCCGGAAGAAGGAGCAACGAGAAAGGCGCAGATGCCTAACGCCGATGGCCCTCAAGCCTGAAGACATTGGGACGCGCCGGCCCGCGAAGCGGGCAGGGNNGAAATCAGTACGGTAGTTCATCCGTCTCAACCATTTTTGGAGACGAGCATGGCAGAGGTTATCAGTCTGGAGGACCGCCTGGTGCGGGCACCGCCAAAACCATCGATGGGTCCGATTGCACCCAGCAATGCGGTGATCCTGTTGTTCACCGGCATCCGCTACGAGCGGCTGGACGGTCACCCGGGCGATGTACCCGCGAAAAAGACCCCAGGCAGAGCAAAGAAACATTGATATTGTTGCCGGCTCAACGCTTTACGGCGAGGCTCCGGCGTTTGATTGAATTGTCTTTTTAGAATTTCTTCATTGACGAGCGCCGCCATTGGGCCGGGCGGTTTGTTCCAAACCTATCGCCGGAACGGCTCGCAGCTGGATTCGGCGAGAAAATTGCGCACGGTTTCCTCGTAACTGTCCGTCGGTGCAAGCGCCCGCAGGACGGCATAGCCTTCCTCGCCGGGCATCGCCACCATGATCGACTGGGCAAGGCTTGCCGGCGGCGTCTTTCTGAGGTCAACGAGCTGGATCGGCGTGGCCATGACCAGATCGAGATTGCCGTTGACGGCCGTATGGTCGTTCATGCTGAAGATCTCGTTGGAATTGGCGTCATAGATCGCCAGCGACCAGAAGGGCACCGCACCCTTGGCGACGAACCGGGCCGGTCCGGCATCCACCGAAAATCCGCAGACGGCAACCCGCAGGAACGGGTCGTCATTGGCAAGCCCGGTCGGGCCGGGCTCGCTGGTCAGCGGGAAGAAACTGTCCATCTCGTAGAGGCCGAGCACCCGGCTATAGGCATCCTTGCCGGTAAATTGCGGCAAGGCCAGAATGATGACGATGTGCAGGAGGGCTGCGCCGACCAGACCGACAAGGATGGCGAAGAGCGCGCTACGCATTTGGGCACCCCGTCTTGACGATCGCCGGCATGGCCAAATCGATGAGACCGGAGGAACCGGCCGTCGGAGTGTCGAGCAGGGTCAGCACCAGCTTGAAGGCGCCGGAGCGGCGGATGGCCAGCCAGTTGTCCGGCTGGGCCACCGGCGAGACGTGGATGACGAAGGAACTGTAGGGCTGGCGCAGCACCGTCCAGGCATTGGTTGCCGCCGGCAGGTCCGGGGCGATCTTCATCGGCTGGTCGTTGGCATGGGTCGCATACAGCGTCCAGAAGCGGGCAGGCGGCGTGATGCCGCTGATATCATAGCTGCAATCGGAAGACAGTTTCTGCCCATTGCTGTCCATGGCAGCGGTAAACTGTAATCCCTCGGCGCCGCCATAGAGCAGCTTGCCGGCGCGCGCCCGGTGCGCCTTGGCGTAAGGATCGGTGTTTTCCGTCTGCGCCTCGGGAAAGGCCACCCAAGGGCCAAGTGCGATCGCGCCGAAGCCGACCGTGGCTTTCAGGGCCGACACGCTCGAAACGATGCCGACGCCAAAGGCGACGGACAGGGCAAGAGCGACGAGGAGGGGGATGCGGAACAAGGTGGGCTACCGGTTGTTTGCGAGGGTATTGGCGGAAAAGAATGGTTTCGAGAGTTTGGTAGACCCCCCTCTGTCCCTTCGGGACATCTCCCCCACAAGNNGGGGGGCGACAAGGCGAGAGGCCGGCCGTCGCGATCGTTATGGAAACACACACCTCACCGCCTACCATCCCTGCCTCCCTTGGCAATGGTGCCGGTCGGTTGCGGGTCGAGTTCGGCGACCTTGCCGGGGATTTCGGCCGGGGCGCTCAGAGGCGGGGCGGTGTTAAATTGTTCGCCGAGCGATTTCAACAGCCGGGTGACGTCTGAGGAGAGCGAGCGGGGGCGCACCAGCGGGGGCAGGGCGTTTTCGTCGGCGGGTTTTGCGGCGGCGGTCTCGGGCTGCTTTTTCTTCGTATCCGGCCCCGGCAGCGGGTTTTTGATGCCGGGGATGGCCCGGTGCTCGATGCCCTGTTCGGCATAGTCCATCAGCCGCTTGAAGGTCATGGCGGGCAGCGAGCCGCCCGTCATGTTGTTGGTCGAGGTGTAGTCGTCGTTTCCGAACCAGACGGCGGTGGTGTAATCGCCGGTGAAGCCGACGAACCAGGCATCGCGATAGGCCTGCGTCGTGCCGGTCTTGCCGCCGGCGACGATGCCGTTGTCCAGCGCCGCCTTGCGGGCCGTGCCGATGATCGGAATCTGGGTCAGCATGTAATTCATCGAGGCATTGGCCTGTTCGCTGACGACACGCTGGGCGGGCGGGGCATCGCGATTGAAGTCATAGAGGATATCGCCGTCATAGTTGAGGATCTGGCTGATGCCGTGGCGGCGCGATTGTAGGCCGCCGGCCGGAAAGACCGCATAGGCCGTCGCCTGATCCATCACGGTGACTTCCGATGTGCCGAGCGGCATGGTTTTGTCGGTGCGAACAGGCGTTTCGATGCCCATCTTCCTGGCGGTTTCGGCAATGATTTCCGTGCCGAGCGTATCCTTGGCCAAACGCACCGGCACGGTGTTGATCGACTTGGCGATGGCGGTCAACAGGGTCACCTTGCCCGAATAGCTGCCCTTAGAATAGTTTTGCGGCGACCAGCCGCGCCAGGTGATCGGCGCATCGCTGATGGTCGATTCGGGCTTCAGGCCTTTTTCCATCGCCGCCGTATAGGTATAGACCTTGAAGGACGAGCCCGGCTGGCGCAGCGCCTTGGTGGCGCGGTTGAACTGGCTTTCTCCGTAATCCCGGCCGCCGACCATGGCGCGCACCGGGCCGCCATTCTCGATCATCACCATGGCGCCCTGCTTGACCTTGTAGGTCTCGCCATATTGCCGGAGGCTGGATTCGACCGATTCTTCCGCCGCCTGCTGCAGGCCCATGTCGATGGTGGTGCGCACGACCAGCGAATGCTGGGCAAACGGCGTGGCGATGCGTTTGGTTTCGTCGAAGGCCCAATCGAGGAAGAAATCCGGCGCGCTGACTTCGGCGCGGTCGATGACCGTTGCCGGGTTGAGACGCGCGGCAATCACCTGGCCCTCGGTCATCAGTCCGCCCTGGACGAGATTGGTCAAAACCTCGTTGGCGCGGGCGCGGGCGGCGGGAAGGTTGACGTGCGGCGCATAGCGGGCAGGGGCCTTGAACAGGCCGGCCAGCATGGCGCTTTCGGCAAGATTGATATCGGTGATGTTCTTGCCGAAATAGAACTGCGATGCCGCCGCC
>UCKS01000048.1 GCA_900473045.1 Hyphomicrobiales bacterium
GATCGGCTGACCGCTTACGATACACTCGCCGCCAACCCCCAACCCGGACCACCCCATGGACGCCCTCACCTCCCACCACGCCTTCACCACCCCAGCCGAATGGGACGCCTGGCTCGCCGCTCACCACGCCCAGTCCCCCGGCATCTGGCTGCTGATCGCCAAGAAGAACGCCAAAAATCCGCTGCTCACCATCGGCGAGGCGCTGGATGTTGCCCTTTGCTACGGCTGGATCGACAGTCAGCGGAAGGGTTTTGATGCACACGCCTATCTGCAGCGCTATTCGCCGCGGCGGGGCAAAAGTCCGTGGTCGCGGTTGAATGTCGATCGGGTGGCGGCGCTGACCGAAGCTGGGCGGATGCGGGCGGCGGGTCTTGCGGAAGTGGCGGCAGCCAAGGCAGATGGACGCTGGGCGGTGGCGTATCAGCCACAGCGCCATGCCGGGCTGCCGGAGGACCTGGGGGCGGCGTTGAGCACCAATGCGAAAGCTGCCGCCGCGTTTGCCGCGCTCGACAGGACCGGTCAGTACGCGCTGATCCTGCCGCTCCTGAAAGCCACCACGCCGAAGATCCGTCTGGCCCGCGTCGAGAAAGCCATCGCCCGGCTCAGCGGGGACGAATAGAGCCTGCCGCTGCCGTCAAATGCCGCTGCGCCCGGCTTTTCGGATAAAAAATCATCCCCGTTCATCCCCGGCCTGAGAAATGCGGCCATACTTCTTCCCGTCTCCCCCGCCGGAGTGTTTCGCGAGACGGTCGCGGGCAGGTGGAGGCCGGCGCCCTGGTTTGAGCCGTAACGTGCGGCAATGGCCAGGGAGGTGACAGCCATGGTGGTCTTGCCTTCTGGCAGTCCCGCCTATCAAGCCTCCCCCGGGCCGCCAGGTCCGGTTCGGTTGAGCCGTGCAAGTGGCAAGCCCGTCCCGAAAGGATGGGCGCAAATCAAGCTGCGCAGCGAGGCAAGGCAATCACCTGTAGGGGCTGGACACCCCGAGCGAACGCCGAAGGCCACGCGAGTGCGGAGCCACGCACTAAAAACTCAAATGAGGCTCCGCACTCGTGTGGGCTCTCCAAAGATTTCAACACGGGCAAAGCTGCCGCGTGACCGCAACAACCTGCGCGAAGGAAAGGTGGATGAAAATCACAAGCAAGCGTGAGCAGTCGCGTATTCTGCGAGAGGAAGATGCCGGAACCAATCTGCCCGACTTCGATTGGGACGCCTATGAACGGCTGCCGGTCAGCCGGCTGCAGCGCGACAGCCAGAGATTCTTCCAGATTTGCACCAGTTCGCTTGGCTACTGGAAAACCTGCAGCCTCTCCCCATGCCGCCGTGCAAAGGCCTGCAAGGGTTTCCTGTCTGAAGCACAGACAAAGTCCGGCCTTTACCAAACATATTTCCCGCCCTGCATCCGCGAGGGAACCGGCCGTCAGCACGCCGCACTGGCCGAAGCCGACAGGCTTTGCGGGATGGGGGATGAGGGCAAGAACATTTAAAAACCGCCGGCAGGGCCGGCGGTTTCAGATCGAAGTGGTGGTGATGCGGTGGTTAGGCCGCCGCGCCCTGGATGGCCGAGACCTGCCAGTCGCCGCCGCGCTTGCGCAGGAACGTCCAGAGTTCGACGGTCTCCGTCAGGTTGTCCGGATCGCCCTCGACAACGCGGCCGGTGGCGCGGTCGCGGGTGACGTCGATGCTCTCGTAGCGCATCGCAACGGTGGCATAGTCATCGCCGCCCTCGTTCCAGGCTTCGGCGACATCGCCCTGCACCAGATGCACGTCGCTGACCTCGTTCTTCAGGCCCTTGGTGGCATTGTCGCTCAGCTCTTCGGCCAGCCACGACATCGCTTCCGGCGTCGTCAGCTTGCGCAGCGTGGCGTAATCTTCCGCAGCATAGGCAGCCTGAACTTCTTTCAGCATCGTCTCGAACTGGCCGAGATCTTCTCCGCCGATACCGATCTCGTCGGTCGTGTCATCGGCCACGCGCGGCTGTGCCGGGCGGGCGGCGGCACCGCCGGGAGCCCCGCCACCAAGCGCGCCGATGGACGGGATCTTGAAGGATGGCATGCCCGAACCGGAACCCGAATTCTGGCCCTGGCCAAACCCCTGCATCGGCGAGGTGGCAGCGCCGCGCGGCGCATAACCGGCCGGTGCCGCCGTCTGGCGGCTGCGGAAGAAGCGCAAAGCGAGCATGACGGCACCACCGATCAGCGCGATCTGCAAGAGCATGCCGAGCATGCCGGCCATGCCGCCGAAACCGTTGCCCATCATCATGCCGATCAGGCCGCCAAGGGCGAGACCACCGAGCATGGAGCCGGCGAAGCCGCCGAAGAAGCCGCCCGGACGCTGGGCGCCGGGACGGGCCGCCTGGCCCATATTCTGCTGGCCGGCAGCGCCGGGCGTCGTCGCCTGGTTCTGCGGGGTCATCGTCCGGTTGATCGGCGTCGCGTCCGCCGGCGCCGTGCGGGTGACCGGCGGTGCCGAGAATGTGCGGGTGCCGCGGCTGCCGAAGCTTGAGCCGCCACGGCGGGCCTCAGCCAGATCGACCACCGTCAGCATCACCATGGAAGCGACCGCAAAGGTCGCAAGAACGCGTCCAACTCTCAACATGAAACCCAATCCTATCGTTCACTCCCGGCCCGCAAGCGCGCGCCTCTTGGCAGACATATGGGGGCAATGGTTGCCGAATTGAAGGCTTTTACGCCGCAGTTCACGGTAAAGCGGACGTGCTTCTGCCTTTTGAACCACCGGGAATTGACGAAAAGTCTGGCGAAGCGGAAGGATTGGCGTTGCCACCAAGCGGAATCCGAGAGGCCGCAGATATCATCGAAGGGACATGCGATGCGCCATGCACTGCCCGAAATCCATCTCGTCCGGCATGGCCAGACGGAATGGAGCCTTTCCGGAAAACACACCGGCCGCAGCGACATTCCACTGACGCAGGCGGGTGAGGATGCAGCGCGCGGCCTGGCAGACAGGATGCAGGGCCTGACATTCCCGATTGTCTGGTCGAGCCCGTCGCAAAGGGCGTTTAACACCTGCACGCTCGCAGGCTTTGGCGACGGCTGCGTGAAGAAGGACGACTTGGCCGAATGGGATTATGGCGCTTACGAGGGCCTGACGACGAAACAGATTCTCATCGAGCGTCCCGGCTGGCAATTGTTCCGGGACGGCTGCCCTGGGGGTGAAGCGGCAGCGGATGCCGGAGCGCGGGCCGACAGGATCATCCGGCAGATCCGCGAGATCGACGAGGCGGTGCTGATCTTCTCCAGCGCCCATTTCCTGCGAGTGCTCGCCGCCCGCTGGCTCGGCCTGCCGCCTAAGGACGGCAGACACTTCGTGCTGGATACGGCCAGCATCAGCGTGCTCGGTTACGAACATGACCGGACCGAGCCGGTCATCCGCCGATGGAACCAGGCCTGACCGACCTCAGCCGATAAACGTGTCGTAGAGCAGCTTGAGATTGAGCACGACGATGATCGAGGCGACGATCCAGGCAAGGGCTGCGACATATTTAGGAATGACGAAGGTGCCCATCTTCTTCTTGTCGGAGACGAAGCGGACCAGCGGAATGACCGCGAAAGGCAGCTGCATCGACAGGATGACCTGGCTGAACACCAAAAGTTCAGCGGTACCCTTCTCGCCATAGATCCAGGTGACGACGACGACCGGGACGATGGCGATGCCACGGGTGATCAACCGGCGGGCCCATTGCGGAATGCGCAGCCGCAGAAAGCCTTCCATGACGATCTGGCCGGCCAGCGTCGCCGTCACCGTCGAGTTGAGGCCGGAGGCCAGCAGCGCCACGGCAAACAGCGTCGAGGCGATACCGAGGCCCAAGAGCGGCGACAGCAGTTCGTAGGCCTGGCCGATCTCGGCCACGTCGGTGCGGCCATTGGCGTGGAAGACGGAGGCCGCGATGATCAGGATGGCGGCGTTGATGAACAAAGCCAGCATCAGCGCAATCGTGCTGTCGGTGGTCGCCCACTTGATCGCATCGCGCTTGCCCTCGTCGGTGCGCTTGTAGTTGCGGGTCTGGACGATCGAGGAATGCAGATAAAGATTATGCGGCATGACGGTGGCGCCGATAATGCCGATGGCGATATAGAGCATGGCCGGGTTGGTGACGACTTCCGTCGACGGCAGGAAGCCGTTGAGAACGGCAGCGATCGGCGGGGCGGCGGCGGCGATCTGGACGACGAAGCAGCCGGCGATGACGATCAAAAGCGCAATGACGAACGCTTCGAGATAGCGGAAGCCCTTGTTCATCAGGAGCAATAGCAGGAAGGCATCGGCTGCGGTGATCAGCGCGCCGCCGATCAGCGGAATACCGAACAGCAACTGAAGCGCGATTGCCGTACCGATCACTTCGGCCAAGTCGCAGGCAATGATCGCCGCTTCGCAGGCCAGCCAGAGCATGAAATTGACGGGCCTGGAATAGGTATCGCGGCAGGCCTGGGCGAGATCGCGGCCGGTGGCGATGCCAAGACGGGCGGCCAGCGCCTGCAGAAGGATCGCCATCAGGTTGGAGAGCAGGATGACCGTCAGCAGCGTATAGCCGAACTGCGAACCGCCGGCGATATCGGTCGCCCAGTTGCCAGGGTCCATATAGCCGACCGAAACCATGTAGCCCGGCCCCATGAAGGCGAGCAGGCGGCGGAACCAGACGCCACCGGAGGGTACGGGGATGCTGGCATTGACTTCGGGGAGGCTTGGCCGCGCGTCTTCGTCGGGGCTGGAAAAGGTCCAGCTTTTTTGGGGTGGAAGGGCGGCTTGGGAATTGGACATGCACGGTCTCCGGATACGGTATGGCTCTTTGTCCGAAAGCTATGCCAAGGCAAAACATTATGCAATACGCTATATTTCATTGGTCTTGCTTTTTTCAGTGAGCGAAAAGAGATGCGAATGTGGAGGACGGGATAAATCATTATGAAAAATCCAAGCCCGTGTTATGAAACTTCAAAACGCAACCTTGAAGAAACTTGAGAGGATACCGCCCCCTTGCCGCGCCGCCCTGTTCCCCGCACGGACCCGCTCCCAGACGCGGACATTCATTCCGAGGGCTTCCGGCAGACCCGCGAAGCAAGGCGGGGCGCACTGATCGAGGATTATGTCGAGCTGATCGCCGACCTGATCGAGGATGGCAACGAGGCGCGTCAGGTGGATATCGCCGCCCGCCTCGGCGTGGCGCAGCCGACGGTTGCCAAGATGCTAGCAAGGCTTGCCGCCGAAGGCTTGGTGTCGCGAAAACCCTATCGCGGCGTGTTCCTGACCGAGGCCGGCCAGAAGATGGCACTGGAAAGCCGGGTACGCCACCAGACCGTCGAAGCCTTCCTGCGTTGCCTCGGCGTCAGCCCGGAAACGGCCCGCATCGATGCCGAGGGCATCGAGCATCACGTCAGCGTCGAGACGCTGGAAGCCTTCCGCCGGTTCATCGACAAGAAGGCCTAGCCGGCCCGCAGCCGCCGTCCGAAGCGTTCACCCAGAATGATGATGATGCCGGCGGAAAAGATCAGGGCTGCGCCGGCAAAAACCTGGGTCGCGGGAATATCGCCCCAGATCAGGAAGCCGAGCCCGAAAGCCCAGATCAGCGACGAATATTCGAACGGTGCCAGCATCGAGACCGGCGCCCGGCGCATGCCTTCGAACAGCGCATATTGCGCGATGCCGGCGATCAGCCCCGTACCGACCATCAGCGCGACATCCAGAAGGCTTGGCGTAATCCAGGTGACGACAACGGCAATGCCGGTGAACAGGATGAAGAAGCCGCTCGACAGCGTCATCTGCACCAGCGTCACCTCCTGCATCGCCGTCTTGCGCAAAAGCACCGTCGAAATCGCCCAGAACACCGCTGCCTGTAGGGCCAGCCAGACCGGCAAGGACAGTTTCATGCCCGATCCCAATGGATCGGTTGCCACCAGCACGCCGATGAAGCCGATGATAACAGCGATCCAGCGAAGTGGTGGCACATCTTCTTTCAGGATCGGCACGGCCAGAATGGTGATCAGGATCGGCGCTGCGTAGTAAATCGTCGTCAACTCCGCCAGACCCAGATCGCGTGCAGCCGTATAGTAGGACAGCCAGGCAGCGAGCAGCAGCAGGTTGCGCAGGATCATCGGCTTGAGAACGGGCGAGTGCCACGAGCGGACCAGCAGAGGGCCACGGCCGATGGCGGCACAGATTGCAAAGATCGTCACGCTGCGCACGAACAGGATCTGCCAGACCGGCAGTGCCACCACCAGCCATTTGACCGAGGCGTCCTGCAGGGTGAACAGGAAATAGGAAAAGATCGTCAGCAGAATGCCTGAAAGCACGGAGGTATTCACGAAGGGCTCCCAGAGGTGCTGCGCAAATCGCGCGCAGCTTGTAATATCGTGCGGTCCGCGGACAAGGAAGAGGCATGCCATTGAGACGTGTGGCGAAAAATGGGGGCGCCACCCGAAAATTATGCCGGCCGCTCCACCGTCAAACGTGCGCGTCCGCCCCCGACTATCCCGTTTAAAGACCAAGAAATGACAGCATGACGAAGGTGGCGAACAGCACGAAATGGGTCATGCCCTCAATAGCATTGGTTTCGCCATCATTGAGGTTGATGGCCGCAACGATCAGGGTGATTGTCACCATCACCGTCTGCACCGGCGTCATCGCCATGATGAAGGGCTGGCCGGTATAGAGCGCAATGACCTCCATTACCGGCACTGTCAGGATAACGGTCGAGAGCGAGGCACCGAGCGCGATGTTGACGACGGCCTGCATGCGGTTGGCAAGCGCTGCCCGCATCGCCGTCATGATTTCCGGCGACGCCGAAATGGCCGCCACCACGATCGCCGCCAGAACCGGTGGGGCGCCGGTCCCCTTCAGGCCGGCCGTCAAAAGGCCCGACATGATTTCGGCCAGCGCGCCGATGATGATGATGCCGATGATCAGGATGGTTATGGATACAGAAACCGGCTCGTTTTCCGGCGGGTGCTTTTCCCCGCCTTCGCGCTTGGGATAGCTGTAGCTGAAGAAATAGCTATGCACGCCCACCTGCATCTTCAGGAAGACCGCATAGAGCGTCACCATCGCGACGACGGTGAAACCGGAATAGAAGTGCCATTTGGCCTGCGGAACGAATTCCGGCACGATCATCGAGATCCCCATCGCCGTCAGGATCATGGCGCTGTAGGTGCGGCTGGAATCGTCGTTATAGGATTGCTCGCCGTGCTTCAGGCCGCCCAGCAGGGCTGCAAGGCCAAGAATGCCGTTGATGTCGAGCATGACGGCGGAATAGATCGTGTCGCGCACCAAGGTCGGCGATATCTCTTCGCCGCTCATCATGATCGCCAGGATGATCACCTCGACCAGCACTGCCGATAGCGTCAGGATCATCGTGCCGTAGGGATCACCGACCTTGGCGGCCAGCACCTCGGCATGATGGGCGACGCGCAGCGAAGCGAGCACGATGGCAAAGACCAGCACGGCGGCACCGGCAAGGGCTGCCATCTGCCCCGCCTGAAGCAGCGCATGTTCGAGCAGAAAGCCGGCGGCGGCAAAAACAAGCGCGACGCCCAAGAGCATTTCGGACTTCAAAAGGATCAACACGTACGGCGCCTCGCAACCAGCGGAATAAGGTCCAGCGAAGTATAGGCGGCAGGGGGCGCATTTCAATCGAACCGGCACGATCACACCTGGCAGAAGACAGGATTATTTTCCTTTCGCACTTTACGGCAACACAGATTTTGGCTAATCTGGGCAGGTAAACAATCAAGACAGCAAGAAGCCAGAACACAGGAAAGCGTCACGCTTCACCGCTTGCAGGATGCGCAACGATGTTTTCACATGACCGGATCTGGAGCGCCATCGATGCGCTCGCCGAGCGGCATCAGCTGTCTCCGTCGGGCCTCGCCCGGCGGGCCGGACTTGATCCGACCTCTTTCAACAAGTCCAAACGCCATTCCGCCGATGGCCGCGAACGCTGGCCGTCGACGGAATCGATCGCCAAGGTTCTTGACGCGACCGGCTCGACGATCAACCAGTTCATGGACTTCCTGCGGCCGGGACCTGCTTCCGGAACGTTGCCGGAGGGCGCCTTTCCGCCGCAGGCCGGCTCCATTCCGCTGCTCGGTTTTGCCCAGGCCGGAGCCGGCGGCTTCTTCGACGATGGTGGTTTTCCCGCCGGCCAAGGCTGGGATGTCGTCGAGTTTCCGGCAGCCCCCGGCACCAAGGCCGGCGTCTATGCTTTGGAAATTCAGGGCGACAGCATGTTGCCGCTCTATCGCGACGGCGATGTGCTGATCGTCGAACCCGGCGCGCAGATCCGCCGCGGCGACCGCGTGGTGGTCAAGACCATCGAGGGCGAAGTCATGGCCAAGGTGCTGGTACGCCAGACCCCCCGCAGCATCGAACTGCTGTCGCTCAACCCGGAACACCCCAACCGCACATTCGACCTCAGCGACGTCGAATGGATCGCCCGCATCATCTGGGCCAGCCAATAGGACGGTTTTCCTGATGAAGCGGCATCTGCTCACCATCGGCGGCGGTTTCGCCGGAATTGCCCTGACCGCCGCCGTGCTGGTAACCGGCGCGTCTATTATTGAGGGACGGCAAAGCACAGAAACCCGGGATTTCTCGCTGGAAACACCTGACATGGCCGATGTGCCCGATCTGGGCGGCGGCGGGATGAATGCTGCGGAGGCCGGAACAGACGAGACCGTGCCGATCAATCCGGCACCCGGCATTGCCGAGCCGCAGGCCGTTCGCGATATTGCGCCCGAGACATTCGCCCTGCCGCGGGATGTGACGGCGCAGCCGCTGGAGCGCATCGAACCCCGCACGCCGCTGTCACAGCCTGTGGCGCGGCCAGAGCCCGTGCCGTCTGTCCTGCGCCATCCCATTGCCCTGTCGGCAGGCCTGATCCAGTTCGGCGACCGGATGCTGCAGCTCGACGGGATCGAGCCGGAAAAGCCGGACCGTATCTGCGGCGAACCCGGCAAGACATGGGCCTGCGGCGTGGTGGCCAAAACCGCGTTCCGCAATTTCCTGCGGGCCCGCGCACTTTTATGCATCGTCCCGAAGAACGGCTGGCAGGGAACACTGACCGCCACCTGCAGTATCAACGATACCGATCCCGCTGCCTGGCTTGCCGAGAATGGCTGGGCAAATGTACCGGCGGGATCGCCCCTCGCCGGTAAGGCCGCCAGCGCACGCCAATCCCGCCTCGGTTTTTTCGGTGACGATCCGCGCGATGTGAGCACAACACCGCCACCGCCGGATGACATGCAGCTACCCGGGGATGCTGATACCGGCATTGATATGCCCGATCAGGCCTTGTAGACCACGGCGGCGGTTCATACCTCACAACACCGGCACAGCAAAGCAACACGGATATCCCATGTCTGACACCATGAATCATCATGAAGCCCTCATCTACGTCATGGTGATGATGTCGGCGGTCGATACTGCCATGACCGATGCCGAGCTGGAACGCATCGGCAGGCTGACCAGTTTCCTGCCCGTGTTTGACGGTTTCGACCATGACCATCTGATGCATGCTGCCCGCGAATGCACCACCCTTCTCGACGGCCCGGAGGGGCTGGACATCGCACTCGAAGTCGTGCGCGAAGCCCTTCCCCCGCGTCTCTACGACACGGCCTATGCGCTGGCGGTCGAGATTGCCGCCGCCGACTTTTCCATCGCCCAGGAAGAAATCCGGCTGCTGCAACTGCTGCGCGACCGGCTGGGACTGGACAAATTGACCTGCGCTGCGATCGAGCGCGGCGCCATGGCCCGTTTCCGCAAGTGACGGAAGCGGATTTCCGCTTCACGCCAAAGTGCATTCACCCTCGATCGCCGTCCCGATAGACTGGCCGCCTGCCGGACGAGGATGGGGAACGTATGACGGTACAGATATTCGGCTTTGGCGAACCGGTCTGGCGCCTGACCTTCTTTGCCGCAATCTTCCTGTCGCTTGCCGCACTCGAACTGGCGCATCCCCGGCTCGAGCGCCCGGAACTGATGCGGGCGCTGAAAGCACGCCGCTGGTTCACCAACCTGTCCATCCTCATCCTGTCGTCGCTGATGCTGCGGATGATCTTTCCGGCAGCAGCCACCGGTGTGGCGCTCTACGCAGACGCGCACGGATATGGGCTTTTGCCGATGCTCGGGCTGCCACCATTCGTCAGCGGTGTCCTTGCTTTCGTCATTCTCGATTTCGCCATCTGGCTTGAGCATCTGATCTTCCACAAGGTGCCGCTGTTCTGGCGCATCCACCGGGTTCACCATGCCGATACCGGGCTCGACCTGACGACGGCGCTGCGCTTCCATCCGCTGGAAATCCTGCTGTCTGTCCTGTGGAAGTCGGCCATCATCCTTTTTATCGGCGCGCCGCCGGTCGGCGTGCTGATCTTCGAGATCGTGCTGAATGGCGCCGCGATGTTCAATCACGCCAATCTGAAACTGCCTGCGCGCGCCGATGGCCTGTTGCGCCGGCTGATCGTCACGCCGGACATGCACAGCATTCATCATTCCGCGGAGCCGGACGAGACCGACACCAATTACGGCTTCAATCTTTCGCTCTGGGACCGGTTGTTTTCGACCTACCGGGAGCGCTCGAAACTCTCGCCGGAGGCTATGCGGATCGGGCTTGCGCAGTATCCAACCCCGTCGCCTGCGCGGCTCATCTGGTCGCTGTTGCTGCCGTTTCGATAGGCCGCTTGATTTCAGATCAATAAATCCCGGCGGGGAAATAGCGCAGGTAGATCTCGTTCAGCCGGCCCTTGCGGGACAGTTCCAGCAGCGCGTGGTCGATCGCCTGGGTCAGCGCCGAATCGCCCTTGCGGTTCATGATCGCCAGGCCCTCACCCAGAAAGCGCTGCGAGAAATAGGCGCCGTCGATCAGCGCGCAGCAACCGGCGGCGTCGCTGCCTGCCGCCCAGAACGACAGTTGCATACCGTCTGAAAACACTGCGGCAATATTCCCCTGCTTCAGAGCCGCCAGCATGGTATCGCGGCTTGGAAAAGACTGCGTTTCGAGTTTCGGGAAAAACGCCTTGAGCATCGCCTCATGCGTCGTTCCCGACACGGTGCCGACCGTCCTTGCCGCCAACGCCGCCACCGACAGCGTGCTTCCCATCACCTGACGGTTGGCCGCAAACCGTGCCGGCAGTTTCATGAATGCCCGCGAAAAGGCAAACCGCTGCCGCAGTTCCGAGCTGGTCCCGATCCCGGCAATTACGGCCTCTCCCTGCCCGTCCTCAAGCGCCGGCTGCAGCTCGGCGAAGGTCACGGCCTGGATCTGGCACTTGGCGTCGATTTCCAGCTCCCGACAGATCTCGCGGACCAGATCCACATGGAACCCGGCAAGCTTGCCCGATTGGTCGATGAAATTGAATGGCGGAAAATCCACTGTGGTCAGGAACCGCAGCCGCGCCAGGCCGCTCAGGTCGGGTTTTGCGATCCGCTCGCGCGCATCGAACAACAGCGGCAGATCGTGAACTGCATCCGCCGCGCGCGATACGGCCGGAAAAGGTGCAATCGACAACACGCAAAGCGTGAAAATCCCATAAAATTTTAGAGATGCACGGAAGGCGCGTAACATTATGATTATTCCCGGGACGAGATAGGGGATATTGCCGCGCGACGCGGCAATGGGGTTTTCATGCGTTTGGAAGACTATCCGGACAATTCCGGAATGGCTACCGAGAATGAACCAACGGTCAGGCGATCACCGCCTGATACCGTCGTGGGTGGATTCACGCCTGCGCTCAAGCAAGAGGGCCGGCTGCTGCTGCAGATGGGTATCGGCAAACCTTCGATTGCACGGGCAATGCAACATGCACAGGCGCACGGCACGACCGTCGAGGCCGAACTGCTCGCATCCGGCGAAATCGACGAAACGATCTATTTCGAGGCCCTGGCGGAAACGCTGGGGCTGGATTTCATGCCGTCGATAGATCCTGACCGGGTTCAGGATATCGAAGGGCTCGACAGCCAGATCGCCCGGCCGGAAATCCTGCGGGTCCATCATGCCAGCCGCCCGCCGGTGACCGTGATCGTTCCATCGCTGAACCGGCTTTCCGGACTTGCAGCACTTTTGCAGCGAACGCCGATGCTGCGCCCGTCGCTCGCCGTATCGACACCGTCGGCGGTGCGCGATGCCACTTGGCGGGCCGGTAGCCAACGGCGTGTTTCGGCGGTGACACGCGCGCTGTTTGAGACCGCCCCGCTCCACAGCGCCCGCATCACATTCTGGGGCAAGCAGGGTTTTTATGCCGGCATCGTGCTGTGTGCCATGATCGTGGCGGCAGCGCTTGTGCCGCTGATCAGCCTGCTGATGCTGCATATCGTGCTGACACTGTTCTATCTGGCCAATTTCCTGGTGCGGTTTTACGCGCTCGGCTGCGCCTTGCTGCAAGACGGTGGGCAGGAGCAACAGCAATCGGACGCGTCCGAGCCACTTCCGGTCTATTCGGTGCTTGTGGCGCTTTACAAGGAAGAGAGCGTCGTGGCTCAGCTTGTCCAGGCGCTCAACCGGCTCGACTGGCCACGCTCGCAACTCGACATCAAGCTGATCTGCGAGGCGGACGATACAGCCACCATCGCGGCACTCAAGGCTCTGCCCCTGGGGCACGAATACGAGATCGTGCTGGTTCCCGTCCACCAGCCCCGCACCAAGCCGAAGGCGCTCAGCTATGCTCTTCCCGGTGTCAGAGGCACCTATGCACGGTCTATGACGCCGAAGACCGGCCACATCCCGGACAATTGCGCGAGGCCCATGCCGCCTTCGCCGCGGCGCTGCCAGAGGTCATCTGCCTGCAGGCGCCGCTGATCATCACCAATGCGCGGCAATCCTGGTGGAGCGCCCTGTTTGCGCTGGAATATGCCGGGCTGTTTCGCGGACTGCTGCCGATGCTGTCCTTGACCGGCCTGCCCCTGCCGCTCGGCGGCACATCCAATCATTTTCGCACGATGGAGCTGCGGAAGATCGGCGGCTGGGATCCCTACAACATGACGGAGGACGCCGATCTCGGGCTACGGCTCTACCGGCTCGGTTACCGCTCGCGCGTCATCTTCAAGCCGACGCTGGAAGAGGCCCCGACCGCGCGGTCCGTCTGGCTTGGTCAGCGCACGCGCTGGTTCAAGGGCTGGCTGCAGACTTGGCTGGTGCTGATGCGCAAGCCCGGCCAACTGAGGGGCGAGATGGGTTGGCCAGCCTTCATCGTTTTCCAGATCCTGATCGCCGGGCTGCTGCTGTCCGCCCTCAGCCATCCCTTCATCGTCGGCTTCCTCGCCTATCTGACATGGCTGATGCTGGATGACGGCACGCATGCGGAAGGGTGGCTGACCTTCTGGCTGTTCACCTGCGATATCGTCAATATTTTCGGCAGCTACGCGGTCTTCATCTCGCTTGGGCGAAGCCGGATGACGGTCCGCGAAAAACGGGCCGTCGGCTGGCGCTGGATTTTCGTGCCGGTCTACTGGCTGGCCATGTCCCTGGCCGCATGGAAAGCCTTGCTGGAGTTGCAGACCAACCCGTTCTCCTGGAACAAGACACCGCATGTCCCCGTCAGCGACCACGCACAGAGCTGACGCTGCCGGCGTTTGGACGGTGGATATCCGCGGCGCAGTCTATTGGGAAGGAGGCTTGTCTCCGAGGAAATGCAGCGTGTCACCCTCCACCGGGGGAGCATCGATGTCGAGGGGCGGCTCCACCGCCGGCGTGAACACCTCCTGCTGGTAACGCTTGAGGATACGCTCGATCCGGTCGTAACGGATCATGACCGCGATGATCTCAGGCAGCATCCCCTCGCGGAATTCTTTGGTGGCGCTGAAGAATTTGAACTCGTTCGCCAGCTCGTTCTTGAGCCGATCGCATTCCTCTTCCAAACGCACGCGCCTTGCGGATTTTTCCATGGCCGGAACGGCGCTTCCTTGTTCGAGGTGGATACGCCTGCAATATCTGAAACAAAGTGGAGCGGGTAGCGGGAATCGAACCCGCACGATCAGCTTGGGAAGCTGACAAGCTACCACTACATCATACCCGCCTTGCGCCCGAGGTTTCCACCAAGCACGGCTGCCTGTCAAGGCGGCAGCCGGTTTTCCGGGCGGAATTTACTCCGAACGGAAATGCTTGGAGAGTTTCAAGCCCTGGGCCTGGTAGTTGGACCCGAGACCGAGGCCGTAAAGGCCTTCGGGGCGCTCCATCATGTGTTCGTAGACCAGACGGCCGACGATCTGGCCGTGTTCGAGGATGAACGGCACTTCGTGGCTGCGGACTTCAAGCACGGCGCGGCTGCCCTTGCCGCCGGCGGAGACATGGCCGAAGCCGGGATCGAAGAAGCCGGCATAATGGACGCGGAATTCGCCGACCAGCGGATCGAAAGGCGTCATCTCGGCGGCATAGAGCGGTGGCACATGCACCGCTTCGCGCGAGACGAGAATGTAGAACTCGTCGGGATCGAGAATCAGTTCGTCGCGGCCGCGGCTGTAGAGTGGCTCCCAGAAATCGAAGATGCCATGTTCGGCCTTCTTGTCGACATCGATAACGGCGGTGTGGTGCTTGCCCCGGTAGCCGATCAGGCCATCTGCACCGGTACCCTTGAGATCGATCGACAGGGCGATACCGGCACCCGAGACGTTCGGCTTGTCGCTGGCGACCAGCACATCGCTCTCATGCAGTGCCACCACTTCCGTCTCGGTCAACAGCGCATGGCCGATGCGGAAGCGGATCTGCGACAGGCGCGAGCCGCGCCGGACGATGACCGGGAAGGTGCGTGGGCTGATTTCGAGATAGAGCGGACCGGAATAGCCGGCCGGAATCTTGTCGAATTCCTGGGCACGGTCGGTGATGACGCGGGTAAAAATATCGAGGCGGCCGGTCGAGCTTTTCGGATTGGCGGAAGCCGACATTTCCGGCAAAAGGTCGAGGCTTTCCATCAAGGGGACGATATAGACGCAGCCGGTTTCAAGCACCGCGCCTTCGGAGAGGTCGATGACGTGCAGTTTCAACCGGTCGAGCTTGTCGGCGACCAGATGGCCGGGACCGGGCATGAAGCTGGCGCGGACGCGAAAGGCCTTGGAACCAAGACGCAGGTCGAGGCTGGCCGGCTGGATCTGGTCGGCATCGAGATCTGACTCGCTTTTCAACCGCCCCGCGTCGAACAGCGCAGCAATGGCGCGATCGGCTAGAATGCCTGTGGCCCTGGTCATTTCCATCGTCCTTGTTGCCGCAACCGGCACGTCATAAACCAAATTGTCCCTGTGACATATCTTGTCGTTCACGGGAATTGACGCAAGCGCGGCTAATCAGTAAATACTGACTTATCCCGTGGTGATTTGGCCGGTCGGCTTGCAGCCACGTAAAACAAATAGCTAAAAAGGCCGGGTTTGAAACCGGCTTGCTTTACGCGGCCGGTTTTTTTGTTTTGAAAGAGACAACAAATGAGCAACAATTGGCGCCCCGCGACACAGCTCGTTCATGGCGGCACAACCCGTTCAAACCATGGTGAAACCTCCGAAGCCATCTTCATGACGCAGGGCTTCGTCTATGACAGCTCGGAAGCGGCGGAAGCGCGCTTCAAGGGTGAGACGGACGGCTTTATCTATGCCCGTTATGGCAGCCCGACCAACGACATGTTCGAAAAGCGCATGTGCATGCTGGAAGGCGCCGAGGACGCGCGCGCCACGGCATCCGGCATGGCTGCGGTTTCCGCTGCGATCCTCTGCCAGTTGAAGGCCGGCGATCATATCGTTGCGGCCCGCGCCCTGTTCGGCTCCTGCCGTTGGGTGGTGGAAACGCTGGCGCCGAAATACGGCATCGAATTCACACTGATCGACGGACGGTTCCTGGAAAACTGGGAAAAGGCCGTCAAGCCGAACACCAAGGTGTTCTTCCTCGAAAGCCCGACCAATCCGACGCTGGAAGTGGTCGATATCGAAGGCGTTGCCAAGATCGCCAATCAGATCGGCGCCAAGGTCATCGTCGACAATGTCTTTGCAACACCGCTGCTGCAGAAGCCGCTGGAACTCGGCGCCCATATCGTCGTCTATTCCGCCACCAAGCACATCGATGGCCAGGGCCGTTGCCTGGGCGGCGTGATCCTGTCCGACAAGGAATGGATCAACGAGCACCTGCACGACTATTTCCGCCACACCGGCCCGGCGCTCTCGCCATTCAACGCCTGGACGCTGCTGAAGGGCATCGAGACCCTGCCCTTGCGCGTGCGCCAGCAGAGCGAGAACGCGTCGCGCGTTGCCGATTTCCTTGCCGAGCAGAACCAGGTCGCCAAGGTGATCTATCCCGGCCGCAAGGACCATCCGCAGGCCGATATCATCGCCCGGCAGATGAAGGGTGGCTCGACGCTGGTCTGCTTCGAGTTGAAGGGTGGCAAGGAAGCGGCCTTTGCGCTGCAGAACGCGCTGGACGTGGTGCTGATCTCCAACAATCTCGGCGATAGCAAGAGCCTGATCACCCATCCGGCGACAACGACGCACAAGAACCTTTCGGACGAAGCCCGCGAAGAACTCGGCATTTCGCCGGGTACAGTGCGCTTCTCGGCGGGGATCGAGGACAGCGAAGACCTGATCGAGGATTTCGCTCGTGCCCTGAAGTCGGTTCAGGCCTGATTTCCGGATTTTGCGAAACGCCCGTTTCCTGCCGGATGCGGGCGTTTTTCTATGCCTGGGTTTCTCGCCTGAAGCTCGCCCGGGCGAGAATGATGCGCGACAGGGCCGTATAAAAACAAACGAGCGCAAAGGTCACTGCGATCTCGAAAAACCATTGCGGGAACAGGCAGAAGGCCAGGAAGACGATAATCGTTTCGGTTGCTTCGGCAAGACCGGTGGTGAAATAGAGTGACTTTGTGCCGCGCGCATCGGTCGAAAGACCGCGTTTTTCAGCCATGATCGAAAAGGCGAGGAAGCTGGCACCATTGACGTAGAATGAAAGGAGCAGGAGCCCGCCGGCAACGCCGTTCTCATACGGGTCGGCAAGGATGAAGGCGAACGGAATGAGACCGTAAAAGGCAAAATCGAGCACGATATCGAGGAAACCGCCGAAATCGGTTTTTTGGGTGGCCCGCGCGACGGCACCGTCAAGGCCGTCGCAAATCCGGCTGACGCCGATCAGGACAAAAGCCCAGACATAAGCATCGAGAACGACGGCGATTGCGGCCGCCAAGCCGATCCCGAAACCGGTAACGGTGACCGTGTTCGCCTCGATGCCACGCCGCGCCAAACCTTGGCCTGCATGATCCAGCCAAGGGTCGAGCCGCTTCCTGAAATGACCGTCCAGCATGCTGTGCCCTATCCAGACAGTTTACGCTGTCCATTATTCTTGACGAAACCATCTTGCTGTAGAATACCGCCTATAGACTTGAAAAGGGTTTGCATATGTACCGCGCGCTGACACGCGACATCGAGGTGACCGTCGAGCCTTATTATCTGGAGGAGCAATCCGATCCGGATGATAGCCGCTATGTCTGGGGTTACCGGATCCTGATCTCGAACCAGTCCGAAGAGACGGTCCGGCTGATGACCCGCTACTGGCATATTACCGATGAAAACGGCCAGGTGGACGAGGTCAGTGGACCTGGCGTTATCGGTGAGCAGCCGGTTCTCAACCCAGGCGATACCTATGAGTATTCCTCCGGCTGCCCGCTCGATACGCCATCAGGCGTGATGTTCGGCCACTATTCGATGGAAACCACGCAAGGCGTGTCCTTCAATGTCGCCATCCCCGCTTTCTCGCTGGATTCGCCCGGCCAGAACCGGACGCTGAATTGACAGCCGCAGCGTCTTACTGCGGCTTCACTTCGGTTGCCTCGAAACTGTAGGTCGTCGAGCAGAACTCGCAGCTGACCGAGACCATTCCGTCCTCCGCCGCATGATCGATATCGTCTTGGCTGAGAGCGGCCAGGACATCGCGCAGCCGCTCGCGTGAACAGCTGCATTTGTCGTAGACGGCCTGCGGCGGATAGACTTTCACGCCACGCTCGTGGAACAGCCGGTACAGCAGACGCTCGGTGCCAACTGTCGGATCGGTCAGTTCATCGGCATCGATGGTCTGGACCATGACGCTGGCTTCACCCCACAGATCATCGACTTCGAAACCATCGTCCGCCCCATCACCGCCGGGAAGATCCGGCTGACGCATGCGCTCCAGCGTTTCCGGCAGGAATTGCGCGACCATGCCGCCCGCCCGCCAGCGATGCCGTGGCTTGCCGTTCTCATCCCGATCGAGCAGTTCGGCGACACCGAGGCGAACCTTGGTCGGGATCTGTTCCGACTGGCGGAAATAGACGCCGGCAATCTCTTCCAGCGAGGCGCCGTCCAAGGGCACGATGCCCTGGTAGCGCTGCATGTGGACGCCCTGATCGATGGTGAAGGCGAGGATGCCCTCGCCCAGCAGATGCTGCGGTTGGGTCAGACCATTCTCTTCCGCAATCTTCAGAGCTTCCTCGTTGTAGCGCGCATAGGCCCGCACCCGGTCCGGCGTCGAAAAATCGGCGACGACCAGATCGACCGGACCATTGCTCTTGGTCTGAATGATCAGCTTGCCTTCGAATTTCAGCGACGTGCCGAGAAGCACGGTCAGCACCACAGTTTCAGCAACGAGGCGCGCGACGGGCAAGGGATAATTATGGCGCTCCAGGATCGCATCCAGCATCGGACCGAGCTGGACGGCACGGCCGCGCACATCAAGGCCTTCCACCTGAAACGGCACGACATGATCGTCGCCGGCAAAATCGAACTGGCCGAGGCCAAAGTCTGCTTCCGTCATCGCTCTGCTCCTAGCCCTCGGACATCTGCCCGCCGTAAAGGCCGGGACGCTGTCCGATGCTTCTATTGATCCTGCACAGGCCGCTTTTGTCCAGATCGTTCCTGAAAAAGCAGCCGTTCGCTCTGCAACCTCCATGAAGGACGGCGGCATGGATGGATGTTATTGAATACGAATGACCGGCGAAGGAGGACATGCCACCTGCCGGTCATCAACTTGCTGCATAGATCGTGTGCCGCTGCCCGGTTTTCAATATGTCGGGCAAGAACCGCTACAGAGCGCCGAGGCACCAGGCAAGAACCGACTTTTGCGCGTGCAGGCGGTTTTCAGCCTCGTCGAAGACCACCGACTGCTTGCCGTCGATGACGTCGTCCGTCACCTCTTCACCGCGATGGGCCGGCAGGCAGTGCATGAAAATCGCATCCTTGTCGGCCTTCGACATCAACTGGGCATTGACCTGGAAGGGCTGGAAGACATTGTGGCCGCGAGCGCGGTGTTCCTGGTTCATCGACACCCAGGTATCGGTGACCACGCAATGAGCGCCGTCCACGGCCTGATCGGCATCATGATAGAGCTTGATCTCGCCGCCATTGTTGCGGGCCCAGTTGAGAATCTTGTCGTCCGGTTCCGAGCCGAGTGGCACGGCCATGTTCATCCGGTAACCGAAACGCGCCGAACCTTCGATGAAGGAATGCAGCACATTGTTGCCGTCGCCGGTCCAGGCAATCGTCTTGCCCTTTACGGGACCTGCATGTTCCTCGAACGTCATGATATCGGCCATGATCTGGCAGGGATGCGTCGCATCCGTCAGGCCATTGATCACAGGCACGGTGGCGTGCTCGGCCAATTCCAGCAGCCGGTTATGATCGGTGGTGCGGATCATGATCGCATCAACATACCGGGACAGGACTTTGGCCGTATCACCGATGGTTTCGGCGCGGCCGAGCTGCATTTCGGTGCCCGACAGGAACAGCGTTTCGCCGCCGAGCTGGCGCATACCGACATCGAAAGAGACGCGGGTACGGGTGGAAGGCTTTTCGAAGATCATCGCCAGCATCTTCCCGGCCAGCGGCTTTTCGGCGGTGCCGGCCTTGGTGTCGGCTTTGCGGACGCGGGCGTCCTCGATGATCGACCTCAAGTCGGTTGTCGTCATGGCAGAAAGATCGAGAAAATGTCTGGTACCGGCCATTCTATTCATAGTCCTGTGTTTTTTCAGCGTGCAAGGGGAGCGTCGTTCAGGCCGATGCCTGTCGTCGCTCCGTTGTCAGCTGTTCGGCGGCACGTTCAAGCCGCGTCAGGCCTTCACGCGCTTCTTCGGCGGTCGTCACCAGCGGCGGCAGCAGGCGGATGACATTCTCGCCTGCAGGCACAGCCAGCAGTCTTTCGGCGCGGATAGCTTTCAAGAGATCGGCAGAGGGCACCTTCGCCTTGATACCAAGCATCAGGCCTTCGCCGCGGATTTCCTCGATCACGTCGGGGAAGCGATCGGCAAGCGACGCAAGCCCCTGGCGGAAGACCAGCGAGACATCACGGACGTTCTGCAGGAAATCGTCTGCGAGGATGACATCGAGAACAGCATTGCCGACAGCCATGGCCAGCGGATTGCCGCCATAGGTCGAGCCATGGGTACCCGCGACCATGCCGGACGCTGCTTCCTCGGTCGCAAGGCAGGCACCGAGCGGGAAACCGCCGCCGATGCCCTTGGCGACCGCCATGATGTCTGGCGTGACGCCGGCCCATTCATGCGCAAACAGCTTGCCGGTCCGGCCGACGCCGGACTGGACTTCGTCGAGAATCAGCAACAGGCCGTATTCGTCGCAAAGGGCACGCAGTTCCTGCATGAATTCCTTCGGCACCGTTCGGATGCCGCCCTCGCCCTGGATCGGCTCGATCAGGATTGCGGCGGTCTCTTCGGTTATGGCTGCCTTCAGGGCGCCCATGTCGCCGAACGGTACCTGATAGAAGCCAGGCGCCTTCGGGCCGAAGCCTTCCAGGTATTTCGCCTGCCCACCGGCGGCAATGGTCGCGAGCGTGCGGCCGTGGAAGGCGCCTTCGAAGGTGATGATGTGGAATTTTTCCGGCTGGCCCTTGGAAAAATGATAGCGCCGCGCCGTCTTGATCGCGCATTCCAGTGCTTCGGCGCCGGAATTGGTGAAGAACACCTTGTCGGCGAACGTCGCTTCCGTCAGGCGGCGGCTGAGGCTTTCCTGGCCCGGCACCTCATAGAGGTTCGACAGATGCCAGACCTTGTCCGCCTGCTCTTTCAATGCCGCAACAAGATGCGGATGTGCATGACCGAGAGAATTGACCGCCACACCGGCAGCGAAATCGAGATAGCGCGTACCGTCCTCGGCGATCAGCCAGACGCCTTCGCCGCGCTCGAACCGCAAGGGCGCGCGTGCATATGTGTCGTAAAGCGGCGTGGCATCGGCCATGGCGCATGTCTCCTCAAACCATCACGGCAATTGTATAATCGGCGTCATCAACAGGGCTGTGACCAGCCCGTAAAAAATCAAAATGCCGCCTTTCGGCGGCAGAGGCACTATCTTCACTTCGCAGTGCGATGTCAACAAAAGCCCATGATTTCCGGCAATTTGCGGCTATACAGCGGAGGCAAATTTTTTAGCCGGATACCCTTGCAAAAATGCCACGCATCGCAAGCAAGTTGGGGAAAACTCAGAAATTGATTCGGCGAGATTCCCCGGACTCTTGTCAGAGAGTCCGCCGGGCTCTACGTTAAGAAACAATTACTAGAACGCATGCGGCGGACCTAGTCACCAAAAGTGTTATCGCGTTTCAGCCTCGGATTACATCCAGGGCTCGGTGGAGGATTCGACCATCACCAACGCTGGGAATGGAGACAAGACCATGAATTGGACTGACGAGCGGGTCGAAAAACTCAAGAAATTGTGGGCCGAAGGCTTGAGCGCGAGCCAGATCGCTGCACAGCTCGGTGGCGTCAGCCGCAACGCCGTCATCGGCAAGGTCCACCGTCTCTGCCTGCCAGGCCGCGCCAAGGCCGGCGGCAGCACGGCAACGGCGCGTGCGAAACGCCCAGCCCCTTCCGCAGCACCGCGTGCACCGAACTATACTGCCTCGCGCGTGACTGCCACCCGCACGGTGACGCGCACTGCCGGCGCAACCATCATGAAGGAAGAAGTGGAAATCGGCGCTGCCGAAGACCAGGAAGCAGCACCGTCCGGCAACAACGTCGTTGTTCCGATGTCGCGCCGCCTGGTCCTGACGCAACTCACCGACCGCACCTGCAAGTGGCCGATCGGCGATCCGATGAAGGAAGAGTTCCACTTCTGCGGCAACGATTCCCCGGACACATCGCCTTACTGCACATTCCACGCCAAGCTTGCGTACCAGCCGTCCGGTGAGCGTCGCCGGGCACGCTGAGGCCGGATCTGCCGTGCGTTTTGTCAATCCCATCCCCTTCGTCCGGGATATCGGTATCTCAAAGGCGTTCTACTGCGAGATACTGGGATTGACGGTCAGCCGAGACTTCGGCAATTTTGTTATGTTTGAAACGGGATTTGCCATCCATGACGGCAAATCCCTGGAAACGACGGTCTGGGGACAGCCGTCAATCATTTCCGAGCCGTACGGCCGCCAAAATATCCTGCTCTATTTCGAACATGATCATCTGAATACGCTTTTCGAGCGCATCGGCGGCATTGTAAACCTCATCCACCCCATTGAAACGCAGGTCTGGGGACAGAGGGTTTTCCGCTTCTATGATCCGGATGGCCACGCCATCGAGATTGGCGAACCGCTGGGCAACGCCTGAAGATCCTTCAGTGTACGAAACTCAGCTCTCTAGCGAGTAGCCCGCGCCGCGCACGGTGCGGATCACGTCCTGCATGTTGGAGAAATTCAGCGCCTTGCGCAGACGGCCGACATGAACGTCCACCGTGCGTTCGTCGACATAGATATCGTGACCCCAAACGCCATCCAAAAGCTGCGAGCGCGAGAACACACGGCCTGGCGAGGCCATGAAAAATTCCAGCAGGCGAAACTCCGTCGGTCCAAGACGGACTTCGCGGGTCTTGCGGTGAACACGGTGGGTTTCGCGGTCGAGTTCGATATCGCCGCATTTCAGCAGCGTTGACAGCACTTCGGGTTTGGCGCGCCGCAGCATCGCCTTGACCCGCGCCATCAGTTCCGGCGTCGAGAACGGCTTGACCACATAGTCGTCGGCACCGGTGGCAAGCCCGCGAACACGCTCGCTCTCTTCCCCGCGTGCCGTCAGCATGATGATCGGCAGGCGTTCGGTTTCCGGGCGCTGGCGCAGCCGGCGGCACAGTTCGATGCCGGAAACACCGGGCAGCATCCAATCAAGGATCAAGAGATCGGGCAGGCGTTCCTGCAGGCGCATTTCCGCCTCGTCGCCACGATTGATCGTATCGACTTCGAACCCTTCAGCCTCGAGATTGTATCGGAGGAGGACGCTGAGCGCCTCTTCGTCTTCAACAACGGCAATTCTTGGCAACATGCGGTGTAAACTCCTTGAGGTCCTGCCCTCAAATTCAAGCGGCTCGCCCGGCGGCCATCAAGGCCGTCCGGGCAGGCTATTGTAAGCTACTACTTACCCTTATTCATATTGACGCAGCTGGATCAGTTGCCGATCGCGCCAACGGTGTTGGCCGTATCGTCCTTCGGACGTTCACCAACGGGCTGCGCGCCGGTTGCCATGTAGTAGATGGTTTCGGCGATGTTGGTGGCATGATCGCCGATGCGCTCGATGTTCTTGGCGCAGAACAAAAGATGCGTGCAGGGCGTAATGTTACGCGGATCTTCCATCATGTAGGTCAGAAGTTCGCGGAACAGCGAGGTGTAGATCGCGTCAATCTCGTTGTCGCGCTCGCGGATACTGTTGGCCTTTTCCGGCGAACGCGATGCGTAGACATCGAGCACTTCCTTGAGCTGAACGAGCGCAAGCTCGGCCAGATGCTCCAGGCCACGGGCCAGTTGACGCGGCAGGCTGGCGGTCGATACGGCGATGACGCGCTTGGCATTGTTCTTGCCGAGATCGCCGACACGCTCGAGATCGGCAGCGATGCGGATCGATCCCATGATTTCGCGCAGGTCAGCCGCCATCGGCTGGCGCTTGGCGATGGTGACGATCGCCTTTTCGCCGATCTGGCGCTCGGCCTCGTCGAGAATGGCATCGTCGGAGATGACCTTCTGGGCAAGCGCCAGGTCGGAATTGACCAGAGCGCGCACGGATTCGGCCACCATCTGTTCGGCCAGGCCTCCCATTTCGGAGATACGCCGGGTCAGGTACTTCAGATCTTCGTCGTAGACGGAAGCAATGTGCGTAGACATGATTGTTTTTCCTTGCGATCACAATCCGGGTTGGAAGACCACCACCCCGCCCTTACGGCAGGGTGGCAAGCTCAGTCCTCAGCCAAAGCGGCCCATGATATAGTCCTGGGTCCGCTGGTCGTCCGGATTGGTGAACATCTTGTCGGTGTCGTTTTCCTCGACGAGATTGCCGAGGTGGAACATGGCAGTGCGCTGCGACACCCGGGCGGCTTGCTGCATCGAGTGTGTAACGATGACGATCGTGTAGTTCGCGCGCAGTTCGTGGATCAGTTCCTCGACCTTGGCGGTGGCAATCGGGTCCAGTGCCGAGCACGGCTCGTCCATCAGGATGACTTCCGGGCTGACGGCAACGGCGCGGGCAATGCATAGACGCTGCTGCTGACCACCGGAGAGACCGGTGCCGGATTCATGCAGGCGATCCTTGACCTCGTTCCAGAGACCGGCCTTCTGGAGGCTCGACTCGACGATCTGGTCGAGTTCGGCCTTGGTGCGGGCGAGACCATGGATCTTCGGACCGTAGGTGACGTTCTCGTAGATCGACTTCGGGAACGGGTTCGGCTTCTGGAAGACCATGCCGACGCGGGCGCGAAGTTCCACGACGTCGATGCTCGGGTCGTAGATGTCACCGTCATCGAGGGTGATCTTGCCGGTGACGCGGCAGCTGTCGATCGTGTCGTTCATGCGGTTGAGTGTCCGCAGGAATGTCGACTTGCCGCAGCCCGACGGGCCGATCAGCGCGGTGACTGTATTTTCGCGAACGTTGAGGTTTACATCGAAAAGCGCGCGCTTCTCGCCGTAGTAAACCGAAACGTCCTTTCCGATCATCTTGAAGGGAACAGTGTTCATTTTCTGGTCCAGCGCCTTTTCAACTGCTGCTTCTGACATCATGTTCATGTTTCTACCTCACTACCAGCGCCGCTCAAAGCGACGCCGCAACAGGATTGCGCCAAGGTTCATGACGACGAGGAAGATCAAGAGGATCATGATCGCACCCGAAGTCCGTTCGACAAATGCACGTTCGGCTTCGTTGGCCCACATGTAGATCTGGACCGGCAGAGCAGTGGACGGGTCCATCGGCGAGCCCGGGTAATCGACGACGAAGGCCACCATGCCGATGAGCAGCAGCGGCGCGGTTTCGCCAAGCGCATGCGCCAGACCGATGATCGTGCCCGTCAGGACGCCCGGCATGGCGAGCGGCAGGACGTGATGGAAGATCGTCTGCATCTTCGATGCGCCCAGGCCAAGCGCTGCAGAGCGGATCGAAGGCGGAACGGCCTTGAGAGCCGCACGGGTGGCGATGATGATCGTTGGAAGCGTCATCAATGTCAGAACCAGACCACCGACGACGGCAGCCGAACGGGGCATGCCGGCGAAGTTGATGAAGATCGACAGGCCGAGCAGACCGTAGACAATCGACGGAACGGCCGCGAGGTTATTGATGTTGACCTCGATCAGGTCGGTCAGCCGGTTTTTTGGCGCGAACTCTTCCAGGTAGATTGATGCTGCGACGCCGATCGGAAGGGCAAGCACCAGGACGATCAGCATCATGTAGAGCGAACCGAGAGCGGCGACGCCGATACCGGCAGCTTCAGGACGGCTCGATGCACCATAGGTGAAGAGGCCGGTGTTGAACTGCTTGGCCATCGCGCCGGTTTCAGTCAGCTTTTTCATCCATTCGAGCTGCTGATCCTTTACCTTGCGGTTGGCTTCGGCAACGGTCAGGTCGATCTGGCCCTTGTTGGCGCTATCAATATTGCCTTCCGCCAGAAGGGAAACATTGGCGGTCGTGCCGATGATGGCCGGATCGGCAACCACCAGATCGCGAAGTTGCGTGCGGGCGCTGGCCGAAACCATGTCCGTCGCCTGCTTGACGAGCGGCTTGTTGGCCGGATCGATGCCGAGCGCCTTGACCAGCGCATCACGCACCAGAAGCGGATAGTTGGCCGTCATCAGCTTGGCGGGATTGGCGCCACGCTCGTTCTTCGGATCGATGATCTGTTCCGAAAACTCGATCGGCAGGGTGATCGCGGTCTGCTGAAAGGCCGTGTAGCCCTTGGAGACGACGGTCCACAAAAGAACGAACAGAAAGAACAGGCCGATCAGGATGGCTGCGAGGCCGTAAGCCTTGAAGCGGCGCTCGGCAGCGTAACGCTTCTTGATGCCGATATCGCGTCTTGTCTGCGCCGGGCGCACTAAGGTGGACTGTACGGAGGATGTCATGTCGGTCATTCGTACTGTTCCCGATACTTGCGCACGATATAGAGTGCATAGATGTTGAGGCAGAGCGTGATGGCAAACAGGGTGATGCCGAGAGCGAACGCCACCAGTGTCTGCGGCGAGTTGAACTCAAGGTCGCCCGTCAGCTGATTGACGATCTTGACGGTAACCGTGGTCATCGCCTCGAACGGATTGAGCTGCATGCGGGCAGCAACACCGGCGGCCAGCACCACAATCATGGTTTCACCAACAGCCCGCGATGCCGTCAGTAGCAAAGCACCGACGATACCCGGAAGTGCCGCGGGCAGGATGACGCGCTTGATGGTCTCGGAGCGCGTGGCACCAAGGCCGAGCGAACCGTCGCGCAGCGAACGCGGCACCTGCGTGATGATATCGTCCGACAGGGAGGAGACGAACGGGATCAGCATGATGCCCATGACGAGACCGGCAGTAAGCACACTCTGCGCCTGGATGAAGTTGACATAGTTTCCGGTGACCAGGCCGTTCAGCTGCGCGGAGATATCGCGCAGGAAAGGCCCGACCGTCACCAGTGCGAAGAAGCCGTAGACGATGGTCGGAATGCCGGCGAGAATTTCGAGCAGCGGCTTGGCAATGCCACGCACGACGGGCCTTGCATATTCGGCCATGTAGATGGCGGCGAACAGGCCGACCGGCACGGCAAAAAGCATGGCGACGAAAGCGATGTAGAGCGTGCCGGCGAGAAGCGGCAGGAGACCGAACTGGCCTTCCGTGCCACCGCTACCGGCAGCCGAAAAGCGCGGATCCCAGACCGTACCGAAGAAGAACGCGCTCGGGGAGACAGACTGGAAGAAGCGGATCGCCTCCGACAACATCGAGCCGACGATACCGACCGTTGTCAGGATGGCGATGGAAGAGGCGAGCAACAATGTGCCGAGCATGACGCGCTCGACGCGGTTTCTGGCCCGGAACGGCGCACTGATACCGCGAATGGCAAAGACAGCGCCGGCAATCGCGATGATCAGCACGACGGCACTCATCACCCAACGGCTGCTATCTCTCAGCGAATTGTAGTGCTGCGCGGCTTCGACCATATAGGGCTCACCGGCATTTGCCATCGGCACGCCCTTGGCAGCCAAAGCATCCCGAAGACTGCTGGAGCCGCTGGTGACCGCCGTAAGCTCATCGCTGTTCAGCCGCTTCAGGCCGTTGGCGACCTGCATGACCTGACCAAGCATCAGCTCGGTGGTCGCACTGCCCTGGCTGTGCACCGATTCCGGCAATGCAGATCGAACGGAATTTTCAATGAAGAACGGGCTGGCGAGAAGCCACAGCGCAAGAACGAACGCCGCTGGCAGAACAGCCCAGATGGCGACGTAGACGCCGTGATAGCCCGGAAGAGAATGCAGCACGGACAGCTTGCCTTTGGAGCTGGCCATCGCCCGTGCGCGTCCGGCAAAATACGCCGCAAGGCCAACGATCAAAATGATCAAAAGAATAAGAGAAGTGCTCATCGATATGTCCCCCCGGCTTGTCAATCCGCGACAGCCGGCAAATCCGCATACTCGGGATGTCCGGCACGGCAAAGCTGCCGTGCCGGCTTTTGCACTAAATTAGAGCATGTTGCCGTCGGTGAAGGCCTTGCGGTCAGCTTCGCGCTCGGCATCCGGAGCCGGAACGAGACCGTAGGCGGCCAGCGGGCTGTCCGGGCCGACCATCTGGTCGTCGAGGAAGAATTCAACATATTCCTTCAGGCCCGGGATAACGCCGAGGTGAGCCTTCTTGACGTAGAAGAACAGCGGACGCGAAACCGGATATTCGCCCGAAGCGATCGTTTCGCCCGACGGAACGATGCCGCTGACGGTCGCAACCTTCAGCTTGTCAGCGTTGTTTTCATAGAAGGACAGGCCGAAAACGCCGATACCGTTCTTGTTGGAAGCGATACGAGCGAGGGTTTCGGTGTAGTCGCCGTCGATGTCGATCGCCAGACCGTCCTTACGAACTGCGATGCACTTCTTGGCGGCTTCCTTTTCGTCGGCAACGAGGCCCTTGATGGCAACGTCAGCGCCGGTGTCCTTGCAGCCGTGAGCCAGCATCTTCTCGTCGAAAACTTCGCGCGTACCGTGCTTTTCGCCCGGGATGTAAGCGGCAATTTCGACGTCCGGCAGGTCCTTGTTGACTTCCGACCACTTCTTGTAAGGGTTGGCAACGAGCTTGCCGTCGATGACGAGTTCAGCAGCGAGAGCGAGGTAGATGTCCTTCGGCTCAAGCTTCAGGTCAGCATTGCTGCTGTCCGTTGCGAAGACGATGCCGTCATAGCCGATCTTGACTTCCTGGACTTCGGTAACGCCGGCTGCCTTGCAGGTTTCCAGCTCGCTGTCCTTGATCTTGCGCGATGCGTTGGCGATATCGATCGTGTCTGGGCCAACGCCCTTGCAGAATTCCTTCAGGCCGGCACCGGTGCCGCCGGATTCAACAACCGGGGTCTTGAAGTCAGGGAAGGTTTCGCCGAACGTTTCAGCAACAATCTTTGCATAAGGCAGAACCGTCGAGGAGCCGGCAACCTGGATCTGGTCGCGAGCAATGGCAACGCCTGCAAAAGCGGCGGATGCAACCAGGGCTGCAACAGTAAGTTTCAAGGACTTCATCAGAATACTCCCATAATGGGCTTGTGTGGGTGCGCTTTTCACCAGCGCTCGCTTTCGCCGTGTCGATCGGCCGCCCTAGTTAGCGCCCGATGCCCACACCTTTTATGTCAACTTGACGAAACATTTGTGACAGACCAACAGCCTGAAATAATTCACTATTTTTCAAAAATGACATTTCAGGAGACAGGTTTGTGTCAAAACCTCACGGTAAAGACCGTGCCCTTGCCGACTTCGGACTGAACAAGCAGTCTGGCGCGATGCCGGGTGAGGATGTGCTTGACGATGGCAAGCCCAAGGCCCGTGCCTTTTTTCGACCGGCTGGCCTCGACATTAACCCGGTAGAATCGTTCGGTAATACGCGGAACATGCTCGGCCGGAATGCCAGGCCCGTGGTCGCGAACGGACACTTCCGCCGGCGTGCCACCACCACCGGAGAGCGTGACCTCGACTTTTTTACCTTCCTGGCCGTATTTGCAGGCGTTTTCGATCAGGTTTTCGAAAACCTCCGTCAACTCGTCGCGGTCACCTTGCACGATCACAGGCTCGTCCGGCACGATCAGCGAAATCTCGACACCCACATCCTCGGCAAGTGGCGCCAGCGCATCACGGACATGGCCCAGCAGCGGCGCCAGATTGATCGCCTCATCCGGCGCGATATGGGATTTGAGCTCCAATCGCGACAAGGACAGGAGATCATCGACCAGCCGGCTCATCCGGGTCGCCTGCTCGTGCATGATGCCGAGAAACTTTTCGTGCGCTTTCTGGTCGTTGCGGGCCGGGCCCTGCAGCGTTTCGATAAAACCGCGCAAGGAGGCCAGTGGTGTTCTCAGCTCATGGCTGGCATTGGCGACGAAATCCGAGCGCATCCGGTCTATGCGGCGCGCCTGCGAGATATCGCGGTAGGACAGGATATAGAGCCGCTCGCCGGTCTTTTGACCGATCTCGGCCGGTGCCACCCGAACGATATAGACCGCCTCGGACGGCAGCCGTTCCGAATGTTCGATCTGGTTGACCTTGCCGGTGACGATGGTCTCCCGAACCATATCGAGGATGCCGGGCGAACGGACCCGGGCCGACAGATCGGTGTTCGGCGGGATGGTACCAAACGCTTTTTCCGCTGCCTGGTTCTGCAGCAGGACCGTTTCATCCGGGGCAACCACCAAAATCGGCGTGTCGAGCGCATTGAGCCCCGCCGCGAGCATGTCGAGATCGGTGTCTTCCACCACAGATGGAGCAACGACCGGGACCGGCGGCTTGGGGTCGGCGGAACGATTGAACAGGACGATCATCCAGACAAGCCAGAACAGCAGCACAGCTGCCGTATGGATACCAAAAACAACAAGACCTCCGGCGGCGGCAACGGAGAGGCCGATGATCCATATCTCCGACCTGGCCGTCGCCTTCAGTCGCTCCCAGATTTTTGCTGTATCTTCCAAGATTGTCTCACGTGCACGGTACGATTGACCGGTAATAGCGGAGGTTCATGACATGATTTTCACGGCATGCTTGAATTCGCAATGCAATTGTGGCCTCCTCCCGTGAAATCGGCGGCCGGCCGAACAATACATTCAGGAGGATACGTCATGACGGATATTCAGGAAAACAAGCCGGTCGAACTGGTGATCAACGGCAAGGAGCGGGTTTTCGACATCGACAATCCGGACCTGCCGGGCTGGATCGACAAGCAGGCGCTGGCCTCGGGCGACTATCCCTATGACAAAAAGCTCGATGGCGACACTTACGACAAAATGCTGGAAAAGCTGCAGATCGAGCTCGTCAAGGTTCAGTTCTGGCTGCAGGCAACCGGCAAGCGGGTGATGGCAATCTTCGAAGGCCGCGATGCGGCAGGCAAAGGTGGCGTGATCCATGCCACGAATTCCTACATGAACCCGCGCTCCGCCCGCGTCGTCGCGCTGACCAAGCCCACCGAAACCGAAAGCGGCCAATGGTATTATCAGCGTTACGTCACGCACTTCCCGGCTGCGGGCGAATTCGTGATGTTCGACCGATCCTGGTACAACCGCGCCGGCGTCGAGCCGGTCATGGGCTTCTGCACGCCGGAACAGCACCAGCATTTTCTCAAGCAGACGCCACGGTTTGAAAAGCTGATCACCGGTGATGGGATTCATTTCTTCAAGTTCTGGCTGGATATCGGCCGCGAGATGCAGCTGAAGCGGTTTCACGACCGGCGCCACGATCCGCTGAAAGTCTGGAAACTGTCACCGATGGACATCGCGGCGCTGACCAAATGGGACCTCTATTCCGACGCCCGCGACCAGATGCTCAAGCAGACCCATAGCCAGCACGCCCCCTGGACGGTGGTGCGCGCCAACGACAAGCGCCGCGCCCGGCTGGACCTTATCCGTCACATCCTCAAAACACTGGATTACGACGGCAAGGACAAGGCCGCGATCGGCGAGATCGACGACAAGATCCTCGGATCAGGCCCCGGTCTGGTGAAATAGCCGCCTGGAATATGGCCAGGCGGCGGTGCGTCCCGTCACTGGCCAGGAAGAATCCGGACAGCATAGATGCTGAGACTATTGCCGGCACCGGTCACGTCGCTGTTGATCAGGATACGTCCCGGCGAACTCGGCGCAAGACTGCGATCAAACGTCACCTTGAACAGCATGTCGTTCTTTTCCTCGTTCACCGTGAACCGGTGGCGGCCGCAATCGCCGAGCGAGGAAAAATCGCATTCGACGGAAAACTGCGTCTGCTTGCCGGTATCGGACTGGACACTGAGGGCGACGGTCGATGTCTTGCCGGAAATCTGCTCGAGCACTGACGCTGGTATCGCGATCGACACGTTGCCGTCCGCGTCCGGCGTCGCCGACGTGATCCGCAGGCGCTGCCCGCGCTCGTCGCTGATGGGATCTACTGCGGCGCGGCTGCCCGCCTTGAGATTGCTTGCATCGGCAGGCGTGAAGACATCAACCCAGTCGCCGGAAAAGCCCGCTTGGGGGCCGAGTGTCTTCAGGCCGGCTGCGCCGTCGAAATCCTCCGATTGCACCGTCGAGGGCGGATTGGCGACGCTGGTATCGCGCTCCGCTGCGGTTTTCAAAAGTCCACTGGTTTCAACCCACCAGGCGCCCATTACGCCAGCAGCGACCAGGGTCGTCACAACCATGACGAAGGATAGAAAGCTGCCCCGCTTGCGCCGCCGGGGTTTCGCCGCCGCCATTTCGGCCTTGGCTGATTTGCCGCGCTTGCCGGCAGCCGGCGCGATGGGTGGCGCTTCGACACCACGCGGCCCATCACGGCGCTCCGGACGCAATCCGGAAAGCCCGCCATCGACGACGGGGCTATCAGCCCGGTCGTCGATGCGCTCGGACGGCATGTGGATATCGTCATCAAGCTCCGCCGATGGAACCGGAGTATTGCTGGTCTCGTCGCGAACGGGTGGCGGCACCGATGCTGCGGCTTTCAGGCTGGCGCGTTCTTCCAGTTCGATCGCGTGGATCACCCCCTCGAGCCGGTGCCGCTGCTGGGCGACCACGTCGGGATCGTGCACATCCTGCTTTTTGAGGCCGGCCTCGAGCGCGTTGCGTGCCGATTGATAGATGCGCGCGCGCGTTTCGGAATTCGCCCTCTCGGAGCGTTCCAGCGCCTGTCTGATAGCCGTTTCCAGTCCGCTCACTCTTCGTCCTTCTTGGTGCAGGCATCAGCGATCTTGCAAGATATATCACGCGCATCGAAACCTGAAGCGGCCGGATCACTGTCGCCCAGAGACCATGCACGACCGGCTATGGCCTTCGAACAATCCATTCTCACCGCCGCAGGATCCTGACAAAACCCGGTACGCTTTTGAATGTGTTAACAATTGGGTAACGGTTGACGCTGCGATCTGCAAGCCTTGCGCGTCAAACGGCCCGTCTGCGCCGGGGAAAACCCGTCTGTTTTGGCAGAACCATCGTATCGGCCCTGACGAATCGGCCTTTGCAAAATTTAAAGCCGCTGCTAAAGTTCTTACGTTTACGGAAACGTCAAAAACAAAAACCGGGAGTGAACCTTGCCCTTGCCAGCCATTCTCAACGGCACGACGCGCCTGCCCGTCATCGCTGCGCCGCTCTTCATCATCTCGCATCCGGCCCTGACGCTGGCCCAGTGCAAAGCCGGTGTCGTCGGCTCGTTTCCGGCGCTGAATGCGCGGCCGGAAGCCCAGCTGGATGAATGGCTGGCCGAGATCACCGAGGAGCTTGCCACCTACAATTCCCGCAACCCCGGCAAACCGGCAGCCCCCTTCGCGGTCAACCAGATCGTCCATAAATCCAACAGGCGGCTCGAACACGACCTGATGCTCTGTGTCAAATACAAGGTCCCGATCGTCATTTCCTCGCTGGGTGCCGTGCCTGAGGTCAATGCCGCGATCCATTCCTACGGTGGCATCGTGCTGCATGACGTCATCAACAACCGCCATGCCAACTCCGCCATCCGCAAGGGCGCCGACGGACTGATTGCGGTTGCGACCGGCGCCGGTGGCCATGCGGGCACACTCTCGCCCTTCGCCCTTATTCAGGAGATCCGCACCTGGTTTGACGGGCCGCTGATGCTGTCCGGCGCAATATCGACCGGTGGCGCGGTTCTGGCGGCGCAGGCGATGGGGGCAGACATGGCCTATATCGGCTCGCCCTTCATCGCCACCACCGAGGCCCGCGCCAGCGATGCCTACAAGCAGATGATCGTCGACAGCAGCGCCAGTGATATCGTCTATTCCAACGCCTTCACCGGCATCCACGGAAACTATCTCAAACCCTCGATCGTCGCCGCAGGCCTGGACCCGGATCACCTGCCGCAAGCCGATCCATCCAAGATGGATTTCGAGACGGCCACCACGGGTGCCAAGGCCTGGAAAGATATCTGGGGCTGCGGCCAGGGTATCGGCGCCGTCACAGACATCGTCCCCACCGCCAGCCTCGTCGATCGGCTGGCTGCGGAATATGCGGCGGCGAGACAAAGGCTGGCGCTTTGAAAGGCGCCCCTCCCCTTGCCCAAGCTTTTTTCCTGTTCTCAAAACTGATGGCTTGAAATCGCGTCCGTTTGCAGGTATCAGCCCCTCACACATCGTTTCGCAACCTTGCGGAACGCATGCTGGCCGCTTTAGCTCAGGTGGTAGAGCACATCATTCGTAATGATGGGGTCAGAGGTTCGAGTCCTCTAAGCGGCACCATTTTCCTCTATAAGCATCACAAGCAAAGCTTTGCGAATCTCACTGGATTTCAAGCGTTAATCCTACCTTTCAAGGCATGACAAACGCACGCCGCTCAGTTGGGCAGCTGGTAATAGGGGTCTTCCCTGTAGGTCGCACCGACGTAGCAATTTGTCCCGAAGCATCGAGGACTTCTGCGGTCGCCCGTTTGAACGTAGAAAACTTGCGGCCTGCCCCGATAGCTTACCCCTCGCCTGACGTCGTAGACGCGCCGCTCTATGACCACCCGCTCGCGATAGGCGGTGGGCACACGCGCATCGGTATAGAGGTATCCACCGTCATCGACGCAACCCGACAGGATCGCGCTGGACACGCCAAGGGCACTGAGAATCATAACGAACGTGCGGCTCATGCTTCCTCCTGAAGGGAGAGATGGCGTGATGTTGAAACAAGGCAAGTCCTTCTGTCCGGCTATTTTTTCAGATTTCCGGCCGATCTGCAAATCCAATGACCGCGCGCAGGCACGAAGCGTGAAAATCACGCAACAGGACTGTTCAAATCCTTAATCGAAGGTTAATGCGGGGGAGCACCACACCGGGATGTTCAAGCCCGGCGCAAGCGACGCAGCCTATCCTGCCCTCACCTCCGGCATGATGCCGGGCAGCAGAGGACAATGATATGTCGAACATCATCGAATATTCCAGCGAACCCAGCGACGCAGCCATCGCCCTTTTTCTGCAGGATGAGAATGGCGACAAGCTGACCGATATTCTGGTGGACGCTCTCGACGAGGCCTTCCGGATTTTGAGCGATGAACTGGTTTCGGGGGCGCTCAACTAGCCTTTCGGGCCCAACCCGGCTTTTCAAAGCCCGACTGACTTACGGATGTCTTACGTCATCCGTAAGATGCCCCCCTGGTACGCATCGCATTCGCGATCGCCACTCCTCATGCGAACATGGTTAATTTTTAACTATTTTTCGGCTATGAGCGGAACGGTTCAGCGGATCAGCCGTTGATGTGAAAACCCGGGAGGACCCTCGATGATCTTCAACCTGCTCAAGGGCAAGCGCGACCAATCGGCAGACACCGGCACCTATGCCGATGGTGCTTTTGAATTGACGGCATACGAGATCAAGCCCGAACCGCGCCGCCTTCGCGGCCATATGGCGCATCAGCGCGACTATGGCAGCGACCGGACGATCGCCCCGATCCCCGCCGGATGTGCCTGAGGTTTTTCCAGCAGGGACGATTTATGATGACCCGGCCGCTCAGGCGCGCGGCTTCAGCTTCATGTGGCGGTTGACGTCCTTGTAAAGCAGGTAGCGGAATTTCCCGGGGCCGCCGGCGTAGCAGGCCTGAGGGCAGAAGGCGCGCAGCCACATGTAGTCGCCCGCCTCGACTTCCACCCAATCCTGGTTCAGCCTGTAGACCGCCTTGCCCTCCAGCACATAGAGTCCGTGCTCCATCACATGTGTTTCAGCGAACGGGATCACTGCTCCCGGCTCGAAGGTGACGATCGTCACGTGCATGTCGTGGCGCAGGTCGTTGGGATCGACAAAACGCGTCGTTGCCCACTTGCCCTCGGTGCCTGCCATCGGCGAAGGCGCGACATCCGCTTCATTGAGGAAAAGAGGCGGCGGAACATCAAGCCCCTCGACGAATTCATAGGCCTTGCGCACCCAGTGGAAACGCACCGTCTGGCGGCTGGTGTTGCGCACCGACCATTTGCTCGCAGGCGGGATGAAGGCATAGCCGCCCGGACGCATCTGATGGGCTTCGCCGTCCAGCGTCACCGTCAGTTCACCCTCAACGACGAACAGCACGCCTTCTGCAGCGTCATCGAGTTCCGGCCGGTCGCTACCGCCGCCGGGGGCGACTTCCATGATGTATTGCGAAAAAGTCTCGGCAAATCCGGAGAGCGGACGCGACAGAACCCAGAGCCGGGTGTTGTCCCAGAACGGCAGGAAGCTGGTGACGATATCCATCATCACGCCCTTGGGGATGATGGCATAGGCTTCAGTAAAGACGGCGCGGTCCGTCAACAGCTGTGTTTGCGCGGGCGCGCCGCCCTGCGGGGCGTAATAGGTGCGGTTCATCTGCTTCCCTGAACTTTCGAATGGATCGGCCATGACGGCGGCGGGATGCGATCAGGCATGGAAAACCATTAGCGCAACGCGGCGCGCAGATCACGCGGCAATTCCCTTTGATCTCTGGATTCACTTTCGCACAGAAGAAGGAAATCGGCACAGATCACCTGCTGACCGATGCTTCAAAGCGGCCCCCCCCCTTTTCCCGTCAAGGATTTGGCGAAGCCTGTTGTGCTTTGAGCACTGCACTATCTATGCTGCGATAACGCAATGGCGGGATGGATTGCATGGACGAACGCTGGGGCACGGTGGCTGAACTCTGGCGTTATCCGGTCAGCTCCCTGCGAGGAGAAAGCATCGGGATAGCACCACTCGATGCACACGGCGTCCTTCATGATCGCGGCTGGGGCCTGATCGATGAAACCGGCGCCGTGGCAGCTCCGGAAACAGAGCGCCGCTGGCGGTTCGTGCCCGACATGCTGTCGCGCACCGGCGGGGCCGGCCTTGAGATCAGCACAGACGGTGCTGCATGGCTGGCCGTTCCATCCGAAGCGGCCAACGCCGCCGCATCAAAACGTGCGGGATTTCCTGTGACGTTCCGTCCGCTGGCAATCACCATGGAAACAGCAAACACCGGCAACACACCGCCACGCTATGATCGGGGCCATCTGCATATCCTGACCACAGCGTCGCTGAAAGCCCTTGCCGACCTTGTGCCGCCGGGTTCTCTTGTGGATGTCAGGCGATTCAGGCCGAACATCGTCATCGCCATGGATGCGGCTGAGCCAGGCTTTCCCGACCGGCAGCTGATTGGCAGGCGGCTGCGGATCGGCGATGCGCTGATTGCTGTCACCGAACCCTGCGAACGTTGCAGCTTTACAGCGCTGGCGCAGGGCGAACTGCCTTTCGCCAAGGACGTTCTGCACGCGATTGCCCGTCACGGCGGCGGCGGTTTTGGCGTTCTGGCCAGCGTGGTAGAGCCCGCGCCGATCCGGCGGGGCGATACGGTCAGCTTTATTTGATGATCGTGCTTGGTGGCGTTGGGGTCGTCACCTCGCGCAGCCATTCCCGCCAGATCGACACCAGCAATGCCATCAGGACCGGTCCGACGAACAGGCCAAGGAAGCCCATCGTCTTGACGCCACCGACAAGTCCGAAGAACGTCGGCAGGAACGGCAGCTTGATGGGCCCGCCGACCAGCCTTGGCCGAAGCGTCTTGTCGACGATGAACAGTTCAACCGTTCCCCAGACGAAGAGCGCCGCGCCGGCCACGGGCGACCCGCTGGCAACGAGGTAGATCGATACGAGCGTGAAACACAGCGGCGCACCCCCGGGAACAAGAGCCATGATGCCGGTGATAATGCCGAGCGTAACCGGTGACGGAACACCCGCCATCCAATAGGCGATCCCCAGCACGATGCCTTCACCGATGGCGATGACGCCCATGCCGGTCACCGTCGAGCTGATGGTCAACGGCACAATGCGCGAGACGCGCTCCCAGCGCATGGGCAGGATACGTTCGCCGAGGTGATCGAGTTGGGTGACGAGCTTTTCTCCATCGCGATAGACGAAGAAAAGCGTGATCAGCATGAACAGCAGCGTCAGGATCGACTGGAACGCCGATGCGCCGACGACGAGCACACCACGATAGATATTGCCGATATTGGACCCGCTGACGAGCTGCACCAGTTCGCCGAGCGCACCGGGATGACCGATATATTTCGCCCATTGAACGCCCAGCCATACACCGAGCCCCGGGATCTGAGTGAGCCACATCGGCACCGGAGCACCGGCAGCGTTGGTCTCGATCGTCCAGACGGCCCAGTTGTGAACTTCATCGACGGCATAGACGGCTGCAAGCGAAATTGGCGCGACAATGAAGGAAATCACCGCAATGATGGCAATCGTCGCCCCGATCGTCCGGTTGCCGCCGATCGCGCCCAGGAGCCAGCGATAGATCGGCCAGCTGGCAAAACCGATGACGAGCGCTGCCAGCACCGGCACGAGAAACCCGTGAAAGAAGTAGACCCCGGCCAACAGGACAAAGACCAGAAGCCAGCGCGCAGCCGCAATCGGGCCGACAAGCGCTGAGCGTTCATAGGCCGTACGGCCAAAAAGGCGCGGTTCCGAAGGCAGTTCGTCCCGTTCACGATTGCTCAGTTGCAAAAAGCGTTCCTCCAAGTGTCACTCAAGATGACAGCAAAACCCACCGCGAGCCAGTATGTTTCCGTCGTGTACGGTAAACCGGCCCGCATGCGGCATAGGTAAGTATGACCGCATGGTCAACACAAGCGGATGACAAACGTTTTTGAGTGGAAGGAACAACGGCCGAACCCGGCCTCATTGCACGCGAAGCACCGCCTTCAGGCGGCTACCCGCTTTGAGCGGTCGAGGAAGACAGACGACAGGAAAATGCCGATACCGGCCACCGCCATCATCGCGCCGACAAGACCAGTCGATGTCCAGCCATAACCGGCCGCAATAGAGAGGCCACCAAGCCAGGCCCCGAGCGCATTGGCGAGATTGAAGGCGGAATGGCTGAGCGCTGCGGCCAGCGTCTGTGCCTTGCCCGCCACATCCATCAGCCGCATCTGGATACCGGGCACGACGGCAAAGCCGCCGCCGATCAGAAGGACGTTGATGACCGCCATCCAAGGGGTCGTCATGGTGAAGTAGAACAGCACATAGGCAACGAGGTTGAAGACCAGCGCAATGCCGATGGCCGGCATCAGCTTCCAGTCGGCCAGACGCGAGCCGACGATATTGCCGAGGATCATGCCGGCGCCGAAGACCGAAAGCAGGATCGGAACGGTTCCGAGCGATACGCCGGCAACCTCGGTGAGGGCCGGAGTAATATAGCTGAAGACCGAGAACATGCCGCCACAGCCGATGGCGCAGATGCCGAGCGTCAGCCAGACCTGGGACTTGCCCAGTGCCCCAAGCTCGGTCAACGGCGACGCCGACGGGTTGCGCCGATCCTTCGGCACGTAGAACCAGGTCAGGACGATGGTCAGCACGCTGATGGCGCCGACGATGGCAAAGGCCGCACGCCAGCCAAGCGCCTGGCCGAACCAGGCCGCAAGCGGCGTGCCAACCAGGGTCGCGACCGTCAGGCCCATCATGACGCGGCCAATGGCGCGAGCCCGTTGGTGCGGCGCTGCCATGCCGGCGGCAACCAGCGCCGCGACGCCGAAATACGCGCCATGCGGCAGGCCGGCGAGAAACCGGGCCGCAACCAGAAGGCCAAAACTACCGGCGACGGCGCTGGCAAGATTGCCGAGCGCAAACAGGCTCATCAGGGCCAGCAGCACATTGTGTCTTGAATACCGCGCGGCAAGAACGGCGATGAGCGGTGCGCCGACGACAACGCCGATCGCATACGCACTGATGACGTGCCCGGCATAAGGAACCGAAACCGACAGATCGCCGGCCACCTGCGGCAAAAGCCCCATGATGGCGAATTCACCGGTACCGATGCCGAAGCCGCCAACGGCCAAGGCCAATTCAGCGCTGGACATGCCACCCCGGCGGGTCGCCGGAAGGGTAGAAAGAGCGTCGTCTGACATGGGAAGACCTGCCTGGAGCCGTACGGCCCGAAGGATTTTCGTTCTGAAATGGGAAGCCGAGGCGGAAATGGGAGGAAACCTTGGCGTTATTGCAACGCAATATACTCTTTTTCGCCTGCCCGCAAAGGGATTGATGCGAATAGAAACCCCGAAATCTGGCCAGATATGCGGCGCTTATTGATGTTTACGTTAAGGTTATATAATCCCGAATACGCTTGATGGCGTGCAACAAAAGCCCCATCTTGATTGGGCGAAGAATCTGGAGGGATTTTTTCGCCCGTGCGCAAATGCTTGTCTGAGACATTTTCGGACAGCATGCGTATGGAGAAGGGTGAAAGGCCGCGCTTACTTTAGAAGCGCCGCGACGGATCGATGAGGGAGAGATAATGCCTGACACATTGATGCAGACCCCCGGCCCGCAAACGGCCAAACCCTGGCTACAATCCTACCCCGCCGGCATGCCGGCCGAGATTGCTCCCCTGCCCTACGATTCGATCGGCGATCTCTTCGCTCAATCCTGCAAGAAATATGCGGACCGCGCCGCCTTTACCTGCATGGGCAAGACACTGACGTTCAGCGATCTCGACGCCCAGAGCCGAAAGATCGGTGCCTGGCTGCAATCGACGGGCCTTGCCAAGGGCGATCGCGTCGCCGTGATGATGCCGAATATCCTGCAGAACCCGGTGATCGTCTTCGGTATTCTTCGGGCTGGCTATACGGTCGTCAACGTCAATCCGCTCTATACGCCGCGCGAGCTGGAACACCAGCTGAAGGATTCCGGCGCCAAGGCAATCTTTGTCCTTGAAAACTTTGCCCACACCGTTGAGCAGGTGGCGGCACGCACGGATCTGAAACATACCGTCGTCGCCACGATGGGCGACCTTCTTGGCTTCAAAGGCCTGATCGTCAACATGGTCGTGCGCAAGGTGAAGAAGCTGGTGCCCGCCTGGTCGCTGCCGGGACATCTGTCCTTCAAAGCGGTTCTCGCAAAGGGTGCCGGACAGACACTCAAGGCCGTCGATGTGAAACCCCGCGATGTCGCCTTCCTGCAATATACCGGTGGCACGACCGGCGTCTCCAAGGGCGCCACACTGACCCATTCCAATCTGCTGTCGAACATGTCCCAGATGGGTCTGTGGCTCGAAACGGCCTTCCTGGACAAGAAACGGCCGGAGCGCCTGGTGTTTCTCTGCGCCCTGCCGCTCTATCACATCTTCGCCTTGACGGTGAATTCTCTGATGGGGCTCAGCACCGGCGGCGAGAATATCCTCATCCCCAACCCGCGTGACATTCCAGCCTTCGTCAAGGAAATCGCCAAGTACAAGGTCAATATCTTCCCGGGCCTCAACACGCTTTTCAACGCGCTGATGAACAATGCGGAATTTCAGCGACTGGATTTCTCCGACCTGGCGCTGACCTTCGGCGGTGGCATGGCGGTGCAGCGTCCGGTCGCGGAACGCTGGGAAAAGATGACGGGATCGCCGATCAAGGAAGGCTACGGCCTGTCGGAGACCTCGCCGGTCGCCACCGCCAACCGGCTCGACGGACGCGACTTCACCGGGACGATTGGCCTGCCGCTGCCCTCAACCGATGTCGAAATCCGCGACGACGACGGCAACGCAGTGCCACGCGGCGATATCGGTGAAATCTGCATCCGCGGACCACAGGTCATGGCCGGTTATTGGCAACGGCCGGACGAAACCGCCAAGGCGATCTCCGCCGATGGCTTTTTCCGCTCAGGCGATATTGGCTTCATGAACCCGGAAGGGCTGGTCAAGATCGTCGATCGCAAGAAGGACATGATACTGGTGTCCGGCTTCAACGTCTTCCCCAACGAGATCGAGGAAGTGGCGATGACCCTTGCCGCCATTCTCGAATGCGCCGCCATCGGCGTGCCCGACGAACATTCCGGCGAGGCGGTAAAACTGTTCGTCGTCAAGAAGGATCCCAACCTGACGGAAGCGGACGTCAAGGCGCATTGCGCAGCAAACCTGACCAACTACAAACGCCCGAGGTTTGTCGAGTTCCGCACCGAACTGCCGAAATCGAATGTCGGCAAGATCCTGCGCAAGGACCTGCGCGGGTAATATCCTGAGATACTTGTTCTCTTGTCAGAACGTAGTAAAACCGCTATTTTGGTGGAGTGGTGACCGGAGCGCTAACTCCAGCCACCTTTGTTTATCTTAAGAATTGGACCCGCACGGTGATTAACCAGCTCGTGCGGGTTTTTCTTATGCCAAACGTGACGCTAAATGGTCGAAACCACATAGATCACCTCCACATTCGAGGACAGGGCTGTGTCCTGCTACAGTCCGGGAAGCCCATCCGCCCGGATGCGCCAGCTGGCACGGCGTTGCTGCTTTCGCCCCCGAATGCGGCAAGCATGACTGCAAAAGCATAATTTTACAACCATAAGACGATTCTTGGTTGCTTGGCGAAAAGGCTGACGCGGCTTTTTTAGCCTTCGCATGAGGACAGGCTTGATTTGCAAAGGGCAAAGCGACTAGCTATCGCAACCCTTCCGCAATGCAAGGAACCCTGCCATGAGCGCGCTTGTCGAACAGCTGAAATCCACCGTTTCCGACACCAACGCAACAGATATCCGGGCTGCTTTCGCCAGCGATCCCAAGCGTTTCACCAAATACAGCGTGACACTTGACGACATGCTGTTCGACTACTCGAAATGCGCCGTCAACGAGAAGGTGCTGGACGGGCTGGAGGCAATCGCCAAGGCTTCCAAGGTCGCCGAAAAGCGCGACGCGATGTTTGCCGGTGATATCATCAACATCACCGAAGGCCGCGCTGTGCTGCACACTGCGCTGCGCAATCGCTCCAATACGCCCGTGCTGGTCGATGGCAAGGACGTGATGCCGGATGTCAACGCCGTACTCGCCGCCATGGGCGTCTTTTCCGACGGCATCCGCTCCGGCGCGCTGAAAGGCGCAACCGGCAAAAAAATCACCGACGTCATCAATATCGGCATTGGCGGCTCCGATCTCGGCCCTGTCATGGCGACGCTGGCGCTGGCACCCAATCATGACGGTCCCCGCCTGCATTTCGTCTCCAATATCGACGGCGCCCATATTGCCGATACGCTGAAGCTGCTCGACGCTGAAACCTCCCTGTTCATCGTTGCTTCCAAGACCTTCACCACCATTGAAACGATGACCAACGCCGCGACAGCACGTGCCTTCATTGCCGAAAAACTCGGCGAAAAGGCAGTCGGTCATCATTTCTGCGCCGTCTCGACCGCGCTCGACAAGGTCGCCACCTTCGGCATTGACGCGGATCGCATCTTCGGCTTCTGGGACTGGGTCGGTGGCCGTTATTCGATCTGGTCGGCGATCGGCCTGCCGCTGATGATTGCTATCGGCAAGGAGAACTTTGGCGAGTTCCTGGCCGGCGCTCATGCGATCGACAACCATTTCCGCACCGCGCCCTTGCGCGAAAATATCCCGATGCTGCTCGGCCTTCTCGGCTTCTACCATCGCAACGTGCTCGGCTACGCCACGCGCGCCATCCTGCCCTACGACCAGCGCCTGTCGCGCTTTCCGGCCTATCTGCAGCAGCTCGACATGGAATCGAACGGCAAGGGCGTGACGCTCGACGGTACGCCGGTCGAAGGCAATTCCGGCCCGGTCGTCTGGGGTGAACCCGGCACTAACGGCCAACACGCCTTCTACCAGTTGATCCACCAGGGCACGAGCGTCATTCCGGCCGAATTCATGATCGCCGCCAACGGCCACGAGCCCAATCTGCGCCACCAGCATCAGCTGCTGATGGCCAATTGCCTGGCGCAGTCGGAAGCCCTGATGAAGGGCCGCACGCTTGCGGAAGCCCAGGCGCAGATGGCTTCGAAAGGCCTGGACAAGGACTTTATCAAACGTATCGCCCCGCACCGGGTCTTTACCGGCAACCGCCCGTCACTGACCCTCGTCTATGATGAGATGACGCCCTTTACCTTCGGCCGCCTGATTGCACTCTACGAACACCGCGTCTTCGTCGAGGGCGCGCTGTTCAACATCAATTCGTTCGACCAGTGGGGCGTCGAGCTCGGCAAGGAACTGGCAACAGGCCTGCTGCCAGTCGTCGAAGGCAAGGAAAGCGCTGCAGGCCATGACTCGTCGACCGCCGGACTGGTTGCCGCCTTGTTGAAGGCAGCGAAATAGCGGCCAGCGCCGCAAGACAGCGATGAATACAGGCTGAACGTCCAATTCAGCCTGTATTCGGACACAATGCCCTATCTCTGAACATGCGTCCTCAAGCCGGAGAAATCTCCCGCGACGCACGGGTTCGGGGCATAACGTGGAACACTATTTCTTCGATCTGCATTTCGGCGACGAACAGGTTGTCGATGAAGACGGCGTCGATCATTTCGACGTCGGATCCGCCGTCTATTACGGCCAGAGGATCGCCGACAAGATCGGCCGCGACACCGACTATCGCTCGCTCACCGTCCATGTGCGTACATTCGAAGGCTCTGTGCTGGCAATCGTTGCCGCTTCCGCCGGTCGTGGCTTCGAGCAGATGGCATTGATGGGGCGGTAAACGCTCGGGATGTAACGTCTGCTGTACCGATCCGGTTTTCATCCTCCCTCAAAACCAACACCCATGTTTGTCAACATGGCCGATCATCCGTCTGTCATCAGAGCATGATCAAACGGGTCAAATGCAGCCGTCACCTGATTCGAGGTCAGCCGGTGTTTTCCGGCAGGTGGCAGAGCCCGTCGAGGCGCCTTATGGAAAAAACCGTTCTTGTTGTGACCGATGCCTGGCATCCGCAGGTGAATGGCGTGGTGCGCACGCTCGATGAACTTGCACGGTCGCTGAAGGAACAGGGCATTGCCATTCACTTCCTGACGCCGGAACGTTTTGCGACGTTCCCGCTGCCCTTCTATTCCGATATCCGGCTGGCGCTGCCGACGCGGCGGCAGGTGGCTGGCGAAATCGACGCGGTGGCACCCGATTACATCCATATCGCCACGGAAGGACCGCTTGGTCTTGTGGCACGCGGCATCTGTCTGCGCAGGGGGCTGCCGTTCACGACGAGCTACCACACGCGGTTTCCCGAATTCGTCAGCGCCCGCCTGCCCATTCCGGAGAGCTGGAGCTATTGGTGGCTGCGCCAGTTTCACAATTCCGGCAACGGCATGATGGTTGCGACCGCTTCGCTCGGAACGGAAATGGCCGCGCACGGTTTTCACAATATCAAGCGCTGGACGCGGGGCATCGATACCACGCTGTTTGATCCGGCACGCCGTCAGGACCTGCCATTTCCGCGCCCGATCTTCCTCAATGTCGGACGCGTGGCCGTGGAGAAGAACCTGCCGGCCTTCCTCGATCTCGACCTGCCCGGCAGCAAGCTTGTCGTCGGCGACGGGCCTGACCTTGCAGCGTTGCGCCAGCGCTATCCGGACGTGCAGTTCCTCGGCAAGCGCCTGGGCACGGAACTGGCGATGCTCTATGCGTCTGCGGATGTCTTCGTCTTTCCGAGTCGGGTCGATACATTCGGCAATGTCATTCTGGAAGCGCTCGCCAGCGGCTGCCCGGTCGCCGCCTTTTCGGTGACGGCACCGAAGGATATTCTCGGCGATGGCGGTGGCGCACTGTCCAGTGATCTCAGGCAGGCAGCCCTGGCCGCATTGACGCTATCGCGCGAAGATGCCCGGCAAAAGGCGCTGACGTTCAGCTGGAGCGAATGCGCCCGCCAGTTTCTGTCAAATCTCGCCGGTGTACCCCGCAGCGCCTTTGCCGGGCGCGGCCGGAAGCTGACGTCAGCTGCGTAGACAATGCCAAAGGCGAGAAACTTACAGCCCGATCTCGTAGCTCCACGGCGGGTTTGCCCCGGCGCGCGAGACGGTGACGGCGGCGGCCTTGGCGCCGAGCGCCAGCGCGTCGCGAACAGCACTTTCGCTGAGGTTCGCGACCTGTTCCTTGGTCAGCAGATTGTTCATCTTCAGCGACGCCAGGATGCCGGCATCGAAGGTGTCGCCGGCACCGACGGTATCGACGACATCGACCTTTTCGCCCGCAACAGAGACCTTGCCGCGCGTCGTGTAACCGTCGGCCCCATCGGCGCCCTTGGTGATGACGACGAGTTTCGGGCCACGCTGCAGCCACTTGGCCACCAGTTCGTCATGGGTGCCCTCTTCGCCGAACCAGTCGAGATCCTCGTCGGAGAATTTGACGATATCGGACATCGCCGCCATCCGCAGCATGCGGGCCTTGTGGGCCTGCGCATCCTTGATGAAGCCGGGGCGGATGTTCGGATCGAAGGAGATCACCCGCTTCAGGTGCTCGCGGGTCATCAGCGCTTCGTAAGTGGAGCCGCACGGTTCGGGGATGAGGCTGATGGCACCGAAATGCAGCGCCTCGCAGAAATCGCCGAGTGCCGGCAGGTGATCCTTGGTGATCATCCGGCCGGCCGTATTCTCGTCGAAGAAGGCATAGGTTGCCGAGCCATTGACCAGCTTGACGAAGGCGACGGTGGTGTGCAGCGACAGGGTTGCACAGGGGCCGAAATCGACATTGCTGGATTTCAGCGTCTCGCGCAGCATGTCGCCGAACATGTCGTCGGAGAGGCCGGTGAAGAAGCCGGTCGGAATGCCAAGGCGTCCGAGCGCGATGGCCGTGTTGAAGATCGCACCGCCGGAATAGGGCGCAAACGCCGTTTCACCCGCCGTCGTCTGGCGCGGCAGCATGTCGATCAAGGCTTCCCCACAGCAAACGATCACGGCGACGTCCTTCCCATACTGGATATTATTTCAATCGATTTAAGCCAAACCGAGCCGGAATTCCAGCGCCGTTTTCAGGCCGTCGCGAGTTCGCTGACGCCACCATTGCGGCCGGACCATTCGAGCGGCGCGTTGAGGAAAGCTTCGACCTCGAACAGCGTCTTTTCGTCGAACAGTTTCTGCTGCTTGGCAACATCAAGCACGTCCCGCCAGGTGGCGATATTGAGCAGGGTCACTCCCTTGTCCAGCATCTCGCCGCGCGCCTGCGGGAAGATATCGTAGTAGAACAGGGCAATGCCGTGATCGACAACGCCGCCGGCTGCGCGGATGGCATCGATGAACTTGAACATCGAGCCGCCGGCCGTCGTCAGGTCCTCGATGACGAGGACACGGGCGCCTTCCGGCATATGGCCTTCGATCTGAGCGTTGCGGCCATGGCCCTTCGGTGCTTTGCGGACATAGATCATCGGCAGAGCCAGGCGCTCAGCCAGCATTGCTGCGAAGGGAATGCCTGCGGTTTCGCCACCGGCGATGACGTCGAACTGTTCGAAACCAGCTTCGCGCAGCACGGTGGCCGCGGCAAAATCCATCACGGCAGAGCGGATGCGCGGATAGGAGATCAGCTTGCGGCAGTCGATATAGACCGGGCTCGCCATGCCGGACGCCAGCTTGTAGGGCTTGTCGGCGCTGAAATGCACCGCCTTGATTTCCCAGAGCATCTTGGCGACGAGTTCGGCCATCACGGCCTTGTCGGGAAAGGATGTCTGGATCATCGGCGGGGCTCCTGCAGCTCGGGATTTTTGTCCCCCGCCGCATAGCAGGTCGGGCCGCGCAATGCCAGAGGTGGAGGACGCGGCAAAGCCTGCCGCGCCGCCAAATTCAGTCCTTCTGGTCCTCGCCTTGCTGCTGGCAGAAGGTGATGCGGTTGTTGAAGGGATCGATGACCTCGACCTCCAGCCCCCAGGGCGCCTTTGTCACGCCAGGTTTCATGTAGCGGTAGTTCTTGCCCGCCAGCTCCGCCTGCAGTGCCGCCGCATCCCCAACACGGACAAAGGTGCGCGCGCCGGGACTTGCGTCGCCGGCATGTTCGCTCAGATGCAGGATCATGCCTTCCCGGGTGACTTGGCAGTAGAGCGGGAAATTGTCCCCAAAGCGATGTTCCCAATCGAGCGTGAAACCTAAGAAGCCGCAATAGAACTCCATCGCCTTGGCGACGTCGAAAATGCGGAAGATCGGGATGGGCGGCTTTATGCCGACATGGCCGTCCTGTTTTTGTACCGGCTTATCCGCCGCGTCGATCTTTGCCGACAGGATATTCCATTGGTCATAGCCGAACTGGCCGGCGACGATCTCGAGGGCTTCACTGTGGGAAATTCTGGTATTGCGATCGGCAAAGGCCTGTTTCAGCGCCTTTGCCATCAGTTTTGCATCGCGAAAATCGCGCATGGTTCATCCTCCGTGTGGCGGCAAACAGGACGATCAGTGCCCGCTCTGCTGACCCGTTCGCCATCAACGCCAAAGACGGGGACGAGAAGGTTTGGATGGATGCATTCACCATTCGTGCCGGGGCACTGCGGGGCGGCTGGCCACATCCGGCCAAGCTCATTGTTAGGCGAAGTTTTTTGTCCGATCAAGCCCGGCAGCGGCCGATTGCAGACCACGGCGCCAGCAGGCTGATCCGGGCCCAGCGAGACCGGGAAATGGCAAAGATTAACTCTTGGTAAGCTAGAGCTACTTTAGGGAAAACACCATGATCCGGACACAAACCGGGAGACATATCGGCGATTGAGGCGGACGTTCAACGCGTCGCTGAACGCCTGATGCCCTCCGATCATGAGGTTATCCGATGAAGATTCTCAGCCTTGCCACACTCGCCGCTCTTTCCCTCGCCCCCTTCGTCCTGTCTTCCGCCGCCAACGCCACCACGATGGCGGAATGCAGCACCAAATACAAAGCTGCGCAAACGGCCGGAAAACTCAATGGAATGAAGTGGAATGACTTCCGCAAAGCGCAATGCGGCAGTGAGGCCGCAGCAGCGACAGCAACACCGGCATCCACGAAAATGGCGGCGAAAAAACCCACCGCGATGAGCACCGATCAGGAACCGACGGCGGCCAATACCGAGAACATGCCGGAACCGGCCAAAACCACGGCAAAGGCGCCGAAGGGCGTTGTTTTCCCAAACAAGGTCGATACGAAATATTCGACCGAGACAGCCGGCAAAGCCCGCATGCATACCTGCCTCGACCAGTACAAGGCCGACAAGGCGGATAATTCGCTGAACGGCCTCGCCTGGATCCAGAAGGGCGGCGGCTTCTACAGCATCTGCAATTCGAAGCTCAAGTCCTGACCGGGCACCGCCGGCTTCCTGGGGGCGGGCTTATGCCCGCCTTCAGGAAACGGCCCAATGCAGCGGGAACATCGGATCAAACACGGTGACCGTGCCCGCTTCCGTCTCGATCTTTTCCGGAAATGTGACAGCCTCCGCCTGCTTGCGCAGGGTGATCGTCTCGTCGTTGACCGGCAGGCCATACCAGGCCGGGCCATTCAGCGACGTGAAGGCTTCCAGTTTGTCGAGCGCATTTTCCTGCTCGAACACATGCGCAAGGCAGCTCATGGTGTTGATCGAGGTGTAGATACCGGCGCAGCCGCAGGCGCATTCCTTCAACGGATCGACATGCGGCGCCGAATCCGTGCCGAGGAAGAAGCGGCCGTCGCCGGAGGTCGCGGCGGCCCGCAGCGCAAGGCGATGCAGTTCGCGCTTGGCAACCGGCAGGCAGTAATAGTGCGGACGGATGCCGCCGACCAGAATGGCGTTGCGGTTGATGATCAGGTGATGGGTGGTAATCGAACCGGCAAGGTTGGCCTTGGCCGACTTGATGTAATCGATGCCATCCTTCGTGGTGACATGCTCCATCGTCACCTTCAGTTCCGGCAGGCGGGCGCGCAGCGGCTCGAGCACGGTTTCGATGAAGACGGCTTCACGATCGAAAATATCGACTTCCGGCGTCGTCACTTCGCCGTGGACGCAGAGCGGCAGGCCGATCCTGGCCATGCGCTCCAGTACCGGCATGGCATTTTCGAAATTGCGCACGCCGCCATGCGAATTGGTGGTGGCCCCGGCCGGATAGAGCTTGACCGCCTTGATCAGGCCGCTGGCGTGACCGGCCTCAACATCATCCGGGTTGGTGCCTTCGGTGAGATAGAGCGTCATCAGCGGCTCGAAACGATCGCCCTTCGGCAGCACCGCCATGATGCGCTCGCGATAGGCCGCCGCATCGGCAGTGGTGACCACCGGCGGCACGAGATTGGGCATGATGATGGCGCGGGCGAAGTGGCGGCTGGTATCGCCGATGACACCCTTGAGCATGCCGCCATCGCGCAGATGCAGATGCCAGTCGTCAGGACGGCGGATCGTCAGTTCGGTGACGGGCTGTGGGCTCATGGGAATTCTCCAAGCACTCATAAATTTTAGAAATGGAGAGCTGAAGCATACAGATGAAGCTGAAACAGAGACGTGGCGTCATTGTTTCTCGCGGTCGAATGCCTCATTCTCCGTCATCCTCGCCCTAGTGGCGGGGATCCAGCGACCCGACGTCTGTCGGGTCAAAGGACTCTTGTCGCCCAAGGACTTGGCGGCTGGATTCCTGTGACAAGCACAGGAATGACGGAGGAAAAAAGCTCCGTGCCCACCAGCGTTTCAAGGCTCCGATAGCATCATTCCGTGCGATAAAACAATGGAGGATCTGTCGTTCAGGCCGTTTCGAAAATCTCGATGGCGATATCGGCGGTGCGCGAATTGTCGATGATCCGCTTGCCGTTCGGCAAATCGTTGCCGTAGAGCTTCCATTCGATGCCTGCGGCATCCAGGCCATAGTGGACCCAGCGCTGCCGCAGCCGCTCCTCCAGAACCTCATAGGATGGCCCGACAAAAATCGACAGGTCGAACATGCCGTCAAGCCGCGACCAGGGCGCCTCGTCGAGCAAAAGGTAATTGCCCTCCGCCAGGATGATCCGTGTTTCCGGCGATACCGGCCGGGCCGACGCGATGGCAATTTCGCGGGACCGGTCAAACACCGGGACGAGGACCTCCTCGTCCGCCTTGCGCACCGCCGAAACGATATCGATGAAGGCACGCACGTCGAACGTCTCCGGCGCGCCCTTGCGTTTCAACAGGCCGCGCTCTTCCAGAATGCCGTTGTCCATGTGAAAGCCGTCCATCGGCAGCACGGCCGACTTTTCACCACGGCGCGTCAACTCTTCCTGCAACGCATCGGCAAGCGTCGACTTGCCGGCCCCGGGAGGGCCGGCAATGGCGACGATCAAGCGGGGCGACGTGCCCGCCTTTTCGACGATGCTATCCGCAATGGCGGCAAGCGTCATGGTCATGCAGCGGCAGCCTCCGGCGGCACCTTGGCACCGGTCATGAAGGCGACGGCATCCGACATCGTATAGTCCTTCGGATTGATGACACAGAGACGCTTACCGAGCCGGTGGATATGGATGCGGTCCGCCACCTCGAACACATGCGGCATGTTGTGCGAGATCAGTACGATCGGCAGTCCACGGGAGCGCACGTCGAGGATAAGTTCCAAAACCTTGCGGCTCTCCTTGACACCGAGCGCTGCTGTCGGCTCGTCAAGAATGATCATCTTGGAGCCGAAGGCCGCAGCACGCGCAACCGCCACGCCCTGGCGCTGGCCACCGGACAGTGTCTCCACCGCCTGGTTGATGTTCTGGATCGTCATCAGGCCAAGCTCGGAAAGCTTGTCGCGGGCAATCTTGGCCATCTTCGGCCGGTCGAGCATGCGGAAGATCGATCCCATCGGCCCGGCTTTGCGGATCTCGCGGCCGAGGAACATGTTGTCGGCGATCGACAGCGCCGGTGACAACGCCAGGTTCTGGTAGACGGTTTCGATGCCGGCTTCGCGCGCCTCCAGCGGAGAACGGAAGTTGACGACCTTGCCGTCCAGCCGGATTTCGCCCTCGTCCGGATGGACAGCGCCCGAGATCGCCTTGATCAGCGAGGACTTTCCGGCGCCGTTGTCGCCGATCACGGCAAGGATTTCCCCGGGGTAAAGATCGAAATCGGACTGGTCCAAGGCAGTCACCCGACCATAGCGCTTGACGATGCCTCTTGCCGTCAAGAGGGGTGCGGTGAGAAGAGGTTCCATCAGCCTGCTACCTTTCTGATCCACTGGTCGACGCCAACAGCCGTAATGATGAGGACGCCGGTCAACAGGACTTTCCATTGCGGATCGGCGCCGAGCATGTTGAGGCCCATCGACACCACGCCGACGATGAGAGCACCGAAGAGAGTGCCCAGGATCGAGCCACGCCCGCCGAACAGCGAGATACCGCCGATGACCGCAGCCGTAATGGCCTGCAGATTGTAATCCGTGACCGCCCAGGATGGCGAAATCGAGCCATTGCGGCCAATCGACACCCAGGCAGCAAGGGCTGCGATGGCCCCGGCAAGGCCGTAGACGCCGAGCAGCACGCCCTTGACCCGGATACCCGACAGTTCCGCCGCTTCGGGATCGTCGCCGACCGCATAGACGTGGCGCCCCCAGGCGGTGTGATTAAGCGCATACCAGAGCGCCAGCACGGTGATCACCATCATTATCACGCCGAGCGTGAAGACGGCCGAGCCGAGCTTGAAGCTGGCACCAAAGAGACCGAGTAGCGGTGCTGCAGTCTCGATATCGGCACGGCGGATGGTCTCGTTGGCCGAATAGATATAGTTGATCGCCGCGATGATGTTCCAGGTGCCCAGCGTCACGATGAAGGGCGGTAACTTCATTCGGGACACCAGGAAACCATTGGCCATGCCGCAGACGGTGCCGGTGACAAAACCGGCCAAAATGGCCAGCGGTGCCGGCAGACCGTAGGTCACGGCACAATTGCCCATGACAACCGCCGACAGCACCATGATGACGCCGATCGACAGGTCGATGCCGGCTGTCAGGATGATCAGCGTCTGCGCAGCACCCAGAATACCGACGACAGCGATCTGCTGCAGGATCAACGTCAGCGTTCCGGCGGTGAAGAACCGTTCGCCCTTCAGGACGCCGAACACGATGATGGATACAATCAGCACGATGGCCGGAATGGCGGCCGGTGTCGAATGCAGAAAATGTTGGATGCGCCGCAAAGGCGAACGATCTTCGAATGAAGCGACTGATTTGTCGCTCTGATCCAGTGTTTTTTCGAATTCCTGGACGCTTGTCATGACAACGCCTCCCTCCCAAGAGCCCGGCCTACCAACCGGTTGTTGAAAAGGGCGGCCCTGAAACCGCCCTTCCATATTCATTCTGTGCTGAAAGCCCTAGGGCATCAACCCCAGCACTTGTCCGTGCCGGCCTTGACGTCGATCGATTCGACACCCTTGGCAGGCTTGTCGGTGACGAGAGCAACGCCTGTGTCGAAGAAGTCCTTGCCTGCCGTCGGCTTCGGCTTGGTGCCGTCCTTGGCATACTGGGCAATCGCTTCGATGCCGAGCGATGCCATCAGCAGCGGATACTGCTGCGATGTCGCGCCGATGACGCCTTCAGCCACCGACTTCACACCTGGGCAACCGCCGTCAACGGAGACGATCAGAACGTCCTTTTCCTTGCCGACAGCCTTCAGCGCTTCATAGGCGCCAACTGCGGCCGGTTCGTTGATCGTGTGGATGACGTTGATATCCGGATCCTTCTGGAGAAGGTTTTCCATGGCGGTACGGCCGCCTTCTTCATTGCCGTTGGTCACGTCATGACCAACGATGCGTGCATCATCTTCATCGCCGATCTTGTTCGGGTCCTTCGGGTCGATGCCGAAGCCGATCATGAAGCCCTGGTCACGCAGAACGTCGACGGTCGGCTGCGACGGAACGAGATCGAGGAAGCCGATCTTGGCATCCTTGGCCTTGTCGCCGAGCGTTGCAGCAGCCCAGGCGCCGATCAGCTTGCCGGCCTGCAGGTTGTCCGTCGCAAAGGTTGCGTCGGCAGAGCCGGGCGGATCGAGCGGGGTATCGAGAGCAATGACGAGCAAGCCGGCATCCTGTGCCTTCTTGACCTGGTCGACGATGGCCTTGGTGTCGGAAGCGGCAATCAGGATACCCTTGGCACCATCGGCGATGCAGGATTCAATCGCTGCGACCTGGCTGTCATGGTCGCCGTCGACCTTGCCGGCGTAGGACTTCAGGTCAACACCCAGCTCCTTCGCCTTGGCCTCGGCGCCTTCCTTCATCTTGACGAAGAAGGGGTTGGTATCGGTCTTGGTGATCAGGCAGGCCGAAACGCCGGCAGCCCGAGCGGGGGCAGCAAATACGACGCCAAGCGCCAGCGCGCCGAGAGCGGCGGAAACAATAGTCTTCTTCATGAAATCCTCCCAAGGATTGAAAAATGGCACCGGCGAACCGGTCGTCAGGCCTCGCCCACCGCAACATCTCCTCTGAGCGGGTGGCGCTTCCGGACACAAAACAAACATCAAAATGAAATGCTGTCAATAAATAAATCAAATTGAATTATTAAATATCTGTGCCATTCTCTGCGCAGAAAATGTGCATGCGCCTCTTGTGGTTGCAGGGCACGCAAGAAACAAAAATGAAGGCGTGATCAGGAGGCCAGTCCGGAACAACCCAACCCGGATAGGAGATCGCGCTTTAGGGAGGTAACGGGCATGACATCACAAGCCGGTTCCGACGGTGCATCGACCGTTCCGGACGTCTTCGACCCGGGCGGCGGCGCCAATCTCACCCGCGTCCGCGCGTATAACGAGCGGTTGGTGATGTCGCTGGTGCGCCGTCACGGCAGCCTGTCGAAGGCCGATATCGCCCGGCGCTCCGGGCTTTCGGCGCAGACCGTCACGGTGATCATGCGGGCGCTTGAGAAAGACGATCTGCTCATTCGCGGCGCACCGGTGCGCGGCCGTGTCGGCCAGCCATCGATCCCGATGCGGCTCAATCCGGATGCGGTCTATTCCTACGGCGTCAAGATCGGCCGGCGCAGCTGCGACCTCGTGCTGATGGATTTCGTCGGCAATATCCGCCTGCAACTGCACCAGACACACGCCTATCCGATGCCGGACGATATCCTGTCCTTCATCGTCGAAGGTATTCCGAAACTCGAAGCGATGCTGACCGGGGAGCAGCGCGCCCGCATCGCCGGCGTCGGCATCGCCACTCCCTTCCAGCTGTGGAGCTGGGCCGAAGAGACCGGTGCGCCACGCGAGGCGATGAACAGCTGGCGCGGTTTTGACCTGCGCGACGAGGTGGCGGCGCGGACGCACCACCCGGTGCTGATGCAGAACGACGCCACCAGCGCCTGCGGCGCCGAACTGATCTTCGGGGTCGGTTCCTCCTATCCCGATTTCATCTATTTCTACATCGGCTCGTTCATCGGCGGCGGCATCGTCCTGAATTCGGCGCTGTTTTCCGGCCGCACCGGAACAGCCGGCGCCGTCGGCCCGCTGCAGGTTTCCGACAAGAACGGCAAGCCGCAGCAATTGCTGAAGATCGCGTCCATTTTCGTCCTCGAAAATCTGCTGCGCGAGAAAGGCATCGACCCGACGCCGCTCTGGTATTCCGCCGATGAATGGATCGATTTCGGCGAACCGCTGGAAATCTGGATCCAACTGACGGCCGCAGCCCTGGCGCAGGCCATCGTTTCATCGGCCTCCATCATCGATTTCGGCGCCGCCGTGATCGATGGCGGCTTTCCCGGCTGGGTGCGCGAGCGCATCGTCGCGGCCATCCGCAAGGCGGCCGGCGACCTCGATCTCGAGGGCGTCATCCTGCCCGATATCATCGAGGGTGCGGTCGGCGCCCAGGCCCGTGCCATCGGTGGCGCCAGCCTGCCGCTGTTCTCGCGCTACCTCATCGATACCAACGTTCTTTTCAAGGAAACAGCCTGATGCTGAAAGGTCTAAACCCACTCCTGAGCCCCGAGCTTCTGTCGACACTGCGGGCCATGGGCCACGGCGATGAAATTGCTCTGGTCGATGGCAATTATCCCGGGCAGGAACACGGCCGCCGGCTGATCAGGCTCGACGGGCATCATCTGATCCCGGTTCTCGACGCGATCCTGAGCCTGTTGCCGATCGACGACTTTGTACCCGAAGCGATTTTTCGTGCCACCGTCAAGCAGGACCGCGATGCGCTCGACCCGGTGCATCAGGACATCATTGCCTGCTGCGCCAAGTACGAACCGGACCGGGCGGTCACGCCGCTGCTGGGGCCGGAATTCTACCCGCGGGTTCGCGCCGCCCATACCGTTGTCCAGACCAGCGAACCACGGCTCTATGGCAATGTCATCCTGCGCAAGGGCGTCATCTACTCCTGACGGCCTTCAACGATAGACACGAAAAAGCCCGCCGATTTTCCAATCGGCGGGCTTTTTTATCGAACAATCCGCAATCAGGCGCGCTTGGCATCAACCGAGAGAGCACCGGCACCGAACGTGGCGACGAACAGGAAGCCGCCAGCGATGGCAAGGTTCTTCATGAAGTGAATGTCGTTGCCGGCGACGGAGAAATCACTATGACCGATGAAGGCCGTAGCGACACAGAAGAGTGCCAGGATATAGGCGGCCGGGCGGGTGAAGAGGCCGAGAAGGATGGCGAGACCGCCGAGCAGTTCGACAGCGGTGACGATGATTGCCGTGACCATCGGTAGCGGCAGGCCCATGCTGCCGAAATAACCGGCGGTGCCGCCGAGTGCCGTGAGCTTGCCGTAGCCGGCAACGATGAAGAGAATCGAAAGGAGAATACGTGCGACGAGGAGGACTGCATTCTGCGGCATTGGAAGAGACTCCGGTTTGGGTTCATTGTTGGCGACAGATTTATCAGCAATTCCAAATTCATCCAGCCCATGGGCCGGAGACAGATTGTTCACAAAAAGTAGACGACCCATGAAGATCGTCAACCGAGTACGCCATCACCCTTTTAACGGCTCAATGTGACAGCGAATCCACCGGATCGTCACCAGCATATCCCGGGGCATTTCGGCATCCATAGTGTTTTTTGTTGCAACGCCTTGAAGACTGCGAGAAGAACTTGAGCGGGGAAACAATGAATTTGCGGCGGGGAAGCAAATGAGCGAGATCAACAAGAGTCCGGCCTTCTGGCGTTCCTTTCCGATTTTCGAGGAATTCGACAAGGAAGCGCTTTCCGCGATCTCGGCACTTGCGACCTATCGCAAATGGACCTCGGGAACGGTGATTTTCCAGCGCGGCGATGAAGGCAATTACATGATTGCCGTTCTGTCCGGCCGCATCAAGCTGTCGCTGCTGACGCCACAGGGCCGCGAACTGCTGCTGCGCCATATCGAGGCCGGAGCACTGTTCGGAGAAATGGCCATTCTCGATAGCCAGCCGCGTTCCGCCGACGCTACCGCCATTACGGCGACGGAAGGCTATGTCATCAGCAAGAAAGCCTTCCTCGACTTCATCACCCATACACCGAACGCCGCTGAATCGATCATCCGCTATCTCTGCTCGCAGCTGCGCGATACGACGGACCGGCTGGAAACCATCGCGCTCTATGATCTGCACGCCCGTGTGGCGCGCTTCTTCCTCGCCACACTGAAGCAGATCCATGGCACCGACCTGCCGGAAAGCGCCAATCTGCGGTTGACGCTCAGCCAATCCGATATTGCCGGCATACTGGGCGCCAGCCGCCCCAAGGTAAACCGGGCCATTCTGGCGCTGGAGGAAAGTGCTGCGATCAAGCGGCTCGACGGTGTCATTACCTGCCATATCGGCCGCCTGCAGAAGATCGCGGAACCGCAGGAGGAATAACCCGTTGAAAAGTTTCCGCCCGTCCCGGATCAGGCCGCTTTTTGCGGGAGCGGCGGCGAGCCTTCTCGGGGCCTTGCTGCTGTTCTTCTACGGTGGGGAGGCACTTGAAACGCAGCGGGAACAGTTCTTCGATTCTCTCACGCAATGGGTTCCGGCGCCGCAATCTGCAGAGATCGTCGTCATCGACGTCGATCGCGCCTCGATACAGCAGTTACCGGACAAGACCTGGGGCCGGACCGAGATGGCCGATCTGTTGTCGAGACTGTCAAAGGCCGGCGCCAAGGCCGTTGCCGTCGATTTCATCTTCAGCACGGCCTGTGATCCGGCGGAGCCATCCAATGTCGCGCTGGCACAAGCGATTTCCGGCGTACCGGTCGTTCTTGGCTTCCTGATCGCCGATGGCGGGCCGGAGCATCCTGTACCGGTTCCGCCTGTCGCCGTCAGAAAACCGATCACCATCCCCGACCTCTGGTTCATCAACGGCGCAGAAGCCTCCTGCAGCTTCCTGCAGACGGCGTCGCACTCGGCAGCGGCCGCGTTTCTGGTTGGCGACGAGGATGCCCGCATCCGCCGCGTCCAGGCCTTCTCGATCATCGGCAATGATCCCTATCCGGCGCTGGGGCTTGAAGCTGCGCGGCTGGCGTCGGGTGGGCGAACGCCGATCCTTGGCGGGCAGCCGGCCTGGCTGAGGCTTGAAAGCCGGCTGATCGAACTGGACGAGGACGGAAGCCTGCGCTTTGCCGCAAGCCCCACTGCCGCCATCGCGGCGCGCACGGTGTCGGCAGTCGATGTTTTGAGCGGTGCCGTGGCGGACGCGCGCTTCACGGACAAGACGGTGCTGATCGGCAGCAGCCTGCCCAATCTCGGCGGGCTGCGCTCCACCGCCTCCATGCCGCTCGAGCCATCGGTGCAGATCCATGCCGACATCGCCAATGCCGTACTGACCGGGTTCATCCCGGAACGGCAGGCAAAGCTTCCGCTGTTCGAAGCGGCTCTAGCCCTGATCGGCGGGCTATTGGTGGCCTTCGTCGCCACGCGTCTGCGGCCGGTCACCTCCGTCGCGCTCGGCCTCCTGGCAATCTCGGCCACGATCGCTGCGGCCGCCGTCATCTATGCCGGCTCCGCGCTACTGGTCGATGCCGTCGGCATCAGCCTTGCCCTGGTCTTCGTGCTCGTTGTCACCAGCACGCTGCAATTCGCCCGTGTCCGGCGGGCGGAATCCACCGCGCGCAGCAAATTCTCGCAATACCTGCCGCAATCCGTCGTCGCCCGCTATATCGACAATCCGGACGATGACCGCGTGGCGGGCGAAGAACGTCCGGTGACCGCGCTGTTTACCGATATCGAGGGCTTTTCGACGCTGTCCCAGAAATTGGCGCCGCGCGATCTCGTTACCCTGCTCGATATCTACTATGCCGAGGTCAACGGCCTTGTGGCGCGGTATGGTGGAATGGTCGACAAGGTGGTCGGCGATGCCGTGCATGCCTTCTTCAATGCGCCTGAGGACCTCACCGATCACGTCAACAAGGCCATCGACTGCGCCGACGCAATCCGGGCTCTGACGGAGGAAATGCGGCAGCGTCCGGGTTTTGCAGAGCACCAGTTCGGCCGCACCCGCATCGGCATCGAAACGGGGATCGCCGTCTTGGGCGAGGTGGGCGCCGGCGGCAAGCTGGACTATACGGCGCATGGCGACTGCATCAATCTTGCAGCCCGGCTTCAGGAGGCCAATAAGTTCCTCGGCACCGCCATCTGCATCGGCCCGCAGGCTGCCGTTGAAAGCGGCCGCACGTTGCGCTCGGTCGGCATGCACGAAATCCGTGGGTTTGGCGAAATGGAACTGTTCACCAGTCAAGCCTGAACGCGGTCAGCGTTTCAGGCCGGCGCTTGCATAGGCCTCGACAATCCTGGCTTCCTTCCATTTCACGGTCTTGTTCGGCGCCTCACCGGGCCTGGCGATCTCGATGCCTTCACCGGCGTTCACCAGCCGCTGGACGCCACCGGCATCGACCGCCACCTGACCATGTTCGACGAAAACGGCAAAGACGCCGCGATTGGGGCCTGCGAAGAATTTCGTGCCCCGCACGCCGATCATGCCGAAGGTGGTGCGCAACGCCAGATCGATCTTCGGCAAACCTTCCGGCCGGTCGAACACCATCTGGCCCATGCCGAGTTCCATCGTACCGCCCTGACCGGCGATAAAACTGTCGAGCAGAAGCTCCGTCTTGCTCCCCAGCAGGATGCGCGTGTCACCGACCAGAGCCAGATCGGCAAAACTGTCGCTGCCGGTGGCGACAAAATCATTGTCCATGATCTGCCCGCCGGTTGCCAAGCCTTCCTGCTTTTCCGCCCGCTTGAGATTGACCTTGCCGCGCACGTCCGATGCCTTGCCGATCACCGTGCTTGCCTGGGTCGGTATGGCCGCAAGACCGCCTGCGACCAGCGCGCAGCCGGCAATGAAAGCCCGCCGCCCGATCAGTGTTTGCCGCAACTGTTGAATGTCTGGCGTCATTGTCCCTGCTCCTTGTTCAAAACAATCCGGTTTCCGGCGGAGTATCCGTGTTCATGGACTGGAAGCCCGCTTCTGTTCGGAGACCGCTCTTGCCCGGCGTGCATTCATCCTCCTCCCCGGTTGCTCCTCATACTGTTTCCCAAGGAACAGCCGCAGACCAGCACAGCCCATAGGGTGACACAAACACCGAGGAGAACGCCATGAAAAACAGACACAGCAAGCGCATTTCAGCCATCAACGCCCTCCTGCTGACCGCCGTCAGCCTGCTCTCGATCGCAGCGATCGCCATTCCCTCCGCCCGCGCCGCCTCGGCATTGTTGCCGGCAGACCAATGCGACGCGGAAGCCGGCAGCGAGCACGACCTGCAACGCAACCTGGCCTTTCGTCCCGTGGCGACCGAAGACATCCGCATCGGCATTGCCCTTTCGGCTTGCCGCGAGGCCTACAACCAGGGCAGCGGCCCGCGACAGACATTTGAGCTTGCCCGCGTGCTCCATGCCGCCGGCCAGCGCAGCCAGGCCATGGCGATGCTGGAAAAGGCGGCCGAAGGCAACCATGCGGTCGCGATGGTGAATTATGCCGTGATGCTCGGCGAACGCGGCGACCATGCAGCGGAATTCGCGCTTTACCAGAAGGCTGCCGCCACCGGAAACATTCTCGCCGCCTACAATCTGGGCGTTGCCTACCGCGACGGCATCGGCACATCGGCCAACGGCGCGCTCGCCGCGCAATGGTTCGAGCGGGCGTCTGTGGCCAAGGATAATCTGGGCGCCTTCAACCTCGCCGTCATGCTGGACGAAGGCACGCAAATCCCGGAGGACAATGGCAAGGCTGCACAGTTCTACAGGCTGGCCGCCGATCGCGGCAATGTCGATGCGATGGTCAATCTCGGGCTGATGCTGGAGAGCGGTGAAGGCATGCCCGCCGATAGCGCCGCAGCGACCGCGATGTTCAGCCGGGCCGCCGAAAAGGGCGATGCGTTCGCACAAGGCAGGATCGCCCAGCCGGCAATTGATACCGCCACCACAGCCAGTGCCGCACCGGGTGAACAGGCAAGTCTGGCAATGCCGAAGACTGACCGTGTGAAGTGAGTCCGCCGCACCCCAGAAACAGGCGCAGGCCTGCTCGTGCCGGGCAATCCGGCGCAATCCGTCGGGGCGGATTGAATTACCCGTCGCAACGGGCATTCCAACCAAAATCGTAAGCCCAGACTAACCTTTTCGGCTAGCGGATTTCGCCGGCCTGCGGCCCCCAGGTGTCGGTGAGCGCAAAACCATCGGCCATCGGGTCAAACGGGTCGAGTGCCACCTGATGCAGGCCGAAAGTCCAGCCTCGTCCCGAAATGGTCGGAATGATTGCCGGACGCCCAGCCACTTCCGTGACGCTTTCAAGACCGACTTCGAATTCGGAACCGATGATCGAGCGCGACTTGAAGACATCGCCGACCTTTGCCAGCCCACGGGCGTGCAGCGTCGCCAGATTGGCCGAACTGCCGGTGCCGCAGGGCGAGCGATCGACGCGGCCCGGCCACATCGTCGTGCAGGTGCGCACGGTGCCGCCGGCTTCGGTATCGCGGAACATCACATAGGCGACGCCCTTGATCTCCGGGATTTCCGGATGGACGACGGGGATGGTGCGATTGACCAGATCCTTCAGGATCATGCCGGCCTCGACAATCTTGCGGGCATTGGCCTTTTCGATCGTCGTGCCGATCTGCGCCACATCGACCAGCGCATAGAAGATGCCGCCATAGCAGATGTCCATCTTGATGCGCCCCCAATCCGGGGTGTCGATCTCGACATCCAGCTCATGCACGAAGGACGGCACCATGGTGAGCTTGACGCGCTCGCAGCGGCCGTCCCGGCAGGTGGCCGTCGCCTTGACGAGACCGGCGGCGGTATCGAGCATGACGACCGTTTCCGGCTCCTTCATTTCGACAATGCCGGATTCGAGCAGCGCCGTGGTGACGCAGATCGAGTTGGAACCGGACATCGCATGCGCCTGGTCGGCCTGCAGGATGATGAAACCGGCATCCGCTTCCGGCCGCTTCGGCGGCACCAGCAGATTGACCGAGCCGATCGACGCCGCGCGCGGTTCCAGGCAGAGGAAGCGGCGCAGGCTATCATCGACGGTGTTGATGTGGTTGAGCTGTTCGGCAATCGTGTTGCCGGGAATTTTCGGCACGCCGCCGATGGCGACCTTGCCGATCTCACCCTCGCAATGAACATCCAGCAACTGGATCGTGCGCTTCCATCTCATCCCGTCGCTCCTTGCATCCTCGATCCGGAAGAACCAACTCCCGTCACATCGAGACATCCGATCTCACATCGCGATATATCAGCGCGCCACCTTTGCCTAGACGCTATCGGACGGGGGCTGGATAAACCGCTGCCATATCGGATCAAAGCCAATATCTGCAGCGAAGATGCGGCATCACGTGCCAGTCGGGACAGCGGTATCGGATATGGGAATGCTCTTTTGGCAGCCGCACCCTGATGTGAACCCTCCCAAATATGTTGCTTGACGCACGCGCCATCCGGCGACAGCGTGGAGCCGTTAATTAGGGTTTTCTTTTTCATTGGATTTCTGCAGCATGACGAAGCTCATCATCTTCACCGACCTGCATATGGTGCCCGAAGGCCAGTCCATCATCGGCCTCGATCCGTTCGAACGGCTTGCCGCCGGCATCGAGCATGTCAATCGCCACCATGCCGATGCCGACCGGGTGATCCTCATGGGCGATCTGGCTCACCGCGCCGACCGGCCTTCCTATGAGCGGTTGAAGGGTTTGCTGGACCAGCTGATCCCGCCGCTGGCCATCGCCGTCGGTAATCACGACAACCGGGAGACATTCCTGGATGTCTTCCCGGATGTTCCCCAGGACGAGGACGGTTTTATCCAGCAGGTCATCGATTTTCCGGACTGCCGTGCCGTGATCCTCGACACGCTGTTTGCGCCGCCTTACGATTATCCGCGCAGCCATGCCGGTTTCCTCTGCACCAGGAGGCTTGCCTGGCTCGAGCGTCAGCTGGAAACCGCTGGAGACCTGCCGGTGCTGCTGTTCATGCACCACCCGCCGCACGCCACCGGCTTTAGCGGCATGGACCTGATCCGGCTGATCAACGAGGTGGATTTCTACGACGTCGTCAAGCGCCGCGGCAATGTCCTGCATATCTTCGCCGGCCATGTGCACCGGACGATCTCCGGTTCCAGCCGCGGCATCCCGTTTTCGGTGTTCAAGAGCCCCGTCCACCAGCAGCCGATGCCCTTTGACGCGCCCGACGCCTCGCTTGCCGTCGACGAACCCGCCGCCTATGGCATCGCGGTGATGACGGATACGGGCATTCTGGTGCATACGGAAGATTACCAGATCGCAGTCCGGGAAGCGGCGGTGGCTTAGTTTTCCCCTTCTCCCCAGCGGGGAGAAGTGCCGAACGCAGTGAGGCGATGAGGGGGCGGTCCGGCGCATTCAGAGTTTGTGGCTCCCCCTCATCCGCCCTCCGGGCACCTTCTCCCCGCCGGGGAGAAGAGGAAGCCACAGCCTTCCACCCCTCCCCGATTCCATGCTACCCTACCCTCATGACCCTTGCCGTTCCCACCGATGATTTCGACTGCCAGAGCTGTGGCGCCTGCTGCAGTTATTCCGAAGATTGGCCACGATTCTCCCTGGAAACCGACGAGGAACTTGACCTGATCCCCGCGGAATACGTGTCTGCCGATCTCGGTGGCATGCGCTGCGAGGACAATCGCTGTTCGGCGCTTGACGGCAAGCTTGGTATTCATGTCGGCTGCAGGATCTATGCGGTGCGCCCGATCGTCTGCCGCACCTGCATGCCGGGCGATGACGAATGTCTGATGGCCAGACACAAGCTATCGCAAAAAGTGCTGCTCTGACACCGGATCGTCCGGCTCGATTTCGATATGGCCGCATAGTGTACGGTTTGCGCAGCTGGATTCGGTGAAATATCCGGAGTTTAGCTTGTTTTCCCGGATAGCCATCCGGCGACCTCTACCCTATTTTGCGCCCATGAATTCCGGGCCACGCAGCGTGAGCCTGACAGCTTCGAAAAGGGACGATTTCGATGAGCCTGCCGCAACCACAAAACACCACCGATACCCCGACAGCTCCCTTTTCTCATTTCGCCCCACCGATCGCCGAACAGACGGCGCTGCGCCAGGCGATCACCGCCGCTTATCGCCGCCCGGAAACCGAATGCCTGCCGCCGCTGATGACAGCAGCGACCCTGCCCGACGATATCCGCGCCCGTGCCAAGACCACCGCCCGCAAGCTGATCATCGCGCTGCGCGCCAAGCACAAGGGCTCCGGCGTCGAAGGTCTGGTGCATGAATATTCGCTGTCGAGCCAGGAAGGCGTGGCGCTGATGTGCCTGGCCGAAGCGCTGCTGCGCATTCCGGACACAGCCACCCGCGATGCGCTGATCCGCGACAAGATCGCCGATGGCGACTGGCGCTCGCATATCGGCGGTGGCCGCTCCCTCTTCGTCAATGCCGCCACCTGGGGTCTTGTCGTCACCGGCAAGCTGACCTCCACCGTCAACGACCGCAGCCTGTCGGCGGCGCTCACCCGCCTGATCGCGCGGGCCGGCGAACCGGTGATCCGCCGTGGCGTCGACATGGCAATGCGGATGATGGGCGAACAGTTCGTCACCGGCGAAACCATCGACGAGGCGCTGAAGCGCTCGCGCCCGCTGGAAGCCAAGGGCTTCGGCTATTCCTACGACATGCTGGGAGAAGCAGCGACCACGGCTGCCGACGCCAAGCGTTATTATGCCGATTACGAGAACGCCATCCACGCCATCGGCAAGGCGTCGAACGGCCGCGGCATTTATGAAGGCCCGGGCATCTCGATCAAGCTGTCGGCTTTGCATCCGCGCTATGTCCGCGCCCAGTCGGCCCGCGTCATGGCCGAACTGCTGCCCAAGGTGAAGGCGCTGGCGCTGATCGCCAAGAGCTACGATATCGGCCTCAACATCGACGCCGAAGAAGCCGACCGGCTGGAACTGTCGCTCGACCTGCTCGAAGCGCTGCGCCTCGACCCGGCGCTTTCCGGCTGGAACGGCATGGGCTTCGTCGTCCAGGCCTATGGCAAGCGCTGCCCCTTCGTGCTCGATTTCATCATTGATCTCGCTCGCCGCGCCAAGCATCGGATGATGGTGCGCCTCGTCAAGGGCGCCTATTGGGATGCCGAGATCAAGCGCGCCCAGATCGACGGCCTCGATGGCTTCCCGGTCTATACCCGCAAGATCTATACCGACATTTCCTACATCGCCTGCGCCCGCAAATTGCTGGACGCAACCGACGTGATATTCCCACAGTTCGCCACCCACAACGCGCAGTCACTGGCGACGATCTACGAAATGGCCGGGCCCGATTTCAAGGTCGGCAAATACGAGTTCCAGTGCCTGCACGGCATGGGCGAACCGCTCTATGACGAAGTGGTCGGCAAGGCCAATCTCGACCGCCCCTGCCGCATCTACGCGCCGGTCGGCACGCACGAGACGCTGCTTGCCTATCTCGTCCGCCGCCTGCTCGAAAACGGTGCCAACTCCTCCTTCGTCAATCGCATCGCCGATCCGGCTGTGTCGATCGACGAGCTGATTGCCGATCCCGTCGATACCGTTCGCGCGATGCCGGTGATGGGCGCTCAGCACGAGCAGATCAAGGCCCCGGTCGATCTCTATGCCGGGCGGGCGAATTCCGCCGGTCTCGACCTCTCCAACGAGACCTCGCTGTCGATGCTGTCGGATGCGCTGAAGGCCAGCGCCGCCATCGACTGGACCGCTGCCCCGCATCTCTGCGCCGAAGCGTTGCGCGGCGAGAGCCGCCCGGTGCTCAATCCCGGCGATCACCGCGATGTCGTCGGCTCCGTCATCGAGACCGCCGAGGACGATGCCCGCCGGGCCGTCGAGATCGCCGGTGCCGAAGGCGCCAAATGGAGTGCCGTTTCGCCGACGGAGCGCGCCCAATGCCTGGTGCGCGCCGCCGACCTGATGCAAGCCCGTATGCCAACATTGCTCGGGTTGATCGTGCGCGAGGCCGGCAAGTCGCTGCCCAACGCCATCGCCGAAGTCCGCGAAGCCATCGATTTCCTGCGCTATTATGCCGAGCAGGCAACCCGCACGCTTGGTCCGGCGCATCAGGCACTCGGCCCGATCGTCTGCATCAGCCCGTGGAACTTCCCGCTCGCCATCTTCTCAGGCCAGATTGCAGCAGCGCTGGTCGCCGGCAACCCGGTACTGGCCAAGCCGGCCGAGGAAACCCCTCTGATTGCCGCCGAAGGCGTTCGCATCCTGCATGAGGCCGGCATCCCGGCGGAAGCGCTGCAACTGCTTCCGGGCGATGGCCGTGTCGGTGCAGCCCTAGTCGGCGCACCGAACATTGCCGGCGTGATGTTCACCGGTTCGACCGAAGTTGCCCGGTTGATCCAGGCGCAGCTTGCCGATCGCCTGTCCGCCTCCGGCAAGCCGATCCCGCTGATTGCCGAAACCGGCGGCCAGAACGCCATGATCGTCGATTCATCCGCCCTTGCCGAACAGGTGGTCGGAGATGTCATCGCCTCTGCCTTCGACAGCGCCGGCCAGCGCTGCTCGGCGCTGCGCGTGCTCTGCCTGCAGGACGACGTTGCCGACCGCGTGCTGACCATGCTGAAGGGCGCCTTGCACGAACTCGACATCGGCCGCACCGACCGTCTGGCGGTCGATGTCGGCCCTGTCATAACGGCAGAAGCCAAGGGCATCATCGAAAAGCACGTCGAGGCTATGCGCGGCATCGGCGCCAAGGTCGAACAGATCGCGCTGCCGCCGGCGACCGCTGAAGGCACGTTCGTACCGCCGACGATCATTGAGCTGAAACAGCTCTCTGACCTCAAGCGCGAAGTCTTCGGTCCGGTCCTGCACGTGCTGCGCTACGAACGCGACGATCTCGACCGGCTGATCGACGACATCAATGCCACCGGCTATGGCCTGACCTTCGGCCTGCACACGCGCCTGGACGAGACCATTGCCCATGTCACCTCGCGGGTGAAAGCCGGCAATCTCTACGTCAACCGCAATATCATCGGTGCTGTCGTCGGTGTCCAGCCGTTTGGGGGACGTGGCCTGTCCGGCACCGGCCCGAAGGCCGGCGGCCCGCTCTATCTCGGCCGCCTCGTCACCACGCCACCGGTGCCGCCGCAGCACAGCTCGGTTCATACCGATCAGGTCCTGCTCGATTTTGCCAAGTGGCTGGACAGCAAGGGCCTGAGACCCCAGGCGCAGGCGGCCCGCGAAACCGGCAGCCAGTCGGCGCTCGGCCTGACCACCGAGCTTGCCGGTCCGGTCGGCGAACTCAACCTCTATGCCCTGCATCCGCGTGGAAAAATCCTGCTGGTGCCACAGACTGCCGATGGCCTTTACCGCCAGCTTGCCGCCGTCTTTGCAACGGGCAACATTGCCGTCGTCGACACTGCATCCGGCCTCAAGGAAGCGCTGGCATCGCTGCCTGCAACAGTCGCCGCCCGCGTCTCCTTCACCGCCGACTGGCGGATGGACGTGCCCTTTGCCGGTGCCCTGATCGAAGGCGAGGCGGAGCGCATCCGCGCCGTCAACAAGCAGATCGCCACCCTTCCCGGCCCACTGGTCCTGGTCCAGGCAGCATCCACAGTCGAACTTGGCAAGAACCCCGACGCCTATTGCCTCCACTGGCTGCTCGAAGAAGTCTCCACCAGCGTCAACACGGCGGCAGCCGGCGGCAATGCCAGCCTGATGTCGATCGGGTAAGATCGTCCGGGGTGGGTGTTGGATCTGCGAAGCGCCACTCCATCCCTCCCGTCATCCTCGCCCTTGTGGCGGGCATCCAGCGGCGGCGCGTCTGCGGCAAAGACTCATACTTCCGCCAGGAAAATGGCTCTCCCACCGCGCAGACGCGCGGTGACTGGATGCCCGCCACAGGGGCGAGCATGACGGAGATTCGGGACCGTGCCACCGGAAACGACCCCTTGGCACCACACCACCCGATGCGCTATCACCGCGCAAACGGGCCGGCCAATGTTCACGCTTCAACGCATCGAAACCCACACGCAGGAGATCAAGAAGAGCCGGTTTCTCGCGGTCTGCGGCCCCGTTTCCAGCGAACAGGCAGCAAAAGACTTCATCGCCGAACAGTCCGACCTGACGGCCAACCACAATTGCTGGGCTTTCCGCATCGGCCAGACCTACCGTTTCAACGATGATGGCGAACCGAGCGGCACGGCCGGCAAACCGATCCTTCAGGCGATTGACGGCCAGTCGCTCGATCATATCGCCGTCGTCGTCACACGCTGGTTCGGCGGCACGCTGCTCGGCAGCGGCGGCCTGATCCGCGCCTACGGCGGCACGGCAGCGATCTGCCTGCGCGCCGCCGAAAAAATCGAGGTCATCGAGACGGTCGAAGCCACCGTCGATTGCGACTTTTCCGATCTGGCCCTGATCAAGGCCCGGCTCGGCGGGTTGGGCGTGACGATCCGCTCGGAAGCGTTTACCGGCACCGGCGCCAGCCTGAGCTTGCAAATCCCCAGGGATGCGGCGCAGACGGCGGCCGGGCTGATCCTCGACCTCAGCCGCGGCCGGGCCGTTCTCCGCTTGGACGATTGACGGATACCGCTTCAACGTGCTTTCGATAACGCGTTGAAAACAAGAATTATTTTTCCTCCTATCCGATCTTGCCGGAAGATTGGCTGCTGGCCAGCCTGTCATATTCGGAATAGAAACAGCGGGTAAACGGAGTTTTCCCGCTCGACGAAGCGGAATTGAAGGGGCGGCGTGCGCCGTCCGGCGAGGATGAAACCATGAAAAACAGAACGTTGGGGCGCACAGGCGCTGCCATTTCCGAAATCGGCTTCGGCGCCTGGCAGATCGGCGGCGCCTGGGGCGATGTTTCCGAGGACGACGGCAAGCGCGCGCTAAATGCGACGCTCGATGCCGGCGTGACCTTCGTCGATACCGCCGATGTCTATGGCGACGGCCGCTCGGAAAAGATCATCGCGTCCGTCTTGAAGGAACGCGGCGGCGAAAAACCCTTCGTTGCCACCAAGGCCGGCCGCCGGCTGAATCCGCATGTGGCCGACGGTTACACCGCTGCCAATATCGAAGCCTTCATCGACCGGAGCCTGACCAATCTCGGCGTCGAGACGCTCGACCTCGTGCAGCTTCACTGCCCGCCGACCGAAGTGTTCTACCGGCCGGAGATGTTCGGCGCACTGGACGATCTCACCGTCAAGGGCAAGATCCGCAACTACGGCGTCTCGGTGTCCAATGTCGAGGAAGCTCTGAAGGCGATCGAGTATCCGGGCGTCGCAACCATCCAGATCATCTACAACATCTTCCGCCAGCGCCCGCATGACCTGTTCTTCGAGCAGGCGCAGAAGAAAAATGTCGGCATCATCGTGCGCGTGCCGCTGGCGTCTGGCCTCTTGTCCGGCAAGATCACTGCCGATACCAAGTTTGCCGATGACGATCATCGCACGTTCAACCGCAACGGCGAGTTCTTCGATGTCGGCGAAACCTTTGCCGGCGTGCCGCTGGATGTGGCGATCGAGGCCGTCGAACAGGTCCGGCCGCTGGTGCCACAGGGCGCGTCGATGGCGCAGTTCGCGCTGGCCTGGATCCTTCAGAGCAAGGCCGTGTCCGTCGTCATTCCAGGCGCCCGCAACGCGGCGCAGGCCAAGGCCAATGCCGCGGCAAGCGAACTGACTGCGATCCCAGCCGAAACGCTGGCAGCCCTTGCCGATGTCTATGAGCGCCTGATCAAGGTTCACGTTCACCAGAAATGGTAAAAGCCAATGCCGCGCCGGTTCTTCCGGCGCGGCACGCTTATGCTGATTGGAGTTCTCCCAAGCAGGTTTTGGCAATCGCACCAGAGACGAAACAGTTTTTTCCGGTTATAGCGGCCCTGCCGGAACGTATGATCGCCCGGTCAGCAACGACACCGGAGAACACCATGGCGTTTGATCCCATCAAGGCACTTACCAACTATTCGGATGCGGAGTGCACGGTACAGTTCTTGATTGCCGGCGCTGCGGCCTCAGTCTTTCCGTCGCTGGAAGCAGCCGTAATCTTTGCCCGCGAAAACGGCGCCGGCTGGAAAGACGTCGAGATTACCGTGCATCTCGACCGCGAAGACATCGTCTACGCGACGGGAAAAACCCGCACCCTGATCGAAGCTCTGCGGCAGAAGAAATAACCCCGCATGATCGGCCAAGCGGGCGTGGCGGCAAACAGCAGCTGCGCCGCTGTTACTTGAGCGGGATCAATCCCGCATCCGTTTGGGTAAAACCGCAAGCGTCGAAATAGAACGGGCGGAGGTCGGGATCGAAATCGACATGAAGCCACTCGCAACCGGCTTCCCGCGCGCGTTCAGTCGCCTCTTTTATCAACTCTGTCGCAAGACCCCGCCGCCTCGATGCAGCCGTTATCATCGTGTCCAGAACGAAGGCGTGGACGCCTCCATCCCAAGCGACGTTGACGAACCCGATGAGCTTCCCCGATCGCCGCAGACAGACCCAGCCCAAGCTGAAGTGATTGACCTGGGTCCACCAATCATCCTCGAACAAACGATGCTCGAAGCACTCCGCATGCAGCAAGTTGACTTCGCCGTTCTCAAATGGACCCCGCCACTCGGTGATCACCGGCGGTTCGCTTGAGTCATCATAGAGAGCTGAATTCATATCGACGGAAACTCATCAGCGCAGCGCGTGAGATCACGGACGATAACGTTCAGATCACGGGACCGCAGTTGAAATTGCTATAACCTTCGCCCTCGCTTCAAGCAAGGCAATCAGTGGCGTTTGTCGTTGATATTTCTGTAGAAAAATGGTGCACCCGGAACGATTCGAACGTCCGACCCTCAGATTCGTAGTCTGATGCTCTATCCAGCTGAGCTACGGGTGCTTCCTGCTGCGGCGTTAACCGCTTGCGTGGCGATCCTCTAAAACGTCCAACAGGGGAATGCAAGCGAATTTCGGCAGAAAATTTCTTTTTTGATGAAACTCACCGCTTATATCCTTGAAACTGTGGACGGATTTCAGCCGCGAAGCCCTTTCGCAGCGCCGTTTCACGCGCATCGGCGCCCGATTTGAAAAATCTGCGATCAGCGTCTGGCCTTCGAGCGGAAGGCATCGAGCGGCACAGGTCGGTCTGGCAATTCGATCCTGAACAGCGTGCCCGGCGTCGGCTTTTCCACCAGCGCGATGGTGCCGCCATGGGCGAGTACCAGTTCGCGGGCGATAGCCAGCCCGAGACCGGTGCCGCCGGAGCGCGCGGAGCCCCTGAAGGCGGCAAACAGGTTTTCCCGTGCCTTGGGTGGCATGCCGGGGCCGGTATCATCGACGGAGATGCTGACGACGCTGCCGGTGCGCAGCGCCGAAACGCTGATCAGACGGGCAGCCCCGCTGTCGCTCTGGTCGTTCATCAGGGCCTGGACCGCGTTGCGGCAGATATTGTGGACGACGCGGAACAGCTGCTCGCTATCGGCATCGACCTGCAGGCCATCGGGGATCTGGATCTGGAACTCGATCCCGGTGTTCGGGTCGATCGCCAGCATTTCGCCGACATCGCTCACCAAGGGGCGCAACTCGACGAATCGCCGATGGGGGTCCGGTTCGGTCGTTCGGCCGTAGGACAGAACCTCGGTCGTATAGCCGACGGCGCGGTCGATGGTGCGCAACAGCGTCGGAGCGAAACGCTTGACGATCGGATCGTCGACATCGGCAAGGCGGTCGGAGATCAGCTGCGCCGACGCCAGGATGTTGCGCATGTCGTGATTGATCTTCGACACGGCAAGGCCGAGATCGGCGAGATTCTTCTGCTGTTTCAGCGTTTTCTGCAGCTGTTGCTGCATGGCCGACAGGTGCTGGCCGGCAATGGAGAGTTCGTCGCGGCCTGGTGCCGGTTCCAGCACACGGGCGGGATCGGACGGCGCGATCGCAAACTCCTGCATGTTGGTGGTCATCCGGCGGATCGGCGCGATCATCAGCCGGTTGATGGCGAGAAAGATCAGCGCCGCCGTAAACAAGGAGATGACCAGTGACAGGAAGAAGACATTGCGTGAATAGACCAGCATCGCCTTGCGCAGGCTCGCATCCGCCATCACCACTTCGATGATCGCATCGCTTTCACCGATCGGGCCATAGATACGAATGATCTTGTCACCGCCGAACAGCAGCGTATCGAAGGCATCGCGAATGGCGGCGATCGGGGTCATCGCGGCAACGTCGTACTGCGCGTCGATTTCCGGCGGCATGTCCACCGCCGCGATCAGCCGCGATTCATCCTTGCGCCGGAGAACGATGGCCTTGGTCCCGGTTGCCATCAGGGTTTCTTCCTGCAGCGGCCGCGACAGTTGCACGTCCTGCAGGCCATCGACCACGACACCGGCGGCGGCGGCCGTGTTCAGCCTGTCTTCCATCCAGCGGATGCGCATATTGGCCACGGACGGCACGAAGATCAGCACTTCGGCCAGCATGACGAAGATGACGGTCAAAAACAGCAGCTTGCCGGACAGGCCGCGAAAAAAGCCTGCGCGGGCCGGCTGCCTCTGAAGGGCCGTGGTTTCGGTCAGTTCTGCCGTCATGTCATAGAATTCCATCGTCTCAGCCGAAACGTCTGAGCAAACGGATGATGGCCCGGACGAACGGCGTGCGTGTCAGGGGCGTATAATAGGCGATGACGGCCCGTTTTCCAATCTCCGTCATGGCCGGATAGGGCACGATGGCGTTGCGTATCTGGGACAGGCTCTGACCGTTGGAAATAATGACCGACCACATGGTGATCATTTCGGCTGCTCCGGCTCCCGCGATACCGGCCCCGAGGACCTTTCCACGCTTGCCGACAATGATCTTGATCAGGCCAGCCGTGCTGCGTTCCGCTTGCGCCCGATCGTTGTCCGCATAGGACCAGCGCAGAACTTCGACCTTGCCATAGCGGGCACGCGCCTCGTCTTCTGCAAGGCCGACGGAGGCGATCTCCGGATCGGTGAAGGTGGCACGCGGAACGATGTCGCGGTTTTCCCGGGCCGGTAACCTGAACAGGATTTCGCGCAGCACCAGCGAGGCGTGATAATTGGCCGCATGGGTGAATTGCAGCCCGCCGGCCGCATCGCCGATCGCGTAAGCCCTGCGGTTTTGCGTGCGCAGGCTGCGATCGACAGCGATGCCGGTGGCCGTCACGGCAATGTCCGCGCTCTCGAGACCCAGCCCGGACGTATTGCCCTTTTTTCCCGTGGCAACCAGCAAGGCGCTACCGGTGATGATGACCGGCCCAGCCTGTGTTTCGCAGTGCAGGCGCTGGCCCGTTGCCGTTCTCTCGACAGACAGCACCCGGCTATGTTCGAAAATATCGATACCTTCGCCGCGCAGCCGGTCAAGGACGATGCCCGCCAGCTCGGGATCCTCCTTGGCCAGCGCTCCTCCCGCATCAACGACGGTTACCTTCGCCCCCAGCCGCCGGTGCGCCTGCGCCATCTCCAATCCGACCGGCCCGGCGCCGATGATGACAAGATGCTGTGGCAGGCTCCTGAGATCGAACAGGGTTTCGTTGGTGAGGTAATCGACATCGGCAAGGCCGGGGATCGGCGGAATGACCGTCGAGGATCCCGTGGCGATGACGAAACGGCGCGCGCGGATGGTAAAGCCGCCGGCGGTCACCGTGTCCGGATCGGTAAACCGGGCATCGGCGCGGATGACCTCCACCCCCATGGCGGTGAAGCGCTCTCCCGAATCGTTCGGCGCGATCGCATCGATCACCGAACGCACATGCGCCTGGACCTTTTCGAAATCGATCACCGGTTCACCGGCGATCACCCCGAATTCGGCCGCCTTGCGCACCGCATGCGCATGCTTTGCTGCCGCAATCAGCGCCTTGGAGGGCACGCAGCCGGTGTTCAGGCATTCGCCGCCCATCCGGCCGCGCTCGATCAGCACGACCGGCACGCCGAAGGCTGCTGCACCTGCCGCGACCGAAAGGCCTGCGGAGCCTGCGCCGATCACACAAATATCGGGGGAAAGAATCGTTGCCACGCCGTCAGTCTTGTCCACGATCACCCGCCGCCTGCCGTTTTTCGCGAGCAAATTGCACGAGAAGCGGCAACGCGGCAATGACGGCGAGCGCCACGAAGGCAAAGGTCAGCTTTGGTGTCAGGAAATCGGACAGTTGCAGCAACCTTCCGTGTTCGGCCGCATCGCCGATCGCCTCCTCAAAGCCGCAGCCAAGCCATGTATAAACGAACGTGCCCGGGATGATGCCGACCACGGTGGCCAGCGCAAAGGTCCGCAGGCTGACAGCGAAGAAGGCGGGGGCGATATTGACGATGAAAAACGGAAACATCGGCGCAAGACGCAGCACCAGCAGGTAACTGAAGGCGTTGCGGCTGAAGCCGGCCGAAAACCGGTTGAGAAACGGCCCGGCCCTTCGCCTAAGAATATCGCCGAATACCGTGCGTGCCCCGGCAAACAGAAGACAGGAGCCGATGGTGGCGGCAATGACGACGAGGACGCCACCCATCAGCCAGCCGAACAGGAAGCCGGCAAAGATCGTCAGCACCGAAGCCGCCGGAACCGACAGCGCCACGACGGCGGCATAGACGACAAAAAACAGCGCCCCGGCCCGCAACGGATAGCGTTCCACCATATCCAGCAGCATCTCGCGCTGATCCGCCAGCCAGCCGAGCGTCACGTAGCGGTGCCACCCCAGCCCGTAGGCAACGGCAAGGCCTGCTGCCAGCAGGAGAAGCGGCGCCATGCGCAGCGCCAGCGGCTGCCCCGCCGGTTCGCCCTCTCTTGCTGTGGTTTCCCGGCGGCCTTCCACTGTCAGCTGCTGCCTCTCGCGCTCGTTGTGTTCCATTGCCCAGCATTAGAAGGAAAGGACTGCCCGGACCAATAACGAATGATCGCGATCAAAAACGTCGCCGTGATCGAAACGCAAAAAAATCCCGCAGCGATACTGGATCGCTGCGGGATTGCTGTTCAAGTCCGATCCGCTCTGAAGGATCAGAATTCTTCCCAGTTGTCCTTCGACACTGCAGCAGTGGCCGAACCACCGCCAAAGGCGCGGGCGACTGTGCCCATCATCTTGCGGGCGGGCGAAGCAACCGGGCGGGTATTTTCGCGAACCGGGGCAGCAACCACGCGCAACGGCGCACTGTCATCCAGCTTGAAGTGCGAGATCAACCGCGCCAGGCTGTCGGCTTCGGCCGAAAGCTTGTGGGTGGCCGCATTGGCTTCTTCGACCATCGCGGCGTTCTGCTGGGTCACCTGGTCCATCTGGTTGACGGCGGTGCTGACTTCGCCAAGACCGGTCGACTGTTCGCGGGCAGCTGTGGCGATCGAATGGATGTGATCGTTGATGCTCAACACCCGGGTCTCGATCTGGCCGAGAACCTGACCGGTCTCCTGCACCAGCTTGACGCCGGTGGCGACTTCGGATCCGGATTTGGCGATCAGGCCCTTGATATCCTTGGCGGCACTGGCCGCGCGCTGGGCCAGTTCACGGACTTCCTGGGCAACGACGGCAAAGCCCTTGCCTGCGTCGCCGGCACGCGCCGCTTCGACACCGGCGTTCAGCGCCAGCAGGTTGGTCTGGAAGGCGATTTCGTCGATGACGTTGGTGATCTGGCCGATCTCGCTGGAGGCCTGCTCGATCCGGCCCATGGCATCGACGGCCTTGCGCACGACTTCGCCGGACTGGGCTGCACTCTGCTTGGCCTCGGTGACCATGACGGTCGCTTCCTGGGCGCGGTCGGTGGAGTTGCGCACGGCAGCAGTGATCTGCTCAAGCGCCGCGGACGTTTCCTCGAGTGCGGCGGCCTGCTGTTCGGTACGCTTCGACAGGTCGTCAGCGGCCGAGCGGAGTTCGGACGAGTTGCCGTTGATCGAGTCCGTCGTGGTGCGCACTTCGCGCAGGGTATTCTGCAGGGTCGAGAGCGTGTCGTTGACGTTCTGCTGCAGTTCGGCAAAGGCGCCCTGGAAATTGCCGTGCATGTTCTGCGTCAGGTCGCCGGCCGAAAGGCTGGCGATGACCCGGCGGGTCTCGTTGACGCCGCTGTTGACGCCATCGACCAGCTCGTTGAGGCTGGCAGCAAAGCGATTAAGGTCGGCATTGCCGTAGTCCTTGCTGATCCGCTTGGTAAAATCGCCGGCGGCAGCGGCCGTCACGACGACAGCAATGCTGGACTGCAGATCGGCACTCTTTTCACGCAGCGCGCTTTCCTGGGCGTTCATTTCGCGCACGGCCAGACCGTTGCGCTTGAACACTTCGACGGCGCCGGCCATCTCGCCGATTTCGTCCTTGCGCCCGGCAAAGGGCACGTTGGCATTGAGGTCGCCGTCGGCGAGCTGCTTCATCGTGCCGGTCAACTGCAGGATCGGCTGGCTCAGCTGCTTGGTGCCGATGTAGAAAGCCGTTCCCACGCCGATGACCAGACCGAAGCCTGCCGTCAAAAGCACCATGAGGATCATCCGGCTTTCGATCGCGTTGACTTCATCCTGGATCGCGTCCAGCGCTGCACGGTCGGTATCGACGATCGCATCGATCTCGGCCTGGAAGGCCTTGCGGTTGGCGCGATTGAGATCGTTGTTGCCCTGTTCGTTGGCTGCCTGCGGCGAGACTTCCTGGCTGAGGCGGGCTGTTTCCGTGCGGAACGTGCGGAATTCGGCGGCGCGCTTGACGACGGCATCGAAGGCGACAACTTCCTCGGCAGGAACGAGCGGCTTCCACTCGGCGAGAAGGGTGTCGATCTTGTCGAGGTTCTTCACCAGGCCTTCAGCAAATGGCTTTGATTTTTCAACCGTCGGCGCTGCGTAGATACCACGCGCTTCCATGACCACGGCGGTGACGAGCCGGTTCAGGTGCTCGCCGTTCAGCGCGCGATCCGAGGCGTTGTCGAACTGCACCAGCCTTGTATTATATTGTGTGATCACGGTCAGCGCCATGCCGGTCACAGCCACTGCGATCAGACTCATCAACCCGACGATGAGATAGATCTTGCCTCGAATTTTCATGTACGTGTCTCCCTGGGACCGCCAACAGGCCATGAAAGGCACAGCTTACGGGTTCTTGCGTCAGGGATGACACTAGGACAGCGATGGTTAATGAAGACTCTTGCGGAGATCAACAATTCTAGCAACTGGGCCTTAGGGCTTTGTTTAATCAATTACATTATCATACGCTAACCTTCAATCCTAAGTTGAACATCGCGAATGATACGTCCCGCTGCCATGGGCACGCCGGAACGGCGCAATCTGCGTCAATACCAGCTTTTCAGCCCCGGCAATTGACTTTCGCGGCCCTTTGCTCTTATAAGCCGCCCACGTCCGGACAAGTCCCCTTGCCCTGTGCAACGCCGTGTCCGGAACGTAACGCTCCCTTGCTAAGAAGCAAACCCAAGAAGGGCCGCACACCGCGGTATTAAAATAAATGACGAAGCGTACCTATCAACCGTCTAAGCTTGTTCGCAAGCGCCGTCACGGCTTCCGTGCACGTATTGCCACAAAGGGTGGCCGCAAGGTTATCGTTGCCCGCCGGGCACGTGGCCGTAAGCGTCTGTCGGCTTAAGGCCGTCTGGCGCGTGCCGCGTCTTCGCGCACTGACCTTCGCGAAACCTGCATGCGCGGCTTCATGGTGCCGGAGCATCCTGCAAACGTCCGTCTGGACGATGGATGCTCCTGTTTCCGGAAGGAGCGCGGGCGAATGACATCACCCAAGCCTAAATCAACTGCCGGGCGGCTGAAAAGCCGGCCGCAGTTTCTTGCCGTGCGCAAGGGAGAGCAGCGGAAGGGTCCGTTGTTTCTTCTGGAAGTTCTTGATCGCAACGAGCCTGACACCGCGCCGCGCGTCGGTTTCACCGTCACCAAGAAACACGGCAATGCCGTCGAACGCAACCGGATGCGCCGGCGCCTGAAGGAAGCGGTGCGACTTTCCGCCGGATTTGCAATGAAGCCCGGACTTGACTATGTGATTGTCGCCAGACGCGACCTTTTGAACGCGCCCTTCGAGCGGATCGGCAAGACCCTCTGCGAGCGGATCGAAAGCAAGCAAAAATATTCACGGCCACCGGCCGGCTCCAGGAAAGAATGATGGAAAAAAACCGCAACTACTTCGTGGCGATCGGGCTGTCAGTGCTCATCCTGATTGCCTGGCAATTTCTCTATGTGAATCCGAAGATAGAGAAAGAACGGATTGCGGCGGAAGCCCATCAGAAGATCACCCAGCAGAACCAGCCGGCCGGTACGCCTGCCGTTCCGGGCCAGGCCCAGCCGGTCCAGGGTGCTGTCCCAGGTGCTGTTGAAACCCGTGACCAGGCGGTCGCCAAATCCGCCCGTGTTTCCATCGACACGGCAGCGCTGATTGGCTCGATCAACCTGACCGGCGCACGCTTCGACGACCTGAAGCTCAAGGAATACCACGAGACCGTCGACGACAAGAGCCCGTTGATCACCCTGTTCAGCCCCTCCGACACGCCGGACGGCTACTTCACCGAACTCGGCTACATCGGCAACGAGGCCTCCGGCACCGTTCCTGGTCCGACGACGGTCTGGACTGTGAAAAGCGGCGACAAGCTGACGACGGCGACACCTGTCGTTTTGACCTTCACCAACGAGAAGGGCGTGGTTTTCACCCGCACGATCTCGATCGACGAACATTTCATGTTCGAGGTCGCCGACACGATCACCAATGGCAGCGGCGCTCCCGTATCGCTGTCCAACTATGGCCGCGTCACCCGCTTCAACAAGCCGACCACCCCGAGCGTCTACGTTCTGCACGAAGGCTTCATCGGCGTCATCGGCGAGCATGGGCTGAACGAAGTCGCCTATAGCAAGGTGGAAAACGACGTTCCCGCCAAGCATGAAAAGGCAACGACCGGCTGGCTCGGCATTACCGACAAGTACTGGGCTGCCACCATCGTGCCGCCGCAGACCCTGGCCTACGAATCCAAGTACGAACACTTCACCGATGGCCGTCCGCGCTTCCAGGCAGACTACAAGCAGGATGCCGTGACGATCGCGCCCGGCCAGTCGACAGATCTGAAGACGCTGGTTTTTGCCGGTGCCAAGCAGGTGCCGCTGGTTGACGGCTACGAGAAGTCCTACTCGATCCCGCAGTTCGACCTTCTGATCGACTGGGGCTGGTTCTACTTCATTACCAAGCCGATGTTCAAACTGATGGACTTCTTCTTCCGTTATTTTGGCAATTTCGGCGTTGCGATCCTTCTGACCACCATCGTCGTCAAGCTGCTGTTCTTCCCGCTTGCCTCGAAGCAATACGCTTCCATGGCGAACATGAAGAAGGTTCAGCCCAAGATGGAGGAACTGAAGAAGAAGCACGGCGACGACCGCATGGCGTTGCAGCAGGGCATGATGGCCCTCTACAAGGAAGAAAAGATCAACCCGATCGCCGGTTGCTGGCCGATCCTGTTGCAGATTCCGGTGTTCTTCGCGCTCTACAAGGTGATCTACGTCACCATCGAAATGCGCCATGCACCGTTCTTCGGCTGGATTCAGGACTTGTCCGCGCCGGATCCGACCTCGCTGTTCAACCTGTTCGGCCTCCTGCCCTACGATGTGCCGCATGCACTGGTGATCGGCGTCTGGCCGCTGATCATGGGCATCACCATGTTCCTGCAGATGCGCATGAACCCGACGCCGCCGGATCCGACCCAGGCGATGCTGTTCACCTGGATGCCGCTGGTCTTCACCTTCATGCTGGCGAGCTTCCCGGCCGGTCTGGTCATCTACTGGGCCTGGAACAACACGCTGTCGATCACCCAGCAGGCGTTCATCATGAAGCGCCACGGCGCCAAGGTCGAACTGATCGACAATCTCAAGGGATTGTTCACACGAAAACCGAAACCGGCCAAATAGGCCGGGACAAGGCGAAAATCACACACCCCGGATCGGCTGATCCGGGGTTTTTTCTTGGCCAGAACATGCCTTGATGTTCCGACCAACTCAGCTGCGGCTAGATCATCCGCTGCATTTCCTCGCCGAGCCACTTGCGGAATTTCCGGGTCATGCGGTTTTCGTGACGCTGGAAGACCACACGGTAGTGACCGAGATCCACTGGCCCGAAGCCCGGCAGGACCACCAGTCCACCCGACCGGATTTCCCTCTCCGTCAGGAATGCCGGCGCCAGAACCATCCCCAACCCTGCGGTTGCGGCATGCAGGGCGGCATCGTCTGTGTCGAACACATGCTGGATCTGGATGGCGCTGCGCTCGAGGCCCAGCGTTCGGGTCCACAGCGCCCAGTCCCAATTGTCCTGGGCGCATTGAAGGGCCGGAACCTTTTCGAGGTCGGCGGTCCCTACATACCCGACAGCAGCCAGTAGGGCCGGCGACGCGACGGGGCGGCTCATATCGGCGGCAAGCCATTCTCCCTCCACCGGGTTCGTCCCCGCACGGTGATAGGAAATCGCCAGATCGGCGGAGCCGAGAGAGATGCTGGAACCGGTTTTCGTCTCGACACGAACGCGGGCGGCTGGATTGAGCGCCTTGAACCGTTCCAGCGCCGGAATCAGCCAGCGAACGGCCAGCGAGATCGACACGCGAACGACAATTTCGTTCTGGTCGCGGCTGAGCGCTTCGGCCGACCGGTCGATCGCAGCAATCGCTGCAGCGGCATCATCGTGGAAGCGGCGTCCCGCATCCGTCAACTCAAGGAAATTGTGGCTCCGCTTGAACAGCGCCACGCCCAGTTCACCCTCCAGCTTCTTCAGCTGATGGCTGACAGCGCTCGGAGTGACGCCGATTTCTCCGGCGGCCTGCACGATACTGAGATGACGTGCGGTCAGGACAAAAACCCGCACCGCATTCAGCGAGACGCTGCGCTTGTTCTGCATCGAAAATACTCACTCAGGGCTCAAAAATCGAATTTGCATTGCGGGGCGCCGATTTGGCAAGAGTTTCGATTGAAACCATTGAAAGTTATGGCCTTGCGGAAAAACCTGTTGAACTCGAATGCCGAAGCCATGATCTGGGTCGTGCTCGGCACGGCGTTATTTTCCTTGATCTTCGCCTCGGGCAAGTTCGGCGGAGACAGCATGTCCGTGGTGCAGATCCAGTTCCTGCGTTACGTCAGCGGTTTTGCGACACTGCTTTGCGTGGTTGCCTGCAAACGCGACAGCCTGCGCGTCTATCGCAGCTCCCGGCCGGTTTCGCATGCGATGCGCGCCGCGTTCGGTGTCTCCGGCGGTTTCGCGCTGATCTACTCCTCGGCGGCGATGCCGATTGTGGATGCGACCGCACTTGGTCTTCTCTATGTGGTTTTCATCATTCCGCTCGCCGTTCTCGTGCTCAAGGAAACCGTGACGAAGCAGCATATGGTCGGCATTACGCTGAGTTTCGCCGGGGCTGGCTTCATCATGATCTCGCGCGGCGCCTTCACCCAGTTCGAGCCCGCCTATCTCGTGCCCGCAGGCATTGCCGTTCTCGGCGCCGCCCTGCTGGCCATCGAGGGCCTGATGATCCGTGTCCTGTCGCATGCCGACCGGCCGCTGACGGTGCTGCTCTATGTCAACGGCTTCGGCATCCTGTTCCTGGCTCTCCCGGCGGTGCTGACCTGGAAGCATGCGTCGCTGTCCGCCATGGCGCCGTTTCTGCTGCTTGGCCCCATCGCGGTGGCAGCGCAATATTGCGTCGTGCGCGGATACCGGCTTGCCTCTCTGGCGATCGTCGGCCCGGTCGATTATGCGTGGCTGGTCTTTGCAGCCGTCATCGGCTTCCTGTTCTTCAACGAAATCCCCACCACAGGCGTGCTGGCAGGCGCAGTCATCATCGCCCTCGGTGGCGTGGTGCTCGCCGTCATCAAACCGGAGCCGCAAGCCGCTGCGATCGAGGACCGATAGCAGCGCGCACATGCGGAGAATGTTTGCGACAGCGCCCTGTCGCGGATATGGGCGTATGACGTTCCATTCGCTTCTACATTAGGATACCGCAACCGGATTCCCCCCATGTCGCAGCCCTCAGCCCTGCAGCAATCCGCACCCCCCGGCCAACACAGCGCCACCCAGGGCGCCGCACTGGTGCTCGGCTCCGCCATCGTCTGGAGTTTCGGCGGCACGCTGGCGCGCTTCCTCTCGATCGAGGACGGCTGGACCATCGTCTTCTGGCGCTCGTTTTTCGCCGCCGTCTTCCTCATCGGCTTCATGCTTCTGCGCGACGGGCCGCGCGGCACCATTGCGCTGTTTCGCAATATGGGCCTGCCGGGCATCGCCGTCGGGCTCTGTTTTGCCATCGCCTCGACCTCGTTCATCCTGGCGCTGGCCTATACCACCGTCGCCAACATCGTGTTGATCCAGGCCGGCGTGCCGCTGATTGCCGCACTGATCAGCTGGATCGTCTTTCGCGAGCGCGTCTCGTTCCTCACCTGGCTTGCCATTGCCGCCGTGATCGGCGGCGTCGCCATCATGGTATCGGATTCCATCGGCGGAACGGTCTCGCCGGTTGGCGATGGGCTGGCCGTCCTGATCGCCTTCGTCTTTGCGCTCGCCACCGTCATCACCCGCCGTTATGCCCATGTGCGCATGACGCCGGCCGCCTGTTTCGGCACCATTGTTGCCGGCACGGCCGCAGCCGTCATGGCGTCGGGCTTCAGCGTCACGCTGCCGGAACTCGGCATTCTCGCGACGTTCGGTGCTTTCAACTTCGGCCTCGGCCTGGCATTCTTCGTCACCGGCGCGCGGCTGATCCCGTCGGCACTCGCAGCCCTTCTCGGCACTGCCGAAACCATCCTTGCGCCGCTCTGGGTCGCGCTGATCCATGGCGAGATTCCCAGCCTCAACACCATCTTCGGCGGAACGGTCGTGCTGGTTGCCCTGCTTTCCTATCTCAGCGTCGAGATGTGGCGTCAGCGGCGCGTTGCCACTTAAGCAAATTCGCGAAAATCGCGAGTTTTCTTGACATGGCGGCCCAAAACCGTGAAGTCCTGAACAAAAGCCAAGGACAGATACCATGACAGACGCGACGCAGCAGGACGACAAGCCCCTTTTCGGGCGGCCATGGGTATTCATCCGCGGCGTGCCGTCGATGAAGTTCCTGCCGCCGGAAGGTCCGCTGGAGATCGCCTTTGCCGGACGCTCCAATGTCGGCAAGTCGTCGCTGATCAACGGACTGGTCGGCCAGAAGGGCCTTGCCCGTACGTCGAACACGCCGGGCCGCACCCAGGAGCTCAACTATTTCGTCCCGGACGGCTATTCCGGCCAGCCCGGCGACCTGCCGCCGATGGCGCTGGTCGATATGCCCGGCTATGGCTATGCGCAGGCGCCCAAGGAACATGTCGACGCCTGGACCAAGCTGGTCTTCGACTATCTGCGCGGCCGCTCGACGCTGAAGCGCGTCTACGTGTTGATCGACAGCCGTCATGGCATCAAGAAGAACGATGATGATGTGCTCGACCTGCTCGACAAGGCAGCCGTGTCCTATCAGGTCATCCTCACCAAGACCGACAAGATCAAGGACCCGGCGGTCCCCCGGCTGATTGCCGAAACGCTGGAAAAGATCAAGAAGCGGCCTGCCGCCTTTCCGGAAGTGCTGGCAACATCGTCCGAGAAGGGGCTTGGCATGGAAGAGCTGCGCGCCGCCATCCGGGTCGCCATCTCGACCTGAGACCGATCAGCGTCATACCCTCAATCAAGCATGGCAACTGCGCAGCATGCTTTAATTGCAGCTGTCACACTACCCGGACATGACATGTGCTCTATTTCCTCGCGCGGGGCGCCTTTCGGCGGTCTCCAATGCGTTGAGCGTTCAAGGAGAAAACAACATGTCCGATCTGATTGTGGTGGGTTTTGACAGCACCGAAGAGGCCGACAAAGTGCTTCTGAAGCTGAACACGCTGAAGAAGGAATACCTGATCGACCTTGAGGATGCCGTTGTCGTCGTGCGCGACGAGACCGGCAAGGTTCACCTGAAGCAGAGCATGAACCTGACGGCCATCGGCGCAACATCCGGGCTCCTGAGCGGTTCGCTGTGGGGTGGCTTGGTCGGCCTGTTGTTCCTCAACCCGCTCGCTGGTTTTGCCATCGGCGGCGCGATCGGCGCCGGCACCGGCGCGCTTTCGGGTTCGCTCGCCGATTACGGCATCGATGACGATTTCATCAAATCGCTGGGCGAAACCATTCCCAACAATTCATCAGCCCTATTCGTACTGGTCCGCAAGGTCCAGCCGGAGAAGGTTCTGGCAGAGTTTCACGGGCTGCGCGGCAAGGTGCTGAAGACCTCGCTGTCACCCGACCAGGAAGCCAAGCTCCAGGCTGCACTGTCCGATACCCAGCCGGCATCGCCGACGGCGGGCACTTTCTAACAACGATCAGGCAGCCGATGCGGGCGTAAACGTCATTGCCATCCCGTTGATGCAATGGCGCATGCCGGTCGGCTGCGGACCGTCGTCGAAGATATGGCCGAGATGGCCGCCGCACCGGCTGCAGTGACATTCGGTGCGGGTCATGAACAGCGACGTGTCCTCGCGCTTGCCCACCGCGTTGGGCAACGATTCCCAGAAGCTTGGCCAGCCCGTGCCGCTGTCATATTTGGTTTCCGATGAATAGACCGGCAGATCGCAGCCGGCGCAGTGGAACGTGCCCTTGCGCTTTTCGGTGTTCAGCGCGCTGGTGAATGGCCGTTCCGTGTCCTCATGGCGCAGGATCTGGTACTGCTCCGCGGTAAGGACGGCCTTCCATTCCGCATCGGTTTTCGTCACCTCGAACGTTTCGGCAGCAATGGCTTCAGGCCTGAAACCGCGAAACGCCGCAGCCGCGGCAATGGCTACTCCGGAGATAAGAAAAAAGCGTCGGCTTGTCATGATACTCTCCCGTCTGCCGAATGGCTCGGCAACGCCTGAAAGCTAGTGCGGTGCTCACCCAACTGCAAAACAAATGCCGATCAATCCCGCGTGAGCAAGAGCTTGTATACGAGTTAAAAAGGCCACCGGAGAGTGAAAACCCGGTGGCCTAGAGGCCGGGGAGGACTTGATCCCCGGCCCGGAGCCGAAAATGCGTTGAGGATGCATCCGGCCCCCAAACCGCATGGGTCTGGATCAGATCAGGACTTTGGCAGCAGCACCTTGTCGATCACGTGGATGACACCGTTCGACTGCTTGACGTCGGCGATTGTGACGGTGGCGACGCCGCCGGTCTCGTCGGTCAGGGTGATCTTACCGCCCTTGTCCTTGGCCTTCAGAATGCAGCCGCCGACTGTCTTGACGTCATGGGTGCCGCCATCGTCCTTGACCATCTTGGCAATTGTCGCCGCCATCGCGTCTGCGGCAACGACGTGGCAGGTCAGGACCTTGGTCAGCATTGCCTTGTTTTCAGGCTTCAAAAGCGTATCGACCGTGCCGGCCGGCAGGGCTGCAAACGCTTCGTTGGTCGGTGCGAAAACCGTGAACGGGCCCTTGCCCTGAAGCGTTTCGACGAGACCGGCAGCCTTGACGGCGGCGACCAGCGTCGTATGATCCTTGGAGTTGACGGCATTCTCAACGATGTTCTTGTTGGCATACATCGCCGCGCCACCGACCATCGGATTTTCAGCATGGGCAGCAAAAGTGCCGGCGGCCAGTATCGAAGCGACGGTGACCGTGCGCAGCATGGAGTTGAACATTTCTATTCCTTCCTGTTGATCTCGCGGACCCGCAAAGGCGGGCCTCTCCCAATTTTTCTGGAATTCGCGTTCTCTGCGCAGAGGACAAAACAAGGAACGGAAGGGTGTCCGAAAGAGTTTCAGGAAAGTTCGTATTTCCCCAAATATTTGATTTTCTATGTTTTTATGACCAGCGCGGTCGGCACAGACAAAAATGCTGCACGCTTTCAAGCGCAGCAACTGACCTGCTTGCAAAGTCATTTTGCGACCATTTTGCAGGTCATTTGGAAAATGATGCGATACCAAATCCTCCGTCATTCCTGTGCCCGTCACAGGAATCCAGCCAGCTCAAGTCCTTGAGCTGAAAGAGTCTTTTGACCCGACAGACGTCGGGTAGCTGGATCCCCGCCACAAGGGCGAGGATGACGGAGAGTGGGGTACTGCCCTGCCCAGATAATCTCATCCCGGGCTTGCGGGTGTTTAGTAAGACAACACTTACAATGGCAGCGACGATTTACGGCAGACGTGTCTTGCCAACAGCAACCACAGGCCCGGTGGCTGTGCCGGTCGGCGAGCCGCCAAAGGGCTCGACGCTGACGGCGAGCGTGACGCCTGCGCCGAACTTCGAGCGCAGCTCCGGCGGGATGATGATCTCGCCTTCGCCCGTCTGCGGCAGGATGCCCAGCGACTTGGCCGGATTGTCGCCCTCGATCAACCAGAGTTCCAACGATTTGGCTTCCGCCTGCTTTGCCGCGACCGGTGTGATTTTCAGCGCGCCGTTGGCGGCATCGTATTGTGCCAGGAGATTGATCGTTGTGCTGGCATCGCCAGTCAGTTCAGCCACGAGCGGTTTCGTCTGGCTGACCGGCGTCAGGATGCCGGAGGAGAACGTCGCAACCGTCACAAGTCCCGCTACCGAGGCCAGCGTCAGCACGCGCCACAAGGCCAGCGAATTCCAGAACCCGCCTGCGGCAGCAACCGGTCTCGCCTGCTCGGCAAACAGCCGGCGTTCGACGGCAACCAGCACCTGTGGCGGCGGCGCGATCGGCTCGTAGGCATCATCAAAGGTGGTGAGATTGCTCTGCCAGTGATTGACCATGGCCGCGAACGCGCCGTCGAGAACGATACGCGCCTCGACCTTGCGGCGATCGTCGGCGGACAGAACACCCAGCACATACTCGCCCGCAATCACCTGGTCGCGGCGGGAATCTCCGCTTTCGGGGTTCTGTGTGGTCATCGCTCCATGCACTCTCTGAGTTTCAGCAGGCTGCGGCGCAGCCATGTTCGCATCGTATTCAGCGGCGTGCCGAACAGTTCGGCCAGTTCCTGGTAGCTCAATCCCTCGACATAGGCCTTGCGCACGGCATCGGCGCGGTCTGCCTCGAGTTCATTCATGCACTTGTCGATCCGGCGGCCCTCCGCCGTATTGATGGCGGTTTTCTCCGGGTCCGGCGCAGAATCCGCCAGATCATAGGCCTCGTCAATCGTGTTTGCCACCGGCTTTCTTGCCCGCAGATGATCGATCGCATGATTGCGCGCAATCGCCGAAAGCCATGACATCGGATTGGTGTCGCCGCTGGCAAAACGGTCGGCCCGCTGCCATATCTTGATGTAGATTTCCTGCAAGGCTTCTTCCGCTTCCGTCCGGTCTCTCAAGATACGGACGCAAATGGCAAAAAGTTTCGGACTCGTCTGCCGGTAGAGAGCGGAGAACGCCGCGCGGTCCCTGAGCGAGACCCGGCCGATCAGCGTGGCGATGTCGTCTGTGGTCATTGATACTCCGGTCCTCGTCCTCAACGGCGAACATAGGGCACAAGCCTGGGGATAAAAAGGGGAGTTGCACGAGATTCAAACGGTTGCAGCAACCGATGTCACACCGGCTTTATCTTTGCCCCGGATCATTCCCTCCACGGGAAACTTGCGCTAAACAGCACCCGGCTAATTTCGAGGTATTTCCATGTCCGCATCCGAAAGCGAAATCCAGGCAAACCTTCTCGCCAAGGCGCTGCCCTATATGCAGCGCTACGAGAACAAGACGATCGTCGTGAAATATGGCGGCCACGCCATGGGCAATGCCGAGCTCGGCAAGGCTTTTGCAGCCGATATCGCGCTTCTGAAACAGTCGGGCGTCAACCCGATCGTCGTCCACGGCGGCGGCCCGCAGATCGGCGCGATGCTGACCAAGATGGGCATCGAATCGAAATTCGAAGGCGGCCTGCGCGTTACCGACCAGAAGACCGTCGAGATCGTCGAGATGGTTCTGGCCGGTTCGATCAACAAGGAGATCGTCGCGCTGATCAACCAGACCGGCGAATGGGCAATCGGGCTGTGCGGCAAGGACGGCAACATGGTCTTCGCCCAGAAGGCCCGCAAGACGGTCATCGATCCCGACAGCAACATCGAACGCGTGCTCGACCTCGGCTTCGTCGGCGAAGTGACCGAAGTCGATCGCACCCTGCTCGATCTTCTCGCCAAGTCCGAAATGATCCCGGTCATTGCTCCGGTTGCCCCCGGCCGCGATGGCGCCACCTACAACATCAACGCCGACACCTTCGCCGGCGCTATTGCCGGTGCGCTCAATGCCACCCGCCTCTTGTTCCTCACCGACGTTCCCGGCGTGCTGGACAAGAAGGGCGAACTGATCAAGGAACTCTCGGTTGCGGAAGCCCACGCCCTGATCAAGGACGGCACGATTTCCGGCGGCATGATCCCCAAGGTCGAAACCTGCATCGAGGCGCTTGCCCGTGGAGTCGAAGGCGTCGTCATCCTCAACGGCAAGACTGCGCATTCGGTGCTGCTGGAGATCTTTACGGAACATGGTGCGGGAACGCTGATTGTTCCGTAAGAGATGATAAAAGATAAAAAGCTTTTCAGCTGCACTTTCTGTGGCAAGAGCGGCTTACCACAAGTCTATACGGGCACATTCGAGAGTAATGATATCGCTGTCTTTAATCCCGCCAGGCAGCGGATCGTCGGCAGCAAATTGAATGTCGCCAACAAAAAGATAGCCTTCTTGCGCGTCGGACACCCTAGCCACCACGCGATGTCTCAATCCTACCGAATCGAGTTTATGAATTCCAAGCTCAGATGTTTCGGTCAGCACGGCATTGCGTATTCCGAACAGATGAAGTCGATCATTCAACGAGTCACCAACTTTCACGTTGCAAGGCTGAGAATAAGCCTCGCATCTATACGACCCGTCAGACACCAGAACCTCAGCTTCGTCTGCTTCTTTCGAGAGCCAACGGATATCTTCAATCTTCATGTCAATTCCCAATCAATAGCGCCATCCATAACCAAGGTTTGGCAAGGCGCAGACGCAGCGCTGCTGGATCCTCGCCACAGTCCTCGGGTTAGCCCCGAGGAGAAGATGACGGAGGAGAGTGAGGCCGGTCCCAACCCGTTTCGGTAGCACCTGGGCTCCTCGACAAGCCCCTCAGCGTCCCTGATAGACCCCGCTCGCCTCACTCTTCAGCCACTCGATCATCGCCCGGTACGGCCCCGGCCCATAGCTGATACGCGCGACGCCAAGTCCGGCCAATGTCTTCACATCCATGCCCGGCCGCATCATAATGTTGACCGGCAACGCCACCGCCTCACAGACCCGGCCGATCAGGTCAGGGTTCGACAATCCCGGCACAAAGAAACCGCTGGCGCCGGCCTCAGCGTACGCCGCCGCCCGCTCGATTGCCTCATCCACCAGCGGCGCATGCCGCACCGGATCGGAGAGCTTGAGGAATAGGTCGGTACGGGCATTGATGAAGAAGGGAATGCCCTTTTCGTCGGCTTTGGCCCGGATCGCCTTCACCCGCGCGGCCTGCGCCTCAAGCGTGTGCAGCCCGCTGCCGCCGACCACCTGATCCTCGAAATTGATGCCGACGGCACCGGTATCGATCACTAAGCCGACGTTCTGCGCAGTCGCGCCAGCGTCCTCGGCGTAGCCACCCTCGAAATCGATCGACACCGGCAGATCGGTCGCCGCCACAATCGAGCGGGCGATATCGATAAGCTGCAGCATGGGGATTTCCTGGCCGTCGCCATAGCCGTTGGCATCGGCCACCGACCAGCTGCCTGTTGCCAGCGCCTTGGCGCCGGAAGCGGCCACAGCTTTGGCGGTCCCTGCATCCCAGATATTGTAGAGCACCACCGGATTGCCCTTGCGGTGCAGTTCCGTGAACGCCTTTGCCTTCTCCGTCTGGTTCATCGTCTTTCCTCCAAAAACAATTGGCTTCAGTCATGCCACAACAGCGATGACCGGCGCCAGAGCCAAAGGGGATGCCTATGTCCACATCAAGAGCAGCAGGATACCCGCAACGATCAGCACACATCCGGCTGTCTCCATGCGGTTGATGCGCTCGCGAAACAGCAAGATCGAGGCCATGAAGGTGAAGACCAGTTCGATCTGGCCAAGGGCGCGCACATAGGCCACCTGCTGCAGCGTCATCGCCGTGAACCAGCAGGCCGACCCGGTGACACCCGCCAGCCCGACCAGCGCCGACGACCGCCAGGAGCGCGCCACACGGCCGATTTCGCTCTTATCCTTGATCATCATCCAGACCAGCATGAACACCGTCTGGAACGTCGTGACGCAGGCCAGCGTCACGGCGGCCTGCATCACCGCGTTCGGGCCATCGAGCGACAACGATGCCGAGCGATAGGCGACGGCGGAAATACCGAACACCGCGCCGGAAGCAATGCCGATCAGCGCCGTTCGCCCGGTCAGCGCCACAAGCAGATTGCGCCAGGACAGCGGCATCCGCGCCACGGAAATCATCATCACGCCGACGACGCCGACAACAATCGCCGCGATCGCACCGGGTGTCAGCCGCTCGCCGAGAAGGATCAGCCCGAAGATCGCCGCCTGCACCGGTTCCGTCTTCGAATAGGCGGTGCCGACGGCAAAGTTGCGCAGCGAGAACAGATAGACCAGCATGATGGTGGCGAAGATCTGCGCCAGCCCGCCAAGCACCGCCCAGAACGCGAATGCGCCGTTCAGTTGCGGAAACGCATAGCTGGCAAAATAGTGCAGGCCGAGAACATAGGCTATGGCCAGCGGGAAGCCGAAGCCAAACCGGACGAAACTGGCGCCCGTCGTTCCGAGCGAACCCTGCAGGTGCTTTTGCAGCGCTGAACGCAGATTCTGCAAAAAGGCGGCGGCGATTGTGATGGCGATCCAAGCTTCCATCCTTGCCCGCTAACACGCCGCAATCGCAGAAGCCATATCCGCTTGCAGCAAGGTGAAACGCTGTCGCCTTTTGGTCACGGCGCTGCGCGTGTTTCCTTCCGTGCCTTGAGCACCCGGCAGTCCGGCTGGCTTGCGACAACGGGCCGCGCCTGGAGAAATCGTCGTCATCGTCCGGGCGGCGTGACAGCGCCAACATATTTCCCATTTGCGTCCGCAGCGCCCCGTGGCATAACGCGCCTATGACCCAGCTCGACCGCCTGCCGACCAAAGCCGATTTCGCCCATGTCACCGACTGGGTGTTCGATCTCGACAACACACTCTATCCGCATCACGTCAATCTGTTCTCGCAGATCGACCGCAACATGACGGCCTATGTCGCAGCTCTTTTGACGCTGGATCCGGTGGCAGCCAAGGCGTTGCAGAAGGAATATTACCGCGATCATGGCACCACGCTGCAGGGCCTGATGATCCATCACGGCATCGATCCCAACGACTTCCTGCAGAAAGCGCACGCGATCGACTATTCCGTGGTTCCGGCCGATCCTGCCCTTGGCGAGGCCATCAAGGCGCTGCCGGGCCGCAAGTTCATCTTCACCAATGGCAGCGTCAAGCATGCCGAGATGACGGCGCGGGCGCTGGGTATCCTCGATCATTTCGACGAAATCTTCGACATCGTCGCGGCCGAATATGTGCCGAAACCGGCTGGCGATACCTATCACAAATTCATGAGCCTGCACCGGGTCGATACCAAGCATGCCGCCATGTTCGAAGACCTGCCGCGCAATCTGGTGGTGCCGAAGACGCTCGGCATGAAGACGGTTCTCCTGGTGCCACGCAATTTCGAATACGAGTTTGCCGAATCCTGGGAAAAGACGGAGGACGGAGCAGCACAGGTCGATTACGTCACCGAAGATTTGACGGGCTTCCTCAACAGGCTTCTGTCCGAAGGCTGACAGCAGCCCCGGAACACAGTTTCGACAACAAAAAACCCCTTTCCCGTCAAAGGCTTAAATTACCAAAGTTTAACTGGCGATCCGCGTCAGGCTGTCTATCTTTCCTTCAGGGACATTGATCACTGAAAGGATTTCGACATGCGCAAGAAGACTTTGATTCTCGGAGCCGTCGCCGCCAGCCTCGCGCTCACCGGCTTTGTCGCCCCCACTTTCGCCGCCCGGCAGAAACCAACGCCGGAACAGCGGGCCGAATGGACGATCAAGCGTTTCGATACCAACGCCGACAGCAAGGTCTCGCTGGACGAAGTCCATGCCCGCACGGCTGAAGCCTTCAAGGCTTTCGATGCCGATGGCAACGGCCAGGTCACCCGCGAGGAAATCAAGGCACAGCGCAAGGCCCATGGCCAGGAATGGCGGGCAGCCAAGGACAAGGCCGGCGCGGACAAGACTGCGGCGATGGAAAAGCTCAGGGAAGCGCGACCGATGCTGCCCGGCATCCGGCATAAGGGCTTCAAGCGTGCCGATACCGACAAGAACGGCTCGCTCAGCCTGACCGAAGTGACAGCGCGGGCCGACGCGATGTTCAAGCGCCGCGACACCAACGGCGACGGCATCATCGACGCTTCCGACTTTACCAAGACAAAGAAGATCTGATCGTTATCGCCCCGGCCAACAAATGGCCGGGGCTTTCTGACTGCCGACAAACACTGAAAACGATTATCTTTCGAGAGCGGTACCCCACTCTCCGTCATCCTCGCCCTCGTGGCGGGGATCCAGTGACCCGACGTCTGTCGGGTCAAAAGGCTCTTTCAGCTCAAGGACTTGAGCTGGCTGGATGCCCGCCACAAGGGCGAGCATGACGGAGAAAATTAAGAGCCCAAATGTTTAATACAGAACTCAGGCCGCCTCCCCTTTATGGCGAGGCATCTTTCCTTCCTAAACTACCACCCTGCCCTTCAAGCAAACCGGATCGCCCGCCGGAAGTGCGGATAGCTCCAGTCCAGCACCAGCATCACCACCAGCGAGAGACCGACCAGCGGAAAGATGATACCGCCGATCGCCAGGAGCACGATCAGGCCGCGAAACACCCGTTTGTCCGAAGGCATCGGCGGCACACCGAGTGCGCCCTTCGGCCGGCGCTTCCACCACATGACCGCGCCCGAAACAGCCAGAAGCACGATGGCGATGCAGGCTGTGAGCAACACCAGCTGATTGAGGAGACCAAATTCCTGTCCCATATGGACATTGGTCCCCCATTCCAGCGCCTGGCCAAGGGGACCATAATCCGAATAGCTCATATCGATCAGCGGCTTGCCGCTATATTGATCGAGATGCACAACCCGCTGCTGAGAAACGTCATCGGGATAGACCGAGCCGGTATAGACCCCTTGCGGCTTTATCGGGATATTCACCGCATAACCATGATGCAATCCAAGCCCATTGAAGATCGCCACGGCCTGATCGAGACTGACCGGCATGGCGCCCTGACTTGTTGACTGCGGCACCTGTGCCTGCTGCAGAGACCAGGTGGTCTTGGCAATATGGTCGAGATGCTCGCCGGACATCGGCACGGCGGTGCGCACCCCGGCCGGATAGCCGAAATTGCTGCCGTTCGCCCATTCGTTGACCTTTTCGCCCCAGACGCCGGACCAGGGCATGCCGGTCACCGCCAGGAAGACGATGAAGAAACCAACGAAAATGCCGCTGACGGCATGGGTATCGCGCCAAAATACCCGCCGTTTCGGCGTGCCGCGAACGCTTAAGACCCCGCCCGTCTGGGTGCGCGGCCACCAGAGATAGATGCCGGTGGCGACCAGAAGCACCGACCAGCCCGCGGCGATCTCAATCAACGACCGCGCAAACGAGCCGAAATATTTCAAGCTATGAAGGCTCCGAATGGTCCACATGATGGTGCCGCGATCGGGAAGCGCGCCCAGCACCTTGCCGTCATAGGGATTGACGTAAACAGCCAGTTTTCCGGCCGCTGACGCATTGACGGTAATCTCGACCGAATCCACCGGTGAAGGCGGGTCGGTATATTTGACGGCCGTGCCGGGATAGGCGGCAAGCGCCGCTGCGACCATCGCCGAAGGGGCGGCCGTGACGGTATTCTCCTGAACCGCGACATGTTTCAAGTCGGTGTAAACAAGACCATCGATCTCGTCGCGGAACAGATAGAGCGCGCCGGTCACGGCCAGCGTGATCAGAAAGGGCAGGACCAGAAGGCCCGCGTAGAAATGCCAGCGCCAGACGGCGCGGTAAAGGTCGGACGGCGAACGCACCGCAACAGCGGCGTCCACGCGGCCGATAGTGAAATCGGACATGGGTTTCTCCAGATGAGCAAAAATAGCGGCCGCCGCCTGGCGAGCGGCCGTGATTTGAAACGTCAAACGGAGATGGACGGAGGCGCCCTGGCTTCAGCGAAAAAACTGCGAAGGACAACCCGGGGCACAGGCTTTGCGGCAAAAAAGGGTTCAGCCACAACGCTGAGTGCGGGAGAAACGATATCGATCGAACGGCCGGGCAAGGCCGGCGCATAGCCAGCCGCCAACTGGCACAGCGTGCCGCACAGGTCGCGCGCGGCCTTGGATGGCCCGCCATCCGGCAAGCTCTGCTGCGGCCCGTCCTGATGCGCGATGCAGAGGATGTTGAACGGATCGACGGCCGCACTTGCCATCGTGCCATGGGCAACACCAGTCAGAAGCCCCTGCATCAACAGCATGGCAGCGAACAGCACGGCAATCGCGCCGGCCGACACTCTATCTCTCAAGACAAGCCGCAGGGTTTTCATCCCGGCTCATTGCCACAGCCGCGACCGCCTGTCACTGCGACACAACGCCGGTTGCGGGGCTGATGGCGGCGACTTGAACCGTGGCCGATGCCTAATCACGCCGTTTGGCGCCATTCAGCTTGATCTCGCCCTCGTCCTCGCCGTCCCAGTAATGCGCTCTGACGGCACTGACCTTGATCAGCACCAGACCTTTGGTATCGACGCCGTCCTTGAACCAGTCGTCGAGATCCTTCGTCCAATGTTGCTTGAACACCGCCTTGTCCTTGATGAGATCGGCCTCACCTTCGACCGCGACCATGAAGGCCTTCTTGCCCTGGAAGGAGAGAGCCACTTTCGGGTTGCGCTTGATGTCATCGACCATGCGCGATTTTTCCCAGGTGAAATAATAGGAATCGCCGTCGTAATCAACTTCACCATTGTTGCTCATCGGACGCCCGGCGATGGCGCCGCCGTCGGTATGGGTCGACAGCATGGCGATATCGATCGCGCGCATCTTCGAAGCTATGTCGGAAAGGCTCTTGTCACTCATGATCGTCTCCCGTGCCGCTGAATGACGGGAAAACGCAGCCCGCGCCGATTGGTTCAGACACGGGCTGGAAAAGACGAAGTCGTGACCGTTTTACCGCGCGCCGGATGCCATGGGCACCGTTGCCGGATCGACCGTCTCGTAGAATTTCGCGATGATCTCCCAGGCTTCGTCGGCAGTTTCGACGAACTGGATGAGATCGAGATCGTTGGGCGCGATGGTGCCGAAATCGGCCAGCGCCTCGAAATTGATGACGCTGCGCCAGAACTTCTCGCCGAACAGGATCAGCGGCACCAGCGCCATGCGGCCCGTCTGCATCAGCGTGATCGTCTCGAACAGTTCGTCAAACGTGCCGAAACCACCTGGGAAAACCGTGACGGCCTTGGCGCGCAACAGGAAGTGCATCTTGCGGATGGCGAAATAATGGAAGTTGAACGACAGTTCCGGCGTCACATAACGATTGGGCGCCTGCTCGTGCGGAAGCACGATGTTCAGCCCGATGGATGGCGCGCCGATGTCATCGGCACCGCGATTGCCGGCTTCCATCACGCCGGGCCCGCCGCCGGTGGTCACGACATATTCCTTGTAGCCCGACTGTGCCGAATGCAGCGAGCAGAGGCGGGCAAATTTGCGTGCTTCCTCGTAATAGACCGAGGCGGCCGTCAGGTTCTGGCGCTGGGTATCGTTCTTTGCCGCCCAGGCGTCGCCGCCGGGTTCCGGAATGCGGGCACCACCGAACATCACCACCGTCGAATTGATGCCGCGCTCGGCCATGATCATTTCAGGCTTCAGCAGTTCCAGCTGCAGCCGCATGGGGCGCAGCTCTTCGCGGCCCATGAAATCGTCGTCCGTATAGGCGAGCCTGTAGGAGGGTGACATCGATTGTGGTGTCTGCGGAACACCTGCCGCGCGCTGGCGGGTCTGCTGGCTATCGACCAAAGGGTCCCAGACCCCATCCTTGCGCCGCAAATTCCGCTTCTTCATTCTTGTCATGTCAAACTTTCCTGCCGCAAACCGACAGCAAATCATCGCTGCCGGATGCTCCTTTCAACATCCCGGTCGCTACGGATCAAATCACCCGTGCCCATTCCGGGACATACACCTTCATCCAGCCCCGACCGCAACCGAAAACCACTTCAATTTTTCGGGATCATGCTCTAGAGCAGGTTACGATAGACGCCGAAGTTTAAGGAATTCCGATGACGACCCATGATCTCGCTTCCCTGTCGCAGACCATCGACACCGCTTTCGACAACCGCGATACCGTCACCATCAACACCAAGGGCGAGATCCGCGATGCGGTGGATACCGCACTCGATCTGCTCGATGGCGGCAAGGTGCGTGTCGCCGAACGCGGCGCGGACGGCAACTGGACCGTCAATCAATGGCTGAAAAAGGCCGTTCTTCTGTCGTTCCGGCTGAATGACATGGAAGTCGTTAAGGGCGGTTCTGGCCAGTCGACCTGGTGGGACAAGGTTCCCTCGAAATTCGAAGGCTGGGGCGAAAACCAGTTCCGGCAAGCCGGCTTCCGCGCCGTGCCGAACGCGGTCGTTCGCCGCTCCGCCTATATCGCGCCGAACGCCATCCTGATGCCGTCCTTCGTCAATCTCGGCGCCTATGTCGGCGAAGGCACGATGGTCGACACCTGGGCGACCGTCGGGTCCTGCGCCCAGATCGGCAAGCATGTGCATCTCTCCGGCGGCGTCGGCATCGGCGGCGTGCTGGAGCCGATGCAGGCCGGCCCGACGATCATCGAGGACAATTGCTTCATCGGCGCCCGCTCGGAAGTGGTCGAAGGCTGCATCGTCCGCGAGGGCTCGGTGCTCGGCATGGGCGTGTTCATCGGCAAGTCGACCAAGATCGTCGACCGCGCCACCGGCGAAGTCACCTATGGCGAAGTGCCGCCCTATTCCGTCGTCGTTGCCGGCTCGATGGGCTCCGGCGCCGTCATGCCGAACGGCGTGGTCGCTCCGAACCTCTATTGCGCCGTCATCGTCAAGCGCGTCGACGAAAAGACCCGCTCGAAGACCGGCATCAACGAACTTCTGCGAGACTGATCCATCATGCACACGGAGGGGCAGCAGAGCATGTCCTGGCTGTTCTTCAGCCCCTCCGGCCGCGTCAGCCGCCTGCCCTATCTGCTCGGCTGGCTGTTCTGGGCCGCAACGAGCGGCTTCGTGCTGTCCCGCGTCTTCGCCCATCAGGGCAATGACATTCCGCTGGCACTCTGGACCCTGATCCTGGTCGTCACCGCCCTTGTCTCCACCGCGTCGATCGCACTGATGACCATCAAGCGGCTGCACGATATCGGCTATCCCGGCCACCTCGCCATCTGCCTGTTCATTCCTGTCCTCAGCCCCGTGCTCTTCATCGCACTCTGCCTCTGGCCGGGCAGCGAGGGGACGAACGGCTACGGCGGCTGATTGACGGTGAATAGGCTGCCAGGAAGTAGCGGCTATTGCTGCGGCATCTGGAAGGTGAAACAGGTCTCATCCGGCGTCGATGTGACCACGAGCCTGCCCTTGTGCGCCTTGGCGATTTCCGAAGCGATGTAGAGCCCGAGGCCGAGCCCTTGCAGGTTTGCCTTGGCCGAGGCGCGCACGAACGGCTTGAACAGGTCCTTGACCACGGCCTCCGGGATCGCCTCGCCGGCATTGCTCACCGCCAGCTCGAAACGGCCGCCCGATAGGGCGGAGCGCACCCGGATCGGCGCTTCGGGATCACCATGGGTCAGCGCATTGGCCAAGAGGTTCGACAGCAATTGCCCGATCCGGCCCTCGTCGCAGCGGACCATTGCCTCGGTCAGGTCAGCCTCGATGCGCCGGTCCGGATTGGCCATCCTCAGCTCGGCGATCACCTGCTCCATCACGGGGCGCAGCGGCACGCGATCTGCCTGCTCGATGGCAATACCGCCACCCAGCCGGCCGCGGGCGAAATCGAGCACGTTGTCAATCAGCCCCGACATCCGCGAGATGCTGTTCTGCATCAGCCCGAGCACAGTCTTACCCTTGTCGTCCGTCACCGAGCGCTGCAGCATCCGGGTGCCGGCATCGAGCGAGGCCAGCGGATTGCGCAGATCATGGCCGAGCACGGCGATGAACTGTTCGCGCAACTCGCTGCCCTGCCGCTCCTGGTCGATCCGCTCATGCGCGTCGAGATGGAAGGCGATCAGGTTGGCAAACAGCTGGAACATACCGGCGATTTCAGGCGTGTTCAGTTTGCGCGGCACCGTGTCGATGGCGCAGAGCGTGCCGAAAAACGATCCGTCACCGAGCGTGATCGGCACGGAGATATAGCTCTGCAAGCCATAGATCGCCGGGGTATGGTGGCCGGAATAGGCGGGATCCTCTGCCACATTGTCGATGATGACAGGCTCGCGGTGATCGCGGATCTCGTTGCAGATCGTCGTCTCGATCTTCAACTCGCCGCCCGGCTCCAGGCCGAAAGCCAGGTTGTCCTGCACGCCGCAGGCGATCCACCGGTCGGCGGTGACCCGTGCCACCGCCGCAAAACGCATGCCGGTTGTCCTGCAGACCACGTCGAGAATGGTCGGCACGGCACTGATCTGGGCAATAGCGTCCACGGCGGCGGCCGGATTGTCGTTCACTGCATCACCTTCGGCTGACAATATTTCAATACAGGTTGTCCTTGTCGGCGGATTACAGCCGCTATGCAAGTCTCCCGCTTGAAAAATCAGGCCAGACGCCGGCGCTGCGGCATCACGCCTTGGCTTCGAATGGCTGCGGCCGGCGTGCCGCACCCTGCCGCTCCAGCATCCAGCCCGGATATTCCGGCGGCAGCGCGCTGACAGCGTCGAGCTTGGCAAGATCGTCGGCATCGAGCCTCAGCTTCACCGCCTTGAGGTTTTCCTCCAGCTGCTCCACCCGCTTGGCACCGATGATGACGCTGGTGACGAAAGGCTTTGCCAGAATGAAGGCGAGCGCCACTTCGGCGACGCTGGCACCATGCTTTTCCGCAACCTCGCGCATGGCTGCAACGCAGGCCCAGGCTCGGTCCTTGTCAACCGGCGGAAAATCGAAGCTGGCCCGGCGGCCCTCGCCATTGCCCGGCGCGCCCGGTCCATACTTGCCCGACAGCAGCCCGCCGGCGAGCGGCGACCAGACCATCAGCCCCATCTTTTCCTCGTTCAGCAACGGCACGATCTCGCGCTCCAGATCACGCCCGGCGATCGAGTAATAGGCCTGCAGCGTCTCGAACCGGGCAAAACCCTTGCGCTCGGAAACGCCCAGCGCCTTGGCAATCCGCCAGGCCTGCCAGTTGGACATGCCGACATAACGGACCAGCCCGCCCGAGACCAGATCGTCCAGTGCCCGCAGCGTCTCGTCGATCGGCGTCACCGTATCGGTCCCATGGATCTGGTAAAGGTCGATATGATCCATCTGCAGCCGGCCCAGGCTCTCCTCGACCGAGTCCATGATATGGCCGCGCGAGGCGCCACGATCATTCGGGCCGTTGCCCATCTGGCCATAGACCTTGGTGGCAATCACCACATCCTTGCGCTCGACGCCCAGATTGATCAGCGACTGCCCGAGCAGCCGTTCGGATTCACCGGCGGAATAGACATCGGCCGTATCGATGAAATTGACGCCGGCGGCCAGAGACCGCTCGACGATCCGGTCGGCTGCATCCTGATCGACATCGGCGATCGATCCCCACATGCCGCCTCCCGCCGCGCCGAAGGTCATCGTCCCCAGGCAGATTTCAGACACGAACAGGCCGGTATTGCCAAGCTGATTGTAACGCATGGTTAGCTCCATAGTTCTGTAAGGATAGCGATGGAAGATCCCGGCCGTGCGGGCGGGGGTCTCGTGAAAGTTAGCGCACCAGGATCATTCTGCCAGTGCGCCCAAAACTGTTGTTTCATTCCGCCGCGACCTGCGTGCGCAGCATCGACACGTCGCGCAGCGGCGACTGGCCGTAGAAACGGGTATATTCCAGTCCGAACTGCGACGGGCTCTGATAACCGACGGTATGCCCGGCCATGCCGGCGTCCATATTGTCGACCAGCATCAGCCGTCGCGCCTCGTTGAGCCGCAATTGCTTTTGGTATTGCATCGGCGTCATCGCCGCGACCGCCTTGAAATGATGGTGCAGCGACGAAACGCTCATGCCGCAATGCTCCGCCAGATCCTCGATTCGCAGCGGCCGGACATAGTGTTCACGCAGCCAGGCAATCGCCTTGGCGACCCGGTTCCCCGGGCTGTCGGCCGTGGCAATCTGGATCAAGCGCGGCCCGTACGGGCCTGTCAGAAGACGGTAGAGAATTTCCTGTTCGACCAGGGGCGCCACGCCTGCAATGTCGTTCGGAGTATCAAGGAGTTTCAAGTACCGGAGTGTCGCGTCCACCAGGGCTGGCGATGCCTTGTGGACGACGAGACCCCGCATGCCGTCGGCCGTTGCCGCGACGGATGGAACGGCGATCCGCTGCAGCACCTCGCGCAGCCGGTCAGGATTGATCACCATGCCAAGTCCCAGATGCGGCGCCTGCGGACTGGCAACGCTGATCTGGGAGATAACCGGCAGGTCAAACGACACCACGACACAATCGCCAACCCCGTAATGATAGACATCCTGCCCGAGCGTCACACTTTTCCGGCCTTGGGCAATGAGTGCGAAGGCCGGGCGGTGTGCCAGATGGACAGGCTTGGTTGGCGCGGTCTGGCGCCCCAGCATCAGGTTGTCGATCGCGGTTTCGAACATGCCTGTTCCCGGCGTGTGCCGCGCAATGATCTCAGCGATTTCACCGAAACGTTCTGTCTGGTTCTGCATGGTGCGGAAACGATACCCTGATGTTCGACTGATCCGAAGCTACTCCGGAATATCGGACCGGGAAATGCCCACTCCTTGACATTTGCAGGATCGCATAGAAATCTCGGAGTATCGTTGTAACGCTATAGGCCGTGCCTGCCGCATGCTTGGCTCATCGGATCAGCAAGTCCGAAGAATCAAGGAAATCGCCATGACCAGATTGACCGGAAAAACCGCCGTCGTCACCGGTGCTGCCAATGGACCGGCGGCCCGGATCGCCGCCCGCCTTGCCGCAGAGGGTGCGGCCGTCATCATCAATGATGCCGCCGATAGCCAAGGCGCCTCCCGCCTAGCCGCCGAGATCGTCCGGCGCGGTGGCCGGGCTGTCGCCGTCGAGGGCGATGTTTCGAAAGCGCTGGATGTGAAGCGCATTTTCCGCGCCGCGAAAGAGATTTTCGGCCGGCCTGATATCGTCGTCAACAATGCCGGCATCGTGCGGGTCGACCCGCGACAGGCAGAGGCGGACGCCAACAGGACCTTTGCCGTCAATGTCTTCGGCACGTTCCTGATGTGCCAGGAAGCTGCCCGCCAGTTCGCCGGCAAGGGCGGCATCATCATCAACATGAGCGCCATGGCCGATGCCATCCCGGGAGCCGGAACACCGGATGCGGAAACGCAGTCCACGATCAGGAGCGCCGTCGATATGCTGACGCTTGGCCTTGCCGGCGACTTCGCCGCGCGCGGCATCCGTGTCGTCTCGATTGATCCAGCCGGTTTTGACGCGGAAAACCTGTGCAGCCCCGACCTCCCCGAAAAGACCGCACGCCGCCTTCCCGCCCTCAAATCCCTGCGCCGGGGGCGTCTGCCCGGGGCCGGCACACCTGCCGCCTCCGACGATATCGCCTTCATCCGCAACGAACTGGTGGCGTCGGCCGGCTGGCGCGGGTGGTAAAGAGCGGCGCGGAACGGCCATCGATGCCGGGCTTGCGCCGAATGCCTGCGCTCGGGCAAATTTTGCCGCCCGGGCGCCGGTGTCTCACACCAAGTCAGCCGCGACGAGCCGCTTCGATCGCCCCGACATCGATCTTCTTCATGGTCATCATCGCATCAAAGGCGCGCTTTGCTTCACTTCCGCCTGCCGCCATCGCTTCCATCAGGACGCGCGGTGTAATCTGCCAGGACACGCCCCACTTGTCCTTGCACCAGCCGCATTCGCTTTCCTGGCCGCCATTGCCGACAATGGCGTTCCAGTAGCGGTCGGTTTCCTCCTGATCGTCCGTTGATATCTGGAACGAGAAGGCTTCGTCGTGTTGGAACGCCGGACCGCCGTTCAAACCAATACAGGCAACACCGGCAACCATGAATTCGACAACCAGCACATCTCCCTGCTTGCCGTCCGGATAGTCTCCAGGGGCCCGTATCACGGCACCCACCGCGCTATCGGGAAATGTCTCTGCGTAAAAGCGGGCGGCGGCTTCAGCGTCTTTGTCATACCAGAGGCAGATCGTATTCTTTGCCATTGCAGTATCCTTTCGCGCTTCATTCTCCAATTCCATCAGAACCGGAAACTAACCCGAATTGTCCAACCCGTCCAAGCCAATTGGCGATTGCGATGGACATCGCTGCCTGTCCCGGCTCAATTGCGGCGCATGCCGGGCCCGTAGTTTCCGATTCCTCGCAGCCGTTGAAATGCCTGTATAACCATTGCCGTCACAGGCTGGCGGCATTCTAGGCAATGGCGATGATCTCGAGTTCCTGATCACCGGCGCCCACGACGTCGCCGACGGCCTTGCCCGTCAACAGCCGTGCCACCGGCGAGACATAGGAAATCGACCCGGCTTTCGGATCGGCTTCGTCCTCGCCGACAATCCGGTAGGTCTGCACACGCCCGTCGTTGCGGCTGAACGTCACCGTGCTTCCGAACGAAACCTTGTCGAACAATGCAGGCGCTGGGATAACCTCGGCCGTATGGACCCGTGCCGCAAAATAACGCGTATCGCGCAGCGGGGTGGCCGCCTGCCTGCGCCGTTCGTTGACGTCATCGATTGTGCCCGTGGCCTCGTAGGCCGCACGGGCTTGGCTGAGTTCCAACTCCAGCGCCTTCAACCCGGCCTCCGTCACCCGGTTCGGGTGCGGCGAAATCGGCCGGTCCGGCAAATGGGTTTCCGCAGCCGTTTCAGCACTATCATCCTTGGCAAAGGCAACACTCAATCTCAAAACTCCATCTCGGCACGATGCGCTCTTGCAGGCGCCCAGGGCAGGGCAAAGGCAATTGCCCGCATGTTTGTCAGAATCGTCCATTGGAAGACAAGGCATTATCCGCCGATAGTCCACCATCGGTCGCCCGCGCCGGTGTACGTTTCGGATGATCTCCCAACAAGGAGCGTACCACGAACCTGCCCATTATCCTCGCGTGCGGTAGGTGGAATTTGGACACGGCATTTTGACCCTATGCCATCGTTACCCAGGAACACGTCATCCTCGGGTCCAGCGCCATGATGAAGGAGGAAATATACACCGCCTCAGTGCGAAGCACTCGTCCCGCGTTCGTGGGAGAAAACGGCCTGTCTTCATTGAACGTCAAGCACTTATCGCCCCGTCCTCCTCGCGGTCGCTGCCCAAACCCCAAAAAAATTTATCCCCGCAAATCCCCGCCTTCTTCACCCGTGCCATACTCACCTCGTCCCACCACGGATACACCGGAAAGCG
>UCKS01000096.1 GCA_900473045.1 Hyphomicrobiales bacterium
CGGATGCCGATCGAGCCGAGCTTTCGAGGCGGTCTCCGGTCAGACATGCCCCATCGAGACCGCAGTGGACGCTCGGCCCGCACATCGAAAAGGATATGGCCATGGCATCATCTAGAGTTGAAAGGTCAAGGCGTCTGGCCCCGTACTCAAGCCCCTCACGAGGCCATGTCAGGCTTAGACGCAACCTCAGCCATCCCTGGGAATGTCCGGCTCCTCACTTCATCGGAAACGGCGAAGACCCGTTGCCTCCGCTCGGGAGGTTTTTCGAGGACTGCTTTACAATGGCCTGTCAAGCGTTCGAGCTTGGGTGAACGATGTCTCCAGTGACGTCACGATCTGGGTACCATACGGCAGGTACCGGCAATGAACGCCGGACCGCCTATTGCGTTCTTCGGGCGGGAGGCGGCGTCCCCTACGTTGCGGCAGACTTCCCCGCTTTGACGTTGCCAATCCCCTCAACGGCCTATCCTGTCGCAATGAACAGGCGCCTCCCCGAGATACTGGTTCTCGTATCGATTTTCCTCGCCGTCAGCGTGGCTTTGATGTTGTTCATTGGCCCAATTTTAAAAGTGCTCGGCTGGCCGTCTTGACTCTTGCGGCAACGAGAACATAATAAGAACAAACAAGGCGGATGCCGACGCCAATTGCCTGGGCGCAATGGAAAAGGAAAAGCCATGCCTACGATCGGCGCCGACGCGTACGACATCCAATATTCCGACCCAGTTGATGATGTTGCCTCCGCCCTCGCATCTCATCATGGCGATGTGCGTGCCACGATCGAAACCTTGTTGAGAGACATCAGGTTTTTGAAACAACAATTGGCTATCACACAAATTGGAATGAGCGTCGGCTTCACCCGTGGTTGGCAGCCGAGCTTTGAGCGGGATGCGACAGAGGAAAACAATCATGCCTGACAATCTCAAATGTGTCGATCGGCAGTCTGATGGCTCAAAGAATGGGTGAGGAGAACACGCTCAGCAAACCTGCAGATGCGCTACAAAATCGCCGTGTAACTTTAGCAAGCAGATCGCGCAGGACTGACGGGAGCGGCGACAACCAATATTATGGTAAAGCCGAATGATCGTCTGCTGGGATTTGGGGCTGACGGCATTAACCTTCAGCCGAACGTATTCTTGGCCGGAGGCGTTGCGAGCCTGAGCTGGTAATGCTGCTTTTGATCGATAAACTAAGGCCCGCAACCGTGATGGGTTGGCGGGCTTTTTGCTAGGCAGGCAGACTGGATCAGTGTTCGCTGAACCGTAAACGAAACCTAACCAGACATGCTTAACAGATGGTTAATTTAGACGAACGTCGTGCAGAACGCTGAAATGAAGAAGACCCACTGATAGGATCAGTGGGTCTCAGTTCTGGGAAATTACATGCGCTGCACGAACTGCACTGCCTTGATCCGATTTGTGACACTGCCTTGGATCCCCTTCAGAATGGCCACTCACCATTACGAATAAGTTAACGCTCTTTTAGCGTCTAATTATGCACTCCGTTTTAGGCGTATGCGGCGTCCACGCCCCATTGATTTTTCAGTTGCAGCGGCTTGATAGTTTTGCCTGGGGGCCGGATGTGAGCTCACCGACGAGTATCTGACGAGCTCATTGTGAGGGCTTGATGCGGGCGGCATAGGCCCAAGGCATCAGGGCATCGATGTCTTTGACGAGGTGGCCGTTTGCGAGGCGGGTGAAGAGGTCGCAAAGATAGGCGTAAGGTTCAACGCCGTTCATTTTGCAAGTGCCGATAAGACTGGCAAACCGAGCCCAATTGCGGCCCCCTTCATCGTGCCCCGCAAAGAGCGCATTGCGGCGGTTCATGGCCGGGCGGCGGATCGCGTTTTCCACCAGGTTGGAGTCAATATCGACATGGCCGTCGTCCAGGAACAGCCGGAAGCCGTCTTGTCGTTTCAGCATATAGGCCAGGGCTTTTCCGAGGTCAGATTTGCGTGAGACGCGCGCGGCCTGGGCTGCCAGCCAGGTGAAGAACTCGTCCACCAGCGGGAGGGACAGGTCCTGTCGAACTGCCCGGCGATGTTCGGGGTCTGAGCCTCGGATACTGTCCTCGATCTTGTAGAGGGCGGCGATGCGCACCAGCGCCTCGTCGACGATGGGCGATCCGCTCTTCGGCGCGGCCTTGATCAGCTTTCTGCGCCCATGTGCCCAACAGAAAGCCAGCTTCAAGGGATCGCCACCGTTACGATCCGACGTGGCGAGGTGAGAGTAACCACCGTAGGCATCGACCTGGATCGTACCGTTGAAGCCATCGAGGATTTCAGCGGCATATTCGCCTTTACGCCCGGGCCGATAATGGAACACCACGCCCGGCGGCGCGGAGCCATTCCAGCCGCGGTCGTCACGCAACACGGCCCAGAGATAGCCGGTCTTCGTCTTGCCTCGCCCCGGATCAAGAACCGGGGCGGTCGTTTCGTCGACATAGAGGCGCGTGCTTCCCCACAGCAGCCGTTTGGCCATATGGTCGACCACCGGTGCGATTTCGCTGCCCGTGCGCCCCATCCAATCGGAAAGGACCGTGCGGTCTATCGGCACCCCGTGTCGCGCCATGACCTCAGCCTGCCGGTTGAGCGGCATATGTTCGGAATGCTTGGAGACGGCAATCTCCGCCAGTAGGGCTTCGGTCGGCCAGCTTCCTTCCAGGAGATGCGCCGGCGCTCTGGCCTGGACGACGCCCGTTCGACCCTTGGGACATGCGTATTTCGGGCGGATTGTGACGATCACCTCGTAGCGTGCCGGGACCCGGTCGAGCCGTTCCGTCCTGTCCTCGCCGATCCCCGCGCTTGGACCGGAAGATCACCGTCACCCCAGAATGCGGGTCCAGCTTCAACTCGGTCTGCACCATCAAAGCCAGCGCCTGATGCCCACAGCGGAAGTCAACCGGACGGGTTGCGATCAGGATCGGCAGTCGTTGGCCCGCGACGATCATGACGCTTCTCGCACAGCGCGAACCAGAGCGGCGACCCGTTCAACGGGCACATCATTAGGAACCCGCATCACAACGTCTGAGCCAATCTGCAACGTCAAAACCTGCACCTGCGGCCCGTCGGAGGCCAGCTTCGGCAGCGGCAAACGATTGACAGGCTCAGGCGGCTCCGCAGCGATTGCCAGAGGCACGAATGCCGGCTCGATACCATCGTGCTCAGACGGCGTCGTTGCCGCCGTAAACAGCAGCACCAGAATGCCGTCGCGCACTTGACGTCGCCAATCGGAAAGCTGATTTGCTATAACGCCGTGACGGCGCGCGACATCCACAACACGAACACCAGGCTCAAAGCTTTCCGCCACGATCCGCGCCTTCACATCATCCGGCCAACGCCGGTTTCCGCGGCGCGGCTCGACAACTTCGTAGCGACCAACAAATCCATCATCTGCCATGCAAATCTCCAGATAAAACTGGAAACCTTCTCGCATACGCAGCAAGCCTCAAAATACACCCAATCCAATGGGGCGGAGACGGCGCTTACTTTTAGGCTGCCTTTTTGCGAATCTTACCTTGCCGCCGCCACGAACCGACAAAGGGCGGCTTGGATTAAGCGCGGAAGCGCGCACTCTCACAATTACGAGCATATCGGAGAACCGAGCATAGCGGTGGCTTTAGCCACGGTTCGGGAATTCGCGCATGCAACTTCGGTCCACGGGGCAGCCGCAGGAGATTCAGCATCGCGCCGCCTGAACGGCGAAATCGGGATCGACTGCCCCCGAAGTTGCATTCCATATCCTACCTACCGAGCGGGGCCAACCGCGACTGCACCCTGCTTTGACGGCCTGACTAGGGACCGCGCAATATCGATGATATCGTCGCGCGATGCGGTCGGATCCTCCATGTTCCACGCCACTCCCATGCCGATCTTAAAATCCACTCCCCTCACCTTTCGCAGTTCGAAATTGCGGTTTGGAAATTCCCTGGTCCATTGCGGCGCAAAGCCGATGCCAAGACCGGCAGATACCAGCGAGATCAGCGCAAACGTATCATCGCAGCTGTACGCAATGTTGCGGGCCAGATCGTGTTCGGCAAACATCTCGGCAAAATACCGCTCCGTGTAGGAGAGGTTCTGGCGCGAGAACGAGATGATCTTCTGATCACGCAGGTCTTCGATGCCAATCTCGGCCAACCCGGCAAGACGGCTGTCCTTGGCAACAGCCAGCAGATATTCATCATTCGCCATCGAGAAGAACCGCAGCGAACCGATGTTCTCAACCGGCCGGATGAAGCCGAGGTTGATCTGGCCGGATTCCAGGCTGCGGATAATGTCGCTGGTCGAGCCGCTTTGGATTTGCAGCTGGATGTCGGGATATTTGCGGGCGATCTTCGACAGAAATGCCGGCAGCACGCCGATCGTGGCCGGATAGATGGTGCCGATCCGGATCTTGCGTACGGTCTTGCCGGCGGCCGATCGCGTTGCCTGCGCACTCATATCGATATCGCTCAGGATCCTTACAGCCCGGTTATAGAAGGTCTCACCGGCAACAGTCATCTCGACCCGTCGTGTGGTGCGGACAAACAGCTGCACGCCCAACTCCCGCTCCAACGCCTGGATCTGCGTCGACAAAGCTGGCTGGGCAATATGAACTCGTACTGCCGCCCTGCCGAAATGCAGCTCCTCGGCGACAGCAACGAAGTAGGTGAGTTGGCGAAGTTCCATCATATCCTACATATTGTGGGGTTTTACACCAACATATCGTACATGGACCCGTGTGGTTTGTCATGAACAATCTGTGGTGATGGAGCCATTTGCTACAAACCTGCGTCGACGCGCTGAGATGCTCGGTATTTCAAATGCCGAGGTCGCTCGACGTGCAGACCTGAGCGATCGGCGGTACGGCAATTACGTGAGCGGCCGCCGCGAACCGGATTTAGCAACGCTTGTCCGTATAGCTGGAGTTCTGGGAACGAGTGTCGACGATCTGGTGGGTTCGAGCGTAGAAGAACGAAGCGGGACCAAGGAGGAGTTGTTTCAGGAGCGTATCAACTCCGCCGTCCGAGCACTGAGCCATGATGACCTTCAAAGAGTCTCTATAATGATAGAAGCCCTCGTTATCGCCCGGAGCGCTAACTAACGCTACCAATCCATCGACTTCGTGGTTACTTTTCTGCGCTACAATGCCGTGGATGCCGCTTTAGTCGTTTGCAAGTCTCGTAAGGAGACTAATGTATGAAAAGCGCCCGACAACGGACCCGTGTCGGCTGAGCGCCATACACACTGTCGCTGCAGATTTTGACCTCCGAAACTGTGACAACAGGCGCGTCAGGGTCGATGCAAATCGTTCCAGCGTCGGTAACAAAAGGCAACATATGAAGTCCGCGCATAATAACCGTTGCCTCTTCGTCAACACGACTTGCAGGAGGCAAAACGATGATGCGCAAACCAAAAAAGGATACAGTTGCTCCGATGCTCACGACCAGCAGGAGCAAGACTAACAGCAAGACTATAAGTCTCTTCACCCTCTGGAGTCCTTTCGGCGCTAGGATACGTCATGGGGAGTCGGCAGTTCGATGAGTCTCGATATACTGTATATTCTCGTTCAGCCAAAAGATGCGCCAACGCCCATTGTCATCCCAACGAGCCGTCAAAGTGAACTCATTGCAGCTCTAGCCGGGTACGGCGTCTATCCGAATAGTGATCTGCCAAGATATCTTCCGCCCTGAGCCGGGAAAGACTTCGACAGGTTTTATTTTAAAATTCCTCCCAGCTATCAGCCGCAGGGGCCGCTGCGGTGGCGGCCGAACCGCGTGCAGAGAATGCGCGCGTCAACTTGTTTGCCATGGCGCGAGCGGGAGATGAAAACGGCGCGGCGTTTGCCGAGGTTAACGCAACCGGCCGTCTCATGGGCACGCTTTTAATCTCATTGGAAACAGAATTGTTGCCAAGCTGGAACTGAGCGACCAGATCCCTCAACTTGGCCGACTCAGTTGCAACCACTTCCGAGCCGCCGAAGTGCCGACGATCCTGGTGCTCGACGCCAATTCATTGGAAGGGTTGTGGAGCGACCGCCGCACGATAGACCCCAGGCGTTACGCCGACGCGCGCCTTGAAGACACGCGTCATATGGGCTTGGTCTGAAAAGCCAGTGGCTACCGCGACCGCGCTCAGTTTTTCTCCCGCGCGCAGCCTTACCTTTGCCAGTTCGACGCGACGATTGATAACGTAGGCATGCGGCGTCTGACCGGTGGCGCGCTGAAACGCGCGGATCAGGTGAAAGCGCGAAAGGCCGGCCTCTGCCGCAAGTTCCGCCAAAGAAATATCTTCGGTGCATCGATCGCCGATCATAACTTTGACGCGTTCGATGGGTCCCTGCTCGCGGCCAATGAATGCTGGTACGATTTCCGCATGCCGAACGAGAAAGCCGGCGTAAACTTCTATCAGCTGTTCGTTCCCAGCTAAGGTATCCCTGCGAAGCTCGATGGTGCGGTGCGCCACCGTAAAGGCGGCCAAACCATTTGGATCGCAGACGATCGGCGCTTTGAAGAACGGTGTGCCTATGCGAGAATGGCGCGATACTTCCTTGGCGACGCGCTTTATCATATCGACGCTGGGATACGACACGCGATAGTCAAACCCGGCCTCGCCCCCAGGCGCGCAGTCGTTGACTTCACCTGGGTTGTACAAGGTTAGATCCCCAGCGCCGGCCAGCCTCTGGCTGCCGCGGATGAACTGTGTTCCGTATCCTTCACTGATGCCTCCGATCACGAACGTCTCGTGAGAGTGCGGTGCCTGACGCTGCGACGAAACGCTGGCTGTGACGAACTCAGGCTGATCAAAACTCTTAGCCACAAAAAAATGCGCGGGGTCTGTCCTTTCAAGGGCACGCATTCCAGCCAGTTGGGGACTTGTCCGATCAGTCTTCACAACTGGATATCGTAGCACCCGGAATGAACTGTATTGAAGAAAATTGCTGTCATCGAGATCTCGTGCCCGCCCAATTGACAAGTCACATTGAGAGTTGGGACTTTGTTGCAACGGCTCACTAGTTAAAGACCTTTGAAGCATGTCGCCTGAAGCAGGTCTCCGCTTTTCCCCCTTTCGGTCCCTATCGTCGGGTCCTCGTAAATCAAAAATATACGTCAGCCTGGCATACCGACGGCGAAAAACATCAACCGATCCGGCGTTGCACAGATTGCCCGCTGCGCAAAAGTGCCATCAACACCGGTCCGATCGAAAACTCCCCGCGCCGCGCCTTTGACGTCAGGTCCCTGAGATAGCCGCCGGCTGAGTTGATATGCCCTGCCCTTTCCAGGATGCACGCCATGATCGCGGCAGCGTTTTCAGGACCCATCGCCTCGCAGGCATCCTGGTAGGCGCTCGGACTGACCCCGAGCATCGATCGAACCACCACGGCAGCAGTCATCAGCTCCCGCCAATTCGCAATCGCGCCGCCCGGGCCGTACATCGCAACCTCGGGGCAGGCCTGCAGCACCATTGCCAACGGAAACGCTTTGAGCGTCTCCCGCTTTACCTGCGGCTTGATCTCCGTTTTTTCACCCTGCTCTTTGTCTGTGCATGGTTCAAATTCATGGATGGATTCGGTATTTGAATTCTGTATGTGACGCTCATCTTGAGCATCATTGCTGTCCATTTTTTCAATATTTAACTGCATTTCCAGGATATTGAGAACTTCCGACTGCAGCATCTGCATTTCTTCGAGGATTACGCCGAGTTCCCCGATTGCTGGCGTGCGTGGGATCCGGGCGACTAGCACAACATACATGCCCTCAATCTTTGCCCAGTCGCCCTCAGCGCCTTCTTCTATCGCTGCAGAAATCAACTTGCGGGTATCACGGCGGCAGATGGATAGCGTTTCCTTCACGCGTCTGAACATTGCACGGTCGGCAGCAACCTGCTGGGCCATTAGTGCAAGCTCTTCAGCACGGGCAAGCAAGGGCGAGAGATCAAAGCCATAAGCGTCCTCGATCACCCCTGCCCTGTCCTTGCGTGCATAACGCTTGCCGTTGGCGCTATCCTTCCGCACGATCAGTCCGGCTTCGACAAGCGCAGCCAAATGCCGGCGCAACGTCGCCCCGGTTATTCCATGCGCGCGAACCGAAAGCTGGGCATTGGACGGGAACACGATCATCGCGTTATCCGGCGACAAGACGTTGTCCGGATAGAAGGTCAGGAGTGCATCGAGAACTGCGAGTGCCCGGTCCTGGATGCCCAGTTGGACTCTCACCTCTGAGGCGTCACGAAACACCTTCCACTTTTCAACGGCCTTGCCTGGTTTGATTTCTGCCGTTGCCAGCTGCCTTTTCACCAAGGCAAGCGTCATCGGCCGCCGCCCAAACGGCGTCGTCACACTTCCAACCTGCATTTTCCTTCACCTCTCAAAAGGCAAAAGAAAGCCGCTCACCAAAACGATGCCAAAGACTCTTGACTGTGATTCGAGGAAATGCGATTCTCAGACTGCTAGATATGAGGAAGGCTTCCACGACGGAAACGTTTGGGGGCCTTTTTCTTTTGCGGTTTCGACTCCTTAATATTTGCCAGTTGTCAGCTGACAATCCAACTAGCCTTTTGTTTCAGCTTTATTTTCTGCTTCGAAAGCGACCACCAGGCCTGCCATTTTCTTCACGAGGAAATCGGCAAATGCCGGCGAGATCACCGTAATCTTGACGGCATTTCTTTCCTGAATCATCGAGGCAATCGGCAGGCCTTTTTTCGTCCGAACTGTTTCGACGGTTCTTCTCTCACTGGTGCGAGGTTCCAGTGACCTCAAAAGCATATCGAAACGCTTGTTGGTGTCTGCCCCGGCGAATGTCGCTTTGCGCATTTCATGTTGGGCTTTTCGAAGCAGCGTTTCGTCTTGGAGCTTTTCGGCCAGTGCAAGCCAACGCGGGCGTCCAACCTTAGGGGCCGGGCCAATGGCCAAGATAACCTCCGCATCGACTGTTTGTGCCACTTGCAAGAGCCGGGACACCTCGGGCTTGTCTGTCGCCAGTGCTTTGGCGATCGTGTCCCGGTCGAAGCTATGTTGCAGCATGCGGTAGGCAAAGAGAGACCGCTCGATGAAACTGAGATCAAGACGCGGGCCGTTTTCCTGACCCTGTGCAAGGACCAGCTCTTCGTCAGTCAGATTCTTGACAATCGCCTTAACTGGGATCGTCAGATCCAGCGCTGCCTTCAAGCGCCGATGACCGTATGCGGCCTGGTACGTGTTCGCTTTCTCTGGATGCGGCCGCACAAGAATAGGAACCTGCTGGCCGCTTTCACTTATCGAAAGCTTCAGAGTTTCGAAGTCAGCGTCAACGTCGATCGGGATACGATCGCGGATGAAAGACATCTCCACCGACCCGGGTTCAAGCTCCACCACCATCTGCCCGGCCGCAATGGATTCGCGAAGACTCTTTGCAGCAGCCGCTTCCTCTCCCAGTTTTCCAAGCGACAGGTTCATTGCCCTGACCGCGCCGGTGGGGCGATGGGCATGGGCACTAGTGGGGGCGTCGCTCCTGGCTTGGTCTGTTGCCCCGAGCATGCCTTTGAGTATATCGCGGCCCTTCATGTTCTGCTCCACGCGCTTCGAATGAGCTGATCCACTTCGCCGTTAACGCTATCCATCGATTCGACACCTCTGTCGTAGGTCTGGCGATGCATCGTCTCGCGGCCGGCCTCATAGATGGTTTGCTTGGAGAGGCCGGCGTCGGATACCGCTGTTGATTTCACCATCATCGAAGTGAGCACCCGCTCGCCGAACAGGCTACGCAGGAACGCCACGATCTGGGCCTGTGGACCGTCATTGGGCTCGTAGCGCGTGATCAAATAGCGCATCCAGTCGTATTGAAGGTTTCCGCCTGCTTCCTTGACGACCGAAAGCAGATCGGAGGTCATTGCCAGAAATTGATTCATCGACGCCACATCCAGCATCTGCGGATGAACGGTGATCAATACGGATGTTGCCGCGCACAATGCGGACAAGGTGAGGAAACCGAGTGTAGGGGGGCAGTCAATAACGACGACGTCATAGTTGCCCTCAAGCGACTGGAGCGCATTTCCGACGCGCATGAAGAACATCTCGTTCTCATTACGCGAGCTATCTGCGAGCGCTGTTGGAGTGTCATGCTCGAACTCGTGGAGTTCGAGATTGCCGGGGATAAGGTCGAGCCCGGTAAAATAGGTCTTCCGCACAACATCAGCAACGTTTCGCCGACTACCGTCATACCGAATGGCGCCGTACAGGGTCTCATTTTCCCCCACGTCGAACTCAGGCTGGAACCCGAGCATGGCCGACATCGATGCTTGCGGATCTAGATCGACCGCTAATACCCGGTAGCCCCGCAAAGCCAAATACTGAGCGAGATGAACAGATGATGTCGTCTTGCCCGACCCGCCTTTGAAGTTCGTCACTGCAATGACCTGTAGGTGGTCACCTTCGCGCCGTCCTGGCAGATAACTTGGCTTAGTGCGACCGAGGTGACTGCGGATCGTATTAACTTCTTCAAGCGAAAATGTGCGTCGGCCACCAGTCGTCTTTTCAGACGTCACGCCGTCGCCCTGCGTAGCCAGGTGGCGGACATAGCTGTCCGTCACCCCAAGCAGTCTTGCTGCTTCGGCACTGCTAAAACGGCGAAGCTCCTTCTGAGCATTCGGAGAAAAGAGTTTTTCAAAGAGGATTTGCAGTTGACCGCTCAAAACACTAGCGTCATGCGCGATCGTCTCGTCAATCGATCGGTCGTTTGTTTTCCTAGCTTTCTCGACAATCGCGGCCTTGGTCAACATTCACGCAAATCCTGATGAATAGGAAGAATTTCCGCAAATGACAGCGAGTCTGGGGTGCCCGTCAAGGTGTTTTTAGTTAACAAAGCCTTAACGCCCTAACTCGTTCTACAAAAGCTAAGCGCTATCCGTCACTTAAGCAGATTGTCAGCTGACAATTATGCGAGGAAAAACTCTCCTCGCTGGAGCTATATCGTAAGCGCGTAGGGCACCC
>UCKS01000067.1 GCA_900473045.1 Hyphomicrobiales bacterium
GTTCGTTGGAGTGTCGAGAGTGGCGCGGAGGGCGACGTTCTTCGTGCCGACTGGCGTGAGACGGGCGGTCCCATCGTAGCGGCCATCCCGGATCGCGTCGGTTTCGGCACCAAGTTGATCACATCGACCCTCAGGGCCTTCGGCGAGGCTGAACTGAGATATGCTCCTGAAGGTCTTGTGCTTGAAATAACGATGTCGTTAGCGAGAATACAATACGCTAACGAATTCCGAGACAATTAACCGTATGTTAACCATGTGGCTGTAAAAGTTAAGGTACTTGGTTCTGACGCGATCTGATCAAGTCGTCTGCCTGAAAAAGCCCATCGATCTCTTGACCGATGGGCTTCTTTCGTTTGCTGGACCTAAGGCGAACTTCATCTCTCTTGCGATAGTCTGACCTCAATTGGATTTTTAGCCCCGGCGAAGACGAGGCCATGCCATCATGGTCGCAGCATTGATCTTCTTGAAGTCTCGCCGGATTCAGTGTTGCGACTTCACTAACGCGTCGATTAATTTTTTCTTGAAGTCTTTACGAACGATCTCAAAAATACCAACGCGAGGTGAAAGGCTCTGATGACTATTGTTTAAGCTGTTCGTGTTGCAATCGAAGAATGGCGAACAAACCATCACGTCCTCGCGGCCCCGTAGGCCTGCAGCATGAACGCGAACCCGCGCTACGGGGACAGCGGCGCAAGAAGGCTGACCTAGCACAGCCCCAGCTGCCGCTCGACCCGATGCCCGCTCGCATTGAACCATGCCTTGCGCTGTTATCCGCGAAAACTCCTGAAGGTGCGGAGTGGGCCTACGAAATTAAGTGGGACGGGTACCGGCTCGCAATACACGTAGAATTGGGTGGAAGAGTCCGGATTCTCACGCGCGGCGGCCACGACTGGACACATCGGTTTCCGGGTGTCGCCGCTGCGGCACTCGCTTTAGGTCCCGCAACCATGATTCTCGACGGCGAAGCGGTGTTGCTCGATGATCGTGGCCGGTCCGACTTTAACGCTCTCGTGAGATCTCTCGGGGGGCGCGGTGGGAAGCTCGCGTCGTGGGAAACCATCTTCTACGCGTTCGACATACTCTACCTTGATGGTCATGACCTGTCGCGAATGAGTTTCGAAGACCGACGCGCGGTCCTCGACCCGATGCTTGAAGGTCTCCAGGGAACGGTCCGGCTTTCCGAGATGATCGACAATGATGGCGCGGCATTACTCGCGAACGCATGCGATCTCGGCCTGGAAGGCATTATCGCCAAGCGCCTCGGCAGCCCGTACAAACCGGGCCGAGGCGGCGACTGGCGTAAAATCAAGTGCGTTCGCAGCGATACGTTCGTAGTTGTCGGCTACGAGCCCTCAACGGCGATGGCGGGTGCCGTCGGCAGCCTGCTGCTTGCCGCTCGAAAAGGCGACAATATTCAATATGTCGGCAGCGTGGGTACCGGATTCAAGCATGCGGAGGCACGGGATCTCAAACAAAGGCTGGATGCCATCCGTGTTAATAGACCAGCGGTCAAAGTGAAAGGCAAGTCGCTCGTGTTCGTTGATCCGATCCTTGCAGCGGAAATCGAATATCGCGCCTGGACGGAAGACGGCAAGCTAAGGCATCCGTCCTTCAAGGGGCTGCGTGATGAGCATGATCATGTCGAGGTATTTACGTTTTGATCGCTTACGGTCGGCGGCAAGCATACGAGGAGACCCTGAGCGCGGAACGATATTCCCGACCGCGAGTTTGATAGCAATCGCTTGCTCTCACATCAAGGAACGCCGATGACCTACGTAGCCTCCCCTAGACATTCCGTCGATGATCCCGATCGGGCCTCTGACTGTCAGCAGTGTTTAGAAGCCGCGTTTGTACACTTGGCTGAAACCAGCCAGGAAAGCTCCGAGCAGCAAGATGCAAGGTTACTCCAGTCAGCGGTCGATGCTGGATGGAGCCAGGATGAAGCGAAAACCGCTATCGACCGCATTCGGAGCAATGCATCGACGCAGGTGTCGCAGGACGGTTCCAGCACGCCTCCCGAGCACACCCGCGACCCCGGGTATGTTCCCTCGTCGTCGATGTGACTGGGTAAAAGAAGCATGGTGCTTCATTCATCTGCGGGTGGGTCTTCTTTGCCTCCAGTGTGTGATTTTTGATCTTGGCTTGCGATGTGTGCCTTTTGATGACCTTACCCTCGGTCTCGCCCTGGCTGGTCTCCCAACTTACCTGTCACCCTCCTATACCCCTCATCGATGCTGCATTGATCCCGATGAGTGCCCCTCTAATCAGGGCTTGGGATCGATGGTGGCTTGAGGATGCCTCGGCCCTCAGCATTGGCAACTCGGCATCGAGTTTTTCGTTCACCTCCGGAACACCAGCGGGCTTTTTGTCTGAAGAAATGTCATGTTCGTGGGCGCATTCCGGTCGTCTTCATGGAGGCCGTCGACAAGGCCATCGTCCTCCCAGATTCTGTATGCGGGCTCAGGACTTCTTTGATCTCTTTCCATTAACGGCTCCCGATTTTTTGCAGAGACACAACTCCGCGTCTCAGAACTCGTTCGGAGCGAGCAAAAATTTTCCGAGAAACTTGTGCAGAGCCAGTTCAAACAATATGCTGTGTTCCGCGCCTTCAAGCGCAACAAAAACGGGGACTATACATGGCAACTGGTACGGTAAAGTTTTTCAACAACGACAAGGGTTTTGGTTTCATCACACCGGAGAACGGCGGTCAGGACGTTTTCGTTCACGTATCCGCGCTTCAAGGTAGCGGGTCTCTCCGCGAGGGGCAGCGGGTAACCTATGAACTGGGTGAAGATCGAAAGACTGGCAAAGCCAAAGCGGAAAACGTTCGCGAGGCTTGATGCCCGGCCTGTCTTGAGTCGGTCGACCAAAACTATCGATGCTTCGTGTCGTATTCCAACACACGTCCACAACGTAGGCGCAAACTCTGAAGAGTTTGTTGAACCGTGGTCGATGACTGGTGGATTAGTGGCGACCCACCGCACGCGCACTTCGGTGTAACGTCGCGAAAAAGCGGCGACTAGCATACCGACGCAGCTCTGGAGACAACGCAGCATTATTCGACAGATCAAGAACTTATGGCAACAGCGACGCATTGCTGAAGTTCCCATACAATCCCAATCGGGTGACGGAACATGGATGGCCCGCATGAGTTACGACGCAGATACAGAGCGTAGCGTCCCCGAGTGCATCTGCAGATAACCTATGAGGCCCCATGAAAACCCAATCTCCGTTCCAGTGGCTCGCGAGGCTCGGATACACCGCACGAGGCATCGTCTACGTTCTCGTAGGCGGACTTGCGCTATTCTCATCTGTTGGTGGGGGAGATTCGGACTCGAAATCTGCTCTTCACGTCATTCTTGAGCAGCCACTTGGCCGCATCTGGTTAGGTTTAATCGCGGTGGGCCTCCTCGGTTTTATCGCATGGCGACTTGCTCAGGCATTTGCAAATGCTGACGGTCACCCCAGAACGCTGAAGGGCGTGTGCATCCGGATTGGTCTATTCATCAGTGCCATGGTTTACAGTAGTCTCGCCATCTACGCAGCGAGCGCGGCGCTGAGTTATGGTGGTAACAGCGGTTCGGATGGCGAATCTGCTCTTAGCGCTTGGTTGATAGAGCAGCCGTTTGGGCGCTATCTTCTCTCTGCCGTTGGTCTGGCGGTGATTGGTGCTGGGATTGCTCAGATCATTAAGGGTGTCGGGCACGGATATCGCAAATATCTCATCATCCCATCTACTGCCGGGACCGCAATCGACTGGATCTGTATCTACGGCCTTGCCGCTCGCGGTGTCGTGTTTCTAATCACTGGAGTATTTTTGCTTTACGCCGCGGCCGCCGTCGATCCGGAGCAGGCAGGTGGCACCTCAGAAGCCCTGGCGTGGGTACGACAGCTTCCGTTTGGCGCTTTCCTTTATCTTGTCGCTGCCGCCGGTCTCCTAGCCTTCGGACTCTATGGTTTTGTCGAAGCGGCGTACAGACGCATTCGACCGCCGAACGGGATAACGGGCGACGGAAGCAAGATTGCTTTTTAAAACATGGCCAGCCTATTGATGGTGCCTCTTCTCCGGCCTGACGCCATCGGCCCCACCCTGGTTTAGCGATTTGCGCGCCATAAATGCTCGATGTCGGTATTTCCTCAACGATGCACATCGCGCAATCTTGGGTTCTAGCGGCATCTTTCGACACGCGGATTGATCTCGACTTCGCGCCAGCATCGTCGGGTGCTTCACGACGGGAGCCTGCCACGACTGACCTCCGGAAGACTTCCCCGCACATTGACCAAGCTCGATTGGCCATTCAGAAAAAATGCCGCTATGTTGATGGCAAGAATGCGTCCATTACCGGACGTTACCAATTTTTCCATACAGACGGGCGGCGATTTTTGGAGGCCTAGCAATTTCTTATTGCAATGCGGAAGAATTTCGATATTACAAATCCACTCACCACGGACCCGGTGAAACTCCGGGTGGCTCTTCTGGCCGCCGATCCGCCAGACCACGCAAGAACAGCATGCCAATCATTAACCGCTCAGCAGGGCGTGTTCGGCATGCTTTGCGAGAACTCATCACGTGAAATTTTCCTCCATCCGTCGGGATTGGTCCGCCAATCCTATGCGCGAAATGCTTGCCGGAGCTGTCGCAACATTTGCGCTGATCCCCGAAGTTATCGCATTTTCCTTTGTTGCGGGCGTCGATCCCCAAGTCGGGCTGTTCGCCTCCTTTGTGATTGGTATCGTCGTTGCCTTCACGGGGGGCCGTCCCGCGATGATCTCAGCCGCTGCGGGATCGGTTGCTCTTGTCGCGGCCCCGCTGGTGCACGCCAATGGACTTGCTTATCTATTCGCCGCAGGTCTGCTTGCCGGGGTGTTCCAGATTGCCTTCGGGGTTCTTCGACTTGGGGTCCTGATGCGCTTTGTCTCCAAATCCGTAAGAACTGGCTTCGTCAACGCACTGGCCATTCTGATATTCGCGGCACAATTGCCGCACATCATTGGCGGAGACTGGCTTGCTTACGGTATGCTGGCGGCGGGCCTTGCAGTCATCTACTTGGTGCCGAGGATTACCATCGCCATCCCGTCACCGTTGATCTGCATTCTTGTTCTGACGGTAGCATCGATCTCGTTGCAGCTTCCGGTCATGACGATTGCCGATCTCGGAAAATTACCCGATTCCCTGCCGATATTTGGCTGGCCTGCCGTCCCGATGACGGTGGAAACACTGACCATCATTGCCGGACCGGCGCTTGCCATAGCCATGGTAGGTCTGCTGGAGTCGATGATGACGGCGAGCGTCGTGGATGACCTCACTGGCACTCGAAGCTCAAAGAACCGGGAATGTACCGGCCTTGGCATCGCCAACACTGCGGCAAGCCTGTTCGGCGGCATTGCTGGGTGTGGAATGATCGGCCAAACTGTGAGCAACGTGAAATATGGCGGACGTGGTCGACTATCCACATTGTTCGCTGGGGCGTTCCTTCTGATCCTGATGGTCTTGCTGAAGCCTTGGGTGTCTCAGGTTCCAGTCGCTGCACTCGTTGCCATCATGGTGATGGTCTCCATCGATACATTTGACTGGTCTTCGCTAAAGACGGTCATCGTCCACCCCAAGATGTCCAGCGCAGTCATGGTTGTGACCGTTCTGGTCACGGTGTTCAGTTCCAATCTTGCTCTCGGCGTTACGGTGGGTGTTCTTCTGAGTGGCGTCTTCTTCACGTTCAAAGTTGCACGCCTGCTGAAAGTGCAGACGCAGACCTCCATAGACGGCAGTCAGATAACGTATCTGGTGTCAGGTCAGGTCTTCTTCGCTTCCGCCAACGTCTTCATCGAAGCGTTCAACATCGAGGAAGCCAACGGAAAAACCGTGATTATCGATGTCTCGCAGGCCCATTTCTGGGACATCACAGCGGTAGCGGCACTCGAAAGGGTCGTTGAACGTTTTGAAGCCCACAAAATTGCAGCCAGCGTGTTGGGAATGAACGATGCGAGCGCAACGTTAATAGGCAGCCTTGACAGCCCAGAAAAGTTAAAAGCGGTTTGATGCTGAACTACCTATGGCAGCGCGATGCTGCCATAAGTTTCTTGACAGACTGCTTTGGGCCGATAGCGGTCATCGTCTTAAAAGGCCGTCCTCAATTTCGATTATTCGGCCGGATCCTCGTTCTCGGAACGGCTACCACTGTCAGCTTGGGAAGCTAGGCTTTTGCGGGCCTTTTCAGATACATAAAAGCATCCGCACGCTGGTTGACCCGACCCCGGCTGATATCGATGAGGTCCATGCGCTCTAGGACAAATTGAAGGTCGAGCAGGCGTCGCCCGGTAAACTGGAATTTCCGAAATGGGACCAGGCCAGCAAAAACAAGATTCGCAAGGCTCTGATCGAACTCGGTACGACGCTCACTGATACGAGCCGGTCGTTCGGCACAACGGATGAGGTTGACCCCATCCAGCATCTCATCTCAGCGGCCACGACCTGGGGCGGCAATCCGCGCAAGGATGCCATCTACCTCAATTTCACGCCGCCCAAGAACGATGGAAAGATTGTCTACACGCCTCATGTCGGCGATGTTCCTGTCGACGGCTTCTGGTCGATCAGCCTTTACAATGGCGATGGCTATTTCCAGAAGAACGAACTGAATGCTTACTCCTTGAACAATATCACCGCGAAAAAGGGCGCTGGAGGTTCGACTGACATCCAGTTCGGCGGCTGCGATGGCAAAGTCGCCAACTGCCTCCCGATCATGCCCGGCTGGACTTATACGGTTAGGCTTTATCGCCCACACGCTGAAATCCTCGACGGAAAATGGAAGTTCCCCGAACCGGTGGCTCACCAATGATCATGCGGGTCCGTAAACAGTTTTCCAAATCAGAAGTACGTAGCGCGTCGTTACTTGCCGATGGTGAAGGCATGTAGGAGTGGCGACTCTTGGAAACTGATAGGTAGACACCGGACGACGGGAATGACGGCGCAGAGCCGCCGTTCAATATCCAAGCACGACGTCCGCTTCGGGCATAAAAACCGTCAAGGTCGTTGAAGACTAGAATTCGAAGGATGCAGCTAGCAGCACCATGTTTCATGGGGCGCATCGTTGACCGCCACCTTGGTCACCAGTGCGGGGGAAAGCCCTCGCCACGTCTGCAAGCGTCACTCCCGAAAACCTCTTCCGTAAGAGCTCTTCTGCTTCGGTGAAGACTTCCTTCAGCGTACCGTTGACCGCCTGCTCAATGGGGCATCCCGGCATGTCGTAGGCAGGTCCAACTGCGAAGATGGATGGTTCTCCCACTGCTCGGTAAATGTCGAGAAGCGTAAGCTCCTCCAGAGGACGAGCCAACGTCCAGCCGCCGCCATGCCCTTTCACCGAGCTGACGTAGCCTTCGTCGCGTAGTCCCGCCATGGTGCGCCGGATCACAACCGGGTTGGCATCGAGCATCTGCGCGATCACCTCGGATGTCATCGCGCCCTCATGCCGCCCCATATGGATCAGGACATGCAGCATGCGCGAAAGCCGACCGTCTTGCCTCATATCCCGCTCCTTCTCTAATTCATCGCACGACAGCAATAGCACAATCGAGGCTCATGATACAATCGAGGTGTCGTGAGTGTTGACACTGGCCCATCATGCTACTTATGATGTTGCGAAACTGGAGAAAGTTTATGGCCGATACGATGAACGGACACGCCGACATCCAACTTCCCGACGGTCGAATACTCGCCTTCTCATGCTTGTTCGCGCTTGCTCCCTTTGAAGTCTCACCATTGATCCCGCAACAGCTCGACCTCGATATGTACCAAGGACCCCTCGGCTCCACAGTCACGACCGGTGCGATGAAGGAGGCCAGCATGCCTGGCGTCTTCGCCTATGGGGACGCGGCGCGCCCGATAGCCTCTGTCGCACTCGCGGTTGGTGACGGGAATTTGGCAGGCGTCGGTGCCCACAGGTCATTGATGTTCGGGTCCATCACTCATGAGTAAGTTCGACGGACAACAGGCACGATACATCAATGGTGCCAAACGTAATGTTCCCGGTCTGGATGGCCTCCATAGGATGACGGGACTACTCATGGCAGAACACGTCCCAGCAAAAGGACGCGTGCTTGTTGTCGGAGCAGGTGGCGGCCTTGAGCTGAAGGCGCTCGCTGAGCAACATCAAGGTTGGTTTTTCGACGGTGTTGATCCGTCATCAGACATGCTTGCTCTTGCAAGGGAAACGACGACCAGCTTTGTAGATCGTATCGCTTTGCACCACGGGGACGTCGGCGCTGCACCCGATGGTCCGTACAATGGTGCAGTCTGTCTCCTGGTATTCCACCACCTGTCACTTGAGGAACGCATCCACACACTCCATGGCATCCGGAAACTTCTCCGCCCCGGATCGCCATTCGTGCTCGCCCACGTCAGCTTCCCGCGCATCGAACCGGATCGCTTGCTCTGGATAGACAGGCACATCAAGTTCGGGGCGACGACGGAGCTGGATGCCGAGACGCAGGACGCGGCAAGACAAGGCATGAAAGATCGTCTTTTCATACTGTCCCCGGCGGAAGAGGAAGCGTGTCTACATGATGCCGAGTTTACCGGGATCACCCAGTTCTACCACGCCTTCAGCTTTCGTGGCTGGGTCGCATATACGTGACCTACCGCCTCAAAATCCACAGCCGCTCAAATGGCATGACGGCCTCGCGCTAATACCCAAGCATGCTGAACAACATTCGAACGAAAGGAGGTAGCACGCGACGTGTAGCGACATCTCTCATGGGAATGGTCTTCGTGTCAGCCCTAGGCGGCTTTGCCAAGAAGCACATGCGCGGGAACGGGAACGGCCAGTTGTTCGAAGCTTGGTTTTGCTAGGAGATATCCCTGTATGAGGGATACCCCGAGGTCGCTCAGGACCGACAATTCTCCTGCTGTCTCGACACCTTCACACAGCGGCATAATCTGCAGATCATCGAGCATATTCAGCGTATGCTTGACGATGGTGCGCCTGACTTGATCCAAGTCGATCCCTCGGATTAGAGCCATGTCCAGCTTGACGATGTCAGGCTGGAACTGCGTGAGAAGCCCTAAACCGGAATGGCCCGCCCCAAAATCGTCGATTGCAGTTTTGAATCCCATGTCACGATAGGTTCTCAGGATATGTAGGACATGTTTTGCGTCGAGCTGCTCGTCTTCGGTGAACTCGAAGATAATTCGGTCGAGCGGAAAGCCGGTCTTCATTGCAGTTGCAAGGGTTAACCGTATACATGCCCGAGGCTCATAGACAGCATTCGGCATAAAGTTGATCGATAACCTGACCTCGTCATTACTGTCGTAAAGTTGAGAGGCAAGTTCAATCGCCTTCACCCGACATTGCTGATCAAAGGCATAGCGATTGTCGGGTTGGACCTGCGAAAGGACAGAAGCTGCTCCTTCCCCGTTCGGACCACGTACCAACGCCTCGTGGGCGAAGATTTTTCCGGTTCGGATATCTACGATAGGCTGGAATGCCATCGAAAAGGGAAGCTGAAATGCAGCTCCGTCACGGCAGGCGTTACATTGCGTCGACATCGTTAAGCGGCCTCCGTTGCTTGGAGACCCTACGGGGAAGCCGTTAAGCATCGGTTGCTATTACTGATTTTATCCGAAGGTCGTAAATGAGATTCGACCCAGAATCTGGCTTGATGCGAGCGACAATCAATTGTCGCTTATGTCCCTCAGATCGTAGATCTTGGAGGTATGAGCACCGGCACCGCGGAATTAGGCTTCTACCCTTTTGGCTGCGACACGACCTAACCCGCGAACCGGCTTGTGGTCTATTGATAGGACCGGCAGGTTCCAGGACTCGTACCGCCGTGACAAATGTCCGAGAAGGAGGCGCTTTTCAGCCGTTTCGCGCTACCCGCTAATGATTAGGTTGAGGCTCGCTGCCATTCTACGGTCAATCCTCCCCACTAGACTTTGAGTCCGTCTCGGATGGCGTGGGCAAGATGTGAGGCACCGCTGCGAGAATTACCAAGACGATCGCGGTCGATAGGACGGCAGTTACCTCCAATCCCAGGCCGGCCATTACGCCGATCCCGGCTGTCGCCCAGATACTGGCCGCTGTGGTGAGCCCTTCTACCTCGCGCTGCGCCGAGCGGATTATGATAGCACCCGCGCCGAGGAAGCCTATTCCTTGAACGACACCCTGCAGTACCCGTGAAAGATCGCCGATCTGCATGCCGCTCTGCAGTGGACCTAAAACGAAAAGTGCAGCACCCACGGCAACCAACATGTGAGTTCGCAAGCCAGCACTTCTACCCTTGCTCTCGCGTTCGAACCCGAGAACCCCACCAAGTACCGCAGCGATCACAAGGCGCACAGTGATGCGAGTTATGGCCGACGCGTCTGGAACATCAGAGAATTCTTTGACCAATGTCCCCCAAACTTCGTCTCCCACGGTCGCATCCTTATGTAGCTCGCACGATTTGCCATGCAAACGAGGTGCCATACAAACGCTGCGCTGGCAACTTCACTGCCGCCATCGTCACCCGTGAGGGTAGCGTTTGTGCTGACAGGGGGAATAACTGCCATCTGGCACCGTCAATTGCCGCGGGATGCCTTCCCCCAACCGTCTATCGGACGATTACTCGTGCGAGCGGAAGCAGCAAGCACCGGGATGTAAAGCCATGTCTGCATTTAGGTACGGGCAAACACGCTGTCTATGACCGGCATGGAGGCGCAAAGCTGGCTTCGGGGTTTCAGATGGGAATGACCGCTTCGGGCAGACAGCAGACTTCAGCCGTTTGTTCGTCCTGAATACGTCGACGGCTGAAGCTCATCAATTCAGCTCTGCTTGTCGCCGTTCACAATGGCGGTAAGCGTGGCGGTCAGATACGTCTGCGGATCAACGGCGTGGAGCTAAAGGTCTCAACAGTGAAGCGATGGTCGCCCAGTTCTCGGCTCCGGCGTCATGACCCGCAAAGAGCGCGCTCTTCGGATCGATATCGATCTCGATGTGGCCGTCGGTCAGGAAGAGCTTCAGTCCATCCCAGTAATTGGCGACGTAGGCCAAAGCCTCGCCGAGCGGGAACTTCGTTGCGACGCAAGCGCGCTGATAAACAAGCCAGCGTGCATTTCGCCGACCAGTGGCGCTGAATGCTCCCGTCTCCCGTTGCGGATCGAGGCCGCGCAATTCGGCCTCGGTACAATTTGCCGATCCGTTTGACGCCTTCCTCGGCAATCGGTGCTGTCCTGTTTCTGAGAAAGTGTCCGCGCCGTGAAGGAGCCTTTCTCTTATGGCCTCAACACTACCTTGATAACGCCATCCTCCTTATCCCTAAATTTCTTGTACATTTCCGGGGCGTCCTCAAGCGATGCTGGGTGCGTCACCACGAAGCTGGGATCGATCTCGCCCGCTTCTATCTTCTCTAGGAGGGGTTTCGTATACTTCTGCACATGGGTTTGCCCCATCTTCAACGTAAGCCCTTTGTTCATCGCAGCGCCAATCGGGATTTTGTCGCCCATTCCAACATACACACCCGGAATGGAGATCGTGCCGCCCTTGCGGCAGCTCATAATGGCTTCCCGCAGCACGTGGACCCGATCAGTTGCGAGATAGAGCGCCGCCTTAGCCTTATCGAGTAACGCGTCGGCGGAGCCATGACCAGATGCCTCGCATCCAACCGCGTCGATGCAGCTATCCGGCCCCCGGTTGGCGGTACGCGACATCAATTCGTCATAGACATCGGTTCCGGAGAAATTAATCGTTTCTGCCCCGCCCGCTTCTGCCATTGCTAGGCGCTCAGCCACTTCATCGATCGCGATGACGCGCCCCGCGCCCATCATGAGCGCCGACCGGATTGCAAACTGTCCAACGGGGCCGCAGCCCCAAATTGCCACAGTATCACCCGGTTGAATCTGCGCGTTTTCAGCAGCCATGTAACCTGTTGGGAAAATGTCCGAGAGGAAAAGTGCCTGCTCGTCAGACACGCTGTCTGGCACCTTGATCGGCCCTACATCGGCCATCGGAACCCTCAAATACTCCGCCTGCCCTCCACTATAGCCCCCAAGCATGTGGCTAAATCCGAAAAGCCCTGCTGGAGAGTGGCCCATCGCCTTTCGTGCGATCTCAGCGTTTGGATTCGTTGTGTCACAACAGGAGAACATCCCCTGTTTGCAAAACCAGCAATCGCCGCAGCTAATCGTAAAAGGAACGACCACGCGGTCGCCGATTTTCAGGTTGGTGACATCCGACCCCAATTCAATGACCTCGCCCATATTCTCATGCCCAAGGATATCCCCGCTCTTCATTGTGGGCTGATATCCGTCGAGGAGATGCAGGTCAGACCCGCAAATGGCGCAGCAGGTTATCTTGATAATGGCGTCTCGGGAATGTTGTATTTTAGGATCGGGAACTGTGTCGACGCGAACGTCGCCCTTTCCGTGCCAGCAAAGTGCGCGCATATCGTGACCTCCATTCAATCATGGCGCACAACTGAATAGGCCTGCAGTTGTTCCGGATATGAATGTCGATTATCGCCCTCGATTCGGGAATGTCTTGTTGTAGCCTGTTTTTTTGAATGTGCCGTCACCGTGAAAATCTGAAATACCTTCTTGCATCACATAGGCCTATGTATATTTCGCGACATGGAAACGCCGAAGAACCCTACGTCCATCAACCACCGCATTCGAGAAGGTTTTTCTCGGGTCGCCACGGCAATGCGGACCGACGACTGGAACCGCGCCAAGACCAGCGGCCTCAACCCGACACAGCTTGCCATCCTCGAGCTTCTCGAGGGGCGTAGGAATGGGCTCGGGGTCAAGGAAATCGCCGCTAACCTCGGCGTCTCGCAGCCAACCGCGACGGACTCCATCGCCGCGCTCGAACGCAAGGGCTTTGTCGCGAAGCGTAGCGCCGGGACCGACAAGCGCGGTGTCAACGTCGGCATCTCGCCCGAAGGGTTATCGGCGCTCGAGGTAGGCAACTCGGCAAGCGTCGCAGAACAAACGGTCGATGCTTTGGCCGAGCACGAACAGGAAGACCTGCTGATCACCTTGGTCAAGATGATCAGACATCTAAGTACCGGCAGCTAGCGCACATGCGCTGGATCGGGATCGCGTTGGTCTCCTGCATCGCGCCCTTCGCCCATTCCGATGCGGAAAAACCGCATCACTGTAATTTTGTAGACGCGGCATTCGGACAGCGGGACATCCGCATCGACTGCCGCGAACACGAGACCGCCAATACCGCGTCACGGGCAGCCAACGCTGCAGTCATGGAAGCGGTTTGCTACAGACGAAGAGACAATCTTCGTCTGTACACCAGATGGCCAAACGCTGGGGTGGTTCTATGCGGTCTATGGAAAAGGACTCCACGTAATCGCCAATCAAAGTGGCAGCGCGATTTGTGACAAGCTTTCGGAACCCGCTGAGAAGCTAGCCGATCAATTGGAAGACGGCCTATGGGCCGAAGCTGCGTTAGCTATCAAAAAGAGATATGGATTGGACCTAGAGAAACTTCGCGGCGATCCCGAAGCCTACAACGCCGGAATTTTTGCGATCAGTGCGGAATTTAGCTGTTTGCTTATGGAGGCTGCCTAATTTTGCATAAGCGTCAACCCGTCCCGGCCATACTACGGGCTACTTGAAGTGCCTTTGAAACGAGACGCAAAAAGGTCTCCAACCAACGCGCGCCGGCTTTGATCGGTGTGGCAGATACAAGCCCTACAGGTCAGGCAGACTGCCCACCAAAAGAGTGAAACGGAACGTGCCGGATCACACGGGTTAGTCCGCCTCGAGGTACACGGAAGCGGAAAGCAACGACGCTTTAAACTTTGCCTCGCGAAGGTCGCCGGCACGTACAAAATCAAACATGTCCTCAAGGTCTTTGCGTGAGCGATTGCTGCGGAAGACTGTCGCAACGTTGTCAGAGGTAGCTCGCCTACCATGAAGACCCAGGTCCACGTACCCAGCGTCTAATTTCATTCGGCCCCTCCGACCACGAAATTTGATGCCCGTGCTGCACACCTCAAGCAGGTGAACCTTTTGTACCTCCAAATTTTCTAGGTAGTTGCAAAAGGCTTCTACCGCCGCACATGCGTCGGGACTTGAAATGGGGGCCGGAGGAGCGGGCGGTGGCGGTGGGAGACGAAAGGCGTATTGGCCAAGTCGAATGATACGATGTTTTTTCATAACGGTCTTCATTAAAGGGTCGATGATCACTATCGTCACGCGAGACTTAACCGGCCGCAAGAAATTTCGACTTTTATGGCTGAAATCTCAACAGCCTCGTTAACGAAAAACAAGTTTAAGATTCAAAGCCAAAAAGGCGCCGCGGATTATGAATGTCCTAGCGTGTGTCCAGCACCATCGCCATAATCTGTTTGCGTACGCTCTTGCCTGAGCAACGACGCCACAAGCCGCTGCTGAAGGTCGAGCGGCCAGGGCGTCCGGGCCAGCTGCGGAAAAAGCATATGGTCATCGTGGAGACTACTTGCGCCGTCCAAAATTTGGCAGCACCATTGAATCTCCTCCTACGGATAGAACATCAATGAACAGATATCTTATCGACGTCCCCACCCTTACTACCGTGTGGGTAACAGCGCGCAATAAAGCCGAGGCGATCTCCTCCCTGGGTTTTGCGACGAAAAACCTTGAGCTAGACATACCCATCGGCACTTTCGAAAACCCGATTGATCTGGTCGACTTCACATGCCGTGGGACGCCTGAAATCATCGAAATACGACGAGGGCTAAGATGAGAACAACTGTAAGGGCGTAATCCCTGCGGGCTGATCATCCAACCGCAACCAGTCGATCACATAGCGGCCGCCACCAGGTAATCCTTAGCCATCTTAGAAGTCGCACAATGCTCTCTTTGGAAAATTCCTTTAGTGATTCGCAAACAAAATGGCATCAAGCAGAGGTGTTCCGCCTGGCGCGGGAAGAGGCCGCGGAAAAACTGTAACTGAACCGCCATCCGCTCTCCACCATCGATACACGCCCGTGCGTGGGATACGATCTGAGCCGAAAACGCCGGGATCGAAAGGTCAGTGGTGGACGGCCGAGGGCTTCGCGAAATACACCGCGGCTTACTTCGAGGCGTTGTCAGCTTTCGATTTTCTGGTGCCGGCATCGCGGACAGTCGACCGTTTAGCGTCCCTCAACGTGGCACTGACGAGCGTTGTGGAACAAGCCACAAAGCTTGGGCTACTCGGGTGGCAGGTGAACTGGGACCAGAATGTGCAATGGGCGTTGCGCTTCTCAAGGTTTGGGCTTTCGGGATACTTCCTCGTTAACGCTATGAGAACCTCGCCGGGAGGACAACCCTATCGGCACGTCTGGAAGCAATTGGTGGGCCGATTTTTTATAGCCAAACAAGGACAGCCGGAAAAATCGGACAGGTCGAACCGATTCTCCTTTCAGACCAAGCTGAGGACGATTTTGGCTCGACCTGTCTTTCGCTCGCCTGGCCACCGGTATTTTCGTCATCGAACAGCGTAGTGTCGTTCTCGGGGACGGCATGGAAACGGGGAGAGCGACTTGGCCATCGCAATTGCCCATACTCTGATCCGCAGTAGGCACCCGCGGCCGCTTCTTCGGGGCCCCCAGAACGGCGGCCCCCCCGCCGACCAACGAAGCCTTACCCCAGCTAAGCTGCCGCGACATCCGAAGTTTGGACCTGCATCCCGCCAAGTGCGTTTTGCAGGGCATCATACACATAAGGAAGTTGATCTCCTCGAAACGCCGGAACAGGTGACCTGAGCGCACTAAACGAGTTTCGCCGCACGTGAAGCCGACCCTTCTTAACATCCGCAAACTCAAGCTCCCAACCTCTTTGGTCGCCGTTCACGTATTGGAAACGCACCAGCCGCTCGCGAACAGAAGAGTGTTGCACCAATTCGACCTCCGAGATCGATACTGGGGGGACTTTAAGATCGTCCGGGGAAACGAATGCAGTCCAATCCCGATCGAGGAACAGGTCATTGAGGCCCTCGGAGATATCCAAGTTGGACTTCGGGTCCCAAAGCATTACCTGATACGCCGCATCAAGATACTCTTTCACGCCTTTCGCGATAATTCCCCGGTCCTCACTTCCATTGCCCAAATCCTGAGCGCGGTAGCGCAGAATGCCTTCAGCTTCGTCAAATTCCGACAACACGTCGAAAACTTCGATCTTGTCTTCGAAGGTCACCGACTTGCGAACCGCAAAATGGTCATATCCTTCCGGCGGCCGCTCGTCTTCGTCAGGAAACCAGACTTCATAGCACCCATAGGTGCGCCAACCCACCATTCGCCTTGCACCGAATATTGCCCGGGAATGTGAGAGATGTCGAAGGTCGGGCAACCCATTTGTGATTGCGATAGACAACGTCTCGCCCGAGGTTTCTCTTTGCACGTCAGTGTATTTGTCGAAAACTCGCAGCTCGAACTCGCACATAAAAGGCGCTTCGCGCAGGGCACTCGCCGAGGTTTCTGTCGAGGTCGTTTCAGAGACAGTGGTCATCGCATTCTCCAATAAAATTGCTTGTTGGAAAATGCTCGCCCGGATTAGCGGCTCCGGCAAGGGCCCTCCCCATTAAATCGCGTCGCCCCTGTCTCGCGCCGTCCTGCCTATCCTGCGATCTGCCTTCGCGAAGACAGCCCATTCCGAAATTACAGCGGTTGGTCGAAGCGTTGTCTGCTTTTGATCCGTTGGTGCGGGCTTCGCGGACGGTGAAAGTCCTTACGTCACTCAACGCGGCATTTGGCTCAGTGAGACAAGCCAACTTGCTTGAACTCCTCGATTGGAAGGCGAATTGGCACCAGAGATACCTTCGTTGCTTTCTACGTGCTATCTGATTGCAATCAGAAATTATGGCGCCGGCAAACGGTCGTGGACCTATTGCCACATTGGTAAACGAACGTGCCCGGACCCAAACGGGGCAGGCTTGTGCTATCTCTCGGAATAGTACAAAACAAGAACATAGCCGTATCCTCCAGGAATTCGCATGACCAATCTGTTCGACCTCGTGCCCGCTGCTTCAACCGTTGTCGAAGAACCGAGAGCAAGGAAAGCCCCCAGTCGCAGGGCCGTGACGGCACCCAAGTCCGCAGAAGAGGAATACGACGCAAACTCCATCACGGTGCTGGAAGGCTTGGAGCCTGTTCGCGCCCGCCCCGGAATGTACATCGGCGGCACGGACGAGCGCGCCTACCACCACCTATTTGCGGAAGTCCTAGACAACTCGGTGGACGAGGCCGTCGCCGGGCATGCATCGACGATTGATGTGGAATTGACCGCCGAGGGCGTGTTGTCCGTGGCCGACAACGGCCGTGGCATCCCGATCGACAAGCACCAGACGGGTATCTCTGCCCTCGAAGTCATCATGACCAAGCTGCATGCGGGCGGAAAATTCAACGGCGACGCCTACGAAGCTTCGGGCGGTCTCCACGGCGTCGGCATCTCCGTCGTCAACGCGCTTTCCGATAGGCTTGTCGTCGAGGTTGCGCGTGGCCTACAGCTCTATCGGCAAACCTATTCGCGAGGCAAACCCACATCAGCGCTCGAGCAGATCGGCCGAATTCAGCGACGGGGCACAACGGTTCGCTTTCATCCGGACCCACTCATCTTCAAGAATGTTCACAAGTTTAACCCCGCGACCCTCTTTCGGATGGCCCGTTCGAAGGCCTACCTTGTCAAGGGCGTTAAGATCAGGTGGAAATGCGATCCAGCGTTGCTCGACCCCAAGGACCCGACGCCGCCGGAAGCCGTGCTTCACTTCCCAGGCGGACTCAAGGACTTCCTCCTCGAGCAGATCGGCAAGGAAACCACCGTCGTCTCGACCCCGTTTTCAGGAAGCATCGGCACGGCGGGCAAGCACGGTGCCGTTGAATGGGCGGTCACCTGGCACACCGACGACGGCTATGTGAATTCCTATTGCAACACTATCCCGACCCGCGAAGGCGGTACGCATGAAAACGGCCTGCGCGCCGTCCTGACCAAGGGCATCCGGAACTTTGGCGACCTGACGGCAAATAAACGGGCAAAAGAGATTGCCCCGGAAGATGTTATGTCCACTGTGGCTTCGATGCTCGCCGTCTACGTTCGCGAGCCGGAATTCGTGGGGCAGACGAAGGAGAAGCTAGCTACCGCCGAGGCACAGCGCATCGTCGAAAAAGCGATGTCGGACCAGTTCGACCACTACTTGTTCGAAAACAAGACCGAAGGGACGAAGCTCCTCGAATGGGTTCTCGACCGCGTGGACGAACGGCTACGCAGGAAGAAAGAGAAAGATGTCAGCCGTAAGAGTGCGGTCAAGAAGCTTCGCCTTCCGGGCAAGCTCGCCGACTGCTCGCAGAACGACAGGCGCGGCACCGAACTCTTCATCGTCGAAGGAGACTCGGCTGGTGGCTCCGCCAAGCAGGCACGGAACCGCCTCAACCAGGCGATCCTACCGCTTAGGGGCAAAATCCTGAACGTCGCCAGCGCCACCCGCGACAAGCTGGGAGCAAACCAGCTCATAAACGACCTGACGACCGCGCTTGGTTGCGGGACCAAGAAGAATTACCGTGAGGAAGACCTTCGTTACGAGCGCATCATCATTATGACCGATGCCGACGTGGACGGAGCGCATATCGCAGCGCTGCTGATCACCTACTTCTACCAGGAGATGCCGAAGCTCGTGAACGAGGGGCATCTTTTCCTCGCCGTCCCGCCGCTCTACCGCATCACCGTCGGCTCGACGACTGTCTATGCAAGAGACGACGCGCACCGCGCCAAACTCCTCAAGACCGCCGCTTTCAAAAACAAGAAGGTTGAGATCGGGCGGTTCAAGGGGCTGGGTGAGATGATGCCCGCCCAGCTCAAGGAAACGACGATGAACCCCAGTTCGCGCACATTGCTACAAGTCGGGATCGGCGAGGGCCTCGAGGACGCGACCGCGGAAGTTGTCAACGCCCTGATGGGAGCGAAGCCCGAGGCGCGGTTCAACTTTATCCAGTCGAATGCCGAATTCGCGAAGAACCTCGACATTTAACTCGGTCTAAATGAGCAGGTATTGGAGACCCGTTGACTGGGGCCGTAGTTGATCGGGGACCTTCAGGTCATGCTGACGTTTTCGCGTCTCCTCCTGAGGATCTGGCTGCAAACCAGGTCACGGCACAACAACCGTACCGTGACGAACGCCCACAACGTCGCGTTACTTCACGAGCCATTTCGCAAGCGGCTCCCGCAAACGATAAACACGGCTCCGGCATCGTGCCCACGTCATTCCGCGATCAAGTTGAAGCAACGGTGACGTGCGCCCGTAATGTCCGTCTTGGATAAAGGGATGGCCTTCAAAGAATCCGAAAACATGGAGATACTGCTCCCCTGCCCCGTAATCGACCCGATCGACCAGCCAGCGGAAGATAAGGGGAGCCAAGGACAGGTCCTCATCGGTGGGCGGGATTCCGGAAGCGATCTGCTCCAACATCTGCTGGTAGTCTTCAGTATATTGTTCGGCGGTCCGGCCGTCGGGCATAGTGATCCCGAAAGCGCTCATCTCAGCCACTCCCGCTTGCTCTCCGCCACTTGGCTTTCCGTTTGAGATTCGATGGCTGGGTTCGTGTCACCCGGATGGCCCCGGCGCGCGGAAACCAGTTTCCGCACTTCTGTTCCGCTGACCCGTCCTTTATCGACCAACCAGCCTGTTAGTTGTTCGAGTTCGGCCCGATACTCTCGCAGGATCGCCTCCGTTCTTTTGAGCGACGCCCTGAGACGAAGATCGACGGCCCGCCAGAGGCGTGGATCACGCATCCTCAGGCTTTCGAGCGCCTCTGCACCGCTTCCCAGATCCAGAACGAGGTTTGCGCCGAAACCAAAGTGACGCTCGACTCTCGTTGCAAGATCGGTGGCGATCCGCAGATCGGAAGCATGAGCGCCTCCCCCGCTTGTGGAATGCTTTCCGAAAACAACACGCTCAGCAGCGATACCGGCTAGGTGAGCGTCGATGCGTAGAGCAAGGCTCTCTTCTGTCTCCAAGACGCTCTCCTGTAACTTGTATTCCAAGTGCCCCAGAGAATTGCCCCCGTCCCCGAGCTGGACCCGCCTATTGATGACGACCCATTGCACTTCGATCGTTGTGACGACTTGGCTGACGATCGCATGCCCGGCCTCGTGGATCGCCACCCGACGAAGTTCGATATCGGACAGCGCTCTGCTTGGTGGTAGCCCCTCAAGCAGGTCTCGCTCCGTAAGGGGGCGGCGCTCCTTCCGTACTCTACGGCGTGCCTCCCGTGCGACGACCTCGATATCTGCTCCCGTGTATCCTGCAGTCAGCTCCACGAATTGAAGCAGGTCGGCGGGAGGGGCGAGCCCGCGCAGATGTTGTCGCAGGATGGCTACGCGGGCGTTCTCGTCAGGCAGCGGAATGCCGAGACGCCTTTCCAGACGCCCTGGCCTGAGCAAAGCGGGATCAATCACATTGGGAAAATTCGTAGCCGCGACGACGACGACGCCGGGCCGCCCTCCCGGTGGGTCCAGGCACTCGAGCAGCCCGTTGATGACTTGACGCTTGTAATCGAGGTTGTCCCCGGCGGTATTGCTGCTGCGATCTCCGAAGGAGTCGAACTCGTCAATGAAGAGAATGCAGGGCGCTTTCTTGTTGGCAATTTCGAAGGTCCTGCGCATGGCTTTGAGCATGTCACCGAGATGACCCATCGCCTGCCAACTGGCAGACGACGCCTCGATGATCGGGATTCCGCACGTTTCGGCGAGCACACGTCCGTACGTTGTCTTCCCGCAACCGGATTTCCCGAAGAGAACAGCGCCTCGGTCAACGTCTTCCCAGTCGATTAGCCCCGCCTGCCAGGCTGCGATATCTTCGGCTAGTTGCAGTCCCCACGACGCCGCCTCTCCGTACCCGGCCATGTTGTGAAGCGTTTTGTTCGGTTTCGTCGGCCGAATTGTCTCCTCGTCGGCCACGGATTTTGCTTTGAGCTCGGAGCGCCTTAGACGGCTAATGGCTGATCGAAGCGATCTGCCGCCACGAACAGCCAGCAGAACTCTCCTGAATTCGAGGTCCGCTAGGTATTCTGCGTCCTGAGGCGTCATCCCCTTGAGGCCGATCACACGCGCTGCCGACAGGAGGTGTGCTGGGGAAGGCCTTGAAAGAACGACTTCGATATCCGCGACAAGCCTGAGATCGGCATCTAGTTTTTCGAGATTTTCGGTCAGGATGACACATCGCTTCGCGTCCAGGATTTTGCCTAGGGCGTTGACGATCGCGAGCTCGTCGCCTCGAACGATTGAAATGAGATCATTCCCGAACTCGTCGTATAGCTGATCTTTTCCAAGGAGATCCCCCGCAGCTTGATGGTAAAATAGGCTGTCGATATCTTCTGGTGTCTCCAGCAATGCGGTGAAACTGACGTCAGGACGGGTCAAAAACGGCCGCAATGCGCTTCGGATGGCGCACATGGCTACCGCTGTCGAAAATGTCTTCTTTTGTGCCGAGAATGAACTCGGTCGGAGTTTACGGTTTTTCATCGTGGTCTCTCTGAAATCTGACGGGAGATGCCTGTGATTTCAGCGACGTATTCGACGCACGATGGTTTCTGGACCGAGCAGCGCCTCGTCGAGGTCGACCTCGACGAAGCCGGATAGGATAAGCGAGGCGACCCCGGCGACGGGCCTGGTCTCCTGGATAGCGCTAAGACATTCTGCCAACGTCAGGCTGCCATGCTCGTCGAGAGCTGCCAGAAGACGGACTCGATCGCCGAGTGGTGTTCGCCACCCGCCGTATCGGAGGAGATCGCGGGCATTATGGAGTCGGCAACCATCGTAAACATCGTCGTGGGAGAGCTGGCCATAATCACTGTCGAGATGGCGACGGAAGGTGGTATCCCGTTCGTCCCTGTCTGGCGCATCTAAATAGCGGTAGCTTCCGTCGTTGAAGCTTACGCGGAAATCAGGAGTACCGCCTTGCGCTTGTTCGCTATGATTTAGAGGCTGGCACCGCCATGACGAAACGGAGCTGTCGATGTCCAGCAGGCAGGCGACATCTCGCGCGACCTGAGACCGGAAGACTGCAGCGCCCTCGCATTTGATTGTGGCAACGGGATAGAACGGAGCTTTGTGGGACGGCGTCGCCCGCGCGACGCTTTCCGCCGCTTGATCTACAGATCGCATGACTTCCTCGATACAAAATAGCCAATGACAACCAGGCCGACTAGCAGCCAGCGGATCAACGTATTCGTATCGAATGGGTCAACGATTTGGACATGGAAAGAACATATAGTGAACAATTGCGGAGGAGTCAACATCGATCATTCGCACAGGGATCGTTCTTCGCAGGCTTAAACCTGCCTGATGGTCGACACGACCATCCCCGGGAAGATTGGTTCGAAAACACTCGACATCCACTTGCGCGCCTTGAAAATCCGGACGACCATTCGATAACGGCAAAAAAAATTCTTGCCCCGATTTTAATCACATGCAGGCAAGCGCTTGCTGCGGAAAACCACATGCGCACCGCGTTAGCCTGCCTTACGAAGGAATATGAATGCTCGACCGATCAAATCTCTACAGCTTGCGCAAAGCCAACGCCGTCGCGCGCGTCCCGCTCCCACTAGATCACCCGCCGCGCCAATATAATGGGCAGCTCATGCTATCAGGACCAGATGTAGCGATCGAAATCCGAGGAACCGAACTCCTTGGATTTGTAAACGGCGCTGCTAGCCACCCGTCGGGGCAACTTGCTTATATGATCGACAATTATGACGCTTCGTTGTTGAAAGGGGCGGAAGGGCTTCGCCAGAAAGACACGGACACCGTAATCCTTGCTGGCAAATGGCATCACGTGGATTTCGAGATGGAACCTCGGTTCGAGGCGTATCTGGTGCACGTAGTCAGCCAAGAAGGGCAAGTCCAATCCACCTGCTATCAGTCAGAAATCTTCGACTGGGACTACCCGGGATTGGGTGACGGGGGCGGCTTTGGCTGCACGATGACTGGCGATCCAAAAGACGATGTCGCGAAACTGAGGCGGATCGCCGAATTGCACGTAAATGTCGACGACAATCCGAAAGTATCGTCTAGCGGCCGCCCATATATTGATGGCGTTCTCTGGTATCCTTCAGAATGCAGGGACCTGCCAGTAGTGATCTCCCACGTTACCGGGATGAATGCATACGAAACAGAGCCCGCGTTCGTCCAACATCCATCCCTTGACCCCTTCGAAGGTGAGGCAAACAAAGGCGCTCTCGAGTCCAATATTGACGATAATAGACAATTTGACGTCGACGCCCCTGCTTTGGGACAGTTTCGCGGCGACGTCGTGATGCGAAACATCCACCGACCGCCGGAAATGACGGTCGACGAGTTGATGGCTTCCACAGACGCGTCCGGCTACTGGACACAAATGTGGGATGGTAAGAGTGAACCATACTCTAGGTACCACGTAGCGAACGGTAAAATCCCCAGGGGCGGCGACCTGCTCAGGCGGCTGGACGACCCCATGGCGGAGCACAGCATGGGAAACGCTTACGCGACAGACTGGGAGGCCGTGTCCGGATCCATGGAAACGCGATTCCGCATACTGGCGGTCGGGCCGCACCCCGTTATGGACGACAGTGCGATCTGATTAAAAACAACCTCCCGAGTTCTTCGCAGGCTTCCCCATTCCCGTGCCTTAGACAGAAAGATGCTCCAATGATGCCCCTGGATAATGCGGTCAACGACCCCGAAGTTAGATGGCAACAAGCCGAAGTGTTCCGCCTATCGCGTGAAGAAGCCGCGGAAGACCTGTTGAGCGAAGCGATGTCCGCTTTAACGCACCCCTATTTGCCGTCGCGCGAGATCAGACTCGAACCAAAAGCTCCGGGACGAAAAGGTTGGTGGTTGAAAGCTGACGGCTTCGCCAATTCCACCGAGGCCTATGCTGGCTCGTTGAGCGCTTTCGATAAAGTCGCACGGACTTCAAGAACGTCGATAAGTCTCGCGGCTCTCAACGTGGCATTGATGGAAGTAATGGAACAGGCCAACAAACTTGGATTCCAAGGCTGGGTGGTGAACTGGCAGCAAAATATCCAGTGGGCTCTCCGCGGCTCAAGATTTGGAATTTCCGGCTACTCGATCATAGAGCGGTACGAAAATCTAGCCGACAGATCAACGGTATCGGAACGCTTGGAAACCATCGGCAGCTTAACGTTTTACAGGCAAAGCCGAACTTCGAGAAGGCTCGGATCAATCGAGCCGATGCTGTTTTCGGGAAAGATTGAAGTCGCATACGGTTCGGTCTTTCTATCACTGACTTCCGCTGGGCGTCTTTATATGAGCGACTGGTTTGACAACCCGCGGGGCGGCAGCGTGAGGCTGCTCTCGGACTGAATTACCAAGGCTCCGCACATTTATGACCGATGTTTCATATTTGTGGTTGCCTGTCACCAGTAGAAGGTGCGCGTCATTGATCTACCGCTCAAAATGCACGCCGCCTGATATCAGATTGCAATCTCCACGAAAGCTTGCAGTTTGACTGCGATCTTGTTCCCTTCTGCTTGCAATAGAAACGCGTTTCATGCTCCTGTTTCCGAAATCCAGGAGATTCGGAAATGCCTGTAATTTGCGCTGCCAATCCGAAAGGCGGAGCTGGAAAGTCAACGACAGTGCTTGTGCTGGCGACGACGCTCGCCCAGCAGGGAGCTAACGTCACAGTCATCGACGCCGATCCGAACAGGCCGATTTCGGATTGGCGCACCGGGAAAAGCAAGTTGGCGCTCGAAGTAATCAGCGACGTCACGGAAGCCACAATCCGTGACAAGATCAACGCAGCGTCCGCGAAAGCCCAGTTCGTGTTCGTCGATCTCGAAGGTACGGCGAGCCGCCTCGCGTCCAGAGCCATCATCCGATCGGACCTTACCATGATACCGCTGGGCGGAAGTGCGCTCGACGCGATGCAGGCCGCCCGGGCTGTCGGTCTCGTCCGAGAGAGCGAGGAGGACACGGGGCGCAAGCTACCGTTCGTACTCGCCTTCAACCGCACGAACCCTCCCCCTTTCGTCCGGCGTATAGAGCGGGAGATAACTCAGCAAATGCAGAAGAACGAGCTTCCCGTATTAAAAACCCACTTACATCGGCGCGAGGCCTACAACGCGATATTCATGGAGCGTCTCGCCTTGAACGAACTTGATCCTAAACGAGTGAATGGTTTGGACGTCGCAACAGATAACGCGATCCGGCTAACAGCTGAGATTCTCGAACTCCTACGCGAACTGAAAAAGGATGCTGCTTGATGACTGCCGACTTTGGATTTGGGAAGAGCAAACTTGATATTTCCGGCTTCGAACCTCGCAAGGGCGAGCCGGTAGCAGACGCTCCCGCCGATGCCGGCGACAGGGCCGCAGAGCGCAGTGGCTTCGTCAGCAGGGAACCTGCCCAGCGCGTGGAGCGAGTGCGCAAGTCCAAGGAGCCCATTGACCAGGCGTTTATTCGCGCACCGATAAGCGTCATCAACAGGTTCAAGATCCACTGCAACGAGACTGGGATGTCTTACGGTGAAGCGCTTGACGAATTGATGAAGAAGGCAGGGATTTAATGTGGCTAGGCGCAATCAACCTGATTGCAATCAGATAGCAAGTTATCGATGTAAATCTTTTCGTGTTTCAGATGCGTGTAGCAGGCGAATCTTCGAACGAGGACAGTGAGGGCGGTTGGACGCACCTCGGCGACGGTGGCCACCCTCTTGCATACAGCGAAAATGGGCGATCCGCTCAACTGGCTCTGAAAGACCTTATCCGCACCGCTCAGGCCGCGCTGGCCAGTGTAAGGGAATCAAGGCGCTCACGCTTGGAAACTCAAATCAAATGTGATCGGCTGACCGCTTACGTGCGGCGGAGATTGCAGCGCTGGCAGGGTGGACGCAATCAGTCCTTTTTCAAAGTCCCTATAAACTCAGTCGGGCACTGCAACGTGCGTCTCTCTCGTAGCCGCAAGCGCGGCCCGCGGCGGGGCGCTCCACTGATGCCGAGCATCGATCGCGCACGCGACGAACGTATCCATATGCTGGCGCTCGTGATCGGCCATAACCTGAACCCTCCAGAACGACTTGCTCCGCGCGACAGCTGGATATTCGACAAGATTCACGATCGCACCAGTACGGATCATGTGACGCGTCATGAGGCGGGCGGTCGCGCTGTCTCCCACGACGACCGGCACGATCGCGCTCGGTTCGCCCGGGGTGACAAATCCGTTTTCTGAAAGGCGACCGCGGAGATAGGCAACGTTATCCGCCAATCGCGCCCGGCGGGCCGCCCCTTCCGCACCCGTGACAATGCTTAGTGCCTCCAGCACAACCGCTGCCTGGATTGGAGTCATCGCATTTGTGAATGTCTGGGGTCCACAGCAGGCACGCATTGCCGTCCGCATGCCTGGATGCTGGGTGGCCACGAATCCACCGATTGATGCGAATGTCTTGGAGAACGACCCCATGAGAACATCAACCTTTCGTTATCGTCCGGCGAACG
>UCKS01000049.1 GCA_900473045.1 Hyphomicrobiales bacterium
CTCCCCAACCCTCCCCACAAGGGGGAGGGAGCGCCTTGGAGCAAGCCGCGCTCAAGGCACATAAAAAAGGAGGAATTTGATATGAATTTCGCACTGACCGAAGAACAGCAGATGATCGTCGAAACCGTTCGCGGCTTCGTCGAGACCGAAATCTATCCGCATGAGAACGAGGTGGAGCGCACCGGCATCGTACCGAAGGAGCTTGGCCAGGAGATTGCGCAAAAGTGCAAGGATCTCGGCTTCTTTGCCTGCAACATGCCGGAAGAGGTTGGCGGTGCCGGGCTCGATCACCAGACGTTTACGCTGGTCGAGCGCGAGCTTGGCCGCGGCTCGATGGGCCTGACCGTGTTCTTCGGCCGGCCCTCCGGTATCCTGATGGCCTGCAATGACGAGCAGCGCGAAAAATACCTGATCCCCGCCGTCAAGGGCGAAAAATTCGATGCGCTTGCCATGACCGAACCGGATGCCGGTTCTGACGTGCGCGGTATGAAATGTTTTGCCAAACCCGATGGCGACGACTGGATCGTCAACGGCACCAAGCATTTCATCAGCCATGCCAACATCGCCGATTTCGTCATCGTCTTCATCGCCACCGGTGAGGAGGAAACTCCGCGCGGGCCAAAAAAGAAGATCACCTGCTTCCTCGTCGATCGCGGTACGCCGGGCTTTGAAATCCGCAACGGCTACGATTCGGTCTCGCATCGTGGCTACAAGAACTGCATCCTGTCGTTTGACGATTGCCGCCTGCCCTCGTCCGCCATTCTGGGCGAAGTCCACAAGGGGTTCGACATCGCCAATGACTGGCTCTACGCCACCCGCATCACCGTTGCCGCCACCTGCGTCGGCCGTGCACGCCGGGTGTTCGACTATGCCCTGCCCTATGCCGCCGAGCGCAAGCAGTTCGGCAAGCCGATCGGCGCCAACCAGGGCGTCTCCTTCAAGCTCGCCGACATGATCACCGAGATCGACGCCGCCGATTACCTGACGCTGGCCGCCGCCTGGCGGCTCGACCAGAAACTTCCGGCCAACCGCGAGATTGCGTCCGCCAAGCTCTACGCATCGGAAATGCTATCGCGCGTCACCGACGAGGCGATCCAGATCTATGGCGGCATGGGGCTGATGGACGACCTGCCGCTTGCCCGCTTCTGGCGCGATGCCCGTGTCGAACGCATCTGGGACGGCACCTCGGAAATCCAGCGGCACATCATCAGCCGCGACCTCCTACGGCCGCTCGGAGCATGAGGATGAAGGCATTCCAACGGCAGTCGTTCGCTCCCTCTTCTCCCCTGCGGGGACAAGGTGCCCGAAGGGCGGATGAGGGGGTGGCGGAACGCGATCCTTCAGAGAACAGAGAACTAGCAGGCGGCCAGATGGCTGCGAGACGTCATAAGGCATGCTCGCCGCCTGTGGCTTCGCCCGCCTCATCCGGCGCGTTGCGCCACCTTCTCCCCGCCGGGGAGAAGAGGAAAACTGCCTTCGGAGCATGTGCATGACACGATCCCTCGACCGCCTGATCCGGCCCAAATCCATCGCCGTCTTCGGCGGCAAGGAAGCGCGCCGGGTCATCGAACAATGCGACAAGATGGGGTTCACCGGCGATATCTGGCCGGTGCACCCAAAGCAGGACGAAATCCTCGGCCGCCGCTGCTACCGCTCGGTGGTCGAACTGCCGGGCGCACCCGACGCGTCCTTCGTCGGCGTCAACCGCCAGCTCACCATCGAGATCATCCGCGATCTGGCCGCCCGCGGCTCAGGCGGCGCCATCTGCTATGCCTCCGGGTTCCGCGAGGCCGTCAGCGAACTGGCCGATGGCAACGACCTGCAGGATGCGCTCGTCGCAGCCGCCGGTGACATGCCGATCGTCGGTCCCAATTGCTACGGTTTCATCAACGCGCTCGACGGTGCCCTGCTCTGGCCCGACCAGCATGGCATGCAGAGTGTCGAGCGCGGCGTCGCCGTCCTCACCCAGTCCTCCAACATTGCCTGCAATATCTCTATGCAGATGCGCGGCCTGCCGCTCGCCTATATCATGACGGCCGGAAACCAGGCGCAAACCGGGCTGTCGGAACTCGCCATTGCAGCGCTCGAAGACCCGCGCGTAACCGCCGTCGGCCTTCATATCGAAGGCTTCGACAGCATTGAAGCCCTGCAACGTCTGGCAGCGCGTGCGCGGGAACTGAAAAAACCTGTTGTCACCCTCAAGGTTGGAAAATCCGAGGCCGCCCAGCTGGCGACCGTATCGCATACCGCATCTTTGGCGGGCAACGACGCCGTTTCCAGCGCAGTGCTCGAACGCCTCGGCATCGGCCGCGTCGACACGCTGCCGGAACTGCTGGAAACGTTGAAGCTGCTGCATCTGCATCCGCCGCTGAAAAGCGTCGACATTTCCTCGATGAGCTGCTCCGGCGGCGAGGCTTCGTTGATGGCGGATGCCGGGGTGAAACGGAAGACGGTATTCCGCGCCCTGAAGGACGAGCAGCGCCAGCCCTTGCGCGAAAGCCTCGGCGAAATGGTCACCATCGCCAATCCGCTCGACTACCACACATTCGTCTGGGGCAATCTGGAGAAACAAACGACAGCCTTTACCGCGATGATGAAAGGCGATTACGCGTTGAACCTCATCGTGCTCGATTTCCCCCGCCAGGACCGTTGTGACGCCGCCGATTGGAACACCACCTGCGAAGCCGTCATCGCCTCTGCCAGGGCAACCGGGGCCGTTGCCGGCATCGTCGCCAGCCTGGGTGAAAACATGCCGGAAGACACGGCGCTATCGCTGATAGCGTCGGGTGTGGTTGCCTTTTCAGGCATCGACGAGGCGCTGGCCGCCGCCGAAATTTCGGCCGGCATCGGCGCCAGCTGGGCAAAACCGGCGCCAACGCCGCTCCTGTCCGCGCACGTGCAAGACGGCGAGATCATTACCATCAGCGAGAACGAGGCAAAGGCTGAACTGGCAAAATTCGGTCTGGTGGTGCCTATGGGCAAAGCAGTCTCCACGGCAGATGAAGCCGCCGATGCCGCTGAAATGCTCGGATTTCCGGTGGTGCTCAAGGGCCTTGGCGTCGCCCACAAGACCGAAGCCGGCGCCGTTAAGCTCAATCTTGCCGACCGCCAGTCGGTTCTCGACGCGGCAGACGCCATGAAAAGCGTCGCATCCAGCTATCTCGTCGAAAAAATGATCGCAAAACCCGTCGCAGAAATCATCGTCGGGGCGCTGCGCGACCCCGTTGCCGGTCTGGTGCTGACCATCGGTGCCGGCGGGATTCTGGTGGAATTGCTGGACGATTCGGCGATTTTGACCCTTCCAACGACGCCGGAAGCGATCAACGAAGCCATTTCCGGCCTGAAAATCAACAAACTGCTCGATGGCTATCGCGGCGGCCCGAAGGGTGACATCACAGCGCTCGCAACCGCTGTCGCTGCCGTCGCATCCTATGTCGCAGCAAACGCTACAATACTCGAAGAACTCGATATCAATCCTATCATGGTCTTGCCGCAAGGGTCTGGGACCGTTGCAGCCGATGCCCTGATCCGTCGAAGGAAATGACGCCTATGACCGGACCTATCAGAACGCGCCGCGAAGGCGGCATTCTCGAAGTCACCATCGATCGTCCGAAGGCCAATGCGATCGATCTGGTGACCAGCCGCATCATGGGCGAAATCTTTGCCGGGTTTCGCGACGACGATACGCTGCGTGTGGCGATCGTCACCGGTGCCGGTGAAAAATTCTTCTGTCCGGGATGGGATCTGAAGGCCGCAGCCGGCGGTGACGCCGTCGATGGCGACTATGGCATTGGCGGCTTCGGCGGCATGCAGGAATTGCGCGACCTCAACAAGCCGATCATCGCCGCAGTCAACGGCATCTGCTGTGGCGGTGGTCTGGAAATCGCCCTGTCGACCGACATGATCCTTGCCGCCGAGCACGCGACCTTCGCCCTGCCGGAAATCCGCTCCGGCACCGTAGCCGACGCCGCTTCGATCAAGCTGCCCAAGCGCATCCCCTATCACATCGCCATGGACATGCTGTTCACCGGCCGCTGGCTGGATGTGACCGAGGCGCACCGCTGGGGCTTCGTCAACGAGATACTGCCCGCCGACAAGTTGATGGAGCGCGCCTGGGAGCTCGCCCGCCTGCTCGAAAGCGGCCCGCCGCTGGTCTACGCCGCCATCAAGGAAGTGGTCCGCGCGGCCGAAGGCGAAGATTTCCAGACGACGATGAACAAGATCACCAAGCGCCAGTTCAAGACGGTCGACATCCTCTATTCGAGCGACGACCAGCTGGAAGGTGCACGGGCCTTTTCGGAAAAACGCGATCCTGTGTGGAAGGGAAAATAACTGCCGGGCTGCGTATAGGACCAAGGGGGGTGATAGGATTTCCTGTACCCCACCACCATAAGCCTGACTTATGATAACTGCAAAATATTTATGTGAATACAGAGCGTCTCTCAGAAGATACCATTAATTTAAACGGGATTTTCGGCATCGAAACCCCATTTCATGAAAGGCTCGATCGCGGCAAACCAACCGCAAAAGTGAATGGCCTACCTGCCTCCGGGCATGCATTCTAGGAACACACGATCGGTAACAATCCAAAAGAACAATAAAACGGCGAAAAGCCATACAACAAAAAGGAACAGGGGAATGAGTGATTACAAGACCTATCTCGCCAATCAGGTCATGCTGGGCAAGATGAACCGCCGCGAATTCATCGGCCGCACCGTGGCTGCGGGTGTTGCGCTCTCCAGCGCCAGCACTTTGTTTGCCTCCAGCGCAGAGGCACAGGAGCCCAAGCGTGGCGGCCATCTGAAGCTTGGCCTCGAAGGCGGCTCGGCGACCGACAGCAAGGATCCGGGCAAGAACCTGTCACAGGTCACCTTCGTGACCAGCCACAACTGGGGCGACCTTCTCGTCGAATCCGACCCCTTCACCGGCGCACCCGTACCGTCGCTTGCCGAATCCTGGGAGCCGTCGAAGGATGCCGTGACCTGGACCTTCAAGATCCGCAGCGGCGTCAAGTTCCACAATGGCAAAGATCTGACCGTCGATGACGTGGTCGCGACGCTGAAGCGGCATTCCGACGAAAAATCCGAATCCGGCGCTCTTGGCGTCATGAAATCGATCAAGGAAATCAAGGCTGACGGCGGCAATCTGGTGGTGACCCTCAACGAGGGCAACGCCGACATGCCGTTGCTGCTCAGCGCCTATCACCTCGTCATCCAGCCGAACGGTGGCATCGACGATCCGGAAGCCGCCATCGGCACCGGTCCTTACAAGATGACCAGCTGGGAGCCGGGCGTCCGGGCGACCTTCGAAAAGTTCCCGGAATATTGGCGCACCGATCGCGGCTTCGTCGATTCCGTCGAAATCATCGTCATGAACGACGCAACCGCCCGCATGGCAGCCCTTTCGTCCGGCCAGGTGCACTTCATCAACCGCGTTGACCCGAAGACGGTCGGCATGCTGAAGCGTGCACCGAATGTCGAAATCCTCTCGACCTCGGGCCGTGGCCATTACGTTTTCATCATGCATTGCAACACTGCACCGTTCGACAATAACGACCTTCGTCTGGCCCTGAAATACGCGATGGACCGCGAAACGATGGTTGACAAGATCCTCGGCGGCTACGGTAAGGTCGGCAATGACTTCCCGATCAACTCGACCTACGCCCTGTTCCCGGACAGCATCGAACAGCGCACCTACGATCCCGACAAGGCGGCTTTCCACTACAAGAAATCCGGCCATGATGGTTCGGTCCTCCTGCGCACCTCCGACGTCGCCTTCCCAGGTGCTGTCGATGCGGCTGTGCTTTACCAGGAAAGCTGCAAGAAGGCCGGCATCAACATAGAGGTCAAGCGCGAGCCGGGCGATGGCTACTGGACCAATGTCTGGAACGTCCAGCCGTTCTCGACCTCCTACTGGGGCGGCCGTCCGACACAGGACCTGATGTATTCCACCGCCTATCTGTCGACGGCGGACTGGAACGATACCCGGTTCAAGCGTCCTGATTTCGACAAGGTGCTGCTCGAAGCCCGCTCCGAACTGGACGACGGCAAGCGCAAGGAACTCTACACGGCGATGGCGACGATGGTTCGCGACGAAGGCGGCGTCATCCTGCCGATGTTCAACGACTTCGTGAACGCCAGCACCAAGCAGGTGAAGGGCTACGTCAAGGACGTCGGCAACGACATGTCGAACGGCTTCGTCGCAACCCGCGTCTGGCTCGACGCCTGATGGCGGGCGGACCGGTCAAGGGTCCGGCGCAGACAACGGGTCCGGCTGCGGGGGGCGAAAGCCCCTCGCAGTCCCCCCCCGTGTCCGGAACCATGGTGACGCCCCCAACCGGGGTCGTTGCCGGCACATTCTGGCGCCGTTTCACCCTTCGCCGCCCTTTGGCGGCGCTCATCATCCAGCGTCTCGGTTTGAGCGTTGGCCTGCTTTTTGCCGTTTCGCTGATGATTTTCGGCGGCGTGGAAGCTCTGCCTGGCGACTTCGCCACCACCTATCTCGGCCAGTCGGCAACGCCGCAGGCGGTTGAAAACATCCGCAAAGATCTCGGCCTCGACCGTCCCGTGACCGAGCGTTATGTCAGCTGGCTCGGCGGCGCGATCCAGGGCGACTTCGGAAAATCCTGGGCCAGCAAGAATTCCGTCAGCGAGCAGATCGGCAAGCGGCTCGGAAACTCCCTGTTCCTGGCTTTCTTCGCCGCGATCATCTCGGTTCCGCTGGCGGTCGGGCTTGGCATGCTGGCGGTACAATATCGAAACCGGTTGCCCGACAAGATCATCAATGTGGTCTCCCTGGCCGCAATCTCGCTGCCCGAATTCTTCGTCGGCTATCTTCTGATCCTGTTCTTTGCCGTCCAGATGGGGGTCGCAACCTTCCCGGCCACCGTCTATGACGGCATGCGCTTCGGCGAACGGCTGTCGGCCATCGCGCTGCCGGTGGCAACGCTGGTCCTTGTCGTTCTCGCCCATATGATGCGCATGACCCGCGCCGCCATCCTCAACGTCATGGCATCCGCCTATGTCGAGACGGCGGAACTCAAGGGCCTGAGCGCCTTTCGTATCATTGCAAGGCACGCCGCTCCCAACGCCGTTGCGCCCGTCATCAACGTCATCGCGCTCAACCTCGCCTATCTGGTGGTCGGCGTCGTCGTCGTGGAAGTGGTGTTCGTCTATCCGGGCATGGGCCAGTACATGGTTGATGCGGTCACGGTGCGCGACATGCCGGTGGTTCAGGCCTGCGGCCTGATCTTTGCCGCCTTCTACATTTTCCTCAACATGGCTGCGGATATTCTCGCCATCCTCGCCAATCCGAGATTGAGGCATCCACGATGAGATTGAGCTCCATTCCCCTCAGCGCCTGGGTCGGCCTCATCGGCATCGCCGTCGCCCTGTTCTGCGCCATCTTCGCGCCCTGGATCGCGCCGTTCGGCGAACGCGATGTCGTCGGTGATATCTGGCTGCCGATGGGCGGCGACTTCCTGCTCGGCACCGACAATCTCGGCCGGGATCTGCTGTCCCGCCTGATCTTCGGGGCTCGAACGACGATCTTCGTTGCTCTGGTCGCAACCGTCATCTCGTTTTCGCTCGGCATGCTCCTGTCGTTCACCGCAGCCGTCACCGGTGGCCTCATCGATCAGCTGTTCTCGCGCTTCAACGACCTGATGATGGCGATCCCGACGCTGATCTTCGCGCTGGTCGTGCTCGCTGTTCTACCGCAGCAGCTGTGGATCCTGATCCTGGTGATGGCCATTCTCGACAGCACCCGCGTCTTCCGCATCGGCCGGGCCGTGGCGCTGGATGTGGCGGTCATGGAGTTCGTCGAGGCGGCGCGTCTGCGCGGCGAAGGCACGCGCTGGATCATTTTTCGGGAAATCCTGCCCAATACCCTCTCACCGCTGCTTGCCGAATTCGGCCTGCGCTTTGCCTTCTCCATCCTGTTCCTGTCCACGCTCTCCTTCCTCGGCCTCGGCATCCAGCCGCCGGCCGCAGACTGGGGCGGCATGGTCAAGGACAACAAGGATGGCATCATCTTCGGCATCTCGGCAGCCCTTGTTCCGGGCGGCGCAATTGCCGGCCTTGCGATCTGCGTCAACCTCGTCGTCGACTGGCTGATGAAGCGTACCTCGAGCCTCAAGGGAGGGCGCGGCGATGCCTGAAGCTTTGCCTAACAACAGTCTCCTGTCTGTCAAAAACCTGAAGATCGAAGCCACCAGCTATCCGCCCGGAGAGCCACCGAAAACGGTGAGCCTGGTCGAAAACGTCTCCTTCGACGTCCAGAAGGGCAAGGTACTAGGCCTGATCGGCGAAAGCGGTGCGGGCAAATCAACGATTGGCCTCTCTGCCCTCGCCTATGGTCGCGGCGGCGCTGCGATCACCGGCGGTCAGGTCGTGCTCAACGGCAAGAATATCCTGACGCTGGGCCGCGACGGTGTCCGCACCATCCGCGGCTGCAAGGTCTGCTATGTCGCCCAGTCGGCGGCGGCGGCCTTCAATCCGGCCCACAAGCTTGGCGAGCAGGTGATCGAAGCGGCGCTGCGCCACAAGATCATGACGCGGCCAGAAGCCGAAAAACGGGCCTTGTATCTGTTCCAGGTGCTCGGCCTGCCCAACCCTGAAACGTTTGGCAACCGCTATCCGCACCAGGTCTCCGGCGGCCAGCTGCAACGCGCCATGACCGCCATGGCGCTCTGCCCCAATCCGGAACTGATCGTCTTCGACGAGCCGACGACTGCGCTTGACGTTACCACGCAGATCGACGTGCTGGCGGCGATCAAGCATGCGATCGAGGAGACGCATACGGCCGCCCTCTACATCACCCACGACCTTGCCGTCGTTGCCCAGATTTCCGATGACATCATGGTGCTGCGCCATGGCAAGACCGTCGAATACGGCACGACCAAGCAGATCATCGAGGCGCCGAACGAGGACTATACGCGAGCGCTGGTCAGCGTCCGCCAGACCAAGCGCGAGGAGGCCCGGGACCAGAGCAATACGCTGCTGAAGATCGACCATATCAGCGCCGGTTACGCCAATGGCTTCAAGGTGCTGCACGACGTCTCCATGCATTTGCCCAAGGGCCAGACGCTGGCGATCGTCGGCGAGAGCGGTTCCGGAAAATCGACGCTCGCTCGTGTCATCACCGGGCTCCTGCCGCCCTCGGAAGGCACGATCACCTTTGACGGCAAGGTGCTGCCCAAGGCGCTCAGCGGGCGAAGCAAGGAAGAGCTCCGCCGCGTGCAGATGATCTACCAGATGGCCGATACCGCGATGAACCCGCGCCAGACGGTGCGCGACATTATCGGCCGGCCGATCTCCTTCTACTACGGCCTGCATGGGGCTAAGAAGACGGAGCGGGTCAAGCAGCTGCTCGACCAGATCGAGATGGGCGACCGTTTCCTCGACCGCTACCCGGCCGAACTGTCGGGTGGCCAGAAGCAGCGCGTGGCGATCGCAAGGGCGCTCGCCGCAAAGCCGGAACTGATTCTCTGCGACGAACCGACCTCGGCGCTCGACCCGCTGGTGGCCGAAGGCATCTTGAATCTGCTTCTGAGACTTCAGGAGGAAACCGCTGTTTCCTATGTCTTTATCACCCATGACATCGCCATCGTCCGCGCCATCGCCGACTCGGTTGCCGTCATGCATCGGGGCAAGCTGGTCCGCTTCGGGCCGAAGTCGAAAGTGCTCACGCCACCGTTCGACGACTATACCGACCTGCTGTTGAAGTCGGTTCCGGAGATGGAAATCGGCTGGCTGGAGAAGGTCCTGACTACGCGCCGGATGGAAAGCGCCGGCAACTGATCACAGCCTTCCCTTCGCGCTGCGTCGAAGGGAAGGAACCACCATCACTTGCTGTTGCAGTTCACATCACCCAACCGCTGCATCGGTTGGCCGTTTGCCGTCACCGTCGTTTCGCCCTTCGTGGCGCAATCGGCCTTTTCCGATGATCCGGACCGCACCCGGACCAGCGGCTGTCCTTCGATCATGATGCCCGGAACGATTTCATAGAGATCGGCCGGGCAATTGACGACATCCGACAGTCTCAATGCCGGCGCACCGCCGATAAAGACACTGGATGCACCGGACAACGCGCATCCGGCAAGCGGCGAAGAGGCTGTATCTTCTGCAGTAACCGGCAGGGCGGAAAAGCCAAGCAGCGCCAATCCAGCAACAACGGCCTTCGACATCATCATATTCTCCCGTCTGCGTCGCTCGGATCCTATTCCGAAACAGCCAGCAGCGCGACGGGCTGCTCAGAAATTTTCCGGCACGGACAGGATGCCGGTCGACGGAGCTTCGAGATAGTCGCGCACGGTTGCGGGCAATTGCCGCGAGTTTTCTGGCAGCACGCCGCAACGTGACAACACCTGGCGCTTGTCCGGATTGGTGCCGAGATGCCGCCAGATGACCCGCGAGGCATAGGGCAGATTTTCCTTGCGCCAGGAAACCCCCATGGTGACGCCGCGCAAATAGACCCGCTGGTGCACCTCGAAAGGTATCAGGATGGTCTGCGACATCATCGGCTGACGGCTGACGCTGCGCTCGGTGATGAAAATCCTGTTTCGCAGGAACGCCGCGAGCCCGACATATTTCGAATACTGCCGGATCTCGTGGGCCGCATCGCGGATACGCTCGATCGATTTGACGTGAACGGAGCCGTTTTCCTCCAGAAGCCGGGCGCAGGAGCAGACGACGAGGCCGGGCCATGACGGCGAAAAATGATAGGTCTGGAAGTAGCCCAGATGGCGGCGAAGCGACGGCAGATCGCCTGGCAACCCCTCCAGCAACAGCCCACCATCGACCCTGCGCTGATCCGGGCGCGTCATGCGTGTCTGGAACATGGGCGCGGCAAGCGAAAAATCCTGGGAACCGACGCCGAAGAACGCCGCGATACGGGCAAGATTGTGCGCCGACGGCCGGGCTTCGCCGGAAATATAGCGGTTGAATTGCTGGCGATTGATGCCGATCTCCCGGCAGATCTGCGAAATCGACGGCCGCGTGGCGCAGGCAAAGCGCAGATTTTCCGTAAAAGTCTGATTGTCGGACACAAGTAATTCCCTCAGCAGTTTTACAGAGCGTAAAGTCGCGTCAATCAGCGTCAAGTCGCGAAATTGTGCCAATCGCTTTTAGCGCTACCTTTCCCGATGAAAAACCAGAGATAAAGGGAACAGCGAATGCGTGATTTCACCCAGAAGCCCGGCAGCCTGATTGCCAGCAGCGAGGTTAACCGCCGGACCTTCCTCGGTGGTACGGTGGCGCTCGGTCTCGCGGCCGGTTTCTCCGGCACCCTGATCGCCGGCAAGGCGAGCGCGCAAGAACCAAAGCGCGGCGGACACCTGAAGCTCGGCCTCAAGGGCGGCGCCACCACCGACTCGCTCGATCCGGCCACCTATAGTGGTTCAGTATTGTTCACCATCGGCCATCTCTGGGGTGATACGCTGGTGGAGTCCGATCCGCAGACAGGTGCAGCACTTCCCTCCCTTGCCGAATCCTGGACGCCGTCTCCCGATGCGTCGGTCTGGACATTCAAGCTGCGCAGCGGCGTTACCTTCCACGATGGCAGCCCGCTGACCATGGCCGATGTCATCGCCACCCTGAAGCGTCATGCCGACGAAGGCTCGAAGTCCGGGGCGCTCGGCCTGATGCGCTCGATCAAGACCATTGAGGACAAGGGCGGCGAGCTCGTCCTGACGCTGACCGAAGGCAATGCCGACCTGCCGTTGATCCTGACGGACTACCACCTGATCATCCAGCCGGGCGGCGGCGTCAGCGACCCTACCTCGACGATCGGAACCGGCCCTTACAAGCTTTCGAGCTATGAAGCAGGCCTGCGCTCCACCTTTGAAAAGAACACCGCCGACTGGCGCTCGGATCGTGGTTTCGTCGACAGTGTCGAAATCATCGTCATGAATGACAACACGGCCCGCGTCGCGGCACTTGCTTCCGGCCAGGTGCATTTCATCAACAACATCGATCCGAAGACGGTCCCGATGCTGAAGCGCGCGCCGAAGGTCGAAATCCTGAAAACCGCAGGCAAGGGCTTCTACAGTTTCCTGATGCACTGCGACACGGCGCCCTTCGACAATAACGACCTGCGTCTGGCGCTGAAATACGCCATCGACCGCCAGGCCATTCTCGACCGCATCCTCGGCGGCTACGGCAAGATCGGCAACGACTATCCGGTCAACGAGAATTATGCACTGGCGCCCGAGGGCATCGAGCAGCGCACTTACGATCCGGACAAGGCAGCCTTTCACTACAAGAAATCCGGCCACGACCGGCCGATCCCGCTACGCACCTCGGATGCTGCCTTTGCCGGTGCCGTCGATGCCGCCGTGCTATTTCAGGAAAGCGCCAGCAAGGCCGGCATCCAGATCGAAGTTCAGCGCGAGCCCGAGGACGGCTACTGGACGAATGTCTGGAACGTCCAGCCGTTCTGCGCGTCCTATTGGGGCGGCCGTCCGACGCAGGATTCTCGCTATTCGACCTCCTACCTCTCCACTGCCGAATGGAACGACACCCGCTTCAAGCGTGACGATTTCGACAAGATCCTGCTGCAGGCACGCTCCGAACTCGACGAAACCAAACGCAAGGCCCTCTATCGCACCATGGCGCTGACGGTCCGGGACGAAGGCGGCCTCATCCTGCCGGTCTTCAACGACTATGTGAACGCCGCCTCGACATCGCTGAAGGGCTTTGTCCACGATATCGGCAATGACCTTTCGAACGGCTATGTGGCAAGCCGCGTCTGGTTCGACAATTGAAGGCGAAATGACGGAAATGGATAGCATGTCCAAACGCAGCTTTACCCTGATCGAGAACGAGTGGATCATTCTCGCCGACGGAACCCGGCTTTCCGCCCGCATCTGGATGCCGGATGGCGCTGATGCCAGCCCGGTTCCGGCAGTTCTCGAATACCTGCCCTACCGCAAGCGCGGCGGCACCAATGCCCGTGACGAGTCCACCTATCCGGTCTTTGCCGCCGCCGGCATTGCCGGCGTGCGTGTCGATATCCGTGGCTCCGGCGAAAGCGACGGCGTCATCGATGGCGAATACACGCCGCGTGAACTGAGCGACGGCTGCGAACTGATCGCCTGGATCGCCGCCCAGCCCTGGTCGAACGGCAAGGTCGGCATGATGGGTATTTCCTGGGGCGGCTTCAACTGCCTGCAGGTGGCGGCACTGAAGCCACCGGCGCTGAAAGCAGTGATCTCCATCGCCTCCACCGTCGACCGCTACAATGACGACATCCACTACAAGAACGGCACGCATCTTTCGGCCCAGCTTTCCTGGGCTGCAACCATGTTGGCCTATCAGTCACGCTCGCCTGATCCGGCGCTGGTCGGCGACAAATGGAAAGACATGTGGCTGGAGCGGCTGGAAAACGAGCCCTACTTCATGGAGGAATGGCTTCAGCATCAGCGCCGCGACGCTTTCTGGGAGCATGGCTCGATCTGCGAGGATTTCAACGGCTTTCCGCTTCCCGCCATGGTCATTGCCGGCTGGGCCGACGGATACCGCAACACGCCGATGAAGGCAGCCGAAGGCTTGGGCGGTAAGGTGAAAGCCCTGATCGGCCCATGGGTGCACAAATACCCGCATTTCGCCTGGCCAAAACCGCGCGCCGATTTCCATGGTGAGGCGATCGCCTGGTGGAACCATTGGCTGCGCGATGAGGAGACCGGCGTCGAGGCACTGCCGCAGATGCGCGCCTTCATCCTCGACGGCCCGAAACCGGCCCTGCGCCGCAATGCCGATCCCGGCTTCTGGGTGGCCAAGGACGAGTGGCGTTCCCCGGAGATGCAGACCTTCTATATCGACCAGTTCGGCAGCCTCAACGAGGGCATGCCGATCGCCGGCGCCCATGACCACAACACCTATCTGAAATCGCCGCTCGATACCGGTACGGCTTCCGGCGAATGGTTCACCCTGAAGCCCGATGCCGAAATGGCCGGTGACCAGCGCATCGACGATGCCGGTTCACTGACATTCGAAACGGCACCGCTGGCACAAGCCGTCGATTATCTTGGCCAGCCGGTGCTGACGGTCGAGCTTGCCTGCGATGCCGATTGGGCCAATCTCGTTGCCCGCGTCGTCGATATCCACCCGGATGGCAGCGCCACCCGCGTCACCTTCGGCGTGCTCAACCTTGCCCACCGCGAGGGCAACGCTGAACCGAAACCGATGGAACACGGCAAGAAAACCAGGGTAGCGCTGGTGCTCGACGCCTGTGGCTATCGTTTTGGCGTGGGCCACCGTATTCGGCTGTCGCTCTCAACCGCCTATTGGCCGTTGGTACTGCCCGCCCAGTCCGATCCCGGCCTGACGCTGGATCTCGCCTCGCTGGGGCTGGCTTTGCCAAAGCTCGGCGAACATCAGCTCATCACCATGCCGGAGCCTGCCAATCCGGACCCGTTGCCGAAATATATCGAGCGCACGGCCGGCAGTACCAGCCGCCGGGTCGAGCGCGATATGACGACGGGCCAGACGCATTACCACATCTACGAGGATGGTGGCCTGACCGAACATCCCGATACCGGCCTTGCCACGCAGGATATCCGCGACGAAACCTGGACGATCGCAGCTGACGATCCGCTGTCGATGACGGGTGTTTCGACTTGGACCTGCATCGCCAGCCGTGAAAACTGGTCGGTGAAGACCGTCTCCGTCTCGCGGATCGCCTGCACGGCAACCGAATGGCTGACCTCCGCGTCCGTGACCGCCTTCGAAGGGGAGACACAAATCTTCGAAAAAACGTTCGAAGAGACGCGCGTGCCACGCGACTTCATGTGAGGACGGGCGTGGCCTCTGCCAAGGCCGCAAGTGCCCGTTCTGCATCCTTCGCAGGCACGAAAATGTGGTCGTGGTGATAGGCCGCGACCACATTGGCGCTGATGCCATGCCGCGTCAGCGCCACCGCAACCGCCGCCGTCAGCCCGACGGCTTCAAGGGCGGAGTGCACCGTCAGCGTAATGCAGCGCATCACCGGGCCATAGCCTAGCCCAGCCTTGTCGGCATCAGCCTTTTCAATAATCAGCGTCAGGCCCTCATCCTCGCGAAAAAAGCCGAGCGGCTCCAGGGAAAGCCATCCCGCCGCATCCGCCGGCACGCTGCAATAAACATACTCGCCCGGACGCATCTCCGGACGCATCTCGCGCAACAGTGTTTCGAGATCGGTGATGCCGCTCATATCTCTCTCCCTGACTTAACTCCCGACGGATCACACGGATGTGTATCCTCATCTCCGGTCTGTCACTTTGGCGTTACGCACGCATTTGCGATTTGACCAGCCCGCCTCTGTTGGCCACTGTTTGCTCATAAAGCAAGGCCGCATATCGCTGCAATCGACAGCGGGTCGCCCTGCCTGTGCCACACGACCATCGAAGGAGGAATATCATGCAGCAGCCCGGAAGAGACACGATGTCGCACGCGACCAGACGCCCGTTCATTTTCGGACTGGCCGGGGTAGCAGCACTTGCCGCCACAGTGTTTGCCCTGTCCTCGACATTCAGCAATGCAGCCGAAGAGGCCGTGGTCATTCCGCCTCCAGCCATCGATGAAGCCGCGACCGCCACTACGGAAAAGGCCGTGTTCGCGGGCGGTTGTTTCTGGGGCGTGCAGGGCGTGTTCCAGCATGTGAAGGGCGTCAAGAATGCCGTGTCTGGCTATTCCGGCGGCGCCAAGGATACGGCGATCTATGAAACCGTCAGCGGCGGCGATACGGGCCATGCCGAAGCCGTGGAAGTCACTTACAATCCGAAGATGGTTACCTACGGCCAGCTGCTGCAGATCTATTTCTCGGTTGCGCACAACCCGACACAGCTCAACTATCAGGGGCCGGATCACGGCACACAATATCGCTCGGAGATCTTTGCGACCAACAGCGAGCAGAAGAAGATCGCTGAGAGCTATATCGCCCAGCTCGACAAGGCGAAGGTCTATGGCGATCCCGTCGTCACCAAAGTGTCCGACATCGGCGCCTTCTATCCGGCCGAGGAATATCATCAGGATTTCCTGACGCTGAACCCGACCTACCCTTACATCGTCTATAACGACATGCCGAAGATCGACAACCTCAAGGCGCTGTTCCCCACGGAGTTCAGCGCCAAGCCGGTGCTGGTCCTCAAGGCCAAGGGCTGATCAGAGCGTTCCGACGAGATCGCTGATACCCCGGCACAGATGCATGAAGCCGTCGCGCGCGCCCTCACTCATGTGACGGGCGCGCAACCATGCATGGATCATCTGCGGCTCGTCGCGATAGCTGACGTTGACCCCGGCAGCGATCAGCCGCTGCGCATAAACGGCAGCATCATCGCGCAGCGGGTCGAAATGCGCCGATGTGATATAGGCCGACGGCAGGCCGGAAAGATCAGGCGCTTTCAAGGGATGGGCAAAGACGTTTTCCGGCGGAGCTTTCAGCACGTCCCGGTAATAGGCAACATCGGCGGTCGTCAGGCCCGGCGCCTCTGCCATCTCTAGATAGGAGCCGGAAGCCAGATCGCCGCCCAGCCCCGGATAGATCAGCGCCTGCCCGACGATGCCGCCCAACGCCTTTGCCCTGGCTTTCAACGCCATACCCGCTGCAAGGTTTCCACCGGCACTGTCGCCCGCAACGACCAGAGGCCGCCCATCGGCAAGTAGCCACAACAGCACTTCAAAACAATCGTCGAATGCTGCAGGCCAGACATGCTCCGGCGCCAGCCGGTAGTCGATCGACACCAGCTCGGCCTTTGCCGCATGCGCAATTTCGGCGCAGATGGCATCATGGCTTTGCAACGACCCAATAACAAAACCGCCGCCATGAATGTAGAAGATCCGCGTTCGCGTGGTGATATCTATGGGCCGGTACCGGCGCACCGGAATACGCCCACCAACCGCCTCGTCCTGCCGCGTCAGCCCTTCCGGCGACTGCGCATCAAACTCGGCGCAGAGCGCATCATACCAGGCGCGCTGCTGCCCGATCGACGCATCGACGGCATCGGCCGGATAGAATTCCTCGCAATGTTTGTGGAAGGCAAGAATGCCGGGTTCGGTGGGGATCGGGCGATCTCTTGTCATGGAAAAATGATCCTGAATTGATCCCCGACCATAACTGGATTCGTGGCTCGTTCTGTCCTCAATCCGACATCCCGCGAATTCCTCCATTTTCTGAGTATGACAATGTCATGCACCATGTTAACCTCTGCGTATGCGAACCAGTAAACCCATCACGGTCACCCTCGGAAAACAGCAGGCTCTGCTGGACAATCGCCTGCAGTCGGGTGCCTACGAATCGGCCAGCGAAGTGATCCGCGCCGGCTTACGTGCCCTTGACCGCGAAGAGGCTGCTCTTGACGAAATTATGCGCGCCAAAATTCGTGATGCTATAGACGATCCCCGGCCTGATGTGCCGGCTGCCGATGTCTTCGCGCGCCTTCGCGCACGTCATGCCGACGGACGGTGAGTATGGCCTATAAGATTGTATTCCGTCCTTTTGCGGAAAATGATCTTGTTGCGCTTCATCGCTATATCGCCGAAAATAGCAGCCTTGATCGCGCCGTCGCCTATATCAACCGGATTGAACATACTTGCATGTCCCTGGGCGATTTTCCCTTTCGGTGCACGTTACGCGACGACCTTCATCCAGGCTTGTGCATCATTGGCTTCGAAAGGCGCATATCCATCGCGTTCGTCGTGGAAAGGCGAACCGTTCGCATCCTGCGAATTTTCTACGCAGGCCGCGACTTTCCCGAGGATTGGGATGACCGCTGACTAAGGTGTGTTCTTGCCAGACCTCCCGTATCTTGCCATCTCCCCCTGCAACCGTGTTAGCTAGACCATGGCCTTCACCCTCCGTCAGCTCCAGTATTTCATCGCCGTCGCCGAACAGGGTTCGGTCACTCGTGCATCTCAGAACCTGTCGATTTCACAATCCTCTATCACCGAAGCGGTCAAGGAGCTGGAGACCGATCTGGGTGTCGAGCTGTTCGAGCGCCATTCGCGCGGGCTGCACATCACCCATAATGGCCACCAGTTCCTGCGCCACGCCACCAAGATTCTTGCCGGCGTTTCCGATGCCCGCCGGTCGTTTTCACAGGAACGGGAGGAGCGCACCGGCGGCAAGCTTAATCTCGGCGTCACCTCGCTGGTCGCCGGTTACGTGCTCTCCGATCTGCTCGCCCGCTACCGCCGCGCCTGCCCCGGCGTCGAGGTCAGCGCCATCGAGGACAACGGTTCCTATCTCGAACATCTTCTGGTCGGCGGCGAGCTCGACGTTGCCGTCATGGTCATTTCCAACCTGCGCGACCGCATGGCGCTGCAGGCGGAAATCATCGAGACCTCGCCCTATCGCCTTTGGCTGCCGCTCGGCCATCCGCTGGTCTCCGCCGATATCATCTCGGTTGCCGATATCGCCAAGGAACCGCTGATCATGCTGACGGTCGATGAAATCGAAGAAAATACCGGCAAGCTGCTGACGGCACTCGGCGCCCGCCCGCATGTGGCGTTTCGCACGCGCTCTGTAGAAGCAGTGCGCAGCCTCGTCGCCACCGGCGCCGGCATCGCGCTGCTGCCCGATCTGGTCTACCGGCCCTGGTCGCTGGAAGGCGACCGGATCGAAAGCCGTGACGTCTCCGGCGCCCTGCCCGTCGTGCAGGTCGGAATGGTCTGGCGCAAAGGGTCGGGATTGCCGCAATCAGCCAGGGATTTCATCGGGGTGGCGGAAGCACTCAGGAGCGGACGTGCCCGTTAGAGCGTTCTGATATCGGAAAAACCGATAGCATCATTCTGATGAATGCATTTGCGAAAGCGGCGAAATCGAGGCACCTTTTGTTTTGGGAACAAGACCGAAAAATTCGGACACCAAACCGGGAGACTGAAGATGAAGCAGATTCTGAAATCCTGCACCGCGCTCACCCTTTCGCTTAGCTTCGCCACCCATGCTTTCGCTCAGGAACCGCTGAAGGAACTCGGCAAGGGCGAAGGCGAATTGTCGATCGTCGCCTGGGCCGGCTATATCGAGCGCGGCGAAACCGACAAGGCCTATGACTGGGTCACCGGCTTCGAAAAGCAGACCGGCTGCAAGGTCAGCGTCAAGACGGCTGCGACCTCCGATGAAATGGTCGCGCTGATGAACGAAGGCGGCTTCGACCTCGTCACCGCATCCGGCGACGCCTCGCTGCGGCTGGTGGCCGGCAAGCGCGTCCAGCCGATCAACACCGACCTGATCCCGAGCTTCAAGACCGTCGACGAGCGCATGCAGTCGTCGCCCTGGTACACCGTCAACGGCGTGCATTACGGCGTTCCCTATGTCTGGGGCCCGAATGTGCTGATGTACAATACCGAAGCCTTCAAGGGTGAGGCGCCGAAGAGTTGGGACGTCGTCTTCAAGGAAATGACCCTGCCGGATGGCAAGTCCAACAAGGGCCGCGTCCAGGCCTATGACGGCCCGATCCATGTGGCGGATGCAGCCAACTACCTGATGTTCCACAACAAGGACCTTGGCATCAAGGACCCCTACGAACTCAACGAAGACCAGTACAAGGCAGCGCTCGACGTTTTGCGCGTCCAGCGCACGCTGGCCAGCCGCTACTGGCATGACGCGATGATCCAGATCGACGACTTCAAGAACGAAGGCGTTGTCGCTTCCGGCTCCTGGCCGTTCCAGGTCAATCTGCTGCAGTCGGAAAAACTGCCGATTGCCTCGACCATCCCGGAAGAAGGCGTCACCGGCTGGGCCGATACGACCATGCTGCATGCCGAAAGCGCCCATCCGAACTGCGCCTATATGTGGATGGAACATTCGCTGTCGCCCAAGGTGCAGGGCGATGTTTCCGCCTGGTTCGGCGCCAACCCATCGGTTGGAGCAGCCTGCAAGGGCAACGAGCTTTTGACTGACGGCGGCTGCAAGGCCAATGGCTATGACGATTTCGACAAGGTGAAGTTCTGGAAAACGCCGACCTCGAAATGCACAAGCCAGACCGAGTGTGTCCCCTATCACCGCTGGGTCTCCGACTATATAGGCGTCATCGGCGGGCGTTGATTTCTGATCTTTCCCTCCCCCTTGTGGAGAGGGTGGCCCGAAGGGCTGGTAGGGTTTTCTTGCTCAAAAAAGAAAGTCCCCTCCCCAACCCTCCCCACAAGGGGGAGGGAGTTATCCGCACCAACCGCAAACACTTGCCACTCTTCATCGCTGATGAGGAATGATTGCCGTTACCCACGGAGTACCCCAATGACCGCCGCCGTCCTGTTCGAAAACGTCTCGCGCCATTTCGGTGCCGTCAAAGCCGTCGATGCGGTCGATCTTGGAATCGCGGCCGGCGAGTTCTTTGCGATGCTCGGGCCGTCCGGCTCCGGCAAGACCACCTGCCTGCGCCTGATGGCCGGGTTCGAGCAGCCGACCGGCGGCCATATCGAGATTTTTGGCGAGACCGCCGAAGGTGTTCCCCCCTATCGCCGCAGCGTCAACACGGTGTTTCAGGACTATGCCCTCTTCCCCCATCTCTCGATCCTAGACAATGTCGCCTATGGCCTGATGGTCAAGGGTGTCGGCAAGGAGGAGCGCCGCAGGGCAGCCGAAGACGCGCTCGCCATGGTCAAGCTGCCCGGCTACGGCCAGCGCCGCCCGGGCCAGTTGTCCGGTGGCCAGCGCCAGCGTGTCGCCCTTGCCCGCGCGCTCGTCAACAAGCCCAAGGTGCTTTTACTCGACGAGCCGCTCGGGGCACTGGACCTGAAACTGCGCGAGCAGATGCAGGAGGAACTGAAAACCCTGCAGAAATCGCTCGGCATCACCTTCGTCTTCGTCACCCACGACCAGGGCGAGGCGCTATCGATGGCCGACCGCATCGCCGTCTTCAACGACGGCAAGATCCAGCAGCTCGGCACCCCGGAAGATATCTACAAGCGGCCGCAGACCCGTTTCGTTGCCGATTTCGTCGGCTCCTCGAACGTGCTCTCCAGCGCCACCTGCGCCAGGCTCGGCGTTCCGGCAAAAGCCGCCAGTCTGCGCCCGGAAGCGATTACCATCGGCACCTCCTGGGCCGAACAGCTGAGCCTGCCCGGCACCGTTACCGCCCGCAGCTTTTTAGGCGCCACCAACCGCGTCAGCGTCGATTGCGACGGCGAAAAAATCATCGTTGCCAGCTCCGCCGCCATGCCGGTTCCCGATATCGGCGCTGAGGTGCAGCTGGCGTTTTCGCGCAACGACCTTCACCTGATGGAGGAAGTATGAGCGCGCTCGTCACTCCCACAACAATTCGGCCGAACAGCCCAAGTCTGCCGGGACGGATGTCGGATTTCCTGTGGAAACACCCGCACGTTCTCCTCGCCGTCCTGCTCGGACCGCCGGTGTTGTGGCTCGGTATCATCTACCTTGGTTCGCTCTTCGCGCTTCTGCTGCAGAGCTTCTTCTCGATCGACGATTTCTCCGGCCTGATCAATTACGAGTTCACGCTTGCGACCTACAGACAGCTGCTCTCGGACGCCAATTTCGACATCATCGTCCGCACCGTCACGATGGCCGCAGTGGTGACGATCTTCTCGGCGCTGATCGCTTTCCCCATCGCCTATTACGCGGCGCGCTACGCCAAGGGAAAATGGAAGGCAGTGTTCTATCTCGGCATCATGCTGCCGCTCTGGTCGAGCTATCTTGTCAAGATCTACGCCTGGAAGCTGATCCTCGCCAAGGAAGGCATCCTCACCTGGGCCTTCACCAAGCTTCACCTGCTCTGGCTGCTCGATGGCTGGCTGTCGCTTCCGGTCATCGGCGGCAATTCGCTCTCGGTCAGCTATACCGGCACCTTCCTCGTCTTTGTCTATGTCTGGATGCCCTTCATGATCCTGCCGATCCAGGCGGCCCTTGAGCGCGTGCCCGGAAACCTGATCGAAGCCTCTTCGGATCTCGGCGGCACGCCACAGCAGACGTTTCGCCACGTGCTGTTTCCGCTGGCGCTTCCCGGCATCGTCGCTGGCTCGATCTTCACCTTTTCGCTGACGCTCGGCGATTACATCATCCCGCAGATCGTCGGCTCGTCGCGCCTGTTCATCGGCCAGGCCGTCTATGCGCAGCAGGGTACCGCCGGCAACATCCCGCTTGCCGCCGCCTTCACCGTCGTTCCGATCGTCATCATGGGCCTCTATCTCTGGATGGCCAAACGTTTGGGAGCCTTCGATGCGCTCTGACCGCTCCACATCCGCGCCGCTCGGCCTGAAGATAGCCGCCATTGGCGGCCTCGCCTTCCTGCATATCCCGATCCTCTTGATCTTCCTCTATGCCTTCACCACCGAGGAAAAGAGCTACCAGTTCCCACCGCCCGGACTGACGCTGCAATGGTTCGCCGTCACCTGGAACCGGCCGGATGTCTGGGCAGCGCTGACGCTGTCCGTCAAGGTCGCGACCATCGCCACGGCCATCGCGCTTGTGCTCGGCACGCTCTGCGCCGCCGCCGTCAGCCAGACGCGGTTCTTCGGCCGCGAAACCATCTCGTTGCTGGTCATACTGCCGATCGCGCTTCCCGGCATCATCACCGGCATTGCGCTGCGCTCGGCCTTCTCGATGGCCGATATTCCCTTCTCGTTCTGGACCATCGTGCTCGGCCACGCGACTTTCTGCATCGTCGTCGTCTACAACAATGCCGTCGCCCGCTTCCGCCGCGTGTCCGGTTCGCTGATCGAAGCGTCGATGGATCTCGGCGCCGATGGGTTCCAGACGTTCCGCCATATCATCCTGCCGAATATCGGTACGGCGCTTCTCGCCGGCGGCATGCTCGCCTTCGCGCTGTCCTTCGACGAAGTGATCGTCACCACCTTTACCGGCGGCCAGCAATCGACCCTGCCGATCTGGATGCTGGAAGAGCTCATCCGCCCGCGCCAGCGGCCGGTCACCAACGTCGTCGCCATGGTGGTGATGCTGGTCACCTTCCTGCCGATCCTGGCCGCCTATTACCTCACGCGCGACGGCGACCAGATCGCCGGTGCGGGAAAATGAACGAGCGAATAGGGAGTGGCGAATAGCGAATAGAGTTTCCGGGCTGGGTTGCGCTCTTCTCTATTCCCTACTCACTACTCGCTATTCGCTACTTGCCCATCGATCCAAAAGGGAGAACTTCTATGGACACGCAATTGCTGATCGGATCGACATTCGAATCCGGAACCGAGGCCGAAGAGCTGATCCTCAACCCGCGCACCGGCGCCAGGATCATCGATCTCGCCGAAGCCTCGCAATCGCAGATCGAGCGCGCCGTCGATGCCGCCGAAAAGGCCTTTGATACCTGGTCGATGACCACGCCCGGCGAACGCTCCGGCTACCTCCTGAAGATCGCCGATGCGATCGAGAAAGATGCCGACGCTTTCGTAGCCCTCGAAGCCTTGAACTGTGGCAAGCCGATCAATGCCGTGCGCAATGACGAACTGCCGGCCATCGTCGATTGCTGGCGCTTCTTCGCCGGTGCCATCCGCACGCTGCATGCGCCGGTCGGCGGCGAATACCTGCCCGGCCACACCTCGATGATCCGCCGCGATCCCGTCGGGATCATTGGCTCGATCGCACCGTGGAACTATCCGTTGATGATGATGGCCTGGAAGCTGGCACCGGCGATTGCCGGTGGCAACACCGTCGTCTTCAAACCGTCGGAACAGACGCCGCTGACGGCCCTGAAGATGGCTCGCCTGCTCGCCGATATTTTGCCGGAAGGCGTCGTCAACGTCATCCTCGGCCGTGGCGACACGGTCGGCAACACGCTGATCAACCATCCGAAGATCGGCATGGTCTCGATCACCGGCGATATCGCCACCGGCAAGAAGGTGCTGCAGGCGGCCGCGAAAACCGTCAAGCGCACCCATCTCGAACTCGGCGGCAAGGCCCCGGTCATCGTCTACGACGATGCCGACCTCGAAGCCGTCGTCAACGGCATCCGCACCTTCGGCTATTACAACGCCGGTCAGGACTGCACCGCCGCCTGCCGGATCTATGCGCAGGACGGCATCTACGAAAAGCTGGTCGCCGACCTCACCTCGGCCGTTTCGACGATCAAATACAATCTGGCCGACGACACCGAAAACGAGATCGGCCCGCTGATCTCAAAACGCCAGCGCGACCGCGTCGCAAGCTTCGTCGAGCGCGCCACCGAGCAGAAGCATATCGAGATCACCACCGGCGGCAATCTCGGCAGCAAGGACGGCTTCTTCTTCCAGCCGACCGTGGTTGCCGGCGCCACCCAGGAAGACGAGATCGTCCGTCGCGAAGTGTTCGGCCCCGTCGTCTCGATCACCCGTTTCACCGAAAACGACCAGGCGGTCAAATGGGCCAATGACAGCGACTATGGCCTTGCCTCATCCGTCTGGACCAAGGACATCTCCAAGGCGATGAAGGCTGCATCCCGCCTGCAATACGGCTGCACCTGGATCAACACCCACTTCATGCTGACCAACGAAATGCCCCACGGCGGCGTCAAGCAATCCGGCTACGGCAAGGACATGTCGATCTATGCGCTGGAAGACTACACTGCCGTCAGGCACGTGATGATCAACCATGGATAGACATTCGATTTGGGCATGCGAGCCATAGTACCGTCCACAAACCTAGGCCGCGCTCCCAAGCGCGGCCTTTTGCAACTCCTGCGTTAACCCATGGAAAATACTAAATGTTCCCCCTATGTGTTGCACAAATCCCACAATATAAACATGAGTAATTAAGTCATAGATTCCGCTTTTCCACGGACGTAATCTTGATAGAACGGGTCATCTTATCGCCCGCCTATCCAGAAAGTGCATGACATGCCACAGCTTCGCCACACCCGGTCCACCGTCCGTTTCGCCCTGGCCGGCACCTCGCTGCTCGCCCTCTCGCTGACGGCTTTTGCACAGGACGCGGCGCAATCCACGACGGGCGCTGATGGAGCGACTGAGCTCGAGACCTTGACCGTCACAGGCGGCAGCGGCGGCGTCATCACCGCCGATGGCTATGTCGGCACAAGCAGCGCCACCGGTGCCAAGATCGACACACCCTTCCTGCAAATACCACAATCGATCTCGTCCGTGACCGAACAGCAGCTGAAGGATCGCAACCCGCAGACACTTCTCGATACGTTTGCATATACGCCCGGCTCGCGCGTCGGTGGATACGGGTTTGATCCGCGCTTTGATTCGTTCACCGTGCGCGGCTTCGACGTCACCTATACCGGCATGTTCCGCGACAACCTGCGTCAGCCCGGTGCCAGCTCGTCGCTGTTCAAGAATGAGCCTTACGGGGTTGAAGGCGTCTCGATCCTGCGCGGCCCATCGTCGGCTCTCTATGGCGCATCTGGTGCCGGTGGCCTGTTCAACCTGATCACCAAGCGCCCAACCGAACAGCCGTTGCGCGAACTGCAACTGCAATACGGCACGGACAACCGGTACCAGGGCCAGTTCGATTTCTCCGGCCCGATCAACGACACCGATCCGCTCTATTATCGCATGACCGGCCTGCTGCGCAGCGCCGATACCGAGCAAGTCAGCGTTCCCGATGACCGTACCTATTTCGCGCCCGCCTTTACGTGGAAGCCGGACGAAGACACCAAGCTGACCATCCTTGGCGAATACTCCCGCACCAAGACGGGCGGCTCCGCGGCCTATTACAATGACCCCACCGGCAAGGTAACCGACATTTTCGCCGGCAACCCCGACTTCAACGATTCGGTCCAGACACAAGCGCGGCTCGGTTACGAATTCGAGCATCGCCTGAACGACGTCTTCACCTTCCGCCAGAACGTGCGCGTCTCGACGCTCAACGTCGATGCCGACTGGGCCTTTGCCTACGCGCCCAATGCCATTGACCCGACTTTGCTGGACAGCAGCGCCGGCACATTCGACGAGCGCCTCAACTCCCTGGTGATCGACAACCAGATGGAGGCGAAGTTCGATACCGGCGCGCTCGACCACACATTGCTTGCAGGCGTCGATTACACGAAATTGCGGTTCAAGTCCCTCGCCGGAACCGGCTTCACCCCGCCGCTCGACACCAAGAACCCGACCCAAGGCCGCCCGACCGACCCGATCGATTTCAGTGAGCGCATCGTCCAGGACCAGTGGCAGCTTGGCACCTATATTCAGGACCAGATTCGTTACGATGCCTGGACGCTGACAGCCGGCGGCCGCTACGATTGGGTATCGACCGACACGGACAATACCGATCTGACCAGCGGTTTGACGAACCAGGTCTCGCAAAAGGATAAGGCATTTTCCGGCCGTATCGGCCTGACCTATGAGACCGATTTCGGCCTTGCGCCCTATATCAGCTACTCCACCGCCTTCTCGCCCAATGCTGGCTGGAACAAGGAGACGGAACAGCCGTTCAGGCCGACCGAAAGCCAGCAGGAAGAAATCGGCGTCAAGTATCTGCTGCCCAACAGCAATACCATGATTACGGCGGCCCTCTTCAACATCGACCAGAAGAACAGCCTCTATTACGAGGTCGTGGACCTGCCGACAGGCCCGGAAAACATTCAGGTCCAGCGCGGCAAGGTGCGCTCACGCGGCTTCGAACTGGAAGCCAATACCAGCCTCGACAACGGCCTGTCGCTGATCGCGTCCTATACCTATACCGACATCAAGATCACAGAAGGCCCGGCCGATACGGTTGGCAACTCCGTCTCCTCCGTGCCGCGCCACATGGCATCGCTTTGGGCGGACTATACATTGCCGGAAGATGGCCCGGCAGCCGGCCTCGGCTTCGGTGCTGGCGCCCGCTTTCTCGGTTCGAGCTTCGGCAACGACCAGAACACGACGCGCAATTCAGCCCGCGTCCTCTTCGATGCCGCCGCCCACTATGATTTCGCAGCCATCGACAAGAAGTACGAAGGCCTGCGGCTGCAGGTCAACGCAACCAATGTCTTCGATCGCCGTGATACGGTTTGCTCGGCTGGCTTCTGCTACCGTGACCAAGGCCGCGCCGTTATTGGTTCCTTGAAATACAGCTGGTGATCCGTTGAGCCTCTCCACCAATCACAACACCCACACCTTCTTCAGGCCATCCGGTCTGAAGGAGGTGTTTGCCGGGGAGCATGCCTGGTGCGGTGAGAAGATGATGCTGTCGTCGGAGCTGGAAGGCGGCATTCCGCTTTCCGAATTTTTCGGCTCCGGCGGCTTTACCGCAGCCCTTGATACCTATGCGAGCGCCCATGGCGGCACCGACCGGCGTGCTGTTGCCTCGATGTGGTCGCTCTATTATTTCTCGATGCTGACCATCCCCTATATCGTTGCGCGCCGGGCTGATCATGTTCTGCCGGTTGTTCCCGCAGAGATGACCATCGCGCTTGCCGAAGACGGGCTGCCGCGCGCGCTCGGGCTTGCCCGCGAAGGGGATTGGAACGAAGGCAGCGGTGCCGACCTTCTGGCCTTCGTCATGCCTCTGGTCAGCCAGCACCTGGCAGAGATCATTGTGCAGCTGAAGTCAGTGGGCGGCATCGCGCCAAAACTCGCCTGGAACAACGCGGCCGTCTATATCGACTATGCCTTCAATGCGACCGAGCGGGAGCGCCCGGCCGATGGCGATGCCTGGGCTTCGCGGCCGTTGTTTTCGCAACCACACCTGCCGGATGGCAGCGTCAACCCGTTCTTCGGTTGCCTGCGCCATGAGGCCGACGGCGAAGAAACCGTCTGCCGCCGCAAGATCTGCTGCCTGCGCTACCTTCTGCCGGGCATTCCCAGCTGCGGCGAACTCTGCGCCTTGCCTGCCCAAAGAAAGCGATCGATGTGACGCGTATCCTCCTTTTCACCCTGACCCTGTTTCTGGCCGTCATGCCGTTTGCGCATGCGCAGGAACGCTGGCCGATGACACTGACCGACGCGGTCGGTCGGCAGGTCACGATCACGAAAAAACCCAAAGCCATCCTGCTTGGCAGCGGCTTCAATCTGGTGGCGCTGTCGCTGATCCATCCCGATCCCGTCAGCCTGCTGGCCGGATGGTCGGGAGACCTGAAGGGCGACAATCCGGAAATCTACAAGGATTTCGTCGAAAAGTTTCCGGCGCTTGCGGATGTTCCGATCATCGGCAACGGCACCGGCGACGGCTTGTCGTTTGAGACTATCCTATCGTTGAAAGCCGATCTTGCCATCATGGCCAACTGGCAGGCCGATACCGACCTCGGCAAGCGGGCAATCGACTATCTGGAAAGCACCGGCGTTCCCGTCTTCGTCGTCGATTTCAACAGCGATCCCCTAAAGAACACGCCGGACAACATGCGGTTGCTCGGCAAAATCCTCGAGCGCGAAGAACAGGCAAATGCCTTTGCCGATTTCTACGAGGAACGCCTGAAGCGCATCACCGATCGGGTCGCCACCAATCCAGAACCCGGCCCGACCGTGCTGATGGACGCATTCCCCAATCCGGATCGTTGCTGTTATGCCTATGGCACCGGCGGGCTTGGCGAATTCATCGGCATTACCGGTAGCCGCAACATCGCCGGCAAGAACCTGCCGCGCCAAGGCGGCATGGTCAGCAGCGAATACCTGATCGAAGCCGATCCCGACGTCTATATCGCCACCGCTTCGCCGGGTGGCACCTATAGCGTCTTTTCCATCGGTCCCGGCGTTGCCGCCGACGAGGCCCGTCGGACACTGGGCGAAGCCGTGAAAAATCCGGTTCTGGCCAACCTGTCGGGCGTCCAGAAAGGCCGGGTGCATGGATTGTGGAATTTTTTCAACGCCGTGCCGCTGAATATCCTGGCAGCGGAAGCCTTTGCGCACTGGCTGAGACCGGAGATGTTTGCCGATATCGATCCGGATCAGTCGCTCAAAGAGATCAACCAGCGCTTTGCAGCCGTTCCGTTCCGTGGATCGTACTGGATCAGCCTGAAATAAAAAATTGGCCGGAGATGAGATCTCCGGCCAATGTGCTGCAGTCCTGTTATGCGGCTTTTTTCATTGCCGTTGCATTGACCGAAGCCTCGGCCAGAGCGGTCAGCGCGTGATCGGTCGCACCTTCCTGCTGCAGGGTCTCGTCCAGCAGCTTGACGGCATCCTTCAAGCCGAGCATTCCAGCCCAGGTCCTCAACGTGCCGTAGCGAGCCATTTCATAGTGTTCGACAGCCTGCGCCGTAGCGAGAAGCCCGGCATCAAGCGCTGGCGAACCCTTGAATTCTTCGAGGATTTCCTCGCCTTCCTCGATAATCCCGTCGATGGCGGGGCAGGTCTTGCCGACGGCGCGCTTGCCAAAGATTTCAAACACCTGCTGCAGGCGCTCGATCTGGCCTTCGGTTTCATCATGGTGTTTTTCGAACGCCGCCTTCAGCTTCGGGCTCTGCGCACCCTTGGCCATTTTCGGCAGGGTTTTCAGGATCTTGCGTTCAGCGTAGTAGACATCCTTGAGCATATCGTGAAACAGATCTTCCAGGGCTTTTCCTGCCATTGGTCTCTTCCTTTTCCGCAATTGAAATATGTCGGGGGCGACGAGCAAGTAACGGACGACCCGGTGCTTTGTTCCGCACGCGTTGTTGATCATCGACGAACCGCTTCCATCCCGGCATGGCCCCGCCTATATAGAGGTCTGGAGGACTTTGATGATTTGGATATTTCCTGCGCTTGCAGGCTTGTTGATCGTATACTTCGCCATGCGCTCGTCGCGTTTCCGGCGTTTTGCCGAACCGGTTCTCAGTATTCTCGTCGCCTTGGCGCTGCTTTCGGCTTTCGTTGTCTGGATGAGAGACGGTACAGGCGAGAGCAACGACAGCGATCCGCCACCCTTCACCCAGAACCGTCCGGTCATCCTGCCGGAAGAAATCGCGCTGGAGGGCCTGCAGTTTATCCGCAACCGGCCGGACACCAGCTACCGGGTCACGGGCACAATTTTGAACAAAAGTGCCGCCAATCTGATGAATTTCAATCTGACGGTGACGCTTCAGGACTGCCCAGATGATGCCTGCAAAACGGTCGGCGAAGACACGGCCCTGATCCTTGCCCGCGTCCCTGCCGGGCGGGAACAGACGTTCGAGACCTTCTTCACCTTCCCCGCCCGCTTCGGCATCGAGCCCGCAGCGCCGAAATGGACGACACAGATTTCCAACATCCGCGGCGTGGCGGCGCAGTAGCGCACCGCCGCTTCGTCAGGGCCGGCTGATCTCTTCGAGATACCAGTTGATATAGCGCAGCTCGTTCTGCTCCATCGGAGCGATCGGGCCAGGCACGAAATAGTGCGAGCGGACGCCGCGCGAGGTGTGCTCGATGATCGACTTGTCCTCGTCGGTCGTGACCGTCCAGAGCCATTTCAGTTTTTCGAGGTCGTAGTCGACGCCCTCCTGCGCCTCACCATTCACCAGCCAGATCAGCTCCATCTCGCAGGCTTCCGGCCCCTTCGGAATGAACCGGTAGATCATGCCGTGGTCGGGATAGCAGACGAGAAAGGACGTGCCCCCGAGATGCACGGAGGTGACGCCTCCGTCGAATTCGGTGAACCGGCCCATCAGCGGAGCCAGAGGCGAGCCGTCCTGGCTACCGGTCTTGACGCCATCATAGAGCGCATAGCGGAAGGCATGGATGGTTTCCTTGCCGTTTTCGGAGGTCTGCCAATGGTCGCCTGAACCGACCTGGATGCCGAGCGCGCAAGTACGCTCCTCCATCGCCGCATTCAGCGCCTCGATCATGTGCAGCGGCTGTTCCAGCGCATGGGTCTGCGAATATTCCGGATGCGCCGGACCGCAATGATAACACTCGACATAGTTTTCGACGGCCAGCTTCCAGTTGGCATCGACCGGATAGCTCTGCCGATAGGCGACCTTGGCCTGTCCCCAGCCATATTGGCCACAGGTGGCATGCAGAAGATTCTCGACCTCGGTGAAATCGAGCGGATTTTCGGCAAAGGAGATGAAAACGAGGCCTTCGACGACGCGGACATGCAGCGTCTTCAGCCCATGATCTTCCCGCTTGAAATCCTTCGGCATCAGCCGTGCCGCGCGCAGGCTGCCATCATTGCCATAGGTCCAGGCATGATAGGGACAGACGAAGACGCGGGCATTGCCCTTATCCTTGGTGCAGACCTCGGCGCCGCGATGGCGGCAGACATTGAGGATGGCATGAATGGTGCCATCCGCATGCCGCGTCAGGATCACCTGCTCTGAGGCCATGCGAAAGACCTCGAAATCGTTCGGCTTGGGAATGACGCTCTCATGCGCGACGCAGTGCCAGTGGCGGCGAAAGACCCGCTCCAGGTCACGCTCGTAGATGTCCTCGTCCCGGTAGAACGGCCGGGCGAGGCCGTGGCCGGGCTTGTGGGCGGCGACAAGCTGGTCGATGCGGTCGGCGGGTTTTTCGATCGTCTTTGTGTCTGGCGCGAGCATGGCTTTCATCTCCTTGAAAACATCCGGAAAAATCGCGTTCCGGCGCGCGCACTCAATTCTGGCGGAGCCGTATGGCTCCCTCTTCTCCCCAACGGGGAGAAGGTGGCCCAAAGGGCCGGATGAGGGGGAGCCGCAAATCCGACATCTGCCGACCCGCCCCCTCATCGCCTCGTTTCACTCGGCACTTCTCCCCGCTGGGGAGAAAAGAAAACCGCCCTCACCCTAGCCCTCTCCTCGTAAACTCGGAGAGAAAACAACAGAGTTTGCCGCATATACCTTCTCCCCGTTTACGGGGAGAAGGTGCCCGACAAGGCGGATGAGGGGCGCCTCTGGTTTGAGACCGGAGGGTGAGAGGGCTAAACCCTCACCCGCTCCGACTTCGGATCATACATCGGCACAAGCGATGCCTCCGCCTTCACCCGCGTTCCGGCAATCTCGATCTCGTAGGCCGAGCCCAAAACATCCGCCTCGCTCTCGCCCTTGCACGGCACGTAGCCGAGCCCGACCGCGCCGCCGAGATGGTGGCCGTAATTGCCCGACGTGATGGTGCCGACGATCTTGCCATCACGGACCACCGCCTCGTTGTGGAACAACAGCGGCTCCGGATCAGTCAGGCGAAATTGCACCAAGCGGCGCGAAAGGCCCTTGTCCTGCTTCTTCAACACGGCATCCCGGCCGATGAAATCACCCTTTCCGGTCTTCACCGCAAAGCCGAGCCCGGCCTCCAGCACATGATCTTCATCGGTAATGTCATGGCCAAAATGGCGGAAGGCTTTTTCGATGCGGCAGCTATCGAGCGTATGGATACCGCAAAGCTTCAGGCCGATATCCGCGCCCGCAGCTTCCAGCGTCTCGAACACATGCGCCGTCTGGTCGGTGGAGACATAAAGCTCCCAGCCGAGTTCGCCAACGTACGTGACGCGGTGAGCGCGGGCGAGACCCATGCCGATCTCGATTTCCCGTGCCGACCCGAACGGATGGGCGGCATTGGAAAAGTCGTTGGGGCTGACCTTTTGCATCAGCTCGCGCGCCTTCGGCCCCATGAGGCAAAGCACCGATTCAGATGCGGTGATATCCGTGATGACGACGAATTCATCGGCAAGATGCTTGCGCAGCCAGGCCAGGTCACGTTGCAGCGTGGCGCCGGGGACGACCAGCAGGAAGGCGGCTTCCGAAAGCCGGGTGACCGTCAGATCACTTTCGATGCCGCCACGGGCATTGAGCATCTGGGTATAGACGATACGGTTCGTGGCGACGTCCAGCTGATTGGCGCAGAGTTTTTGCAGGAAGGCCAGCGCATCGCGGCCCTCGACACGGATCTTGCCGAACGAAGTCATGTCGATCAGGCCAACGCCATTTCGGATCGACAGATGTTCATCGCGCTGGTTGTCGAACCAGTTCTGCCGCTTCCAGCTGTATCTATACTCCCGCTCCTGACCGGGCTTGGCAAACCAGTTGGCCCGCTCCCAGCCCGCCACTTCGCCGAACACCGCGCCACGTGCCTTCAGATGTTCGTGCAAGGGCGTGCGGCGAACACCGCGCGCCGTCGCCATCTGGCGATAGGGGAAATGGTCGGCATAGAGCAAGCCGAGCGTCTCGGTCACCCGTTCCTTGAGATAGGTGCGGTTCTTCTGGAACGGCTGCGCCCGGCGGATATCGACCTCCCAGAGATCGAACGGCGGCTCGCCATCGTTCATCCACTGCGCCAGCGCCATGCCGGCACCGCCGGAGGAGACGATGCCAATCGAGTTGTAACCGGCCGCGACCCAATAGCCCTTCACCTCCGGCGCTTCGCCCAGATAGTAGCGGTCGTCCGGCGTAAAGCTTTCGGGACCGTTGAAGAACGTGTGGATCCCGGCCGTTTCCAGCATCGGCATCCGGTTGACCGCCTGTTCGAGGATCGGCGCGAAGTGATCGAAATCCTCCGGCAGCTGGTCGAAGCAAAAATCCTCGCTGATGCCGTTCATGCCCCAAGGCTTGGCCTTGAGCTCGAAGGCGCCGACCAGCATCTTGCCGGCATCCTCCTTGTAATAGGTGCACTCGTCCGGCACCCGCAGCACCGGCAAGCGCTGCAGGCCGGCGACCGGTTCGGTAACGATATAGAAATGCTCGCAGGCATGCAGCGGCACGGTAACGCCGGACATGTTGGCAAGCTCCCTGCCCCACATGCCGGCCGCATTGACGACGTTCTCGGTCTCGATGGTGAACGTCTCGCCATTCTGCTCGCAGGTGACCCCGGACACCCGGCCGTCCTTCTTGTGAACTGCCGTGACCTTGACGCCTTCGAGGATGGTCGCGCCGTTCTGCCGCGCGCCCTTGGCCAAAGCCATGGCGATATTCGCGGGGTCACACTGGCCATCAAGCGGCAGATGCACGGCGGCAACCACATCCGCAACATTCAGATGCGGATACATGCCCTTCACTTCATCCGGCGAAATCTCCCGCACATCGACATCGAAGGCCCGGGCAAGCGAGGCCTGCCGGTAGATTTCCTGCTTGCGCTCTTCGGTCAGCGCCACCGTGATCGAACCGCATTGGCGCATGCCGGTACCGATGCCGGTCTCGGCCTCCAGCTTGGTGTAGAGATCGGCCGAATATTTGGCGAGCCGCGTCATGTTCTGCGAGGCGCGCAACTGGCCGATCAAGCCGGCCGCATGCCAGGTGGTGCCGGATGTCAGCTGCTTGCGCTCAAGCAGGACCACGTCCGTCCAGCCCAGTTTCGCCAGATGATAGGCGACCGAACAGCCGGAGACGCCACCGCCGATGATCACAGCTCTCGCCTTTTTGGGGATCGGCTTGCTCATGCGCGCAGTCTCTCATTCTTGGGATCAAACAGCGGCTCGTCCGCCTGCACGATCGCCTTGAAGCGGTCGCCATAGATTTCGACTTCGATTTCGGTCCCGGGCTCGGCCAGATCGGCGCGCAGCATGCCGAGTGCCACCGATTTTCCGATCCGGTAACCCCAGTTGCCGGAGGTGGTTTCGCCGACCACCTGGCCGCCATGCCAGAGCGTCGACATATAGGGCGCGTCGCAATCTCCTGCGTCCACCACCAGCGTGACGAAGCGCTTGGTGACGCCTTGCTGCTTCTCGCGCTCCAGCGCCGCCTTGCCCTTGAAGTCAGGCTTGGCCCAATCGACGAAACGCTCAAGTCCGCCCTGGAGAATGGTGTAATCGGTGGAAAGATCGCCCTTCCACGCACGGTATCCCTTCTCGATCCGCAGACTGTCCAGCGCCTCCATGCCGAAGGACTTCAGCCCATGTTTCTGCCCGGCCGCCCAGACGGCATCGAATATCGCAGCGGTATCATCGATCTTGGTATGGATTTCCCAGCCGAGTTCACCGGCAAAGGACACACGCACCAGCTGGCACCACAGCCCGGCGATCTGCACCGACTGATGCGTCAGCCAGCCTTTCGTGAGATCGGCATTGGAAACCTCCGTTAGAATGTCGCGCGACTTCGGACCGGACAGGATCTGGCAGGTGAAGCTTTCGGTGACATCATCCAGCGTAAACGCCGCGTCCTTCGGCAGGTGCTTTTTCAGCCATTCGAAATCATGCCACTGCGCGGTTGCCGCCGTGATCAGGAAAAAGAAATCTTCCTCCAGTGCCATCACCGACATCTCGGTGACGATGCGGCCCTTGTCGTCGGAGAAATAGGCAAGGCCGATCCGGCCGGGCTTCGGCACCTTGCCGGTGGTGAGACCCAGCAGCCAGTCGCGCGCACCCTCGCCTTTCAGGCGGAAACGCGAAAAGCCCGGCAGATCGAGGATACCGGCGGCATCGCGCACCGCAAGGCATTCCTCCTCGATGCGTTTCTGCCACGGTCCCGCCCGGTTCCAGGTCTGGGTCGCCGCCTCGGAAAGATCGTCGCCCGGCTTGGCGTACCAGTTGGCACGCTCCCAGCCGTTGTACGGCTTGAACTGTGCACCAAGGGCTGCGATGCGGTCGTGGATCGGCGACAGCTTCTTGTTGCGTCCGGCAGGCCAGGCGTGTTTCGGAAAGTGCATGGCATATTCGTGACCATAGATTTCCATGCCCTTCGCGATGCAGTAATCCTGATCCGTGTAGCTGGTAAACCGGCGCGGATCGCAGGACCACATGTCCCACTCCGTCTGCCCCTCGGTCACCCATTCGGCCAAAACCTTGCCCGCGCCACCCGCCTGACAGATGCCGAAGGTGAAGACGCAGGCCTCGAACGCATTCGGCACGCCCGGCATTGGACCGATCAGCGGATTGCCATCCGGCGCATAGGGGATCGGGCCGTTGATCATTCGCGACAGGCCGGCGGTGCCAAGGATCGGCACGCGCTCGACGGCATCGTTCAGATACCATTCCAGCCGCTCGAGATCGTCGGGGAACAGCTGGAACGAAAAATCCTCCGGCATCGGATCGTCAGGGGTGATCCAGTGGGCCTTGCAGTTCTTCTCGTAGGGACCGAGGTTCATCCCCGTCTTTTCCTGGCGCAGGTAATAGGAGCTGTCGACATCGCGCAAAAGCGGCAGCTTGTGACCGGCTTCCTTCGACCAGGCCGCCAGTTCCGGAATTTCCTCGAACAGCATGTACTGATGGCTCATCACCATCATCGGCACGTCGCGGCCGAACCATTTTCCGACCTCGCGGGCATAGTAGCCCGCGGCATTGACGACATATTCGCATCGGATCTCACCTTGCGGCGTCGAGATCACCCACTCCTCGTTTTCCCGGCGGGCGCCTGTGGCGGGACAGAAGCGGAAGATTTTCGCGCCCATATCGCGGGCGCCCTTGGCCAAGGCCTGCGTCAACTGGGCCGGATCGATATCGCCGTCATAGGGATCGTAGAGCGCACCGGTCAGTTCATGGGTTTCAAGAAACGGATATTTCGACTTGATCTGGTCGGGCGACAGGATGTCGAGGTCCATGCCCTGATAACGGCCCATGCCGACGACGCGCTTGAATTCCTGCAGCCGCTCCTTGGAATGGCCGAGCCGGATAGAGCCGGTGACGTGGTAGTTCATCGGATAATCGACGAGATCGCCGAGTTCGCGATAGAGCGACGCCGAATAGCGCTGCATGTTCATGATCGACCAGGACGACGAAAATGTCGGCACATTGCCGGCCGCATGCCAGGTCGAACCGGCCGTCAGCTCGTTCTTTTCCAGAAGCACGCAGTCCGTCCATCCGGCCTTGGCCAGATGGTAAAGACAGGACGCCCCGACCGCGCCTCCCCCGATGATCACGACGCGCGCATGAGACGGCAAATTCGACATGTCTGTTCCCTTGTTTGGGACCAGTTTTCGCAATGAAGTCGGTTGGCATCAAGCGGTCAGAATTTGCTTTATTGATCGAAGAATTCGATTAGATTGAAAATGGCGAAAAACCCTCCCCAACCCTCCCCAAAAGGGGGAGGGAGTTTACCCAGGCTGCCGCTCGTCCTTTTGCATAAAGGCATGGGAGGCGAGACGTGCTCTGTCGACTCCCTCCCCCTTGTGGGGAGGGTTGGGGAGGGGTTTTTACCCAACGCACCGGACACGCCCATGCAGATCGACCTCATCGAAACCTTCCTCGACCTGATGGAAACCCGCAGCTTCAATCGCACGGCTGACCGGCTGAACATCACGCAATCGACCGTGTCCCACCGCGTCAAGGCGCTGGAAGCACAGTTCAACCGCAAGCTCTTCACCCGCAACAAGGGCGGCACGGCGCCGACCGCGTCCGGCCTGCGCTTCCTCGATCATGCCAAGGCGCTGCAGCACCAGTGGCACGAGGCAACGCGGGCGGTGGAAAACGCCGGGACATACGAGCGCTCCATGCGGCTCGGCATCCAACATGATCTGGCCGAAGCCTTTGCCGGAAAATGGCTGTCGGCAGTGCGCACCGACCTACCGACGACGTCGTTTTATATGGAAGCCGACTACTCCAACCAGATGAACCGCGATCTCGCCGCCGGCGATCTCGATCTCGCCATTCTCTACACGCCGCATTATCTGCCTGACCTGCATTACGAGCGTATCGGCGAAATGACCTATACGCTGGTGGCCACCACGGCGAAAATGGTCGCCGACTTGCAGCCGGAAACCTATATACAGGCCGTCTATTCCCCGGCCTTCGACCGCGCACATCGGCTGGCCATGCCGCAGTTTTCTTCAGCGCCGCTGGCATCGGGACAGAACATCGCCATTACCGGACTTCTGAAGACGCTGGGAGGCGCCGCCTACGTGACAAGCAGCACGGCGTTACGGCTTGAAGCTGAAGGTACCGCCTTCCCCATCACAGACGCCCCTCCCATCCAGCAAGCGGTCTACGCCGCCACCAATATCCGCACACGCCACGCCCACCAGCATCGCCGCATCATTGGCGCCATGCAGGATCTGTTGGGACAATAGGAGCAGCGCAACCTGTTGCCGTCAACGCTGGGCGACCAGACCCAATTGCTGATCCTCGGTCAGCCGTGCCAGCATCTCGGCGGCCGGAACGGGATAGGCGATGGCATAGCCTTGCAGGATATCGCATCCGAGCCGCGTCAGGAGCTTGGCATGCTCCTGCGTCTCCACCCCCTCGGCAATGACTTCTATATTGAGTGCCTTGGCGATATCGATGATCGAGCGCAACAGGCGCTTCTGTTCGCGCGATGTCGTGGTCGGCAAAACCAGTTGCCGGTCGATCTTCATCCGTCGTGGCTTCAATTTCACCAGCCCGATGATCGATGCATGGCCGGAGCCGAAATCATCGATCTCGATGTCGATACCCATGGCCTTCAACCCAGCGACATTGGCAAACACGTCATCCTCGCTGTCGTCTAGGAAAATGGTCTCCAGCAATTCGAATGACAACATGTCCGGCCGGACATCCAGATATTTCAATTCATCGATCAACAGCGGATCCGACAGGCGGGCGGCCGAGACATTCACCGCGATGCGCGGAACATGCACCCCCTGCCGCATCCAGGCCTGGCGATCCTTCAGTGCCGCCTTCAAGATGGCAGAATCGAGATCGTCCAACCGGCCGAGGCTGCTCGCAACCTTGATGAATTCGCCCGGCAAAATCATTCCGCGCTTCGGATGGCGCCAGCGTGCCAGAACCTCCATCCCAACAATACGCCGGGTCCGCGCATCGACCTGAGCCTGGTAGTAGGGAATGAATTCACCCCTCTCCAGTCCGTACGCCAATTGCCGGCCAACACGCTGCTCGTTATTGAGCTGCGCCTTCAAGTGCGCCGAGTACACTTCCACCCTGCCCCGTCCGAGCCTTTTGGCCCGTTGCAAGGCGATATCGGATTCCGCCAGCAGCCCGGCGATATTGCGGCCGCTGGCCGCCGCGACCCCCATTGAAGCACCGGTCCGCAAGACCTCGTCATTATGCCAGACTGACTGCTTCAATTGCTGCGCCAGTTGCTCTGCCCGGGTTTTGAGATCATCGAGCGAGACAAAGTTTGCAATCAGAACCGCAAACTCATCGCCGCTGACACGGGCGATGAACGAGTTTTTCGGGACACCGGCTTCGATCTGCCGGGCACAGGATTTCAAAACGTCATCTCCGGCTGCGTGGCCGGCGGTGTCGTTGATCTGTTTGAACCGGTCGAGACCAATATGCAGGATTGCCAGCTTGTCAGGGCCGGTCTCGCCAGCGAGTTCCGCCAATCGCCGGTCGAAAAATCGGCGGTTGGGAAGTCCCGTCAGATAATCGTGCTCGGCGGCATATTCGATCCGCTCTGTGCTTGCTTCAAGAGCTACCGCGCGCGCCTCGGCAATCGCCTTTTGCCGCCGAAGCTCACGATTGAGCAGCACATCCGCCGTGACGTCCCATTCGGCTCCGATGAAGGTGATATGGCCATCCTCCTCAAAACAGAAGGCACGTGACCGCAGGTGGCGGATTTCACCATCCGGCAAAATGATCCGGTATTCCGAAGAATAGATATCCTTTGTTGCGATTGCCCGATCGAAATCGGCCTGGGCCTGGGCGAGATCATCGGGATGGATCGCATTCATCCAGACCTCTGCCTTGACCCGCTTTTGCGTCCTGCCGGTCGCGTAGAGCCGGTGCATCTGCAGATCCCAGACAACTTCGTCTTTCTGCGTGTCGTGTTCCCACACCCCGATCTGAGAAGCGTCAAGCGCAATTCCCAGGCGGCGAAGAATATTCTGGAATTCCTGTTCGGACCTCACCGATTTCATGGTTTTCTCTGTGGAGGATTCTTCGCGTATCAGCGCAGCAGCACTTTACACCAAGGTTCCTAAAGAACTATTGTTCCATTATTGAGAAGAGTATCGTCCAACACAAACAACCATTGAGTGTTGCTTCAATGAAATCAGTTGCAACTTAGGCGAACCCAGCAACGTATTACATATCAGATTTAGACATTGTGAGAAAAAATCAAGAGCGACAATGCGTCATTGTCGGTCGCAACGCTGAATTGACAGGACCGGGGCGACGGCATAATCATCGCGGATCAATTGGTTCCCTGATGGCGAGGTGCTTTCGGGGAGTAAATGGGAACGTGACGGATGGACCCATTCTGGGCATCTTTATCACGGCCGACCCCGCGACTGTAGAGCGGTCAGAGTTTGTCATGCCGGTATGTTCAGCCGGTAAAAGCCACTGCGGCGACGGGCCTTTGCCCCTGCCCCGGGAAGGTGAGGCAGCCTCCTTGGTGCGAAAGCACCTGACGCCGCGAGCCAGGAAACCTGCCGGTTGATGAGGGGCATGGTGCCCAATTGGTGGGATATTTCCCACGCGCCATCACGGAGGTTGTCATGGCTACGACTACAGTTTCGAGCGTTGCGCTTTCTCTCAACGACCGTATTACCACGGCTATTCTTGCCCTGTTGATCGGCGGCTTCCTGGTTTTCGGTGCCGGCCTCGCCAATTCGGCCGTGCTGCACGACACCGCACACGACGTCCGCCATTCCTACGGTTTCCCCTGCCATTGATGTGAGCCGGGGGGCTTGAGGGCTTTCCGCACTCTATCGATGAAACGGATGGTGGGTTTCCTTTTGGAAATCGCGCGGCCGTGGATTGCGCCCATGCTCCGGCATCGGGCAGTTTTTGCCATGGGGAATTGAAACACGACAAGCGTTGAGCACTGACGAGCAATCGGCTCCGCTTGAATTTGGGGGTATCACATGATTGTCAAAACACTTCTGGCCGCACTGGTGGCTGGATTGATCGCCGGTGTCTTCATGACGGCGGCGCAGGAATTGCGGGTGGTCCCGCTCATCCTTCACGCCGAGGAGTATGAGGTCAAGAAACCCGCTGCCGAACCACCAGCAGCCACCGGAGGCCAGCAGCAGCATTCCTCTCTCAACCGCTCTTCCGTGATCGACGAGATTCTGTCGGCACTTTCACCGGTCACGCCGGCTTACGCCCATGAAGGCGAGCATGAAGAAGAAGGTGGCATCATGTTCGGCATGAGCCGGTTCTCCGGAACGCTGATTGCCAATCTGGTGGCAGGCGCCGGCTTTGGCCTGTTGCTCGCGGGCGCGAGCCTCGCCTTCAACTATCCGATCACCCTGCGCAATGGCGCACTGTGGGGCGCGTGCGGCTGGTTGACGGTTCACCTTCTGCCCGCCATCGGCCTGCCGCCCGAATTGCCGGGCTTTCCTGCCGCCGATCTGCATGACCGGCAGATCTGGTGGATCGCGACCATCGCCCTCTCCGCCGCCGGACTTTATCTCATCGTCTTGCGCGGTGAAATTCTTGCCAAGATCATCGGCCTTGTTCTGATCGCAGCACCGCATGCCTATGGTGCGCCACAGCCGTCGGATATTTCGAGCCCGGTTCCGGCCGTTCTCGGTGCGGAATTTGCGGTCGCCGCCTTGGCAACGACCTTGGCGTTCTGGATCGTGCTCGGCGTGATCTCGGGTTACCTGAACGACAAGTTTCTGAAATCGGCTTGAACCTGAATGGTTGCCGCGCAGGCATTGCTTGCGCGGCAAAGGCAATCAAAGGCCGCCGGTGCGCTCGACATGGGCTTGCAGGCGGCTTTTTTGCGTCTCGGTATCGAGAAGCACACAGACATCGCAGAAATCCCCGCCCTCTGTGCGATAGTAGAGACAGCAGCCGCTTCGCAGGCGGAACATGCGCTGTACAGAAGTACCACCGCAAACAGCCTCAATCCGCTGATAGCGCACGGCATCGGAGAACAGTGGCGATCCTGCCGTGTTGATGATGGCCAGTGCCGCAGCCATTGCCCGCTCCGCGTCGCCCAAGGCTGCACCGACATCCAGAAAAGCGCCTGCAATGCCATCGGCCACCAGCCGCCATTGTGCGACAGGAGACAGACCGATGCGCGTTTGCAGCGCGTCGATCACCGGCAGGAAGCTGTCGGCAAATGCATCGTGAAACGGCAGCGCGCGGTCATTGCGGCCGGCAAAATGCGTGAAGCGAAAATGAAAGCGGCTGATATCGGCTGGACGCGCTTCCATCAATGAAACACGGCCATGTGGAACGACTGGCTCAAACCGGAATTCCAGGCGCTCCGGGCTCAGGTCAGGAACCAGCCCCGTCCGCAAATAGACTGCTGCAGCCGCGATGCTCAGATGGTGGCTGTAGAAGGAAATCAGATGGGCGGCTCTGACGCGGTCATCCATGCCGGTGGCAAAGCGGTTCTGATAGTCCAGCAGTCCCGCGAGCATATCGCCATCGCGGCGCCATGCCTTGGTGACCGGCAGAAAATCACCGCCCTCCAGCCCCAGAGATACGGCAACCTGCGGAAAATGCTCCGCCTGCCAGGCGATGGCGGCCTCTGCCTGCCCCTCACCCCCCTCGCAAAAACTGCCTGAATCCTGGTTCTCGTCCAAAGCGGCCGCCCGTTATCTTCTGGCAGCCCGTTTACCTCAAAGCCAGCCGCCGGAAAAGCCTGCGCGTCTGAGGCCGCGCCGGATGACCGGGGTTTCGCGCAGCATGTTCCAGTAAAGCCCACTGCGATGGTTCTCGATCATCATCAGCAGCAGTCCCTGGTCAAGGCCGACGCTGCGGTTGTTGAGCCAGCCTTCCGCCGTCTTGCCGGGAACGCTCGGATTGAAACTGCCGATAAAGCGGCCCGCGTCGATAACGTCGGGGTAGCTCGACAGGATATGCCGCGTCGCCGACATCGCTGCCTGCGGCTCGAACGGCAGGCATGCGAGCGGCGCCCAGGGCGCAATCGTACCGTCGTCCGGACCGAGCGGCGCACCGCGCGCGGCGTAGCCGGCAAACTGCTGGCGCCGTCCATCCTGCAGACGGCGCGGACGCTGCGGGCCATCGCAGGACGTCAGACCCCAGGTGTCGGCACCATAGCCGGTAAAATTGCCGGGATTGACGGTCGCATAATCGCGCTGGACGGCAATCGCACGACGAGTGTTTTCAAAATAATCCGTATCATGCGCCGTAACGGCCGCATCACGGATACCCCGGAAATCGATCCACGCATGTGAAAACAGGTGGATGAACAGCGGCCCGGCGTAGAGGAACGGCTTGCCCTTCACCGTCATCCAATCGAATTTGCTGGCAAAGGCGTCATAGCTTTCCTTGCCGATCGGATAGGATGGCGAGGCCAGAGCAAGCGTATAGAGAATGATCGCCTCGCTGTAGGATTCCCAGCGATAGGGCAGAAAGCCCGTCCGGGGCTTCCATCCGAGCCACAAGGCGCCCTTGCCGTCCAGTGCCCAGGCCCAGTTTGCCCGGGCATAGAGCATATCGACATGGGACCGGATTTCTGTCTCGACCTCGTTGTCCTGATTGAAATAGGCAGCCGCAGTCAGCATGCCGGCGATCAAAAGCGCGCTGTCGATCAGCGAAAGCTCGCTGCGCCATGTCCGCAAGCCGGTTTTCATGTCGAGAAAGTGGTAGTAGAGCCCTTTGTAGCCGGTGGCGTCCTTGTTGCGGCTTTGCGGGCTTTCGGCAAAGAACCGCAGGGTGACCAGCGTCCGAGCGGCCGCATCCTGCCTGCTTATCCAGCCTCTCTCGACGCCGGTGGGATAGGCGGAAAGGCCAAAACCGGTCGCAGCAATGCTCGACGGTGCGCCGGGCAGAGAGGTATCCGCAATCAAGCCGTTTTCGGGATTGACGAACTCCAGAAAGTATCCGAACGCCGCTTGCTGCAACCGGTCGATGATGACCGTGTCGGTGTCGTTTTTCAGAAGCATTGCAGGCTTACTCCAGTCGATCGAAAATTCACCTAAAAGGACAGCCGGTGGAAATCACCGATTGTTGAAGTCGTCCGCCTCCGCAACGGTCGCCTCACTTACGATTTGTGTTACATTTTAGTTTCATACGATCCTTAGCAGTGATTGGATGACTGGATGTTCACAACACTTGCGATGTTTCTCACGATTTCGAGCACGCAGATTGCGGCACCGGTCGCAGATGCCGCTCAGGTTGATGTGGCTTTGGTGCTCGCCGTCGATATGTCGGGCTCGATGGATATTGAAGAAGCGCAAGTGCAGCGCATGGGCTATGTCGAGGCCCTGCGTCATCCGGACTTCATCAACGCCGTCACGGCCGGCCTCAACGGCCGCATCGCGCTGAGCTATTTCGAATGGGCCGGTAGCGTCAACGAGACCTCCGTCATCAACTGGCAATTGATCGACGATGCACAGGATGCCGCAGACATGGCCGAACACCTCGCCTCCCGGCCCGTTTTTACCCGCAGGGGGACGTCGATCTCCAACGCCATCACCTTCGCATCGAAACTGATAGCGGCGAGCCCCTACGATGCGATGCGCCGGGTGGTTGACATCTCCGGCGACGGGCCGAACAATCTCGGCCCTCCCGTCGATCCGGCGCGCAACACAGCCGTTGCCAACGGCATTATCATCAACGGCCTTGCCATTCTCATCCGCCCCTCCGGCGGACCGGTTTCGCTTGACCGCTACTATGCCGATTGCGTCATCGGTGGCCCCGGATCGTTCGTCCTGCCGGTCCATCAGCCGCAAGATTTCGCGGTCGCCATCCGCCAGAAGCTGGTCATGGAGGTCAGCCGCTCAGGGCCGGACATTCGGATTATCCCCGTGCAGATGGCGCCCTCCACCGATTGTCTGATGGGCGAGAAACTGCGTCCGGGCTTTCTCGACCGGGTCTATCCGCAGCTGGATAAGTAGGCTCGTCAACGACTGCGGCCACCCTCAGTCATGTCAATCTCAGATATGCGCACATGTGCGGCGCGAGACTGGCGACGTTCGATCCCCATCGATATCACCTCAATCGTAAAATTCATAAGGTCAATGACACGCCAACCTATTCCTAATCATATGAAAATGTGATTATATTGAATGAACGTTCAGCAAGATATGGGGAAATTCATGAACGAAATGACCCGGAACATCGGCATTCCCAATGACTGGGACCGGCGCGGCCTGCCCGGCTGGTGCTATCACAGCGACGCCCTGCTGGAGCTTGAAAAACAACATGTTTTCCGCGAACACTGGCAGATCGCCTGCCATGTCTCCGACGTCCCCGAACCCGGCAATTACATCACCATGGATGTCGTCGGGGAGCGCGCGCTGATCCTGCGTGACCAGGACGGCACGGTGCGCGGCTTCCACAATATCTGCCGCCATCGCGGCTCGCGCGTCGTTGCCGATACCAAGGGAACCTGCCGCAACGCGCTGGTCTGTCCGTTCCATGGCTGGGTCTACAATCTCGACGGCACACTGAGGGGGGCCGCCCGCCCCCGTTCCTTCCCGCCGCTCGACAAGCAGGAATTCGGGCTGATCGGGCTCGATATCGAAGTCTGGATGGGCTTCGTCTTCATCCGTTTCGCGCCAGGCCCACAACCCTCCGTCGCCGAACTGATGCGGCCTTTCGCCACCGAACTCGGTGAATACAAGACGCAGGACATGGTTCCCGCCGGCGATATCTGGACCCAGGTCTCGCCGGTCAACTGGAAATCCGTCCGCGATGTCGACAACGAAGGCTATCACGTGGCGATGGCGCATCCGGCACTACAGGATCTCTATGGCTCGACCTATAACGACGAACCCTTCGTCAACGGTCTCAGCCGATCGTTTGCCACCTACAATCCGCATGCCGGCCGCCGCTGGAGCGTGCGCAACTACGTCTCCATCGCCCCGGAGGCCACACACCTGCCGGAGCATCTGCGCAAGGCCTGGGCCTACTACGGCATCTTCGCCAATGCGGTGATCGCAGTAACGCCGGAAGCGGTTCAGTTCTATCAGGAGTTTCCGCTATCGACCGGCGAAACGATACTGCGTGGCGGCGTCTACCGGCATCGCAACGAGACAAGACAGCAACGCGCCGCCCGCTATCTCGCCCACCGCATCGATCGCGACACGCAGGCCGAAGACGTGCAGCTGACGATCTGGTCCAACGAATCCATGACCTCGAAAGCCTTTAGCGGGTTCTATCTGTCCGATCTCGAATATGGCGTACGCACCCATCACGACCACCTGCGTGCCATCCTGCCGGTGATGAACCTTTCGTCAGCTCCGGACGAGCGGGAGCTGGCCGGCGTGAACAGCCGGTTGCGGTCGGCCACGGCCTGAAAAACCAAAAGAAAGGGCCGGCAAAACCGGCCCTTTAAAATTGAGCATGGCGGGGAATGGATGCCACGCTCAAGAGATTGCCTCCTCCTCAGCCGTGCCACAGCCCTACGCGCACCAACTCATCCATGGTCCGGCGGATACTGGTGCGCAAGATCGCCGTCATCTCATCGATCTGCGGTATCGTGATCGTCAGCGGCGGCGACATCACGCACATGTTGATCAGCGGCCGCACCAGAAGACCGAGTTCCTGGCAATGCTTGTCGATGCGCTTGCCGACGTCGAGATCAAGCGTCAGCGGATTGTTATGTACCCGGTCGGCGACACATTCGATGCAGGACATCAGCCCGACGCCGCGCACCTCACCGACCAGCGGCAGGTCTTCAAGCATCTTCAGGCTCGCCTGGAAATGGCCGGAGATAGCCCGCGCATGATCGAGCAACCCCTCCTCCAGGATATCGAGGTTTTTCAACGCGACGGCGCAGCCGATCGGATGGCTGGAATAGGTCAACCCATGCGCAAACATCGCATCCGGGTGATTGGAGCGGCGCAGCTCTTCGAACAGCTGCGACGAGATCATCACCCCGCCGAGCGGGAAATAGCCGGAGGTCACGCCCTTGGCAAAGGTGATCATGTCCGGCTCGATGCCGAAAACATCTTTGGAGGCAAAGACATGTCCCAATCGCCCGAACGCCGTCACTACCTCGTCAGCGATAAACAGAATGTCATTGTCGGTGCAAAGCTGCCGCATCCGGCTAAGATAACCATCCGGCGGGACGATGACGCCACCGGACGCCATCACCGGCTCGGCAATGAACGCGCCGATACGATCGGCACCCCTTGCCTCAATGACAGCCCGGAATTCCTCGACAAGAAAATCGCAGAATTCAGCCCCGCTCATGCCGTCCGGCCGGCGGAAAGGATTGGGGCAGGTCAGCTTGACTACCTGCTCGCTGGCGCTGTCCATCCAGTCGTGATCGCGCGGACGGCCATTCAGCGAGGCCGACAGGTAGGTCGAGCCATGATAGCCGCCTTGCCGCGACACGATCAGCTTCTTTTCCGGGCGGCCCTTCACATTGTTGGCAAACTGCATGAAACGCAGCGCCGTCTCGACAGCCGAGGAACCACCCGTCGTGTAGAAGACATGGTTGAGGTCACCCGGCGCATGACCGGCAAGCCGCGTCGACAGCGTCACCGACGGTTCGTTCATCGTGTACCACGGAGAATTGTAGGAGAGGTCCATGGCCTGCTGGTAGAGCACGTCGGCCAGTTCCTGGCGCCGATGCCCGGCATTGACGCACCACATGCCGGCAGGGCCGTCGATCAGCTTTCGCCCTTCGCCATCGATAACATAGATGCCATCGCCGCTGACAATGCCGCCGCGCGCCTCGGCACCGATCTCGCCTGCCGTCGGCCAGGGCTGAACGAGATGATCCCTGGCCAGCGTCACCATGCTTCCCGATGTATCGAAAGAACCGGTCACATCTTCACGTTTCGCTGCCATGTTCAGTCTCCACAGGTAATTTTACGGTGATATTTTTCATCAAACATCTGAATTAGATCAATAATTCAAATTATTCTGAATGTCCGTTCAATCAATATTGGCAGAAAAAATGCTTGCGTTCAATCCCGTTTTGCGCTCATTCTGCCACCGGGAACAAAGAACAGGCGGAAACCGCCCGGGACGGACGACATGATACGATCCCTGTATTTTCACTGTTGTACCGGCATATCGCCGGAAAGGCGGCGCTGATGGTGGCGTTGCCGGGCTCCATCGATGCGGAGAGCAAGCAGCCCCTTGTCGGGAGCCGCCGCTGGGCGGCAAGCGACGAGGCAAAGGGCCTGACGCTGATTTCGCCGACCCTGCTCTACGCGCTGGCGCTACTCTTCCTGCCGGTCCTCATCGTCATCGCCTACAGCTTCTGGTCCCAGGATTACCTGACCATCGACCGCAGTTTCACCCTGGAAAATTACCGCGTCGCGCTGACGGAACCGATCTACCGCGATCTACTCTGGCGCTCTCTCACCATCTCGCTTGTCGTCAGTGTCATCACCGTCTCGTTCTCCTATCCCGTCGCCTGGTTCATTTCCTTCCATGGCGGGGTGCACAAAAACCTCTGGCTGTTCCTGATCACCGTGCCCTGCTGGACGAGCTACCTGCTGCGCGTCATGTCCTGGAAAGTCATCCTCGGCTATCAGGGCGTGCTCAATACCGGACTGATGTCCACCGGCCTGATCGACACGCCGGTGACCTCGCTCCTCTACAATTCCAACGCCGTGATCATCACGCTGGTCCACAGCTGGGCCGCCTTTGCCATCCTGCCGATCTATGTTTCGCTGGAAAAAATCGACCGTTCGCTGATCGAGGCGGCGCATGATCTTGGCGACAACAAGGTCTGGAGCTTTCTGCGCGTCACCCTGCCGCTGTCGCTGCCGGGGGTGATTTCGGCGTTCCTGATCGTGATGATCCCGACCGTCGGCGACTACGTGACGCCGAAGCTGGTGGGTGGCAAGGATGGCGTGATGATCGCCACCGCCATCCAGGCGCAATTCGGCAAGGGCGCCAACTGGCCGCTGGGTGCTGCACTGTCGGTTACCACCATGGTGATTGTTTCGGCCATGGCGGGCCTCATGGTTCTGGCGCTGAAACTGTTTGTGAGGCGGATCAAATGAGCGGGCGTCACGGCATTCGAAAATCCCGCTGGCTGCCGGTCTACGTGACGGCTTACCTTGCCTTTCTCTACCTGCCGATCCTGCTCCTGCCGATCTTCTCGTTCAACAACGCCGCCTCGACCACCTTCCCGCTCGCCGGCTTCACCACCAAATGGTATGCCGCCCTCTGGGGCAATACGGTGATGCTGGAGGCGGCACGCAACAGCCTGATCGTCGGCATCTGCGTTTCAATCCTCTCCACTGGCCTTGCCATCTGCGCCGCCCGCGCCGTCACCCGCTACAAGTTTCGCGGACAGCGCGCCACGACGGGATTGCTGATGGCACCGCTGTTTCTGCCGGAGATCATCGTTGCCGTGTCACTTCTGATGATCGTGCTGCAGCTTGGTATCGAGCTGTCGTTGGCAACCGTCATTCTCGGCCAGACAATGTTCTGTCTGCCCTATGCGTTGTCGGTGCTGATCTCCGGCTTTGACGGTTTCGACCGTTCGCTGGAAGAGGCCTCGCTTGACCTCGGCGAAACCGCCATCGGCACCTTCCGCCGGGTGACGCTGCCGGTGGTGGCGCCGGCGATCATCTCCAGCCTTTTGGTCTCCTTCACCATTTCGCTCGACGAATTCATCCTCGCCTTCTTCCTGTCGGGCACACAGCCGACGCTGCCGGTCTATATCTGGGGGCAGTTGCGCTTCGCCGCCAAGCTGCCGAGCGTTCTGGCGCTGGGAACCTTGATGATCGCGCTGTCGATCATCCTGGTCACCACCGCCGAAATCCTGCGCCGCCGTGCCGAAAACCGTCTCAAAGCTGGAGCCGCCGCCCATGGCTGATACCCCGATGATCGAGATCGATGCCGTCAGCCGCTACTACGGCATCTACCGGGCGCTTGATGACGTCAGTCTCGATATCGCCGCCGGCGAATTCTTCTCGCTGCTCGGCCCGTCCGGCTGCGGCAAGACCACTCTTTTACGCTCGATCGCCGGCTTCGATACACCGACATCCGGGGACATCCGTATCGACGGCCACTCGGCCATCGACTTGCCGCCCAACAAGCGGCCGACCAACATGGTCTTCCAGAACTACGCGATCTTCCCGCATCTGAATGTCGAGGAAAACGTCGCCTACGGCCTGAAGCGCCTTAAACTGAACGCAGACGACGAACGCCAGCGTGTCGGCAACGCACTTGAACAGGTACGGCTCGCGCACCTGAGCAAACGCAAGGCGCATGAATTGTCCGGTGGGCAGCGCCAGCGCGTTGCCTTGGCCCGAGCGCTGGTAATGCGGCCAAAGGTGCTTTTGCTCGACGAGCCGCTCTCGGCGCTCGACAAGAAGCTGCGCGAGGAAATGCAGGTCGAGCTGCGCACCCTGCAAAAGGCAGTCGGCATTACCTTCGTCCTGGTCACGCACGACCAGTACGAGGCCCTGGCCATGTCGGACCGGATCGCCGTGATGTTCGGCGGCCGGATCGCCCAGGTCGCAACGCCCAAGGAAATCTACCAGCATCCCCTCACACGGCAGGTGGCGGATTTCCTCGGCGGCATGAATTTCATGCAGGCCAAGATCACCAGCGAAAGCGCCGTCAATCTCTCCGTCGAGACCACCCGCTTCGGCAATGTCACCATCGCCAAGCCCAAGGGTTTTACTGCAAACAACGGCCAGGCCACCATCGGCATCCGCCCGGAACGCCTGCGGGTTCTGTGGGACGACGCCAAGGCCGATTGCGAAGTGACCGGCCATGTGGTCGACCGGCATTATTTCGGCGAGATTACCCACCTGATCGTCGATGTGCCAGGCCTTGAAAAACCACTGTCGGTATCGGAAACCAACAATTTCGGTGCTGACGATATCCCGGTCGGCGCACCGATCCGGCTCGCCTACGATCCGGATGCGCTGGTGGCGATGGCGGACTGAGCCGCCGCGATCACCCGCGCCGCTGCCTCGCGGCCAGCAACGATTGCGCCCTCGATATAGGCGGGAAACGACGATGCCAGCTCGGATGAGGCAAAATGGACCGGCGGTGCACCGGCACGGAGAACGTCTTCTGCGTCATAGGCCTGAAGGTCCACGATCACATCGCTATAGCCGCCGCCGCTGCACGGATCGCCGACCCAGTCGCGGATCAGGAGGGCCGTGACATCGGCCGCAGCCTCTCCCAGCGCTTCCACCAGCCGCCGGCGGATTTCGGCCTCGATGAACACACGCCCCCGGCCGCTCCATTCGACGGCAAGCGGGCCGCCAGCGAAGACGACCAGCCCCGTTGTCTGCGCGCTGCTGACATCGCAGGCAAAAAGCCCGAGCGTATCGCGCCACATCACCATGCCGCTCAATCCGCGATCTCGCCAGAAGGGCCGCTCGTAGCGCACCAGCGCCTTGATTACCGTGCCGCTCTTCCACGCAGCCAGAGCCCCGGCAAGTGATACGGGCAGATCGGGTTCATGCGCGATACGCGACGCCATCACCGGCGGCACGGCGATGATCACCTGACGCGCTGTCAAAACGGCACCTGCCGCAGTCGTCACCGACACCAAACCCTCTGCCCGGGATATCCGGACGACGGGCGTGCCCAATCGCAGGCACTCACCGAGCGTTGCCGCCAAAGCCTCGGCAGCGGCATGGATCGTGCCTTCGGCGAAATATTGCAATTCGTTGCCATTGCTGACCGTGCGCCGATCGTTATCGATCAAATACCAGAGTGGAATTTCCCCGATTGGCCGGCACCAGAGCCCCTCGACCATCGCCTGATAGCTGGCCTTTGCCCCGGGCGGATCATTCTGGCGGGCGAGCCATTCCCCCGCCGGCAGCCCGGCAATTGCCGGATCGCGCGGGTCGATCCTGTTGGCCCGGGCGCGGATACGTCCGGATTCCGCGAAGGACGAACCGGTATCTGCCAAAGCCTGCGGCTGGACCAGAAAAGCGCCATTCAGCGGCGTTTCCACGAGCGGCAGGCCGAACCGCCGCGTCAGCGCCATCACATTCGGCATCTCGTCGCAGATGAACTGCCCGCCGGTATCCATCGCCACGCCATCGGCAAAGGCCATGGCCTCGACCCGCCCGCCAACGCGGTCGCGCGCTTCGAGCACGAGGACATTGCGCTCAGCCGAAACCAGCGCATCAGCCGCCGAAAGGCCGGCAAAACCGGCCCCGACGACGATCACGTCTGCCTTCTGTCCGCTCAATAGCCCGCCTTGATCTTCTCGAATTCGGCAATCATCTTCTGGCGCAATTCGGTCGGCATCGGAGATTGGAACAGCGTCTTGTCGACGAATTTATCGACATCGGCATACCCCTTATCGGTAAGGATCTTCGGATCGACTGCAGCCATCCCTTTGGCGTTGGAGTGGCCGTAACCCCAGTCGTTGACCAGATAGTTGGCAACGGCCGGATCGCTGATCGAATTCAGGAAATCATACTGCTTTGCCGCGTCGCCCTCGGCACCTTTCAGGCGAACATAACCGCAGACCCAGGTCGAAAGCCCCTCCGTCGTATCCCGCTTGACGTCCGCCGGCACGCCATCCTTTTGCAGCGTCGTCACAGTCTCGTTCCAGGCCCAGGCGAGATCGACCTCGCCGCTCGCCATCGCCTGACTGACTTCGGTATTATCCGTCCAGTAGAGGCGGACATTCTTGTGCACCTCGCGCAGGAAGGCGGAGGCTTCCGCGAACTGCGCGTCGGTCATCTTTGTCCAGTCCTTCACACCGATGACAAGACTGGCCAGTGCATAGGCATCGTCGACATTGTCGCCGATCGAGACCCGGTCCTTGAATTTCGGATCGGCAAAGGCTTTCAGTGACTGAACCTCTTCCGGCTTCACGGTATCGGTCCGATAGGTCAGCACTGTGTTGCCCCATTCGAACGGCAGGAACCATGCCGTGCCGTCATCGGAGCTCATCAGCCCCTTCATCGCCTTGATGCCGGGCAAGATATCGTTCCAGCCGGTGAGCTTGGACGTATCAAGCGGCTCGAGCAGCCCGGCCTCGCGCCACTTGTTGACGCTCTGCGAACAGGGATGGGCAAGATCCGCCTTGAAGCCGGAACGCAGCTTCTGGAATGCTTCTTCCTCATCGCCAAAGAAGCTGAAGTCCGGCTCGGTTCCGTATTTCGCGGTATAGGCCGGATGAAAGGCCGGATCTTCATAACCGGCCCAGTCGAAAACAGTGAGATTATCGGCCGCCAGAGCCGGAAGGGCGGCGCTGGAAATCAGTGAAGCCAGCAACGCGGCGCTTCCCAAATGTTTGACCATTCTCATTATCCGCATGCCGGTCTCCTTCGATGTTTTCAGCTGTGCCCTATTTCGGACCCTGATGGGTCATGTGGCCCGGAAAGACCGAGACCAGATATTCGATCGCTGCCGCATGAGCCTTTTCGCGGGTCAGCCCGTCGCCCATCATCAGCCGGAACCACAGGCCTTCCATCATGGCGCTCAGCGTCAGCGCAATGGTTTCCGCGTCATAGCTGTAGGATGCTTCGACTTTCATCTGGGCGCAGAGCGCCACAAACAGCTCCTGGTACTTGGTGTCGCGGGCACCGCACAGCGCCTGATAGGTCGGCCGCGACTTGGCTTCGCCCCAGAAGGCGCACCAGGCAGCCAGCTTGCGCTTGGTGCAAATCTTGCGATCGAAATCGGCGGCCACCAGCGCCCAGAGTTGCGAGGATGCCGCATCGCCCGCCTTGTCGAGTGCCACACCCCAATTGGCGGCATATTCATCGGCCATGAACTGCAGTGTGGCAATCAGCAGTTTTTCCTTACTCTCGAAATGAAAGTTGACGATGCCGCGCGACAGGCCGGCGCCATCAGCGATATCCGCCAGCGTCGTCTCGGAATAGCCGCGCTTGGCGAGCGAATCGATCGTCGCTTCGACCAACTGCTGGCGTCGCGTTTCCTTGGACGCCTTGCGGCCACGCTTGTCGCTCTCGCCGGTTTCCGCCGCAGACACTGCCTTCATTCTCAACGTTACCTTCTTGCCCTTCAGGCTGAGAACGACACTCATGATGCGCTCCCGCCCAGTTTTTCACCGGGCAGATGAGCGCGACAATGCGGCCCGGTGTCAAGAACCTTCTGCTTGGTTTTCAAGTCGCGGAGGTGCGCCCAAGAGCGGTCCTTGCCCGCCGTGTTCCCGGCCATCAATCCACCCGCCTGGCCGGCCGCAGAGATTCGCACAGCCTCCCAACCGAAGCTCAATCCGTCCGCCCGGCCATATCCCGTTTCCCGCACTGACGTTTCGATCATCCCGTCATTCCCGCCGTCTGGCCTCTGACACGAAATCCTATCGCATAATCAGAGGATTGCAACATACTTGCTGAATATTCATTCAATATAACTGGACAACATTCTGCTTTTCATGCCAGATTTTTCGCAATGAGGGAGACCACGGAATGAAAAAATACGATGTGGTGATGATCGGAGGCGGCCATAACGGCCTGGTCGCGGCCTGCTATCTGCAGCGCGCCGGGCTGGACGTGCTGGTGCTGGAAAAGAACGACTGGGTCGGCGGTGCTGCCACCAGCCGTGAGCTGACGCCGGGCTTTCTCTATTCCAACTGCTCCTATGTCTGCTCGCTGTTCCGACCGGAAATCATGCGCGACCTCGAACTGCCGAAACACGGCCTGCAGGTTATCGCTTATGAGGGCGGCGCGGTGTTCACCCGCGACGGCGACTACATTGCCTCCTACCGCGACCATGACAGCCATCGCCGCGAATTCGCCCGCTATTCCAAGCGCGATGCCGAAGCCTATGAACGCTACGCCCGCGACGTCACCCGCCAGTGCCGCTTCATCCAGCCGCTTTTGATGCGCACCGCGCCGGATCCCTTTTCGTTCAAGCCGCGGGACATTTCCGAACTGCTTTATCTCGGCAAAAAATTCGGCGAATTTTCCGCCCATGACATGGCGCAGACGTTGCGCTTCTGGACCATGTCGATCTCCGATTTTCTCGACGAATATTTCGAGACCGACGTGATCAAGGCTTATCTGGCGCTGTCCGGCATCATCGGCACCGCCTTGGGGCCGATGTCCCCCGGCACAGCTTACGTGCTCTTGCATCACTACATGGGCGAAGTCGATGGTTCTGTCGGCGCCTGGGGCTATGCCCGCGGCGGCATGGGGGCGGTGACGCAGGCGCTCGCCTCCTCCTTCCAGGCATCGGGCGGCACGATCCGCACCGGCGCCGATGTGGCAAGGGTCATGACCCGCAGCGGCCGCGCCACCGGCGTCGTTCTGGCCGATGGCGAGGAAGTGCGCGGCAACCTCGTGGTCTCAAACGCTGACGTCAAACGCACCTTCCTCAAGCTGGTCGAGGAAGACGCCCTGCCCGAAACCTTCGTCCACCGCGTCAAGCACTTCAAGATGCGCGGCTCGTCCGGCAAGCTCAACATCGCACTCGACAGCCTGCCCGAATTCCCGGCCCTGCCGAAAAATTCCTCCTGCATTCGCGGCGACCTGCATTTCACCGATTCGATGGAGCGGATGGAACGCGCTTACGACGACTGGAAGGGCGGGCGCTACTCCGCCGATCCCTTCGTCGATATGGTCATCCCGACGACACTCGATCCGACCATGGCGCCGCCGGGCAAGCATTTCATGAGCTGTTTTGTGCAATATTGCCCGCCGCAACTGGAAGGCCGCGACTGGACCGATGCCGACCGCGATGCCTTTGCCGAGACCGTCGTCAGCCAGATCGCCGATTATTCCCCCGGCTTCCGCGACCGCATCCTGCACATGGAAGTGCGCACGCCGCGCGAGATCGAGGCGGAAGTTGGCCTCACCGAAGGTAATATCTTTCAGGGCGAACTGACATTTGACCAGTTGCTATTCAACCGCCCAGTGCCCGGTTACGCGCAGTACCGCACGCCGGTGCCCGGCCTCTATCTCTGCGGTTCCTCCACTCATCCCGGCGGCGGCGTCATGGGGGCGCCCGGCCGCAATGCCGCTGCCGAAATCTTGCGTGACCTGAAACTGAAACCTGCTGAAATGAGCCCGGCCCATGACGTCATCTGATCTCGCCCGGACCAAGAATTTCGATGCCGCAGACTTCGACGTCATCGTCATCGGCGGCGGCCATAACGGCTTGACGGCAGCCACGCTGCTCGCGCAGAACGGCCGCAGGGTCGTCGTTCTCGAAGCCGCCGATGGCACCGGCGGCATGATGCGCGGTTTCGAATTTCACCCCGGCTACCGCTCTGCGGGCTTGGCCCATATCATCAACCGGCTCGATCCGGAGGTGGCCAAGCTACTGAAGCTGGAGGGCAAAATCACCTCCGGCGCGCCACTGCCGACCGTCGCACTCTCCCCGGATGGTAAACATGCCGTCTTGCGCGGTGCCTATGGCGAGACAATCGACGGCGTCAGCCCGGCGGAGGCCAAGGCCTTTGCCGCCATGCGCAAGAAGCTGATGTTCCAGGCCGGCATTCTCAAACGCTTCCTCAAGCGCCGTCCGCCGGAAATCGGCAAGGTCGGGCTGAACGATCTCGGCGCCTTTGCCGGCGCCGGCCTCAGCCTGATCACCAAGGGCCGCGAAGAAGGCCGAGACTTCCTGCGCATGCTTTTGATGAATGTCGCCGATGTCGCCGACGAATATCTCAGCGACGACCGGCTCAAGGGCCTCGTTGCCTTCGACGCCACGCTCGGCATCCATCTCGGACCGCGATCACCGACCTCGCTTCTCGGCCTCTATTACCGCCTGACCGGTGAAACCGGTGGCAAGACCGGCGCGCAATACATACCCCAAGGTGGCATGAAGACACTTGCCCCGGCCTTCGAAAAGGCGGCGGCCGCCGCCGGCGTTTCCGTCCGTACCGGCACCGCCGTTACCCGCATCCTCGCCGATCGCGGCACAGCAACCGGCGTCATTCTCGGCAATGGCGAACAGCTGAACGCACCCATCATCGTCTCCGCCATCCATCCGCAGGCGACGTTTCTGACACTCTGCGATACCGTCGAACTCGGCACCGGCTTCGTCCGCGCCGTCGGCAATATCCGTTCGAAAGGCAATGTCGCCAAACTGGATCTGGCACTCGACAAGCCGCCAACGTTTACCGGTGTCTCAGCGGACGATCATCGCGGGCGGTTGGTCATCGCCCGCTCCATCGCCCATGTCGAAAATGCCTTCAACCCGGCAAAATACGGCGAATTCTCCCCCGATCCGGTGATGGAGATCACTTTGCCTAGCCTCGCCGATCCGGCGCTCGCACCTTCCGGTGGCGCGACGCTCTCGGCTCTGGTCGAGTTCGCGCCCTATGATCTCAAAAGCGGCTGGGAAAACGGCAAGGCGGCATTCGAAAAGATCATTCTCGATACACTGGAGCGCTATGCGCCGGGCATAAACAAAAGCATCGTCGCCAGCAGCCTGATGACACCAGCCGATATGGAAGCGCATTACCATCTGCCCGGCGGCCACTGGCACCATGGCGAGCTGCAGGCCGATCAGCTGCTGGTCAACCGCCCGGTCAACGCAGCCGCCGGCTATACGACGCCGCTTTCCGGCCTTTACCTTGCCAGTGCCGGTTCCCATCCGGGCGGCGGCATTTCCGGCCTGCCGGGGCTGCTTGCCGCGCGCCACATTCTTTCGGAGAGATGATGATGCTGGAGATCACCCCCCGCCGCGCCCTGCAGAGCCATATAGCAACGCCGCGCTTCGAGACCCCGTTTCATCCGCGCATAGCAGCCCTCAGCGAAACCAACGACTGGTACACTTGGGCCGGCTACAAGGCGCCGCATTCGATCTTCGATGAGGAGCTCGAATATTTCGCCATCCGCTCGACGGCGGCGCTGTTCGACATCTCGCCGATGGTCAAATACCGCATCGCCGGGCCGGACGCGGAGCGTTATCTCAACCGCCTGACCGTCCGCAACGTCGCCAAGCTCGGCATCGGCCGGGTCCACTACACCGCCTGGTGCGACGACCACGGCCACGTGCTCGACGATGGCACGCTGTTCCGGCTCTCCGCCGACACGTTCCGTCTCTGCTGCCAGGAACGCCACCTGCCCTGGCTCCTCGACAGCGCCATCGGCTTCGACGTCGCGGTTGAGGAAGAGACGATGCGGATCGCTGGGCTTGCCCTGCAGGGACCGACGTCCTTTGCCGTCCTCTCGAAAGCCGGTTTCGACGGCATCGAACGCCTGAAACCGTTCCAGCTCGCCGATTTCCCGCATGAAGGCGGCACAGTCACGATCTCGCGCACCGGCTTCACCGGTGATCTCGGCTACGAACTGTTTGTCCCGGCCGAAGCAGCACTCAGCCTCTGGGATCGCCTCTGGGCGGCGGGACAGCTTCACGGCATCCGCGCCATCGGCTATGCCGCGCTCAACCGCGCCCGCATCGAAGCCGGCTTCATCGTCGCCAACGCCGATTTCATGACGGCGGAGACGGCGCTGCGCGCCGACCGCGCCCGCATGCCCGACGAGATCGGACTGGACTGGCTGGTCGATGCCGAAAAAGTCAACTTCAACGGCCGTAAAGCGATACTTGAAGCACGGCGGAATCAAACTCTGAAGCACGTGCTCGTCGGCCTTGAAATTGAAGGCAATATTCCGGCTGACGGGGCGATCATCTATCATCGGAAAAAGCACGAAGCAGGCCTTGTCAGCGCCGCCATCTGGTCGCCGCTCGCCAAGCGTAACATCGCCATCGCCAGCCTGACGCGGCCCTATGGCACGCAGCTTACTGAAGACCTCTGGGTGGAAATCTACGCCTTGCGCGAACTGCAATACCAGAAAATGATGAAACGCGCCCGCATCGTGCCGCGCCCCTTCATCAAGCTCGACCGCCGCGCGACCTCCCCGCCCGGCCTGTTCTGACGGTGAAGACATGGACGACGAGACACGCCAGAACTGGGTTCTGATCCAAACGCCGCCGGGCATCGAATGGTCCGGCCGCACCCGCTATGCCGCAGCCACCTTTCTCTATCATCAGGGAGAGATGAGCGCCGAGGTGCTGGAAATCTACCGCATCTGTTCGCGGCTCGATGCGGAAGACCCGCTGGATGTGCTGGCGCGATGGCAGATCGGGGCTGACTGGGTCGAGCGGATGCGCGCCACGCGCTGATCTCGCGGTCGATCGAAGACGCCTCAGCCATGGTTCAGAACATACTTTCACAAGCAGATTCCAAAATGAATCCGGCGGTGGAACCTTCTGGAATCTCGTACGTTTGAGTGCTGCAATTTCAAGAAGCAGCATGAGGACGACGTGAGTTACAAACGCTTTCCAACCCCCGTCAGAGTGATCATCAAGCAAAGCCAGGAAAACATCATCGCGACCGCCTGGGACGCCGTCGAGTTCCTGCGCCTCTGGCCCGGCAAGCGCGGCCTTGCCTATCGCCGCGCCCTGCAGCATTGCCTGGATGCCCTCGACGGCATCCGCAGCCCCCAGAAAGCCTGGGCCTCTTTTACCGCAGCCGTTAAGGAAGAAGGCCTGCTCGCCTGATTCTTCGATCCACGCCACCCCGATGCCCGGACCTTCGATCCGGGCATTTTTGTTTTCGGCTCCCCTCCAATAATTACCACTTGAAAATGCCACTGGCCCGGCGTTGAATGCCTGTCAAAGCACAAATGCGGCATGGTTTTCGCCGTTCGCGACACCGCAATTTCCGCCGAGAAATTCCCATCGCGGGCTTGCCGTTCCCAAAAACGCGAATATACTCAGGAATAATTATTTCCACAGAGTGAAATAAATAAGGGAACAAATCATGGCACTTAGCTGGCGTTTCTCCGCCCTGGGCGATCGGCATCGGGCACTGGGATCCAACCTTGAGGACTGGAGCGGCATGGGAACCGCCTGGACCTACGACAAGGATATCTCCGAGGAGCACATCGCTGTCCGCACCAAGGCCGGCATCATGGATGTCTCCGGCCTGAAAAAAGTCCACCTCGTCGGCCCGCACGCCATCGCTATCCTCGAATACATCACCACCCGCGATATGACCAAGGTCTATCCCGGCAAGTCGGTCTATGCCTGCATGCTGAATGATCGCGGCCATTTCACCGACGATTGCATCGTCTATCGCACCGGTCCGAATTCCTGGATGCTGGTGCACGGCTCGGGCTCGGGCTTCGAGGAAATCGTCAAGCAGGCCCAGGGCCGCAATTGCGCCGTGCTGTTCGATGACGACCTGCACGACCTGTCGCTGCAGGGACCGCTTGCCGTCGACTATCTCGAAAAATACGTGCCCGGCATTCGCGACCTCAAATATTTCCATCACATGCAGACGACTTTGTTCGGCGCGCCGGTGATGATCTCGCGCACCGGCTATACCGGCGAGCGCGGCTACGAAATATTCGTGCGCGGCCAGGATGCCGGCATGGTCTGGGACCGGATCGTCGATGAAGGCAAGGCGATGGGCATCATCCCCGTCTGCTTCAGCGTCCTCGATATGCTGCGCGTCGAAAGCTACCTGCTGTTTTATCCTTATGACAATTCGCAGATGTATCCGTTCGCCAACGAACAGCCCGGCGACAGCCTGTGGGAACTCGGCCTCGATTTCACCGTCAGCCCCGGCAAGACAGGTTTTCGGGGTGCCGAGGAACATGCCCGTCTCAAAGGCAAGGAACGCTTCAAGATCTTTGGCCTCCTGATCGAAGCCGATGGACCGGCCGACCTCGGCGACGAAGTCTGGGATGGCGACAAAAAGGTCGGTGTCATCACCTGCCCCTCCTATTCCAAGCTGACCAACCGCTCGATGGCGATCATCCGCGTCGAGGTTCCCTATGCCGTGCAGGGCGCCAAGCTCCAGGTGAAGGGCAAGACTGTCAACGCACCGGCCATCGCCCACACCATCACCTTCGATGATCCGAAGAAGACGAAGCGGACGGCGCAAGGCTGACGCCATGCTCGTACAAGGGATCAAAAGCAGGCCGGAATATAAGGGGCTCGACATCGATCCCCACGCAAAGCGCCACCTCTTCGTCCTTGAAGGCGAAGGGGCGGCGGCCCTCACCGATCAGGTGGAAGTAAAAGGCAAGGATTTCCTCGCACGATCGGAAATCCTCTATCTGGCCGCAGGGGCAGCGCCAAAATCCTACGACGTGGTTCTTTCCGCCCTGTCGCCGGATGTCTTCTGGCAGGCCCCGACACTTCAGCCGCTGCTGTTTCGCCTGCGCGCCTGTCTTGAGCAGGCCCGGATGGGAACCCGGCTCTATATCGCCGGCACCGAAGGCTTCATTGGCCAGATCATGCAGGTGGCGCTCGAATTCGGCATCGATTTCAACTCGATCCATACCGAGCATCGCGGCTCGACGGCGCGGCGCGTCCAGTGTGTCCACTGCAAGGGCATCACCGACAATGTGACCACCAGCCCCTTTGCCTGCAGCCATTGCGGCTTGCCGCTCCTGGTCCGCGATCATTACTCCAGACGCCTCGGCGCCTTCCAGGGCGTCAACATCGATGCCGAAGAACCGGGTACGGCCCCTGCGCCAGAGGAGATGTTCCCGTGAGCCTCAACACCGACATGCCCGTCCGCGTTGCAGCGGTGACGCAGGTGACCGATCTGGTCAAACGCTTCCGCTTCGAGCGGCTGGACGGCCATCCCATGCCGTTCTTTTCCGGTGGCGCCCATGTCGTCGTCTCCATGAACGACAATGGCCTCCTGCGCCGCAATCCCTACTCGCTGATGTCCAATCCCGACGACAACAGCGCCTATGAAATCAGCGTGCTGCGGGTGCCCAATTCCCGTGGCGGCTCGGTCTTCATGCACGAACAGGTGCGGCCCGGCGATCAACTGACCGTCAGCCAGCCGGTCAATCTGTTTGCGCCGGATCATCGCGGCCGCAAGCATATCCTGATTGCCGGCGGCATCGGCATCACCCCGTTCATCGCCATGATGGAGCAGTTCAGCCGCGACAACATCGCCTTTGAACTGCACTACGCCATCCGCTCGCGCACGCACGGTGCCTATTGGCAGCAACTCATCGACCGCTACGGCCCGCGCCGCATCAAGGTCTATGTCGACGAGGAAAAGAGCTACATTCCCGTTGCCGGCATCGCTGAAAACCAGCCGCTCGGCACGCATCTCTATGTCTGTGGCCCGGCCGGCATGATCGATGGCGTGCTGATGACGGCGCTGAAAGCCGGGTGGCCGAAGGAAAACCTGCATTCGGAACGCTTCCTGGCGCCGCCGGCCGGCCTGCCGTTCCAGGTTTTCCTCGAAAAATCCAACATCCACATGACCGTTGGCGAACACCAGAGCATTCTGGAGGCAGCCGAAGCCCATGGCTGCGACGCCCCCTACATGTGCCGCGGCGGCGCCTGCGGCCAGTGCGAGACGGAAGTGCTCTCCTGTGACGGCACCCTGCAGCACAACGATATATACCTGTCGGACGCGGAAAAGGCGTCCGGCAAGAAGGTCATGATCTGCGTCTCGCGGTTCAAGGGCCAGCAACTCGTTCTTCAACTCTAGCAGTCTTACACCGACAGAAGGGGGACCGGACAGATGACCATCACGTTCAGGAGCGAAACGTTCCGCGACGACTTCACTTTCCGCAACAGCCTCACCAATATCAGGCGCTTTCCCTTCCCCTTCGATCGTGACGAGTACATGTATTCGGTCAATATGGAGCCGCATATCCGCGGCAAGGCCGACAGCGTCTTTGAAAACCTGATCGATGTCGACGAGCACTACGTCGCCGAGATGCAGGACCGGGCGATGGTGCTGAAGGAGGATCCGCTGCGCTGCCAAGCGCTGCCGCACATGATGGCGGCGCAATGGGATACGCTGGAGCTGCTGATGGAGCATCAGGCCCAAGACTATCCCGAGCATTTCACGCTCACAAAGAATGGTGACCGCTGGCGCTGGATCAACCGGCCGATGGGCATTGACGACACCTTCACCTTCGGCGATCCCTCCACCCTGCCCTATCCGCCGATGGAATACATCACCCGCCAGGCCCAGGGTGATTTCTGCATCGTCGATCAGCGCGACAACAATCTCTGGATGGATGCCGGCATGGTCACCACCCAGGCCGACTGGTCGCTGGATTTCGACATCGGCATGAACTTCATGGAATGGCACGGTCCCGTACCGCTCGCCCACCAGATCGGCGTGTTCGACCGCGCATTGAAATTCCTCCTTAACCTGCAGCAGGGCAAACCGACCCGCCGCCTCAACTGGACGATGACCGTCAACCCGCGGCTCGATACCTCACCGGAAAACTATCACAAATGGGGTCCTGACCGCCTGACCGTGACGCCGGAAAATGTCGGGAACAAGATGCACCTGCGCGTCGAGTTGCAGAGCCTGTGGCGCCTGCCGCGCTCCAACGCCATCCTGTTCGTCATCCGCTGCTACCTGATCAGCCTCGACGAACTCGTGACCGTTCCCAAATGGGCCCGCCGCCTGCCGCGCGTGCTGAAAAGCCTGCCGCCGGAAATCATCGACTACAAGGGCCTGACCCGCAACCGGCCGATCATGATCGACTGGCTGGCAAGATATGACGACGGTGCGCCGACGAGCCCGGGGATCTATCCGGATTGAGGGATTTAAGCCCCCTCCCCAACCCTCCCCACAAGGGGGAGGGAGCGACCTCATCCTTGTCTCCACAGGAGTTCGTTCCGGCAGCCACAAGAAAGTCGCATCCCTGAAATGACCTGGCGGGACGGTCCGGCAAGTTAAAGCCCTCCCCCTTGTGGGGAGGGTTGGGGAG
>UCKS01000054.1 GCA_900473045.1 Hyphomicrobiales bacterium
CCTCCCGGGACACGATCATCAAATTTCCAAACTTCACCCCTACTGGTTCAGAGCCCTAGCCAATGAGTACGATGCGAGAGCGAGTTGGGTCGTGGAATTTATCTCTGGTCAGAAGTTAGCTCTGGCGACAGCCAAAGGCCCTGACGACCGTATCCAGCGTCTTGAGTATGGCGACATGTCAAATCTTGAGTTTGACCACAGGATCAAGCTGTCGATAGCCGTAAACGGCCTGACTGCCAGATGGTTCGACGCCGGCAGGCGTATTGTAGATGTCTTCGGAGCAAGGCCCTTAGCTAGCGGTCTCGGTGACGCAGAAAATGGCCCAATCGAGTTCAAGCTTGCCCAGCCAATCTACCTGCACTTTGGACCTGAGAACGATCATCGCCTCGCTCAGGATCAAGCAACATTTGTTGACGGAGCTTATGTCGAGCGAGTCGGAGAGGAGGAAGACGAGGCGGTGATGGTGACTTTCGTCTGTCGGAAGTTCGCACGACGCAACCGTGAACCTACTTTGGGCGATCTTATGAAAGCACAGTCAGCCGTTGTGTACGTTCTGTTGGATGCCCCCTGCAGCCACAGCTTCATCGAAATAGTAACAGGTGACGCCGACATAGTGGGGGACCCGGAAATTCGCGCTGCTTGTGAGATTGTCAGTCATTCGCTTCGAGATTTCAGAACGCTTGAAAGCACCCCTCAGCGAAGCCTCAAATGACGGTGTCAAAGGCGATCTGGATGGTGAACCCCTCCTCTTGATAAGCTAATATCTAAAAGTTCATCAAGCCGCCTCTATAGCGCCCGCCGCTCGAAGAGCATGGCGAGACCATCGGGCCGCAGACGGCGCCATCTTCTGTGGTAGTTAAAAATTGATCCATCGCTTCAACCTGACTGTCATCCCTTCGAGCTAGTAGTCGCGCATGCAACGGAGGCACAAATGAACACGATAGCTGTTGGGGACATACACGGCCGGGCCGATCTACTCGAGCGTCTTCTGGCACATGCCCACACCAACTATCCGGATGCTCGGGTCGTGTTCCTTGGCGACATCATCGACCGCGGACCCGACTCGAAAGACTGCCTCGATATGGTTGAAAGCGAGCTTAAACGAAACGCGGCCTCGACGCTTATCATGGGCAACCACGAAGACCTTATGCTGCGGTTCATCGACGGCGGATGCGCACGGTCCAAGAGCTGGTGCTGGAACGGCGGCCTCACAACCGTCAAGTCGTACGGCTTCCCTGGATACGAATTCCTAGGCGAGGACGGACTCACATACCTCCGAGATGAACTTGCGGACATTCTGAGGACACAACACAGATCTCACATCGACATGATCCGGAAGGCCCCAGCCTTCGTGGAACTTCCCGGATATGTCCTCGTTCATGCGGGAATCATTCCTGGGTTGCCGATGGAACAACAGGATCCATACATGCTCCGATGGGACAGCAAATCGCTGATTGCCTATGAAGGTCCCCTCGACAAGACGGTGGTGCATGGTCACACAGTGACCCCAAACCTTCTCCCTGAAGTCTGCCACAACCGCATGAACATCGACTGCGGAGCCTTCGAGAGCGGAACCCTTTGCGCGGCGATACTTTCAGAAGAGGCGTCCCCGGCGTTCATCCTTTCCTTTGATCGCGACGGCACCTATGGAATTCAGGACACGGCTCAAGCGTTTGGATTTCTCATGGCATCTTAGTTTCTGAGCGGCCTCAGAGATGCGTCTGGGGGCACAATGGGAGCCTGAACTGCAAGGTAAACGATCCGCGGCCGGGTTGTAACAAGGTCTGGAAAATCCCCCCTGAAATACTCGTGCTTTGTGAAAAGAAATCGGAAGCGAAGGCCTGTGCAGAGCTGTTTTCGGCCTTGAAGGCCGGGGCGATTGTGCAGGCGCAGCGCGAGGGGCAGTGAGTTGTTGAAGCTATCTTTTCAGCCACGATGAGCACGAACCGCGTGCGGTATTCCCAGGCGGCATTGGTGGGGGAGTACCTGACCGACGCGGTCCGAGCACGCCGAGCGTTCAATTCTGGGTCTTTGTCATAAGTACGTGTCTTTAGATGCGAACGCTTCGCAATCTACTCCCCGCGCGAAACGCAATTAACCCTCTGCGAAGGCCGAAAATCGCCGGGATCGATAAAATTCGGTTTGAAACCAAAAAATGTGCGCCTAAATAGAAAAAATCGTTCGTTTCATGCTGGCGAGTGGTTGAAAATTAAATAACACTCGTTAGTAGAGTCACGGGATTATTAGGCGAGAAGATTTTCATGAATATTGCCGAATTTAAGGCAGCCGTCAAAGCAGACCGCGAAGCGCTGAAAAACAATCAGCTGCCTGCCGGGATGTTCGCGTGCACTGATTGCGGCACTCCACTACAGGAAGCATTCACGGGCAATCGAGAACTCGCCGACGGCAGCCACGTTTGCAGCGATTGCTATTTCGAGGCCTTCGGGCGCGAGCTGGACGCTCACCCCATTGCCGCTCTTCGGCTGCGGCAATTTAGATAATGCAGACACATCTGCTGAGTGATGCCGAAGTCGGCTATTATCTCGCCGACCTGATGGACCGTCTTCTGCTTCTCGGTGACGACTTTCCGACGACATGGTATTCGGTGGGGATCTCCGGCGAGAAGGTGGTGGAACAACTGCTCGCGCACCTTCCTGAAAATTACACGTCCAAGCTCGTAATTCACCGACTGAAATATCGCCGTACACAAGGGGGTGTAGAGGTTCTCCCGATCAGCGACGTTAACGCGGGGTTGCCAGAGTCCGCCCTAATGGTGGATGGCCCCATTCATTCGGGACAGACCATGCTTGCCATCGCCCGATGGCTCATGGCGCAGGGTGTCAAGGAAATCATCTCCTACGGGCTGATGGTGAAACGGACGTCCATTTTTATCCCGTCCTATTTCGGGCTGATGATAGGTGAACACGACCGCGCGTATTTCCAGAGCGATCGCATTCCCAACCACCGTCTGCGAAAAAACGCGCCCTTCGGAATATTGCGAACGATCGAAGAAGGCGATCTCTCGGCAGAGCAACAGTCGCTGGACTCGGGTGTGGCATCGCTCTCGGAAATAACTCTCGTGGCGCTCTGGTATGCGCACAAGAGCCGCGGCGACCACATATACGTTTACGAACACGCCGGGCGGCTTGCGGGCTTCGTGCACTTCACGGTCACGGGAGACAGAACGCTCCTACTCGACGCCATTGCCGTGGACAGGGCCTATCAGGAACGAGGCATTGGCGGAATGCTCCTGCGCTGGGTCGAAAACTGGGCGCGGAACAATCGGCTGCTCGCGATCGACCTCTTCGCGATACTCGACCGGATTTCGTGGTACAAACGATATGGCTATAGCGAGCTTGATGAGAAATCGATGCCACTTGGAAGCGAAGCCTTCCAGAAGATGCGACGGAAGTTACTTTACAACATGAACCCACCGTCGCCGCTCTTGGACTACAAAGCGCATGTCCATCACGGGGAAATGCTATAGTTCAACGCCCCGAAATTTACGTGGTAGGGCATTGATCTGGAATAGGCGCGCCGTGGGGCAATGACGTAGAGTATTTCGGAAAAACTCCATCTTGACCTTTTCACGCCGTCCAATTGTGGAGTTGTGACAGCTGCGCCTGAGCGAATTGAAAGCGGATCGTTTCCATTTACGACCGGCGAGACGATATATGGTCAAGAGAATTCAGTTCCTCCACGAGAATGGCGAGAAGGCTCCCGCTATCCACGTCATCACGTTTTACGCAGACCGCGAAGAGCAGGTCTCGCTGCAGTCGAACGAACTCGCTATAGATCGGGAATTCGGCCTTGAAAAGGTCGCGGTTCATAGCCTGGCAGGGGGGCATTGGGGTGCGGTAATAAATAGACCGTTCAAAAGCCAGTCTATCCGCCTGAAGTCGCTCCCCGCAGATGGGCCTCTGGGTTGGTGGCACGGCTTGGTCGGTATCGACAGGCCCGACATCACGCGCGGCAAGGGGGTGCGCGTGGGTGTTATCGACGAAGGTCTGGAGTTCAATCCGAACGACGATACGCTCTCGCATCTGACGTTGCTAGGTGACAACGAACTAGACTACCCAGTCGTAGGCGATACGCGTCTCCTGCCGTCCACGCATCACGGAAACTCGATCGCGAGCCTGCTCTTCTCGCGTAGCACCTCGGCGACCGGGTATCAAGGTATCGCGCCCGGGGCGACCGCTTTTTTCTACGGAGCGCGTTTGCCGAAACGGTTTGACGCGAACGATCGTCGTAGAGGTCTCAACCCATCTCTCTTGGCGAGCGCTATTGAAGACCTGTCCGGCTCTCACCGTTGCGATATCATCGTCGTCAGCGCGGGTGATCTGGTTCAGGATAAGCCTCACCTGCATGAAGCCATCATCGACGCCAAGAAAAGGGGAACGCTCTGCTTTTTCGCGGCGGGTAATGATCGGCAGCGGCTACTCTATCCGGCTCGGTATCCGGAGGCTCTCGCTGTAGGCGCGATCGGCAAACGCGGTTACGCGCCCGAAGGGGTGTTCGAACACCATCACGATCGATATTCCGCCATCGACGTGTGCGATGGATATTACCTCTGGGACGGGACCGCGCTGGGCCCAGACCTCCAATTTGTCGCGCCGGGATCCAACTTAGTTTGGGAGCATTACGGAAAACCTGCGGACGCTGTAAGCGGCACTTCGTGGGCGGCGCCGATCGCTGGCGGCACTGCGGCGGCGATTTTGTCTGAAACAATGCCGCTCTGGAGCGGTTTATCGCGTACAGCAGAGCGATGGGACGCGATGATGGCGATACTTAGTAAGCATAGCGACAGACTCAACTTCGATCCAGCCTGGATACAGTTTGGGATGCTAAAAACACAATTGCGGAATCACATCGTTGGAGCTACTCTCGAAGAGACACTCAAGGAGCGAGATTAGATGCCACTCTATATTGTTTCTATGTCGTCGGCCTCCTTGAAAAGCCATAGCACCACAGAGTTAACCGATGGAATAGAGGCGCTTCCAGGTATAAAAGAGATTGTTACTGGAAGAAATCGCAAGGTTCTCACTGTCCAGATGCCCGCCAGCACGGCTGCGCTGCTGAAGAGAAAAATACCTTTTGCAGATGTCGAAGATTATTACGAGCTTAACCTGCTTTGATTGGACTTGAACGTCGCGTCAACGGTCCCGAAAGTGAACCGGCAGACGAGTGTCTTCCTCAAGGTCAAGCTCAAGCCTTGTTCCGTCGGAGACAAGCACCCCAAGCGTGAATGCGCCGTATGCATAGCAAGTGAATGTGGCTTCCTGCCCTCGAAACGGCACGTCTTGCGTATAGGGATTGAACGTCGGGTGCAGGAAAAATCGGGCCACGGTTCGCGGTTCGACATCCTTACCGTCCTCCCTCGTAACCGCGACATGAAGCGAGAGGAAGTCGGGATCATTGGAGGGCTCCCATCCCAATAGGACCAGTCGAAATCCGTTGGATGCCGCCCTACTGCCAAATCTGCCTTTCCAGGGATCACTTGCCACAACGTCGGGGCTGTTCCTGCTCAGATTCTCTCTGACTTCCTCGAGCGCGCGTTCCATTTCGTTCACGAGCACAGGCGCAGGCGTTCCCATCGTTGAAACGAGTCCTTCCAGCAAAGCGGCCGCATCTCCGCCGCTTGCCGCATGCAGCGCAGCAACATTCACTGCCAGACGTCGCGTGGCGCTCGATACCCTCCCGAAATCGAATCTCGGCAACGAAACGACCGTATCTGGTCGATATGCATAGTCCGATTGTGTGACATCGGAGCCGAGCGAACCAATGATCTCGCTCAGCGCCATCGTTATCGCGTGGGGACCGCCCGCTTGCTCATCCTTGATAGTCCCGAGGCGCTTCATATCGTCCGATGTCTTTGATGCATAAGATCGCCAGGACAGCCAAGGCTTCGATGGAAGTCGGCTCAAAGACGCTGCGACAATCTCTGGCGGAAGCACGCCGCTCCCCGAATGGATCAAGCTGCGCTCGGTTGCCCAGTCCCAGGCTCTGGCTAGCATAGGGGGAAGACGCAGGTCCGAAAAAGCCTCCGATCGCTCGCTGTTGTTGATCGTGGCTATCCTCCACCAGGCGCACTCGGTGTCGGGCGAACAGACGCCGGAATGGTACAGGCCGGGGTGTTCTAGAAGTTCTGCGGCTCTGTCGGCAATGGCGGTTGCCCGACCATCGTCGAATTCCGGGTGCGTCGGAAATCCCAAGATCTCGCCTAGAAGAAGAGTGACCGCATAGGTCCGAATGTAGGGATCCGAATGCTTCCGCACGACATGCCACAGTTCGTCGGGGCACTCGCCGTCTGGCAGTCCGAGCTTGTGCAAGAGCGTCCCGGCGAGGCGGATCGACCGCTCCATGTCTTCGAGAGAGGCATCGGGGGTCAACGAGATCACCCTTGTGTGGGACGGCTCGACCCCTTCCCGCACGCGGATATGGGCTTTCTCACCTAACCCTTCCGGTTTTCCGGCGCGGACAATCCCCATGAAAGCAACCGTCCAGCGTGCCGGATAGACGTGCATGGTTTGTTGTACCGCTATGCGATCGATCGAATTATAGCACAACACGTAACTTCCCGCGGGCAAACGGAATTGCAGAAGCAGGAAGTCGCCGGATAGGAAATGCGTCACTGGCCTTTGCGACCTTTGAGACAAAGGCATCGAATTAGCCATTGCAACTCGGAAACCTTGCATGAACGTCTCGGACGGCGGCCCGGCTTTCCAGGGTATCATGAGCATAAGGCCAGCGGAGTCGCTGGCGACATGATTTCGTCCGATGTCCATGGCACGGGCGCACGAACGCGCTTCTTTGGCTATACCGTCATCGATATAGTCTTTTATCACCCGATGGCCGTTTTGTATCCGCACGAACTCTTGAGAGGAAATGCCCGCGGCTGCCCACTGGACAACGTAGATACCCTGCCGAAGGCCAATCGCATGCTCTCCAAATCCGCGCTTGACTTCGTTGAACTGCCCGTCAAGTACGCAAAACTCCACATCGCGAGGAGCCTGTATGACCAGCGTCCCCGTGTCCGAGTGACCGACTGTTTCAGATCCTGACATTTGTCCTACCCGGCCCCGTATGATGTACTATCCCAAGCAACCCGTGCGCTGCAGTTTCGATCGAATACAAGCCAATTGAAAGTATAAATTCGTTGCCGCCGACAGCCGCAGTAGCGTGAGCGACTTCATTGCCCTCATGATCGTGGATCCTGAATTCCGTTCCCGTCGGAAGGATGCGGAAGTTCAGTAGAAGCGGAGCTTCGCCGGAAGGGGCATTGTCGGATACCAGGACGATGGTCGGGGGGCGGGGCTTTTCGATAAAGTCCGGGACTTGCACTTCTGGTGCGACCAATTCCGCCAATCCGGATGCCACAAATTTTCCGAGTTGCCTGAACGACAGTTCGCCGTCGACCCTGTGCTTTCGAAGTCCGCCGATCAGCAGTTGCGAAAACGCTCCCCTTGTCGGGGCTGTCATCGGTACTTCATACGCGAGCATTTTCTCTTGGGCCGCATGTCCGATACCAAGACGTTCGTGAGCGCCACTAGACGGGAGCCCTACAAAGGAGAGGTGAGGTCTCTGCGTTCTGACCGGAAGGCTGACACGGCAGCAGTCGAAGAAAAGGATCAGTTCCAGCGGTCCATGACGGACGAGAAATCGCTTAATGTCATCGCAGCCGACAGTCCCATAGGCAGGCATCGCCGCGGAGAAATCACCCAAGATGAAGCAGTTCTGGGGGTCCTCACCGTAGTCTTTCGGCGGCGTCTGAGCGCCGTGCCCCGCGAAAAAGATGTAAAGTCGTGTTGCACCATTTTTTACCGCTGAGGAGGCGATGTGCTGGACGCATTCCATGATGTCCCTCGCCTCTGGTGCACGGGCAAAGTCAGGTCCAGCGTAAGGCCACCCGTTCGGTTCTTCCAGAAACTGCTCAAGGTGATCCCCTGGCAGTATCACAGCGGGATACGTCCAGAAATACATGTTCTCTCGCGCAACCCCTCCCCCGGTGGGATCAAGTGCCCAGTCAGCGAAATCGGCGGCGTCGGCGACTGCTCCGAACAAAGGTGAAAGCCGAGTAGCGGCGGGATATTGGTTGATACCTACGATGAGTGCCCAAGCGGTCATGGATTTCGCTACGAGATATAATGGAGGATGCTCTTGAGCGTTTCCGGATCGTCGTTGAAGCCTCCGTGGCTTAGGGCCGACGATCTGAGTCCTTCCTTCGAACTGCTTCCGGACAAAACAATCCTGCTCGGCGCTGCCGCGAGGAAATGGCGAACCTCGGAAACCGCTTGCGCCTCGTCATCCTCCTCGGGAGACGCACCCGTCTCCGAAATGAACCGCTCCATGCCAAGGAGAGGCGCGTCGTGATAGCCCAAGTCCTGTCGGATCTCGAAGAGGCCAGATACTAGATACAGTAACGACGAGGGGTAGATGAATCCGAAGCCCGGGCCGAGAAGTGCGTCCGCCTTCTCTTGGACGTCGGTCATGGCAAAGAGCCGGAATAGCCTGATATCTTCAGCCGCCACCCTGAGCATCTCTGCGAACTTGCTGATCCTGACAGCCGGCGCGAGCAGTACGAGATCGATGGGCGCTTGGTTAGCAATCTTCTTGCGCGCCGTCAGCATTTCCGTCGCCCAGATGGAACCCGCGCTGTGGCCCACGATAACGAGCCGGACGTTCTCCAGGGGCTTCAGAACGTTGAGGATTTCGCTTCCTAGGCCGTCGTCCAGGAAATGCTGCGCCGCGTCATCGACCATCATCTTCCAAACGGATGCACCGATCCTGTCACCATAGAATTCTCTTGCGATCTCCTCCGCTATCGTTGCGTGCACACCGTGGTCACGTGAGGTGCGAAACCTTTGTACCACGCGCAGGCCGATTTCGATACCGTGCCTTGCAAGCGAGAGCAGCGTACCACCCGAGACAAAGGCTCGTCCGGGCGCGATAGGGCCAACCTTTGACCATTCTTCGCGGATCTGTGCGTCGACGAGACCGAGGGTTCTCCTACCAGCATCGGTGTCGCCGACGGAGGTTGATCTGGAAGATCCGGAAGTGTCTTTTGCAACCACTGCGTCGATGTTGTCACCTATCGCGATCAGATCGTGGTCATTCGTCAATGCCACCTCGAGCTCGGATCGGACGGTGTCGTCCGTTGTCTCCACGAGGCCCCCGCGCGCTTCGCTCTCCGCCAGAAGGTCCAGGCTTCCGAACGGCATCGGCCGCGTCGATTTCATCCGTGTCTCGATTTCAAAGTCGCTCATCGGAGATCCTAAAAGGTCTCCTCGTCCCCCTCTTCCGTCACCAAACCTGCTCGATACGAATGAGACCATCCGTTTGAACATCGCGGCGTAAAGGGGGTCGTTGTGGAAAATGTCCGACCAGTTGGTCCTGATCGTCTCTACCAATCCAGTACGCCAGAGAATGTAGACCTGCTCCCAATCGTCGCCGATGTTAAACGATGCGTCTCCGGTTGCGGAGAGCCTGTTCGCCATCGCATCAGCCGACACCAGATCGACCAACCCTCCGTGGAGATAAAGTAGCACGTTACTTGGGCGCGCGCTCAGCCGCTCCGCGAGGATTACAAGCTTATGGCGGTCATCGTCATCGAGTTTCCCGTCACGTGTCTTCAGTATTGTTGTCGGCATACGCACCCCCGTTCCGTCAGGATGCTTAAATCTGTAATTGCATAGACGCAATAAGAAGTTGAACTGAAATCACGCATATGCCCGGACGCAAATGCTGCTCCACTAACGTAAATCTTTGAATGGCTTGGCGCGTACAGTCGGATGGGCCTATCTCGCACCTGTGGGCATGGGCTCATCGACGACCGATGAGGCTGTCAAAAACACGCCCCTGTGCTAAATCGCGGATAGTGATTATGGGGTGAACCACCTGATTCCCTACTTTAGATATGACTCATTTCCCGCGACGCTCATTCACCGGCAGGACTTGAGAGACGCTCGAACCTATCAAGCCCCCAGTAGAGCAAACTTCTCTGCGCTCTAGCGATCCGCCAGCGCGGGCTGGGACGGAATTGGCTTTGCTCCCTCGGCCACCAAGTGCAAACTCACTTACGGCGGCAAGGAATACAGTGGGGAAATTCAAGACGGCCGTCTGCACGTTGCTGCTATGAGACATCGTTTGCCACGTTCTCTGCCGCGTCTCGGGCGATTACCAAAACAAGCCGAAATGGATGGAACGACTGGTTTCTCATGATGGCGGACGACCAAGATATCTATGTATCTGCGTACGAGATGCCCGCCTTTATGCAGCGCCGGCACTCTTGATTTTCTCAAGGTTCAGCGACTTTCGGGTCGTCCTGAAATATGAATAGCGCCCAAATTTACTACCCGAACCTTCGACAGTGTAGAGTAAGCGGTGTTTTCTTCGCACATTGACCAAGCTCGATTGGCCATTCCGAAAAATGCCGCTCCGACATTGATGGCAAGAATGCGCCGATACCGTTGAAAAAGTCGGCGTTGCTGTCGATGCGAAGTTCTGATTCACTCCTTCTAAGGATTTAGGAGGATTTGCTGATGATGGGCGAACGGATGGTAGCGCAGGAAGCGCTGTTTTACGGGTTCAGCATCGAGCGGCACGTCCCGGCAAACCATCTTCTTCGGTCTATCGACCGCTTCGTTGATCTGTCTGGCCTTCGGACTCACTTACGCCCTTTCTACAGCGAGATCGGGCGGCCCTCCATTGATCCAGAACTGATGATCCGCATGCTGATCGTTGGTTACTGCTTCGGCATCCGTTCTGAGCGTCGGCTGTGTGAGGAGGTACATCTGAACCTCGCCTATCGCTGGTTTTGCGGGCTCGGGCTTGAAGGCGATGTCCCGGATCATTCGACCTTCTCCAAGAACCGGCATGGCCGCTTCCGCGATAGTGACTTGCTGCGCGAGCTGTTCGAGACGACGGTCAGGCGTTGCATCGAAGAGGGTCTTGTCGGTGGCGAAGGCTTCGCCGTCGATGCGAGCCTGATCAAGGCGGATGCCAACAAGCAGCGCTCAGCGGAAGGGTCGGAAGCAGTCGACTGGGAGGCTATGGCCGAGACCAGCCGCTCGGTTCAGGAGTATCTCGATACGCTGGATGACGCAGCATGGGGTGCGGCCAGCGAAACAAAGCCGAAGTTCGTATCGAGGTCGGACCCAGCGGCTCAATGGACCGGAGCGATGAAAGGCCACGCCTTCTTTGCTTATGCTACCAACTATCTGATCGATTTGGATAATGCCGTTATCGTTGATGTCGAGGCGAGCCGTGCGATCCGGCAGGCGGAGGTCGGCGCGGCACGCACCATGATTGACCGTACTCAGGATATCTTCGGTCTCTATCCGGAACGGCTGGCCGCCGACACCGCCTATGGTTCGGCAGAGATGTTGGGCTGGCTGGTCCACGAGCGCGGGATAGAGCCGCATATTCCCGTCTTCGACAAGTCCGAACGGCGTGATGGCACATTCGAGCGCGCCGACTTCGCCTATGACCACGAGCGCGATCTCTATACCTGCCCTGGTGGCAAGGAGTTACGCTCGCGACAGATCGCCTACAAGAACGCGCGTCCGCTCGTGGATGAAGATGGCATGGTACGATATCGGGCTAGCAAGCGCGACTGCGATGCCTGCGCCCTAAAATCTCGATGCTGCCCGAACGCCCCGGCGCGCAAGATACCACGCTCCATCCATGAAGGCGCTCGCGATATGGCGCGCGATATCGCCAAAACCGAAGCCTATGTTACGTCGAGGCATCAGAGGAAAAAGGTCGAGATGCTTTTTGCTCACCTCAAACGCATCCTCAAACTGGATCGCCTGCGATTACGAGGGCCAAACGGAGCGCGTGATGAGTTCCACCTCGCCGCAGCAGCCCAAAACCTCCGGAAACTCGCAAAGCTGATCCCGGCACCAACGCCAGAGCCGGCGTGAAGGGGAATACATCTCTGCAAGTCCAAACGACGGAAACGTCGGAGCAAGATTACCGCGTGCCTTTTTCAACGGTATCGGCCAACTGCGGCTACGCAACTTCGCGCCAACACCTGACATTCGCTTCAATCGACGCACTGTCCGACTTGGGCAGCGGTCATAGAGTGGGACGCGACTGCGAAAGCTCAGTTTCACGCCAACGAAGCCATTGCTGTCTCAGCTTCAGCCGAGCAACGTCTATTGGCTGTTCGAGAATCTTCAGATTGAGGATGCGTTCTGTGCGAAAATGCCGGAAGGCTTGCCTTGTTTCACACCATGCAATCAACAGACAGTGTCCATCTTCATGCCCCAGAAGCACGGGACAGATGATACGGTGAGTGACCTCGCCATTGGCTGCGCAATAATCGAGCTGCATCTTCCGGCCCTCCCTGATCGCTTGCCTGGTCGGGCGGTTATCGAACATCAAATCAGGAGTGATCTCGAGAGGTTTCAGACTTACGGCGGGATCGGTCATAAAGGGAAGCAGGTGGTCCGGGAGGATCGATTCGATCTTTGCGATGACATCGCTGGCGGCGTTCGTGATCGCTTGGTCACCCAACTTTCCCACCATCTGAACACCGAGCAACACGGCCTCGATCTCTTCTGGTGTCAGCATCAGTGGAGGCATGTCGAATCGCGAATCTAGGAGGTAGCCGAACCCTGCCTCACCTTCGATGGGACCGCGCTGGCTGATTAAGTGTGCAATGTCGCGGTAGATCTTGTGCCAGGCACATCAGGGTAACGTAAATGTTGCCACAACTGCCTCGCGGCCTGTTTGATCGGCCTAGATTTGCGCGATAAGCTGCGGTTCGAAGGCTGTCCTCTCTCCCGGATACCCGCGCGGATTGGCCAGCACCCTCGTCTCACCGACACGGCAATCCACCCTCTTGTGGACGTGACCATGCACCCACAACGCAGGCCGCCCTTCCGCGATAAAGTCCTCCAGATTGGAGGCGTAACAGGCCGATAGTGGGTCACCCCGAAACTCGGGTGGAATCGATCCGTCCGACGGAGCATGATGTGTTACGACTACCGTCTTTCGCGCCGACGCCGTGTCCAGCACAGATTTCAGGAAGGCGCGAGACTCCTGGTGCTTTCGATAGGCATGGATAGGGTTGAACTTCTGGTAGGGAAGCTTGGAAAGCTTGATCTTTTTGTAGTCGTTCATCCCGCTTTGAGCCGCCGCCATCGCAAGTTCGGGATCGCCGCCGTTTAGACGGAAGTCGGTCCAGAGCGTCGCGCCAGCGAACCTGACGTCTCCGATTTCAACGGCTTCGTTTTCGAGAAAGTGGATGTTAGTATAGCGATCACGCATCAAGCGAGCATCGCGAATACTCTCCTGCATAGAGGCTCCGTAGTATTCATGGTTCCCTGCCGTGAAAACAACGGGCATCGACGAGGGGATGTTGGCTGCCAACCATTCGATGCTGGGTACGATGCCGCGCGTAAGAAGATCGCCGGCGCAGACCATTACGTCGGCGTCCGGAGGAGGCAGCTGATTGAAGGGGTAGCCGAATTCCAGGTGCAAATCGGATATGATCCAGAGCTTCACGCTTGTGCACCTTCCTGAACTCAAAGGATCAACCTGTTGACCTCCATACAACAATTGGACACCACAGTCTGGTCCGATTTTCTGCCTTGCCAGATCGGCACGCAGAGCCCAAGGTGGTCGTTGATCAAATCAAAGGAGGCAGCCATGACGCTACCACCAGGCACCAAGAAAAAGTCGGCGATGTCGCTCGGCTCGGCTTTAGATGAAATAGGATTCAAGCCGCTCGGCCGTCGTATAAAAATCAAGCCAGGCATCAAAGGGACACAGCTCCGTAAGCCGTTGCCCGCAAACGCCAAATGAGAACGGCGCTAGCAGGTTGCTTCCAATTCGTTGAGCGGCTCCCCTCTCTCGATCGAGGCGCGGAGCCTGACCGCTAGCCGCGACCTCCTAACATATGCGAGTTCGTAGCTTCTGGACTTCACGCCCACAAGCGCCCGAACTTCTTCGCGAATGACGCAGCGCTACTCGATCAGCGCATCGGTAGGATGGTCGAGTTCCTAACGGAGCTCAAAAGAAGCGTGACGCTCCGGATTCGTGGCGATACCGCATGCCAGCACCAGGTCTGGCTATGGCAAACCGCATGCCCGTGTGGATAACAGCGATCGAACAGCGTCTCGGCCGCCTTCCGCCTTTAAGAGCATCGCGATCAGGTCGTCGGGGTTGCTCGCCGTCCTGACACGGCCAATCGCTGTTTCGTGGGCCGTCATTCCGACGGAGTGAGCGCCGTTTCGAAAGCCACATCCGATAAACAAAGCTTGTCTGAGCAGTCGCATGCAAGTCGTCGCCAAAGGGAGACATCAAGCACCCGTAAGTTAGTCCGGCGAAGAATATAATGAACAATTTTCCGAATACTCCGATATCGTGTCTGGACACAATGATCGAAGCGAGCAACCATTAAATTTAGAAGGCGCCGATCGTAAGCACTATCTTGCCGATCTATGACTTCTATGGAGATTATTCTGTGTAATTGGAGTTTGTATGTCTATGGAAGTGCAACTTGTTCGAACTCGTTTCGAATCTCTTGATGAATTCGGAATTGTTACATCCACAACGTTCGGTGTGCGAATATACGACGATTTTGGATGCACCTATCTGAACACAATCGATAGCCTGGACGCTCTGACCAGCATGAGCCCAGATGACCTTGTTGATTTCGCTAGTGATGGCTCGGAGGCTGCGTCTGCTATGCTCTCGACAATACGGGGGGCAGAAGGCGCTCGTCTCTACGTCGATGGAGAGATTTACGACGTCGGATAGAGACGTAAAGTAGGTGTATGCTCAAGACGCGCCCCGTGCCGTTTTTCGGTCGTTACGGCCGAATCGCCTTTACTTTGTGATCAACACATTGGAATTGCGGCTCTTCAGAAAGGTCTGAACGAGTGATCTCTTCAAATCCCTCAGTTAGCCCGTCAACGTTTATGTCTTTGTACCCGGCTTGATATGTGTGGTCAGGCGGGTCAGACAGTTTAGCAACACCCTCGCGCCCACAAGTTGGGCACTTCAATCTCTCGGTCCATCGGTCGGGGCTAGACATGCTAACAATATGGCATCCAAGCGTGGTCTTTTAAAGCTAAATATCAGGCGAAGGTTGGGTGGCTGCCGCAAAGGCCGCGGAGCGAGTGGACGGACCTGATCTCAAGGTGCTATTGATTAACAGCGGCTCACGGTTGTCGAGCAATTTCACCGTAATCGTTCTCTTGGGAGGTACGGGAACAGTGAGAATAATTTGCAGCTGTCTATCGCGATCGGCACTTCCGATCAAATCCTGGCACCAAGGACGGCGGATCGCCGCCGGCCAACTTCGTGTTTGGCTCAGCTAAGCTGACGCGACGCTCCGGATTTGGTCCTGCATCCCGTCGAGCGCTTTTTGCAGGGCATCATACACAGAAGGAAGTTGATCCCCTCGAAACGCCGGAACAGGTGACCTCAGCGCACTAAACGAGTTTCGCCGCACGCAAAGCCGACCCCTTTTGACATCCGCAAACTCGAGCTCCCAACCTCTTTGGTCTCCGTTCACGTATTGAAAACGCACCAGCCACTCACACTCAGAAGCTTGTTGCACCAATTCGACGTCCGAGATCGATACCGCGGGAACTTTGAGATCATCCGGGGAAACGAACGCAGTCCAATCCCGATCGAGAAAAAGGTCATTGAGGCCCTCGGCGATATCCAGTTTGGACTTCGGGTCCCAAAGCATTACCTGGTAGGCTGCATCAAGATACTCTTTCACGCCGTTGGCGATAATTACCCGGTCTTTACTGTCATCGCCCAAATCCTGGGCGCGGTAGCGCAGAATGCCCTCAGCTTCGTCAAATTCCGACAACACGTCAAAAACTTCGATCTTGTCTTCGAAGGTCACCGACTTGCGAACTGCGAAATGGTCATATCCTTCCGGCGGCCGCTCGTCTTCGTCAGGAAACCAGACTTCATAGCACCCATAGGTGCGTCTACCCACCATCCGCCGTGCACCGAATATTGCCCGGGAATGTGAGAGATGGCGGAAGTCGGGCAACCCATTTGTGATTGCGATCGACAACGTCTCGCCTGCGGTTTCTCTTTCCACGTCAGTGTATTTGTCGAAAACTCGCAGCTCGAACTCGCACATCGACGGCGTTTCGCGCAGGGCGCTCGCCGAGGTTTCTGTCGGGATTGCTTCAGAAGCAGTGGTCATCGCTTTCTCCAATAAAATTACTTGTTGGATAATGCTCACCCGGATTTGCGGCTCCGGCAAGCCCCTCCTCAGTTAGTTGCATCGCCCCTGTTTCGCGCCTCGTGCAAGTCGCGCATTGTGCCCAGGCCAAGGCTTGCGCTATTCCTCGGAATGGTACAAAACAAGAACGCCAGTAGCCTCCAGGAATTTGCATGACCGACCTCTTCGACCTCGCACCCGCTGCCCCATCCATTGTCGAAGAGCTTAAAGCAAGAAAAGCCCCCAGCCGCAGGGCCGCTACGGCACCTAAGTCCGCTGAAAAGGAATACGACGCAAACTCCATCACGGTGCTGGAGGGCTTGGAGCCTGTTCGCGCCCGCCCCGGGATGTACATCGGCGGCACGGACGAGCGCGCATACCACCACCTCTTTGCGGAAGTCCTCGATAACTCGGTGGACGAGGCCGTTGCCGGGCACGCATCGACGATCGATGTCGAATTGACCGCCCAAGGCGTTTTGTCCGTTGCCGACAACGGTCGGGGCATCCCCATCGACACGCACCAGACGGGAGTCTCGGCCCTCGAAGTCATCATGACCAAGCTGCATGCGGGTGGAAAATTCAACGGCGATGCCTATGAAGCTTCGGGCGGTCTCCACGGCGTCGGGATCTCCGTCGTCAATGCGCTCTCCGACAGCCTTGTCGTCGAGGTTGCGCGCGGCCTACAGCTTTATCGGCAAACCTATTCCAGAGGCAAACCCACATCTGCGCTCGAGCAGGTCGGCCGCATTCAGCGACGGGGGACAACCGTCCGTTTTCATCCGGACCCGCTTATCTTCAAGGACGTTCACAAGTTCAACCCCGCGACCCTGTTTCGGATGGCCCGTTCGAAAGCCTACCTTGTTAAGGGGGTCAAGATCAGGTGGAAATGTGATCCGACCCTGCTCGATCCCAAGGACCACACACCGCCGGAGGCCGTGCTTCACTTCCCAGGCGGTCTCAAGGACTTCCTCCTCGAGCAGATCGGCAAGGAAACCACCGTTGTCTCGACCCCGTTCTCAGGAAGCATCGGCACGCCCGGCAAGCACGGTGCCGTCGAATGGGCGGTCACCTGGCACACGGATGACGGCTATGTGAACTCCTATTGCAACACCATCCCGACCCGGGAAGGCGGGACGCATGAGAATGGCCTGCGCGCCGTGTTGACCAAAGGCATCCGCAATTTCGGGGAACTCACGCAGAACAAGCGCGCGAAAGAAATCTCTCCCGAGGACGTCATGGCTACGGTTGCTTCGATGCTGGCCGTCTACGTTCGCGAGCCGGAATTCGTCGGGCAGACAAAGGACAAACTGGCTACCGCCGAGGCGCAGCGCATCGTCGAAAAGGCGATGTCGGACCAGTTCGACCACTTCCTGTTCGAAAACAAGACCGAAGGGACGAAGCTCCTCGAATGGGTTCTCGACCGCGTAGACGAACGGCTACGCCGCAAGAAAGAGAAAGATGTCAGCCGCAAGAGTGCGGTCAAGAAGCTTCGCCTTCCGGGCAAGCTCGCCGACTGCTCGCAGAACGACAGGCGCGGAACCGAACTCTTCATCGTCGAAGGGGACTCGGCTGGTGGCTCCGCCAAGCAGGCACGGAACCGCCTCAACCAGGCGATCCTGCCGCTCAGGGGGAAAATCCTGAATGTTGCCAGTGCCACCCGCGACAAGCTTGGAGCAAACCAGCTCATCAACGACCTGACGACCGCACTTGGCTGCGGAACCAGGAAAAACTACCGCGAGGAAGACCTGCGTTACGAACGCATCATCATCATGACCGATGCCGACGTCGACGGAGCGCACATCGCAGCGCTCCTGATCACCTACTTCTACCAGGAAATGCCAAAGCTCGTGAACGAGGGACATCTTTTTCTCGCCGTGCCGCCGCTCTACCGCATCACCGTCGGTTCGACGACCGTCTATGCACGAGACGACGCACACCGCGCCAAGCTCCTCAAGACGACCGCTTTCAAAAACAAGAAGGTCGAGATCGGGCGGTTCAAGGGACTGGGCGAAATGATGCCCGCACAGCTCAAGGAAACGACGATGAACCCCAGTTCGCGTACCCTGCTGCAAGTCGGAATTGGCGAGGGCCTCGAGGATGCGACCGCCGAAGTCGTCACCGCCCTCATGGGGACGAAGCCCGAGGCGCGTTTCAACTTCATTCAATCCAACGCCGAGTTCGCGAAGAATCTCGACATCTAGCTCGGTGGAAATCACCCAATCCGGGCAGTTCCCTGGCGGAGGCAGTAATAAAGTACGCGGCACCTGGGTCGGAGCCTAAAGGTCGTAATTATGCGTTTTTGGCCGAGAACGGCAGCCTCTCTGCTTCGTGTTGACGCCGGCTAGGACGGCGTCAACATCGTGGCGAAAGAGGTTTAGGCAGCAACAAAGCCGTTTACGCCACAGCCGTAGGCTGAATCCAGTTCAGTCACCACGTTCCGGCAGCGGGATTACGAATGACGATCCAGCTCCGACTATCAGGAAGCCAGCGCGAAAATGTCGACGGGTTCCTGTAAACCGCGTAGCGGATATCGGCCCACGCTTTCAAATTTAAGATCCGCCGCTGCCATTCCCACAAACGCTTGAGACATAAGTACCGGATGTCCAAGGTGTTTGGTCAACTCTTCCAGACGAGACGCGACATTCACCGCTGGCCCGATTGCTGTGAAATCCAACCGTTTAAGTGATCCTATGTTTCCGTACATCACGTCTCCGACATGCACACCAACACCATGGCGCAATGCAGGTTTGCCTTGAAGGCTATTTGCCTCGTTAACCGCGACGATATTGTTGAGGCCTTCTTCGATCGCAGCCAGCAAGTTTGCGCACGCGGCAGGATCACTCAGAGGAAAGATAGCCAGGACTCCATCGCCCATGAACTTGAGGATTTCCCCACCCCTCTTTTCGATCGGATCGCACAGCGCATCGAAATATGCATTTAGAAGCTCGATTATGTCGTCTCGCGGCCACAAGTCGGACAATGCGGTGAAATCTCTGAGATCACATATCATGATTGCCGCGGATACGGTCTTTCCACTCCCGCGTGTCGTTGCTCCTGCGAGGATTTCTTCACTGGCATGAGGTCCAACGTACGTTTCCAGTAGCGTGCGGGTCATCGCATTCTTCATCCTGATTTCGCTGGCAAGGGCAAGTGCAGGAAGGATGTCGCGGAGGTAGAAAATGTGCTCGTCGCTGAATCCATTTGGTCGCTTGGTAGCAAATGCGACCACATGCCTCTTCCCCAGCGTATGCTCGATCGGCCAAGCGACGTAATCGGTAAATCCCTCGCCACTGAGCTCGGTAAATAGCGGGAACTGCTCATTTTTCGCTGATTGATCCCAAAGTCTCTGCCGCACTTCCTGCACACCGTTGTAAATTTCGCTAGCAGGCGCACGCAGCAATAGCCGGGAGGCGTCATCACTGTACGCGAAGGTATCAATCTGAGCTTCCTGCATCCCGGATCGCCATAGTAATCGAGCGCCCTGCCACTGAGGATGCTGGATTCTGAGATGCAGGGAAACACGCTCGACGGGAACGCTGTCTTTTAAAAGCCGATCGGACATTTCGACGAGAAGGTTGTCGAGGAAACGCTGGCCTGCCGTCTCGTTTACCAACCAATCCAAGACAGGTCGTCGTTCAGTTGGCCAATGACCAAGCGCCGACGCCGTTGAAGTGTGTGGAACCGTCAATTCCGTTCTCCTTGAAATTTTACTCCGGGGTTCCAAAAAAAGCGCAGCGAGTGTGCTCCTGCCATTCGCGCTTTTGGATATAAAAGAGCGGCGAAAAGTTGCGGCATCAGTCAATTGAACCGCCTCGTTCATGATTTGGTCGTACACGTCGATGAGCTAGGATAACAGCCCATTCGACAAGACCCTGGCCGAATTCCCAAGCATGTGAAGAGCTATGGGAAAGTAAGGTTCTGACAAAGACGGCAATTTCTACCGGCGCGCTAAGGGGGCTGAGCCCGTTAGACCTGCCCAAACAAGTGTCAGGGAAAATTCGCCCTCTCATTTTACCGAGCCGTTTCAGCGGGAGCGCCGCCGACCAGCGTCGGTGGCAATCACTGAGTTTGTCGATTGGGCGGTATGGATGATCGTCGCGCGAAGCAGCCCTGGAAAACCTTCATTGGGTTGCGACCATGGGCCTTGTTTCGCTGTCACGCTATGACCGGCAGTGGGCCGTGTTCTGGATAGGCCGTCGACTTCCAGGAACACGATAGGGTGATGTCGTGGGCTATTGCTAGACAGGATGCCATTTCATACGTTTCTTCGAACCAGCTTCAAAGGAAGAGAACATGCAGATCGACCTCGCAGGCAAGACCGCTCTGATTACCGGATCCACCGAAGGCATCGGCTATGCAATTGCCCGCCAGCTCGCGCGAGCCGGCGCGGACGTGGTAATCAACGGTCGGTCTGACGAAAAGACCGCAAAGGCCGCTGAACGTCTGAAAGGCGAAGGTGCCGTGGGCACCGTGACCGCCGTCGCAGCTGATGTCGCAACCGCCGAAGGATGTGATGCTCTGGTCGCAAAGGTTCCTCATGTCGATATTCTGATCAACAATGCGGGCATCTTCCAGCCGCTCGACTTCTTCGAGGCCAGCGACGAGGTTTGGGACCGCCACTGGCAAGTCAACGTCATGTCGGCAGTCAGGCTTTCGCGTGCCTACCTACCCGGCATGCAGAAGATCGATTGGGGTCGCGTTATCTTCATTGCATCGGAATCCGGCTTCAACATTCCAGTGGAAATGATCCATTATGGGGTTAGCAAGACCGCAGATATCGCGGTCGCCCGCGGACTTGCCAAACGCATGGCTGGTACGGGCGTTACCGTGAACTCGGTCCTCCCCGGTCCAACACTGTCCGAAGGCGTCGAGGCGATGCTCGCCGAAGAGCGCGCCAAGACGGGCAAGCCGATCGAGGAGGTTGCGGCGGACTTCGTCAAGAAGCATCGTGGCAGTTCGATTATCCAACGAGCTGCTAGCGTGGAGGAAATCGCCAACCTTGTAACCTATCTGGCGTCGCCTTTGGCATCCGCGACGACCGGGGCTTCCATGCGCGTGGACGGCGGACTGATCGACACACTTTGAGCTCATACCTTGTTCTAATAGTCGTGAGTGCTTGCCTGCGCAGGTCGAGATTTTAACAGGGAAAGAGGTGACGAGGTCCATATGACCACACTCACGGCCTCTTCACCCACCATCCTAGCCAGAGTAGGAGGCGCGGCATGGTAAACCAGTACATGGCAAATACGACCAACGCGGTGACGATCATCATTTTGGGAATGTAGGGAACGTAACCGAAAAGCGGAAAGAGGATTGCAACGGCAAGCGATGCAGTTGGGAGTATTCCGAGCCAAGTGAGTACGGCCGTTCGCCAGCGGGCAGTTTCTCACCTTGAAGACCAGTGGCCGGCCAACTCGCCAGACTACTGTTGGAAAAGCCCGCCGTCCTGTTCCGATTTACGGCGGATGGCCTCCTCAATCGTGTCGCCGTCGCTCATCGCGTACGGGCGATATTGGTCGAGTAGCTTTTTGAAGCCCTCGTTCTTCTCCGTGTTTACGATTGCTTTTGTTTTATGCTCGTCTACCCAACGATCAGCCTCGGAAAAGGTCGACTGCAACGTGGTTTTTTTGACGCCTCGTGCCAAGGAGATTGTCTTGGGGATCCCCGGATACGAGCCAAACAAATCTATGCCAGCATCGATCGGCACTCTAGGCCCCTTCCGGTTGCCAACTTCGTTAGCAAGCTTTGTCAAAGCGATGTCAATCAACGGTAACGAGAGCTTCTCTATCAGGTCACCATGTTGCGATCGAAGCATGGCGATCGCGCCTGTATTGCTTATGTGTCCGTCCCCTTTTTTGGCGATCGAGCCCATCACTTCTTCTAGGGCATTCCGAAGGTCGGTGAGTTTTAGCTTTTCCATTGGTTTCTCCAAAAGAACAAACTACGCCTGCAACGCTTGGGTGGTAGCCGCGAAAACCTCACAATCTGGGTTGTCCACATAATTTTCGTGGAAAAAAGGGGACCCTTGGGCGATTAGCGCACGCCCGAAGGCCTTCCCGTCCGATCGGCAACGGAATTTTTAGCGCCGTTTGACACCTCGGGATGCGGGCAGCGATAGCAAAGTCTCGCCGCTTTGATTGACCGATGGAGGTCTCTCCAATCCCTCATTAAGCGGGCATAGGCAAATGCCTCCGTGGGCTTGCGCTTCACCTTTCGCCAAAAACTGAGGATGAGTTTCTTATTCCCGTCAGACGAGCGATACCTTTCTGGAGCATTTTGAGGAGTTGTCTGGCGGACCAGCATTTTGCACGCAATTTCTAGGTAGTACCGCTACCCAATACGCGTGAGCCATACTACTGTGCTGCGGGGAGACAAAATTGGCGAATCTGCAGACATTGAAATCGCGCTGGCTCAGGGACTTGGTTCGGTTTCTGCCGCTTAAAAGCCAGTTCCTTGTGACGGGCAATATCCGGGATTTGCAGTCTTATGAGATAGAACCTGGCGTGGTCGTTGCTATCCCAATGATTCAATGCCTTGATAGAGAACTACGTCTATCCGGATACAACGATGTAATTGCCTTTCAGCCGTTCTCGGGCTTCAGCCTACCTGGCGGCACCGCTAATGGCGATATGACGCAGGTGGCAGCGAGAACGGGACTTGGATCTGAAAACGCGAGTGGAGTTGGTGTCGAAACTCTTGCAAGTGTCATCGATGGTTTTGTAGCGTCCAATGGCCAACCTGCAGCGTTGATAATCGATTTCGCATCTCGCCTTATCAATCGCGGGGACTCACTGACGATCAACGAGCACGCACTGTTTACAAGAGCGTTGATAGCTTCGCATTCCGCCAAGGCCCGCCCCGGGGGCCCGGCGCGCAAACCGTTTTTCAACACGATCATATGGGTGGCCGATCGCGAAGCTGACCTGCCCGACTGGCTTATTGTCGATAACCCCAAAGTACGACACATTTCGGTGCCAACGCCTGACAGCTCCACCAGAAAAAGTCTGTCGGCCTCGATGCTGCGTGTTCTGCCGGGAGCGCAAGAATGCCCTCCAGACGAATTCTCTAAGTCTGCCGATGCTTTCGTCAACCTGACGGAGGGACTTCTGCTCAGCGACATGAACGCGATAGCGCAGCTCGGCCGAAACGAAGACCTTCGCGTTTCACAGATCGCCGACGCAGTCAGGCGATACAAGATAGGCGTGACCGAGGACCCCTGGCAGAAGGTAGACCGCAAAAAGATATTGGCGGCGGAAGAATTCATCCGAGAACGCGTCAAAGGGCAAAGCCACGCGGTGGTTCATATGCTCGACATCATCAAACGCGCGGTAACAGGCGTTGGCCGTTCGGGAACCAGCGGCAGGCCGAGAGGCGTAGCGTTTCTGGCGGGTCCGACCGGGGTGGGTAAGACCGAGCTCGCAAAAACCATTACCAGCCTGCTGTTTGGCGATGAGTCGGCGTACATCCGATTTGATATGTCCGAGTTCAGCGCGGAACATGCCGACCAAAGGTTGATCGGCGCGCCTCCAGGCTATGTAGGATACGACGTAGGCGGCGAATTGACGAACGCCATACGTGAAAAGCCTTTCAGCGTGGTTCTATTCGACGAAATCGAAAAGGCGCATCCGCGTATCCTCGACAAGTTTCTGCAAATCCTCGACGACGGTGTTTTGACGTCTGGGCGGGGCGACCGCGTGTACTTTTCCGAGGCCATCATCCTGTTCACGTCGAACTTGGGGATCTATAAGACAGATGCCACCGGGGAACGCGTGGCCAATGTCGTCTCCGAAGAGCTGCACGAGGATATCGCGTCGAAGGTCCGCGGCGAGATCGAGAGACATTTCAAGCTTGTTCTGAACAGGCCTGAAATTCTGAACCGTATCGGCGAGAACGTGATCGTGTTCGATTTTATCCGCCGTCCGGTCGCCGATCAAATTTTCGATCACATCGTTTCTGCGCTCCTCGACCATACGAAGTCGCTCGGATTTGCAATTTCCTTGAGCGAGGCGGCCTCTTCGACCCTTCGGGACCTCTGCCTCGAGGATCTCTCAAACGGAGGCCGCGGCATTCGAAATATGGTCGAGGCCCATCTCGCAAACCCGCTTTCCCGTGCATTGTTCGAAAATCCCGATGGCCAGTCATTTACTATCACCGAGATTGTCCCTGGAACGGTGACCTCATTGACGCTCAAGGCGCTTGCGGCATCGCCATGACCCACATCGCGATATCGCGCATACATTTTCCCGTCACCACTCTCGGCCCGGGAAATCGGCTTGGCATCTGGTTTCAGGGATGTTCGATCAGATGTCCTGGGTGCATATCGATGGACACATGGGCTCCTGGGAAAGGCGCTACCACCGTCGAGGAGGTTATCGCAGCGATAAGCGCCTGGCTGCCCCGTGTTGAAGGCTTTACGATATCGGGCGGAGAGCCGTTCGATCAGCCGGAGGCACTATTTGGACTTCTCAGTGGTATCCGCGCTATTTCGGAACTCGATATCCTTGTCTATTCCGGCCACCCATTCGAGAGGTTGGATGCAAACCTCAAAGGTATGCCGGGCCTGATCGACGCTCTCATAACTGACCCCTTCGACATGGAATCAAGTCATACGGTAGCGATGCGCGGGAGTGACAATCAAAGGCTCCATCTCCTGTCTGATCTTGGGCGCGACCGCCTGTACGCACTCGAGAGACCGCTGGCCGCCGACGACAAAATGTTCGATCTCATGATGGACGCGTCAGGCGAGGTGTGGCTTGCCGGAATTCCCGGCCGCGGAGATTTCGACAAACTCAAAGATCATCTAGCCGGACGAAACCACCGCATCACAACAACACAGAACCGCGCCATCTCTAGTGGGCGACGGAGAGAAAATGATTAGATTCTGCCCGAATTGTGAGACGGAACGTCCACTTAGCGAAATCTATTGCCAAGGTGAATTGCCCGGCGGTGCGACCTGTTACTGGGATTTATCCTCTACTCCCTTTCAAGAGCCGGGAGCTAGGCTGGCGACGATCGCCCCGCCATCCGAGGCACCATCCGCCCCCGCATGCGTCAACGGTCATCGGGTGGATCCTGGCGATTTGATTTGCATGACTTGCGGTGCTGAATTGCACGACCGTGGGCCAGCCGCGGACGTGCCCGTGCCTTCCGAAACTACAGCACAGAGTATTTCACCCGCGCTTACTGCAACGGAAATATCCGGCTGGACGATCGAGAGCCGAATTGCTTCTTCGGGTCCGATCCATGAGCGCTTCCTTGTCACTCGGGAGGGCGTCGACGCTCGTGCAGTCTTGACCCTATATGCGGACGGTTCCGAGCCGGACACCGCCATCTATGACGCGATACGCACCCTTCCTCATGATCATGCTCCCGACATTTACGACGTTGGTCGGTGGCAAGACCGGGCTTATGAAGTTTCAGAAGAAATTATAGGCACTAATTTAACCGCCGCTGGCCTTGACGGACGAGACATCGGTGTCGTCCACCGCGTGGTATCGGAAATCGGGGGAGCGCTGAGTGCGTTCGGAAATATCGGCCTTAGGCATCGGGACATCCAGCCGGGCAATATCCTTGTTCGGACACCAACCCCCCTCGATCTTGTTATCACTGGTTTCGGATCGGCAAGGCTGTCTGATTACGACCTCGATGTCGTCGCTCCTCTTGAGACCACGAGATATATGGCTCCCGAAGCGATAGCTGGAGGCGTCGCCGCGGCGTCGGACTGGTGGAGCCTCGGGATGATAACGCTCGAGCTCGCGACGGCAGGAGCTTGTTTCGAGGGTGTGAACCAGCAAGCGTTTCTCATCCATGTACTCACCAACGGCGTTCCGATCCCGTCGGACCTCGATCCTTCCGTAGTTACCTTGCTCAAAGGACTGCTGGCGCGTGACCATCGTACCCGCTGGCAGTGGAACGAGGTTCGAGGCTGGCTGGCGGGCGATGATGTCGAACTTCCTCCGGAGGCATCACGGGGGGCAGCAGATACCTTGGGGAAAGCATCCATCTCCCTCTCTGGAAAATTGTTCACAAAAGCGTCGGCCTATGCCCTTTCAGCAGCGGACGCGGCGAATTGGGATGAAGCCCGCGTGCAGGCGGCAAGAGGAGTTTTGGCAACGTGGGTCGATGACGCTGGTTTTGACCCACAGGTTCAGTCTGCGATCCGCCGACTAAGCCATACGGAAGCACTTTCCGATGATTTCCGGCTGTCCGTAGCCCTGAAAATCCTTCACCCCGGTATGCCACTTGTGGTGAAAGGAAACATCGTTACGCCAGGCTGGCTTCTCGACCATCCAGACGAGGCTACCGAATTGGTTTTTGGAGCCGCAGCCGACGCTCTCAAAAGGCTCGGTGCCGAGGAGTGGCTTTATAACCTGAAAAAGAGAGGTGAGGCTGTTCGGACAAAGGCTAAGCAGTTTTCCATCGGGCTGAGCGAGGAGGACCTCAAAGTCCATCTCCTGTCTACCTCAAAGGCACGACTGGCTGCACTCTGGGCAGACCGCCGTCGCTACCTACCTGATACCGATCACCCTGGCCTCAATTCACTCATCGAACGTCGCCAGACCGCGGAAGACGATTTCATCCTGCTTCTTTCCGCTGAAGTCGGACAATTTCGGTCGGTAGGTGAAATTCTAGACGAGGCGAAGGCTACGGCCGATCGAGCGGGAGTCCCGCGTTTCAGCGTTGAAGAAGCGGGCAAGTTACTTGGGCTGGCCCGACGTGATATTCACCGCATGGTCGACGAGCGGCTGCTTGGATTTTCCCGCTGCGGGATACCGAAAATCGACGAATGGGCAGATCAGTTCCGCCTCGACCGCAGGATTGAGCTCGCGAGGGCGCTCGTTCTTCTCACCGTTCCGAAAGAGCAGTGGAAGGAGCCGCCAAAGCAGGCATATATCGCAACCCTCCTCGATTTTTTCTCCAAAAAGATATCCGGAAGCATTCTTCGAGGACCCCTCACCCGAATGTCCATCGGAAAGACCACGCCGCGGGTAGATCTTGTGGAGCTCGGAACAGAGAGACGACCAGCGCCGGCACTTCTCGACCATATCTTGGCAAGGTCAGACCTTACTGTCGATGTCGATCCTGCGGCTTTTGCTGAAGAGGCTATGCTGGATCGCCGCACAAGATCGCTCCATTCTCACTCGACGCTCTACAAGCGCGATACGGGAATCGACGGAATGTATCTCGGATTTCCGTTCCTTCTCCAGCGCGATGGACGGAGCAATACTAAGACGAAAATAGCGCCTGTCCTGCTGTGGCCCGTCAAACTCGTTCCTGAAGTTGGAAACCGGGGACATGTGTCGCTCGCGTTCGATCGGGACCGCGAGGAAGTACGTGTCAATCCTGCCTTCGAAGGCATGATGGGGATAGACGCGACCCGTCGCTGGCAGGAGGCCGCAAATGACCTGCTCGGTCGCGCGACCTTAACTGCGGCGGACGTGATCGACGGATTCGGCACTTTGGCGGAGGCGCGGGGAAGAACTCTGACGAAGCTACCTGGAAAAGAAGCCGAGACGGAACCGGGGCGCGACCGTATCGCGTGCTCTGCGGTACTGTTTCATCTCGCCTATATGGGTCAGGCGATCGTGGAGGACTTGAAACAGCTCCAAAGCAGGCCGCTGACAGGAAGCGGCCTTGAAACGGCTCTGAAGGTGACTGAGACAGAAATTCTCTCACCACTAATCCCGCATGTGCCTGAACTGGATCGCTTTTTCACCGTTGCAAGCGATCCCTCGCAGGAAGCAGCCGTGCTTGAAGCCCGCACCGCGCCCGGCCTTCTTGTGGAAGGGCCGCCAGGAACTGGAAAAAGCCAGACGATCGTGAATATGGTTGCCGACGCCATCGGACGAAAGAAGAGCCTTCTCGTGGTCTGCCAGAAGCAGGCCGCCCTCGAAGTCGTCAAGAAGAGGCTTGAGGCGGAAGGTCTAGAAAATCGGATTTTCATGGTGACGGACATGAACCGGGATCGGGAGCCGATACTCCTGGCAATCCGGGAGCAGCTGGAAGCCCTTCAAAACCAAGCGCCAAACAGCAACCCTACTTGGAAACGAGACCGTGCAAGGCTCGCCGCAAGGATCGAGACCCTTGAGGGTGACCTCGACCGCCATCATAAAGCATTGCACGAGGCGGACGACGCAACGGGTTTGAGCTACCGCAACATCCTTGGAGAATTGATCGAAATCGAGATGGGCGACGAGAAGGTCATCGATGTTCCCGCGCTTCGCAGACCGCTTGCCAACCTCGATCCTGGCGACACAGCCGCGCTCGAAGCCGAGTGCGTTCCCCTTGTTCGGTCGTGGCTTCCCGCAAGGTACGAGGACAACCCCCTGAGCGTCCTCAAAATATTCAATCCTGACGATGCCAACGCAGCAGCTTTTCGCGATGACATGAAGGAGTTCGTGGCCGTCGAAAGAGAACGGGTGGAAGTTATCGATCGCACCGCCAAGGCACTTCCCGTCACAGACCCTCAGGCTTTCACACAATGGTACGCGCACTACGACGATCAGTTCCGTAGCCTTGATGCGGAGGAACGCGGTGAGCTTGCCCGCTGGATGCCCCGCATGAACACTTCAGCCAGCGACAACCTGACAAACCTTGATGAGCAACTTGCGACCATTCACGAGCGGCTCGGTAAAATTTCCGGAGTTGCCCCGTCAGACCATCTAAGTGCTGTGACAGTAGGCTTATCGGATCAGGAACTGGAGCAGCGAAGCTATGCCGCGCGTTCCTTGATGGAACGCGTCTCGATATTTGGAAGGCTCAACCCCGCCAGGTGGCTGAAGTCCAGGCAGATGAAGGCTTTTGCGTTGAAGAACGGCCTGGATGTGAATGACCATGGACCGTTCGCAGCGGCCGCCTCGTGGGAACATCAGCTTCGCCCCCTTCGCAACGAGTTGATGCTCCGTCTCTCTGAGGTTCACGAGGAAGCGATGGTCACACCCCATTTGCGAGCGGAGGAGCTGCGTGCCATTTCCTTACATCGGTCGGAGGCGTTGGCGAAAGTTAGAGGGCTGAGCGTCTTGGCGGCCGAATTTCCCGACAGGCCGCTCTTTGAGAAGGTCATTTTGACGGCCTCGCCTGACGCTTACGAGCTGGTTAAAGTAGCAGCAGAACAAGCATTGGAGCGCTTCGAAGCGAGGCAGTTCAGCCGTGCGGCCCTTTCAAATCTTTCGCAATGGTATGAAGAGACCTGGGTGGCTGTAAGACTGGCGGCAATTGACAACGACGTCTCAAATGAAACCGCAATCGAGCGGATCAGAGACGGTTTTCCCACGCTATTGCCTTACCAACGGTTTCGGATCCGCTCCTCGGGCCTCTCAAGCCAGGCCTGGGAGCTTTTCCGAATTTTGCGTACCAAGTCCTTGGAGCTTGCGAATGTTGATTCCGAACGGCTTGAGGATGAAACCGCACGCATCATTCAACGGGAATCCCGCTTGGCTTGGAAGGCTCGTCTCGAGAGACAGTGGCCAACGTTATTGAATGAATTCGCTGAGTTACAAAGCAAAATTAAAGCAATTGACGAGGCCGATAGACATATGCGTGCCGCTAACCGAAAGTTACTTACGCATGGCATCGAGATGGCCCGTGTAGCGCCCACCCGTGAGTGGGAACCGTACACTCGTCTTCGGGGCCAGCGTGCACGCCGCCTTCGCGAATTCATGGAAAACACCACCGGGCTGGGTCTCATGGAACTGCGCCCTGTCTGGCTTATGAATCCGGATGTCGCGAGCAGGGTTCTCCCGTTGACAAAGGGCCTCTTCGATATCGTGATCTACGACGAAGCCTCCCAGATGCCAGTCGAATTCGCGCTCCCGACTCTTTTCCGCGGTCAGGTAGTTGTGGTGAGCGGAGACGAAAAACAGATGCCGCCAACAGCGTTCTTCTCCAGCAAAGTGGAGAACGACGAAGCCGATGTTTTTGACGGCGAGGACATCGAGGACGATGCCACCGAAGTGGAACGGGAGACCCATACCGAAACGTGGAACCGTCGCGAGATAAAGGACTGCCCCGACCTGCTTCAGCTGGCAAAAACAGTTCTACCAACGACTACGCTGCAGATTCACTATCGATCCGCCTTCCGCGAACTCATCGGGTTTTCCAATGCTTCGTTCTACGGCAGCCGCCTCAACGTGCCTGTTCGGCATCCCGATGCAGAAGTCGCACGGGCCAAGCCCCTAGAGGTCATCCGTGCTGACGGTGTCTACGAAAACCAGACGAATGCCATCGAGGCGAAACGCGTCGTCGAAACCCTTGCTGAGGTGTGGAACAGGGGTGGAAAGACACCCACCGTTGGTGTCGTCACGTTCAACCGTAAACAAGCGGACCTCATTGAAGAGGTGCTCGAAGAACACGCCGAGACAGACCCGTGGTTTCGCGGCATGCTAGCCCGGGAACGCGAGAGGATCGAGGGCGGGGAAGACGTCAGCTTCTTTGTGAAGAACGTGGAAAACGTCCAAGGAGACGAGCGTGACTACATTATATTCTCGGCCACGTTTGGCCGGAATGCACAGGGTAGTTTCCGCAGGAATTTTGGGGTGTTGGGACAGAAGGGCGGCGAACGCCGTCTGAACGTAGCCGTGACGCGAGCGAAAACCAAGGTCATAATGGTCACGTCCATGCCCATTGCTGAGATATCTGACATGCTCGTCAGCCGTCGCCCTCCGTCAATTCCTCGGGATTATCTCCAGGGTTATCTCGAATATGCACGTGCAATGTCGGACGGCGAGTTTGAAAGTGGGCGCACTCTCTTGGGGCGGCTGACCGTTGGACGCGCTGACCTGCGCAGTCGAGATACCGCAGAGAACGACGGCTTCACCAGCGCAGTGGCGGCATACCTCACTAAAATGGGAGTGAAGGCGCAGGGAGCGAACGACGGAAGCGCCTTTGGCGTAGATTTCGCGGTAGAGGACCCGGCCACGGGGCTTTTTGGTATCGGCATCGAATGCGACGCGCCTCGCCATCGTATCTTAAAATCGGCCCGAGCCAGGGAGCTTTGGCGGCCAGCTGTTCTGCGGCGTTCGATCCCCCATATCCATCGGGTCTCGTCTCAAGGCTGGTATCACGCAGGTGAAGAGGAACGCAGGCGGTTGCGAGCTGCCGTCCAGGCTGCACTAGGAACGGAGGCAGCGGAATGAGCGGTCCAAAGGTAGTAAAAATCGTGACGCGAGACGAGCTCGTTTCACTCTGCGAGGATCTGATCACGAGTCTCGAGGTAGCAGTCAATCAATGGACCCGTATCGGCAACCGCAACGAAGTCTTGAACGCCCAAGACATCGCGCTCGCGAGGGGACGAGTAGAATCCATGCGTGCCCTGCTCGCTCGTGACGGCTTTCTAGAAATACAAAAGCAGGTGCCTTCCGAGATTCAGTTCCTCAGCACGGACATGGACGAACGATTGCGCCGATCGGTTGAGGCCCGCGCTGAGGAGCGTAACTCCGGCCGGCGACTTGTACTATCGGCGGAATCCGTCGCGAGAACGCTTGCGCAGCGAGGCATTCCGGTTGACCCAACGCTGCAGTCTCCGGGAGAAGCGACAAAGGAACAACTGCAACAGTCAATCTCCGCAGCTCTAACGGCGCTTTCTCAGGGTCCACCCGGACATGAAATCTCGCAGCGGCAACGTGACCTCGCTTCTTCCCTGGGGAAAGAAGAAGAGCGGGAGACGTTTTTGTCTTGGCTCAAGGCTCAGCCGCCTGCTGTTGCGGATCCGCAGATATCCGCGATCGAAAAGCATTTGGATGAACTTTCGGCGCTCGACCCGGAGGCCGCTGCACCATTTTCCCAACGGCTTACAACAATACAGGCCGAACCCTCAGATGCCCGTCGACGCCTGTTGGCTGACAGTCTGTCACTTGATATCGCCTGGGCGAAGACGGTAGCGAAAGCTGACCTCAGGTCTCGCCATGCGCTGGAGACAGTCAGGGCGACGCTTCGGCGCGTAACCTCACAGTCGGTTGCGGACTTGCTTGAAAGCATTGATACCGCCCTCTCCGGAAATTTTGAGATCGAGCCAATGCTGAAAACCGCTACGGCGGTCCTAGTGGAGATACGCAAAGCGGAAGCCGACGCCCATCGACGTGAGGCGTTGCTGTCCGGCCTCGCGGACTTGGGATACGAGGTTAAGGACGGCATGGCGACTGCGTGGGTGGAGAACGGACGCGTCGTGCTGCGAAGCGCGAAAAATCCCCAATACGGCGTCGAACTGGGTGGGAATCCGGACAAGTTGATTCAGGTGCGAACAGTTGCCTTGAGTAACGCGGCTGTTTCCAGGGACAGGACCGCCGACATCGCCGCTGAAACAGAATTCTGCGGCGATTTCACTTTATTGCGCGACCGATTGGCGCTATCCGGAGGAAACGTCGCCGTCGTGAAGGCCCTCGGGATCGGCACGACAGAGATTAAAGCAACCGGACGCCTTGATGAACCTGCGTATGCGGACGTGAAAAGCCTCTCCGCGCGACAACTCCCGAAATAGCCCACCGATGATCCGAACTCCACACCGCTCACTGGGCATCGAACTCAGCAAATGCATTCTATCGACCATGCTCGTTGGGTGCCTTGGTTTCGCCGCCAGTCTGATGATCATCAGTGCGGCGGGTGCTTCAAGCGTCCGGGTAATCGACGGCGACACGCTTGAAGTAAATTCAATAAGGTATCGGTTGCACGGCATCGACGCCCCAGAGGCTGGTCAAAAATGTAATAGGGCCGGGGGCGGTCAGTGGCCATGTGGTCGAGCCGCAATCTCACGCATGCAGGAATTGGTCAGCAGGGGCAAGGTTGTCTGTGACGACCGGGGAGCAGACGGCTACGGGCGAACCATAGCTGTTTGCAGAGCAGATGAGATCGATATCAACTCGACGATGATCTCTGCAGGTCTGGCTTGGGCGTTTCGGAAATACTCAGACGACTATATTGCGCAGGAAAATGCTGCCCAATCGCAGGCTCGGGGAATTTGGCAGGCGAACACGGAGACCCCTTGGGCCTATCGATCGCAGAAGTGGAACGTGGCTAGGCAAGAGACGCCTGACGGCTGCCCTATTAAAGGCAACGTCTCTGAACAAGGGAAAGTCTACCACCCTCCCTGGTCGCCTTGGTATTCGAAGACGAAAGTGACCTTATCGAAAGGCGAACGGTGGTTCTGTTCGGAAGCCGACGCCGTCGCAGCCGGATGGCGAGCGCCTCAGTGGGGGAACTGACGAATTGTTCGTATCGAGGATACAGCCCGGCAGAATTTCGTCTTTGATCCAATGGCTTGGGCGGCTGATTCCGGACGTCTGAGGTTTTCGCACTTTTATACTCAGGTCTTAAATTTGGACACGCAGCCAGCTATGGTGCGGCTCGGGACCCGCCTAAAAATAGCACTGGGGATTACGGCCCCCCGGACGACTGTAGGCGCTACGATTTCCGCACTTTCGCCCGTTTCTCATCAGGTCGTATGGACAATCGCACGATCCGACATAGGCATCTCGCGTTGGTTGGCCTGAACGGTCCACTGCGAGTGCGCGTTTCACCAACGGCTTTTGTATTGCTGGTGATCTTAGAGCAGGCACGTCTTCCAGAACCGTTTGGCTCTCGCCAACGAGGTCTTGGCGAACCCATCCCGAGCGAGCCTTATCCGAAACCCGGAGCCAGTCGCCACTGATCGCGAACACGTCCAAACTTGAGTTGATCTCGATGGTCGCCACTACCGGAAAATGGGTTCCGGGGCCTGCACGCATGCGGACCTTTTTCTGGGCGAAAACTTTCCTTTGGACTGTCTCGGAAGATGTGATCTGTTCCTGGAGACTATCGTTTTCCCCCTCCAGTGATCGCTTTACGGAAGTAAGAAGTTTCCGACTGGGTCTTGCGGTCGCATCGACGCCCGGTTCGCCTAGCTGTGTTATCGGTGCCGTACTTTGGCTTTTGTTCTTCTCAAAAGCGGCGCTGGCTTTCGAACCAGAGATAATTTGCTGGTCTGCAGGTTGAGTGGTGACCCCGACTTCGGCTCTCGGTGCGGTGCCTTTTTCGGGTTGGTTTGAAGCAAAGAATCCCACAACCAGTAATCCGGCCAAGACAATCGTTGCCTTCCGTAAAGCTGCCACAACATCCCCTCCCCCTGCCGTTCATCCATGTATGACGAAAGCGGCGGAAACACAATCAGTGGTCGAGTGTTTACATTTGCCGCCAATGGAGGGAATCGGCTAAAGAAGTTCCGACGCTCAATGCCTCAGCTCGCCCGAGTCTGGGATACGATCCAACGTCAATGTTCTGGAGGATAACGGCTTGTCGTCGCGATTGTTATTTCGGACCTGCATCATCGCCATTTTACTTGCGCCTGGTGTGTTGGCCGCTGACGTCAGCAGGTTTTTCGGCCACGAGATCGCCATTACGGGAGAAAACCCGGAACGTTCCCTGGAGATCGACGGACGTTCTGTTCTGAAAGACGCGATCATTTCTATCTCCGAAGTCACCGTTATTGGTGGAGTTCCCACGCTAGTTGGCGAGCGCTCGGCGGGTGGAAATGCCTGTGACGCGTCGCCGTTCATTATCTCTTTCCCGCAAAGCGGGCAGCCTCGAATAGACGGGCCCATCGATTCCTGTGCCTACGTCTCGCGGGAAATTAAACGCGACTCTATATTGTTTTCGACGCCCGCAGTTCCGGGATCCGACGGTGAGCGGTGGTCCTGGACGCCCGCCGATGGTTTGAAGAAATCTACCTCGGTGGCTTTTAAGGCCGACGCGGCAAAAGGATGGGCCACGCTCCGAGAGCGAACTTTGGAGCACCCAGCGGATGTATTCAGTTTTAGCGAGATTGCGGATCAGTTAAGCTCCCTTTTGGGTACTGACAGATCCGCATTCGAGGACATCATCACTGGCGTGGGCGGAGGTGAGTTCAGAGGTGACAACTACATCGGAACCGCTTGCACTCGGCACATGTGTGATTCCACAGGGGCGATTGTGTTTCTCTCAACGACGGATCGAAAGGTCTATGTGGCTTGGAAGACTGATGGAGAAAAGATTGTCGTCAGACCTCCTGTTAAGGAATGGCCAGACGAACCCCGGCAGGCACTCAAAACTTGGGCCGTAAAATGGAAATGATGCGCCCGTTGGTCCTCTCAGATGCTCTGCTTGTCAATCAGAGCGATCTCGCTGTCGGTAGGGCGAACATGGCAGCGGAGTAACCTCGTCTGCTTAAATCCTAAAGAAAGGCATTTGCCGATGCATCGTACTCCCGTCTCACTGATATCGATTTTTGGATCAGCCCTCTTTTGGACGTTGAGCGTAGACGCTTCGGCCGCTGACAACCTAGTGCCAGTGGCTTGCAAATTCGAGAAGCTTCCATTGATGCTGCTGATAACGCGCGGTGGCATGGGAGCCGACGACAATACAATACAGATTGGCAATGCAAGCCCCGTCCCGCTGAACATCGGATCCGGACTCATGACGGCCAGTTTTCAAGGACAGGAGTTTGTCTTTGCAGTCGCGATGCCCGCTAGCGTCTCCATCGACGGCTTGGGCTCCGAGACGCTCACATACTACGGGGAATGTATCAGCAGCCCACCGCGCTGAGATGGAACTACAAGACTGGAAAATTCTGCAGAGGACGCACGTTGCTGATCTGAAGCAGCATCATCGGCTTGTAGTTGACAACCGATGATGCAGGGGCCGAGACCAAGCGCCTTTCTGACCACTGCCGCGATCTCTGCGTTTCAAAAAAAGAGAGACACCTAGCAATCCAAGTCACGGCACGGGTCCGGCCATGCTGGCGCGTTTTTCTGTTTCTTACAATTTAGCGAGAAGCCATTTCGCAACTGGCTCTCGTAGCCGGTATACCCTGCTACGGCATCTTGCCCATGTCATTCCCCGATCAAGTTGAAGCAGCGGTGAGGTCCGCCCGTATTTCCCGTCAGGAATGAAGGGGTGACCTTCTAAGTATCCGAAAATATGCCGATGACACTCCCCTCCCCCATAATCGACTTCGTCGATCAGCCAGCTGAAAATGAGGGGAGCCTCCGACAGCTCTTTATCGTTGGGCGGCTTGCCGCAAGCGATTTGCCCCAGCATCCGCTGATAGTCTTCGATATATTTTTCGGCAGTCCGGCCGTCGGGCATGATGATCTCGGACGCGCTCATCTTGCCATCTCCGGATCGTCGTTGCCCGCCAGGCTTTCGAGCACAGATGCGTCGATGGCTGGGTTCGCGGCTGCCGGATGACCCCGACGTGCGGAAACCAGTTTGCGCACTTCTTCTCCGCTGACCCGCCCTTTCTCGATCAACCAGCCCGCCAATTGTTCGAGTTCGGCCCGATAATCTCGCAGGATCGCTTCCGTTCGCTCGAGCGACGCCCGGAGGCGGAGATCGACGGCTCGCCAGAGCCTGGGATCACGTAACCTTAAAGTTTCCAGGGCGTCGACACCGCTTCCCAAATCCAGAACCAGGTTTTCGCCGAAACCAAACTGACGCTCAATGCTCGTTGCAAGATCGGTAGCAATCCGCAGATCGGAAACGTGGCCCCCGCCCCCGCTGGTGGAGTGATGTCCGAAAATAACGCGCTCGGCGGCGATACCAGCGAGGTGGACGTCAATCTGCAGGACTAGGCTTTCCTCTGTCTCCAAGACACTTCGCTGGCTTCTGTATTCCATGTGTCCGAGGGAATTAGCTCCTTCTCCGAGCTCCACCCGCCTGTTGATGACAACCCACAGCGGTTCGATTGAAGCCACAAATTCGCTTACGATAGCATGCCCCGCCTCGTGCATCGCCACTCGACGAAGTTCGATATCGGACAACGGTCTGCTTGGCGGTAGAGCATCGAGCAGGTCTTGTTCCGAAAAGGGTCGCCTCTCCTTTCGTACTTTGCGGCGTGCCTGCCGAGCGACGAGCTCAATATCTGCCCCCGTGTATCCTGCGCTCATTTCTACGAACTGGCGCAGGTCGGCGGGAGGGGCGAGCCCGCGCAGGTGTTGTTGCAGGATGGCTACGCGCGCAGTTTCGTCAGGCAGCGGAATGCCGATTAGCCGTTCGAGACGTCCTGGCCTTAGCAATGCCGGATCAATCACATCGGGAAAATTCGTGGCCGCGACGACGACGACGCCAGGCCGGCCTCCCGGTGGGTCCAAGCACTCAAGCAACCCGTTGATGACGTGGCGCTTGTAATCGAGATTGTCCCCCGCGGTATTGCTGCTCCGATCTCCGAAGGAGTCGAACTCGTCAATGAAGAGGATGCAGGGCGCTTTCTTACTGGCAAGTTCGAACGTTCTTCGCATGGCTTTGAGCATGTCACCGAGATGACCCATCGCCTGCCAACCGGCAGACGATGCCTCGATGATCGTGATCCCGCACGTTTCGGCAAGCACACGTCCGTACGTTGTCTTCCCGCAACCGGGTTTCCCGAAGAGAACAGCGCCGCGATCAACATCCTCCCAATCGATGAGCCCCGCCTGCCAGGCTTCGATATCCCCGGCTAGTTGCAGTCCCCATGACGCCGCCTCGCCGTACCCCGCCATCTGGTGAAGTGTCTTGTTCGGCTTGGTTAGCCCAACTGTCTTCTCAGCGGATTTAAACTTGGCCTCGGTTTGTCGTAGACGACTGATGGCTGACCGGATCGACCTGCCGCCGCGGACAGCTACCCGAACCTTCCTGAAATCGAGTCCCGCCAAGTATTCTGCATCCTGAGGCGTCATCCCCTTGAGGCCGATCTCGCGCGCCGCCGACAGGAGGTGTGCTGGCGAAGGCCGTGGGAGAACCACTTCGATATCGGCGACAAGCCTGAGATCAGCATCGAGTTTGTCGAGGTTGGCGGTAACAATGACACATCGCTTGGCGTCGAGGATTTTACCCAACGCGTTGACGATCGCGGGTTCGTCGCCGCGGACGATTGAAATGGTATCGTTTCCAAACTCATCATATTGCTGATCTTTTCCGAGGAGATCCCCCGCAGCTTGATGGTAAAATAGGTCGTCAATGTCTTCTGGTGTTTCCAGCAATGCGACGAATCTGACGCCGGGGCGGCTTAGAAACGGTCGCAATGCGCTTCGGATCGCGCACATAGCTACCGCTGTCGGAAATGTTTTCTTTTGTGCCGGGAATGAGGCCGGCTGGAATTTTCGGTTTTTCATCGTGCTCTCTCTGAAATCTGACGGGAAATGCCTGTGATCTCAGAGACGTATTCGCCGCACGACGGTCTCCGGACCGAGCAGTGCGTCGTCCAGGTTGACCTCGAGGAAGCCGGACAGAATGAGCGAGGCAATTCCGGCTACAGGCCTTGTCTCTTGGATAGCGCCAATACATTCTGCCAACGTAAGGCTGCCATGCTCGTCGAGAGCTGCCAGTAGCCGCACTCGGTCGCCGAGTGGTGTCCGCCACCCTCCGTAACGAAGGAGATCGCGGGCATTTTCGAGTCGGAAACCGTCATAGACGTCGGTGTGTGAGAGCTGGCCATAATCACCGTCCAGATGACGGCGGAAGATGGTGTCTCGTTCGTTCCTGTCTGGTGCATCTAAATAGCGGTGGCTGCCGTCGAAGAAGCTCACTCGAAAATCTGGAGTACCGCCTTGCGCTTGTTCGCTGTGATTTAGAGGCTGGCACTGCCATGACAACACGGAGCTGTCGATGTCCAGCAGGCAAGCAACATCTCGCGCGACCTGGGACCGGAAAATTGCAACGCCATCGCATTTGATTGTGGCAATGGGATAAAACAGGGCTTTGGCGGACGGCGTCGCCAGCGCGCCGCTGGCCGCGGCTTGATCTACAGATCGCATGACTTCCTCGATACAAATAGCCAATGACAACGAAGCCGCATAGCGGCCAGCGGATCAACGTATTCGTATCGAATGGGTCAGCGATTTGGACATGGGAAGAACATATAGTGAACGCTCGTGTGCGAGTCAACGTCAATGATTCTTACCGATATCGTTTTCGGCTCGCTCAAATCCCTGTGATCGTCTGTGCGATCATTCTGGCGGAGACACGTGCGAAATCCTTCGACACCCACTTGCGCGCCTCGAAAATCCGGACGACCATTCGATAACGGCAAAATTTCTTGCCCCTATTCAACGACGGGGCAGCCAAGCGCATGGCGCAGAAAACCATATGTGCACGGCGTTAGCCTGCCATACGAAGGAACACGAATGCTCGACCGATCAAAGCTCTACTGCCTAAGAAAATTCAACGCTGTGGCGCGTGACGTGCTCCCGCTTGCGCACCCGCTTCGCCAGTATAACGGACAGCTCATGCTTTCAGGACCAGACGTAGCTATCGAAATCCGAGCGACCGAAATCCTTGGATTTGTAAACGGCACTGCTAGCCACCCAACGGGGCAACTTGCTGACATGATCGACAATTATGAGGCTTCGCTGTTGAAAGGAGCGGGAGGGCTTCGCCAGAAAGACACGGACACCGTGATCCTTGCTGGCAAATGGCATCACGTCGATTTCGAGATGGAACCTCGGTTCGAAGCCTATCTCGTGCACGTAGTCAGCCAAGAAGGGCAAGTCCATTCTAACTTCTATCAGTCAGAAATCTTCGACTGGGACTACCCGGGATTGGGTGACGGGGGTGGATTTGGCTGCACGATGACTGGCGATCCAAAGGACGATGTCGCGAAACTGAGGCGGATCGCCGAATTGCACGTAAATGTCGACGACAATCAGCATGTATCTTCTAGCGGCCGCCCATATGTCGATGGCGTTCTCTGGTATCCATCAGAAGGCGCGGAACTGCCAGTCGTGATCTCCCACGTTACCGGGATGAATGCATACGAGACAGAGCTCACTTGTGTACAGCATCCACCCCTTGAACCCTTCGAGGCAAACAAAGGCGCCCTCGCGTCCGAGCTTGACGTTGATAGACATCTTAATGTCAACGCCTCTTCTTTGGGACAGTTTCGCGGCGACGTCGTGATCCGAAACGCTCACCGACCGCCAGAAATGACGATCGATGAGTTGATGGCTTCCACAGACGCGTCCGGCTACTGGACACAAATGTGGGATTGTAAGAGTGAACCATACTCTAGGTACCACGTAGCGAACGGTAAAATCCCCAGGGGCGGCGACCTGCTCAGGCGGTTGGACGACCCCGTGGCGGAGCACAGTATGGGAAACGCTTACGCGACAGACTGGGAGGCCGTATCCGGCTCCATGGAAACGCGATTCCGCATACTGGCGGTCGGGCCGCACCCCGTTATGGACAACAGTGCGATCTGATTAAAGACAACCTCCCGGGTTCTTCGCAGGCTTCCGCGTATTCCCGTGCCTTAAACAGAAAGATGCTCCAATGATGTCCCTCGATAATGCGGTCAACGACCCTCAAGTTAGATGGCAACAAGCCGAAGTGTTCCGCCTATCGCGTGAAGAAGCCGCGGAAGACCTGTTGAGCGAAGCGATGTCCGCTTTAACGCACCCCTATTTGCCGTCGCGCGAGATCAGACTCCAACCAAAAGCTCCGGGACGAAAAGTTTGGTGGTTGAAAGCTGACGGCTTCGCCAATTCCACCGAGGCCTATGCTGGCTCGTTGATTGCTTTCGATAAAGTCGCTCGGAATTCACGAACGTCGATAAGTCTCGCGGCTCTCAACGTGGCATTGATGGACGTAATGGAACAGGCCAACAAACTTGGGTTCCAAGGTTGGGTGGTGAACTGGCAGCAAAATATCCAGTGGGCTCTCCGCGGCTCAAGATTTGGACTTTCCGGCTACTCGATCATAGAGCGGTACGAAAATCTAGCCGACAGAACAACGCTGTCGGAACGCCTGGAAACCATCGGCAGCTTAACGTTTTATAGGCAAAGCCGAACTTCGAGAAAGCTCGGATCGATCAAACCGATGCTGTTTTCGGGGAAAACTGAAGTCGCATACGATTCGATCTTCCTGTCACGGGCTTCCGCCGGGCGTCTTTATATGAGCGACTGGATTGACGGCCCGGGGGGCGGCAGCGTGAGGCTGCTGTCCGATTGAATTTCTAGGGATCCGCACAATTAGGACCGGCATTTTCAAAAATGGCTATGCCTGGCACCAGTAGAAGGTGGGCGTCATGGATCTACATCTCTCAAGTCACTCGTGCCCTGATATCAGATTGCAATCTCCATGAAAGCTTGCAGTTTGAGTGGGCTCTTGTTTGCCGGCAGTGAGGGTGGGTGGACGCACCTCGGCGACGGCGGCCACCGTCTTGCGGACAAATAAAATGGGCGATCCGCTCAACTGGCTCTCAAAGACCTTATCCGCATCGCTCAGGGCGGGCTGGCCAGTATCAAGGGTCAAGGCGCTCACGCTTGGAAACTCAAATCAAACGTGATCGGCTGACCGCTCACCGTGCAGCGGAGATTGCAGCGCTGGCAGGGTGGACGCAATCAGTCCTTTTTCAAAGTCCCTATAACCTCAGTCGGGCACTGCAACATGCGTCTCTCTGGTAGCCGCAAGCGCGGCGCGCGACGGGGCGCTCCACTGATGCCGGGCATCGATCGCACACGCGACGAACGTATCCATATGCTGGCGCTCGTGATCGGCCATAACCTGAACTCTCCAGAACGACTTGCTGCGCGCGACAGCTGGATATTCGACAAGATTCACAATCGCACCGCTACGGATCATGTGACGCGTCATGAGACGGGCGGTCGCGCTGTCGCCGACGACGACCGGCACGATCGCGCTCGGTTCGCCCGGGGTGACAAACCCGTTCTTCGCAAGAAGACCGCGGAGATAGGCGATGTTTGCTGCCAATCGCCCCCCGGCGGGCCGCCCCTTCCGCCCCTGTGACAATGCTCAGTGCTTCCAGCACAACCGCTGCCTGGATTGGTGTCATCGCGTTTGTGAATGTCTGGGGTCCACAGCAGGCACGCATTGCCGTCCGCATACCTGGATGCTGGGTGGCCACGAATCCACCGATTGATGCGAATGACTTGGGAGAACGACCCCATGAGAACATCAACCTTTCCAACCATTCCTTGAATTTCCAGGATGCCTCTTCCCGTGTCGCCCATGCACCCGAGATCATGTGCGCAGTCCACGAGCAGCGTTGCCCCATGGTCAGTACAGATCGACTGAAGTTCGGTAATGCGGGGACTGTCGCTGTCCATCGAGAACAGCGTTTCTTACAACAAGGTTTTTAAAAAACGTTGCTGCGGTAAAGCGTTCTCTCGGTCATGGAAAACCGGATGGGAACATTTCTGTTAACTTTTTAGGGTCTCGGCCAAGGAATCTGTCCGAAAGCAGTTCGATTGCAATTTCCGAGCCTAACGCTTGAAGAGTGGGAGTTCAAACCAGGCCCGCTCTGGTGGGCTTGTCGTTCAGCACCTTACATTGAAGTCTTCTTAAATAATCCCTGCCATGACGGTCTTGACAACCTGGAGACCACATGGATTTTGCAGCGGAACTTCGCGAAGAACTCGTTTCATTCGTCAAACAACTTGCAGAGGTAGAGAAAGCGTTTGGTTTTTCGACCACGCTTTTCAAGTACGGTCGCCACTTCTCGCCAAGATCGCCGAAACCAAATTGGCTCAGAATAGGCGAGCAGAGGAACTGCTTTAGCAATGCCACTAATGCCGCCGTTAAACGAAGCGACGTTTTCTACGCCGAAGGGTATGTATTAGAGCCGGAGCTTCAAATTCCCGTACAGCATGCATGGCTGCTCGACGCGAGTGGCGCAGTGGTCGATCCCACCTATGCCGACACAACTGACCATGCTAACTTCGGGATCGCGTTCAGGCGTGACTTTGTGGTCGATATCCTTACGAATACCAAAGGCCAAGCAGGCCTGCTCGTGAACCTCCATCTTTTAAGGCGGACGTATCGGGACCCGGCCCTACTCGAAGATGTGATCATACGTGGGATTGCCTAAAACCCCAAAGCTAGAATCTCAGGGCGTGCGCGCCTGGATCGGTCGTTCGCGTGAGTGGACGCCGCATGGAGGAGCTTGCGCTCTTTAAATTGGGGGCCGTCTTGTAGGGCGGCGGGTCTTGGCCTGCAATGGCCGTGGCGTCAGCGCGCTGAAGCTGTCGATTTCAGTCATTGAGCTGCTGCACAGTCACGCAATCGGTGTCGCCGCTTAACGAACTTTGAAGAAGCTGGAAACGAGCTGACGTGCCTCCCCGACTTCTGGCAGCTCCCCACCCGCCGTGTCGTGGGCAACCAAAATCGAGAAATCCAGAACGCTCCGTTTTCCGATATCCTTGACCGACGAACGGAACTCCTGAGCGTTGGCCCTCGCATCCTCGTCAGGCCTCGGTCATTCCGCTACCCCCAAAGCATCAAACGAGCAAATGGTCCCCGATAAGGACCGCGAATTCACGCTTCGCGCGGTTCATTCGACATCCTATCTCTCTACAGCCGCAGATTGGTCCGAGATATTAGACTCTACCGCATTACAGTACAATGACGGGTCGTCTACTTATCTGATTTTTCGTTTGTGGCGAACCCTTCTCATAAAACATCGAACTGAACTTACCAGGCGGCATCAACAGTTCAGCAAAGTTTCCTGTTTAGCAGTGGGCTGACGGTGGAACTGGAGCCAGAAAATGACGCACGGGTACTGGGCGACAATCGAGCATATGCGAACATGGGACAGTTTCGATGGGCCTATGCGAGAAAAAGTCATTCAGGATGGGGGGTTGACGGGCTTCACTGCCGCCGCGATAGCGATCGAGTACGGCCTAATGAACAGTCTCCCATGGAGAGGAGGCTTTGGTCGATTTCCACGGGTGGCGAAGATCGTAAACCGGAATGCAGCGGGAATACCCACCTCTGCCAACATGGAAGACAAGCTGGCTGCTGTTACTCAGGTGGCCGAGGATATTATGAGAGAATTCGAACTGGGCAAACTGCCAACGTCTGCAGCAAGCAAGCTGTTTTGGTTCGTAAGTCCGGGGGATTGGACGATGTTCGATAAGCATGCGTTCAACGGGCTAATCAAGCGGAAAAAAAAGAACCGTGCGGAAGACATGGACGCATTTTATGCGAAACTAAGTCTATGCCGATTTGGCCACTACGCGGATCTTGTGATGCGGGAAGGAGCGGCGTGCGGCCAGGCTCTGAACGGTGAGCGTCTTCTGGATAAATACCTAATGCTTTCGGGGTCGGCTTCGAAGGCGTCAGAAGCCGAGTTCGGCAACCGTGTAAGACGAGAATGCGAAATCCACCTCCAAACTGCTGATGGACCTCGCCTCAAAGAGATTGCGGAACGGATAAGCCGATTACTCCAGGAATTTTCCGCCGAAATAGACCGCGCAGCTCTCCCTCGTTAAGCAGGCTCAAAGACCAAGTGGATTGACAGGTCGGATCGCGTTCGATTTCAAAGTAGCAAGACGAACATTGAAGATTGTGGCAAACTCTGGATTTAGCCGAGCCACCACGCATCATCCGCCTACTCGCGTGAACACTGGAGGCAACCATGCGAACACTTGTTTCCTACCTGTTTTTTACGCCGATAATTATCCTCTGTTTTGTTTCACAGGTTTCCGCGCAGTCCGATCGCTTGCGGATGGCGGCACCCAATTCAGGCGAACCGTCAACCGACCGTTTCATTGAGGTTCTCGTCTCCGAGGTCGCCAAGGAAGGTATAGAGATCGAAATTGTCAGAGGGCCGCGTTCGCCACAGGACTGGTTTAAGGCGCTGAGGGATGGGAAAGCCGAAATCGATTTTGCCCTCCTTTCCGCACGCGCGGTTCCCAATCTGGATTTCGATCCCGCGTTCACCTATACCTCCCTTATCACTCAGCCGGGTCTGATGGAGAATTCGACAGAGGCCTCTGCTATCCAGGATTCCTTCATTGGCGAAGCTGTTGCGTCGGAATTGAACAAAGCGGGGGTCAGTTTGGTTGCGTTCTGGAACCGCCCCTCTACAGCAATTGTCATGCGCCAGAAGCTGAGTGGCGTCTTCGATCTGCAAGGCCTGAAGGTGTTCAGCGGAACTATAGCAAGCGGACAGCTTTTGAGAGATCTGGGTGCTTCCCCGGTTCACGAACTGGGGGCCGAGCTCAATTCGGCACTACGGTCCGGAGAGATTGATGCGGCAGAAACAAATCTCCTCTCGTCAGCGGAGCTTAATCAGAACGGCACAATCCTCAGTAACTACCAACAGAACCCAGGATTCGTCCTTGCCAACCGGAATGAGTGGCTTTCGTTATCGCAGCGAGTCCGTTCCGTTATGCAAGAATCTGCCGAAAAAGCCCGTCGCGCCTCGGAGTCGGTCGTCCGAGCTAACGAAGACAGTTTCACGAAACTGGCCGCGGAATACGGCACCACCTACACGTCAGTAGCGTCAGAAGGATGGACAACCATCCGGTCTCAAGCAGAGAGAACCTGGGTTGATCAGGCGCTGGGCGGGAACCGCAGTGAAGCCTATCAAAACCTGCTCCAGGTTAAGAATGAAATTCAGTTAACCAAAGGACGTGGCGGCGCGCTTTCAAATGGCAACACTCCCCCTGTCATACTGTTTGCCACGAACAGAAACGACGAAGGAGGAACGAATCTTGAGCATCGGTTCGGGATTACCAAGAATGAAAACCCCTTGTCGTGTGGAAGAATCGGTTTTCTTGGAGACCCTGGTCGAAAATTTGGCAAGCCTTATGCTGGACTTCTTGAACTTTCGGGGCAAACGCTGTGGAGCGGCCCAAAAAAATGTGCCGAACTCATAGAAGGCTTCGCCGGCAAGGACAAAGGCATAACTATCTTTTTCCACGGCTACTGGAACACGTTTCCCGATGCAGTGCGCAAAGCCATCGCTTTCACGGAAGATTTTGGACTGCAGCAGCCAATAATTGTTTGGTCCTGGCCATCAGCTGGCTCCCCGGGAGAGTACATCTATGACTTAAACAGTGTAACCTATACCGAGCCGTATGTGCAGCAGTTGGTGGGCGCGCTGCTGGACAAAGGTTTGATGAGAAACGTGACCGTTGTCGCTCACAGCATGGGCAGCCGTGTGGCAGGCCAATTACTGAAATCGGCGCATGCCAAGCAGGCAAAGCTATCGAATATCGTTTTTGTCGCGGCGGACTATCCGCCCTCGCTCTTTCATCAACTGATTGAGTTCGATGGCGAAGCGGCGGTCTTAAAAACACTTTATGCAAATGAACACGATAGCGCTTTGGCGACATCCGAGTACTGGAACAGCGAAAACCCGATCGGCCGGGGCGGAAAATATCTGACGAAATTCTTTAAAAACGTCGAGACAATCGATGTATCCGCCGTTGGAGCTGGCGGCTTGTTGAACCACTCCCACGGTTTTGAAGTAAAGCCAGTGGCAAACGACGTTTCCCGCTTGCTGCTGGAGCGGCTTAACGCGGCCAATCGTGGCTTGCCCCCGGCGCAGCTGAACGGCGTCCGCTACTGGACGATCCATTAATTCAGAACGAGCGTTGCCCCGAGGCTTTTCCGTTCCTCCACTCCTTCATAAATCCCATGAGCCAAAGCACCAAGTACCATAAGTGACGCCGCTTGCGACGATGACGCCAAGTCCGGCTGACGACATTATTGTGCGTGATCTACCAAACGCGGCGTTTAGATTGCTTTCCACCCCGCGTTAAGATGGGGAGCTACTCCTGCCTCCATTTACATCTTGTTTACCAATATTGGCGAAGCTGTCAGGTGAAAATTCACGCGCGGGAAGTTCTACGCATGCCACGTGGCATTTTTCTGCTCGACACAAATGTCCTGAGCGACAGCCAAAAGAAGCACCCAAATCCGACTGTTGCTGATTGGCTCCGCCGACAGAGAAAAATTGCCGTACCATTTCCCGTTATTCTGGAAATCGAGAGAGGGATAGCTGAGGTCGCAGCATACAACCCTGCCAAGGCCGCGAAACTGCGTGAATGGATGGACGGATTTCTCGCCACCGATTTCATCCACCCTGCCGACACACCGGAAGTAGCACGGATCCTGGGCCTCATGTACTGCTGTGGCCCATTAAAAGATCTCTGGTGTACGGAGGTGCAATCGAAGAAGAGACCTGGGCAGGACCTTTTTATTGCGGCCGTAGCAATCGCATACGGCTTTTCAATTGCCACTGTGAATGTGGGAGATTTCGTTCGGATCAATAGCAAATTCCCACTCCCCGGCCTCTACAATCCAGTGGATGGTGTCTGGGCTGTTCCGGCACTGGATCTGCGACCTTCCGTTAGCTCGGTTACGAGGCCGGTACACCATGGTCCACCTAAACCAATTGGAAAAGCAGTAGCGGTCATCGCCTCCCCCCACGGAGCCAGAAACGTCGATCTACATAGGACTTGACATCATCGCGATGTTCTGCTTATGTTCTTGAATGCAAAAGATCACTAAGCATCTAAACCGAATAGGCTGATCCGAATATATATCACCGCTGAGTTGGAATTCTTCCAGAGCGGCTGATTACGGACCCTTTAGCGGCTACAGGATCGCGCGGCTTTCAGCCTTCCCCAGATGTTCGCAGACAGGTAATTGCCACATCTCGTACCTGCTGTCCTGAGGTCCACATATCGAAGGCCCAGCATCTTCCATTTTTGCATAGACGCGATACGCCTCGATTTGTCCGGAGTCATGCTTTTATCGCTTGCGCTAAAGCGCTATATACATCCCAGTCGCCGGAAAGGGCATGGAACTCGATGATCGCAACAAAACTCTGGAAAAGACTTGATGCGGAACAACGTATCGACGAGGTCCTTGATTGCGCAAAATCAGGCCAGACGCAGTACATTGATGATAGGACCGGGATATTTGAAGTTAAATTCGTTGCATCCACCGCCAAGGAAGCCGCAGGCAAGTTTCTAGCCAGCGGTGGTCCAATCGATGACGATTGAGGCATGCTGGAATGCTGGCAGCTCGAGTCTTCGATTGTCCCGAAGCCACGGGTGTTGTTGCGTCCAATGTTCCGCCAGTCGGCGTTCGCAAATGGATTGGAACCGGATCATCTTGCTCGTTCGGCGTGGAGCGTATCGCTCGCCTCCGGCCATCGTAAATAGGAACAGCCCATAGCAATTTGGGGCCGAATAACGAGTTCGCCATTTTCGCGAAATGGGAGCTGGCCTGCAAGTGCGACGAAGTGTAAGAATTATTTACGTTTGTCGTCACATTTTTATGTAGGCCTGTAGCTCAATGGTTAGAGCCGTCGGCTCATAACCGATTGGTTGCAGGTTCGAGTCCTGCCGGGCCTACCATCTCTCCGCTCCACGGAGACAATGAATGCAAGGCACGACATCGATCGTAAGCCGTCTCAGCAAAGCCAATAGAACTCTGACCCTGATGTATCCTGCAAATGCGCAGCCACTAACCGCTCGAAACAAAGCATGAACATTATGTTTACATATCTTTAATCACGTGTATCCTATAGTTGCATCAGGAATCGGGGGGCTGCCTGTGACGTCGGTCGCGCGCAAGATGTTGTTATTGCCGCATTGCCGTTTTTGCGGCCGCGAGTGGCTTCTGCCCGAGCACGTCTCGGCAACTGCCTCATATTGCCACGAGTGCAGAGATGAGCGACTAGCACTTTTGCCCAGCAGGGGCAGCGGAGTGCGATTTATCGAAGGCCGCAACGGAGAGCGCGTTGTGGTCCCCCAGAAGCGGCGATCGGCTACGCCTTGACCGCTCTGGAAGCGAAGAAGGACTGGAGGGCAGTGTAGATGGCCTTCCACTTGTCTCCCCTATGGCTGACGGCAATCGTCCGGCGACCTTTCCCCGACATATCTTCAGACCAAGCAGACCAGTGCTCGCCTGGACGTCCGAGGTAACTCTGCCACTCCACGCGTACACGGCGCGTGCCTTTGACGAGTTCCCACCGGATGACCTCCTCTTCAATAGTACATATCCACGGTTCGACCGCGGGTAGCCTCGCGATCGAGTTCACTGCCGCCCCCAGCGACTGGCAGCGGTTCATAGTTTCGCGACGACAGAGCTTGGCGATGGTATTTCGCCAAGCCGGGGGAACGTGGGGTAGAAACAGCATCTTCGGCTTGAGGTACGGATCGCCATTATCCCCCTCGGCAAGCAGGCACCCTTTCCCGTCCCGAAGAAACCATTGGTCGCCCGAAACAAGGTTCAAAAAGCTCACGCCCAGCGAATAGACGTCCGAAAGCTCCGAGCACGCTTGCTCCGCGAGAACCTCGGGTGCCCAGTACATGGCGGTCCCATAGGGGGTCGCGAAGCCGAATTGGAGATCGTCGGTCACGAACCCGAAATCACCGAGCTTGGCGCGCCCGTCCGCCTTGAGGAGGATGTTGTCAGGCTTGATGTCGCGGTGGAGGTACCCGTTCCCGTGAATGTAGTTCAGCCCGATAGCCGTGTCTCTGATGATTGCCTTCGCTCGGGGCAGCGACACAACGTTCGCTCCCGTCAGTTGGCGTGCCGACTTGCCCTCACAGTACTCCATCACGATCAGAAATTCATCGGCGTCCGGCGTCCGCAGCACTTGATGGAACTTCACGACGTTGTCATGCTCCAACGCCTTGAGGTTTCTCGCTTCCTTGAGCGCGGCCGCGCAGGCCTCGACCCACGCTTCTTCCGATCCGAACTTCGATCGGAAGAAGCGTTTGACGGCCACGTCCCCGTGTACCGGGTCGCTATAACGATGTACCTCGCCAAATACCCCCTCGCCGATCGGCTCGAGAAGCGTAAGGGATGCGACGTAGTTGAAGGTCGCGTCCATCACGGTGTTGCCGAAAGCAGGAGGAAGGCCGCTTCCCGGCTTCCTTTCCGGAGGTCTGCGCCGTCGAAATTCTCGTCGAAAAACACGTCGTCCTTCAGATATTCGTCCACCTTTCGAGACCCGAAGTTTCTGCTTAGGTGGTTCTTTTGGAGCTGACGCACGGGGACATGATTGGGTACTGCAGCAAGGAACACCCCACGCAATTCCGCCGCATGAAGGACAGCAGTCGTCGCCGGGTTTCTGCCTCCAGCACTAGCTTTCAAGACGACACTCTCAATCCCCTGCATGAGTCTGTCGGCAATTCGTTTATGCATAACGACGTAGGCCAGCTTTCGATCGCCCTTTTCCAGGTCGAACGTCTCGTCCTTGATTATTGTAACGGTTTGATCTGCGTTGATCGTGCCCTCGGCCAGGACGATTTTTTCTGACACCACCACGACTGCGATCACGCTCATCTAAACTCCTCACTATGCTTAAATCGTCCTACGGACCACTAGCATATCCATTTAGATTTGCACTCTGGTTAGCGACAGAAATTTTGAGTCTCTCCTCAACTTTCAGCTGTTACCGATGCCGCTTTGTGACTTCATTCTCTCCAGGTACGGGAGAGTTGGTTCAAAATGATTTTTTTGTCAATTTCCCAGACATTAGGCCTTAAATTTAGGCAGCTGCCCCCCCACATACCCTTGCCGGGGAAAAACAGACTGCATTGGGGGGGGGTAAAATGATACCTTGGATGGCCAGAAGTGACTGGATGGAGTTTCCGCGACTGTCAGTGAATGCGGGTCTAACCCGGACGTTCACGCTCGCCTACAAGTTGACGGACAAGTCATCCGAAAATTGGTCGGCCAGGTTCGTCCGGTTCAAGAATAAGGACCGAAAGGCGTCGGTCGGCGCTGCACGTCTTTTCTACGACACCTTCCCGCCGATGTTCGAGTCCCTCGGCTTGCGACCGCGCGACTGCGTTTTCGTTAGTGTCCTTTCTTCGTCGGAAACGCGTGCTGACCCTGACCGGGACATCCCCTTCATAACGGATCAGCTTGCGGAACTGGTGGACGCGCATGAAGCCATCGACGCGATCACAAAACAGCGGCACGGAAAAATACATCTCCAACCCGCCAATGGACGAGAAGCGGAACTCGCAAAGGCCCAATACGTAAGTGGGCGATTGCCGGCGTCGAATGTCTTCATCTTCGATGACTTCGTTACACGTGGAAGCACGTTGTCAAAGGTTGCCCAGGCTGTGCACGCGGCTAATCCAGGGAGCACCGTCTATGGCGTAGCTCTGGCCAAGACGGAGCGCGTCTCTTACTGTTACACGAACGAGAATGACCACGTCCCGGCAAGATGGAACAAGATCTGGACCGACGGCGAAAAGGAAGTTTAAAACCAGAGCGGCCCATGACCAAAGAATTGTCGAAAAGCGCGCTTGCAACTGTCGCCCTCATGAGGATCAGAGGTATCGGCCGTCGTGCGGCAGTGAGGCTTGTCGAAAAGCCCCTTCTCACCGAAGACGACGAGCGCGGCCTCTTTGATCGCGCCGCGCGGCAGAGGATAGACGGCACACTGCTGCGGGAGGCTTGGCTATACGCGGAGGAGCAGCTACGCAAAAGCGAAGATGTGGGAATTCGTGCGTCCTCGTTTTTCGATGAAACATACCCCGCTCGGCTACGCAGCATACCGGATCCACCTGCGGTTCTTTTCGTGAAGGGGAACTCGCAGGGCCTTAACTTTGAAAATACCTTGGCCGTGGTCGGAACGAGGGAGCCAACCGACTACGGTCAACGCGTCTCCCGGCGCCTAGCGGCTATCGCGGTGGACATGGGATTTAGCATTGTTAGCGGGCTCGCTCATGGCTGCGACACATTCGCGCACGAAGGCTGCGTCGAAGCTGCGGGGACGGGAATAGCGGTTCTGGCCCATGGCCTTGACAAGGTATATCCGGCCGCTAACAAGAAGCTCGCGCAGCGGCTTCTTGAGCATGGAGGTTGCTTGGTCAGCGAGTATCCCATCGGAATAACCCCGATGAGGACCGCATTCGCGGAGCGCGATCGAATTCAGAGTGGTCTGTCGGACGGCGTTTTGGTGATCGAGACGGACGTGAAGGGTGGCACGATGCATACTGTCAACTTCGCCCGCCAGCAAAAGCGCACTCTCGCCTGCATCGACCATCCGGCCGTTTGGCACACAGAGGCTAAAGTACAGGGAAACCGGATGATGATCTCAGAGCGGTGGGCTGAACCCATCGCAAACGGAGACGATCTTACCGACCTTCTTCGTCGAATAATGCAGCGCCCTCGAGCCGTCTGCGAGACTGTGCCTCATACAGATCCTCAGGGGAAAATGGACTTCTAGAGATGATTATTTTCGACTTCGATCAGACCCTCGTCGATACTTCTCCAGTCGAGCCATTACGAGCGGCGCGCGATTGGAAGGGAGTGATGGCCCGAGCGGATCGGCTCGAAGTGTATCCGGGGATCAGCGGGCTACTCGCGGACCTCAGCGCCCGGGGTCACAAGCTGGCGATCGTCACTAAGAGTCCTGATATGGTGCCGAAGTGGTTCATCGCGAAGTATGGCTGGCCGATTGATGTCCTAGTCGGTTACCATCACGTTAAACGGCGTAAGCCCGATCCCGAAGGCCTCCTCCTCGCGATGGGCAAAGTTAGGGCAGACGCGGCGGTGAGTTATCATGTGGGCGATCACGTACAGGACACGCAGGCCGCTCGGGGAGCCGGTGTCACCGCTATTGGTGTTACGTGGGGAATTGAGGATGACACTGAGTTGCGTGCTTCAGGCCCGGACGTCGTTTTCGCTACAGTGGAAGAACTTGAGCATTTCTTTGCAGACCGAGCTCCTTAGTACTGCCCCCCGGGCGCGGTCCCGGGCCACTGACGTGATGACGTCGTTTCGCGGCCCGGGCAGAGTTTCACGCTACGCGACGTGACGGAGGGAGCCGGAACCCGGTGGACTTGGACACCTCTCCGGTGACTCCGGTTTTCATGCGCTGAACCATGTCCTTGTTTCCCGTCGCGCTGAAAGCTCTTTCAGCGGCGCGAAGCGCCGCCTTCATGCGCTCGTTCTCTTCTTTGAGCGCGAGATGTGCCTCGCTCGCACACGTCAACTCATCGTTCAATCTCGTAATCTCTGAACTGAGACCTTCAATCGTCACTTCGCTGTCCTTTTCTGGGCTCTGTCTGCGAACTGTCTGCCAAGTGTCCATCGTTCCCTCCTTGAGTCGCAACGAACTACTAAACCTCTTCGTACCTAGTATGTTCCGAAACTCATCTCAAGACCAGCGTGCAAATTCCGAGGCATGTC
>UCKS01000003.1 GCA_900473045.1 Hyphomicrobiales bacterium
GCCATCCAGACGGTGCAGTCGGGCGAAGCCAAGAAGGTCATTACCGTTCGCACCGCCTCGTTTGCCTCGGCGGCAGAGGGCGGCTCGGCATCGGTCGAAACCATTTCGGCTGCAGCAAACCCCGGTTTGTCGACCTTCGTCAAGGACGCGCTGTCCTCGTCGGATCGTCCGGAACTGACATCGGCCAAGATCATCATTTCCGGTGGCCGCGCACTCGGTTCCGCGGAAAAGTTCCAGGAGGTCATCCTGCCGATGGCCGACAAGCTCGGTGCTGCCGTCGGTGCATCGCGCGCTGCCGTCGATGCGGGTTATGCCCCCAACGACTGGCAGGTCGGCCAGACCGGCAAGGTCGTGGCACCACAGCTCTACATCGCGGTCGGCATTTCCGGCGCGATCCAGCACCTGGCCGGCATGAAGGACTCGAAGGTCATCGTCGCCATCAACAAGGACGAGGAAGCCCCGATCTTCCAGGTCGCAGACTACGGCCTCGTCGGTGACCTCTTCACAATCCTGCCGGAGCTCGAAAAAGCACTCTGAGCTTTAAAAAATGACATATGCGGCCGCGCACCTCTGCGCGGCCGTTTTTCGTTTTAGAAGCAATGCGTTTCCTGAACCGACAATGGCATCCGCCGCGAATAAAGGCTGGAAAATTGGCCGCGATGCCTTTATCACTGGCATCTAAATACCTTGCCCCAACGGGCGTTTTGCTTTTTGCACGAACGGAAGCGCGATCGCCCTTTCGTATGAATGATGGAAAATCGGTTCGATGATCAAGAATGTCGGAATTGTTGGCGCTGGACAAATGGGCTGCGGCATTGCCCAGGTATCGGCTTCGGCCGGCTACAAGGTGCATATCTACGACATTTCGGCTGACCGCGTTGAAGCTGGCCTTGCAACCATCAACGGCAACATGGCGCGTCAGGTTTCCTCCGGTAAATTGACCGACGAAGAACGCAAGAAGGCACTGTCGCTGATCAAGGGTTCTGCCGATGTCAACGATCTTTCACCGATGGACCTGGTGATCGAGGCCGCCACCGAGGACGAAAGCGTCAAGCGCAAGATTTATGGCCAGATCTGTCCGGTTCTGAAGGCCGACGCCATTCTCGCCACCAACACCTCTTCCCTGTCGATCACGCGGCTTGCTTCGGCGACCGACCGGCCGGAACGCTTCATGGGCATCCATTTCATGAACCCGGTGCCGGTGATGAAGCTGGTGGAGCTGGTGCGCGGTATCGCCACCGAGGAAGGCACGTTTGCCACGGCCAAGCAATTCGTCGCCTCGCTCGACAAGACGATCACCGTCGCCGAAGATTTTCCAGCCTTCATCGTCAACCGTATCCTGCTGCCGATGATCAATGAAGCGATCTATACACTCTATGAAGGCGTCGGCAGTGTCGATGCCATCGATACCGCAATGAAGCTCGGCGCCAACCATCCGATGGGACCGCTGCAGCTCGCCGACTTCATCGGTCTCGACACCTGCCTGTCGATCATGCAGGTGCTGCATGACGGGCTGGCGGATTCGAAATACCGCCCCTGCCCGCTGCTGGTGAAATATGTCGAAGCCGGCTGGCTCGGCCGCAAATCCGGCCGCGGCTTCTATGACTATCGTGGCGAAGTTCCCGTTCCGACACGCTAAACCAGCCTGATCGCGATGCCCAAGGTATCGGGACGCAAGAGCCGATAACCGCGCTGCTGCTGGATAGTTGGTTCCGGCAGCGGAAAAACTAGATCAGTCCCTCCTCGCCAAGGGCACGACGGACCGCTGGCCGCTCTTCCATGGCATCGCGGTAAACGATCAGATTTTTCGGCACCGGCATGCCGACCATCCGCGCCCAGCGCAGCATCACATACAGCAGCGCATCCTCGACACCGGCCCTCTGACCGAGCAGATAGCCGCCCGTGATCTGATCGGCGATCAGCACGAAGCGTCCCTCGATCATACCGCGAAGCATGGCTACGGCCTCGTCTCCCGGCAGAAAGAAGGAATAGGCAAAAGGCCTTTGCACCTCGCTGGACAGGAATGCCAGCATCTCGATCCGCCGGTGGCGCTCCATTGCGCTGCGGGCAGCGTGACCGGGCGTGTTCTCGGCGATCCAGTCCAGGATCGCGACGGTTTCCGTCAGCTTTACCCCTTCGCCGATTTCGAGAAGCGGCACGTATCCTTTCGGATTGACCGCGAGATAATCTCCCTCCGGTTCAATCGTGCGTGTCATGATATCGACCTTGAACAGGTCCGGTTCGAAACCGGCTTCCAGCAGGGCAATATGGCCAGCAAGCGCGCAGGTGCCGGGTGAATAGTAGTATTTCATGGCGATGTTCCTTCAGTTGGCGAGATGGATGTCGGGTCTGGGAACACGCGCCGTCAGGCCGCGCGCCGGTTGCCGTCGAGATATGCGGTCAATCCGTTCAGCATGGCGTCCCAGCCCTCCTGGTGACCCTCGGGGCTGTCGCCATCGAAATAGACACCGGCCTCGGTCAGGGTTAGCGTTGTGCCGCCGTCGGCAACCGAGAACACGACGCTGACAGTGCCGGCAAACAGCAGGACGTCCCGGTGGGAGATCGTGCTCGCATAGACGAAATACTGATCTGGGCGGATGGCGTGATACTGCACGGTGTTGATGTAGGGCTCCTCGCCCGAGAGGCCGAATGCGCAGATATCCGTATGGCCGACCCGGAAGTCGAAAGCCCGGTAGGTCATGTCCCAGCCTTCCTCGGGTGCGCTCCAGTCCAGAAGGGCATCCCGGCTGGTCCAGGCGGCAAAAACCTCTGCCGGGCTTGTGGCGAAACTGCGCTCGAAAACGATGGTGGCGTGGTGAATATTGGACGCGTTCATGGCCCTACTCCTCAAGGCGTTGCGTGATTGCCTGGGAACCCTAGCCGTTCACCGGACCGCCCCTCAGAGGCAGGATGGACAAAAACGGGGCGTACGTGCCAAATTGTCCGCATGTTTCCAAAACAGTTCACATCCCCGCCGTTGCGCGTCAGCATTCTGGTCCTGCAGGAAACCGCACCGATGGCCGTTTACGGGCTCTATGAGGTGCTGGGCTCCGTTGGTAAAATCTGGCCTCGCCTGACTGGTGAGACGGAGAAGGTCCGGGAGATCGTCCCGCGCATCGTCGCGAAATCCACCGAACCGTTCAACTCCATCATCGGCGTTCCGATTACGCCGCAGGCGTCGACCGGCGGCGACAATGATGCCGATGTGGTGATCGTCTGCGATATCGAACTGCCGCTACGGGGCAGTCCGGAGGGACGGTGGGAGCCAGAAATCGCCTGGGTGCGGGCAGCGCTTGCGAGAGGCGCGCTGGTCTGCTCGACCTGCAGCGGCTCGGTGCTATTGGCCGAGGCGGGATTGCTCGATGGCTGTGATGCCGCTTCGCACTGGAGTGCGGCCGAACTGTTCCGCGACCGCTACACGGCCGTTCGTTTCCGCCCCGACCGCATTCTCTGCGACAGCGGCCATGAGGGCCGGTTGCTCACCGCCGGCGGCGCATCGTCCTGGCAAGACCTGTCGCTCTATCTGATCGGACGTTATTGCGGATCGGCGGAGGCGATGCGCGCCGCAAAGATCTTTCTGATCGGGGATCGCAGCGGCGGACAATTGCCCTTTGCGGCAATGACGCGCCCGCGCCAGCACGACGATGCCGTCATCGCGCAAAGCCAGAGCTGGATTGCGGATCATTATCCGAAACCCAACCCAGTGACAAAAATGGTCGAGCAATCCGGCTTGGCAGAGCGGACCTTCAAGCGGCGCTTCACCAAGGCGACCGGTTACACGCCGGTTGATTACGTTCAGGCGATCCGCATCGAAGAGGCCAAGCAGATGCTGGAAACCACCCGTGACAGCATCGACGGCATTGCCGCAGAGGTCGGGTACGAGGACCCGACGTTCTTTCGCCGCCTGTTCAAACGCATCACCAGCCTCAGCCCGGCGCAATACCGGCAGCGGTTTCAGCCGGCCGGACTGCGCACCGGGGCCTGATAAAACTAGATGCCGCCGGTGGCGGCCTTGATCAGGGCCTTCGCATCATCGCTGTCCCAGGCGGCAGGGCCGTTCATCGACGAGATCAGGCAGCCCTTGCCGTCCATCAAAAGCGTCACCGGCAGGCCGAAGGCAAGGCCCTCCTTTTTCAGCCCATTAAAGATGCCCATCGAGGCATCGCGGTAATAACCAAGCTCGTGCACACCGGTCTCGTTGAGGAAGGCCGTCGGCTTCGTATCGTCGCCGACATCGATATTCACGGCCACGACTTCGAATTTATCGCCGCCCGCAGCTTTCTGCAGCGCATTCAGCGCCGGCATCTCTTCACGGCACGGACCACACCATGTCGCCCAGATATTGAGGAGGACGGTCTTGCCGCCGAAATCGGCAAGCGTCAGATCCTTGCCGTCCTTGTCCTTGAAATTCAGGCCCGACAACTGCCGGGGTTGGCTGGTCGGGGCCATGGCGGCGACCTGACCTTTGAGGAACGGCGTGATGGCTGCGACCTTGTCTTTCGCCGCTTCGCAGATCCTGGCATCGGCGGTTTCCACCGCCACACCATTGCCAGACCCGCTTTCCCTGACGTATACCGCTGCCGCACCGGCGATCAGCCCTCCGAGGGCAGCGATCATCACCAGTCTGGCAGGCGGAAAGCGTTTTTGTCTGTCGTTCACTTCATTTTCCAAAACGGGTCATTCTCCAGGGCGGGCATTTTCATGGCTGACGGCACTTCTGAAACCAAAAGCTCTAACCAGATGTGGGGCGGTCGCTTTGCTCAAGGACCGGCGGCGATCATGGAGGAGATAAATGCCTCGATCGGCTTCGACAAGAAGCTTTTTGCCCAGGACATCTGCGGCTCAATGGCGCATGCGACCATGCTGGCCCATCAAGGCATCATTTCGGCAGAGGATAAAGACAAGATCGTTCACGGCCTGAGCACGATCCTGTCAGAGATCGAAAACGGACAGTTCGCATTCTCCCGCCAGCTCGAAGACATCCATATGAACGTCGAGGCGCGGCTTGCAACCCTGATCGGCCCAGCGGCCGGACGCCTGCACACTGCCCGCTCGCGCAACGACCAGGTGGCGCTCGATTTCCGCCTCTGGGTGAAGGAAGAGCTGCAGAAGTGCGAGGGCATGCTGACCGGCCTGATCGCCGCCTTCCTCGATCGCGCCGAAGAGCATGCCGAAACGGTGATGCCTGGCTTTACCCATTTGCAGACGGCGCAGCCGGTGACCTTCGGCCATCACTGCATGGCCTATGTCGAGATGTTCGGCCGCGACCGGCAGCGCGTGCGCCACGCCATCGAGCACATGGACGAGAGCCCGATCGGCGCTGCAGCCCTTGCCGGCACCGGCTTTCCGATCGACCGCCACATGACCGCCAAGGCGCTCGGTTTCCGCGAGCCGACCCGCAACTCGATCGATACCGTCTCGGATCGTGACTTTGCGCTGGAATTCCTGTCGATCGCCTCGATCTGCGCCGTGCACCTGTCGCGGCTGGCCGAGGAAATCGTCATCTGGTCGACGCCGCAATTCGGTTTCGTGCGCCTGTCGGATGCGTTTTCGACCGGCTCCTCGATCATGCCGCAGAAGAAGAACCCGGATGCCGCCGAGCTGGTGCGCGCCAAGACCGGCCGTATCAACGGCTCGCTGATCGCGCTTTTGACCGTGATGAAAGGCCTGCCGCTCGCCTATTCCAAGGACATGCAGGAAGACAAGGAACAGGTGTTCGATTCGGCCGAGAGCCTGGAACTGGCGATTGCCGCGATGACCGGCATGGTCCGCGACATGACGATCCGGGTGGACCGGATGAAGGCCGCAGCCGGCTCCGGCTATTCCACCGCGACCGACCTGGCGGACTGGCTGGTGCGCGAGGCAGGCCTGCCCTTCCGCGATGCCCATCACGTCACCGGCCGCGCCGTGGCGCTGGCCGAGCAGAAGACCTGCGAACTGGCCGAGCTTTCCCTTGCAGACCTGCAGGCGATCCATCCTGATATCACCGACAAGGTATTTGGCGTCTTGACCGTCGAGGCATCGGTTGCCAGCCGCACCTCCTTCGGCGGCACCGCCCCCAGCGAAGTGCGCAAGCAGATTGCCTGGTGGCGGACCCGCAACTGAAGATAAGATTCAGGGTGCACAATGCCCTGAAAAGCCGATATGAGTTTTGACAAATTTGCACGAAGGGCTTGATCGCCCGGACCGGGAACACTTCATGCTGTCACGAAACACCACCATTTTGCTTGCAGCGCTTGCCATTACCGGCCTGACGCTGACCGGTTGCGGCCGCAAGAGCGACCTCGGTCGTCCGGGTTCAAGCGCGCCGATCAACACCAAGGCGGCACCCGGCAGCACCGAAAAACAGGACGAAGCGCGCGGCAAGCCCTTCTTCCTCGATCCCCTCCTGTAACAGAGCACTCCCTTGAACCATTTCGAATATCGTGACGGCATTCTGTTTGCGGAAGACGTCTCCGTCAGCGACATCGCCAAGGCAGTGGGCACACCCTTCTACTGCTATTCCACTGCCACGCTGGAACGGCATTACTCGGTCTTCTCCAAGGCGTTTTCCGATATCGACGCGATGGTCTGCTATGCGATGAAGGCGAATTCGAACCAGGCCGTCCTGAAGACGCTCGGGCGCCTGGGCGCCGGTGTCGATGTGGTGTCGGGCGGAGAACTGCGCCGGGCGCTGGCCGCCGGTATTCCGGCAAACCGCATCATGTTTTCCGGTGTCGGCAAGACGGCTGCCGAAATGGACCTGGCGCTCGACGCCGGCATCTACTGCTTCAACGTCGAATCCGAGCCGGAACTGGAAGTGCTCAATGCCCGCGCCGTGCGCGAAGGCAAGAAGGCGCATGTCTCCTTCCGTATCAACCCGGATGTCGACGCCAAGACCCATGCCAAGATTTCGACCGGCAAGAAGGAAAACAAGTTCGGCATCGCCTATGAACGCGCCCGCGCTGTTTATGCCCATGCCGCGACCCTGCCCGGTATCCAGGTCACCGGCATCGACATGCATATCGGCAGCCAAATCACCGAGCTGCAGCCCTTCGCCGATGCCTTCAAGCTGCTGCGCGAACTGGTCGATACGCTGCGCGCCGACGGCCACAACATCGCTCACGTCGATGTCGGCGGCGGTCTTGGCGTTCCCTACAAGACGGACAATAACCCGCCGCCACTGCCCGATGCCTATGCCACGATCGTCAAGGACCAGCTGCGTGAACTCGGCTGCAGGATCGTCATGGAGCCCGGCCGGCTGATCGTCGGCAATGCCGGTATCATGGTCACGGAAGTCGTCTATGTGAAGGACGGCGGCTCGAAAACCTTCGTCATCGTTGATGGCGCCATGAACGACCTGATCCGGCCGACGCTCTACGAGGCCTATCACGAGGTCCAGCCGGTGCGCATATCTGCGGCCAACGCGCCGCGCATCAAGGCCGATATCGTCGGCCCGGTTTGCGAGACCGGCGATTACCTGGCGCTCGACCGCGAAATGGCCATGCCAAAGCCCGGAGACCTGATTTCGATCGGCACAGCCGGCGCCTATGGCGCGGTGCAGGCCAGCACTTATAACAGCCGCCTGCTGATACCCGAAGTGCTGGTCAAGGGCGATCGTTTCCATGTGATTCGTCGGCGCACGACCTATGAAGACCTGATCGGTCTCGACTCGGTTCCCGACTGGCTCGATTGATGCGAGGCCAGCGGCTCCCGATCTGCCGCTGTTGATAGAGCCTTTGCAGGCTGCGAAATCGATCACGATTGCGTTGCCGCCCTCGTCTTCGCCACAAAGAGTGTTATCCTTCGCGGCACGTTTCAAACGTTGAAAGGGAACGGATGACGGAACTCCGGCGGGACAGCGCGACGACGGCAGCAGGCTTTATGGGAAGTCTGGCGGTCAAGCGGGCGCTTGCGCGTATCGTTCTCGTCGCGGAACAGATTGCGCCGCGCGCCCTTCCGGTTATTACCGTCGTCCTGCTGTTTCTCTCCGCCGCATGGTTCGGCTTTTTCCGCGTCGCCCCGGGCTGGCTGCATGGTGTTGCCCTTCTCGCCTTCGCCGCCGCCTTTATCGCCTTCCTGATTCCGCTGCTGCGCCTGCGCATTCCCGGCAATACCGAAGCCGACCGGATGTTGGAGGAGCGTAACGCCCTGCCGCATCAGGCCATCCGCGTTCAGGACGATCAGCCGGCCACCAGCGGCGCCTTCGGCCAGGCGCTCTGGCAGGAACACCAGGCGCGCATGGCGCGGATGATCGGCTCGCTGGAAGCAGGTCTGCCAAAACCGGATATAGCCCGCACCGACAGCTACGGCCTGCGCGCCGTGCCGGTCCTGCTGGCCTGCGTCGCCTTTGCCTATTCCTATTCCAACCGCGCCGGCCTGATTTCCGACGCCTTTCACCCGCCGCAGCAGATCGCCGCCACTCCCGATGTCCGCATTGACGCCTGGGTGACGCCGCCGGCCTATACCGGCCGCGCGCCGGTTTTCCTGACCGGCAGGCAGGGCACGCAACAGCCCACCGAAAGCACTGAACCGCTGCGCATCCCGCAATTCAGCGAACTGACCGTGCGCATTACCAGCGGCGGTGAAGACACACCCGTCACCTATCTGGAAAACGGCGCGGCCCAGCCGCTGGTTATCGCGGCGCAAGCGGCAAAGCCCGGCAAGGACGGACAGACCAGCGCTGAAGCAGCCCCGGCCGATCCGGCAAAGCCCGGCAGTGAGACGCATGTGCTGAAAATCACCAAGGATGGTTCGCTTTTAGTTGGTGGCGAACAATGGGCCTTCACGGTGATCCCGGACAGCGTACCGGATATCGCCTTCGATGGCATTCCGCGCACGACCGTCAACGCCGCACTCGAAATCGGTTTTGCCGCCAAGGACGACTACGGCATTCAGGATGCCTGGGCCGAGATCGTCCCTCTCGACAAGCAGGCCGCCGACGCGCGGCCGCTTTATCCCCTGCCGGAATACCGTCTCGACCTGCCCAAACGCAACGCCCGCGAGGCCAAGGGGCTGACCAGCCGCAATCTCAGCGAACATCCCCTGTCGGGAAAGCGCGTCCGCGTCACGCTGGTTGCCAGGGATGCCGCCGGTCAGGAAGGCCGCAGCGTTCCGCAGGAGATGATCCTGCCCGCCCGCCCCTTCTTTGAACCGCTGGCAGGAGCCGTCGCCGAACAGCGCCAGGTGTTTGCGCTGAATGCCAACGACCTGCCCCGCGCCATTGAACTCAATGACGCGCTGTCGGTACGCCCGGATGAGACCATCCCGAACCTCACGCATTTCCTGCTGCTGCAATCGGCCCGCACCCGCATGGCGCTTTCGCGCAACGACGACATGCTGCGCGATGCGGCCGCCTATCTCTGGGATATCGCGCTCGGCATCGAAGGTGGCGACATGGCGCTGGCCGACAAGCGGCTGCGCGATGCCCAGCAGAAACTCTCCGAGGCGTTGGAAAAAGGCGCGACGGACGAGGAAATCACCAAGCTGATGCAGGAATTGCGCGATGCCATGAAGGACTACATGGAGGCGCTGGCCAAGCAGGCGGCAAAGAACCCGCAGGTGGCGGCCAATCCCAACCAGAACAACGTGCTGCGTCAGCAGGATCTGGAAAAAATGATGAACCAGATCGAGAACCTGGCAAAATCCGGCGCCAAGGATCAGGCACGCCAGATGCTGTCGGAAATGCAGCGCATGATGAACAATCTCCAGGCCGGCCGGCCGCAGCAACAGCAGCAGGGCCAGGAGAACAGCGAGATGCGCAAGCAGATGGATAAGCTCGGCCAGCTGATGCAGGAGCAGCAGCGGTTGATGGATGAGACATTCAAGTTCGACCAGGCCATGCGCGACCGCATGCAGCGCGGCGACCCGCTGCAGGGAGAGGACCAGGAACTGTTCGGGCAGGACATGCCGCCGCAGCCCGGCCAGCAGCAGCAGGACGACAATGCCCAGCAGCCCGGCCCGCTCGACAACATGACAGCCGAGCAGCTCGAGCAGGCGCTGAAGGACATGCAGGCGCAGCAGGATCAGCTGGGCAAGCAGCTCGGCGAATTGCAGAAGGGCCTTGAAGGCATGGGCATCAAGCCCGGCAAGGGTTTTGGTGAGGCCGGTCGTGAGATGAAGGGCGCTTCAGGCGCTCTTGGCAACGGACAGGGCGAACAGGCCGTCGGCAACCAGGGACGCGCCCTGCAGGCGCTGCGTGACGGCGCGCAGGACATGATGCAGCAGATGCAAAGCCAGGGCCAGGGCCCCGGGCAAGGTCAAGGCGTGCCGCAATATGGCCAGAACGGCCGCGACCCGCTCGGCCGCCGCCAGCAGAATGCCGGCCCGGACTTTGGCGACCAGGTAAAAGTGCCGGATGAGATCGACACCCAGCGCGCCCGCGAAATCCTCGACGAAATCCGCCGCCGCCTCGGCACGAATTCATCACCGGAGACGGAGCGGCAGTATCTGGAAAGGCTGTTGGATATCAGGTGAGGCTGGCGAGCAAATCCAGGATATGTAATCTGCTACTTTCCTGATCTTTCACCAAAGAAGCGTTATTTTCTTGACGTGTGTCGATCTTGGACAATGTCGGCCCGGCTTTAAACGTAATCGTAGAATGCAGATTGCCAGAAGTGCGTGGAGAACAAGCCGCCCGCTGTGGCCGCCCATGTACCGTTAGTTCAGCGCCCCAGCGTCTTGCCACCCGTTAATGTTCTGGTAGGCTCGCCGCATGGTTGATATTTGGAGCTTTGCCGATCCTTTCACGTCTTTCCTGTCGGACCTTCCACGAGAGCTAGGCAGTGAATTTTGGGCTGCCATTGTGGGAGCAATCACAGGTGGGCTGATATCCTATTTAATGCAGCGTCAATCACTCCGAGACGCTCAGCGAAACGAGATCGGCCGACATCTTTTGGCCGACCGCGCCTTGGCTTTTTCGCTTTATTACAAAGCGCTTTCTATTGCTGCCTCCTTTTATTTGTTTCTGGAGGAAGTGAAAAAAAGTGAAAAGAAGGCCCACGAGGCCAATGTGCGCTTGTCGGAAGCAATGTTGCCAATAGTCAACCTTCCGCCTGCAATCGAGTTCTCATCTGCCGAGATGGCATGCCTGCTTTCATTGAAAGATCAGGACACTTTCAATTCGGTATTAGCGCTGGACAGGGTTCATAACGGCACCGTCTCGCTGTGGCCAGCGTATGCTCAAAGCAGGGAGACAGTCCAAGGGCTGGCGAAACACGGTGGCTTCGATTGGGGTGAAGGTAAAAGCACGTTCGTGACAGAAAGTGGCAGTTTCCTTGAGATCAAAATGTTTGAGTGTGAGCGACTTGCATTGGAGATTAAGCGTTCCGCGGTAAGGGATTTTTCGCATGCGCAGACAGCCGTGGCGAAGTTAGAAAAATTGTTTAACGATCGGCTGCAACTTGGAATGCAAGCGAAGATCGGTCGCACCGAGAAGCCTACTCTCCCGGACTAACTGCAGACTTGTCGCACTCAGCCCTAAGTCAGACAGCCGCTACTGCAGCGTAGTTGAGATGACCGCGTGCATGGCCGAGCGGAATCGGGAAAAGCGGGAGTTAATTCTAGGTGGTATCTGTCCGACCCGCTTTCCAAGTTTTTTTGACGTGGCATTGGTACTACATCGGGACCTGCTAACCGTATCCCTATATAGCCCCCCTTCAAGCCGCCAGCGCTACAGCAACAACCTTGCGAATATCCGGCAACGTAAACGGCTTCGACACAACGTCGATGACCTTTCCGGTCAGGTTGTCGGCCCGTTCGCGCTGTTCGGCATAGCCGGTCATCAACAGGATTTTCAGTGCCGGAAAGGCGGCCGATGCCTGATGGGCGAGTTCGATGCCGTCCATCACCGGCATGCGGATATCGGACAGCAGCAGATCGAATTTTTCACCCTGAAGACAGGCAAGGCCCTCGGCGCCATCCGCCGCTTCGACGGTCTCATGACCATCCAGCTGCAGGGCGCGGGCAACGAAACGGCGCAGGCCGTCCTCATCTTCGGTAATCAGGATTTTCGCCATCATGGCCTCCGTTTCGGAAACAGCTCTGCCGGGACGCTTGTCCCTGACCCGCAGCACAGGCTGCGGGCTCAACACCACCAGAGTTTTGTTTGTTTTCCGTAAACGCGGATGACCAGATCAGAGACTGTCCACAGCCGGATGGCTATTCCGCGTCACCGGTGACGATGCCGACGAAGGGCAGTTCGCGGAAGGCATAGGCGACGTCCATTCCGTAACCGACGACGAAATAATCAGGGCATTCGAAACCGACATAATCGGCTTCGAGGTCGGTCTGACGCTTGACCTTCTTGTCGAGCAGAACGGCGATGGTCACCGACTTGGCGCCGCGCTCCATCATCAGTTCCTTGGCAAAACGCAGGGTGCGGCCCGATTCGAGAATGTCGTCGATCAGCAGAACATCGCGGCCGTGCACATCGCTATCGATGTCCTTGATGATCTTGACGCCCTGCGACACCGTGCCGGTGCCATAGCTCGACAGCGTGATGAACTCGACTTCCGGCGCAAGGCCAACGGTGTGCATCGCACGGATGAGGTCGGCAGCGAAGATGAACGAGCCCTTGAGAACGGCGATGACCAAGAGGTCGTTGAGCGGCCCCTTGGCAATTTCTTCCGCCATTTCAACGTTTCGCGCCGAAATGACCTCGGCAGTATAAAGCGGATCGATGTTTTTTCCACGAACGACGGGCATGTGAATGGTCTCCAGAAATAGAATGGAGACTGCATTTTATGCCTCCGGAACCTAGCCGCTTAGCACAGTCAGGGCGCCGAATCACCCGGTTGGCCAAAGGAAACGGCCACGCCCGGCAGTTTTCCACCTGTGTGTAGAAGCCGCGTCGAGAACGCACGGCTCTCGCCGGGGGCCAGAACAGCCTGGTCCTGCTCGATCCGGGTGGCTGTCCGCCGATGGCCGTTGGCAATCACATCGACCAGAAGTGCGGGCACCATCTTCGGCGCATCGGACTGATTTTTGACGGCACCATAGACCGACAGGATCTTCATGCCATTGGCATCGTTGAGCGACGTCTTGACGTCGCCGATCGACAAGGCCGGCACGGCGGCAACGGCAGGCTGATACTGCGGCAGGCTGGCAAACAAGAGAAAGACCGGAGCGCACAGACAGGTGACGAGCACGGCAAACGCCTTGGGGGACGCGGTCTGGAGCAGGCGCTCGAAATGGTTCACGGCCCATCCGAACACCGATACGACACGGCCGGTTGCCTGCGCCGGCGAAACGGCTGTGCGCATCCGATTGTCGTTGAACACCGGATAGACGGTCCGCCGGCCGTTCGCCGCGACCGTCTCGAACTCGGCATCGACGATATCGGCGCGATGCGGCATGCCCCCTGTCGAAGCGGCTCGTTCGCGCCGTTCCGGCGGAAGGAAATCCATGCGGCTGGACGTGCCGTTGGAGCGGAAAGCGTTCATCGTCTCTCCTTCGCAGCCACATTGGCCACACCAGAATGCCAAAGGCATGGGCAGGCCAGATTCGGGCATTGAAACAAACCTTTCCGAGACGTAAACCTTAATGGTTAATGCTTCGAAAACGGCGGTACCGAACCGCCGGTTTTCACGCAAATTTAACCACTGTTTAACCATGTTGGCGCTGTAACAGCGAACGCTGCCCTATATGCTGCAACAAGAGCCATCAACCCGCCGCGAAGACGTGGCATGCTGGATTAAAGAGAAGCTGGACACTGACCCGTTGATTCATTTTGAAAATGTCGGATTGCGCTATGGAATGGGCCCGGAAATCCTCCGCGACCTGACCTTCGACATTCCCAAAAAATCCTTCCAGTTCCTCACCGGCCCCTCGGGTGCTGGAAAAACCACACTGCTGCGGATGCTGTTCTTGTCGCTGCAGCCGACGCGCGGCCTGATTCGCATGTTCGATCGCAACATCTCGACCATTCCGCGCGACGAACTTCCGATGTTGCGCCGCCGCGTCGGTATCGTCTTTCAGGATTTCCGGCTGCTCGACCACCTGACCACCTACGAAAACGTTGCCCTGCCCCTGCGTGTCCGCGGCAAGGACGAAGCGTCCTACCGCTCCGATGTTCTCGAACTGCTCGGCTGGGTCGGGCTTGGCGAGCGCATCAACGTCTTGCCGCCGGTTCTGTCGGGCGGCGAGAAGCAGCGTGCCGCCATCGCCCGCGCCCTGATCGACCGGCCGGAAATCCTGCTGGCCGACGAGCCGACGGGCAATGTCGATCCGCCGATGGCGCGCCGCCTGCTCAACCTGTTCCTCGAACTCAATCGGCTTGGCACCGCCGTCGTCATCGCGACGCATGATCTTTCGCTGATGGATCAGGTCGAAGCACGCCGGATGATCCTTTCCCAGGGGCGGCTCGATATCTATGAGTGACTCGTCTGCCACCGAACGTTCCCAGCCTGCCACGCCCAAGGAGCGCAAGGCGGCCTTGCGCGTGCGCCCGACAGCACCGATCGTGCCGCCGGGAAACGTCTCCGGCAATGCGCTGGTGCTGGTCATCGCCATCATGGCGTTCCTCGCCTGCCTGACGCTGGGTGCCGTCAGCATGGTGCGTTCGACGGCGCAAAGCTGGGAGAGCCAGATTTCCCGCGAGATCACCATCCAGATCAAGCCGGACGACAAACTCGACATGGAAAAGGCGCTGGCCGACGCCCGCGATCTCGCCTTGACCTTTCAGGGCACCACCGATGGCACCATCGTCGATAAGGCCGCGACCGCCCGGCTGCTGGAGCCATGGCTGGGGGCTGGCCTTGATCTCGACGATCTGCCGGTGCCGCGCCTGGTCATCATCACCATCGACGAACAGAACCCACCCGATTTCGCCGCCATGCGGGCAATGCTGACGGAAACCATTCCCCAGGCCTATCTCGACGATCACCGCACCTGGGTCGACCGGCTGGTGGCGATGGCGCACACGACGGCGCTGATCGGCACCGGCGTGCTGGTGCTGGTGTTTTCCGCCATGGTGCTGACCGTGGTCTTTGCCACGCGCGGCACGCTGTCCGGCAACCGCCACATCGTCGAGGTGCTGCATTTCGTCGGTGCCGAAGCCGGCTTCGTCGCCTCGGAATTCCAGAAGCACTTTTTGAAGATCAGCTTGAAAGGTGCCGGTGCCGGCGGCCTTCTGGCGGCCGCCTGCTTTGCAGTCGCAAGCTTCTGGCAATCGCGGTCGCTGGCCACCCCTCAGAGCGACCAGACGAACGCCATGTTCGGCAGCTTTTCCATCGGCTATTCGGGCTATCTCGGCATTGTCACCATCATGATCGTCATCGCACTTTTGACGACGTTGACGGCCCGCTTCACCGTGATGCGAACGATCTACGAGATCGATTTGATCCGGTCGGACCCGGCACGCATCGACGGCAACCAGATCTAATTGTCATGATTGCGTTGCCCCGCATCCATCCGTTGCCGCAATCTGCTTCTATTGAAGAGTTCGAATCAGTCCTGGTCCTGACGGAGCAGCCGGAACAGCAATGAGCGACAGCGACGAAACACGGCGGAAGGGAACGCTGGTGCGGCGGCACGTGAGCCTGCGCCGCCGGATCGTGCGGCTGACATTCTACCTGCTGCTGCTGATTGCTGGTGCCGCCGCTGCCGGCTTTCTTTACTTCGCCGATTCCGTTGCCTCTCTTCAGCCGCCTGCCAATCCCAAGGCAGACGCCATCGTTGTTTTGACCGGCGGTTTCCAGCGGATAGATCAGGCTGTTGAACTGTTGAAAAACGGAGCCGGAAAGCGGCTGCTGATCTCCGGCGTCCACCCTTCCACGACCGGCGGCCAGATTCGCCGCAACACCCAGAGCTCGGCCGACCTGTTCAAATGCTGCGTCGATATCGGTCATGATGCGATCGATACGATCGGCAATGCCAACGAGACCGCCAACTGGATCCGCGACAATGGCTACCGCAGCATTCTGGTCGTCACCAACAATTACCATATGCCGCGCAGCCTGCTTGAATTGCGCCGGGCCAATCCCGGCATCGAATTCATCGCCTATCCGGTCGTCAATTCCGACCTGAAGAGCACCAACTGGCTGGCAAATCCGATGGTGCTGAAGACGATCCTGCTGGAATATCTCAAGCTGACGATTGCGTCTGCGCGCGACGCGCTCGGTGCCCATCCCGCAAGCGGATTGCGCACCGAAACGAGCGATACCCGCAGCAGCCCATAGATATCGTGGCTGATCCCGCCAACCCAGCTGTTTTCCTTGCCGAAATATTCGTGTAGGCAGCGGGCTAACCTTTTCGCTGCGAAAGCCTGCCCGATGATCATCCTGCGCTCAGTCCTGTTCAACATCGTGTTCTACATCAACCTGATCCTCCAGATGGTCGTGATGACGCCGTTCTATTTCCTGGCGCCGCGCAAGACCTCGTGGTTTGTTCCGAAAAACTGGGCGCGCAGCAATCATTGGCTGTTCCGGGTGATGGTCGGCACGACCTTTGAGATCGAGGGCCTGGAGAACATCCCCAAGGGCGGATACATCTTTGCGCCGAAGCACCAGTCGTTCTGGGACGTCTACGCCTTGCTGCCCTGGCTGGCGGACCCGTTTTTCATCCTGAAGCGCGAACTCGTCTGGATCCCCCTGTTCGGCTGGTATGTTCAGAAGCAGCGCATGGTCCCGGTCGATCGCGGTGCACGCGGCAAGGTGATGGCGGCGGTGATGCAGCGCGCCAAGGACGAGTTGTCAACCGGCCGACAGCTCATCATCTACCCCGAGGGCACACGCCGTCCGCCGGGCGCGCCGCCGGAATACAAATACGGCATTGCCAGGCTTTACCGCGATCTGAACATGCCCGTGGTTCCTGTCGTCATGCACCCGGGCCTGTTCTGGCCGCGCCGCAAGTTTCTGCGCTATCCCGGCCATTTCAAGGTGCAGATCCTGCCGCCGATCGAGGCCGGGCTCGATCCGGACGTGTTCCTGAAGACGCTGGTCGACGTCATGGAAACAGCCAGCGATGCGCTGCTGGTCGAGACGGTGAAGAACAATCCGCATGTACCGCTGCCGCCGACGGCAGTGCAGCGGCTGAAAGAACTCAAGGAGCTCGGCGCTCAGGCCTGAAGTTTCGCTCTCTCGGCAAGAGAGGCCACCTCTTCCAGCCAATGATCGCGAATGCCCATCTCCTTCAGATGGGCGAGCGTATTCATGACATACTCGGTATTCGGCCCTGATTTTCCATGAGATACGGCGACGGTGGCAGCGGCCTCCTCGGCGCTCAGGGCACCCGCATATTGCACGTGGGTCCGGTCGATCGTGTATGTCAGGGCCGCAACGCGGCGGCCGTCAGCGAGCAGCACCGACATGGTGCGCTCGAGATAGACATGGGTGACCAACTCGCGCTCGCGCAGGTAGCCGATAACATCATTCTTGTCCTTCAACGCCACCTTGAACGCCATGCCACGGCAGGAACCGCCATGGTCGAGACCGAGCACGAGGCCGGGCCGTTCTGGCGTTCCCCGGTGCACGAAGGAGCGGACGCAAAGCGAGCGCCTGTAGCCGAAAGCCCGCGCCGTCATCTTGTCCTCGAAGGCAAAGCCGGGGTTCCACATCAGCGAACCGTAGCCAAACACCCAAAAATCGTCCATATCCACTGCCATTCATATCCATGCCATCCCGGCGCCACAAACCAGCGCCAGGAGCGGCAGACAGTCCAACCTGGTGCTTTCCTAACGCATCTGCCCGGCAACCGGAATCGATTTCCTGCACGATTTGGGGAGCATACGGCAATGGGTGGCCAGATCGGCAGACCAGAATTCTCGTGTCGCACCGTCACGCACGAACGACAGATCCGGAGTAAACCATGACAGCAGCAGATATCGCCGCCCCCTCCCCCGGTAGCCGCAAGATCAGACGGCTGGCGATCGGTATCGTGCTGTTCCTCATTGCCTATTCCGGCGCATGGTTCTTCGCGGCCAACCAGATAGAAACCCGGCTGGCAGCCTTTCTCGTCGACAGGAAGGCGAACGGTTCATCGGCGGAATGCGATGGCATGGACGTGCGTGGCTTTCCGTTCCGGATCGGCCTGTTTTGCAACAGTGTACGCCTCGATGACGCGGGCCGCGGCGCATCCGCCTCCTTCGGCGCACTGCGCTCGGCAGCCCAAGTCTACCGCCCGGGCCATGCCATTGTCGAGCTCGACGGCCCGGCAGAAGTCCGCTTTTCGCCCGGCATGACCGTCTCCGCCGACTGGACGTTGCTGCATGCGAGCGTGCAGGCAACGCTGTCGGGCCTCAACCGCACCTCGATCACCTACGACCAGCTGGCCGGCACTGCGATACTGCCGGCCTTCGAAGACGATGCGGCACCGGGCGATACGCATAAGTTCATCTTCAATGCCGGACATGGCGAAGCGCATCTGCGGCAGAACGGCGCCGATCTCGACGCCGCCCTCAGTGTCGACAAGTTCGACCTGAAACTGGACGACGGGTTGAGCCTGCTGCCACCGGTCAACGCCAGTGCCGACCTGACCTTCGTCGATCGCGCCAGTTTGATGCAGAGGGGCAGCTGGAGGCCGGATGCGCTGCGGGGCAGCAAGGGCGAGATGCGCAACGTGACGCTCGATCTCGGCAACGGCATGGTGACGACCGCCTCCGGCCCGTTCAGCGTCAACGATCAGGGCCTGATCTCGGGAGAATTCAGCGTCACCATGAAAAACATCGACGGCTGGCGCCAGAACCTCGTCAAGGTCTTTCCCGACAAGGACGATACCGTCATGGTCAACAATATCGCCAACATGCTGACAGCACTCGCCGACGGCAAGAACGAGGCGACGGTGAAGCTGAACGTGCGCGACGGGATCGCGTTTCTGGCGTTCTTCCCGATCGGGGAACTGCCGCAGCTTTGAGGATGTTTGCGGTGGAGCACCTATGTCACGTCTTCATCGTGCATGTCACACATCCGCCCTGCGAGGGCGCCTTCTGACGTATCAAGGGATGGGCTATCCCTTTTTATTTGAACTCGGGGTGATGGGTTACATCAAGCAGCTAAGGCTATAGATTCATTAAATCGAGCCCAATCCCTTGAAACTTCGACGGGCGTCCTTTTTTTCTTCTGAATATGGTAAACCCACTCAGTCGACCACTTGAAAAGAATAATTTCTTCCCCTGTCTCGCTGTTTTTTTGATTTAGACGGTACCATTTTGCAGCTGTGTGATTGTTCAGCAACTGAGCTCCCAATATGTCTTTCGGGCTTCTCAAATCGATCATAAACGGGTCAATCTCACGAGGTACGATCGTCTTGCGATAGGCCTCAAAAAGCAGTTTCGAAATTTGGTACGGCCCATATTTGTCGATTCCGGACCACACCAAAGACAAAACTGCGTTGTCCTTTTCATCGACCATCCATAGACAAGCCTCCGGCCGCAAACCAAGCTTTTTGATTTGCTCGTAAAACTCTCGGCCAGCTAGGAGTAGTTTTTCAGATATTTCGTGAACAGCCATTGAGCTACTCCATCGGATGAAAAAGCGGATTCCAAGCAATCCTCAGCCACTAATCTTGGCATCTTGGCAACATATGTATGCGACCTCTCCCATCGGAACATGGTAGCCCATGCCGGGGCAGCTGGATCAAGAGGATCAATTTTATCCCCCAGCAAAGCCAATAATTCTTGAATGGTATGTACATATAAATCCTTGCGCTCTTTTCGAGACGGCCAACGATTAAGCCTCTGTTGCGACATTATCGCAGCTTTAATGAGACACTCAATTGAAAAGCCCGCATGGGACCATGCCTGAACGTATACGGTGGGATCTCGAACGAGCATTTCAGCTATTTTTCGCTGGGTGCGATATAGCTCTATCCATTCCTCGACTGTCTCAGCAGTCTCACCTAGCATTCATCAGCCCCCGATTTGACCGCAAAGTGACCGACGACTTGAAGTGAGTCAACGTCCGGAATGAGCTGCTGATTGCCCCTCCGTTTTCTGATCGGATAAGAGGCCATAGCGACGCTGTCCAATACCGCAGCCCGCCGCCTACTTCTGATCCATCGCATGCCGCCCGAAGTCGGCCATGTCCGTATCCTGACCTGCCTGGACGATTGACCGGCGGATGGCGCGGGTGCGGGTGAAGAGGTCGAACAGCTTGTCGCCGTCGCCCCAGCGGATCGCCCGCTGGAGATAGGCGAGGTCCTCGGAAAAGCGTGACAGCATTTCCAGGATCGCATCCTTGTTGTGCAGGCAGACGTCGCGCCACATGGTCGGGTCTGACGCTGCAAGACGGGTGAAATCTCGGAAACCCGAGGCTGAATACTTGATCACTTCCGATTCGGTCACCGCTTCCAGATCATCGGCCGTGCCGACGATGTTGTAGGCGATGATATGCGGCAGGTGCGAGACGATCGCCAATACCTTGTCGTGATGTTCCGGGTCCATATCATCGACCATCGAACCCAGCGTTTCCCAAAAGGTCCGCAGCTTGGCCTTGGCCGTTTCGTCCGTATCCGGCAGCGGCGTCAGGATACACCAGCGGCCCTTGAACAGGCCGATAAAACCGGCGTCGGGGCCGGAATATTCGGTACCGGCAATCGGATGGCCCGGGATGAAATGCACGCCCGGCGGCATATGCGGCGCCATCTGGGCAATCACCGAGCCCTTGGTCGAGCCGACATCGGTGATGATCGCACCGGGCTTCAGATTGGGAGCGATCTCGGCTGCAACAGCGCCGGAGGCACCGACCGGCACCGAGATGATAACCAGATCGGCGTCCTTGACCGCTTCGGCCGCAGACGTCGTGTAGCGGTCGCCGAGGTTCAGCGCTTGTGCCCGCTTCAATGTCTCTTCGCTGCGCGTCGAGATCGTCACGGAACCGGCAAGACCCTTGTCCTTGATCTCGCGGGCGATCGACGAGCCGATCAGGCCGATGCCGATCAGCGCGATGGTTTCGAACTGCTTTGCCATCATGCCCTGCCCATAAACTCGGTGAGCGCAGCGATCACGCCCTCATTGGCTTCCGCCGAGCCGATGGTCATGCGCAGCGCATTGGGCAGGCCATAGCCGCGTACCGCCCGCAGGATGAACCCACGGCTGGTCAGGAACTCGTCGGCTTCCGCCGCGCGCTTGCCATCGATATCGGGGAAATGGATCAGCACAAAATTGGTGACCGACGGCGTCACGCGCAGACCAAGGGCCGAGAATGCATCGGTCAGCTTGCCGAGCCACAGCGAATTGTGCTCAAGCGCGGTCGCCATGAAAGCCTGATCGCGGATCGCGGCGGCACCGGCGGCAATCGCCGGCGCGTTCATGTTGAACGGACCGCGCACCCGGTTCAGCGCATCGATGATGGCAAGCGGCGCATACATCCAGCCGACGCGAAGCGCTGCAAGCCCATGAATCTTCGAGAAGGTCCGGGTCATCACCACGTTCCGGTTGGAGGACACCAGCTCGAGCCCGGCTTCATAATCGTTGCGGCGGACATATTCCGCATAGGCAGCATCGAGAACCAGGATGACATTCTTCGGCAGGCCAGCCTGCAGTCGCCGCACTTCATCGACCGGGACATAGGTGCCGGTCGGATTACCCGGATTGGCAAGGAAGACCATCCTGGTCTTCGGCGTTACCGCAGCAAGAATGGCATCGACGGTGACGTGGCAATCGTTTTCCGGCACCGTGACCGGCGTCGCACCCGCGCCCATGATCTGGATCTTGTAGACGAGAAAACCGTGCTCGGTGATGATGGCTTCGTCGCCGGGGGCGAGGTAAACGTGGCAGAGCAGGCCGAGCAGTTCGTCCGAACCGTTGCCGCACATCAGGTTGGCCGTGTTGAGGCCATAGACGGAGGCGATGGCTTCACGCAGCTCGATCGCCTGGCCGTCCGGATAGATTTCGAGCTTGGCGGCGGCCTTCTGGAAGGCCTCGATCGCCTTCGGGCTCGGTCCCAGCGGGGTCTCATTGGAGGACAGCTTATAGACCTTGGCGACACCCGGCGCATGCTCCTTGCCCGGCACGTAAGCGGCAATATCGAGGATACCGGGGCGTGGCTTGGGGCTCGTAAGGTCTGTGCTCATGGGATCAGCTTTCGGCGACAGGGAAATGACGCTCAGGCAATACCGGTGAAGACGGTTTTTGTCGAGTGTGGCATTGTTTCTTCGCTCACACCTCTGACTTAGCCCCCTCTGTCGGCGACGCCGACATCTCCCCCACAAGGGGGGAGATCGGCCGTAACTCCGAAGCAAGGGAAAAGAACAATCTCCCCACGTGTGGGAGAGATGTCAGCGAAGTTGACAGAGGGGGCGACTTGGCTCTGCGGCCAATTCTACCTCCCAGCATCCCGCGTCGTGGGAACGCCCTGCGGTGCCAGGACCGGCACAAACACCCGGCGCGAAGCGCGGGCAGCGACCGGCAGGCCCTGATAGAGCCGTTTCTGCGCCTCGACGATGATAACGCCGGAAAATACAGGCCAGAGCGAGCGGCCGATGCGCTCGAACGCCTGGCGCATCTTCAGGATCAGTTTCAGCTTCGAAGGCGGAAAAAACAGGGCATCGGCAGAGGCACCGGGTGTGAAATTGGTTTCGCGCAGGAGCGCCGTCAGTTGGCCGCGCGAATAGGGCCGGCCGGAACCGAAGGGCGTGTGCTCCATGCGCGCCCAGACGCCACGGCGATTCGGCACGACAATCACCAGGCGCCCGCCCGGCGCCAGAATGCGCCACAGCTCCTTCATCGTCTCGCGCGGATTTTCCGCGAATTCCAGGGAATGCACCATCAGCACCCGGTCGATCGACGAATCGGGCAGCGGCAGTTCCTCGTCAAAGATCAGCGCCGTCGAGGAAAGCTCGGCGACCGGCCAGTTCACCGCCCCTTGCCCCGCCGGCATGAAGGCGAAGGTGCGCTCAGTGTCGGCACGAAAACGATCGAGATAGGGAACGGCATAGCCAAGCCCGACCAGGCGCTCTTCCGGTAACCTCGCCCAGACCGATGACAGCGCCATGCCGATCGATTGTTCGGCAAAGCGCCCCAGGCGGGAGTGATAGAATTGGCGAAGGTCGACGATATCTGCGTGCATACCCTCATGTTAGACTGGAACGGGTGGACTTCAAGGCGGCGCTCACTACATTCGCCTTAACAACCCGCCGCCCCTCCGCAGGAATCCGCCTCATGGCCAATCTCGACATCGAACTGTTCCCATGCCGCACCGATAATTTCGGCGTGCTCATCCACGACCCGGCAAGCGGCGCCACCGCCTCGATCGACGCGCCGGAAGAAGCAGCGATCCTGGCGGCGCTGAAACGCCGGGGTTGGACACTGACCCATATCCTGACGACGCATCATCATCCCGACCATGTGGATGCCAACCTGGCGCTGAAGACGCGCTATGAGGCGACGATCATCGGTCCGGAAAACGAGGCCTCGAAAATTCCGGGCCTCGACATGACCATCGGTGACGGCGGCGATTTCGAATTTGCCGGTCACAAGGTGCATGTTTTCGAAACACCGGGACATACGGCCGGGCATATCTGTTTCTATTTTCCCGACGACAAGCTGCTGTTTTCCGCCGACACCCTGTTTGCGCTCGGCTGCGGCCGCCTGTTTGAAGGCACCCCGGCGCAGATGTGGACATCGCTGCAAAAACTGATGGCATTGCCAGATGATACCATCGTCTATTTCGGCCACGAATACACGCTCTCCAATGCCCGTTTTGCGGTGACGGTGGATCCGGACAATGCGGCGCTGAAATCGCGTGCGGCCGAAATCGAGGCTTTGCGCGCTAAGGGCGGCTTTACCGCGCCGACGACGCTGGGGCTGGAAAAAGCCACCAACCCCTTCCTGAGGCCGCAGGACGCCGGCATACGGGCACATCTGGGGCTGCAGAGCGCCTCGGATGCCGACGTCTTTGCCGAGATCCGCAAGCGCAAGGATACTTTCTGATGGACGTTCAACTGCCGCTGTCGGCCCAGGCGATCATCGAGACCCTGAAAATGGAGCGCCATCCGGAAGGCGGCTGGTACATCCAGACATTCAAGGACAAGGCCGGCGGTCCGCGCGGCCACTCGACGGCGATCTACTATCTCTTGGAGCGCGGCGAGCATTCGCACTGGCACCGCGTGCGCGATGCGGTCGAAGTCTGGCACTTCTATGCCGGAGCGCCGCTGGCGCTCAGCATCGCCGAAGACGGTAAACCGGCCATGACCGTCACGCTCGGCTCCAACATTCTGATCGGCGAACTGCCGCAGGCCATCGTCCCGGCCAACGGGTGGCAATCGGCGGTTTCGCTCGGTGCCTGGACACTGGTCGGCTGCACCGTCTCGCCCGGTTTTGATTTCTCCGCCTTCGAAATGGCTCCTGCGAACTGGCAGCCGCCTTTGGCTTAAGTCTATTCGGCAGGTTGCGCGGCACGCGAGCGGTCACGTAAAATAATGTCCTTGGCCGCCAGCACCGCCCCACCCGTCACCAACAGGCAGGCGAGCGCAATGCGCCAGGATGGTTCGGCAAAGCCGAAAGCGATCAGTACCAGCGTCGACAGCACCGGTGCGGCATAACTGGCGACGCCAAGGATCTGGATATTGCCGTTCTTGACGCCGTAATCCCAGGCGTAGAAGGCAGCCCCGACCGGCAACAGGCCGAGACCGGCAATGGCGATCCACTGCGTTGCCGTCTGTGGCCAGATCGTGGTTTCGAGGCCAAGATGGCAGAGGAACGACAGGGCAGCGGTTGCCAGGCAGAAGCCGGTGACGACATCCGTCGAGACAGCCTCGAAGCGCCGCGTCAGCAGCGAATAGCCGGACCAGGTAAAGGCGCAGGCCAGAGCCGCGCCATACCCCATGACATAGGCATCGTCGAATTGAACGCCATTGCGCGCGACGATCAGTATCGTACCGGCAAGACCGCAAATGGCCCCGGCGAGATGATACCAGCGCAGCCGTTCGCCCGGCAAAAGCGCAGAGCCGACGACGATCAGCAGCGGCCAGAGATAGGCAATCAGGCCGGCCTCCACCGCAGGGGCATTCCGGAGTGCCGTGAAATACAGAAAATGGTAGCCAAACAGGCCGGCAATGCCGACGATCCAGACTTTGGCGGGCTGCTTCAGAAGCGCCAGCCGCTCAGGCCTGAGCGCCAGGACGACGAGGCCGGGAATACTACCGATGGAAAAGCAGATGGCCGACAGTTGGAAGGGTGGCATGGTGCCGGAGGCGGCCGTAAACAGCGCAAGCAGCGACCACATCAGGATCGCCGAAAAGCCGATCAGCGTTGCCTTGACCTTCATACCCCGCCCCCCGGCCTTGATTGATCGTCAGCTTCCGAAACGTGTCGCCCAGATGGTGACCGGGCCGTAGTTCGTCGGGATACGGACGTAGACCGGAGCATATACATTCACCGCCTCGGCCTTGGCAAACCAGATCTCCATGGTTTCCAGCTTGCGCAGGTAATCGACGTCATCACGGCCCTTGCGGAAGCCGGATTTCGGCACGAACTTGATGCCGCAGACGATGACATCGCCCTGGAAACCTTCGGTCTTGAAGGGCCGGGTGCCCTTCGGCGAAAGCTTCAGGTCCATGCGCGATTCGCCATCAAAGACCGGCACGCTTTTCGGGCAAACCCGCGCATTGCCGGGAAAGATCAGGCCGGAGAGCGGATCGACGACGTTGCGCATATCCGCCTGCGTCACCGGGACCCAGTTCTTCGGGATCTTGCGCGGCGGCTTCATCGAGGCGGACACGACATCACCGTCGCGGAACTGGACGTCGATCGCCCGGCCCTTCTTGCCGGTCTGATACTTGACCCGGTATTCAGACGCGCTCAACTGGTCGCGGCCGACAACGCCGGATACCGAGGTTTCGCCCGAGGTCTGAGCGAAGATATCGGCAAGCCCGGCCGAACTCATCGTGCCGGAAATGGTGTAGCGCTTGTCTTTCAACGCGGTGTGGAACGAAGCTTTTGCAATCGGCAGGCCGGCAAGCGAGATGCTGTAATCCGTGTTGTGCGTCACATCGACGGCATAAGCCGTACCTGTGGAAAACGTTGCCGTGGCGAACGCCAGAAGCGCCGAGAAACCGATGCGGCAGTTCATTCCAGATGCCCTTCCATTTTCGCTCACGCGACACGTCCGTTCATGTATAACCCTAGGCGATACGGCGGGTTTGCGGCATTTCTGCGCCGTGAACCCTGCTTTAGCCACAAGCCTTAACCCATGGACCAATAAAGTGGAATTGGTCGCAGCAAAGATGTATAGGGGCGGAGAGAATCTGAACCGAACGGCATCTCCGGCTTGAAAGACCCCGCGTTTCTCAAGAGTTTTTCCCGGAAAACGAAGGTTTGGCTTGACGCCGCGGCTCTCGCTGACTATAGAACCGCAACTTTCCAATCATGGCCAACGGAATGCGGCCTGGGCATATGGCCCGCCAACGCATGGACCGAAGGCGAAAAGAAAATAGGTGCATCATGTCCCGTAGTTGCGAATTGACCGGCAAGGGTGTCCAGTCGGGCAACAATGTGAGCCACGCAAACAACAAGACCAAGCGCAAGTTCCTTCCGAACCTGTGCCAGGTTACGTTGATTTCCGACGTGCTCGGCCAGCGTTACCGTCTGCGCGTTTCGGCCGCAGCCCTGCGTTCGGTTGAACACCGCGGTGGTCTCGACGCATTCCTGATCAAGGCTGACGAAGTCGAGCTGTCGATGCGCGCTCGTCTGCTGCGCCGCCAGATCGTCAAGAAGACGGCTGAAGCCGTCGCTATCGCCGCTTAATCGGCGAACTTGGCTCTACAGATTAAAAGGCTTGCCAGGGCAACCGGCGAGCCTTTTTCTCGTGTCAGATTACAGCAAACCGTTCGCGGATTACCGGGCTCAAAGTACGGTAAACTGTGGGCTCAGATGACTCCAACTGGTGGCATACCCCAGGATAAAAAAATGCTTACAAACCGCACGTTCCTAATCTATGTCGCGCTGATGACCCTCGTGGTCGTGGCCTCGAATTTCCTGGTCCAATACCCCCTGCCTGGCTCGATTGCCGGGATGCAGCTGGGTGATCTCCTGACCTGGGGCGCCTTCAGCTACCCCATCGCCTTTCTCGTCACCGACCTCACCAATCGCCAGTTCGGACCGCGCACGGCCCGCAAGGTAGTGATCGCCGGTTTTGCCGTCGCCATCGTCCTGTCGGTGCTGGTGGCCACGCCGCGCATCGCCATCGCCTCAGGCTCCGCCTTCCTCCTCGGCCAGCTTCTGGATATCTCGGTATTCAACAAGCTGCGGATGCAGAGCTGGTGGCGCGCGCCACTGCTCGGCTCGCTGTTCGGATCCTTCCTCGACACGGCAATCTTCTTCTCGTTCGCCTTTGCCGCGTTCTTCGTCGTCTTCGGCCCGAATGAACCTTTCGCGCTGGAAAGCGCCCCGATCCTCGGCGTGATGACGGCAGAAGCACCGCGCTGGATCTCCTGGGCGCTCGGTGACCTCAGCGTCAAGATCATCGTCGGCCTGGTGATGCTGCTGCCCTATGGCGCACTGATGAACGTGATCAAGCCGATGCCCGGAGCGAAGGCAAACGCCTGAGCTGCTTGAAGCCGCAACGTGGCGACAGAGCAAGTTCATCTTTCCATCGGCTAAGCGCACATCCCCTCTCATGGAGAAGGCCAATCGTATATGGCCTTCGGCGTCCTCCCTCTCTCCCCAGCGGGGAGAAGATGGCGCAAAGCGCCGGATGAGGTGGCCGAAGGCCACCTCCGCTTGGCTCCGGCTTCGCCGTAGCCCCCTCATCGCCTCGCATCCGCTCGGCACTTCTCCCCGCTGGGGAGATGAGGGCGTCACTCAACCAGCCGGAATTCCAGCATCAGGTTACGCTCGAGGATGGAGTGATTGTCGTCGGAAACAAGGATAAGGCGAATGTCGCCGCCGGGCTCCACCACAACGTCCAGACCTTCCATATTGTCGATCTGGTATCCCATATCGGCGTTGAGCAGGATTTCGCCATCGACCACCGCACCGGGCTTGATATCGTCGCCCTTGATGCGGCGGATCTGCATGCCGATGCCTTCGGCAAAGCTGAAGCGGCGCTCCAGAATCAGCAGGTCGCCGTTGGGCAGGAACGCGCCGTCAGTCACCGCGAAGGGACCTTTGCGCACAACGCCGAAGACGCCTTTGCGCGGACCATCAAGGACGGCGGCCAGCAGGTGTCCATTCTTGTCGAAGCTCAACTCGGACACGACCGCGACGCCGCCCGCAAGCGGGCTGTCCTTCGGCGAAACGGCAATGGTCTCAAGTCCGCGATTGCCACGCAACGACCTTGCCGGAATGAGGAGCGGCAGGGTCGCCACCGGCCCGGACCGGGCAAAGCCGGAATCCGGATAGACATCGACGCGGTGGAGCCCCTCATAACTGGCGAGAACCTCGCCGTCGCGCAGCGCCACACCTTCGCAGTCCATGCGCTCCTTGACCTGCTCGGAGCGGCCATTGGCATCAATCATCGAGGTGACCATCAGATCGCCCGTGCCTGCCAGCCGGCCCTCCTGGTCGCGCTTGATTTCGCCGTCGACCCAATGGCCGGTGTCCATGATGGCGAGGAACGATTTCCGGTCCGGGCGAAAGCGGATCGACGAAATCGCGCCGAGCAGCTCGTTCGACGACGACATCTCGATGCCGCCGATAAACTCCAGCTTGCCGAACAGCTTCTGGTCTGAACCGATCTTGAAATTCTCGATCTGCCGGCTTTTGACCGGAACGATTTCCGAAGGCGCCAGCGGAGCCGCAACCGACGGCACGACGGCCAGAAACAGGGAAAAGGCGGCGGCCTGAAACAGTGTCGCTTTCAAAAGACGTCCTTCCGGCATGCCGGCATGGAGCGCAAAGCGGCTCCGGAGAAATCAGCAGAAATATGGCAGGCAAGACCGGGACGCCAATCAGTGTCCCGGTCAGACACAATTGTCAGCTTGCACGCCGGCGCCCGGGGGCGGCCCGGCGGCGGGAGCTTTCATCATCGAACAGCGACGCCAGCTGCTCGGTCATCGCGCCAGCCAGTTCATCGGCATCGACGATGGTCACGGCCTTGCGATAATAGCGCGTCACATCGTGACCGATACCGATCGCCAACAGTTCGACCGGCGAGCGCGTTTCGATCTGGTCGATGACAGCGCGCAGATGCCGCTCGAGATAGTTGCCCGGATTGACCGACAGGGTGGAATCATCGACCGGTGCACCATCCGAAATCATCATCAGGATGCGGCGCTGTTCGGAACGGCCAAGCAGCCGGTTATGGGCCCAGATCAGCGCTTCGCCGTCGATGTTCTCCTTCAGCAGGCCTTCGCGCATCATCAAACCGAGATTGCGGCGTGCGCGACGCCACGGGGCGTCAGCGGACTTGTAGACGATGTGGCGCAGGTCGTTGAGGCGGCCCGGCGTCTGCGGCTTGCCGCTGGCCAGCCATTTTTCACGCGACTGTCCGCCCTTCCAGGCCTTGGTGGTGAAGCCGAGGATCTCGACCTTGACGCCGCAGCGCTCCAGCGTGCGAGCGAGAATATCGGCGCAGGTGGCCGCGACCGTGATCGGGCGTCCGCGCATCGAACCGGAGTTATCGATCAGAAGTGTGACGACCGTATCGCGGAAATTGGTGTCTTTCTCACGCTTGAAGGAAAGCGGCTGCATCGGGTCGATGATCATGCGCGTCAGCCGCGCCGAATCGAGATAGCCCTCCTCCAGGTCGAATTCCCAGGAGCGGTTCTGCTGCGCCATCAGGCGACGCTGCAGCCGGTTGGCCAGACGGCCGACCGCGCCCTGCAGATGGGCCAGTTGCTTGTCGAGGAAGGCCCGCAGACGGTCGAGTTCGGCTTCGTCGCAAAGCTCTTCGGCAGTGGTCGTTTCGTCGAATTCCTCGGTGAAGACGCCGTAGTCGACCTTCTCGTTGAAATCGTCGAAGGGGTGGTTCGGCCGTTTGACCTCGCCGGGTGTCTCGCTGTCGTCCTCGCCGTCATCCGACATCTCCTCTTCGGAGATTTCGGCACCGTCCATCTCGCCGTCGTCCATCTGCTCGTCGGCGGATTCGTTCTCGTCAGCGGGAGCAGCGTCGGAACCGGCATCCTCGTCGGAGCTGTTTTCGTCCTGCTCCTGGCTGCGCGGCTGGTCCTCGTCGGTCTGGCTTTCCTGATCGTCCGGCTCGACATCGTCATCGCCGTACTTTTCGGCCATCTCCATCGATGTCAGCATGTTGCGTATGACACGCGCGAAAGCCTGCTGATCGTTGACCGCAGCCGACAGCTCTCTCATATCGCCGGCAGCTTTTTCCTCGATGAAATCGCGCCAAAGGTCCAGCACCTGTCCTGCGGAGGCCGGCGGCTTTTGGCCGGTCAGCTTTTCGCGCACGATCAGGGCAACCGCCTCTTCGATCGGAGCATCCGCCTGGCGGTCGATATTACTGAAATTGGCGCGGGCGTATTTTTCATCCAGCATCGATGTGAGATTGCTGGCGACACCGCTCATGCGCAGCGAGCCGATCGCCTCGACGCGCGCCTGTTCGACGGCATCGAAAATGCCGCGCGCGTCTGCACCCTGCGGCGCCATCGTCGCGTGGATGCGGGCGTCGTGGCAGGCCTTGCGGAGCGCCATCGAATCGCCGAGCCCGCGGGTGACCGCGAGCTCCTGGCGCGTCGGCCGCTTGGAGATTTCCGGTAGCCGCATACGCTCACCGGAAAGTCCCGGACGCTCGTTGGCAAACACGACTTCGATTTCCGAATCTCCGGCAATCGAACGGATGCAACCGGTCAGTGCGCGGCGGAATGGCTCCACATCCACGACACCGGCCGGCCTTGCTTTCGAATTGTCGCCCCGGCCTGCCATGGATCAGGCCGTGGCTTCGAGCACGATATTGGCAGCACTTTCCTTCAGCTCGACACCGAAGGCGCGCTGATAGTGTTCCGCCACCAGTGCCCGCTCAAGCTCGTCACACTTGTTGAGGAAGGTGACGCGGAAGGCAAAGGCGATATCGCCGAAGATATGCGCATTCTCAGCCCAGGTGATGACCGTACGCGGGCTCATGACCGTCGAGAGATCGCCATTGATGAAGGCTGCACGGGTGAGATCGGCAACACGAACCATCTTCGAGACGGTGTCGCGGCCGCGATCCTTGGTGAAGCCCTTGACCTTGGCAGCGACGATATCGACTTCGTTGTCGTGCGGCAGATAGTTCAGGGTGGTGACGATCGACCAGCGGTCCATCTGGGCCTGGTTGATCTGCTGCGTGCCGTGATAGAGGCCGGTGGTATCGCCGAGGCCGACGGTGTTTGCCGTCGAGAACAGCCGGAAAGCCGGATGCGGGCGGATGACGCGGCTCTGGTCGAGAAGCGTCAGGCGGCCGGAAGATTCCAGCACGCGCTGGATGACGAACATGACGTCCGGGCGGCCGGCGTCATACTCGTCGAAGACGAGCGCAACATTGTGCTGATAGGCCCAGGGCAGGATACCGTCCTTGAATTCGGTGACCTGCATGCCGTCCTTGACGACGATGGCGTCCTTGCCGACGAGATCGATACGGCTGACATGGCTGTCGAGGTTGACGCGCACGCAAGGCCAGTTGAGGCGGGCTGCGACCTGCTCGATATGGGTCGACTTGCCGGTGCCGTGATAGCCGGACACCATGACGCGGCGGTTATGGGCAAAACCGGCGAGGATGGCGAGTGTCGTCTCGCGGTCGAAGAGATAGTCGGGATCGAAATCCGGCACATAGGCATCGGCCTTCGAATAGGCCGGCACGCGCAGATCGGTGTCGATACGGAAAACGTCACGGACGGAAACTGTCGTATCGGGGAGGTTGGAAATATCGAGGTCTACCTTGCTCATCATGTCTCCAGCACGGTAAAGCCCCTTGACTCGAATGGCGGGGGCGGTCCCGTCTATGCCTTTATAAAAGTGTGACCGTAATAAAACGGGTTCCTAGCAGAAGCCAGCCTGTTTTAACAATTGATATGCCTGGATCACGGCACGAAAACGCTCTTCCGATCCCCTGTCTCCGCCATTTGCATCGGGGTGATGCTTTTTTACAAGCTCTTTGTACGCCGTCTTCACATCTGCCGCAGTCGCATTGGCATGCAGACCGAGCGTTTCGAAGGCCTTGGCCTCCAATGTCTTCAGCTTGCGCAGCCGCGGTTCCTGCCGGCTGGCGCGAGCCCGCGCCTGATCGACGAAGCCGAAGGGATCGCGCATGCGGGCCTGGGCACCGGCCGACCCGGATCGCTGCTGCGACTGCTGCGGCGCATTCTTGGCATTCTTGTTCACCCCCACCGTCCATGTCGGACGATGGCCGGTAATGGCTTCCTTCTGGTAACGGGCGATCTCGCTGTCGGACAGGCCGGAGAAATAGTTATAGCCTTTGTTGTATTCCTTGACGTGCTCGAAGCAGAACATGAAAAATTCGTTTTCGGCATTGCGTCCCACCGGCGCGCGATGGACAGCATTTTCCTCGCACCCGTCCCACTGACACTTGGGTGCCATGGGTTCAGGTTTCTGGGTCACCCTGCGGCGCGTCCGGATCCCGTCAAAGTATTTTGAATCAAGTTTCATGGCGCTAATTATGGTGCGTGGCGGACGCCACAACAAGAATTGACAAACGGGAATGTTGCAGGCTTTGTGAAGCCATTTTGCACCGCGCAAGACGCAATCCCGGACGGGCCGCTCGTTTGAGATCGATGCTTATGGAAAAGCCAGAAAAACGGGGCCAAAACATGTCGCTTCAAAGCCGCATCGAAACAAAACTCAACGCGGCCTTTTCGCCGGAACGACTGATCGTTGTCAACGAAAGCCATCTGCATGCCGGTCATCATCCGGACATCGACGGCACCGGTGAAACCCATATGCGGGTACGGATCGTGTCCAGCGCGTTCATCGGCATGAGCCGCATCGCCCGCCACCGCGCCATCAATGATATTCTGAAGACCGAAATTGATGCCGGACTGCATGCGCTCGCCCTTGAACCAGCTGTTCCCGGGGAAACAACCCGCTGGTAAGGATAGAGATAGCCTTCATTCAAGCAACGACGGTCAATCGAAGCGTTCAATTGCTGCCGAATTGACGGAATTGTAGCCAACACCTACAATTGCAGGTGGGGCGAGAGAATTATCGGATCAGGCGATCCGTTCATTATTACGACATACAGAAAATTTTAAACATAGGCGGAGCCGGTTCAAGGTTGTCCGGGAGCCTCTTTTTTTGGGGTCAAGACGATGCTCAGGAGGTTTGGGCTTGTCGCGGCGTTCGTCGCCGCGTTTCTATCATACAGTCAGGTATCGGCAGCAGCGCTGTCCGGCAAGAAAGTCGCGCTTGTCATGGGCAACAGTGCCTACAAGCATGCAGTCGAATTGCCGAACCCGAAAAACGACGCCAAGCTGATGGCGGAAACGTTCCGCACGGCAGGCTTTACCGTTATCGAGGGCGAGGATCTCGACAAAACAGGGATGACCGCACTGGTCGATCAGTTCACCGAGATTGCCTACGACGCCGATATCGCCGTCGTCTATTATGCCGGCCACGGCCTGCAGGTCGATGGGCGCAACTATCTCGTGCCGATCGACGCACAACTGGAAAAGGCAGCCCAGTTGCAGACGCGCACGGTGCCTGCTGAAAAATTCCTGGCCGCCCTGCCGCCGGATCCCGCCGTCAGCATCATCATCCTGGATGCCTGCCGCGACAATCCGTTGGCACGCTCGCTGGCAAAGGTCATGCCGGCCAGCCGCTCCGCCTCGATGGGCGTGGGCCTCGCACCGGTACAGGCCAACAATCAGGCCGCCGGCGCAGGCGGGCTGCTGATCGCCTACGCCACCGATCCCGGCGCCGTCGCCTATGACGGCAAGGGTATCAACAGTCCTTACACAACCGCACTTGCGCGGCATCTGACCACACCTGGATTGGAAATCCAGAGCGCACTGACGCGGGTTCGCGCCGATGTTTCGGAAGCAACCGGCGGCGCCCAGCATCCCTGGCACAATGCCTCGCTGTCGCGCGAAGTCTTCATCGGTGGAGAGCCGGCCGCCGAGGCTGCAATCGCTGTCCCCGCCGACGTGACGCCCGCAGGCGAAGCGGCTACGGCTGGCGCCAACGATGTCAACTGGACCGTCGAGCAGAAACTCTGGGAAGAAGCGTCCAAGCGTAACACCGTCGCGCATTACGAACTCTATCTTCAACAATATCCGAGTGGCAATTTTGCCACCCTTGCCAAGCTCAATCTCGACCAGCTGAGGGCTACCGCGACCACGCAGGTTGCGTCCGTTGCTCCGGCCGGTGAGGCAACGGCTGCGGCCTCGCAGGTCCGCACTGCCGTCGCCATGCCCGACGATGTCAAACTCAGCGTCGGAACACCGGAAACCGAAATGGCGCTGAACCTCGACAAGCAAGGCAGGATCGATCTGCAGCTGCGGCTCGGCGCGCTCGGCCATGTCACCGGTGGCGCCGATGGCGCGCTCGGCGCCCGCTCCCGCACGGCAATCGGCGCATGGCAGCAGCAGAACGGCATGGTCGAGACAACCTACCTGACACAGCAGCAGCACATGTTCCTTGTCGTTCAGACCGATCCGATGATGCCGCAAATCCGCGCCCAGTACGAAGCGCAGAAGGCAGCTATTGCGGTTCGCAAGGCCCAAAACCCGGTTCGCCAGAAAGTGGCTGGGCAGCGCGTCAAGAGACAACACGAGGGGGCAACCCTGGAAGGTCCAGTCGAACGCCAGGGCAATAGTGGCGGAGTGGATCCGGCGGGCGCTGCTTTCGCCGGCGGCCTGCTCGGCGGCGCTCTCGGCGGTATCATCGGCAGCCGCTAAAACCGGCGCCGCTTGCCTCTGCGCTTCATTCGATGCCTTCGCTCTTCATCGCGAGCGGAGGCATTGTCACATCATCGGCCGGCCTGATCCTCAGCCGCGTGATCCGGTTCTTCACCCGCTTCATCACGGTGAAGCGTTTGCCGTAGAAGGTGAACGCCTGCCGCTCTTCCGGGATCGTCTTGGATTCGTGGATGACAAGGCCCGCCACCGTCGTTGCCTCCTCATCCGGGAGATTCCAGTCGAGTGCGCGGTTGAGATCGCGGATCGGCACGCTGCCATCGACGACGATCGAACCGTCCGCCTCCTGGCGCACGCCCTGGATCTCGATATCGTGCTCGTCGGAAATATCGCCGACGATTTCCTCCAAAATATCCTCCAGCGTCACCAGCCCCTGTACCTCGCCATATTCGTCGACGACGATGGCGAAATGCCCCTTGCGGCGCAGGAAGGCGTTGAGCTGGTCTTTCAGATTGGTGGTTTCCGGCACGAACCACGGTTTTTGCGCAATCCGGACGATATCGAGATTTTCCGGTTCGACATCGGGTTCAGCCAGCGCCCGCAACAGGTCCTTGGCATGCACCACGCCAATAATGTTGTCCGTCGATCCGCGCCAGACCGGCATGCGGGTGTAGGGGCTTTCGAGTACCGCACGAACGGCCACCTCTGGCGCATCGTCAGCATTGATGCCGCGCATCGAGGTGCGGTGGATCATGATGTCGGAAATTTCGAGTTCGCCGAGATCGAGAACGCCACCGAGCCGGTCGCGGTCGGCCTTGATGACGGATCCTTCGCGGTGGAGGAAATCGACGGCACCGCGCAGTTCCTCGTGCGCCGTAAGCATCGGCATTTCCGAGGACAGATTGATGCCGAACAGGCCAAGAATGCGCCGGACGATCCAGTTCACCAGGCTTGAAACCGGGCCGACGACCAGGACAACGATGTTGACGACCCGAGCGACCGTCAGCGCAAACCGGTCCGGCGATGCGATCGCCCAGCTCTTGGGCAGCACTTCGGCAAAGATGACCAGGATGACGGTCATCGCAAGCGTCGCATAGGCAACGCCGGACGCACCGAAGAAATGCAGAAACAGGCTGGTGGCGATCGACGACGACAGGATGTTGGCAAGGTTATTGCCGATCAACAGCACGCCGATCAGCCGGTCACGGCGCTCGATCAGGCGGTTGACCAGCCCGGCACGCTCATCACCATTGTTTTCCAGCGTATGCATGCGGGATCGGGAAGCGGCAGTCAGTGCGGTTTCCGAGCCCGAGAAAAACGCCGACAGCAGGATCATCAACAGGATGATCAGGATACCCGGACCATAATCCGCCAGGAAAACCGTGAATGTCTCGTTGCTCATCCCGGGTGCTTTTCCTTCAGAAAGGCGCTGACTTCCGACCCCGGAACGTCATCGGCGACAAACGACTGGCCGATACCGCGCGTCAGGATGAAGGTGAGCTTGCCGCCGCTGACCTTCTTGTCCTGGGCAATCGCGTCCATCAGCTTGTCCACAGGCGGTAAGGTGCCGGGAATGTCATCCATGCGGGTCGGGAGGCCAACTGTTTTCAGATGCGTTTCGACGCGCCTGGCGTCATCGGGGCTTGCCAGATTCATGCGCGCCGAAAACTGATGTGCCAGCACCATGCCGATCGCCACGCCCTCACCATGGACCAGACGCGTACCATCATACTGTGTCGCCGCTTCCAGCGCATGGCCGAAGGTATGGCCGAGATTGAGCAGCGCCCGCTGACCATTCTCGCGCTCGTCGGCTGCGACTACATCCGCTTTGGCCTGGCAGCTGATGGCAATCGCCTCGATGCGGGCGTCACCGCCGGCAAACACCGCCTGCCAGTTGTTTTCCAGCCAGCCAAAGAAGTCCGGCTTGTCGATCAGCCCGTATTTGGCGACCTCGGCGTAACCGGCCTTGAACTCGCGCGGGCTGAGCGTATCCAGCACATCGGTATCGGCCAGCACCAGGTCCGGCTGGTGGAAGACGCCGATCAGGTTCTTGCCGTGCGGCGAGTTGATGCCGGTCTTGCCGCCGACGGACGAATCCACCTGCGCCAGAAGCGAAGTCGGGATCTGGATGAACCGCGATCCGCGCCGGGCAATACCGGCGGCAAAACCGGTGAGATCGCCGATGACACCGCCCCCGAGCGCGATGACTGCATCGTTGCGCTCGATGCGGGCGCCGAGGATTGCCTCGCAGACGGGGATCAGGTGTTCGAAACTCTTGGTCTTTTCGCCAGCCGGCAAAACCAGCGACACGGCCGTGATGCCCTTTTCCTTCAGGCTTTCCATCAACGGATCGAGATAGAGCGGCGCGACATGCTCATCGGTGATGACAGCCATACGGCGGCCCTTCAGCCGGCCAGCGATCTCGTCTGCAGCCGTGGCGATCAGGCCGGGACCGATGAGAATATCGTAGGAACGATCGCCCAGATTGACGCGAACGGTTTTACGGGCGGCGGATGGGCTAGCACTGGTCATGGCTTCACTTCTTCGGGAGAGTGGCGAGAGCGGCAAGAACCTCTTCCACCATCACCTCTTTCTTGACATCGCGGGACAGCACGGTGAGGTCGGCCTGCGCATAGATCGGATAACGGGCGTGCATGAGGTTTTCGAGCGTCTGCTTCGGGTTTTCGGTTTTCAGCAGCGGACGGCTGTCACGCTTGTTGACGCGTTCCCACAGAACATCGAGTTCGGCGTTCAGCCAGACGGACAGGCCGTGGCGCTTGATATGCTTGCGGGTGCGCTCATTGATATAGGCGCCGCCGCCGGTGGAAACGATGCGCGGGCCGGTGTTGAGCAGGCGCTTGATGACGCGGGCTTCCAGGGCACGGAACTCGTCTTCGCCGTAGGCCGCAAACAGTTCGGTGATCGTCATCCGCGACACGCGCTCGATCTCATGATCGGAATCGACAAAGGGAATGCCGAGCGCCGACGCCGTCATCCGGCCGATCGCAGATTTTCCGGCCCCCATCAGACCAACAAAGACCAGATTTCGTCGCCCGAGCGCGGCCTTCGCTCGCCCGATCAGCGCTTCGGAAACCGGTTCAATCACGTCGCTCATGCAGTTTCAATTTCCCCGTTCCGTTCCGGTATCGACAAAACAGCCGGAAGCGTCAAGACTTCACCGCATACAAGGCAACGGGAATCCCGTGCGATACAGCGGTTCTTGCACTTGCAAACAGGCATGGTCATATAGACCCCTGACCCTAGGAGTTGAAAATGCCCACCCTGTTCCGGTTCCTGTTCATCTGCGCCCTGATCGCCGGCGTGATCTATGGAACGATGGTGGCGCTGGTAACCTTCGTCAATCCGGTGGAGCGCGACGTGACGATCCGCGTCCCCTCAGAGCGGATCAACAAACCGCAATGATCGATCTCTCCGCCGCCCATATGGAATCCTTCCTGGAGATGATGAGCGCCGAACGCGGCGCTGCCAACAACACGCTGATCTCCTACGAGCGCGATCTTGAAGACGCCTATTCCTTCCTCAAGCAGCGCGGCGTCAAACCGACCGCCGCAACCTCTGATGATCTGCGCGCCTATCTTTCGCATCTGGCGCAGCAGGGCTTCAAGGCCTCGTCACAGGCACGCCGGCTGTCGGCGTTGCGGCAGTTCTACAAGTTCCTCTATGCCGAAGGCCTGCGCACCGATGACCCGACCGGCATTCTCGACGCGCCGAAGAAGGGCCGCTCGCTGCCCAAGGTGCTGAGCATCGACGATGTCTCAAAGCTGATCGGGCAGGCGGAACAGGAAGCGGCAAAAAGCGGCGGCGATACGGTTGCCCGGCTGCGCATGCACGCGCTGATCGAACTGCTTTACGCCACCGGCATGCGGGTCAGTGAACTTGTCTCGCTGCCGGCCTCGGTGCTTGCCCAGAACGGCCGCTTTCTCGTTGTTCGCGGCAAAGGTAACAAGGAACGCATGGTGCCGCTGTCGCATTCGGCGATACGGGCGATGCAGGCCTACGGCACGGCGATGGCAAGCGACAATGCCGCGCAAAAAACCCCGCCGGCGGAAAGCCCATGGCTATTCCCCTCCTCCGGCAAGGCGGGCTATCTGCCGCGTCAGGTTTTTGCCCGCGACCTCAAGGATCTTGCCGCCCGCGCCGGCATCCGCGTCGCGGCAATCTCGCCGCATGTACTGCGCCATGCCTTTGCCAGCCACCTTCTGGCCAATGGTGCCGACCTTCGCGCGGTGCAGGAACTTCTCGGACATTCGGACATTTCAACGACACAAATCTACACCCATGTGCTGGAAGAACGGCTGCATCAGCTGGTCCAAAACCATCACCCTCTTGCCAAACAGGCGAAAAAACAGGATTAGGAGCGCCAGAACACTTGGTCCGGACGGCTGAAACGTCATACCCGGAGCCACTGGCGCAATATGATCGGAAACGCATCACATGCACAATTATCTCGATTTCGAAAAACCAATCTCCGATCTCGAAGGCAAGATTCACGAGCTGAAGAAGATTGCCAGCGAGGACGAGAGCATCGACACGGCTGATGAGGTGGAGCGCCTTGAAGTGCGCGCCCGCGAGGCGATGGCCGAAATCTATTCCAAGCTGAACCCCTGGCAGAAGACGCAGGTCGCGCGCCATCCGCAGCGCCCGCACTTCCAGGAATATGCCGCCAACCTGTTCACCGAATTCACGCCGCTCGCCGGCGACCGCAAGTTTGCCAATGACGAGGCGATCCAGGCTGGTCTGGCGCGTTTTCGCGGCACCCCGGTCGCAGTTATCGGCCAGGAAAAAGGCAACGACACCAAGTCGCGCATCAAGCACAACTTTGGCAGCGCCCGTCCGGAAGGCTACCGCAAGGCTATCCGTGTCATGGAAATGGCTGATCGTTTCGGCCTGCCGCTGATCACCCTGATCGACACCGCCGGCGCCTATCCCGGCATCGGCGCCGAAGAGCGCGGCCAGGCGGAAGCCATCGCCCGTTCGACGGAAATGTGCCTCAACATGCGCGTTCCGATCGTCTCCGTCGTTATCGGCGAAGGCGGTTCCGGCGGTGCGATCGCAATTGCCACCGGCAGCCGCGTCTACATGCTCGAGCATTCGATCTACAGCGTGATCTCGCCCGAAGGTGCGGCCTCCATCCTCTGGCGCGACAGTACCCGCGCCAAGGAAGCGGCGACCAACATGAAGATCACTGCCGAAGACCTGAAGTCTCTGGGGATCATCGATGGCATCATCGCCGAGCCGGTCGGCGGCGCCCATCGCGATCCGAATGCCGTGATCGAAAAGACCGGTACCGTTATCGCGGACGCGCTGAAGGAGCTTTCGGGCCGCACGGGCGACGAACTGCGCTCCGACCGCCGTCAGAAATACCTGGCCATCGGCCGCCAGCTCTAATCACATTTGCTGGTTTTCATTGGCTTCACAGTGAAAATGGAGTGCACGGTCCAACCTTGGCCATATTCGTGCGCTCTGGAACGCTTGCGGCAAGGCGGTTCTGTAAGGTTAATATTTTGTGAAGTAAAAGGGCATATTGATTCCCTGTGGACCGCCTGTACGGGAACGCCACGTTCGACAGTTTTCTTGATGGACCTTTGCCGATGCGTTTGACACATCTTGTTGCCACCGCTGCCATCGCCGCGCTCCTTGCGAGCTGCACCGCCAATGAGGCGATGGACACCGTCGATGTCGACCTCAAGAAGGTCTCCAGCAAGGTCAATTACCAGCTCTCCGGCAAGATCGTCCAGAAGATGCAGGCGATGAGCATGGCGAAGGATTCGCCGATCATGCTGCGCATCTTCAAGGAGGAAGGCGTTCTCGAAGTCTGGAAGGCCAATTCGTCCAACCGTTTCGAAATGCTGCGCCAGTACAAGATCTGCGCCTGGTCAGGCAAGCTCGGTCCCAAGGTCAAGGAAGGCGACAGGCAGGCGCCGGAAGGTTTCTATCCGATCTCGCCGGGCCAGATGAACCCGAATTCCAGCTATTATCTGGCCATCAACACCGGATTCCCCAACCGCTTCGACCAGGCCAACGGCCGGTTCGGCACCAATCTGATGATCCACGGCGCCTGCTCCTCGTCCGGCTGCTATTCGATGACCGACGAGCAGATGCAGGAAATCTTTGCGCTGTCGCGCGATGCCTACAAGGGCGGCCAGCAGGCGATCCAGTTGCAGGCCCTGCCCTTCCGCATGACTGCGGAAAACATGGCGCGGCACAAAAACAGCCCGAACATCGATTTCTGGAACATGCTGAAGCCGGGCTACGATCAGTTCGAGATCACCAAACGTCCGCCGGAAGTGAATATCTGCGAGAAGAAATACGTCTTCAACCAGCAGACCGACGGCAAATTCTCGCCGACCGGCCAATGCCCGGCCATGTCGACCCCGGCAACGATGCAGGGCGCACTGGCCAGCTACAACAAGAAATACAACGACGACTATGCCAAGGCGACGAAGAAGCTCGACGGGCTGGTCTGGTATGAGCCGACCGAGGCCGAGCGCAAGGCGATCGTCGCCAAGCAACGCGTCGGCAAGGAACTGGCTTACGCCCCGACCGGCACATCGCTCGACGCCGGCAAGCTAATGAAGGTCGCCGACCTCGAAAAGCAGGAAGCACGCCGCGCCGAACTGGAAGAAGCCAAGAAGGCGATCGAGATCCAACAGGCTGAACTGGAAAAATCCACCCGCAACGGCAAGAGCGTCCCGGTGCCTGTGGAAAACCCGCTGCCCAAGCCGGTGCAGCAGGCCGCCGTCGAGCAGCCAAGTGCTGCGCGCAAGGGCTTCTGGGGCAGCCTGTTCTCCAAGGGCGGCGCCGATGCGCAGCAGCTGCAGCCGGCAGTCGTAGCCCCGGTCGAGGCGGCTCAGCAGCAGCCAGTCGGCCAGACACAGGCTGTGCAGCAATCGGCAGCCATGACAACACCGGAGCCGGCAAGCACCGCAACAGCGAAAAAGCCGGCTGATGCAGCCGCCCAAGCAGTGGCCAGCACCACCGAGGCTGCGCCGATGGCCGAGCAGGCCGTTGCCGAACAGCAGCCGAAAAAGCGGCCGTTCTGGAAAATCTGGGGCAATTGATGCCTGACAGTCTGGTCTATGACCTCAAAGGGCTGAAATGCCCCTTGCCGGTCTTGAGAACCCGCAAGCGCATGCTGACCCTTGCGCCCGGTATGCTGATCACGGTGGAGACCACCGATCCACTCGCCATCATCGACATTCCCCATTTCTGCAATGAAGACGGCCATAGCCTGGAGCAATCCGAGGCTCTGGCCGGCGGTCATCGCTTCGTCATCCGCAAGAAGCCTTGAGGGCAAAAAGCTAGGCCGTGCCGTCAATCTGGCCTTTAACACTCCCTCTGTTCGGCTCGTCGATCCTCGTCTGGAAAAATCTCAAAAAAAATTCGGATTGCTGTCGATTGGAGCGAAGCTCGTTCGTCGTATGATCAGGAAGGCCACTCCGGCTTCCAGTAATCAGAGGAGAAGACAATGCGTGTGATGGTTATCGTCAAGGCGACGAAAGATAGCGAAGACGGCATCATGCCCTCAACCGAGCTTCTAGAAGCCATGGGCAAATACAACGAAGAGCTGGTCAATGCCGGTATCATGATGGCCGGCGAAGGCCTGCACCCTTCGGTCAAGGGCAAGCGGATCGCCTTCGACGGGTCAAGCCGTACCGTTATCGACGGTCCCTTTGCCGAAACCCGCGAGCTGATCGCCGGTTTCTGGCTCTGGGAAGTCAAGGACATGGCCGAAGCTGTCGAATGGGCCAAGCGCTGCCCGAACCCGATGGCCGGACCAAGCGAGCTGGAGATCCGCCGGGTGTTCGAGGCAGCCGATTTCGGCGAGGCCTTTACGCCGGAACTGGCCGAACAGGAAGAACGGTTGCGCGAAAAGGCAGCAAAACGCTGATATCGCCACCAACGTCAAGCCGCCATGGCGGCTTGACGCAACCGCTGCTGCTCGCTTAATCCGGAGGCATGGCAGCGAACGAAACACATCAGGCGATAGAGACGGTTTTCCGGATCGAACAGGCCAGGCTGATCGGCGGCTTGGCGCGCATGGTCAGGGATGTCGGGCTGGCCGAAGAACTGGCGCAGGACGCTCTGGTGACCGCCCTATCCGAATGGCCCAAGACCGGCGTCCCCAACAACCCCGGCGCCTGGCTGATGGCTGCGGCCAAGCGGCGCGCCATCGACGGTTTCCGCCGCAAGAAAATGCTTGTCCGCAAACATGCCGAAATCGGCCGCGATCTCGAGAACGAACGCGATACCAGCGTCGAGGATGTCGAGGCGGCGCTGGATGATGATCTCGGTGACGAACTGCTCGGCCTGATTTTCACCGCCTGCCACCCGGTCCTGTCAGCGGAGGCACGCGCCGCGCTCACCCTTCGGCTGATTGGCGGATTGACCACCGACGAGATCGCCCGTGCTTTTCTCTCCAACGAAGCGACCATCGCCCAGCGGATCGTCCGGGCCAAGAAGACACTTGGCAATGCCGGCCTGACCTATGCCGTGCCGCGCGGGGCGGAGCGCAAGGAACGGCTCGCCTCGGTGCTGGAGGTGATCTACCTGATCTTCAACGAAGGCTATGCGGCCACCACGGGCGAGAATCTGATCCGTCCGGCGCTCTGCGCCGAAGCCCAGCGTCTCGGCCGTATCCTTGCCGGTTTGTTGCCTGGAGAGCCGGAAGTGCTGGGCCTGCTGTCGCTGATGGAAATTCAGGCCTCCCGCCTCGCCGCCCGCGTCGCCCCCGATGGTTCGCCGATCCTGCTGACAGAGCAGAACCGCGCCTATTGGGACCAGCTGCTGATCCGCCGTGGACTGGCGGCCCTGCAGCGCGCGGAAGCACTCGGCGGTGCCAATGGGCCTTACGCCCTGCAGGCGGCGCTGGCGGCCTGTCATGCACGCGCCCGCAAGGCGCAGGACACGGACTGGCAGAAGATCGCTGGCCTCTACGATACGCTGCGCCAAGTGATGCCGTCGCCGGTGGTCGATCTCAATCGGGCGGTGGCCCACAGCATGGCCTTCGGACCGGAAACCGGCCTTTCACGTCTCGACGAGATCGACCCGGCGGCGGGATTGCACAACTACGTTCCCTTGCCTGCCGCAAGAGGGGATTTCCTCTTGCGGGCCGGGCGGCTGGAGGAAGCCAAAGTCGAATTCAAGCGTGCGGCAGACCTCACCCGCAACGCCCGCGAAAAGGCGTTCTTTCTGGCCCGCGCAGCTGCCTGCGCCGGTTGATCCGTTACCTGTCTAATCCGCAGGCCCATCGTCCGCTAAAAGATTATGTTCGGCCCAATCGCCTTTCGGGATCTCGCTGCCGACCGCGAAGGAGAACGACACGACTTTGCTCAGGTCCGGCGTCACCTCGCAGGTAAAGCCGATATGGTACCAGCGGCTTTTGCTGCGAAACGCCCCGCCATCAGCCCTGAGTTTCTGCCCGGAAAGTTCGGTATCGGCCATCGCATAGGCCACCAGGAAATCCGGCTTCAATGCGGCTTTCCAGAGATGGACCTGCTCCATTGCCTCGATATTGCAGAGCTGGACGATGCGCTCCGAGGGCGCCAGCTGGCCCAGTGCCTTGCGCGCCTTGGCGCTGCGCGGATCGGCCAGCACTTTCGCTGACTGAAGATGTGTGGCCTGAACCATGACGCTTGCTTCGGGGCGTGTCCGGTCCGTCGGCAGCTCGGTGAATTTCGGCACCGGACTTTCGGTCAATGGCCTGGACGAAGTATCGTTCAGAGGTTGGGGCTGTGCCTGGGTTTCAGCGACCGGAGGCCTGCTTGCGGCCTCAAACTGTTTTGGTGTCAGAACGTCGACGGTAACGCTGTCTTGCGAAGATGATCCCTGCCGGCGTGGCGTCACGGCCAGAAGCAGGGCAATCGCGATCAGGATATGGAACCCGAGCGAGGCGCTGATACTCCAGCCGCCGGGACGGCTGGCCGGATAGGCTGGCGCCCGCATGTTGCCGATGACTTCGTCCGTCTCGATAAACATGCCGGCCCCTTGCCGATTGGTTACATCCGCAACCCGGGCACCGCCAGCGGATTGTCCTCCAGCGCCTGCCTGTCCGGCCGGTCGATGCGCGGCTTGCCGGTAAAGGCATCGAAGAGATCGCGCACGAACGCTTCCGGCAGGTCCTTGGTGATCAGCACCATGCGCGTGCGCCGGTCGGACGGGTCGGGCCATGCGGCCATGCGCTGCGGTGTATGGAACACGGTCTGCACGCCATGCAGGATCAGCGGCCGGTCGGGATTGTCCGACATCGAGACGATGGCCTTCATCCGCAAAAGCTTTTCGCCGTGGGCGGAGCGCAGCAGATCGACGAACATTTCCAGCGCCATCGGATCGATCGGCCGGTCGTGGACGAGGCTGAACGAGCGGATATCGGCACCATGCCGGTTTTCGTCATGATGATGGTGGTCATGGCCACACTTTTCGTGATCGCAATGGTCGTGGTCGTGATGATGATCATGATCCGCCGCGGCTTCGTCCTGCAGCCAGCGGCCGACATCGGCGATCTTGGTTCCGGGATCGTAGAGTCCGCAATGAAAGAGTTCCGCCTTGCCCGCCTCGGGCACATCGCCATCGATCATCGGCGCACGGGGGTTAAGCGCCCGCAGCCGCGCCTTCAGCGAGATCACCGCATCCGGCGTCGCCAGCGATATCTTGCTGATCACCAGCCGGTCGGCCATCGCCACCTGCTTGACCGCCTCTTCGTGATGATCAAGGGTCGACAGACCGTTGGCCGCATCGACGACGGTGACGACACCGTCGAGCCGGTAGCTCTGGGCGATGACAGGATTGCCCATCACCGATTGCAGCACAGGCGCCGGATCGGCAAGGCCGGTGGTTTCGATGACCACGCGCTTCAGCGGCTTGATCTTGCCGGTCTGCATCCGGTCCATCAGGTCGGCCAGCGTATCGACCAGTTCGCCACGCACCGTGCAGCACAGGCAGCCATCCGACAATTCGATAATGCCGTCGCTCGATGCCTCGACCAGCAGATGATCGAGCGAGACATCGCCGAATTCGTTGATGATCACGGCGGTGTCTGTCAGATCGGGATCCTTCAGCAGCCGGTTGAGCAGAAAAGTCTTTCCCGCGCCGAGGAAACCGGTGAGGATCGACACCGGCACGGCGTTCAGCAGAAGGCTCATGGATTTATCCGATCAGTATGCGGAAACTTTAGAAAACGGGGCGAGGAACCGGAATCGGCACATTGGCGACATCGCCTTGCGCGCTCTCCGTCTGATCCTTGCCTTTGACATCTGCCACCTTGTCGGTGCCCGGGATAAGCCCCGCAGCGACGAGATTCAGAGGGCGGTTGATCTCGTGGATATAAGGCGACAGCAATTTCTGCCGGCCACCTTCATCACGATTTTCCGAGCGCACCTTGGCTGCCTTCGGATTACAGATTTCCTTGCTGACATCGGCGACCATGTCGCGGCTTTCCCCATAGGGCGCGATCTGGCCAAGTCCGGGCTTGCCGGCGCCGCTCGATGTCAGGCCGAGCTGCAGCAACCGCGCCGATTCGTCCGCCCGGCCGCCGAGGCTGTCGGCACCCAGGACGACGGAAACGACGGCACGCCCGTTGCGTGTCGCAGATGAAACCTGATTGAAACCCGAGGCGCAGATGAAGCCAGTCTTCATGCCGTCGGCACCATCGAAACGGCCGATCAGCATATTGAAATTGGGATAGTTTTTCTTGCCCGTGGTGAAGCCCTCATAGGCAAAATAGGCTGCATATTGCGGAAACTCGCGCTTGATCGTGATCGCTAGAACGGCGAGATCGCGGGCAGTCGTGTACTGACCCGGCGCCGGCAGCCCGTTGGGGTTGACGAAATGCGAGGACGTCATACCGATCCGCAGCGCCTCGGAATTCATCATGTTGATGAATGCCGGCTCGGAGCCAGCCACGGTCTCGCCGATCGCAACGGCAATGTCGTTGGCCGATTTGATCAGCATCATCTTCAATGCGCTGTCGAGCGTCACTGCCTGGCCGGGCTTGTAGAACATCTTGCTCGGCGGCTCGCCGGCGGCGTTCTTGCTCATCACCACCGGGGTTTCCAGTGTCAGCTGGCCGGATTTCAGCGCCCGGAAGGTCGTATAGGCCGTCATCAGCTTGGTCAGCGACGCCGGATACCATTTCTGATAGATTTCCCGCTGCTCATAGACCTTCAGCGAACTGACATCGACAACCAGCTGCGGATTGGCTGCGCTCGGCAAAACGGACGACAGCAGCGACGCGCAGGCGCCTGTCAGGACTGCGAATAGCTTCAACGCGCCACTCTTGCGAATTCCAGTTATCACCACGTCAAACCTCGAAATTTCGGGAATTGCCTCGTATCGTCCGGCTATTTAACCTATATGGCGAGGAGATGGCAAAGACCATTCTTTTGCGCCGATGCCAAATTTCTCGTATCCCATGCCCGCAATGGACCCACAGGAAGCCAAAATGCCTATTCTGAACCGCGCAGCAGAACTCCAGACCGAAGTCACGGAATGGCGCCGCCACCTCCATACGAAGCCGGAACTCCTGTTCGCTGTGGAAAATACGGCAGCTTTCGTCGAAAATAAACTCAAGGAATTTGGCGTTGACGAAATCGTCACCGGCCTCGGCCGCACCGGCGTCGTCGGCCTGATCAAGGGCAATCTCGGCGAAGGCCGCACCATCGGCATGCGCGCCGACATGGACGCCCTGCCGATGACAGAGACGAGCGGCAAGCCCTGGGCCTCGACAACGGCGGGCAAGATGCACGCCTGCGGCCATGACGGCCACACCGCCATGCTTCTGGGCGCTGCGAAATATCTCGCCGAGACACGCAACTTCAAAGGCTCGGTGGCCGTGATCTTCCAGCCGGCCGAAGAAGGCGGCGCCGGCGGCCACGAGATGGTCAAGGACGGCATGATGGAACGCTTCTCCATCGAGGAAGTCTATGGCATGCACAATATGCCGGGCATGCCGGTCGGCCAGTTCGGCAGCCGCGTCGGCCCGATCATGGCCTCGACCGATGAATTCAACATCACCATCGATGGCCGCGGCGGCCACGCCGCCCAGCCGCACAAGACGATCGACCCGATCGTCATCGGCTCGCAGATCGTCAACGCGCTGCAGACCATCGCCTCGCGCTCGGTCGATCCGCTGTTCTCGGTCGTCGTTTCGGTGACCAAATTCAATGCCGGCTTTGCCCATAACATCATTCCGGAGCAGGCCCTGCTCGGCGGCACGGTGCGCACGCTGATGCCGGAAGTCCGCGATCTCGCCGAACAGCGGATCAAGCAGATTTGCGAAGGCCTGGGCGCTGCCTATGGTGCCAAGATCAAGGTCTCCTACGCCCGCAACTATCCGGTCACGGTCAACCACCGCGAAGAAACCGGCCATGCCCTTTCGGCAGCGGCCAACATCGCCGGCGAAAACCAGGTCTCGGGCGATCTCGATCCGATGATGGGCGGCGAGGATTTTTCCTATATGCTGCTGGCTCGTCCGGGCGCCTTCATCTTCATCGGCAATGGCGACACGGCCGGACTGCACAATCCGGCCTACGACTTCAACGACGAGGCGATCCCGCATGGCATCTCCTACTGGGTGAAGCTCGCCGAAACGCGGCTGGCAGCTTAAGCGTCCGCCGGCGTTGAAAGGGTAGAGATCCGATGCATGAGATAGACAAAATCGACCGGCGGATCCTCAACATCCTGCAGGCGGACGGCCGGATCACCAATCTGGAGCTGGCCGACCGCATCGGGCTTTCCCCGACAGCCACCAGCGAGCGGCTACGCCGCTTGCTGAAGGAGGGGTATGTCTCGGGCTTTGGCGCCCGGCTCGATCCACACAAGCTCGGCTTCGGGCTTCTCGTCTTCATCGAGGTGATGCTCGACAAGACGACGCCCGAGGTGTTCGACAAGTTCGCCGTAGCAGTCAAACAAGCGCCGTCGGTGCTTGAATGCCATATGGTCGCCGGTGGTTTCGATTATCTCGTCAAGACCCGCTTCGAGGATATGAACGCCTACCGCAACTTCCTCGGCCAGGTACTCTGGACCCTTCCCGGCGTCAAGGAAACGCGGACCTACGCGGTGATGGAAGAAATCAAGAATGACGGGCCGCTGCCACTGGGCTGACGCTCGTCTGTTTCCACAATCGGCAGCACAACCGAGGCGCCAAGCGCAACAGCGCTGAGTTGCCGCCGTCATCAAATTCCATATTGTGTGCACGTGCGACGATCAGAGATCTGATTCTCGCTCCAACCTGGGTGATAGCGGGCGCGCAGTTGCGCCGTGCAAGGGAAAGTCGACAATGGCCGCAGCGCACCTGAAACACTGGAACATGTCGTTTGGCGACGGCCAGCCGCTGGCAGTTATTGCAGGCCTGAATGTCCTGGAGAATCTTGAGCTGGCACTGGACGTGGGGCGGCACCTGAAGGCGATCACGGCCGACCTCGGCTTGCCTTTCGTGTTCAAGGCCAGCTTCGACAAGGCCAACCGCTCCTCAAACGCCAGTTATCGCGGGCCGGGGTTGAAAGATGGCCTCGCCATGCTTGCGGAAATCAAGAGAACTCTGAATGTGCCGATCGCCACGGATATTCACGAAATCGACCAGGCAGAGGCGGTTGCCGCCGTTGCCGATCTGGTTCAGATTCCCGCATTCCTGTGCCGCCAGACCGATCTGATTGTCGCCGCCGCCATTGCCACAGGCCGCGCGGATGGCCTGCTGCACATCAAGAAGGCCCAGTTCCTTGCTCCCTGGGACTGCAAGAACATCATCGCCAAGACGCGGGCGGTTGCGCCGCACCTTCAGATCGTTTTGTGCGAACGTGGCAGTTCCTTTGGCTACAACAATCTGATCGTCGATATGCTGGGTATTGCCGAAATGCAGCGCCTCGGCGTCCCCGTCACGATTGATGCGACGCATTCCGTGCAATTGCCGGGCGCCGATCCCCGCACCAATGGCAGCTCGACGGGCGGACGCCGCGAGGGTGTCCCCATCATCGCCAAGGCGGCTGTGGCAGCCGGTGCCAACGGCGTTTTCCTCGAGTTCCATCCCGATCCCGACAGGGCGCTTTGCGACGGGCCAAGCTGTCTTCCCCTCGACAGGGCGGCAGGCCTGCTTTCGACCTTGCGCGCGGTCCATCAGGCGGTGCAGTCTTAACAAGCGGTGACACGGATAGCCTCGTTGCGGCAACCCTTCCCCTGCGGCTGCAAAATCCGATATCCCGATGAAATCCGGCTGTCTGAACCGGTGACGACATACGCCTCGATCACCACAATTTTGGTTCTTTTCAAACGGCACTGATTGCGCATAGGCTGAAATGCAGCTCGATTATCGAGCATTTCTTTGAGGGGTTAGATGAAAAAGATCGTTTTCGCCGCAGCACTTCTGCTCGCGGCAGCATCCACTGCGCATGCGCAAACCGTCAATGCCGGTAAATATACCGTCGAGGGTACCAATCTCGATGGGTCGAGCTATACCGGAACGGCCGAAATAACGCTCGCCAGCGAAACCACCTGCGTGATCGAGTGGGACACGGCAGGCGTCAAATCGACCGGCGTCTGCATGCTGAACGGCGATGCCTTTGCAGCCGGTTACGTCTTGCAAGACGCGCTGGGGCTGATCGTCTACAAGGTCAACGGCGATGGCACGCTGGATGGCAAGTGGACGATTACCGGCAAGGACGGCTCCGGCACGGAAGTGCTGACCGAAGTCAAGTAACCCTTTAACCGGGCTGACGCGAAAAAGGGCCGGCGCCGTAAACGGCGCCGGCCCTTTTGTCTCGATGGATTACAGTGTCGCCATGTCGATGACGAAGCGGTAGCGCACGTCGCTCTTGATGACGCGCTCATAGGCTTCGTTGACCTGATCCATGCGGATCAGTTCGATCTCCGAGACGATGTTGTGCTCACCGCAGAAATCGAGCATGTCCTGGGTTTCCTTGATCGAACCGATCATCGAGCCCGCAATCGAACGGCGGCCCGGAATGAGCGAGAACGCATGCACCGGCACCGGCTTTTCCGGAACACCGAGCAGTACCAGCGTGCCATCCACCTTGAGCAGCCCGAGATAGGCGTTCCAGTCGATCTCGGCCGAGACCGTGCACAGGATCAGGTCGAACGTGCCTGCCAGTTTCGTGAAGGTTTCGGCATCGGCGGTCGCATAATAATGATCGGCACCAAGCTTCAGGCCATCTTCCTTCTTCGACAAGGACTGGCTGAGAACGGTGACATCGGCACCCATCGCATGGGCAAGCTTGACGCCCATATGGCCAAGACCGCCCATACCGACGACTGCGATCTTCTTGCCGGGACCAGCGCCCCAGTTGCGCAGCGGCGAATAGAGGGTGATACCGGCGCAAAGCAGTGGTGCGGTTGCTTCAAAGGGCAGATTCTCCGGAATGGAGAGGACGTAGCCTTCCTTGACGACGATAAAATCGGAATAGCCGCCCTGGGTCGGCGTCTTGCCGTCGGCTTCGACGCTGTTATAGGTGCCGACAAGCCCGGGCATGTACTGTTCCAGATCGACATCGCGGCTGGCGCAGGTGGTGCAGCTATCGACAAAGCAGCCGACGCCGACCCGGTCGCCGACCTTGAATTTTGATACCTTCGAGCCGACCGCCGTGACGATACCGGCGATCTCGTGGCCGGGAACCATCGGGAATGCCGAGTTGCCCCACTCATTGCGGGCCTGATGGATATCCGAATGGCAGATGCCGGAATACTTGATGCTGATGACGACGTCGTCCTCGCGGGGTTCGCGCCGTTCGAATGTGAAGGGCTGCAGCGGCTTCGACGCATCCGTCGCAGCATATCCTCTTGCCAGGGCCATGGGTCACTCCTTTATCTGATGAAGCGGGGATTGTGATGGAAGCACAGATCGCCTCTCCCCGATAGCATACTGGCAGATCACACCGGCGGAACGTTAGAGCAATCCTGCAAGATTATTGTACGATCCTGCAAAATACGGATCCGAGGTTTTGCAGATAACCGCGGAGCGACTAACTTCCGATATGCGCGACAAAATCTAAATAGCTGGAAAGACTTTTGATTATGACAGCTTCACGAACCCCACGCAGTCAGGAACTGATTGATCTTATTGCCCGTTTCGCCAAGGAAGATGGCGACCATCCAACGGCCATTCCGGGCGTCAGCGTTCACCGGCGCTCAGGAACCGGCACGAAATCCTGCGGTGCCTACAAGCCGAGCCTGGCGCTGATTGCCCAGGGTGCAAAACAGGTAGTGCTCGGCGACGACATTTACCGCTATGGCGGCGCCGATTATCTGCTGACTTCGATCGACCTGCCGGTCACCACGCAGATTGTCGAAGCGTCAGAGGAAAAACCCTATCTGAGCGTGACGTTCGGCATCGACACCACGCGTATTGCTTCGCTTCTCGAACGCGCTGGCGGCGGCGTACCTGCATCCACGGCACGCGGCATGACCGTCAGTTCGGTGACAGCAGAATTGGAAGACGCAGCTATACGGCTCCTCAAGCTGCTGGACCGGCCGGACGACATCCCGGCTCTGCTGCCGCTGATCGAACAGGAGATCATCTACCGGCTCCTGACGGGCCCGCAGAGCGCCCGCCTGCGCCAGATGGCGGTGACCGAAAGCCAGTCGCACCAGATCAGCCGCGCCTGCGTCTGGCTGAAGGAGCATTACGCCCTGCCCCTGAAGATCGAGGATCTGGCCAGCCGTGTCAGCATGAGCGTCTCGTCGCTGCACCATCATTTCAAGGCGATCACCGCCATGAGCCCGATGCAGTATCAAAAACAGCTGCGGCTGCAGGAAGCCCGCCGGCTGATGCTGGAAGATATGCTGGATGCAGGCTCTGCCGGCCATCAGGTCGGCTATGAAAGCCAGTCGCAGTTCAGCCGCGAATATGCCCGCCAGTTCGGTGAACCGCCACTGCGCGACGTCGGCCGTGTCCGGCGCAGCCTGATGGACCGGCTGACCAGTGGCATGGAAATACTCAGTGAAGGATGAGCGGAAAACCGATCGCTAATATTCCGACCGGCTTCGTGATAGACTGGCAGGAAGGAGAATCACCATGATGCCAGTCACCGTACGCCTGAGCTCCTGGCGCGAGGGGCGGCTCCTGCGGGAACCGGTTCTGCTGACGGCGATGGGCTTGCGCCAAACACTGCTTGTAGCGCTCGACCATGACGAAGCGAGAGTGAATTTCGTCTGCCGCCAGGTGGAGGAAACAGGCACCTACGAACTCTGCGATCTCAACGAATCCACCACCACGATCGAGAAAATCCTGCAGTCCTGAGCATCAGGTCATGGATAGGGATCGCGGCCGAAAAAGCGGGCAGCGGCCGGTCTGTCGCAGACTTAAACCAGGACCGGCACCGCAATATGATCCGGTTCCTGGCCGTTGCGGGCGCGCTCGATCATCAGCTCGAACGCCTTTTCCAGATGACGGACGAAACGTGTCGTATCAAACAGCGGCGCGATCGTGCGCTGCGCGGCAATTTTCTCTTTCACGGCACGCAGTTCATCGGGATTTTTCGCCAGCGAAACACAAAGTTCGACATACTGTTCCGCATTATCCGCCACCAGTTCGACAACCCCAAGCGCCCGCAGCAGGCTCTCCGTCACCCGCGAGGCAAAGTGTGTGCCCTTGAAGGTCGGCACCGGCAGACCCGCCCATAACTTGTCCGATGTCGTCGTGTGGCCGTTGCAGGGAAACGTATCCAGCCCGATATCCGCCGCTTGAAGGCGGGCAATGTGATCCGGGTAGGCAACCGGATCGGCGAAGGTGATCCGGTCGCTGGCGATACCCGCATTTTCCATCCAGCGCAGCAGATTGTCGCGCGCAAAACGGTTGGAGCACATGACCCACAACAGGCTGTCTTCCGTTTGCCGCAGAATCTCTGCCCAGAGCTCCGCCGTTTGCGGCTTGATCTTGCGATGCGTGTTGAAGGAGGCAAAGACGATGCGGTCCTGCGGCAGACCAAGCACACTGCGCGCGGTGGCGGACGGGAGCGGACGGTCGACATTGTCATTGGCTTGGTAGCTGTCGGGAAGCAGGCAGAATTTCTCGTGATAGAACGGCCGGCTCGTTTCCGGCGTCACCACAGCGTCGGATAAAATATAGTCGCAATCGATGCCGGTCCCCGATCCGGGAAAGCCGAGATAGGCAACCTGGATCGGCGCCGCCCCCTTGTTGAGCAGCCCGGCGCGGGAACCCTTGGTATGGCCCTTGAGATCAACAAGAATATCGATACCCGAACGCCGGATCAGCGCCGCCGCATCTGCGTCCGACAGGTGGCCGATGCGCTGCAGATTGGGATAGGTATTCCGTGATCCCTTATCGAGCCGGATCAAGTCGTCTCCAGTGCTGCAGAAAAGCGCGACGTCGAACCGGTCCGGATCATGCTGCAGCAGCGCGCTCTGGAAAAGGCGCATCGTGGCGTGCTGATCACTGAAATCGGCCGAGAGGTAGCCAATCCTGATCCTGTCGGAAAACTGGTGCGGCACCGCCCGCCGTGCCGCTCTTGATGCTGGCGTGAACGCCACGGCATCGTGGATTTTCGTCTGCCGCGCATTGATGTTTTCGTCGCCGCACCAGCCGATATGGCGATGTGGAAACTCTGCGGCCAGATACTGTTCGTCGCCGGCTTTCAGCCGGTCCAGAAACCGCTGGTCATCCATCTGCGCTTCGTCGAGGCAAAGGAATTCATGCAGATAGCGGCGATAGGTCTCCTCGGCATTGGTATCGAATATGCCGGATTTGGCGGCAAGCCGGGCTATGTTCAAGGACGCGAAGGAATCGTCCGCCTCCTGCAGCATGTTGGCCGCAAGTGCGCGCAGCATCGCCTGCCTGGGGCCACCCATGTCCGCCGCCTTGATGTAGAACGCAGCCGCCTCGGTGAATTTCTCTGTCTTGGCATAACATTGGGCAATCAGCAGCAGCTCGTTGAGCGCGAACGGTTGCCGCCGGGTGGGCGACAGAATGCTCAATGCCCGGTCATAGTGACCTGCATTGTAATAACCGAGCGCTTTTGAAAGAGATGCCGACATCGACGTTCCAGACGTATCCACTGATAAACCATCGCTAGCGATACCGGCTGGTGCAAGGCTGGATCGACAGAGAATGGCGCCGCAAGCCTCGCGCACCCGACACCGCCTACATCGGGAGATCCCAACCCGCGTGGACACGCCTTGATGACACAGCTTACCCTCTGCATGCCGAGCAACCGCGATCTGCAGCGCTCCGCCGGCGCGATCGAAACGGCATTGATCTATGCGGACAAGAGAGATTGCCGGCTGGTCGTTTCCGACAATTCCGGTGATCCGCAAAAGCGCGCCCGCTACGAAAACAGCCATCCACGCCTTACCTATGTCGTCCCGGACGGTGATGGCGGATTGCGGAACATGGCCTCTGCCCTGTCAAAGGTCGAAACGCCGTTTCTGATGCCGATGGGCGATGATGACGAGATCTATGGCCTTGATCACAAGCAGCCCCTCGACCTTTCGGCTCTGCCCGGCGACGTGATCGGGGTTCGTCCGCAGACAGTCATCTGGACGAATGAAAAAGGGGTACAGCAGGTCGATCGGTTTTCGATCACCGCCGATAATGCCGGCAGCCGCCTGCTCGAATATAACGGCAAGGCCAATGGCAATAACGGGCTCTACTACAGCGCCTACCGCTCGGACCTGTTCAAGGGCATGTTTTCGCTGTTCTCGCAAGCCCATCCGACGCACGGCGGCTATTGTGACTGGGCCTTGAGCTTTGCGTTCTGCGCCGCCGGAAAATTTCTGACCGATGCTTCGACGATCTACCGCTATGACCTTGGCCGCTGGGCGAGCAGCAGCAAGCTGGAGGCGGCAAAAACCAGCCTCTATCTGCAGGCTGGATTGCCCGAAACAGCGGAGCACTACTCGGCCCTTTTGCGGTTCATAGACGTCCATGCCTTGCTGATCGGCCTGCCTCTTTCCGACACTGAACGCCGCGATGCGCAGACGGCCAACGCCCGCCTCGCCCTTCGCACCTTTCTGCACGAGGTCACAAAGGCCCCGGATCAATACGATCCAGAAGTGGTCTATCTCGCCGAACTGACCGGCCAGACCCCGGACCTCGACACAGCCTTCCAGATCTCGCTCCTGATCATCGACCGGCTGCAGGACGGCTTGGCGGAGAAGTATGTGCGTTTTGTCAAGGCTGCAGGCGGAGTGGCTTGAGGGTTAGCCGTCGCCCTAAAAGACGTGCGCCCATATGGCGCTAAAAAAGCTCCCAGCCACTTAGCCGCTGGGATATATCCACTGGAGCCAGCGGTGCGATACGGCGCCGCACCTGTCACAAACTTGAAGAGAATAACGGTTTCTTACCGGCAACGCGCCTCGAATTGCCGACCGCAGTGGTCACGAAAGATGCAATAACCTTGGCGCTCATTGGGAACGGCCAATGAGATTGCCGACAATTCCGCCAGCTACAGCGCCGATAGCCGCGCCGCCCCAGCTATTGCTGACAACGCCGCCAATGATTGCGCCGGAGCCTACTCCGATTGCAATCCTCGCTCTGTCGCCGGGCAAGACGACAGGGCAACAATTGTTCCAACCGCAGCGACAAGCTTTCTCATCGCGTTTCCCCTTGTTTCACATAGGCATTTCAGCAGGTTGGTCCAGCATCTATCTATGGGAATGAGCGTGATTGTCTATAGTGCGGGCACGCCGGGACGCCGCTCATTTATAAGCCTGACCGAATGACCAAAGCAGCAGTTGAAACGCACATGGTAGAGAATGGCAACCAAATTGTTGGCAGCGCCTGAGCAGTTCTCTCAAAAATCTAAAGAATTTTGGTAGCGGGAGAGGGACTCGAACCCCCGACACGCGGATTATGATTCCGCTGCTCTAACCACCTGAGCTACCCCGCCATCAGACTGCGACTTTGGCTTTTGGCCGCTGTCGTCATCGTCAGTGGGCGGCTTATAAGGTGCGGCTGATGCCGGTGTCAAGCCGAGCCGTTTCAAAAAACCGGAAGTTTTTCAAGGCACGGTGGACAATGGCGGGGCGCGGCACGTGACCGGCCGCCCCCTGTCCTCGATCAGGCCGCAATCACGCCCTGCAGCAGATCCTTGAGAGCGGCTTCGGCTGCCGCCTCGCGTTCGGAGCGCAGGATGAAGCCGCCGCCGTAGACACGGGCGTCTTCACCGATCCCGGAATAGAGCGCACAGGCTTGGCCCGGGGCGACACCCGCCTCGCCTTCCAGCAGTTCGACCGAGACGCCGTCTGCATCGGCGCGCAGGATTGCAGGCGCCGGCTGGCGGGTGGAGCGAACCTTGGCGAAACAGGCAAATCCATCGGCGGCCACATCGAAAATATCGCCGTCGCCCAGCCAGTTGATATCGCGCAGATAGACGCGACGGGTTTCCAGCGCTTCCTTCGGGCCGACGATGACGCGGCGCGAGCGGGCATCGAGATGCACCACGTAGAGTGGCTCGCCGGTAGCGACGCCGATGCCGCGGCGTTGGCCGATCGTATAGTGCAGTATGCCATCATGGCTGCCGAGCACGCGGCCGTCCAAATGGACGATATCGCCCGCCAGGGACGCGTTCGGCTTCAGCTTGTTGATGATATCGGCATACTTGCCCTGCGGCACGAAACAGATGTCCTGGCTGTCAGCCTTCTTGGCGACGACGAGGCCCATGTCTTCGGCAAGCGCCCTCGTTTCCGCCTTGGTGAGATTGCCCAGCGGAAAGCGCAGATAGTCGATCTGCTCCTGCGTCGTGGCAAACAGGAAATAGCTCTGGTCGCGATCGGCATCTGTCGGGCGAAACAGCGCGCGGCGGCCCGGTGCGTCCGGCTGCGGATTGGCCTTGGAGCGGATATAATGGCCGGTCGCCAGCGCATCCGCACCGAGATCGCGTGCCGTTGCCAGAAGATCGGCAAATTTGACCGTCTGGTTGCAGGCAACGCAAGGGATCGGCGTTTCGCCGGCCACATAGCTTTCGGCGAAAGGATTGATCACCGTCTCGCGAAACCGCTGCTCGTAATCGAGAACGTAATGCGGAATACCCAGCACCTCGCAGACGCGGCGGGCGTCATCGATGTCCTGGCCGGCACAGCAGGAACCGGCACGGTGGACGGCGGCACCATGATCGTAAAGCTGCAGGGTGATGCCGAGAACGTCGTAGCCCTGCCGTTTCAGGATGCCGGCCACCACGGAACTGTCGACGCCGCCGGACATGGCAACGACGACGCGCGTATCTTCGGGCTTGCGATCAAAATCGAGACTGTTCACGGCATCCAATCCGGTATTCCGGTCCATCGGCAGGTTGTTCGGCATTTTCGCGCGACCATACCCTGTTTCCTGCCAGCGGCCAACGCCGCAGCACAGCGGCTCCCGGCCAAGACTGACCATACCGCACGCCGCTATATAGAAAGTCGCGGGGAGTTGAACAAGGGCAAGCGTTTTGCGCCGCTCAGATCAGCTTCATTCGCATCGCACGGGCGATCGCCTGCATACGATTGACGGAGTCGAGCTTGCGGGTCGCGGTCTTGAAGTAGCTGGACACCGTATAGGCGGAAATGCCGAGGATGATGGCGATCTCGTCGCTGCTCTTGCCGGCCGCAGCCCAGCGCAGACATTCGATCTCGCGCGTCGATAGCTTGTCGCGCGCCGAGGCGCCGACTTCGAAGGTGCGCTCGAGCGTTTCGAACAGTTGCAGCAGCGTCAGATAGAGATCGGCCGTCTCCGCCCTGTCGGGCTCGCCACGCTGTCCGCTGAGCACGGCGGCAAAGGCTTCCCCATGGGTGGTGTGCAGCGTGACGGCAAATGAATTGCTCATCGCCTGCCCGGAAAACAGCGCACCGACAGTGTCACGCGCCGCAGAACCTTGCGCATTGAGCAGTACTTGTGTTGCGCCGAAGATCGGCAGCTTGGTATGGCGCAGCCGCTCGATCAGCGCGCTGGCCTGGAAAACCGTGGCGGCGTCATATACCCGCACAAGCTCCGATGGCCAGCTGCTCAAAACGAGACGCTCGGCAAAACGCTGTTGCTCGCCGAAGGGGACGCGCGCGATCATAAAATGGCTGAAACCGAATTGCGCCGTGCATTGGCGCATCAGGTGGAGCACTTCATACTCCGTCTGGACTGCGGAACTGTTCATGCCCAAAAGGAAATCAGCATAAGCCTCGCTTCGCAAGGTCAGCTTGTCAGGGTCTCTCATATTTTTAATCACCAACCTGCCGGCCACAGCGCCAGCTCTCCAAAAAATTCTTATTCCGGAATTTTTTCGGCAGCAGCACGATAGATCCAACCGACAAAAACCCCGAGAGGTCACCAGGGACACAATCGAAGCGAAAAAGCCGGTATTTTGAAATAAAATGGCGCGTCGAGAGCATTCCAGAGCAACATAATGCCGCTCATGCTCAATTACTGGCCGTTACTACCAACAATTTTATGAAAATTGAACCATTATATTTGCATAGCTCCCATGCATACATGGAAATTACATAGGCGAAGCTTAGAAACCTCACAATAAAGCGACATGCAGGAGACGAGTTGCGCTGTCCCGATCGCCGCTTGCATGATCTGCGATTGGTCGAAGAGCACGCTGGAAGTCTCTAAAATTATTAGCAAATTGTTACCACTCGCTTAGGCAAATGTTAAATGTGGCAGGGTAAGTTGTGCCTATATGGTCTTGAGTATGTGTAGAGAGTCCAATGACCGAAATGATACGACCCCGCGTGAAATATGTCATCGGACCCGATGGCAGCCCTTTGACAATTGCTGATCTACCACCGGCCAATACGCGCCGTTGGGTGATCCGCAGAAAGGCAGAAGTCGTCGCCGCCGTGCGTGGCGGACTGCTGAGCCTGGAAGAAGCCTGTGAACGCTATACCTTGACCGTCGAAGAATTCCTGTCCTGGCAGTCCTCGATCAGCGACCATGGTCTTGCCGGCCTGCGCACAACGCGCATCCAGCAATATCGCCACTAGCCAGATCCTTCATTTAAAAGAGTTAAAGCGGCCGCACTGAGTGCGGCCGCAGCCACATTTGGAGCAGCCCTGTCAGCACCGCTGATCCGGCATAGAACCACAGGCCCGGCTGGGTGAAAGCCTCGGCCATTCCACTGGTCTTGGCCGCAAAGATCACGATCGCCACCAGCATCACATCCATCATCGACCATTTGCCGAGTATGGGCAAAAGCCGGGCAACCACCCCGCCCACCACCTTGCCGTCCGCTGCCGCTGTTGCCTCGAAGGCAATCCCGACCAGCTTCGCAAAAGGGAAAACGACGGAAAAAAGCGCCACGACGATAGCCAGCACAGGGTTGCCGTCATCCCAGAGCGAAGACACGATCCCAAGAAGCGACGGCGTTTCGTTGAAAAAAACCAGTTTTTCGAACCGGACCAGCGGCAGCACCAGCCCAAGAGCGAGAAAAAACGCTGAAAGAACAAGGAAAAGCGGTGTGATCAGACGCATGATTCTTGTCTTCTATTGCACGGGCAGGATTACATATCATCTTTGATGATGCTGAACAGCGAGGTCCTTGGCATCGCACCCCGAAATGCTTGACCTCCGCATGTGCGACGATGAACCAACCACGGAACGGAACGGCCGGGTTCGACCGGCAAATAGGAGAGATGCGATGAATATCGTGAGCGACGAAGCCGGCTCGCATGGCCGATACAGCACAGTCGTCGAAGGCCATACGGCCGAAATGACCTATTCCCGGTCATCGCCGCACCTGATCATCATCGATCACACCGCCGTCCCCGATGCGTTGCGGGGTAAAGGCGTCGGCCAGGCGCTGGCAGCCCATGCTGTCGACGAAGCGCGAAAAGGCGGCTGGAAAATCATTCCGCTCTGCCCCTTCATGCGTGCTCAGGCGCAACGCCATCCCGAATGGCACGATGTCATCCAGAATTGAGCAGCCCCCTGAACCTCGTCGAAAAATGCACAAGGCCCTTCTCACGGACTTNNAAGTCCGTGAGAAGGGCCTTTGGGCCTTAAGCAATCCGCGTGCGCTTAAGCGCGCATACGGGCGCCGCTGTCGCGTTCTTCGAGCGCCGCGGCCTTGGCGAATTCCGCCTGAACCTCTTCCAGCGCAAGTTCCGCCGCATCCTGCTGTACCTTCAGTTCCCGGACCGAGACCTGGAGATTGTCTGCCCGCTGCCGCGCAGCCTTGGCAAACGTCGGATAGGCGAAATGGGCGGGATCGGTGATCCCCGACTTCTTTTCCTCGAACGTGATCTGGTTTTCCAATTCCTTGGTCATCCGCTCAAATTCGGACATCATCAGTTGCAACTGGCTCAACTGACGCTGTTTCTCCTTCACCTGAAATTCCTTCAGGCGAACAAGGCTCTCACGTGACTTCATACGCAATACTCCCGTGATGCGAGACCCCGGTTACTGGATTTGACCCGATTAACCGACCTTACGGTGTCGGAAACAAAAATAATTTCAGCGATCTTAACAAAATCCTACCGCTGGTAACCTTTCGTTTACGGGCATCGTTAATCATAGGGACGATCATTTAAGGGTCAGTAAATGCCGGACACGAAATTTGGTGTTTGGCATAGATTGAGTCAGATGAGTCAGATAGCCGATTTCCTTAATGTTGTGCGTTAAGGATGTCATTCTAGATTCACATGCAAAAACAGAGGACTGCAAAAAATATTTAACATTTTCGATACACCTTGCCAGAGTGAATCAGAATTTGTTAACCATTTGCTGGCAGCCTCCAAATCAGGCAACGACTGGATCCGTATCGCGTAAGGGGGCCACAACGACCTTTCGGCGGCGGAAAAGGGGACAATTATGCGGGTTCTACTCATCGAAGACGACAGCGCGACAGCGCAGAGCATCGAACTGATGCTCAAGTCGGAAAGTTTTAACGTTTACACCACCGATCTTGGTGAAGAGGGTGTCGATCTCGGCAAGCTCTATGATTACGACATCATTCTGCTCGATCTTAACCTGCCGGACATGTCCGGTTACGAGGTTTTGAGAACGCTGCGTCTGTCCAAGGTCAAGACACCTATTCTTATCCTGTCCGGCATGGCCGGTATCGAGGATAAGGTTCGGGGCCTCGGCTTCGGCGCAGACGACTACATGACCAAGCCTTTCCACAAGGACGAACTGGTTGCTCGCATCCACGCGATCGTGCGCCGTTCCAAGGGTCATGCGCAGTCGGTCATCTCGACCGGCGAACTGATCGTCAACCTGGATGCAAAGACTGTTGAAGTCGGCGGCCAGCGCGTTCACCTGACCGGCAAGGAATACCAGATGCTGGAGCTGCTTTCGCTCCGCAAGGGTACCACGCTCACCAAGGAAATGTTCCTCAACCACCTTTATGGCGGCATGGACGAACCGGAACTGAAGATCATCGACGTGTTCATCTGCAAGCTGCGCAAGAAGCTGGCAAATGCTGCCGGTGGCGCCAACTACATCGAGACCGTCTGGGGTCGCGGCTATGTGCTGCGCGAACCGGAAGGTGAACTCGCAGAAAGCGCCTGATACCGCATCGGCCATTCCAGCCGGCGGTGTTTCGCATCCCGCATAATGCAGGGACGCCACGGCTGACAGTGCCGAGAGTTTCGTTCAAGCCCGCCGATGATGGCGGGCTTTTGCGTTTCCGGAATTTGCGCATTTGAACCGAGTACGACTTATGAGCGACGCACAAAAAAGCCGCTGCCTGGAAAGGCAACGGCTTCTTTTGAAACAATATCGGTTGATCAGGGATCAGGCGGCGATCGACAGGCTACCGAAAACGCTGGTCAGGATCTTGCGATCGAACGGTTTCAAGAGGAAATCGTCGGCACCGGCCCGCTTGCCGGCCATCATCTTCTTCAAGTCTGCCTCGACGACGCAGTAATAGATCCGCACGGTCTTGCCCTCAGGCAGATTGCGGATATTGGCAATCAGGTCCAGCGCGCCATCGAGACCCGCATCGACGATGATGATGTTGGGCAGTTCCGCTTCGCAGCGCACCAGCGCTTCCAGACCGTTGGCTGCCTCGGAGACCAGAAAATTCAGGCCCGAGAGGATGCGCTTCCCGACCTTGCGTACGACGTCCGAATCATCGGCAATCATCAAGCGTTGCATCTCAAGCTCCCTCTCAGCGCTACGACGGGAATTTAATCCCTATCAACAACCGTATGCCGCTTTGGCAAAGAATCAGTTACCGCGACACCGAAAAGCCGATTTATCTCAGCTTGAGGCTGCAACCATTTTCGCGGAAAACACGATTTCTTCCGAATTCGAGGTGACCTCGATCTCCATCCCGGCCTCGTCGGCGAGCAAAACCGTGTAGTAGGGCTGGATCGTATGCGCATCGACGGCTTCTTCGAGCGTGCCCGAGAGAAGCTCGACCAGCTTCGGCGGTACGCGCATCATCCGGCCCTTGCAGATCAGCTTGAAGGCCGCGTCATATTCCGGATTTTCCAGAATGACATCAATCGAACCACCGCGTGGAATGGCGCCGTAAGCGATCAGGAACAGGTTGAGCAGGAGCTTGACCCGGTTCTTGGCGATGATGACGCGCGGGCCGGTCCAGGTGACTTCCGTCTTCTTTTCGACGGAGGCGAAATCCTTCGCCGCCTTTTCCGCTTCACCGGTATCGATCGAAGCGCCGGCCGAACCTGAAGCGCCGAAGGCCAGCCGGGCGAATTTCAGCCTTACCGAGGCATTGAGCGCACTAGTGCGGATCAGGTCCATGGCATCGGCATCCGCCCCGCCCTCGTCGAGCAGCTCGAGGCCGTTGTTGATCGCACCGACCGGCGAGATGATGTCATGGCAGACACGGCTGCACAGAAGCGCTGCGAGATCGGGACCAGTCAAGGTCAGGTTCGGGTTCTTTCCCATGGTCGTATCCTCAATAGCCTTCGAGCGGCTCACAAGCGGGATCAGGCGGCCATCCGCGATCCTTTTGCCCATTAGTCTAACCCGCGAAGATTGCGCGGGCATAGTCTCAGGCGAAGATCATAAAGACACCACATTTGGTAAACCGATTGTTAAGATCATCGGTTCAAATTGCTGACAATCAGCCCGACCCCCGTCACAGAGTGAAACGGGGCAGGACAGCGGCCCGCGCATGACGTCGCGGCGCTCCTGAGCTTACGGAGAAGAACATGCAGCGGATCGTCAATGCCGTGAAATTCCCACTCTTGCGCACCTTCGTGGCGATGATGGCTGTGTTCAGCCTCATGCCGGCAGCATTTGCGCAAAGCAACAACGGCGAACAATACACGATGCAGGAAATCGTCGATGCCGGTCACGGCTTCTTCGGCTCCGCCTCGGGCGGACTTGCCAAGGTGGTCGAGAACGCATTTTCCAAATACGGCCTGCCGAACGGTTACATCCTCGGCCAGGAAGGTTCCGGCGCATTCGTGGCCGGCCTGACCTATGGCGAAGGCGACCTCTACACCAAGAATGCCGGCCAGCATAACGTGTTCTGGCAAGGGCCGTCCCTCGGCCTCGACTGGGGTGGCCAAGGCAGCCGGGCGATGATGCTGGTCTACAACCTGCCGGCCGTTCCCTCGCTCTACAAGCGCTTCGGCGGGGTCTCCGGCTCGGCCTATGTGGTCGCCGGCGTCGGCATGACGGTGCTCACCGACGAGAACATCGTTCTGGTTCCGATCCGCACCGGCCTTGGTGCGCGCCTCGGCATCAATGTCGGCTATCTGAAGCTGACCCAGCAGCCCACCTGGAACCCCTTCTAGAGTTAAAACTCTCCGTTAGTTTTCCAAAAGTCTTTCCAGTCGCTGACGCGACTGGAAAAAATGCGCGTTCGCGAAACACTTGAAGTGATATTGTCGTTCGTCTTTAGTGCGAATGAAACGAAAACCATGGATTATAGCGTATCGCCGCGTGCTCTGAACTGAAATGGCCAGCCCGTGATTCAATTCGCCCTTCTGTTTGCCCTGGGTTTTCTCACTGCGGCTTTGCTCGGCCTGCTGGTGGCGCCCGTCGTGCACAGGCGTATCATCCGCTTTGCCGAGGATCGGCTGACGGCAACGATGCCGCTATCGCCTCAGGAAGTTCGGGCCCAGAAAGACGCTGCCCGCGCCGGCTATGCGGCCGAAAATGCCAGGACCAGCCAGATGCTGAAACGCGAGCGCGACAAGAACGTCGTGCTCCTGCTTCAAAATGGCGCAACCCTGAAGGAAACCCAGCGCCTCGCCGGGGAAAACGCCGATCTGCATACGCAGCTTGCCGATATGAATGTCGAGGCGGCGGATCTGCGCTCCGCAGCCCGCCAACTCGAGCAGAACATCGAGCGGCTGAAGACGATGCTTGCCGATGTCGAGCGCGACAACGTCAAAAAGAACATCGACATCGAAACCCTGAACAAACAGGTGGATCACCTGAACGGCGATCTGGACAGCCTGAAGATCGACGTCGCCGCCCATGATGCGGAGGCCGAAAATCTGAAGAGCCGCATCTCCGGCCTGAAGGATGAGCGCGAGATCACGCGCAACGAACTGAAAGCCGAAAGCACCAAGGCACGGGAACTGGAAGTCAGGCTTGCCCGTGACGAAACCCGCCTGAAGCAATTCGAAGCCAAGCTCAGCCGGGAAATGGCCGCCAATGCTGATAAGGACAGTTTTCTGGAACGCAGAGGCAGCGAGATTGAGCGCTTGAAAGCCAAGGTCAGGGATGCAGGCACTGACCTGCGCGATGCCTCGAAGGCGCTGCGCGCTGCAGGCCTGACGATGCCCGTTCGCCGCGAAAAGAAACCCGCAGCCATGGATCCGGCAACAGGCGGCACCTTGGGAACACAGGATAACACCGATGCACACAACACCATGTCACCGATAGCCGCTATAGATCTGACCGTACCGGCCGACTATGCCCGCAACCGGGCTGCAGCACTTTCGGAGCAGCTGACACACTCGACGTCTTCAGCGCATGACGATGCCATGCGCGAGGACATTGCCGATATCGCGGCAACCATGGTGGCTTTGACAGCGGCCAAGGAAGGTCCGGGGTCACCGATACCCTCCCTCCTCTCGACGGCACGTACCCAGCCCAACGTCCCGGACAAGAGCCTCGCAGCCCGCGCCCGCGACATGCTGCCGCCGGAACAGCACTAATCTCTGACGTCAGATGAAGCCGTTGATCATCGCCACCTGATGCAGCGCGATGCCTGTAGCAGTGGCGACATTCAGGCTATCCAGTCCAGGCCGCTGCCGGATACTGGCGGTCTGGATCGATGCCATGATGTTTTCAGGCAACCCCTCGCCTTCCGTCCCGGCGAGAAGCACGGTGCGCGGCGACGGGGGAATATCGTGCAGGTCGGTCTTTCCACGCGGCGACAGGCCCCAGATCGCAAAGCCTTCCGCCTGCAGGCGGCCTATAAGTGCCGTGACTGATCCTTCACGGGCAAAGGGGACACTCAGCACCGAGCCGACCGAAACCCGGATCGCCTTGCGGTACATCGGATCGCAGCTGGTTTCGTCCATCAGGATGGCATCGACGCCAAAGGCCGCCGCGTTGCGGAACATCGAGCCCATATTGTCATGGTTGGAGATGCCGCAAGCGGCAAGAACCAGGCTTTTGACGGGAAGACCCTTGACCAGCGCATCGAGAGTCGGCGCCGTTTGGCGTTTACCGAGCGCCAGCACGCCCCTGTGCATGTTGAAGCCGGCAATGGCATCGAACACCGGAGCACTGGCGACATAGACCGGAATGTCGGCCGGAAATTCAGCCAGAATGCCGCTGACACCATCGACGCGGTTTTCGAGCAGCAGGATGGCTTCAGCTTCGATGCCACGCCCGGCGCGGTGCGCGGCCGCCAGCATGCGCAGCACGACAGTGCCCTCGGCGATGAAGCGGCCATGCCGGCCCGTCAGATCGCGCTCCTTGATCGAGACAAAGCCGGCGATGCGCGGATCAGCCGGATCGTCGATACGCAGCGGGATCACGGCCAGGCCTTCTCAGTTGGTCTTGACGGAGATATCCGCAACGATGCGGCCAGCGGCGATATCGAAAACGATCGCCTTGCGATCTCCACCGGCAACCGCGCCATAGAACAGGATCTGGCCGCCCGACAAAGCCACATCGGAGACTTCGAACCCGGCGGGCAGTGCCGCGATTGCCGTGACCGGCGCCTCGCCCGGCACCGGGACTGAGGCGCTTTGCGTCACATCGGCCTTGCCCGGACGCGTAAGCTTATAGACAATCGCTGAAAGCACGACCATAAGCATCACCAACATGATACCACCCGAGACCAGCTGCAGCTTGACCATCTTGCGGCGCACATTCTCCATCACCGGATCGAGCGGCTTGTCTTCCTGTTCGACTGGTTTCTGATTGGACATGGCTGGCCTACCCTGCGGAATGGAATGAGAATGAACGACCCCTTTAAACAAGCCTCGGCGATTAGGAAAGTCCTCACGGCAAATGAGGATGCGACCGGGCGCATGGATGCCTATCTGACCGAAGCGCTGGGCGGCGAGTTTTCACGCAACCGCATCAAAGCCCTGATCGAACAGGGCGAGGTCACCGTTAACGGCAGGACCATCAAGGAAGCCAAGAAGAAGGTCCAGCCTGGCGACGTCTTCGAGATCGGCATGCCGGAGGCGGAAGATCCGGAACCGAAGGGCGAGGATATCCCGCTCGACGTGCTTTATGAGGATGACGACCTGATCGTGCTGGTCAAGCCGCCGGGCCTCGTCGTTCATCCGGGTGCTGGCAACTGGACCGGCACGCTGGTCAACGCGCTGATCCACCATTGCGGCGCAAGTCTCTCCGGCATCGGCGGCGTCAAGCGCCCCGGCATCGTCCACCGGCTCGACAAGGATACCAGCGGCGTCATGGTGGTCGCCAAGAACGATATCGCCCATCGCCACCTCTCCGATCAGTTCGCCGACCACGGCCGCACCGGCCCGCTGGAGCGCGCCTATATGGCCATCGTCTGGGGCCGCCCACGTGGCCTGAAGGGTACGATCGACGCGCCGCTCGGCCGCGCCGGCGACAGGATCAAGCGGGCAGTCAAGCAGGAGGGCGCCGATGATGCCCGCGAGGCAATCACCCACTATCAGGTGGTCGAGCGTTATCTCGAAAAGCCGGATTCTACGGCGCTCGCCGCCATGGTCCGCTGCAACCTCGAAACCGGCCGCACCCATCAGATCCGTGTGCACATGGCCTATATCGGCCATCCGCTGATCGGCGACCCGGATTACGGCGCGGCGTTCAAGACGAAAGCCAATCTTCTACCGGATGCTGCAAAGGCGGTCGTCAACCGTTTCCCGCGCCAGGCCCTGCATGCCTTCATGCTGGCGTTCGAACACCCCACCACCGGAGAGACCATGCATTTCGAATCGCCCGTTCCCGACGACATGCGCGAACTGGTCGAAGCGCTGCGCGGCTAGAGCAAGGACTTGGCGATCGGACCATTCGAGGCGTATAACGCTCCCTGAGATACGGAGCGCTTATGAGCCAGTTTGCGGCCACGAAAATTCTCGACACCGAGATGGTCAGCGTCCACGACGTCCTGTGTACCGGCGCATGCCGGCATAGGAGCGACGAGGAGTGTTCACGCGTTACCAGTCTGGTGTTTCCCTATCGCGGCGTCTTCCTGCGCCATGTCGGCAGCGACGATACGGTTGCTGAAGCCAATCAGGTCCTGTTCTTCAACCGCGACGAGGACTACCGTATCAGCCACCCGGTAGCGGGCGGCGATTCCTGCCTGAGCTTGGCCGTGCATGAAACAGCACTTGAGGAACTGGTCCCAAAAGTTCACCGGGCAGCGAAAAGCCCGTTCGCTTTCAACAAGCAGCGGCTGCGCATAGACGCCCGCGCGCAGGCGCTCGTGGCTTTGTTACGTCATAGTCTGCTCAGGGGCACTGCGGAAACGCTTGAGGCAGAAACGCTGGCGATGACGCTCTTGCGGCGTGCAGTCGGTGAACGCACGGCCCGCGCCGCCACCGCCAGCCTCGGCCGGCAGAAACTGGTGGACCGGGCCAAGCTCATCCTCTCCTCCGATCTCGCCCGGCGCTGGACCCTGGCTGGGGTCGCAAGGGAAGCCGGCGTCTCGCCGGTCTATCTCACACAGGTCTTCCAGCAGGTGGAGGGAACACCGCTCTATCGCTACCATCTTCGGCTCAGACTGGCCAAGGCTCTCGACCTGCTCGGAAGCTATGACGACCTGACTGGTCTCGGCCTCGATCTCGGCTTTTCAAGCCACAGCCATTTCTCATCCTCGTTTCGCCAAGCCTATGGCCGCACTCCGGCAGAATTCCAGCGTTTCGCCGGCCTGCGCTGATCCTCCCATTTGATAGACAGGCAAGGTCGCTAAAGAATCTGACAGCGCTCACTTGGCCAAAATGGTCTTCTCTCCTGGTCGAAACATAGCAAACGGAGGAATGATCATGCAGGAAACCACATGTGCCGCCTGTGACTGCGAACTCGATGCCAGCCGCATCGCCGTCAAGATCGGCGGCAAGACCGTCGAGGTCTGCTGTGAGGAATGCGCGCAGGCCCTGCGCGAGGCGGACGCCGCAATCCACACCACCCAGGTATCGAAGGGATAGGACCGGAACCGGTCCCCTGCCCTGACACGCCGGCCCGATAGGGGCCGACCTTTCCGGAGAAAAATCGATGAAGAACGAACCCCATGTGAGCGGTGATCGCGTGCCGAACGACCACGCCCTGATCGCCGAATTGAAGCTTGTTTCGCAAGGGTCCGGCGATAAGACGCCGGCTCCCATAACGCACCAGATTTGCTTTGCGCGTCTGCGTGTGATCCTCGGATTTGTCGGCAGGATCGTGCGGCAGCGCCGCAATCGGCTGGCCTTGCTGGAACTCAACGATGAACAGCTGAAGGACATCGGCCTTTCGCGATGCCAAGCCTATGGCGATGAATACAGCCGTTATCGCCGGAGCGGAACGGACAATGACGATACAGAGGTTTGATGGCCAGCATTTCCAGGATTGGCAGCAGATGGATTTCTGGTGCCGGCATGCATCCTTTCACGCTCTGGCGCGTTTTCGGGGAGCAGCAAAAGGAGAAACCTGATGATTGATGTCACACAGATCAGAGAACATGCCGAAGTGATCAGCGCCGACGGCCTTCATGTCGGCACGGTCGACCGCGTCGAAGGCGATCGTATCAAACTGACCAAGAAGAACAGCGGTTCCGGCCATGAAGGACATCACCACTTCATTGCCCTCGAACTGGTGGCCAGCGTTGACGACAATCGCGTTCGCCTCAGCGCCAATGGTGACGTCGCCATGATGTTCGAGGAAGAACAGGACAACTCGCCGATCCATTGATGCAGCCAGCTGAAAACATTGCAAATGACGCTTCCGCCCTTGATATATCGAGGGCGGACCCAATCTATAGGCTGTAACCCAACTGGAACATGAGCTTCTCTGGCTTCACGTCTCTGTGAAACCGGAGTTCTTGAATCATGCTTTCGCCGCACTTATCTATGAGGATGTGGGGTCGGACAGACCCACATGCCCGGCCTGCCAACAGGAGGCCGGAACGCGAAAGGGGGGTGCATCATGGCCCGCAGTACGTTACCGTCCATCACCGCAGGAGAAGGTGGCCTCAACCGCTATCTCGATGAAATCCGCAAGTTTCCCATGCTTGAACCGCAGGAAGAGTACATGCTCGCCAAGCGGTACCAAGAGCATGACGACCGCAAGGCCGCCCATCAGCTCGTAACCAGCCATCTGCGCCTCGTGGCGAAGATTGCCATGGGTTATCGCGGCTATGGTCTGCCGATCGGCGAAGTCGTTTCCGAAGGCAATGTCGGCCTTATGCAGGCGGTCAAGAAGTTCGATCCGGAACGTGGCTTCCGTTTGGCTACCTATGCGATGTGGTGGATCAAGGCTTCGATCCAGGAATACATCCTGCGCTCGTGGTCGCTGGTGAAAATGGGCACGACCGCCAACCAGAAGCGGCTGTTCTTCAACCTGCGCCGCCTCAAGGGCAAGATCCAGGCTCTCGACGAGGGTGATTTGAAGCCCGATCAGGTCGCGCATATCGCCACGACCCTGAAGGTCTCGGAAGCCGAAGTGATTTCGATGAACCAGCGCCTCTCCGGAGACGCATCGCTGAACGCGCCGATCAAGGCGGGCGAAGGTGAGTCCGGCCAGTGGCAGGATTGGCTCGTCGATGATCACGACAACCAGGAAGACATCCTTATCGAGCAGGATGAACTGCAAAACCGCCGCAGTCTTCTGTCGAGTGCGATGAACGTGTTGAACGACCGCGAACGCCGCATCTTCGAGGCCCGCCGCCTGACCGAGGATCCGGTAACGCTCGAGGATCTGTCGACCGAGTTCGACATCAGCCGCGAGCGTGTCCGCCAGATCGAGGTTCGTGCCTTCGAAAAGGTCCAGGACGCCGTCCGCAAGGCGGCGCAGGAACGGCAGAATGCACTTCGCGTCATCGAAGACGCCTGATCGGGCAGCGACTGAACACAGAAAAACCCGGCTGGATCGCTCCAGCCGGGTTTTTCTTTGTGCGTGTGGAAGCTACTGGCCGGCAGGATCGGGCTTTGCAGCCAGGCTCCAGGCCTGCATCGCCTTGGTGAAGGCCTCGGTACCGGCAGGCCCCTTCTCCAGTGTCAGCAGCGCACGGCGGCCGTTGCGATAGGTCAATGGAATATCCATCCAGCCCCGCGTCCGCAGAAGCTCGGTATTCGTCGCAACGGCTTCCGGGAAGTCGTTGAGCGCGATCATGTGGAAATCTTCGGTGATCTTGGCCGGAACCGCAATCAGCGCATCGCCACGATCCTGCTCGTTGCGCTTCATCGACACTCGCTGGACGCTGTCGATGCTGCCGCCCTCGAAATTTTCCGGCAACGAAAAGACGAACTCGATCACATGGCTGGCCGGCAGTGACGAGTCGGCATTGCGCTTGATCGTCATCAGAGCCGTCAGGCCGCGCTCGGGAACATTGATCTGCGCCTGAACGACCGGTTCCGGCTTGGCATCGCCACCGGGCGACTCTTCCTTGACCGACCAGGCGACATTGCCCTCGATTGCCGTTGGCGCGGACTGACCCAGCCGCTCCTCATAAAGGAACATCTTCTGGGCACCGGCCGGCACCTGCAGCGTCGCCGGATCAGGCGCCGTCTGCTGACCGGGCACCGGTTGAGCGGGCTGCGCATCGGTCGCCGTCTGGCCTGCCGGCGTGGTTGCCGTCGCCTGAGCGGTATCGACCGGCTTTCCGGCCTCCGTCTGCGCAGCCACGGACTTGCCTTCCTCGGTGGCGTTTGCACCTGCGGGCGCCGTCGCCGGACCCGGATCGATCTCAGTCCCATCCTGCTGCAGGCGCTGCGTGAACTTGCTGTTGCCGTCGACCGCTGCAACCTCGGCATTCGAAGGCGTCTGCGTCTGGTTGTTCGTCTCCGGCGCGGGCAGGCTCTTGTTGCCCTCTTCAGGAACGGACACTTCCGGCGTGGTCTGTCCCGGTATCTTGGCAGTGATGGATGCCAGCGTCCCGGAGATCCACGAATTCACCGTCGTCTGGTTTTGCCAATAGGCATAGCCGCCGCCACCCAGAATGAGCGCAAGCACTGCGGTCAGACCGATCGCCTTGACGTTCAATCGCGAGCGCTTCGGCTCCACCCGATAGGACACGGGCCGCGTCGGCACCTCGACGGCTTCATCGACGGCGGCGGAGGCCTTGCCGGCTTGTGACGCAGCCGTAGCTCCAACAGCTGCAGCCGTGCCGCCGTGCGCCAGAAGCTCGTCAATATCATTCCAGCTGTCATTGGCAGCCTTGGGCTGCTCAGGCCCAGCGGCAGCGGTCTTCTCGACCGGCCAGGACCAGTCGGCAATTGCGGGTTCCGACGTTTCGGCAGCTGCAGCGGCCGGGGCCTGTGTAAAGGGATCGTTATCGTCCCAGGCCCAGGCTGTCGCGGCTTCGCCCGAAGCCTTATCCTTGGCGCCGGTATCGTCGTTCACCGGCGTTACCGTTTCGACTGGCGCGTATTGCGTCAGGTCGGGAATTTCATCGACGAGCGGTGCTGCTTCCGCAGCCTCTGTCCAGACCGGCTCGTTATGGGCAGTCGCCGGAACCGGATCGTTCCATTCCGGCAATTCCCACTCAGCCGAAGCCGCAGGCGTGGGTTTTTCTTCGACCGGCTCAACAATCGGTTCGGCAGGAATTACCGGTTCTACCGGAGCCTCTGAAACAGGAACAGTTTCCTCAAGCGCCGTGTTGCTTCGATCCTCGGATTCAACGTCCGCAGCAACCGGATGCTCCGGCTCAATGGCAGGCTCCGGGTGAATATCGTCAGGTTCCTCCGGATGGACCGGTTCGACTGGACCACGGTCCTCTACGGCAGTGACAGCGTCGACGACTTCCGGTTCGGATCGAGGATCAACATGATCGTCTTCCACCAGCGGCTCGACAACCGGAACCGGTACAACGGCGACTTCGGGCTGTTCCAATGGCTCTGCGGCAACCTGGGGCTCGGCTGAAGGCTCTGGGTGCTCCTCTTCAGCAACATCCGCTTCGGCCTGCTCGACCTCTACCGGTGCAGCAAAGTGCTCTTCGACCTCAGCCGTTTCCGGCAGAACATCATCAGGTTGCTCGTCTAGCGGAAGAAGCGCCTCGGCGTGATCGTCCTCGACCTCGCTGATCGCCGCCTCAAGCTTGACCATCTGGCGGTCGATCATCTCGTCCGAAGGACGAGGCTTCATGCTTTCCAACTGACGGCGGACGGCGCCGCGGGCCTTTTCATAGACCTTGGCCCGCATTTCGGGAACATTGTCCGACAGACCATCGACGGTCCTTCGAATAACTGCAACAAAATCCGCCATCAGAACTTTCTCATACCATCGGCGTGTTTACGCCAAACTTTTCCATAGCCGTCAATGTAAGACTAGTCCTCAAACGGGTCCGTCACAAGTATGGTGTCATCACGCTCCGGGCTGGTGGAAAGCAACGCCACCGGCGCACCGATCAATTCCTCGACCTGACGCACATACTTGATCGCCTGGGCCGGAAGCTGCGCCCAGCTGCGGGCACCGACGGTTGATTCTTTCCAGCCTTCGAGCGTGATGTAGCGCGGCTTTGCCTGCGCCTGCTGGGCCTGGCTCGCCGGAAGGTGATCGATATCGACGCCATCCAGCGTATAGCCGACGCAGATCTTCAATTCATCGAGACCATCGAGCACATCGAGCTTGGTGAGCGCGATGCCGGTGATGCCGTTGGTGGCAACCGACTGGCGCACAAGGGCCGCATCGAACCAGCCGCAACGGCGCTTGCGGCCGGTAACAGTGCCGAATTCATGGCCTTTTTCGCCGAGAAACTGACCAATTTCGTCATGCAGCTCGGTCGGGAACGGGCCTTCTCCGACACGGGTCGTGTAAGCCTTGGTGATGCCGAGGATATAACCGAGCGCACCGGGACCCATGCCGGAACCGGCAGCAGCCTGACCAGCAACCGTGTTGGACGAGGTGACGAAGGGATAGGTGCCGTGGTCGATATCGAGCAACGTGCCCTGCGCGCCTTCAAACAGGATGCGGGAACCCTTGCGGCGATGACGATCGAGCAAGAGCCACACGGTTTCCATGAATGGCAGAACGCGGGCAGCGATCGAGGAAAGCTCGGTCATGATCGCTTCATGGCTCACTTCGGCTTCGCCAAGGCCACGGCGCAGCGCATTGTGATGGGTGAGCAGACGATCGATCTTGGCTGGCAGCGTATCGAGATCGGCGAGATCCATGACGCGGATGGCGCGCCGGCCGACCTTGTCTTCATAGGCCGGGCCGATGCCGCGGCGGGTGGTGCCGATCTTGGTGCCGCTGTTGGAAGCCGCATCCTCGCGGATGCCGTCCAACTCGCGATGCAGCGACAGGATCAACGTGGCGTTGTCGGCGATGCGCAGGTTTTCCGGCGTAATGGTGACGCCCTGCTTGTCGAGCTTCTCGATTTCCGAGATCAGTGCATGCGGGTCGATGACGACGCCATTGCCGATAACGGCGAGCTTGCCCGGGCGAACGACGCCGGACGGCAGAAGGGAAAGCTTGTAGCTGGTGCCGTCGATGACAAGGGTATGGCCGGCATTGTGCCCGCCCTGGAAACGCACGACCACGTCGGCACGCTCGGAGAGCCAGTCGACAATCTTGCCCTTGCCTTCGTCACCCCATTGCGATCCGACCACCACGACATTCGTCATTTCAGTTTTCCTGTTTCCACGCGCCTGTGATTGCGCTGTCTTCAAACCCGCGCATCTATACTGTTTTGTTTTTTGGAAAGCGACCCTGTCTAAGTCGGGATTTGGGGTTTTTGCATGGTAAAGACCGCATTTAACCCTCACAATTTGCACCTGCACGCAGTTTCGCAAGACAGAATCAGCAGAGGATACTGACGAAACGGCCTGGATCGGTCAAATAGTCATGCCCTTTTCGCAGCTCCATCGTCGTCGAGAGTGGCGTGAGCCCGCTCTATCCATGCCGCAACACCGCCAAGGGCCAAATAATGCGGCTTGCCTTCTGCGATCCGGATTGATTCAATGCAGGGACAAGGCTGCACCGGCAAAGGCCGACAGGGCAGCCCGTGTTCTATCACCATCACCGCAGCCGCAATGTTTTGCCTTAGGGAATACCGTGCCCGTCAATTTGCAAGCCTACATCATCCTCTGCATCACCACCCTGATCTGGGGTGGTAACACGGTGGCCGGAAAAATGGCGATCGGCCATGTCAGCCCGATGATGCTGACCAGCCTGCGCTGGGTAATCGCCTGCACCGTGCTCCTGATTTTTGCCGCCCCGCAGGTCCGGCGCGATCTTCCGGTAATCCGCAGGAACTGGCTGCTCCTGCTCGGCTACGGCACCGTCGGCTTCACCGCCTTCAACGCCTTTCTCTATTCGGCGCTGCAGTTCACCAGTGCCATCAATGCCGTCATCGAACAGGCTGGCATCCCGATGGTGATCTTCGTGATGAACTACGTGCTTTTCCGCACCGCCTTCTCAATGGCGCAGATCGCCGGGTTCACGCTGACACTGTTCGGTGTGGCACTGACCGCATCTCATGGCGACCTCACCACATTGCTCTCGCTCGACCTCAATCAGGGTGACGCGCTGATGCTGGCAGCGGTGCTGGTCTATGCCGGCTATACGGTGGCGTTGCGCTGGAAACCGGAGATCCACTGGAAAAGCCTGATCGCGATCTCCGCCTTCGGGGCGCTGGTCAGCAGCATTCCGCTGGTCGTCTGGGAATTCTCCACCGGCCGGATGATCTGGCCGGACACGCAGGGCTGGATCATCGTCGCCTATGCAGGCCTCCTGCCCTCCCTCGTCTCGCAGATCCTTTACGTGCGCGGCGTCGAGCTGATCGGGCCTAACCGGGCCGGCCTGTTCATCAATACCATCCCGATCTTCGGCACGCTGCTGTCGATCGCCCTGATCGGCGAGGCGTTGCAGACATTCCATATTGTCGCAATCGTGCTGGTGCTGGGCGGGATCGCGGTGGCGGAAAAAGGGCGCCCGCGCCCGGCAGCAGACAGCGGGAAAAGATCCTAGAACCGAGCGTCGCCAGCCAGATCGTGCTCCATGTAGACCGCGTCGTCGCCATAGGTCGAAAGCTTGGCGGCAAGCATTTCATCCCTGCGCATGGAAAAGCCCTGCCGCTCCCAGAAACCCTGAGATCCGTTGACCGAAACCAGCGCCAGGGTCTGGTATCCATCCCTACGGGCTTGCGCCGCAATCAGCCCCGCCACCTTTGCGCCCGCGCCGGAACCGCGCGTGCCCCGCAATAAAGCCAGATCGTGGAGGTACCAGCTATCGGCATCTGCCGGTATTACCCCAAGTCTGGTATCGATCGGCGGCGGTGACAGCCGGCGCCACGGGTGGCTGAGAACATAGCCTGAAACCACATTGTCTTTTTCGAGCACGAAACATCCCGTTGGACACAGTTCCAGCCGCTCAAGCAAAACCTCGCACGCTTCCGGGTAATCGGCATGGACGATGCACTGGATGCCGTAGATGGCGTCAATATCCGCCAAAATGGCCGGGCGCCAATGGGCGGATCGGTCTGTCACGTTCATTTCATTCACTTTCAGCAACGGCAAACGCGCCGGAGGTCATCCGGCGCGTTTGTCTGTCAATCTTTGGAAGCCCAAAACGCTCCAGCTGATCAGTCGACGTTGAAGACCAGCGGCTTTGCCGCCCGGATGGCCGGGTTGGCCCGCAGCTTGTCGAGCACGTCTTCCGACACAGCGCCGTCGACATAGAGCAGCGCAATCGCGTCGGCACCGGCATTGTGGCGGCCGAGCTGGAAGTTGGCGATGTTGACGCCGGCGTCACCCAGCGTCATGCCGATGAAGCCGATCATGCCGGGAACGTCGGTATTGGTGATGTAGACCATGTGGTTGCCGACGTCGGCGTCCAGATTGATATCCTTGATCTGGATGAAGCGCGGCTTGCCGTCCGAAAACACCGTACCGGCAACCGAGCGTGTTTGGTTCTCGGTGGTCACCGTCAGCTTGATATAACCATCGAACACGCCGGTCTTGTCGCGCTTGACCTCGGACAGGATGATGCCCTTTTCCTTGATCATCACCGGTGCCGAAACCATGTTGACGTCGGAAACCTGGCTGCGGATGAGACCGGCAAGGGCTGCACTCGTCAGCGCCTTGGTGTTCATTCCGGCAGTCGATCCGTCAAACAGGATCTCGATTTCCTTGATCGCGCTTTCCGTCACCTGACCGACGAAGGCACCGAGAACATCGGCTAGCCGGATGAAAGGCTTCAGGATCGGAGCTTCTTCAGCGGTGATCGACGGCATGTTGATGGCGTTGGAGACGGCCCCCTTGACCAGGTAATCCGACATTTGCTCGGCCACCTGCAGGGCGACATTTTCCTGAGCTTCCGTGGTGGAGGCGCCGAGATGCGGCGTGCAGACGACGTTCGGCAGGCCGAACAGCGGGCTTTCCGTTGCGGGCTCGACTTCGAAAACGTCGAAACCCGCGCCGGCGACATGGCCGGATTTGATGGCATCGGCCAGCGCCTGCTCATCGACCAGACCGCCACGGGCGCAGTTGATGATGCGCACGCCGGGCTTGGTCTTGGCCAGCGCTTCACGATTGAGGATGCCGCGCGTCTTGTCGGTCATCGGCACATGCAGGGTGATGAAATCAGCCTGGGCGAGCAGCTCGTCCAGCTCGACCTTGGTGACACCCATTTCCTCGGCCCGCTCCTTCGACAGGAAAGGGTCGTAGGCGAGCACATGCATCTTCAGGCCGATGGCACGCGAGCAAACAATGCCACCGATATTGCCGGCACCGATGACACCGAGCGTCTTGCCAGTGATTTCGACACCCATGAATTTCGACTTTTCCCACTTGCCGGCCTGGGTTGAGCTATCGGCCTGCGGCAGCTGCCGGGCAACGGCGAACATCAGAGCGATGGCATGCTCTGCCGTGGTGATCGAGTTGCCGAACGGCGTGTTCATGACGATGATACCGCGGCGCGAGGCGGCCGGGATATCGACATTGTCAACACCGATACCGGCGCGGCCGATCACCTTGAGGTTGGTCGCTGCCGCAATCAGCTTTTCCGTCGCCTTGGTGGCAGAACGGATCGCGAGACCATCGTAGTTGCCGATGATCGCGGCAAGCTTTTCCTTGTCCTTGCCGAGCTGCGGCTGGAAATCGACGTCTACGCCGCGATCACGGAAGATCTGGACGGCAGTTTCCGACAGTTCATCGGATACGAGTACGCGAGGTGCCATGAGAGGCCTCCATTGGTTTCGTCAAAAATTATGTTTTGGTGAGGAGGACCGCGCCCTTTTGGCGCGGTCTAAGCCGGTTAGGCCGCTGCCTGGGACAGCGTCGCCTTCTGGGTCGCGAACGCCCAGTCGAACCAGGGCATCAGCGCCTTGATGTCCGAGGTTTCGATCGTCGCACCGGCCCAGATACGGAAACCGGACGGCGCATCGCGGTAGGCGCCGATGTCATGAGCGACAGCCTGCTTTTCAAGCAGCGCAACCATACCCTTGGCAAAAGCATCCTGGCCGGCAGCATCAAGTGCTGCAACGTCCTTGTCGACGATCTTGAGGCACACCGATGTATTGGACTGCGTTGCCGGATCGACCGCCAGATTGGCAATCCAGTCGGTCTTTGCAACGAAATCATCGATGGCCTGCGCATTGGCATCGGCCCGCGCGATCAGGGCCTTGAGGCCACCGAGCGACTTTGCCCAGTTCAGCGCATCGATATAGTCCTCGACGCAAAGCATCGACGGCGTATTGATCGTTTCGCCCTGGAAAATGCCTTCTATGATCTTGCCGCCCTTGGTCATGCGGAAGATCTTTGGCAGCGGCCAGGAAGGCTCATAGCTTTCCAGCCGCTCGACAGCGCGTGGGCTAAGGATGAGGATGCCATGCGCGCCCTCGCCGCCCAGAACCTTCTGCCAGGAGAAGGTGACGACATCGAGCTTGGCGAAATCGAGGTCTTGCGCAAATGCAGCAGACGTTGCGTCGCATATGGTCAGTCCCTTGCGGTCTGCCGGGATGAAATCGGCATTGGCAACGCGGACGCCCGAGGTCGTACCGTTCCAGGTGAAGACGACATCACGATCGAAATCGACTTGGGCGAAATCGACGAGCTTGCCGTAGTCGGCAACGAACTTGCGGGTGTCGGGGAGCTTCAGCTCCTTTACGACATCGGAAACCCAGCCGGAGCCGAAGCTTTCCCAGGCCACCATGTCGACGCCACGCGGCCCAAGCAGCGACCAGAGCGCCATTTCAATGGCGCCGGTGTCGGAGGCAGGCACGATACCGATGCGGTAGTCCGCCGGAACCTGCAGAATTTCACGGGTGAGATCGATCGCCTGCTTCAGCTTGCTCTTGCCGACCTTGGCACGGTGCGAGCGCCCGAGGGCCGCATCAGAGAGCGCATCAAGCGACCAACCGGGACGCTTGGAGCAGGGACCAGAAGAAAAATGGGTGTTTGCCGGACGCAATTCCGGTGTCGCAGGGGTCGTCATCAAAGCTATCCTTCCAGATAGAAAGCCTCTCGTTAGGGAGAGGTGGCCTGCCGCCGTGGATATGGCGGACAGGCTTGGAAGTCAAGAATGATGTGTCGTTTCCGGAAAGATTTTTGGCGTTGCCAGCGTTGCCGCAACAACAGCCCTTTCAACTACCAGAGCGACAGGCGCAGGCCGGCACGGATTTCGTGGCGGCCGAGGCCGTCGTCGAGGCCGTCGATATCACTGCCGTTGAACATGTCGCCATCGGTGATCTGCGAGTAGCGATAACCGACGTCGAGTTTCAGCTGTTCGGTCATGTTGTAGGAAACGCCGGCCATCAGCGCGTAGGTCAGGCGCCAGCTGCTTTCACCGTCAAAGGTCTGGTTGACCGCTGCAGCACCGGAGCATCCGGCCGCTCCCGGCACGCAGCTGGTGCGCAGTGCGACGTCGTTCCAGCGCAGCTGCGTTACCCCGAGACCGGCACCGACGTAAGGCGTCAAGCCCGCCACTGTGGCGAGATCAACATAGCCGTTCGCCATGAGGCCAATAGCCTTGAAGTCAGCCTTGAGGCTGCCGCCGCAAGACGTACCGAGGGATTCGCCAGCACACGGAATGTTAGCCCGCCCGCTGCCCCGTACGTCCCCTTGAAAATAGTCTCCGGTCAAATCGGCCCGGAACATGTCGTTGAACTGATAGCCGACGCCAAGGGTCCCGGAAAAGGGTTGGTCGAAGTCGTTTTCGAAGGAGGCGGAATTGGTGTTGCCGGTACCGGCGTCGAACAGGCGCAGCGACGGATCACCACCGCGCGTCCATCCGGCGTAACCGAGATCGCCACGCAGGTAGAAACCCTGGCCAACCGTCTCCATGGGCGAGATGCTGACTTCCGGCGCTTCGAGAAGATCTGCAGCCAGCGTCTGCCCACCGGCAAACAGCAGGATCAGTGCAGATGCATTGAGGAGAGTATGCCGCAACTTCATTTTTTGCTGTCCTTGAAAAGGGTGACGCTGGCAGGAACTCCCGCCGTTTAAATAATATGTCTCCATCATCGCACGCTCCGGTTAATCTCAAGTTAAGCATGCTTGTTAACCAAACCGGACGCAGAACGGAAAAAGGCCGCCCGGATACCGGACGGCCTTTTGAACGAAAAGCGTGATGCGCTACTTGTAGACGATCGGCTCTGCTGGCGGAACATAAGCCTCGGCACAACCACCGAAGGAGTAACGCAGACCGGCGCGGGCTTCGTGAAGATACATGCCCTTGTCGGAACCCGGGCCGCTGTTTGCGTTGTAGCCGAACATGTTGCCACCCAGTACGTGGCGGAAACGGTAGCCGATATCGGCTTTCAGGTTGCAGGTCAGGTCGATCGCCGTACCGGCCATCAGGCCGTAGGTGAAGCGCCACTTGCTGCTGCCGTCGTGTTCGAAGGTCGGATCGCAATTGGAGGAATTGCCGGTTTCGCAGCTGGTATTCCGCAGCTTGTCCCACTTCACCTGCGTGCCACCGATACCCGCGCCGACATAAGGCGTGAACGAACCGTAGGTGCCGATATCGACATAGGCGTTGGCCATCAGGCCCCAGGCAGCAATTGCCGAAACATCGCGCGAGGTGCAGGCGATGGCGACACCGCAGCCGCCAGTCGTCGAACCTTCGAAATCGGCATTGCCGAGATAATCGAGCGTCACGTCCGTACGCAGATAATTGTTGATCTGGTAACCGACACCGACGCCCGCGGTCCAGCTGTCATCAAGGTCGGCATCGTCGAAATCGCGAACGAAGCGGCCCGGACCCTGATAGAAATTGGCGCCACGAAGCTTGGTGAAGGCGTAACCGACGTCACCGCGCAGATACCAACCACTCGCTTCAACAAGTTGGACCGGTTCTGCAACCGGCTGTTCCATGGGCGGCTCATAAAGATCCGCAGCAAAGGTCGCGGTGCTGCCGAGCAAAGCTGCAACAACGCCAATCAAAATAGTCTTCATGGCCACACTCCAATACTTCTTGTTGCCTGGTCGGCCAGCAAACCGGCCTCCAACAAAATTGTGTTGACGTGGATCATGGATAGGAAAGGTTAAGGTCTAATTAACTACAAAAATTTACCGTAACTGTTAATGAATGGGCTGCACTGCCAAACAACGTGACACGCCCCTTAAACAACGCATAAAAAAGACCGGGAAATAACCCGGCCTCTTCAAGTCTTGTCTCTTGACGCAGATCAGGCGACGTTGCGCACGCCGCCAATGACGCTGATCAGTTCATCGACGATACGCTCGACCTGGCCCCGGTCATCGCCTTCGGCCATGACGCGGATCAGCGGCTCGGTACCGGACGGGCGGATCAGCAAGCGGCCATTCTTGGCAAGCTCCGATTCCGCATCGGCAATGGCCTGACGCACGGCAGCGTTCTCGAGCGGCATGCCGGCCGATACCCGGACGTTCTTCAGCACCTGCGGCACGGGGTCGAAGCGATGGCAGACTTCGCTGACGGTCTTACCCTGGCGCTTGACGCAGGCGAGGATCTGAAGGGCTGCGACAAGGCCGTCACCGGTGGTGCCGAAGTCGGAGAGAACCAGATGCCCGGACTGCTCGCCGCCGACATTGAAGCCATGCTGGCGCATATGTTCGACGACGTAGCGGTCGCCAACCTTGGTACGATGCAGATCGAGCCCACGGCCATTGAGGTAGCGCTCCAGGCCGAGATTGGACATCACCGTCGCGACGATGCCGTTGCCCTTGAGAACGCCGTCTTCGGCCCAACTGTTACCGATCACGGCCATCAGCTGGTCGCCGTCGATAACCGTGCCGTTCTCATCGACGATCAGCACACGGTCGGCATCGCCATCAAGCGCAATACCGATATCGGCCCGCACTTCATGGACCTTGCGCGACAGCGCGGCCGGATGGGTGGAGCCACAGTCGAGGTTGATATTGACGCCGTTCGGCTCATCTCCGATGGTCACCACGTCGGCACCCAGCTCCCAGAGAGCCAAGGGTGCGACCTTGTAGGCCGCACCGTTGGCGCAGTCGATAGCGATCCTCAAGCCCTGCAGCGTCACATCGCGCGGCAGCGTGCGCTTGGCATGTTCGATATAGCGGTAGATGTCGCCTTCGACACGCTTGGCCCGGCCAATCTCCGGCGACTTCGCAAGCTGTGCCGACATGTCCTTGTCGAGAAGGTCTTCGATCTGAGCTTCGATCTCGTCGGAAAGCTTGTATCCATCCGGGCCGAACAGCTTGATGCCGTTATCTTCAAATGGATTGTGCGAGGCGGAAATCATCACACCGACGTCGGCGCGAAGGGAGCGCGTCAGCATGGCGACGCCGGGGGTCGGAATAGGTCCAAGCAGGAATACGTCCAGCCCTGCTGCGGTAAAGCCCGCGACCAGTGCATTTTCCAGCATGTAACCGGAAAGACGCGTGTCCTTGCCGATCACCACCCGGTGACGGTGCGCGCCGTTGCGAAAGATGGTGCCGACGGCAATGCCGACACGCATGGCCAGATCGGGGGTCATTGGAAAAACATTGGATTGGCCGCGGATACCGTCAGTTCCGAAATATTTGCGCTTCATAAAAACTCCAATTTTTATAAGGGTGCCGGCCGCTCACAAACAGAGCGCTTCTGGCGGCATCGCCTTGAATGTCAGGTCAAGCCGAACAGGGCTGCGAGAAAACCGTCTCCGGAGATCATCAAGGGCTTCTTTTCCGCAGCAATCAGGTTCTCAGTATACCGGCGGTTCTGCCAAACCCCGATACATCCCTTTCGGCGTGCTGCGCTACCTCATGCCATAAATCTTCTGCAACAGCATCCCATTGTATCATCAGAATTCATTACAGCGCGTTACCAAGCCGGAGCCTACAGAGACCAGTCATCGCAAACGAAAACCGCCACACAACAAGGCGTGGCGGTTCTCTTTCGATTTTCTACTGTACGAAGACTATTGCGGCTGCGGTTCAAAACCGCCTTCAGCTTCATCGCCCTTGCCGACAGAACCGTCTTTCTTGGTTCCAGCCGACGGAACGGCCGAACCGCGATGCGGTGTCGAATCGTCGCCGAGGTCACGGGCCGGCTTTTCCCCGCGGATCAGAGCCTTGATCTCTTCGCCGGTCAGCGTCTCGTATTCAAGCAGGCCTTCAGCGATAGCAACGAACTCGCTGTGCATCTCGGTAATGATCCGGCGAGCTTCCATATAGGCCTCGTCGATCAGGCGGCGAACTTCGTTGTCGATCTTCTGAGCCGTCGCTTCAGAGACGTTTTTCGTCTGTGAAACCGAATGCCCGAGGAAAACCTCCTGCTGGTTTTCGCCATAGGAAACCTGTCCGAGCACGTCGGAAAAGCCCCACTGCGTCACCATCGCCCGGGCAAGCTTGGTGGCCTGCTCGATATCTGACGAAGCACCCGAAGTGATGTTTTCCTTGCCGAAGGTAATTTCTTCGGCAACACGTCCACCCATCATGATGGCGAGACGCGAAACCATCCACTTGTAGCTCATCGAATAGCGATCGCCTTCAGGGAGCTGCATGACCATGCCGAGTGCACGGCCACGCGGAATGATCGTCGCCTTGTGCAGCGGATCAGCCACCGGAACCTTCAGTGCCATGATGGCGTGACCGGCTTCGTGATAAGCAGTCAGCTTCTTTTCGGCTTCGGTCATGGCGGACGAACGGCGTTCCGCGCCCATCATGATCTTGTCCTTGGCGTCTTCGAATTCCTGCATGGTGACGACGCGCTTGTTGCGGCGCGCAGCCATCAGGGCGCTTTCGTTGACGAGGTTCATCAGATCGGCACCGGAGAAACCGGGCGTGCCACGGGCCAGAACCTTGAGATCGACATTTGGAGCCAGCGGAACGTTGCGGACGTGCACCTTGAGGATGCGTTCACGGCCGTTGATATCCGGGTTCGGAACGACGACCTGACGGTCGAAACGGCCTGGACGCAGCAGTGCCGGGTCAAGAACGTCGGGACGGTTGGTCGCAGCGATCAGGATGATGCCTTCATTGGCTTCAAACCCGTCCATCTCGACCAGCAACTGGTTGAGCGTCTGCTCGCGCTCGTCGTTACCGCCGCCAAGACCGGCACCACGATGGCGGCCGACGGCGTCGATTTCATCGATGAAGATGATGCAGGGTGCATTCTTCTTGGCCTGTTCGAACATGTCGCGGACGCGGCTGGCGCCGACACCGACGAACATTTCAACGAAGTCCGAACCGGAGATCGTGAAGAACGGCACATTGGCTTCGCCAGCCACCGAACGCGCAAGAAGCGTCTTACCGGTGCCGGGAGGGCCGACAAGCAGCACACCGCGGGGAATACGGCCACCCAGGCGCTGGAATTTCTGCGGATCGCGCAGGAATTCGACGATTTCCTCGAGGTCCTGCTTGGCCTCATCCACGCCGGCAACGTCGTCAAACGTGACGCGGCCGTGGGCTTCGGTCAAAAGCTTGGCCTTCGACTTGCCAAAGCCCATCGCACCACGCGAACCACCCTGCATCTGGCGCATGAAGAACAGCCAGACACCAAGGATGAGAAGCATCGGCAGCAACGTGCCGACATAGCTCAAGAAGCCGGACGAACCATCGGTCTCGGGGCGAACCGTGACGGTTACGTTCTTGGCTTCCATGCGCTCGGTCAGAGCGGTGTCGATCGCTGGCGCATAGGTCTGGAAGGTCGCACCGCTCTCGGAATACGAGCCGATTACCTTGTTGCCGGTGATCACCACTTCCTTGACGCGACTTCCGTCAACATCCTTCAGGAACTGGGAAAAGGGAACTTCCTTCGATCCAGTACGCTCGGTCGGCTGCTGGAACATGCTGAACAGCGCGATCAAAAGCAGGGCAATGATTGCCCAAAGTGCAAAATTTCTGAAATTAGGGTTCATCGAACTCCCCGGAACCTCTGTCGCAACCCGCAATGATTTGTGGCTGCATTCTTGCCCCTAACATAGGGTTGCGTGACCGGCTTGCCAAGGCAAACTCAAGACTAACCTGACTTTTCCGTCAAAACATCGTGAACCGGAAGAATAGGATAGGGGTCACGACCAAAGAGCGCGGCAATGCTGTTGGCCATCATCAGGTCGAAACACGGCAAAAAGGTGTCGTAAAGGCTGATATGCGTTTCCACGCAAGGCGTTGGCTGCAACGGCGCTGCAGCATCGAAATGAGGTGATGCCTCCGCCGCCGCGGAAAAACCCATAGCGGCTTTGGCAGCGCGTTTGGCCACCGGCTCCGGCAGGCCTGCGGCAATCAGTCTCGTACGCAATTCGGCCGTTTCGCCCGCTGCGTGAAAGGCCATACGGTCGGTACCGCTATTCGTCACCAGAAAGCGGCCATCCCAGAGGGCGCTTTCACCGGGTTGAAGCTCGATTTGCGGCAGGTCCCTTGCCTCGCGATAGAGGTAGAGCCCCGACTTGCGGCGATCGAAAACAACACGTCCCACCGTCATCCGCCGCCCCTCTGCATCGCTCAGAAACGCGACAAGCCGTGCGGCCGTCTCGCGGCCGGCAAGATGATGACGCCCACCAATCACAGCGGCAATGGACAGAAGCGCGCGCGCTCTATCCGGGTTAGCCATATCGGCTGAGAGTGCAGGATCGACCCGCGCCACAAGACCATCAAAACCTTGTACATGCCGGGCAAGCAGCGCGGCAGCCCGAACGCTCGATCCGAGCCGGGCTCTGCCGGCGGCAAGGATATCTCCGGACGACGATCCGCTCTCGTCCAGTGCTTGGCGTACGCGCACGCGTTCGAAGCGACGGTTGCTGTTGCTTGGATCATCAAACCACCCCTCCCCTCGTGCGCGAAGAAAGGCACGGATCTCTGCCCGGCACAAATGGAGAAACGGACGCCAGACCCACATACGACGGTCGACAAGAACGCCGGCTGCCATGCCAGCCAGACCCGGCGCATCGGGCTCCGACCGGTCTTGCCGCATCGCAATCGTTTCGATCTGGTCGTCAACGGTGTGGGCAGTGACGATGCAGACGGCACCCATCTCCTGCGCCGTAGCGGCCAGGAGCCCATAGCGCGCGGCCCGTGCAGCCGCCTGAATGCCGGTTAACGGCTTATCGCCCTGCCATTGGCGAATGGTATGCGGAATGCCTCTCTCAGCGCAGAACGCAGCCACCCCGCACGCTTCCTCAGCGGATTCGGGTCGCAGTGCATGATCGATGGTACAGGCCGACAAGGAAAAGGCCGGGAAGCCGCCAAGAGTGATTGCTTCGTGCAGCGCCAGAAGCAGTCCTTTTGAATCGCTGCCGCCGGAAACAGCGGCGAGGATCATGCCGGGGGTCTTGAACGTGGAGAGAAATCGTTTTGCCGCCTCGACGGCGGCGTGCGGCGCGGCGCGGCCCACCTCAGCAGGCAAGGCGGCCCTGTTCGCTGGCAACTTTGGTCTTCACCGCCTGCGAAGCCTTCGGGTATCGTTTATTAACCTCGCGCAGCGTGGCGCAAGCCGTGTCCTTGTTGTCGAGCGCGGCCAGTGACATGCCGAGCTTCAAAAGCATTTCTGGTGCCTTCGGCGACTTGCTGTAGGCTTGATGCGCATTCAGGAACGTCTTGGCGGAATCGTTGAACTTGCCCTGGGAATATTGCGCCTCACCCATCCAGAAGCTGGCATCCGCGGCTTTTTCACCCTTCGGGAACGCTTCGAGATAGCTGCGGAATTCATTTTCCGCCGTGCTGTAATCGCCCGTCAGCACATGGCCATAGGCCGACTGATAGAGATCGCCGGGATTGTCGAGCGCTGCCGTCTGCTGCTGGCTGTCGGGGGTTTGGTTGAGACCTTGGTCCGTGCCGGGAAGCGAGGATTCCAGGCTCGACGTATCCTGGTTCGCAGCGACGGGGTTGCCGTTTTCGTCAAAGACGATCTGTTCAAGCGTCGACGACGGTGCGCTCGGGTTGGTTCCGGCGACAGTACCCGATCCCAAACCTTCGTTGGGATCGGTTGCTGTTGCCTGATCAGCCGTTGCCGGCGCTGTGCCGGAGGCCAGATCGTTGGTGCGCGGCGTCTCCAGCTGGCTCTTCTTGGTAGAACCCGACTTGCCGCCCTCCAGTTCCTGGAAACGAAACTCGTTGTCCTCCTGGAACTTTCGGATTTGTTCCTGCATCTGCAGGAGCTGGAAACTCATTTCCTCGATACGCCCGTTAAGCGAGCGGATCTGTTCCTCGAGCTGCCCGACGCGTCCAACCTCACTCGACTGGACCTTGAGCAGCGGCGCCTTGCCCGGCGATTGGGCTTCGCCGTGGATTGCGCGGTTAAACAGCGCGGAAAGCGGCATGGCGGTCACTGTCTGTCCAAAGCCCGCAAAGGCAGTCAGGCTGATCAATCCCGCCACGACAAAATGTTTCATGTCATGTGTCCTGTTTGTATATCCACTCTCACCCGAACCGTTTCAAATCGGCCGCTGGATGATTGCCGCACAGTTTTCCAATTGGCCTCAAAAAGCAACGGAGTTCGGTAAAAGTGTGACAAAAAAGAAAGAATGGCCCGTGTTGTCCCTTTCTTCGGTGTGCCGGCCGCAATGGCCCCAATGCGTAAATCCTCTTGCCAAAGCCAAAAACTAAATTCAATATGAAACCGGTTTCAATTCGCAACCACTTATTTGGGTAAGGTTGCCTGTGCAAAAGGAGAATCCGGTATGGCTGACTTGACGATCAGGCGTGGTGAGGTGGAACTTGCCACCGAGACATTCGGCCATTCCTCCGACCCGGTCTTGTTGCTGATCATGGGGGCGATGGCCTCGATGCTTTGGTGGCCGGAAGAATTCTGCAGACAACTCGCCGCTCAAGGGCGCTTCGTCATCCGCTATGATAACCGCGATACCGGCTTGTCCACGAGCTATCCGCCCGGCCAGCCGCCCTATACTCTTTCCGATATGGCGCAGGATGCAGTAGCGATCCTTGACGGCTACGGAATTAAAGCCGCCGACGTCGCCGGCATGTCGCTCGGCGGCTTCATCGCCCAACGTGTCGCGCTCGCCTATCCCGATCGGGTCAGGACGCTCACCATCCTCAGTTCAAGCCCGCTGGGGATCGAAGGCCTGCCGCCGTTCACGGAGGCTTACAGCGCTCATGCGGCGACCGGAGAGACCGTTGACTGGACCGACCACGCTGACGTCCTCGATTTCATGATGCGCGACGTAGGCATGATTGCCAGCACGGCACACCCGCATGACGCAGGCGCCGCACGGCTGTTCATCGAGCGCGACATGGATCGTGCCCGCTCTTTCGCGAGCGCGACCAACCACTTCATGCTCGAAAACGGGGACGGCGATAAGCGGCCAGCTGCGGCCGATCTACGCGTTCCCCTGCTCGTCATTCATGGAACCGCCGACCCGATCTTCCCGATCGCCCACGGCGAGGCTCTGGCGAACGCCGTCAGCGGCGCGAAGCTGCAGCGCATCGAAGGCGGCGGCCATGAACTGCATCCGAACGACTGGCCGCAGATAACACGTGCCATCGCCGCGCATGCCGCGACCGCTTGATATGAAAAATCCGGCCGCGTGAACATTCACACGACCGGTTTGATATCGGAATAGGTCTGCTATGCAGCCCGGCAATTACATGCCGGCGCCACCGAGAACCGTGACGGCGCGGCGGTTCTGCGACCAGCAGGAAATGTCGTCGCAGACGGCGACCGGCTTTTCCTTGCCGTAGGAGATCGTGCGGATTTTCGAGGCCGAAATACCACGCGAGGAGAGATATTCCTTGGTCGATGCAGCGCGGCGTGCGCCCAGTGCCAGGTTGTATTCGCGGGTGCCCCGTTCGTCGGCATGGCCTTCGACCGTGATGGCGTAGTTCGGATACTTGGCCAGCCACTGAGCCTGGCGATCGAGCGTTGCCTGGGCGTCAGCGCGGATCGAGGTGGAGTCCGTATCGAAGAAGATGCGGTCGCCGACATTGACCGTGAAGTCCTGGGTCGAACCCGGGGTCGCCGCATTGGCACCGAGGCCGAGATCACCGGCGCTGTTCATCGGCTTCTTGGCGCAGGCGGCAAGAGCCAGACTGGCAAAGAGAGCGATCATGATCGGGTTGCGGGCGATGGATTGCATGCGGCCTGCGGCCTGGGCGTGAATGCGGCTCATGGGCCGGTCTCCTTGGATGGTCTGAATTCAGGGTTGCCAGACTGTAACCGGAAGCGGTTAATCCCATTTCAACAGATATGGTTAACAGTTTGTCAAAATCGCTTGTAGGCTTGCTAGATCAGTCCTTTGCGGCGAGAAAGCGGCAGTTTTGCCATATTTCCCGCCGCACCGTCACAATGCTATTCAATGGCTATTCGAGAAGCGGCGACCAGGCCGGGTCGGACGCGAAGCCCTTGGTCTGGACCAGCTGTTCGTTATAGCCGGTCAGATCGATCGAATAGAGCTGCGGGCCACCGGCACCGGCGTTCTGACGGAAGAACATCAGGACACGGCCATTCGGGGCCCAGGTCGGACCTTCGTTGTGGAAGCCTGTCGTCAGGATGCGTTCGCCCGAGCCGTCCGGCTTCATCACGCCAATCGAGAACTTGCCACCCGACTGCTTGGTGAAGGCGATCAGGTCTCCGCGCGGTGACCAGACCGGGGTCGAATAGGAACCATCGCCGAACGAGATGCGGTTCTGTCCGCCACCGCCCGAGCTCATGACGTAGAGTTGCTGGCGTCCGCCGCGGTCGCTTTCGAAGACGATCTGGCCGCCGTCAGGCGAATAGGACGGAGACGTATCGATTGCAGCAGTCGAGGTCAGGCGTGTCGTGGTGCGCGAACGCAGATCCATCGTGTAGATGTTGGCGTTGCCATCCTGCTGCAGGCTCATGATCACCCGCTGGCCATCCGGCGAGAAGCGCGGTGCAAAGGTCATGCCGGGGAAATTGCCGACCACTTCGCGCTGTCCGGTTTCGAGCTGCAGGAGATAGACGCGCGGCTCGTTGCCCTCGAACGACATGTAGGTGATTTCCTGCTTGTTCGGCGAGAAGCGCGGCGTCAGCACGATATCGTTGGAATTGGTGATACCGCGGGCGTTGGCGCCATCCTGGTCCATGATGGCCAGCTGCCGCTTGCGCGCCGTCTTCGGGCCGCTTTCGGCGACATAGACGATACGGGTATCGAAATAGCCCTTTTCACCGGTGATCTGCTCATAGATCGCGTCGGCGATGATATGGGCGACACGGCGCCAGTTTTCCGGCTGGGTGAAGAACTGCTGACCCGCCATCTGCTGGCCGGCGAAACTATCCCACAGGCGGAACTCGGCCTTCAGACGGCCATCGCCTTCCTGGGTGACACGGCCGGTGACCAGCGCCTGCGCATTGATGACCTTCCAGTCTTCAAAACGCGGAGCAGCATCGGGGTTCGTGATCTTCTCGATGAAGGCCGTCTTGGCGATCGGCGCAAACAGGCCGGAACGCTTCAGATCGGCTGCAACGACGTCGGAAATTTTCTGGCCCAGTTCACCCTGCAGGAAGTCGGTGACGGCGATAGGCAAAGGCTCGACATTGCCCTTGTTGATATTGATTTCCACGCGCGCATAGGCTGGCGCGATCACCAGAGTGACCATCGTCGCCAGCGCGATCAGAAAACGGAAGGGATTGCGTTTCAACATTGTAACGGAGCCTTTCAGCCATTCATTCTATGATGTTCTAAAGCATGGAGCTTGGATCGAAATTGACGACCACTTCGCTCCAGGAATCGTATTTGTCGGCCGGCAGATTATCGAACGGTGCCGACTTCATGATGGCCCGCCGCACGCTGCCCTCGAAGGTCCGCCGCGCCGCATCTGTTCCGCCGGACGCGACCACTTCAGGCCGGCCAATGATCTCGCCATCCTTGCCGAGCTGCATCGTCACCGTAATCGTCAGTCCTTCGGCACCGGAAATCCCCGCAACCACGGACCAATTGTTCTGAATCCGGCCACGCAACGCATCCATTTCGCTGACGGAAAGCGTGTTTCCGGTGGTTTTCTTGGCTCCAAGCGAAGCCGTTTCAGTCGATCGCTTCGTGCCGCCGCCGGACGAATCCTGCTTGTTGAGAAGCGCCGCCACTTCGTCAGCATCGAAATCCGACTTCATGGCCGTCGAGGTCTTCTTCTTTTCCGGCTTGTTCTCTTCGTTCTTGCGATCCGGCGTTTTCGCCGTCTGCGCCGGTTGTTCTACCTTGGGCTTTGCCATCGGCGTCGGAACCTTGTCCGGCAGAGCTTCAGCATCGGGTTTTTCCGCAGGCTTTTCCTCGGCAGGCGTCTCGGCAGGCTTGGGATCGGGCTGAACCTCCTGCTTCGGTTCCGGCAGGGCGGCCACTTCCGTCGCAGGCTCGGATGCCGGCTTTTCCTCGGTCACCTCGGGCGTGTCCTGCTTCACCGGTTCAGGTGTCGGCAACGGTTTTTCTTCAGATTTGATCGCGCCGGTCGATTCCTTCTCGATCGGCTTAGATTCCGGTTTTGGCGGTGTTTTCAGATCGACACTGTTGTCGCCGGTATTTTCACCATTGTTGATTTCAGCCGGCTTTTTTGTCGGGACAGGCGAAGGCTTCTCAGATTTCGGGGCCTTTTCGTCTCCCTGCTGCAACTGGGTCAGCTCTTCGACAGACACCATATCGACCGGAATGGACTCCATGCTGGAGACCTCGAACGATTTGGGACTGCCAAGCGACACCAGCGCCCAGGTCAGAACCAGGCCATGTAGCACAGCGGATGTGATGAGACTGCTCTTCATCGTACGCGCTCTACTGGCCCTTCTGCGGCTGGGTGACGAGACCGATATTCTTGAAGCCGGCTTCCTGAATGCGCGCCATGACATCGGCGATCACGCCGTAAGGCGCCGTCGCATCACCACGCACGAAGATACGCTCGCTGTAGCCCGTCGTGGCAATAGCCTCGAGCTTGGCGGCGACCTCTTCGACCGGAATCGGTGTTTCCTGCAGGAAGACCTGACCGTCGGTCTTGACGGAAATGGTAATCGGCTGGGTTTCGGCATTCAGCGCCTTGGCCTGCGTTTCCGGCAGGTCGATCGGCACGCCGACGGTCATCATCGGTGCTGCAACCATGAAGATGATCAGAAGAACCAGCATGACGTCGACAAACGGCGTCACGTTGATTTCGCTCATGACGCCCTTGCCGCCGCGGCCGCTACGGCCACCACGGCGACGGCCGCCACCCTTCGATCCACCTGCTGCTGACATACCCATGGTCAATCTCCGTCTTCGTGCCGCTCAGGCTTTTACTGCGCGGCCTGGCGAGGCTGCAGCTTCTCATCGATCTGGCGCGAAAGAATGGCCGAAAATTCGTCGGCGAAACCTTCCATGCGCGCAGTCAGCTTGCCGGCATCGGCGGAGAACTTGTTATAGGCGATAACCGCCGGGATAGCGGCGAGAAGGCCGATCGCGGTTGCCAGAAGCGCCTCGGCAATACCGGGGGCAACGACTGCAAGGTTTGTCGACTTCGAACCGGCGATGGCCTGGAACGAGGTCATGATACCGACAACGGTACCGAACAGACCGACGAACGGACCGGCCGAACCGATTGTCGCCAGCGACCCGAGCCGCGATTCCAGCGCTTCGGCTTCACGCGCCAGGGTGACATCCATGGCCCGGTCAATACGCATCTGCAGGCCGATCGGTGAGCGCGCACCGCGTTCAAACGATTTTTTCCATTCGCGCATCGCCGAGACGAAGATCGCGCCCATGCCGGCGGTCGTCCGGTCGGACAACGTCCGGTAGAGTTCTTCCAGCGACTGGCCGGACCAGAATACCTGTTCAAAGGCGTCCAGCTGGCGGCGCACCTTGCCGAACTTCAGCGACTTGTCGACGACGATCGCCCAGGTCCAGATCGAAGCACCGATCAGTCCCAGCATGACCAGCTTCACCACGAAGCCCGCTTGCATGAATAGCGACCACAGCGTTACGTCTGTCGTCGCCGCAGCCAATCCAACCTGTTCCATCGTTCTCAAATCCCCGAATCCAAACGCCCGGCAAGAGCAGTCTCATGCTCACAGCCAGGGTGCTTAAACGTCATTGTTGCAAGATTGACCCGGCAGCTGCCGATAATCGGCGTCATGCCGATCTTTAAGCTTCCTGTGTGCCTTCTTGCGTTCAATCTTGGTGAAAGGATGACGTGCACTGCACAAAACCCTAATATGTGCATTAAGACATCATTATGGTTAAGAGAGTCTTACTATACTGCACTGCAATGACGTCTTCGCCAAGACTTGGGCGCGGAACAATCCCCGCCATGTCGCGTTAGCAGGCCATGAACAGCATCGCACCGAAGAAATCGTCCAAACGCCCCGCCCGGCCGCATTTCGATCATCGCGACCGCCTCATCCTTGCGCTTTACGCGCAGCTGAGGGCCGAGCGCGAGACGCGCGAAGCGCTGGAATGGGCCATCGAGAACGGCGCCCTCTCGCCTGATGTGTTGCAGGCCATGGTCTCCGATCCGGTGCCGGTGATCACCAGCGAGGACGTGGCGGCATTGGAGCGCCTGCTGGCTCGCGACACGAACACAACGAATATTCCGCACTAACACCGGCCCACGGAGAAGGTGGAAACATGGTATCGCGTGCATTGTGGAAGGGGCAACTGCGCCTTTCCCTGGTTTCTATTCCTGTCGAAGTGTTCAGCGCCACCAAGACCGGCGCGCGGTTCGCGTTCCGCCAGATCCACGAACCCTCCGGCAAGCCCGTCCATTACGACAAGGTCGTCGATGGTATCGGGCCGGTGGATACCGACGAGATCGTCAAGGGGTATGAATACGAGAGCGGCAAGTATGTCCTGCTCGAGCCGGAAGAAATCGACGCCGTCAAGCTTGAGACCAAGAAGACGCTGGAACTCGTACAGTTTGTCGACGCTTCCGAAATCTCGCCGATCTACTATGACAAGCCCTACTATGTGGTTCCCTCCGACGATCTGGCCGAAGATGCCTACCGGGTGGTGCGCGATGCGCTGCGCAAATCCGGGAAGGTGGGGCTTGGCCAGCTGACGTTGCGGGGCCGAGAATATATCGCCGCCATCAAACCCTGCGGCGACGGTCTTCTTCTGGAGACGCTGCATTACGCCGACGAGCTGCGCAAGGCCGATCCGATGTTCCATGGACTTTCCGGCAAAACCTCCGACGAAGACCTCTTGGACGTGGCAACGGCGCTGATCGACAAGAAGACCGCCCCGTTCGATGCCACCACCTTCAAGGACAATTATTCGACGGCGCTGAAGGAGCTGGTGCAGAGAAAGCTCAAGGGCAAGAAGGCCAAGATCGAGGTCGAAGACGAGGACGATACCAGCAAGCACGGCGACAATGTCGTCGACCTGATGTCGGCACTGAAAAAAAGCCTTGAAGGTGGCGGCGAAAAAGCTGCGCCCAAGAAAGCTGCCCCAAAGAAAAAGTCTGCGTGAGGCACCGCCATGGCCGAGCATCAAGACTCCCTCTCCGAATACAACCGCAAGCGCGATTTCTCAAAGACTGCGGAGCCGAAGGGTGCGCCGGAACCATCCAAGGCTGGCAAGCTTTTCCTGGTGCAGAAACACGATGCGACCCGGTTGCACTATGATTTCCGGCTGGAATGGAAGGGTGTTCTCAAAAGCTGGGCCGTGACGCGAGGCCCAAGCATCAATCCGGACGACAAGCGGCTTGCGGTGCGCACCGAAGATCACCCGATGGCCTATGGCGATTTCGAAGGCACGATCCCGAAAAAGCAATATGGCGGCGGCACGGTGATGCTCTGGGACACCGGCTGGTGGGAACCGGACAACGATCCGGACGAAGGTCTCAAAGAAGGCAAGCTGAAATTCCACATTCATGGCCAGCGTATGCATGGCGGCTGGACGCTGGTGCGGATGAAACCGCGCGACGGCGAAAAGCGCGAGAACTGGCTGCTGATCAAGGAACATGATGACAAGACAGGCGAGGACGGCGAAAGCCTTTTGACGGATAATCTGACCAGCGTCAAAACCGGCCGCTCAATGGAGGAGATCGCGTCTGGTCAGGGCGAAAAGAAAGCCCATGTCTGGCAATCGGCGAAAAGTGCCGCCGCCAACGTCAAGGCAGGCGCCGTTGCCGAGGAAGGTTCCAACCCACGAAGCGCGCGGAAACGGACGGGCAAAGCCTCCGCCTTCGTCAAGCCGCAACTTGCCACCCTCACCGCCGACGCACCGGCCGGTGACGGCTGGCTGAACGAAGCCAAGTTCGACGGCTACCGCCTGATGATTTCCATCGGCAAGGACGGCGTCACCTGTTTCACCCGGACAGGGCTGAACTGGACGGAAAAATTTCCAGATATCGCCCATGGATTTTCCGATCTGGATTGCGACACCGCATTGATCGACGGCGAGGCGGTCGCTGCTTCAGACGAAGGCTCGAAATTCTCCGCGCTGCAGAAGGCAATCAAGACCGGCGGCGAAACGCGCTTCTATGCTTTCGATCTGCTGCAACTCGACGGCAAGGATTTGCGAAAACAACCGTTGATCGAGCGCAAGCAGGCACTCAAAGCTCTTCTGGACACGCTGGGGACAAGCCGCGCGATCCAGTACAGCGAGCATGTCCGTGGCAATGGCGAGAAGGTTTTTCAAGCCATGTGCAAGGCCGGTCAGGAAGGCATCATCGCCAAGAAGGCCGATGCCCCCTATCGCGAAGGCCGGGTCGGCAGCTGGTTGAAGATCAAATGCACGAAGCGGCAGGAATTCGTCATCGGCGGCTATTCGCCCTCCGACAAACGCGGCCGCGCTTTCGCGTCGCTTCTGGTCGGCGCCCATGAAGACGGCAAGTTCGTCTATCAGGGCCGCGTCGGCACCGGATTCGACGAAGACACCATGGCGGAACTCGCCAACCGCTTTTCGAAGCTCAAACGCAAGACCTCGCCATTCGACGCCGTTCCGAACGAGATTGCCCGCGATGCCATCTGGCTGACACCGGAGCTTGTCGCGGAAGTGGATTTCGCCGAGTTTACCGACGATGGTCATATCCGCCATGGGGCCTTTCAGGGCCTGCGCGAGGACAAGGAGGCTTCTGCTGTGACGCCAGAGACGAAGAAGCCACCCGCGCCCGAAAAAGCGGCGGCCAAAGAACCGGTCGCCGCCACAAAAAAATCCGAACCGGCAGCGGCCGAGAAGCGCCAGGCGCGCAGGCAAAAGGATGCCGACGGCGACGTGCTCGGCATCCGCATCACCCATGCCGACCGGCTGCTGTTTTCCAATCCGGATATCACCAAGATCGACCTTGCCCGCTATTACGGCGTCATCGCCGATCGCATGCTGCCCTTTGCCGCCAACCATCCCGCTTCGCTCATGCGCTGTCCCCAGGGGCCGGATCATCAGTGCTTCTACCAGAAGCATGCGGGCGACGGCTTTCCCGATGAAATCCATCAGGTGCCGATTGAGGAATCCGATGGTGACATGGCAAACTACCTCTACGTCAACGATGCGAAAGGGCTGGTTGCCGCCGTGCAGATGGGCACGATCGAGCTGCATATCTGGGGCTCGACCATCGACAAGCTCGACGCCGCCGACCGGCTCGTCTTCGACCTCGACCCGGATCCGAGCGTAACATTTGAAACTGTGAAACAGGCCGCCGTTTCGCTTCGCGACGCGTTGGAAGAGCTTGGCTTGAAATCGGTGGCCATGGTCTCCGGCGGCAAGGGCATCCATGTCATCGTGCCGCTGTCGCGCCGCGCGCCATGGGAAGACGCCAAGGCCTTCGCCAAGGGGCTATCTGCCAAAATCGCCGACAATGATCCGGACAATTACATTGCCACCATGTCCAAGGCCAAACGCAAGGGCCGCATTTTCATCGACTGGCTGCGTAACGAGCGCGGCTCCACCGCAGTTGCCCCCTATTCGGTGCGCGCCCGTGTCAATGGCCCTGTCGCCACGCCCGTCAGCTGGGACGAACTGGGCGATCTTGAAACCGCCAACGGGTTTCATATTCCCGATATTCTCAGGCGGCTGGAAAGCGGCACCGATCCATGGGCCGAGGCGAAAGACTGGAAACAGAGCTTGACCAAGGCGATGTTGAAGGCCATCGAGGCAGACGGCTGAATTAGCCCTGCCCGAGGAACCTTTTGCCCAAAGCCTCCGGCAACCGGCGCGGCCTCCCCTGCCCATTGATAACGGCAATGATGACCTTGGCGGCGATCAGCAGCGTGCCCTCGCGCCGGATTTCCTGTTGCAAGACCATCTTGGCACCGCCGGCCTTTTCCGTCGCGGTGGTGATCGTCAGGATATCGTCCATGCGGGCCGGCTGCTTGAAATCGATTTCCATGCGGTGAACGACGAAAACGAGCCCCTCCGTATCCCCCTCGATCGCCAGCGTCGCCTGCTCGACCCCCAGCAGCCTCAGATAATCGGTGCGCGCCCGCTCCATGAAATGCAGGTATCGGGCGTGATAGACGACGCCGGAAAAATCCGTGTCCTCGTAATAGACACGCTGCACCAGCCGGTGTCCGGCATCCGTCAGCTCGCCGGAAAGCGCAATCAAAGTCATACTCAGCCTCGCAAAATTATTCTTTTTCCTGTGCAGGAACCAAACGTGTTTTGCAAGCATTGCAGGTTTGTCACAATGTTCTCCTATCACCGGCGCATGACTTCCATCCCACAGGAGATTGGCGCATGAAAATTGCAGTCCTTGGCGGTGACGGCTTCGTCGGTTGGCCGACAGCCCTGCATCTGTCCGATGCCGGACATGACATCCACATCCTCGACAACCTGTCGCGCCGCTGGATCGACACCGAGCTTGGCGTGCAATCCCTGACCCCGATGGACAGCATTCAGGAGCGCACCCGAATCTGGCATGCGCAGACCGGCCGGCGCATCCACTTTCACCTGATCGATCTGGCCCGCGACTATGAGCTCTTGAAAAACTGGTTCGCGGAAAACCGCCCGGATGCGGTCATTCATTTCGCCGAACAGCGCGCCGCGCCCTATTCGATGAAAAGCGACCGTCACAAGAACTACACGGTCAACAACAACGTCAACGCCACCCATAACCTCCTGAATGCGCTGGTCGAAATTGGCCTTGATGCCCATCTCGTCCATCTCGGCACCATGGGCGTCTACGGGTATTCGACGGTCGGCGCGGCAATCCCGGAAGGCTATCTCCCGGTCGGCATCGAGACCGAAAGCGGCGAGACGGTGAAGCAGGATATCCTCTATCCGGCCAATCCCGGCTCGATCTACCACATGACCAAATGCCTCGATCAGCTGCTGTTCCAGTTCTATGCCAAGAACGACAGCCTGCGGATCACCGATCTGCATCAGGGCATCGTCTGGGGCACCCATACCGAACAGACCCGCCGCCACGAACAGTTGATCAACCGCTTCGACTACGATGGCGACTACGGCACCGTGCTCAACCGCTTCCTCATTCAGGCCGCGATCGGCTATCCGCTGACCGTGCATGGCACCGGCGGCCAGACCCGTGCTTTCATTCATATCCAGGATTCGGTCCGCTGCATCGAACTGGCGCTGAAAAACCCGCCGCAGCGCGGCGCCCGCGTCGAGATCTTCAACCAGATGACCGAGACGCACCGGATCCGTGACCTCGCCGAAATGATCGCCGGCCTCACCGGTTCCCAAATCGCCTGGCTGCCCAATCCACGCAAGGAAGCGGCCGAAAACGAGCTGGTCGTGCACAACGAAAAATTCCGCCAGCTCGGCCTCAATCCGATCACGCTGCAGGACGGCCTGCTGGAAGAGATCGTCGATGTCGGCAAGAAATACGCCTACCGTGTCGACCGCAGCTGCGTTCCGGCCGTTTCGGCCTGGACCAAGGACATTGCCGCCCGAATCAACCACGATCCGGAAGGAAGAAGGCTGAAATCGGTGTCATGACGCAGTCCGCTTCTGCCTCAGACGGTGTCGCTCCCTCCGGCTCTGCCGGATCACGGCACGCATTCGTGACGCTGGTGACGAATGCGGACTATGCGATGGGCGCAAGGGCGCTTGCCCGGTCGATCCGGCTGACCGGGACAAAAGCCGATATCGTCGTTCTCCACACCGGCGGCGTTGATGGGCAGGCGCTGGCCCCCCTTGCCGAATTCGGCTGTCGTCTCGTCGCCACCGACCTCCTGCCGTTATCGGACGCCTTCAACGACCGGCATGCCCGCAAAAATATTCACAGCGCGGCCCCCTTCACCAAGGGGCGCAAACCGGATTTTCATTCGCCGCTCGACAATTTCTGTAAACTGCGGCTCTGGCAGCTGACGGGCTATGAGCGCTGCATCTTCATCGATGCCGATGCGCTGGTGTTGAAAAACATCGACCGCTATTTCGGCTATCCGGAATTTTCTGCGGCACCCAACGTCTATGAAAGCCTTGCCGACTTTCATCGGCTGAACTCCGGGGTTTTCGTTGCCATCCCGAGTCTTGAGACATTCGAGGCGATGCTGGTACGGCTGGATGAACCGGACGCCTTCTGGCCGCGCACCGACCAGACTTTTCTGCAGGTTTTTTTCCCGGAATGGCACGGACTCCCTGTCACGATGAACATGCTGCAATATGTCTGGTTCACCATGCCTGCACTCTGGGATTGGTCATCGATCGGCGTGCTGCATTATCAATATGAAAAACCGTGGGAAAAGGACCATCCGAAAGCGGAAAGGCTGCGACCGCTGATCAATCTCTGGCATGCTTTCCTGACCGGTGAAAACATTCCGGAGATTGCCGAACTGCCAAACCCGAGCCTGCCAGGCCCGGAGGTGACTTCAGGAAGCTTATGACACGCGTTCTCGTTTCCGGCGGCACCGGCTATGCCGGCCGCTTCATCGTCGAGCACCTGTTGGCCAATGGCTACAAGGTGACCGTCGGCGGCCGGACTGCGCCCGAACCGGGCTTTTTCTCCAGGGACGTTGGCTTCGTGCCGCTGCGGCTCGATCCGGATGCCGACCAGATCGAGGCCTTCGATCACGTCTACTATTTCGTTCACGCCGCCTTTGATCATGTACCGGGAAAATATCGCGGCGGAGAAGGCGATGACGCAGATGGGTTCCAGCGCGCCAACCTGGACGGCAGCGTGCGGTTGTTCGAAACCGCCCGCGATGCCGGTGTGCGCCGCTGCGTTTTCCTTTCCAGCCGCGCCGCCTGCGGCCCGCAGCCACCCGGCACGGTGCTGAAAGAAGATATGCACGGCAAGCCGGATACGCTGTATGGCGAGGTCAAACTGCAGGCCGAGCGCAGCCTGCTCTCCCTCTGCGGCCACGGCTTCGTCACCGCAAGCCTGCGGTCAACCGGCATCTATGGCCCCGCCGGACCCGGACGGCGGCACAAATGGGCAGGACTTTTCGAGGACTATCTCGCAGGCAAGCCTGTGTCGCCCCGCGCCAGCACCGAAGTCCACGGCGACGATGTCGCCCAGGCCGTAAGGCTGATGCTGGAATCAGACGCTGTGCGGATCAACGGAGAGACCTTCAACGTCTCAGATCTCCTGACCGACACCCGTGAAATCCTGTCGGCCCTGCAGTACATCACGCACTGTCCGCATCCCCTGCCGCCCGCAGGCGATACCGCAGCCTGCAATCCGATGGGCACTTGTAAGATTGAGGCGCTGGGCTGGAAGCCGGGCGGCTTGGAGTTGCTCAGGGCAACGATCGGAAAGCTGGCTTAGCCCCACAGACGGCCGTGTGCGGGGCGTAGTGATCTACCGGTCAAGGTTGCCGTCATCCCAGATGATATGGACCGGCGTCGGCGGCAAGGTTTCGATCTGTTCGGCGATGAAATAAGGCGGAATATCCAGCGCCGTCAGCGCCGCCTTGGTGGCCTTCACCCATTTGAATTCCAGGTCGTTCTTGCCGTCCCTCAGGCGATGAACAATGTCGCTCGGATGAAACGGAAAATGCGCGGGGATTTCCATTTCGTAGTAGAAGCCGATCTCGTGATAATCGCGCGCCTCGTAGCGGAAGAAATTTTCCACGGTCCAGAGCATGCGCCCGACGATCACCTCGACGCCCAGTTCCTCGATCATTTCCCGCTTCAACGTCTCGACGGATGTCTCGCCGATTTCGGCGCGTCCGCCCGGAAACGTCCAGAAATCCTCGTGTGTTGCTCGATGCACCAGAACGTGACCGTCGCGAAAGCCAAGGCCTGCAATGCGGAAATTGAACCGCTGTTTCTGCGGCCCGTCCATCCGGATCATCTTTCGTTTGGGCATGGCCTATCCAAGTTCGACAACGACGATTTCCGGCGGCGAGCCGAAACGGATCGGGGCAATCGAGCAGCCAAGCCCCCCTGAAACGATCAGGTTACGGTCGTTTTCGACCACATGCCCGTAGGCGTACCGGTTGCTGTAGCGCGAAGGCACGATCGGTGAATAGCCAAACAGACGGATCTGCCCGCCGTGCGTATGTCCCGATAATGTCACTGACACCCTGTCGGGCACCGCTGGAAAAACATCCGGCTCATGCGCCATCAGAATAACCGGCGCCTCGTCGGTGACGTGCGCCAGGGTTCCCGGCAGATCGTCGAGGCCTTCGCGCGGCCCGATCTGGTCTGCAAGCCCTGCCAGCCAAAACCCCTTGCCGCCCTTTTCAAACCGAGCCGCCTGGTTTTCGTAGACCGGGACGTTGATCGAGGCCAGTGCCTTATGCACGATCGTTGGCCCCATGCCTGAGATCATTGCGTCGGGGTCGTCGATCCAGTCATGGTTTCCCATGACGGCATGAACGCCGAGAGGGGCTGCAAGGCGGGCAAGCTCGCCCGCCCACTCATCGGATGTTACCCTGTTGCCGCCCATCCGCATTCCGGAGAGAAAATCGCCCAGCAGCAGGATCATGTCACCATCGAGCGCATTGGCCTGCGCGCAGATGTCCCCGATCCGGCGCGGTGACATCCAGGGTCTGCAGGCATGAATGTCGGCCAGGATCACCAGCCGCAGTTTTAGCCCGGCCGGCCACTTGTTTGGCACCAGATGATACCGAACGATCCGTGGCCGCCCCACAGGCTCTATCCCCACGGCATAAGCGCCGGACGCCACGCCCGACAACATCAGGGCGCCAAGCGTTCTGACAAAACCCCGCCGCGTCAACAATCAATCATCCTCTTGAAACAGGCGGAACTGAGTGGCTTCCAGATCCTTCGGCACCTGCAATCCAAGGTGTTTCCACGCATTTGCGGTCAAAATACGCCCGCGCGGCGTGCGCTGGATGAAACCCTGCTGGATCATGTAGGGCTCGATGATGTCCTCGATCGCATCCCGGGGTTCGGACAGCCCCGCAGCAATGGTCTCGATGCCGACAGGACCGCCGCCGAAATTCAGCGCGATCATCGTGAGGTAGCGCTTGTCGAGCTGATCGAGCCCCATATTGTCGACCAAAAGCCGGGTCAGCGCCTCGTCAGCGATCTGCCGTGTGACGGCTTCCGCCTTGGCAACCTCGGCAAAATCCCGCACCCGGCGCAACAGTCGCCCGGCAATACGCGGCGTACCGCGCGCACGGCGGGCAATTTCGCGGGCGCCGTCATCGGTGATGCCCAGCCCCATCAGGCGGGCACCACGACGGACGATCAATTCCAGTTCTTCAACAGTGTAGAAATTCAGCCGCACCGGAATGCCGAAACGGTCGCGCAGCGGCGTCGTCAAAAGTCCGAGCCGGGTGGTGGCGGCGACCAGCGTGAATTTCGACAGGTCAATCTTCACCGACCGCGCTGCCGGCCCCTCGCCGATGATCAGGTCGAGCTGAAAATCCTCCATTGCCGGATAGAGGATTTCCTCCACGGCCGGGCTGAGCCGGTGAATTTCGTCGATGAACAGCACGTCGCGGTCTTCGAGATTGGTCAAAAGCGCGGCGAGATCCCCCGCCTTTGCGATCACCGGGCCGGATGTCGAGCGAAAATTGACACCGAGTTCCTTGGCCATGATCTGCGCCAGCGTCGTCTTGCCGAGGCCGGGCGGCCCGACGAACAGCACATGATCCAGCGCCTCGCCCCGGTTCTTCGCCGCCTCGATGAACACCTTCAGATTGGCGCGCGCCTCCGCCTGGCCGGTAAACTCGTCCAGCGATTCCGGACGCAGCGTCGTATCGAGATCCTCGCCGCGCTTTTCCGGGGTGATCAAACGTGCGGCATCGGTCATGCGAGAAGTTCCATTCCGGGTATTTTCCCTGCGGCCTTTTTATCGAATGTCTTGATAGACAGGCAGCCTTCGTCCAGCGAGCGGCAGGCGATCAAAGTATCGGCAAAATCCGCATTGCTGCTCTCTACCAGCCTGACAGCCCGAACGACCATGCTGTGATGCTCTACAGTCAATCCGCGTGTGTGCAGAAGCTTGTCAATCACGGTCGCAACGTCTGCTTTCTGAAAGCCGTATTGCGATCGCAGCGCCCAGTCCAACTCGATCAGGCTGATCAACGACAGGAAAGCGCTGTGTTCGCGACCAAGACCAGCGCCAAAGGTCAAAGCGGCACGACGCTGAGCAGGATCGTCATCAACGATGAGCCGCAGAACGATGTTCGTGTCGAGACCAAAGGTCTTCATGCCGCCACGCCCGTCTCGGCATCGCCCTTCATATCGGTCACGTTTGCACCCGCAGCCTTCCGAACCGTATGGTCGATTTCCTCCAACGTGGCTGGCCCATTCGGTGCCTTACCCAAAAGACCGGCCAGATCGTTGAAGTCGACATTCTTCGGCGTGATGACAACGTGCCCATCGATCATACTGTAAATCAATTGATCCCCCGGCCGCAGATCAAGCAATTCGCGCATCTCTTTCGGGATGGTGACTTGCCCTTTGGCAGAAATCGTCATTTCCCACTGCATTGAGAAATCCTTCGGAAATAATGGCATTCGGAGGATAATATCAGATTTGGAGGAATTTTAAAAATTTCTCCAAATCACCGCGCCAGTTCCTTCAGCCCCAACCGGATCAGCTTGGCGCTATCCAGCCCCTCGCCGCCATTCTTCAACGCCGCCGCCACCGCATTGGCCGCCTGGTCACGCGAATAGCCGAGATTGCTCAGCGCCGATACCGCATCGGAGACTGGCGCTGAGGCAACGCCTTCGCCCAGCTCCTGCTTCAGGCCAATATTAGCACCTGCATCGCCGGCGAAGGCCGGTGCCTTGTTCTTCAATTCGGTAACAATGCGCACCGCGACCTTCGGCCCGACGCCCGGCGCGCGCGACACCGCCGTCTTGTCCTGAAGCGCAATGGCATTGGCCAGTTCGCCCGGTGTCAGCACGGAGAGAACGGCAAGCGCCACCTTGGAGCCGACACCTTGAACACTCTGCAACAGCCGGAACCATTCCCGCTCCAGTGCCGACAGGAAGCCGAACAACCGCAACTGATCCTCGCGCACATAGGTCTCGATGAACAGCACCACAGCCTCACCGGCCGAACCGATCTTCGACAATGTCCGCGACGAACAATGGGCGACATAGCCGACGCCATGCACATCCACCACGACATGATCATCACCAATCTCGTCGATCGTTCCCTTGAGCTTGCCGATCATGGCGCAAAATCCTTCATGGGTGGGTGTCCGGGGTGATCAGTTCGACGGAGGGGAAGTAGGCACGATACCCCTTTGGATCACGGGTCAAAATGGTGTGCCCCCGAATGGCCGCATGGGCGCCGATGAGAAAATCCGGCAGCACCCGATCGCGTCCGCCGCCTGCTTGCTTGTATTTCCGAAAAGCGGCACCCGCTGCAAATGCAGCTGTCCACGGAAAGTTTTCCCGGCTGTAATCGGGCTCGGGCAGCAGCAAATCCACCTCTTCCATGCGCTGATAACGCACGGAAAACTCGGAATATATGATTGGATTGATGACGATTGCACCACGCTTCGCGGCAGACAGGAGTTGCGCCTTCGACCAACCAAGCCAAAGAGGATCGCGGACGGCGATATCGACCAGAACATTCGTATCTACCAAAGTCGCCATGATCAGCGGTCCCGCGTCATACTCATGAGCGCGTCTGAATCGATATCCTGATCACCTGTCCCCTCCAGCCGTTGCAGACTATCGAGGAACCGCTCGAGGCGCAGACGGTCTTCCTGCTCCTGACGGCCATCTTTGGGAACAATGGTCAGCTTGCCGCCTTCCATCGAAAACAGCACGTCGCTATTCGGGGCTATGCCCGCCAACTCTCGCAAGTCCCTTGGTATGGTTACTTGACCTTTGGATGTGACACGCATGAAATGCTCCTTCAAAGTAAGAAATATCCTTACCGTAAGAACAAGTCAAGAACAAATCAACCAGCGAGCGCCGCCATGCGCATCCGCGCGCCGCCGCGATTGTGGGCGTGGCAGATGGCGATCGCCAAGGCGTCGGCGGCATCGTCGCCTTTGAATTCGGCCTTCGGCATCAGTATTTTCAGCATCATGTGGATCTGCTTTTTTTCACCATGACCAACACCAATCACGGCCTTCTTCACCGCGTTCGGCGCATACTCGGCCACCTGCAGACCCGCGCGCGCCGGCACCAGCATGGCGATACCGCGTGCCTGCCCAAGCTTCAGCGTCGCCACCGCATCCTTGTTGACGAAGGTCTGCTCGACGGCCGCCTCGTCCGGCTTATGCGTGTGAATGACATCAACCAGCCCGTCATGCAGCTGGCAGAGACGCGACGCCAGATCCATGTCGCCATCGGAGGTGACGGTACCGGAAGCGACAAAGCGCAGGGAGTTGCCGAGCGTATCGATCACCCCCCACCCGGTACGCCGGAGGCCTGGATCGATGCCGATGATACGAATCGTGTTGTGCATGGTGGGAAGCTTAATACTCATGCCCGGACGCTGCCAGCAAAATGTGAACAAAACAAAAACATCTGACACGATTTGGCGGCAGAGCGCTCTCACGCTTGATCGGCAGGCTTGGATTTACAAAATTCCATCTTACATAGGCTTCTATCAGTTCCATTCATCGAAGGCTTTTCCCATGGTGCCCTTTTCGATCCTCGACCTTTCCCCAATCACCCAAGGGTCAAACACTTCCCAAGCCCTGGAAAACTCGCGCCGCCTGGCGCAGGAAGCCGAAGCATCCGGCTACAAGCGCTTCTGGCTGGCCGAACATCATGGCATGAAGGGGATCGCCAGCGCTGCGACCTCGATCGTCATTTCGCATGTGGCGGCCGGAACCAAGACCATCCGCGTCGGCTCCGGCGGCATCATGCTGCCCAACCATTCGCCGCTGGTGATCGCCGAGCAGTTCGGCACGCTGGCTGCGCTCTATCCGGGTCGTATCGACCTCGGCCTTGGCCGCGCGCCGGGAACGGATATGCGCACGGCATCGGCACTGCGCCGCAACATGGAAGCGAGCGCCAACAATTTTCCCAACGATGTCGTCGAATTGCAGGCGCTGCTCGGTCCGATCAAGGACGGCCAGGACCTGATCGCCGTACCGGGGGCCGACAGCAATGTGCCGATCTGGTTGCTCGGCTCCAGCCATTTCAGCGCGCATCTCGCCGGCATGCTCGGCCTGCCCTTCGCGTTTGCCTCGCATTTCGCACCGGACATGCTTCTGTCGGCGCTGGAAATCTATCGCGAGCGTTTCGAGCCATCACAGTATCTCGACCAGCCCTATGCCATGGTCGGCATCATGGGCGTTGCTGCCGATACCGATGCCGAGGCCAGCCACCTCTTCACCTCGATGCAGCAGTCCTTCGTGGCGCTGCGCCGCAATGCCCGCGGCCAGTTTCCCGCGCCAGTCGATTCGATGGACGGCCTATGGAGCGACAATGAGAAAATCTTCGTCGATCACGCCATGACCTATGCAGTCGTCGGCGGACCGGAGACGATCAAAGCGAAACTCGGCCGGTTCATCGACCAGACAGGCGCCGATGAGGTCATTGTCTCCATGCCGATCTACGATATGGATGCCCGGCTGAAATCGGTTCGGCTGTTTGCGGATGCGCAGCAGCAACTGGCCAAGGCGGCATAGGAGCCCTCGCCCAGAGCTTATCGCTTCACAGTGCTGGAAGAGATTGGATGAGATTGTCGAACGCCTGTAAATCGTACCGGGTGCGTCCGTCGCCATCCTTCCGATGGGGCAGTGCATCCGGAAGGTGCCAGAGCACGCGACCCGGGAAAACGCGATCTAAGGACTGATACCAGGCGATCAGCGGTTCTTGGAGACGAACGTGAAGATCGAATTTGTCCCGCAGTCGCTTGGTGTCACCTTCACTTTGCAAACGTGCCACCGCTGCATCGATTTTCTTCACGAGATAGAGATCGGCAAAGCCGAGACGCCGCGCAGCAAACGCAGCCCGTGTCGTTTCAAGCTGCAGCAGCCATTGGTGTTTTGGGGATTCGCCAATCTGCGCTAGGCACCAAAGATAGTGAAGCTTCAGCGGATCTGTGTCGCAAACCGCAATCCCTCCCACCTCCTCAACCAAAAGCGCCTCTTTCCAACGCTTGGCATTCCAATCCGTCCAGTATTGTGCGGTAGGCAGTCCGGTGGATGGCTGATAATGACGATCGGGCGGAAACGTCTCCGGAACGAGGCACTCTGGTGCATGCTTTCGACACCACGTCGTTTTCCCAGCCGCGCTGATACCTTCCACAACGGCGATCAACTCACCCCTCCTCAGAAACAATCTTCCGCTGCACGCAAGAGAGAAAGTCAATGCAGCCGTTGGGGGCAGACGCCGTTGCTCTGGCCCAAAATGTATGAATTGTCGAAATCTCAGACCTTGAAATCAAAATGCTTGCGCACCGTTTCGAGGATTTCCCATGTGCCCTTGAAATCCGCCTCGACGACGAAGGCATCTCCGGCGGAGACCGTGACAGGCGTGCCGCCGTCCGGCGTGATGATGATCTTGCCGGCGATCATGTGCACGAACTCATAGGCCGTGTAGGTCGCATGATAGGTGCCGGGCGTTGCTTCCCAATAGCCCGAAACCATCGAGCCATCGGACGACGTATGCAGCGCCCAGGTCTTCATCGACGGCGTGCCGGATACGACAACCCAGCCATCCAGTGTTGCCGGATCGCCATCAGCGGGAACGGGTGTCGCGAGTTTCGTCACAGTCTGCATATCAACATCCTCTCGAAAAGAGTGGAGCCTAAGGCCCAACTGCCGGAACTGGCTTGCCAATTCCGACAGGCGGTGACGTGAACCGCGTAAGTTAGGCCGAAAGCTTGGCCATCACTTCATCGGAGACCTCGAAGTTGGTGTAGACGTTCTGCACGTCGTCGTCATCTTCCAGCGTGTCGATCAGCTTCATCAGCGACTGGGCGCGCTCTTCGTCGACCGGCACCGTGTTCTGGGCCTTCCAGATCGCCTTGACGGTATCGGCTTCGCCGAGCGTCGATTCAAGCGCCTTGGAAACGTCGCCGATATCCTCGAAACCGCAGATGATGTAGTGGCCGTCCTCGTCGGTGGTCACGTCCTCGGCACCGGCTTCCATCGCCGCTTCCATCACCGTGTCGGCGTTGCCAACCGAAAGCTTGTAGGAGATTTCGCCGACGCGATCGAACGAGAACGACACAGAACCGGTTTCGCCGAGCGCGCCGCCGGCCTTGGTGAAGGTCGAGCGGACATTGGAGGCGGTGCGATTACGGTTGTCGGTCAAGGCCTCGACGATGACGGCAACGCCGCCCGGGCCGTATCCTTCGTAGCGGACTTCTTCGTAGTTCTCGCTATCGGCGCCGGAGCCCTTCTTGATGGCGCGCTCGATATTGTCCTTCGGCATCGACTGTGCCTTGGCGTTCTGGATCGCCAGGCGCAGGCGCGCATTCATCGTCGGGTCAGGCAGACCGCCCTTGACCGCAACGGTAATTTCACGCGCGAGCTTGGAGAACATTTTTGACCGCACGGCGTCCTGACGGCCCTTGCGGTGCATGATGTTTTTAAACTGTGAATGGCCGGCCATGGCGCCCTCTTCTCATGCTAGTCACGTTTGGAATTGGGCGCCTTATAGTTTCATTGCGGCTTTGCGTCCAGAAGGGGCCGCCTTTTTTCAGTTGGCGACAAGGCGCTTGCGGCTGAGAAAGAACGAATGGCCGTCGTTTCGCTCACAGGCGAGGCCGGTGCGGGTCGACAGGCAGGAAAACGGACCCGCAGACCAGGTCTGGCCGTAATCGAGAACGGGACCCGCCGAGCAGCAGCTCGGATCTCCCACATCATTGAAGAGCGCAGCAGCTCCCTTGCGGGACAATGTCGCCCGCACATAGCGTGGTTCGACGCGGTCGCAGGAGAGTTCAGGCCCGCCGTCCGCGGGCTGATAGACCTCCGTCCCGCCTTCAGGCGTATAGATGCAGCCGATATTGCCGGACGGCAGAACGAACTCTTCCTGCCGTCCGAACGTTTTTGTGTCCGGCACGGTGACAGGTGTCTTGCCGCCTTCGACGGCGGGCAAACGTGGCGGCGGGGCGCCGTCGGCCAGAACCTGAGTTATCATGGAAAGAACGGCAAGAAGGCAGGCGGCGAAAAACTTCATTCCGTGGTCCCCAGGATCAGACGCCCTGCAGGATATAAATCAGCGGCTTCCTTGGCAAGGAACGCATCGACACCGTCACGCTTGCCTGCGTCGCAAAGCTCTTTTCGAAACCATCGCCGAACATCTGCAGGAAGCTGGTGACCGGCGGCCCGCGCCGATGCATCGGCAGGATCAGCGACGAGCGCAGCCGCGTCACCACCCGGCTCATGCTGGCTGCCCCCATCGTCAGGCCGCCATCGACCGGCACCATCAGCACATCGAGCCGGCCGATCTCGGCATAATCCGTATCGTCAAGTTCATGATGCAGATGCCCGAGATGGCCGATGCAGAGGCCGGCGACCTCGAAGATGAAGATCGAGTTGCCGTCCGGCTCCATCATTGCGCCACCGGAACGGATATCCGTCGTGACATTGCGGATATAGGCGTCACCGACCACGACATCGTGATCCGCCGGCTTGCCATCATCGCCCCACCCGTGCAGCACATGTTTGATCGCCGGGTCCGGCGTCAGCGTGTAGTGACTGGCATGCGCCTTGTTCATCGTCACCACATCCGGCACCTTCGGCGGCGCGTACCAGCCGCTATAGTCCGTGGCGATCGACACGCCACCCGGCGTTTCGATCAGGAACGTCGAATGGCCGACATAGGTGATGAAAACCTCTTCGTTGGCGGCTGCTTGAACGTTCGAACCGGACGACGGCTTGAAACTGGCGTAGGTGACGGCGGGAAGAGAGCGGGCAATCGCCTGGCATTGACTGACCGGCGGGCGGGCGCTCTGCGCATGAGCCGGCATCGGCCACAGGGTATGCAGAAGGGCGATGGCGGCAAATGCAAGCAGGATCAATCGCGGCATCATGCACCTCTCAAGACCAAGGTTGGCATGAGCGCAGAGGATAGGCAGGCAAACCGCAAGGTCCAGCCCCGATTGCGCGGGGCCGCTCACAATCGCGTCATCACGAAAATGCCTGGGATCAGAGTTTTGCCTGTTTCAAGATTTCGTTGACACGCGCCTGCCAGCCCTTGCCCGTCGCCTTGAACTTGGCAATGACCTCCGGATCAAGCCGCAGGGACACCTGCTGCTTGCGCACTTCAACGATCGGGCGGCCGCGCGAACGGCGGATGCTTTCCGCAAGTTCGGGGAAAACCTCCGCAAAGGGACGCGCTCGCGACAGTTCCTCATCCGTCGCTTCCGGGTTGTCCGGATCGCTGGCAATCTTTGTTTGAATTTCTGCCTCTTGTTCATCCGTCAGCGGCGGGATTTGCGGCTTGTGAACGTTCATGAGCCAACCTTTCTTTTCTGCTTGCCAAGCGGTGCGAGATAATCGAAATGCCCTGCGTACCAAGCATTATAAAGACAACAGAAATCAAGCCGGGTGACATGATGCCGATTGCCATCAGTCGGCCCTTTTTGACCGGAACGATCGTTGCGTTCGCAAAGAAATCCAGCGTCAAATCCGCAAAATCAAGCGCATGTTAATCTCATCACAGACGATTTTCATAATTTTTGTATCACTTTTAATCGAGTGAAATTATGAAAGGCGAAAGGAAATCCTAGCTCCAGAACGCCGGGATTGTTTCAGCCAGCCGCGGCCCGATCCTGAGCGGCGCAATATTCTCGGCCAATCCCGTGCGATCGGAAATTTCGACACCGACGCCGCAGAGGGTGGCCGGGCCGGAGGCGGCCTCGAAGCGGCCCTTCGGCATCTTGGAGATGAAGCGGTTGAGCGGCTCTTCCTTTTCCATGCCGAGCGACGAGTCGTAGTCGCCGCACATGCCGGCATCCGACATATAGGCCGTGCCGCCATTGAGAATTTGCGCGTCGGCAGTCGGGACGTGGGTGTGGGTGCCGACAACAAAACTGGCGCGGCCATCGACGAAATGGCCAAAGCACTGCTTCTCGCTAGTCGCCTCCGCATGAAAGTCGAAGATAATCGCGTCGGCCTGTTCCTTCAGCGGGCAGGCAGCCAGAATGGTTTCGGCCGCCTTGAAGGGGTCGTCGAGTTCCGGATGCATGAAGACGCGGCCCATGACATTGGCGACGAGCACGCGGGCACCGTTGCGAGCGAAATAGAGGTTCGAGCCACGCCCGGGGGTTCCGGCCGGATAATTGGCGGGCCGCAGGAACTGGTCGTGCCGCTGGCAGAACGAGACAGCCTCTTTCTGATCCCAGACATGGTTGCCGGTGGTCACCACATCGGCGCCGGCATTGATGGTTTCCAGAAAGATATCTTCGGTGATGCCGAAACCGCCGGCGGCGTTCTCGCCGTTGACGATGACGAAATCGAGTTTCAGGTCGCTGATCAGGCCGGGAAGTTTTTCCCAGACCGCCGTCCGGCCAGTCTTGCCAACCATGTCACCCAGAAACAAAAGTCTCATATTTGCCTATTCCTAGCCCGAAGATCCGCAGCCCGCTTTCGGTTAGCAGGGCATCCAGCGCCACATCATGCGGCTCCGCCGGCACTGATGCCACTTCCTGGCAGTCAAATGCAATCCCGATCAGCCTTGGTTTGCGGCCTTTCAGCCGTAAACGCGCGATGGCGCGGTCATAATATCCGGCCCCATAGCCAATCCTGTGGCCCGTCCTGTCGAACGCGGACAAGGGCACCAGCAGGATATCCGGATCGAGAACCGGCGCATCCGCAGCCGGACCGGTGGTGCCGAACCCTGTCTCTATGATGGGAGCACCCGGCACCAGTTCACGAAAAACGATCGTCTGCTTGTCGATGATAGCCGGGAGGCAAAGCCGGGCGCCGCGCTCGCGCAGGCGCGCCATCAGCGGCCGGATATCCACCTCGGAACGGATCGGCCAGAAGCCGGATATCACCTGACCGGGTTCAAATTCGATGGCGTCGCCGGCATGGCCGAGCATCGCCAGACCCGCTTTGCTGCGCGCTTCCGGTGTCATCGAATCGCGCAGCGCCAGACGGTCCAGGCGCAACGCGGCTTTCAGTTCCCTCGGTGTCATGTCCCTGCTCCCCCGCCTGTCAGTGTTAGTTTCTAGTGCATCAAGCCGGACCAAGGAAACCGCGAAGTCGGCACATCTGCCGCTTTTTGCCACACAACTGCGCGTTTTTCCCAAACTGGCACGATTTTAGAAGTCTGTTCATCATGCAAACCGGTTCCACTTTCGCGCCCTCTTGCCGCCGTGCAAGAGAGGGCTGCAATCAACATCAGGAAAACAGTTCGGTGCCCGCTTCCGGCGATGCGGGGAATTGTTCAGCTTTTATACGGAGCCGGATATGTCCATGAAGGACAAGATGCTGCAAGAACTCGACCCATTGGAATTGCGCTGCCTGTCATTGGCGGCGCGCGGGAGAACCCGGGAGGATATTACCCGGGAAACAGATATCTGCCACGAACGGATAGAGCAGGCTTTTGCCTCTGCCATGGAGAAACTGCAGGCGGGCAATGTCGCCGAAGCGGTTTTCCGCGCGGCCCGAATGGATTTGATCTCATAACATCCAGAAACGGTGCCGCTCGACACCATGAGGCAGATCGCATCCGGCATCCCTTCTGCTCAAACCGATGTCATCCAGCAGATGCGCGCTTTTACGACGCGATATTTCCGTGAAGGCCAGGCGTGCCCGGCGCTTCTGCTGCCATTGCGCAAGCGTACGCCAAGCCCATTTGCTCAGCCTGGCGGTCCACCGCCGTGGTTTGTGATCGTGCTTCATATCCGGACAACTCCGACGTGTTCACGGCGAGTATCGACCGTCCATTGACATCAATCCAACGAATTGCAAACATGACTATCATCAGAAAATATGATGGCTGGTACGATGTTTCCTCCTCTTGAAAGCGATCTCCTCCGGACCTTCGTTGCCGTTGCCGAAAGCGGCAATTTCACCAAGGCGGGTGAGACCGTCGGCCGCACGCAATCGGCCGTCAGCATGCAGATCAAGAAACTTGAGGATATTCTGGGCGAGAACCTGTTCGAGCGCGGATCGCGTGGGGTCAACATGACCGGCCACGGCATCAGGCTCCTCGACAATGCCCGCCGCATCGTCACACTGTTGGATGATACAGCTGCATCGATCCGGCTGCCGGCTCTGGATGGCTCGGTCCGGATCGGCATTTCGGAGGAATATATCAACTCGACCCTGCCGAAGGCGCTTGGTGCCTTCGCCGCCGTTCATCCGGGTGTCGAGGTCACCGTGCAGCAGGGCGTCTCGATGTCCAATCTCGCAGCGCTTGATGCCGGCGAAATCGATATCGCCGTCGTCTTCGAACCCGGAGGCCCGACGCGCAACGAAGTGCTGATGGTCGATCCAACCGTCTGGGTGACCTCCGACCAGCACGGAGCCCACACACGGCAGCCGCTGCCGATTGCCACCTATACCTACCTGAAAAACGGCTGGTGCGATGAACTGGCGCTGCGCAGCCTGACGAAACGCGGCATCGATAGCCGCGTCGCCTATATCAGCCGCACCAGCAGCGGCCTGATCGCCGCCGTCACATCAGGTCTTGCCATCGCCCCGCTCACCCGCTCAAGCATCCCCGCCGGTTGCCGGGAACTATCAGCCGCCGACGGCTACGACGTCATCGATTTTTCCAATGTCGTGATGAAGACCAGACCGCGCGGCAACAAACGGATCGTCGAAACCATGTCCAACGCCATCCGCGAAGCGTTTCGGCCAGCGGCGCAGGGGTAAGATTCTAAGAACGGGAAAAAAGTGCGATCCACACAACCGATGGACTTTTTACGATCCTGGGTGCCTACAAACGTAGGTGGGCGCCATGTGACCTAGCCCACGGGCCAGGTCAGGGACAGCTCCCTTTGGATCGAGTATGGCCCCAGGGATTGTGGTGTCCTGTCGGGAAGCGCAGACCGCAACTGGAATATAGAGTGCATTGACCGCTTGCGCCAGTGGCACGCGCTGAAACTGTCAAATTCAATGCGGAGCAGGAGCAGCCTTGCCGCTGAGCTTGGCCGCAATCTCGTGAATCTGCGATGTCACCTCGGAGAGGGCCGAAGCCAGAGCATCCTCGTTCTTCTGCTGATCGGACAAGGTCGCGGCGCGGCCCTGTCTCAGGCCATCGGCCTCTTCATTAAGGTTTTTCAGTTTGCGGTTCACTTCGCTGAGCTCGTCCATCACCATGATGCCGGCCATCACGGTCAGCCGCAGGTCGCCGATCTCGCCGAACTGGCTTTTCAGATGATTGACATACTGGTCGAAGCGGGTGGCCAGTTCGGTCAGGTGATCTTCCTGGCCCTCCTCGCATGCCATGCGATAGGCCTTGCCGTCGATCGTCACCGTTACTTGTGCCATACGTCACCTGACCCGCAGGCTGACCGCGCCTTAGCGGTCCAGCACTGCCCTTATCGTTTCCATGGCCGTCACCAGACGGCGCGAGACTTCGCGGTTGACTTCCTCAAGGCGGTTTGCCCGGAATTGCGACTGGTCGAGCTCCTGGGCAAGCCGCGACCGGTCGGTGTTGACACGCCGCACTTCACCTTCGATCTCGCCGCGATCCCGCTCCCGGTCGAACCGTCCATCAATGGCATTTTCGAGGCTGCTCAATGCATCACGCAACTCGTCGATCGCCGCCTTGACTGTCTTTCCTGCCGCCATCACGCTTTCCTGATACGCGCCAGGCCGCGTCGAATCGCCGCCCGGAGCCTGTATTTCAAGCCAATCACACTAATAAACCCATTCGGCAAGTGTTCACAACGCCGACGGCCCGCACAGACTGCGGAACCTGTGGATCACGATTTTTAAATCGATTAGCATACTTCATGCCCACATGCACGGATTACGCGGAAAACACGCTGAAAAGCGCCTTCCAGCCCTGTCAAAAGGCCCGTATTTGTTGACTCCGTCGAAGCAGGTGCTATGTGTCAGCCGCTTCTCATACGGTCTTTGGAGGATAGAGACCGTCCCCTGTCCACCGAACTCAAGCGGAACAGACAATGATCTCTCGCGAAAATCACGACCGGATGGCAAATGCAATCCGATTCCTCTCCATGGATGCCGTTGAAAAGGCCAATTCCGGCCATCCCGGCTTGCCCATGGGTGCTGCCGACGTGGCAACGGTGCTATTCTCCCGTTACCTGAAATTCGATCCGAAGGCGCCGCTCTGGGCAGACCGCGATCGTTTCGTCCTGTCAGCCGGCCATGGCTCGATGCTGCTCTACTCGCTGCTCTATCTGACGGGCTACGAGGACATGACCATCGAGGACATCAAGCAGTTCCGCCAGCTCGGCTCCAAGACCGCCGGCCATCCGGAATATGGTCATGCCTCCGGCATCGAGACCACCACCGGTCCGCTCGGCCAGGGCATTGCCAATGCCGTCGGCATGGCGATCGCCGAGCGCAAGCTCGAAGAAGAGTTCGGCAGCGATCTGCAGAACCACTTCACCTATGTGCTCTGCGGCGACGGCTGCCTGATGGAAGGCATCAGCCACGAAGCCATCGCGCTGGCCGGCCATCTCAAGCTCAACAAGCTGGTGCTGTTCTGGGACGACAACAACATCACCATCGACGGCGCCGTTTCGCTGTCGGATTCGACTGACCAGATCGCCCGCTTCCAGGCCGTTCACTGGAACACGATCCGCGTCGACGGTCATGATCCGGACCAGATCGCAGCCGCGATCGAGGAAGCCCACAAGTCCGACCGCCCGACCTTCATCGCCTGCAAGACAACGATCGGTTTTGGCGCACCCAACAAGCAGGGCACCCACAAGGTCCACGGCTCGCCGCTCGGCGCCGAGGAAATTGCAGCCACCCGCAAGGCGCTGAACTGGGAAACCCCGGCTTTCGAAACCCCGGCAGACGTTCTCGACGCCTGGCGCACAGCCGGTGGTCGCTCAGTCGATGCACGCAAGGCCTGGGAAGGCCGCCTGGCATCGACCGAAGCCGGCAAGAAGTCCGAGTTTACCCGCCGCTTTGCCGGCGTGCTCCCGGGCAATCTCGATGCCGCCATCGACACCTACAAGAAGAAGCTGGCCGATGCCCCTCCGGCAATCGCCACCCGCAAGGCATCCGAAGATGCGCTCGAAGTCATCAACGGCATCGTGCCGGAAATGCTCGGCGGTTCGGCTGACCTGACGCCGTCCAACAATACCAAGACCAGCCAGATGAAATCGATCACCCCGACCGATTTCTCCGGCCGTTACATGCACTGGGGCATCCGCGAACACGGCATGGCCGCTGCCATGAACGGCATCACGCTGCACGGCGGCCTGATCCCGTACTCTGGCGGCTTCATGATCTTCTCGGACTACTGCCGTCCGTCTATCCGTCTTGCCGCACTGATGGGCATTCGCGTCATCCACGTCCTGACGCACGATTCGATCGGCGTCGGCGAAGATGGCCCGACGCATGAGCCGGTCGAGCACATGGCAGCCCTGCGTGCCATCCCGAACCTCCTGATGTTCCGGCCGGCCGATGCGGTGGAAACCGCCGAATGCTGGCAGCAGGCCCTGAAGGAACAGCACCGTCCATCCGGCCTGGCGCTGACCCGCCAGAACCTGGCACCAGCGCGCCTGACCTATTCGGCCGAAAACCTCTCAGCCAAGGGTGCCTATGAGCTGATCGCAGCCGACAACGCCAAGGTTTCCATCTTCGCCTCCGGCTCGGAAGTCGAACTCGCCGTCAAGGCCGCAGCCGAACTGAACGGCAAGGGCATTGCCACCCGCGTGGTTTCGGTTCCCTGCGTCGAACTGTTCCAGGAACAGCCGGACGATTACCGCAAGGCCGTCATCGGCACTGCGCCGGTCAAGATCGCTGCGGAAGCCGCAGTCCGCCAGGGCTGGGACTACTTCATCGGCAACGATGGCGATTTCGTCGGCATGCACTCGTTCGGCGCCTCCGGCCCGGCCAAGGATCTGTTCAAGCATTTCGGCATCACCTCGGACGCCATCGTCGCGGCTGCCGAAAAGAAGCTGGCCTGATTTTCCCATTCGGAGCGCGTCCCGGCGCGCTCCGTTTTCCACATAGAGACCTTAGACAGGGAGAGACCTGAAATGACTGTAAAAGTTGCCATCAACGGCTTTGGCCGCATCGGCCGCAACGTCCTTCGCGCCATCGTCGAATCCGGCCGCACCGACATTGAAGTCGTCGCCATCAACGATCTCGGCCCTGTCGAGACCAATGCCCATCTGCTGCGCTACGATTCGATCCACGGCAAGTTCCCGGCCACCGTACAGGTCGAAGGCGACACGATCATTGTTGCCGGCGGCAAGCCGATCAAGGTCACGGCGATCAAGGATCCTGCGACCCTGCCGCATGCCGCCATGGGCGTTGATATCGCTCTGGAATGCACCGGCATCTTCACCTCGCGCGACAAGGCTGCCCTGCACCTGCAGGCCGGTGCCAAGCGCGTCATCGTTTCAGCGCCTGCCGACGGTGCCGACCTGACCGTCGTCTTCGGCGTCAACCACAACGAACTGACCAAGGAACACCTGGTCATTTCCAACGCTTCCTGCACGACCAACTGCCTGGTTCCGGTCGTCAAGACCCTGGACGACGTCGTCGGCATCGATCACGGTTTCATGACCACGATCCATTCCTACACCGGCGACCAGCCGACGCTCGACACGATGCACAAGGACCTGTACCGCGCCCGCGCTGCAGCTTTGTCGATGATCCCGACCTCGACGGGCGCCGCCAAGGCCGTCGGTCTCGTGCTGCCGCACCTCAAGGGCAAGCTCGACGGCACCTCGATCCGCGTTCCGACCCCGAACGTTTCGGTCGTCGACTTCAAGTTCGTCGCCAAGCGCGACACGACGGTTGCCGAAATCAACGGTGCGATCAAGGCGGCCGCCGACGGCGCGCTGAAGGGCATCCTCGGCTATACCGACGAGCAGCTGGTTTCCCGCGACTTCAACCATGACAGCCATTCCTCGATCTTCGCCAACGACCAGACCAAGGTTCTGGAAGGCAAGTTCGTCCGCATCCTGTCCTGGTACGACAATGAATGGGGCTTCTCCAACCGCATGGCCGACACGGCCGTTGCAATGGCAAAGCTGATCTAAAGCGGCGTACCCGGCCCTGCTTGCAGGGCCGGGGTAAACTGCCGCGCAGAGATGGAGACTTCCATGTTTCGGCGCCTTTCCCTCAAGACGGTACGCTGGCGTCCGCTCGAAGGGGAAGGGCTCGAACATCTGACGATCGGGCCTCGCGAGGCCGGTATCCGCGCTTCGAGCGTCCTGATCGGCGAACGCGGCCGCCGCCCCTACGGCGTCTGCTATACGATCGACTGCGATGCGGCCTGGACCGTAATGTCCTTCAGCATCGAGACGACCGACGGCCTGCGGCTTGCCATGACATCCGACGGCAGGGGACACTGGCGTGATGCCGGCGGCACCCCTCTCCCAGCCTTTGACGGATGTATCGATATAGATCTTGCCGGAACGCCCTTCACCAATACCCTGCCGATCCGCCGCCTCGGCCTGAAGCCCGCAGATGGCACCACCAAGCTCACCATGCTCTTTGTGCCCTTCGATACGTTCGAGCCCTTTCCCGATGGCCAGAACTATACCTGCCTCGAAGAAGACCGGCTGTATCGATACGAGGCCGAGGACCGTTCATTCACCGTCGAACTGCCGGTGGACGAAGACGGGCTGGTGATGGACTATCCCACCCTTTTCACGAGACTCTGACCGGAGACCATCCATGACTTTCAAGACCCTCGACGACCTCACCGATATCGCCGGCAAGCGCGTGCTCGTCCGCGTCGATCTCAATGTGCCGGTCAAGGACGGCCAGGTGACGGACGCGACCCGCATCGAACGCGTCGTGCCGACCATCCGCGAACTCTCCGAAAAAGGCGCCAAGGTTATCCTGCTCGCCCATTTCGGCCGCCCGAAGGGTGAACCGGTCGCCGACATGTCGCTGTCGCTGATTGCGCCTGCCGTCGAAGACATCCTCGACCAGCGCGTCCATTTCGCTGCCGATTGCATCGGCGAGAAGGCCGCGACGGCAATTGCCGGCATGAATGATGGCGATGTGCTGCTGCTGGAAAACACCCGCTTCCATAAGGGCGAAGAAAAGAACGACACAGAGTTCACCAAGGCGCTGGCCGCCAACGGCGACATCTATGTCAACGATGCCTTCTCCGCCGCCCACCGCGCCCATTCCTCGACCGAAGGCCTCGCCCGCCTGCTGCCGGCCTATGCCGGCCGCACCATGCAGGCCGAGCTTGAGGCCTTGGAAAAAGGCCTCGGCAATCCGAAGCGCCCGGTCGTTGCCATTGTCGGCGGCGCCAAGGTCTCCACCAAGATCGACCTGCTGATGAACCTGGTGAAGAAGGTCGATGCGCTGGTCATCGGCGGCGGCATGGCCAATACCTTCATCGCCGCCCGCGGCACCAATGTCGGCAAGTCGCTGTGCGAACATGACCTGGCCGAAACGGCCAAGCAGATCATGATCGAAGCAGCGACGGCCGGTTGCGCCATCGTCCTGCCGGTCGATGGCGTCGTGGCCCGCGAGTTCAAGGCTGGTGCCGACAACGAAGTGGTTGATATCGAAGCGATCCCGGCCGATGCCATGGTGCTCGACGTCGGACCGAAGTCGATCGCTGCCGTCAACGAATGGGTGAGCAAGGCCGAAACGCTGGTGTGGAACGGCCCACTCGGCGCATTTGAAATCGCTCCGTTCGACAAAGCCACCGTCGCCGTTGCCAAACATGCGGCTTCCCGCACCAAGAGCGGCGCTCTCGTCTCGGTCGCCGGCGGCGGCGATACGGTTTCGGCGATGAACCATGCCGGCGTTGCAGACGACCTGACATACGTCTCGACCGCCGGTGGCGCATTCCTGGAATGGATGGAAGGCAAGCCGCTGCCGGGCGTCGATATTCTGCACCAGCAGAAGTAAGCGCAAGCGCATGAACGAGCGCCAATCGTCTTTTCAGCCCCCGGCATCGCGCCGGGGGTTTTTCGTTGCATCGCACCCAATTTTGGATGCAGTGCAAAATAATCCCAATCTTTCAAACGATTAAATTTATTTTAATCGTTTTAAACAATTTAACTTCCGTTTTCCTTGCCGTATTCTTCTGCTATCCGCGATCCATCAGGATAGTAAGGAGAACGCATATGAGCGAAAGACTGGAAGACATTGCAGCCGCCATGGTCGCCACCGGCAAGGGTCTACTGGCAGCCGACGAATCCACCGCAACGATCGGCAAGCGCTTCGAGACGATCAACCTGACATCGACGGAAACGTCGCGCCGCGATTATCGCGAGATGCTGTTTCGCGTCGACGATGCGATGAAGGCCTATATTTCCGGCGTCATCCTCTATGAGGAAACCCTGTCCCAGAAGGCCGCCGACGGCACCCCGCTGGTCGATGTCATCCGCGCCGCCGGTGCCGTTCCCGGCATCAAGGTCGATACCGGCGCCAAGCCAATGGCAAAGTTTCCGGGCGAGACGATCACCGAAGGCCTCGATGGGCTCGCGGCTCGCTTGAAGGCCTATTATGATGCCGGCGCCCGCTTTGCCAAATGGCGCGGCGTGATCTCCATCTCCGACACCCTGCCGAGCTTCGGCGCCATCAAGGCCAATGCGCAGGCGCTCGCTCGCTACGCCGCCCTTTGCCAGGAAGCCGGCATCGTGCCGATCGTCGAGCCGGAAGTGCTGATGGACGGCGCACCGGGAACCCACTCCATCGAACGCTCGGAGGAAGTGACCGAACTGACATTGCGCATCGTGTTCAATGAGCTGAACGATGCCCGCGTCAGCCTCGAAGGCATGATCCTGAAGCCGAGCATGGTTATCGACGGCAAGAAGGCGCGCAAGGCTTCGGTCGCCGAAGTCGCCGAGCGCACTGTCAAGGTTCTGAAGCGCACCGTTCCATCCGCTGTTCCGGGCATCGCCTTTCTCTCCGGCGGCCAGTCCACCGAAGAAGCAACGGCGCACCTCTCCGCCATGAAGGCCGGTTACGAGCTGCCATGGGGCATGACCTTTTCCTACGGCCGCGCCCTGCAGACCGAGGCGCTCAACGCCTGGGGCGGCAAGCCGGAAAATGTCGCCGCCGGCCAGCGCGCCTTCAGCCATCGCGCCGAGATGTGCAGCCTTGCCGCCAAGGGTGGCTGGAAGAAAGACCTCGAAAAAGCCGCGTAGCGTCACAGTTACGGAGGGGAGGAGCCCGGTTCGCGCAAGCGGCCGGGCTTTTTTATCGCGCGAAGCCCATGATGGTCCTTCGATTGTCTGGGTGACAAAAATCGTGTTCGCGCAAACCCCGGCCCGCGCTATCCCTGATATGCGGTTGCGCATAGCGAAGGGAAAATCATCATGAACAGCGTTGCCTATGTCACCGTCGATGTCTTCACCAGCGCGCGGTTTTCCGGCAATCAGCTGGCCGTCATTCCCGACGCCGGCGGACTGACCAGCGCGCAGATGCAGGATATCGCCGCCGAATTCCGCTATTCCGAAGTCACCTTCGTACTGCCGCCGCAAGACCCCGCCAACACGGCGCAAGTGCGGATATTCACCCCGACGATGGAAATCCCGTTTGCCGGTCATCCCAATGTCGGCACGGCCTTCGTGCTTGGCAGACAGAACGATGTTTTCGGCCGTCCAACCGGCGACGTGCTCCGGCTCGAGGAGAAAGCCGGAATTGTCGAGGCAAAATTGACGCGCGATGCCGATGGGCACGTGCTTGGCGCGGGAATTTTCGCGCCGCAGTCACTATCGCTTGGGCCGCAGATCGACAGCGAAACCATCGCCCATTGCGCCTCGATCGGGGTAGCGGCGATATCCCTTGCGACACACGCCCCCGTGATTGCCTCTGTCGGGCTGCCCTTCGCGGTTGCCGAACTGGCCGATCTCGAAACGCTGGGCAAGGCCTGCCCGAACACTGCAGCCTTTGCCGAGGCCGGCCGGCGTTATTCGCCGCACGACGAGCAGTTTGCGCTGTTTCTCTATGTCCGCCAGCCGGAAAATCGGTGGCATCTACACGCCCGCATGTTTGCGCCGCTCGATAATGTCATCGAAGACCCGGCAACCGGCAGCGCATCGGGTGCACTGGGTGCGTTGTTGACCTCGCTGCTGCCGGACACGGACGCCGTCGTCGAGATCACCATCGAGCAGGGTGTCGAGATGGGCCGCAGAAGCGTGATCGGCGTGACGGCAGTGAAATCGAAGGGGCAGATTGAGAGCGTCCGGATAACCGGGAAATGCACCGCGGTGATGACCGGCACCATCCTCCTCTAGGGCCGGATCCGCGCCGGCACAATCATCGTGGCGATCCAGCGCTCGGAGACGTTACGACGCCGTTTGCCGCATCGCCTTTTCGAGATCATTGCGATCGAAGGGTTTTTGCAGCACGCGCACCTGTTCAAATCCCTCCGCCAACCCGGCAGCGCCATATCCGCTGGCAAAGAGGAAGGCTATTCCGCGCTGACGCAGGATTTCGGCGATCGGAAAGGATTGTTTTCCGGCAAGGTTGATGTCGAGAACAGCAAAATCGATATCCGCAGTCTGTGCCATTTGCAGCGCCGGCTCCAACCGCATGGCGGGGCCGACCACATCGAAGCCAAGATCTGTCAGATAATCTTCCACAAGCATGGCGACGAGGGCTTCGTCCTCGACCAGCAGGACACGCTTTTTCCCTTGTCTATCCACCGGAAGTACTTTCCTCGATGGCACTGAGCGTCGTGTCCAGCGTGAAGACAAATCCTTCGGGACCGTAATCGATCCACGCCGTTCCGCCGAGTTCCATCGGCAAAACCCGCAGGATCAGACGCGAACCGAAACCCTTGCGGTCCGATACGGGAGCCGATGGCCCGCCGATCTCGCTCCAAGTGAGCATGAATGCGCCGTCATCGCCTCTGTTGCTCACCGACCATTCGATGATCACAAACCCCGTCTCGTTCGACAGCGATCCATATTTGACAGCGTTGGTCGCCAGCTCGTGAAGGGCAAGCGACATCGATAGTGCCGCCCTTGGCCCAAGCCGCACATGCGGCCCCTTAATCCGGAAGCGATCCCGGGCGGGACCATCGAAAGCGTCAACCGATGATGCCACAATGACCGAGAGGTCTGCCCCATCCCAGTTTTCATTCGTCAGAATGTTATGGGCGGCCGACAAGGCCAGGATGCGCGCGCCGATCGCCCCGCTTGCCTCTTCCATCGAATGCGAGCCACGCAAAGTCTGCATGACGATCGATTGCACGGATGCCAAAGTGTTCTTCACTCGGTGATTGAGTTCGTTGACCAGCAGCCTTTGATGGTTTTCCGCCCGCACCCGCACGGTCACATCCGATCCCTGCACGAAAATGTTGGTCACCTTGCCATCATCATTCTTGATCGGTTGATAGACGAAATCGAGATACCGCTCCTCGACGGCTTCGCCTGATCTTTGCAGCAGCACTCTTTCGGAAAAGCGGCTGACGGCGTGGCCTGTTTCAAACACCGTATCCAGCAGTTCGACAAAACCCTGGCCGGCGATTTCCGGAAGCGCTTCATTGACCGGTTTTCCGAGAACGTCGCGTTCGCCGATCAGCTTGCGATATTCCGGGTTGACCAGTTCGAACCGATGCTGGGGACCTTCCAGCATCGCCATGAAGGCTGGAGCCTGTTCGAACAATTGCTGAAGCCGCTCATGCTCGGCCGCATTGCGCCGGTCGGCGAGCACGCGTTCCGTGGTTTCCACCACAATGGCAATGACGCCAGCAGGCTTTCCGCGTTCATCCAGAACTGGCGAATAGTCCAGGTCCATCCAGACCTGCTCCGGCACACCCTTGCGGTGCAGGATAAGCTCCTGATCGCGGTAGGCAAGCTTGCCGCCCGCGAGCCCCACCTTCATGACGTTATCGTTGAAATCGGCGACCTCCGCCCATCCTTCCCGTACGTTCGAGCCCAAAAGCTGCGGATGCCGCCCACCGGCAAAAATGGAATAGGCGTCATTGTAGATCATCACGCCGTCCTCTCCCCAAAGCATGACGATGGGAACGGGAGATTGCAGCAAGAGCGACGTTGCCGTCTTCAGACAGCCGGGCCAATCACGCGCCGGACCGAGCGGCGTTGAAGCCCAATCACGGGCCCGAATGAGCTCCCCCAGTTCGCCCGCATTTCCCAGAAACTCGAATTCGTCTTCGCCGTCTTGAGTTTCAATCAGTCCAAGGCTCATGGCCAAGCCCCTTTCACGCCAACCGCAAAGCAGGTCAATATATCAATTTTCACCAAAGGACGGGATTTAACGCGCAATTATGAAACGGCAAGACTGGCGGCAGCGGCTTTGAGCAAAATTTCAGGGCCGGATCAGCACCGTTATCATCATCACCGCGATCGCAAATACGGCGATCTTCCAGAAATCACTGCGCCGCCGCAGCCCAGGCAGATTGAGTGGCTTCAACACCTGGATCAGCATCGCCAAAAGCAGGATGACCGTTAACGCTTTCGACATTGTTTTCTCATTTGTTGAAAAGAGCTTAGAAGCACTTCCAGCCCGTCACACGCGCGTCACTTTTACGCGCGATCTGGGTTAGAGCGTCTTTTGCATTCTCACTCAATGAAAAATTCCGGCTGGCAATTGCGCAGGCATGGCCCTAGTTTTGTCAAAGCCCGGAACCAGCGGATTTCACATGCGAAAAAACCTTCTTCCTGTCGCCGCACTCCTGCTCGGAACGCTGTTTCTCTTCCTTGGGAACGGCCTGCACAGTTTGCTTTTGCCGGTGCGTGGCACGACGGAAGGATATTCGACGACGCTGCTTGGTCTGCTCGGTACTTCGTGGGCCAGCGGTTTCGTGCTCGGCTGCCTGCTTGCCCCCACGATCGTCAAGCGTGCGGGCCACGTGCGTGCCTTCAGCGGCTTTGCAGCCCTGCTTGCCATCATCGCCCTTTTGACCGGCCTGCTGGTCGATCCGATCTGGTGGGTGGTGCTGCGCGCCTTTACCGGTTTCTCGACCGCCGGCACGTCGATGATCATCGAAAGCTGGCTGAACGAGCGCGCCACCAACGAAAGCCGCGGCGCGATCTTCTCGCTCTACATTGCCATCACGCTGATGGGCGTCGTCGGCGGCCAGTTGATGATCCCCTTCGGCGACACCGGAACGACGACGTTCTTCATGATCTGCGGTATCGTCTATTGCCTGGCCATGCTGCCGACGCTGCTCTCGACCGCCGCCTCGCCGCAGCCGCTGAAACAGGTAAGCCTTGACCTGCGCGGGCTCTATCGCAATTCACCGATCTCTTTCCTCGGCATCCTGCTGGTCGGCATTGCCAACGGTGCCTATGGTACGCTCGGCGCCGTCTTCGGCCGCCAGGTCGGGCTGACGGACAGCAATGTCGCGCTGATGATGAGCACGACGATCTTTGCAGGCGCTGTGATGCAATTCCCGGCTGGCCGGCTTTCGGACAGGATCGACCGCCGCTATGTGCTCGCAGCGCTCGCCGCTATCGCCGCCGTCGCCGGTACGCTGATCTTCCTGATCGAACCGACCCATGTGATCATGCTGATCACGCTTGTCGGCATTTATGGTGCGACGGCCAACGCGCTCTATCCGATCGCCGTATCGCACGCCAACGACTTTGCGACGCCCGAGGATTTCGTCAAGATCTCCGGTGGTCTGCTCCTGCTCTACGGCATCGGCACGATCATTGGCCCCACGATCGGTGGCCCGATCATGACCGTCACCGGCCCCTACGGCCTGTTCATGATTACCGCCTGCGCTCATGTGCTGATCACCGCCTACGCGATCTTCCGCAGCCGCATGCGCGCCGCCGTACCGGCGTCCGAACGGGATGCCTATTCGACGATCAACCCGGGTACGATGACCACACCCGAGAGCCTGCAACTGTCGCCGCGGGCAGCCCCGTTCGACGAGGACCCAGCTAGCGAAGAGCCTGAAAGGAAGCCGCAATGAGCCTGTTTGACGATGACCGCCCAAAAAAACAGCTGGCCCATGAGATCGGCTGCGACCTTGCATTGCTCTCGGCCGACGAGCTTTCCCTGCGCATCGACCTTCTAAAACAGGAGATCGAGCGGCTGGAAGCAGAGCGGGAAAGAAAGTCTGCAAGCAAATCGGCAGCCGATAGCTTCTTTCGTTAATAGTTTTCTATTCCGTACAAGTGTCAGCGCGCTCGGCCATTGATAACAAGGCGAAATTACGTCCCGCTTCTGGCCGCTGAAACACTCCATTAAGCATTATAAGGTATTACTGGGCTATCCGGATCGCTCTGGACTCAGACATTTCACCGTTGGCGAATGGTCTGATTTTTCTCCCTGTTTTACCTTGAGAGCCGCTTTTGCGGCTCTTTTTTTGTCTTTTTTTCCACAACTTGCAGAGAATTGTGGAGATTAACCCTTTCTTAAGAATAGGCTTGCGCGGAATGCGCTATGGGATCATGTTCAAACTATCAAACGGGCGGCAGGAAACTTTTCGTTAACCCATCCGTTACCTGACCAAGTCGATGCGTTTAACCAGGGAATCAAACCATGTCCGAACGGGGATTGAATACTGTGAGCTTCGCGGGGCACGCTGCGTCTTCGGCGCAGTTCAAGGTGCTTTACGCTGAAGGCATGGGCCTGGTTGAAGAAACGGCAAGCTATCTCGACGGTCCTGGCCGCACCGCATCCAAGGTTCTGCCGCGCATGGCATCCGTGCTTTACGCAGCAGAATCGATGCGCCTCACCACCCGACTGATGCAGATGGCGTCTTGGCTTCTGCTGCAGCGCGCCGTCAACAATGGCGAGATGAACCGCGAACAGGTCCTGTCTGAAAAGAACAAAGTCCGCCTCGACAGCTTCAACGTCGATCGCACCGCACCGGGCTGGAACGACCTGCCTGAGGGTTTCCGCGATCTGATCGACCGCTCGTTGCGCCTGCAGAACCGTGTTGCCCTGCTCGACCGCGAAATCTACCGCCCGCAGGAAGCCCAGAACTTCCTTCCGGATAACCAGAACGGCGTCAAGGCCCAGCTCAACCTGCTGCAGACAGCCTTCGGTACCAACTGATCTTCAAGCCAACAGGCAACCAGATATCTACGTCAAACCCGGCCTTACGCCGGGTTTTGTTTTCTGGCGATACCCGCAAGGATGTTGTTAGCTCGCGCCCTTCAAGCGGAGTACCAGTGTCCGGCCACGGCGCGCTGCTGTAAGCGCTGCTCCAATGGCAACGATCCACAGTGCCGCCGTCAAAACCTGATTGTGGCCGTCCCACAGCGGTTCCAGAATAGAGATGGCAGCCGCCGCCGTGATCGCGGCCATGCGGTGCTGCTTGGCCATCGGGCCGGAAAAATCGCTGTTCTGTCCGGTGGCACGCCCCAGTTCACGGACATAGGCCGTAAGCACGGCAAACGCACCTGCCGCCCAGCCGAGGCCCGGCATGCCGATGCCATAGCCGACGCCGGCAAAGATCAGCAGATCAGCGACACGGTCCGGGAACTCGTTCCAGAACGGCCCATCCGGCGCGCCCTTTCCGCCCTCCACCGCGACCATGCCGTCGAACAGATTGCAAAGCAGCCGAAGCTGGCAAAACAGGATCGCGCAGAGCAGGGAGACGATCCGCAGCGCGCCGGTATTTTGCCCCGCCAGCACGAATGCGCCACCGGCCAGCGCTGCGGCCACCATGCTGGCCTGCGAGATCTGGTTGGGCGTAATCGCCCGTGCCGCCAGCCATCGGGCGACGGTTCCAGCCCAGCGGGTGTTGCGGCTCGCCAGCGGCCGTCGGTCGCCTGTCTCCGTCATGATTCAGCACCTCTTTTTCCGGATAGGGAATAATTGTAGATCGACGCATAGCTGGTCGACACCAGCAACGGCACCGCGATGGTTTTGGCGATTTCAGGCGTGCCGATCAGTGCATGCAGCACCGTCAGCAGGCTTGCCGAGCCCAGGCAGGCGATCAAAGGCGGCACCCACAATCGTGTGATGCCGGTGAAGCGTCTGGACAGGGCGTCTATCGCCGATTTCAGGAACAGTGTCAGGCAGGCCGACAGCGCGCCCTGCAGAAACCCCGAATAGAGCGGCTGCGGCACGGCATGGGCGCGATTGGCAAACACAGCCCAGCCGCCCATCGCCAGAAACGCGAACAGGACATGCACCGTGCCGCTCCCCGCCCATCGCTTCAGCGTTGCCGTCACGACAGCGACCACCAGTAACGCACGATGTGGAAGAAGATCGGAGCCGAGAAGACGACGGAATCCAGCCGGTCGATCAGCCCGCCATGACCTTCGATCAGATTGCCCCAGTCCTTGACGCCACGATCGCGCTTGACCGCCGACATCACCAGCCCGCCGAAAAAACCCATAAGGGTGATGATGAAGGCAAGAACGCCCGCCTGAAACGGCGTAAATGGCGTGATCCACCACAGCGACGCGCCGATCAGCGTGGCGCTGATGACGCCGCCGACAAAGCCCTCGACGGTCTTTGACGGCGACAGGTTGGGCGCAATCTTGGTGCGCCCAAGCAGCTTGCCCCAGACATATTGCAGCACATCGCTCAATTGCACGACGATCACCAGGAAGGCGATCAGAAGCACGTTGCGGCCCTCGTAGCCGGGGATGTTGAGCGTCAGCAGCGCCGGCACATGGGAGGCGCAGAAAACGCAGATCATCAGCGCCCATTGAACTTCGGCAATGCGGATGAGGAACCGCTCGGTATCGCCCCTCAGCACGGAGATGATCGGCATCAACAGAAAGGCATAGACCGGAATGAAGATCGCGAAGATGCCGTATTCCTCCGCCCAGAGCAGATAATACTGGATCGGCAGGACGATGAAGAAGGCAGAGGCCAGCGCCCAGTGATCGGCGCGGCGGGTATTGATCAGGGTGACGAACTCGCGCAGGGCCGCAAAGGAGCAGAAGGCGAAGAGAATGAGCACGCCGACCCGGCCGGCAATGAAGGCGATGCCGATCAGGATGACCATTACCCACCAGGCCTTGATGCGGGCATTAAGATTGTCGATCGCAGCATTCGGCCCATTGGCGGCAAAGCGCCGCTGCAGCACGTAGCCGATTGCAGAGGCAAAGATCAGGACACCGAAAATACCGAAAACCAGGGTCAGAAGGTCGGAGCTTGCCGTATTCATTCGCCGCTTCCCAGGGGTTTTGGAGCCAAATCCAGAAGGGCTACCTGCGTGCGCTCGAGAAAGGCGTCCTTGCCCTCGTTGGGCGCAATGCGCAGGGCGTCGCCAAAGGTGACGGTGCAGATCAGGGGGATCGGCACGATCTCGCCCTTCGGCATGACGCGGTTGAGATTGTTGATCCAGACGGGCACGAGATCGACGTCCGGCCGGGCCGAGACCAGATGAAACAGCCCGCTCTTGAAAGGAAGAAGCCGCGCATCCGTCTGGTTTCGCGTGCCTTCGGGAAAAAGGATCAGCGACGAGCCTTCGTCGATCGCTGTCGTCATCAGCGCGATCGGGTCCTGCGTCCGGTTTTCCCGTTCGCGCTCGATCAGCACCGCGTTGAAGACATCGCGGCCGATGAAGGTACTGACCTTTGTTTTCAGCCAGTATTCGGCACCGGCCACCGGCCGCGCCAGTTTCCGCAGTCTCGGCGGCAGCACCGCCCAGACCAGGACAAAATCGCCATGGCTGGAATGATTGGCAAAATAGACGCATGGCCGCGACGGCAATCCATGCTCCGGCCAGATGGCGCGAACCGCAGTGATCGCGCGGGCGAACAGAACGAAGGCCGCCGCAGCGATCTCCGCAATCATAATCTTCATGCTTATCCCATCCCCGTCAGCTTTGTGACGCTGATGTGAACTCTAGCGACGGTTGCGCCGCGAGGGAAGCTCCATTGATGCTTCCGGCGCAAAGCAGTCACGTTATCCTTATGCCGGCGGCATTCGTTCGAATTTCGGCAGATCCGGGTCGAGATAGTCCCAGTCATAACCACGCACATGGTAAGTTGCCGCTTGCGGTTTGTATCGGCTGGGATCGTCAAGGCTGGCGGCATGTACCGTGAAGAAATCCGGCATTGCCGCAAAGGTAAGATAGACCGGCGATCCACAGGTGGGGCAAAAGGCGTGCCTCTTGATGCCGCCGCTATCGCCAGCCACCTCCCACTCTCTCGCCTCTCCTTCCAACGTCACGTCTTTCCGATCGGCAAATGTCAGGTAAGAACCGTGTCCCGTGCCACTCCTGTGCTGGCAGTCCCGGCACTGGCATTCGTTCATGAAAATCGGTTCTGCGGAGATTTCATAACGGATCACGCCACAGGCACATCCGCCCTTGAAAGCCATGCTCATCTCTCTTCTCCTCCAGTTGCGGTTAAAACAAATGTCGTCCGTACACGGGTCCGCCTGCGGCGCTTGCGGGCAAACAGCAAAGACGCGTTGGCGGTCGTGTTATGATTTCAGCGACGATGCGTCGCGGGAACCAGCCGGCTTCAGCACGCAAGCCTGCGTTCGGCTCGTCAATGCAGGGACTTCGTCCCCTCCTGTTCGGCCGCAACTGCGTCCAGGTTCCGGACAACCTTTTTCCAGCCATTGCTCATATTCTGGTAGGCAATGTCATTCTTCGGCAGCACGAAGCCGGAATGGACGAGTCGGACGCGCGTACCGCCTTCAACCTTGGTCAGCACCCAGGTGACGACCGTATCGAGCGGCGAACCATAGCCGGAATTGCCCGCGTGGCCGCCTTTCCAGGCATAGGCCAGACACTGGTTGGCAATGACCTTTAGAACCTGGCAATGAATAACGCCGTCCCATTCGCCTGACGGTGTCGTCTGATAGGTGAACTGCGTGCCCTCCACCGCCTCAAAACCCGTCGGGGTCATCAGCCAGCGGGCAATCAGATCACCTGATGTCAGCGCCTTCCAGATCGCCTCGGGCGCGTGAGGAAACACCTCATCCACGATGATGTCCTGCGTACCGGGTTTCAAAGCGGCATCGTTCATGGATCGATCTCCTTGAGTAGGTTTCTGAGATTGACAAAGCGGTCGCGCCAGAAGGCGCCATAATGGCCCATCCAGTCGGCCAGCGGCTCGAGACCTTCCGGCCGGGCACGATAATAGACATTGCGGCCTTCCGGCCGCTCAACGACCAGACCCGCCTGCTTCAGTGACTTCAGATGCTGCGAGATGGCACCCTGCGTCACGCCGCTACCGCGCGTCAGTTCAACCACGGTTATCTCGTTGGAACCGGCGACGCGCTCGAAAACAGCGCGCCGCGTCGGGTCGGCCAATGTGCGCAGGACAGTGGCAATATCGGTCGCTTCGGTCATGCAATTCAAATAGCACATACTAATTGATTAGTCAAGGCTATTAATTTAACTTTGCCCGGCTGACGTTCACGCCGCCGTCTTGGGAAAGGCGCCCGGTTCCGAGCCCGATGCAAAGGGCAGCCCCTCATCCGCCCATCCAGTAATGCCGCCGATCATGATCTTCACCGGCCGCCCAAGCCGCGCGAGCTTCATCGCAGCCTGGTCCGCTCCGTTGCAATGCGGGCCGGCACAATAGGCAACGAACAGCGTATCATCAGGCCAAACCGCCATGCGCTCATGCGTCATTTCCCGGTGCGGCAAGTGCAGCGCGCCCGGAACATGGCGGCGTGCATAAGCGGCGGGCGAACCGACGACGTGCAGAAGAACAAAATCCTGCTCGCCCGAGGCCAGAGCAGAAGCCACGTCGGCGCAATCGGTCTCTACCGAAAGACGCTTCAGGAAATGATCGATAGCGACAGTGGATGGCGCGGCTGGATAGTCGGTAACAAAGCTCATGTTGGCCTCCGTTGTGATGACGGAGAATTCCTAGACCACATCCACACGCAGTTGCAGATGGCATTATTGCCATATAGGGTCAATATCATGCCAAACACGCATCAAGCCCCGTCCAACCGCAATCCCCTCGTCGTCGCCGTCGCCTATGATGGCCTGTGCACGTTCGAATTCGGCGTTGCTGTCGAGGTTTTCGGCCTGTCCCGGCCGGAGATGGGGCCGGACTGGTACCGTTTTGCCGTTGCCGGGATCGATGATGGTGAAATGCGCGCGACAGGCGGTGTGCGATTTGTCGTCGACGGCGGGCTGGAGCTTCTGTCACGGGCCGATACGATCATCGTTCCCGGCTGGCGCGGTGTGGAGACGCCGGTGCCTGCCGATCTGTGCGACGCACTGAACACAGCGCATGACCGTGGCGCCCGCATCCTATCGATCTGCTCGGGCGTCTTCGTTCTCGCCGCCGCCGGACTTCTTTGCGGAAAGCGTGCAACGACGCATTGGCGCTACACGGAAATCCTGAAGCAGCAATATCCCGACATTCTGGTGACGCCCGACGTGCTGTATGTCGACGAGGGCAATGTCCTGACATCGGCGGGCAGTGCCGCCGGCCTTGATCTCTGCCTGCATCTGATCCGCCGCGACTTCGGTACGGCAGCCGCCAACACCGTTGCACGCCGGCTGGTTGTTCCGCCCCACCGCGATGGCGGCCAGGCGCAATTCATCACGCAGGCGGTTCCAAAGCCACATGAGAGCAGCCGGCTCGGACCGCTGCTGGATCATATGCGCGCGCATCTGGGTGGCGACCACTCGGTCGAGGCTTTGGCCATGCGCGCCGGCATGAGCACACGTACGTTCCTGCGGCGCTTTGAAGCGGCGACGGGCGTAACACCGGCGCGCTGGCTCTTGGCCGAGCGCCTGTCACGCGCCCGCGAGATGCTGGAAACTTCGCAAGCATCTATCGAGACGGTGGCCGAGATCGCCGGCTTCGGAACGACGGCGACCTTGCGCCACCACTTCCGCAAGCATCTGTCCACGACACCTGCCGCCTACAAGGAGGCGTTCGGCAAGGCGTCCTGACAAGGCGAAAGACCGTGCAATCCGCAACGCAAAAAAGCCCGGACAAACCGGGCTTTCTCGACGATATCTTAAGCAGGAAAGCTTAGAGGCCGAGGCCTTCGAAGCGCTTCTTGAACTTAGAGACGCGGCCGCCGCGGTCCAGCATCTGCTGGTTGCCGCCGGTCCATGCCGGGTGCGACGTCGGGTCGATCTCGAGGTTCATGGTCTGGCCTTCCGTACCCCAGGTCGAGCGGGTTTCGTACGTGGTGCCATCTGTCATGACGACTTTGATCATGTGGTAAGCGGGATGGATATCAGCCTTCATAACAATCTTCCTGCAAGTTCCAGGGTCCAATTGTCGCAAGCCATTAGCGGGCCATTGCGGCATGGGGACCGAACACGTAAATGATGCCGCAGACCACTGAAGGGACCACGGCTTCCCAATTTGATGCCGTGCCTATACATGATGGTCATTAGGATAACAAGTACCGCCGGAGCAGACTCATACGAGTTTTGCAGCTTCTTCCGGTATTGGAGGTCACGTGTCGAATGAGGTCGTTCAACCGGCGGGACGAAAGTCAGTCCGCCCGCTGGTCAAGCTGCTGCCGTATATCCAGCGCTATCGCAATCTCGTCATAGGCGCCGGCATTTCGCTGGTCGCCGCAGCCGTGACCACCTTGACGCTGCCGATGGCCGTGCGCCGGATGATCGACCACGGCTTCTCAAATTCCGATTCCGGCTTCATCAACACCTACTTCTCGATGCTGATGATCCTGGCGATCATTCTGGCCCTGGCGAGTGCCTGTCGTTATTATTTCGTCATTACGCTCGGCGAGCGCATCGTCGCTGACCTGCGCCGCGATGTATTCGATCATATCACCCGGCTGTCGCCATCCTTCTTCGACGTCAACCAATCCGGCGAGATCGTCTCGCGGCTGACCGCCGATACGACGCAGATCAAATCCGCCGTCGGCGCAACCGCGTCCGTGGCGCTGCGCAACATCATCCTGTGTCTCGGGGCCATCGGCATGATGGTCTATACCAGCCCGAAACTGTCGAGCCTGGTGATTGCCGCAATTCCGGTCATCGTCTTTCCGCTGGTGGGTTTCGGCCGCTCGGTCCGGCGCCGGTCGCGCGAAGCGCAGGATACACTGGCCAGCGCCTCGGCCTATGCCGGCGAAGCAATCTCCGCCGCCCGCACCGTTCAGGCCTTCAATGGCGAAGCCGCAGCACAGGCCCGCTACGGCAGTTCCGTCGAAAGCGCCTATGAGGCGGCGCGCTCCGCCATCAAGGCCCGCTCCATCCTCACAGCCTTTGCCATCACCATGATCTTCGGCAGCGTCGTCGCCGTCCTGTGGTTCGGTGCACAGGACGTGCTGTCCGGTGCTCTGTCGGCCGGTACGCTCGGCCAGTTCCTGCTCTATTCGGTCTTTGCCGCCGGCAGCCTCGGTGCACTTTCGGAAGTCTGGGGCGAACTCTCCCAGGCAGCAGGCGCCGCCGAGCGCCTCAGCGAATTGCTGGTCGAACAGCCAGAAATCACCGCACCGGCCAACCCACTGCCGATGCCGGAACCGGCACAGGGTGCCGTGACCTTTGACGATGTTCACTTCGCCTACCCCTCACGCCCCAATTATAAGAGCGTCAAAGGCCTGAGCTTTGCCATCAAGCCGAGCGAAACGGTTGCCATCGTCGGCCCGTCGGGCGCGGGCAAGAGCACGGTTTTCTCGCTGCTTCTCCGGTTCTACGACCCGGTGAAGGGTGCAATCGGCGTCGATGGTGCCGATATCCGCACCGTCGATCCGGAGGCGCTCCGCCGCCGCATCGCCATCGTGCCGCAGGACGTGACGATCTTCGCTGCCTCGATCCATGACAATATCGCCTTCGGTTTGCCATCGGCATCGCGTGACATGGTGAAAGCTGCGGCCATTGCTGCCCAGGCCGATGAATTCATCGCCAGGCTCGATCAGGGCTATGACACACAGGTCGGCGAACGCGGCATCACCCTTTCGGGCGGTCAGCGGCAGCGCATCGCTATTGCCCGCGCCATCCTCAAGGACGCGCCCGTGCTTCTTCTCGACGAGGCAACCTCGGCACTCGACGCCGAAAGCGAAACGCTGGTGCAGAAGGCCCTGGATGGCCTGATGCGCGAACGCACGACGCTGGTCATCGCCCACCGCCTGGCAACCGTTCTGAAGGCGGACCGCATCCTGGTCATGGATCAAGGCCGGATCGTCGAGGAAGGCACGCACGCCTCACTCGTCCGCCAGGGCGGCCTTTATGCCAAGCTCGCCCGGCTGCAATTCGACTATGATGCACCGGAAACAGGCAAGGTCGTTACGCTCGGCTGACGCGCTTAACGGTTAATCTCTCGTCCAAGGTTGCCCTGCGGGTCTCCAGCGCTATTGTTGGAGGCAGAAACGGTTTGAGCCGTTTTCCAGACAGCAACGTCTTTGGGAGGAGATCTGAATGGCTTTATCTTTGTTGAAGCGACGCACTGCACTTGCTCTTGCAATGGTGGCAGCATCGGCGCTTGCGCTTGGCACGGCGGCACAGGCGCAGGAATTCCCTGATCGCCCGGTAACCCTCGTGGTGCCGTTTGCCGCAGGCGGTTCGACGGATGTCGTCGCCCGCATCATCGGACAGAAAATGGCCGACGATCTCGGCCAGCAGATAGTCGTTGAAAACGTTGCAGGCGCCGGCGGCAATCTCGGCGCCGACCGGGTCGCACGGGCCGAACCCGATGGCTACACAATCCTGATGGGAACGGTCGCGACGCACGCGCTCAACCCGCTGATCCTGAAGACCAAGCCCTACGATCCGGAAAAGGATTTCGCCCCGGTCTCGCTGCTGGTGCTGGTGCCCAACGTGCTGGTTGTCAATCCGGAACTGCCGGCCAAGAACGTCGCGGAACTCTTAGCTCTCTTGAAAGCAGAACCGGAGAAATATTCCTATGCCTCTTCCGGCAATGGTACGCCGCTGCATCTCTCCGGCGAACTGTTCAAGAAGATGGCCGGCGTCAGCATGCAGCACGTGCCCTACAAGGGATCCGGCCCGGCGCTGAACGATGTCATCGGCAACCAGGTGCCGATCATGTTCGACAACCTTCCGTCCTCCTCCGGCCATATCAAGTCCGGCACGTTGCGCGCCTTGGCCGTGACGACGAAGGAACGCGCGCCGTCCTTCCCGGATGTACCGACCATCGCCGAAACCATCCCGGGCTATGAGACCTATACCTGGAATGCGCTGTTTGCCCCGGCGGGCACACCGAAGGAAGCCATCGACCGGCTGAATGCTGCGGCCAAGAAAGCGCTCGCAGACCCAACCGTGGCCGAAAAGATGAAGGATTTCAGCGCCACCATCGTCGCCTCGACGCCTGAAGAATTGGCCACCCATGTCACGGCCGAGCTGGCCAAATGGGGTCCGGTCGTCAAGGACGCCAACGTCCAGCTGGATTGATCACAAGCCGCTCCCCGGCCAATCCGGGGAGCATTTTTCACGGCCGGATCAGATGCCGACGCTGCGCCCGGCCACCCGTCCCGAAAACAGGCAGCCGCCGAGAAACGTTCCTTCCAGCGCATTGTAGCCGTGCATGCCGCCGCCACCGAAGCCGGCGACCTCGCCGGCCGCATAGAGCCCCGGAACCGGCTCGCCCGACAATTCCAGCACCCGGCCGTTCAGATCGGTCTGCAGGCCGCCCAACGTTTTCCGCGTCAGGATATTCAGCCGCACGGCAATCAGCGGCCCGGCCTCCGGATCAAGCAGCCGGTGGGGTTTCGCCGTCCGCATCAGCCTGTCGCCGAGATAATTGCGTGCGCCGCGAATGGCGGTGACCTGCGCGTCCTTGGAGAACGGATTGTCTATCTCCCGGTCGCGCGCCTCGATCTGGCCGCGCAAATGCTCAAGCGACAGCCGCCCCTCGCCGCTCAGCATATTCATCGCCTCAACCAGATCCTCCAGCCTGTCGCGGACGATGAAATCCTCACCCTTCTCCATAAAGGCCTGCACCGGGCCCGGCGGGTTCCTACCAAGCCGCTTCAACAGCAGCGGAATATTCTTCCCGGTCAGGTCTGGGTTCTGCTCCGAGCCGGACAGCGCGAACTCTCGTCTGATGATCGCCTTGGTCAGGATGAACCAGCTATAGTCCGCCCCGGTCCTGCGGATCGCTTTCAAGGTGCCGAGCGTATCGAAACCCGGCATGGCGGGTGCGGCAAACCGGTTACCATCAGCATCACACCAGAACGAGGATGGCCCGGGCAGAATGCGGATACCGTGGTTCGTCCAGACCGGATCGAAGTTTCTCAAGCCCTCGGTATAATGCCACATGCGATCCTTGTTGATCACCGATCCGCGCGCATGCTCGGCAATTTCCACCATCCGGCCATCGACGTAGTCAGGTACGCCGCTAACCATGAAGTTTGGCGGTGGCCCCAGCCGGTCAACCGGCCATTGACGCCGCACCATCTCGTGATTGCCGCCAATGCCGCCGGACGAGACGACGATGGCGCCGGCCTCGAACCAGAACTCGTCGACCACCTCGCGCGAACTGTGCTGGCCGCGCGGCACACCATCATTTTTGAGAACCGAGCCGCGTGCTCCGGTAACCGCCCCATTGCTCATGATCAGTTCGTCGACCTGATGGCGAAACCGGAAACGGATGCGCCCCCGCGCCTCCAGCGCCCGAGCCCGGGTTATGAACGGCGCCAGAACACCGGGGCCAGTTCCCCATGTCACATGGAAACGCGGCACCGAATTTCCGTGGCCATCGGCCAGACCGCCGCCACGCTCCGCCCAGCCGACCACCGGGAACCAGCGCATGCCCTGACTGTGCAGCCAGGCGCGCTTTTCAGTCGCCGCGAAATCGAGATAGGCCTCTGCCCAGCGGCGCGGCCAGTAATCTTCCGGACGATCGAACCGCGCCGAGCCCATCCAGTCCTGACGGGCCAGATCGAGCGTGTCGCGAATGCGCATGCGCCGTTGCTCGGGACTATCGACAAAAAATAGTCCGCCGAGCGACCAGAAGGCCTGCCCACCAAGGTTCTGTTCGCCTTCCTGATCGAGAACGATGACCCGCAGACCGCGATCGGCAGCCTCGACAGCTGTCACAAGGCCCGCAAGCCCCGCCCCGATCACCAGAACATCGCAATCCATATTTGCCCTCCTGTCTGCAACTCCGCCTGTCCCGAACATTACGCATACGTAAACGTCAGGACAACAATGAAACGCAGCTGCGCTGCACAACTGCAGCAAAGACAGGACTGGTGCCAGCCGGCAATTTTTCGCTTCTTAGACTTAGCCGGTCTCGCTCGCAGGACGGCAGCCGCTCCGCATCGGATCGAGGTCCTCGACGATCTCCGCCACGGTTGCGACTTTGGCAATTTTTCCGTTCATATAGTCCAATGAGACCCGGGCATGTTCTTCGTCATAGGAGCCGATGCATTCCTCTGCCAGAATCACACGAAAGTCGCGTTGGTATGCGTCGATTGCGGCCATGCGAATACAGGCGTGTGTATTGACACCACACAGGACCAGCTCACCTGCTCCAAATCCGGTCAAAAGCCCTTCAAGCTCAGTCCTGAAGAATGCGCTGTAACGTTTCTTGATGATTGTGGCATCGCTTGAAGCCCACTCAAGGCCCGCGTGGAGCTCGGCGCCCCTTGTTCCCTCAATAGCGATTTTGATGTTGTTATCGCGCATCTCGGAAAATGCATCGCTGAGATCAGGTCGAAATTCTTGCCGCACCCATACAACCGGAAGCCTCCATTTTCTGAAAGCCGTTACCAGCGTGTTGGTATTCAGAATCAGGCGAGCAGCTTTGTCCGCGTCCCAACGGTCGAGATAGTCATTGATCAGGTCGATAATGATCAGACAGCGCTTGGTCATTGTCTAATCCTATCAGTCGGTCACTTCTCGGTGAGCTTCAACTCGATCCGGCGGTTCTGCGAGCGCGCTTCCGGCGTGTCGCCCTCGGCAATCGGCTGGAACTCGCCAAAGCCGGCGGCCACCAGACGGTTGGCGGGAACGCCCTTGGAAATCAGGAATTTGACGACCGATGTCGCACGGGCGGACGAAAGCTCCCAATTGTCGACATAGCGCCCGGTGCCCGACAGCGGCACATTGTCGGTATGACCATCGACACGCAGCACCCAGTTGATCTCGAAGGGAATTTCCTTGGCAAGATCAAGCAGTGCCGAAGCAAGCTTGCCCATCTCTTCCTGCCCTGCCGGGTTCAACTCGTTGCCGCCGGACGGAAACAGCACTTCCGACTGAAAGACGAAGCGGTCGCCGACGATGCGGATGTTTTCGCGATCGGAAAGGATTTCCCGCAGGCGGCCGAAGAAGTCGGAGCGATACCGGTTCAGTTCCTGCACGCGCTGCGCCAGCGCCACGTTCAGCCGGCGGCCGAGATCGGCGATTTTCGTCTGCGACGCCGTGTCCTTCGACTCGGACGCCTGCAGCGCACCCTCGATGGCAGCAATCTGGCTGCGCAGTGCGGCGATCTGCTGGTTGAGCAGATCGATCTGGTTCATGGCCCGGGTGCTCACCTGCTTTTCGGCGTCGAGCTTGCCGGTCAGGTCGCCGATCTGCTGATTTGCGGTATCGGAGCTGCCGCTTCCCTGATCCAGCAGCGCCTGCAGCCGCGAGCGCTCTCCCTCCGATGTCGATAGCGACGCCTGGAGATTGGCCAGTGAATCCTCAAGATCCTGCTTGCCACCCTTTTCCAGAGCCAGAAGCTGGGTCAGTTCGTTGATCTGGCTGTTCAGCCGGTTGAGCACATCATCCTTGCCGCTGATTTCGCGGCTGAGCAGAAACTGCCCGAGCACGAACACGCAGAGCAGGAACATGATGGAGAGCAGCAGTGTCGACAGGGCATCGACAAAGCCCGGCCAGTAATCGACGGTCCTCTGGCTGCGGCCCTTGCGCGCCAGTGCCATCAGTCATTCCCTCCGGTGTCTTCCATGCGGGCAAGCTTGGGCGGGGTCCTGTCCGGATGCACCGGGATCTTGTCCGCCTGGCCGATGCGCGCCGAAAGCTTGTCGAGCGTCTTGCGCATCGACTTTGCTTCCTCCTGCTGCGCCTCGATCCAGTCGCGCAACATCTGCTGTTCGCCGCGCATGTTCTTCACCAGCCCCTGAATGCCCTCGGCAAGACTTGCCATGGCGGCCGTGGTGCGCTGATTCATACCGCCGTCCTGGTTGAGGCGCGCCAACTGTTCGGTCAATTGGCGCAACTCCTCGACGGGAGCCGTCTGCGGCTCGCCGGGCGCCGCTGTCCGGTCGGAATTGACATCGGTCACCGACGACAGCCAGTTTTCAAGTTCGGTATAGAAGCGGTTTTGCGCGCGGCCGGCCTGAAGATCGAGGAAACCGAGGATCAGCGATCCGGACAGGCCAAAAAGCGATGTCGAAAACGCCGTTCCCATGCCGGTCAAAGGTGCAGACAGGCCGGTTTTCAGTGCGGCAAGCACGTCCTCGGTGCTCCCCGTTCCAGCATCCAGAGACTGGATGACGGTGTTGATCGAGCCGATGGTGCCGAGCAGGCCCCAGAACGTACCGAGCAGACCGAGGAAGACCAGAAGGCCGATCAGGTATCGCGAGGTGTCGCGTGATTCGTCGAGACGAGTGGCAATCGAATCGAGAATGGAGCGCAGCGCCGTCGTCGAGATCGACATCGAATGGCGCTGACCGATCAGCGCCCGCATCGGTGCCAGAAGCACCGGGTCGCGCCCGACCTTCTCCGCACTGCCCGCGGCGCGGAAGGAATTGAACCAGCGAACTTCGGGCCGCAGGCTGAAAACGTGATTGAAGACCAGCAGGATACCGATCAGCAGAACGCCGAAAATCAAGCCATTCAGGCCGGGATTGCTGAGAAAAGCCGCCTGTGCCTGGCGAAACAGGATTGCCCCGAGAAAGCCGACGATGATCAGAAAGATCACCATGGTCCAGAAGAAGACCATCGGGCTCGACAGCTTGTTGGGATTATACCCCTCGTTCAAACCTCCGCCGGCATCCCATCCCGACAGTTCCAATTTCGCCATGGGGTTCTACTCTCCGGTTTGCCAGTGCTGCGGCCTTGCCTGCCAAACAGGTAGGGCGACGCTGGGCGGAGACTAGAGGAAGTTGCTGCCGAATTGAAGGGGAAACAACGGGCAACATCAACAGGATGAAACAGCCGCCCGTTCAGACCAGTTATGCTTACTTGCCGGGAATGGGGCGGTGCAGCACGTCATGCAGCGCCTTGCGGATATATTCGTTGCCCGCAACGATGGAGCCGTCGTCCATCGGCTTGTTGCCGCCGTCAATATCGGCCACCCAGCCGCCAGCTTCGCGAATCAACAGAATACCGGCTGCCAGATCCCACGGCATCAGGCCGCGTTCCCAGAAACCGTCGAAACGTCCGGCGGCAACATAGGCGAGATCAAGCGAGGCAGAGCCCATGCGGCGAACGCCGGCAACTTCACCCATGACGTGGCGCAGTTCGACCAGATAGGTGCCGTGATTGGCAACGCCCAGATGCGGCGTGCCGGTGCCGATAACGGCATCGGACAGGTTCTTGCGGGCGGCGACGCGCAGGCGGCGGTCGTTGAGGAAGGCTCCACCGCCACGTTCGGCGGTGTAGAGTTCGTCGGTTGCCGGATTGAGCATGACGGCGGCGACAACTTCGCCCTGACGCTCCAGCGCCACCGAAATCGCAAAATGCGGAATGCCGTGCAGGAAGTTCGTGGTGCCGTCGAGCGGATCGACGATCCAGCGATGCGCGCCATCGGTGCCGATGACCTCTTCGCTTTCCTCGCCGAGGAAGCCATAGGTCGGGCGGGCCTTCATCAACTCTTCCCGGAGCAGTTTTTCCGCCTTGCGGTCGGCCTGCGAAACATAATCGCCGGGGCCTTTCAGCGAGACCTGCAGGTTCTGCACTTCGCCGAAATCGCGGGCCAGGGACTTGCCGGCCTTGAATGCGGCCTGAACCATGACATTGAGAAGAGCTGAGCGTGCCATTTTGGCTTTTCCTTCGAAACAGAAAAACCGGCCGCAGAAACGGCCGGAGAAATTCAGATGTGCCGCTGCGGATCAGTCCGCGCGGCGGAGATAGGTAATTTCATTGGTATCGACCAGGATACGCTCTCCAGTCGCGACGAACGGCGGAACCATGACGCGAACGCCATTTTCCATGATCGCCGGTTTGTAGGAGGACGCAGCCGTCTGTCCCTTCACCACCGGATCGGCTTCCGCGATCGTCAGAACCACCTGGTCCGGAAGCGAGATGCCGATCGGCTTCTCGTCGTAAAGCTTCACCGTCACCATCATGCCGTCCTGCAGGAAGGTGGCACGATCGCCGACGAAATCCTTCTGCAATTCCAGCTGTTCATAGCTCTCATTGTCCATGAACACCAGCGCATCGCCCTGTTCATAAAGAAACTGGAAGTCTTTCAGTTCAAGACTGACCAGTTGAACGGTTTCCGACGAACGAAAACGCTCGTTCAGCTTGGTGCCATCGATCAGGTTCTTCAGTTCCACCTGATTGAAAGCGCCACCCTTGCCGGGCTTGACGGTATTGCACTTCACGGCAGCCCAAAGGCCACCATTGTGCTCGACCACGCTGCCGGGGCGAATTTCATTGCCGTTGATTTTCATGGGGAGCATTCCCTAAAGAACTCGGAGCCGCCCCTACGGCCGCCAATCCGGCGCTTCAAGACCACAAAACCCCCGAAAGTTCAAGTCTTGCCGCAGAAACTCGGTCAGGACGAGCGGTATTTGTTGGCGGCACTCAACGCCGCCTTCTGCTGTTCATCCGTCAGCCCCAGATAGAAATCCTCGAGAGCCGCGTCCTTCAGCCCGGCCCGGCGCGACAATACATACCATTTTGCCGCCTCGATCGGATCGGGGCGCGTACCGATCGCATTGACATAGAGATGCGAGAGCTTGTTCTGCGCCACGACATTACCGCCTCCGGCGGCCCGCGACATCCACTTGAAGCCTTCCTCGAGATTGCGGTCGCCACCGATGCCGTCGACCATCCAGATGGCAAGATCCAGCTGGGCCGTATCGAACCCGGCCTTCGCAGCCCTGAGCAACCAGTCGCGCGCCGTCGCCCGCTTGTTGTCGTCGATGCCATCGACATTCAGATAGATCTGCGACAAGGCATATTGCGCATCGGCAATGCCCTGCTCGGCCGACTTCTCGTAATAGGGCAGCGCTGCCTTCAAGCCTTTTTCACCGGGCATGTCGGCGACCAGCAGTTGACCGTAATTGAACTGCGCAGAAGAATTGCCGAGATCGGCAGCCTTCTTCATCAGCTCTTCCGATCTCTTTTTGTCGCGGGTAACATCACGGCCTTCCATCAACAGCAGCGCGTACTTGAACATCGCCGCCGGATCGCCGGAATTGGCCGCCTGGCCATACCAGAATGCCGCGTCCTTCTTGTTGCGCGCAACACCGAGCCCCTGCGAAAAGATTTCCGCCACCAGCGTCTGCGCCGCCGCATCGCCAAGCTGGGCACGTGGCAAGGCCATTTCCATCGCCGTCAGATAATAGCCCCGCTGAAACGCACCATAGGCATCGTCAGCCTTGCCCTCGAACGGCTTTTCCTGCGGCAGGGCCGGCAGCTCAGCGCCCATGCGCTCCAGAACGTTGACGCCGGTCGATGGCTCAAGCTTTTTCGCATCGGCCTTCCGAGCCTCGTCATCGGCCTTCTTGGCATCCTCGGGAGACTGCAAGGGCGGGAGTTCGCCCTCCGGCAGCGCGGCGCCATTGAACGGCGTGATACGGCCGCGTTTGGCAACCACCCCCTCGTCGTTTTCGTCCTGCACGGCAGGCGGCACCACGTCATTGACGCCAGGCAGCGCATCGTCGGCGCGAAGACCCGACGGCACAGCCAGAAGGGCAGCTCCGAGCAAAAGCAGAGGAATTCGGCGAAGCGATGGAGAGGGACGGATCAACATGCGAATGTCTTAAGCTTCAAACCGTGGCGCTTTTTCGTCAAGAAGTGCATTGACGCTTGCAACGATGGCCGGTGCCTGTTCCGGTTCTGCAAACACAGCCAGCCGCAACGCGACGAACTCGGCTCCGCTCTCGGCGACAGCAAGCACCGATTCCGGATCCGTTCCTCCCATGACGATGCAGGGGATTTCGATCATCGAGGCCCACCATTCGGCCAGCGCCACATTCTTCGGATGCGCTTCCGGCTTGATATCGCCATCGACCTTGCCGAAAAACACATAGTCCGGGCGGACTTCGCCCATTTCCAGCGCATGGTGACGGTCGGTGGCATTGCCGCCGCCGACGATGAGCTTGGGCGAGAATTTTTCCATCGCTTCGGCCAGTTCCGCCGCATTGCCGGCCACATGCAGGCCATCGGCCTTGACCCTGCCTGCAACGCGCGTATCGCCTGCGACCAATGCTGCGGCACCCGCCTCCTGGATCAGCGGCACCAGCGCTTCGGCGTGTTTCTGGAAGGCCTGATCGTCCAGGCCGTATTGCGGTACGATCACCGAGGCCACGTCGCCGCCACGCAGCGCGCCGCTCAGGATTTGCACACGGCTGTCAACATCGGTGATGTCCGGCACGATGAGGACGAGGCGGCAGCGATTGTCTGTATTGCTCATAATGTCTCTGTTCCCGGTGAAATGCGCGGCCGCGCAGCACCCCTACTCGATTTCGATCTGCAAAAGCGATAGACCCTAGCGGCAAAAGGATCAACCGATACCCATGCTTCCTGATTTTCAATTCTATGCCATCGCCATTCCTGCAGTTCTGCTTGTCGGCTTCAGCAAGGGCGGCATGGGAGAAGCATTATCGCTGATGGGCGTGCCGCTTCTCTCGCTGGCCGTTTCGCCGGTACAGGCAGCAGCCCTTCTTTTACCGATCCTGATTGCCATGGATCTGGTGGCGCTCTGGACATGGCGAAAGCATGGCGACAGGACGACGCTCAAGATCCTCTTGCCCGGCGCCATCATCGGCATTGTCATCGGCTGGGCCACGGCAGCCTACGTACCACGCGACGCGCTCAGGCTGATCATCGGGGCGATCACCGTTCTGTTCGTCCTGCGTTATGTCTACAATCTCTGGCGGGCGCGGCAAGGCATCATCACCCCCGCCAAGCCGCAAAGGCCGGTCCAGGCGACCTTCTTCGGCGGTCTCGCCGGTTATGGCAGCTTCGTTGCCCATGCGGGCGGGCCACCGTTCCAGATCTACACCCTGCCGCTGAAATTGCCGCCGCGCGAATATACCGGCACGATCGTCAAGTTCTTCGCCATCCTCAACGCCGTCAAGCTCATCCCCTACTTCGCACTCGGGCAACTGGATCTCAGCAATCTCACGACGTCGCTGACGCTATTTCCGCTGGCGATGCTGGCGACTATGGCAGGCGCCTGGGTGGTCCGCCGCATGCAGCCGCAGGTGTTTTACCCGTTCATGTATACGATGGCGTTTCTGGCCGGCTCGAAGCTGGTCTATGACGGAATTATTGCGCTGACTTAGTCAGCCAGCGCGAAGACCGGCGGGAACTGCAGGCCGGCCGTAAAAATGTGTCTGAGCCAAACCCGCATTCAACATGGTGAGTTTCCTATACCGCACTGCACAATTTACTTGCCGGGAGCCTCTATTTCTCTTAGCTTTTGCGCATGTCACACGCTGATCCCTTCGATGCGATCTCGGACCCGAACCGGCGGTATCTGCTGGAGGAATTGCGGCGTGCGCCGCGCACGGTGAATGAACTGGCGAAAGGATTGCCAATCAGCCGCCCTGCCGTGTCGCAGCATCTGAAAGCATTGCTGGATTCAAATCTTGTATCCGTGTCGGCCAGCGGCACGAAACGGATCTACGCCATCAACAAGCCGGGCTTTGACCGGGTCAACCTCTGGCTGGATCAGTTCTGGTCGTAAGGAGTTGAGGCCGCCAAGGGCCAGTCATCGGGAAACTCAATACTTGCGGGCTTTTGGCGAACGTCATGTCCGCACAAACCAAGTCCACGTATCGACAGCGCTTGAAACCGGCCTTCAAAATTCGTTTTGGCTTTCCGGTGGTCAATGTATGCGCTGGAACACAAGTCTCCCGATGAATGTGATTGCTTTCTGTAATCAGTGAGTTGAAGAACGAATCTTCTCAATTTCGTCCCTCAAGCGCAGCTTCCGACGCTTGATGTCAGCAATATGCTGATCCTGGACAGACGGCTGGGTCAGCGCCGAATGGAGCTCCTGCTCCAAGACACCATGTTTTTTCTCAAGCGTTGCAAGATGAGCCTCAATGGTCATGTGGCAGTCCCTTCCTTTTGCTTGCACCCGATCAGTAAGCGCCGGGTGTTCCACGTATCAACCGAGATAGTGTGCCATGCTATTTTTCATTTGTCGAAGGCGAAATCGTGGCGAAGGATAACTTCCCGTTACCAACAATTCTGTGCTAGAGGACGCTCGATTCATGCGGATAGCAGACTATCTGCTGCCGGCGCTGACGGGGAACATTGCATGCCAGATCAGGATCAGGCCGAACTCAGGCTGAGCGTAGCGCGGCTAAGGCAGGAACATGAAGACTATGATGTTGCGATCAACGCCATGATCCAGACGGGCTGCGACGCCCTTCGCATCCAGCGGATGAAGAAGAAGAAACTGGTCATCAAGGACAAGATCACCAAGATCGAAGACATGATCATTCCCGATATCATCGCCTGAAGCCTTGCGTGTCCGGCAAGGACACGCTGCGAACGCCCGGCCGGAGCTTCGGCCTCGTAACAAAGCGGAACGAACAACGTGACGAAAGCAGCAACCCCGCCCGTCGCCATCATCATGGGTAGCCAGTCCGACTGGGAAACCATGAAGAATGCAGCCGACACGCTCGACGCCCTCGACATCGCCTATGATGCCCGCATCGTTTCGGCACACCGCACGGTCGACAGGCTGATCAATTTTGCCAGAGGCGCGCGCGACGAGGGCTTCAAGGTGATCATCGCCGGCGCCGGCGGTGCGGCCCACCTGCCCGGCATGACGGCGGCGATGACGCCGCTTCCTGTTTTCGGCGTTCCCGTTCAGTCCAAGGCGCTCTCCGGCCAGGACAGCCTGTTGTCCATCGTTCAGATGCCGGCCGGCATCCCCGTTGGAACCTTGGCCATCGGCCGCGCCGGCGCCATCAATGCGGCCCTTCTGGCTGCGGCCGTCCTGGCACTCAGCGATCCCGATCTGGCCGACCGGCTCGATGACTGGCGCGAACAGCAAAGCGCTGCCGTTGCCGAATATCCCGTGGATCAGGCATGAGGACGATCGGCATCATCGGCGGCGGCCAGCTCGCCCGCATGCTTGCCATGGCCGCAGCCCGGCTGAATTTCCGCACCATCATCCTGGAACCCCAGGCCGACTGTCCGGCAGCCCAGGTTGCCAACGGCCAGATCGTCGCTGCCTATGACAACGCCGAAGCGCTGGAACGGCTCGCGGCCGAATGTGACGTCGTCACCTACGAATTCGAGAACGTTCCCGTCGATGCCGCAGAACGTCTGGCCCGCACCCTCCCCGTCTTTCCGCCGCCAAGGGCTCTGGAGACATCGCAGGACCGAGTGACGGAAAAACAGTTCCTCAACGGCTGCGGCATCGAGACGGCGCGATTTCATGCCATTGATAGCCAGGATGATCTTGAGCGGGCCCTTGCCGATTTCTCCGGCCAGGGGGTGCTGAAAACCCGGCGGCTTGGATATGACGGCAAAGGGCAGCGGGTATTCCGCAGCGAGGCCGACGATCCGGCTGATGCTTATCTGGCGCTTGGCGGCGTTCCCTCCATTCTGGAAAGCTTCGTCGCCTTCGAGCGGGAAATCTCCATTATTGCCGCACGCGGCACCGACGGCACCATTGCCTGTTACGATCCGGCCGAAAACGTCCACCGCAACGGCATTCTTCACACGTCCACCGTTCCGGCCTCGATCAACGAGGCAACGGCCGAGGCAGCCCGCCTGGCAGCCACGGCGGTCCTCACAGCACTTGGTTATGTCGGCGTCATCGGCGTCGAGTTTTTCGTTCTGGCGGACGGCACGCTGATCGCCAACGAGATCGCTCCGCGCGTTCACAATTCCGGCCACTGGACGGAGGCTGCCTGCGTCGTCTCGCAGTTCGAGCAGCATATCCGTGCCGTCACCGGTCTGCCGCTGTCGAATGGCGCCCGCCACTCCGGCTGCGTGATGCAGAACCTGATCGGCGACGATATCGACACCCTGCCGGCCTGGCTTGCCAAGCCCGATACGCTCATCCACCTCTACGGCAAGACAGAAGCCCGGCCGGGGCGTAAAATGGGGCATGTCACCTGGCTTGACTGAGGGTTTAACCCACAGAAAAGCCGCCAACCGCCATGAAAACAGGCTCTCTGCGGTTGACACTTTTACGATGCCGGGTTATTTGCCTGCCACCCTAAGAGCGCGCTCGGCCTTAACGGTCTGCAAGCGCGCTTTTGATTGTTAAAGACCGGCGAATTCAAAAGTCGCCGAAACTGCGGATCAGAAAAATGAAGATCAAAAATTCGCTTAAGTCGCTGAAGTCCCGTCACCGCGAAAACCGTCTGGTTCGCCGCAAGGGCCGTGTGTACATCATCAACAAGCTGAACCCGCGCTTCAAGGCCCGTCAGGGCTGATCCATCGTGCGCGCCGGAAGTTTGTGCTTTCGGAACGACCACGCATGGATTGAGTGCGCTCGGGTACGCTTGTTTTCAACAAAGCCAGCGTCCCAGGCGGTTCATCAGTTTGATGTCTCAAATTTGATTTGATCTTCGGCCATGGCGGACTACCTTATCTGCCATGGTTAAACTCATGTCTTCATGTTTGATTCTCGGCAGCGCCCTGGCTGTATCCGGCATCAGCCCCCTGCCCGCCTTTTCCGCTGATGCGGCCCAGGCTTCGGTGACGTCTGAGCTGACGGCACCCCAGCAGAAGCTCGACACACTTTTTGCCGAATTGAAGCGCGAACGCGATCAAGACAAGGCGCGCGAGATTTCCAATCGGATCCGCGTCGAGTGGCAGGATTCCGGCAGTGCCACCGTCAATCTCCTGATGCAATGGGCATCCAAAGCCGTCGAAACCAACCGGCAGGCAACGGCACTGGATATTTTCGACCAGGTCATCACCCTTTCGCCGCAGTATGTCGAAGGCTGGAACCAGCGTGCAACGCTGCATTACCAGATGGGCAACTACCGCAAGTCGATGTCCGACATCAACCAGGTGCTGGCAATCGAGCCCCGCCATTTCGGCGCCCTTGCCGGGGTGGCCGCTATCCTCATGTCCTCCGGGCAGGATGAACTGGCACTGCGCGCCTGGGAACAATTCCTCGATATCTATCCCGCCGACCGCAAGGCGCAGGAGCAGCTTGGCGAGCTGGAAGAAAAGCTTGCCGGCAACCGCACATAATTCTGCCTGCCCAGCGAAACCGTAGCGCCCTCTTCCTCGTATCGGACGATAACCGGTCCATCCGGACGATCGGCAAGCGCGCGGAAGAGTGATTGATGTATTTCGTTTTCAGGAAAGTCATGCTGTGCATCGCATCCCTCTTTCTTGCCACCCTCGTCACAGGGTTCGGTTTCAGCGCCTATCAGGCAGCAGCCTTCGAGCGGGACAACCCTAATACCGGCGAACGAATCGATGTCGGCGGCTACCGGATGAACAGCGTCTACGTGCCGCGTCCGAAAAATGCCGATCTGCCGACGTTGGTCTTCATCCATGGGGCAAGTGCCAATCTGCGCGACCCGATGGTTGCCTTCCGCAGCAAGCTCGAAGGCCGCACCGACATGCTGTTCCTCGACCGTCCCGGGCTTGGCTTCTCCGACCGAGGAGGTCCACAGAATGCCTATCCAGACGGCCAGGCCGATGCGATCGCCGCCCTGATGGAAAAACGCGGCATCAAGAAAGCCATCATCATCAGCCACTCCTTCGGTGGCGCGATTGCCGCCACCTTCGCGCTGAACCACAAGGACATGGTGGCAGGCCTGCTGTTTCTGTCCCCGGCCACCCATCCCTGGCCCGGCGGTATCGAGTGGTATTACAGCGTCACCAGAACGCCGGTGCTCGGCTGGCTGTTTGCCACACTCGTTGCTCCACCCATCGGTCTTGCCTCGATCGACAAGGCGACCAGATACGTCTTTGCGCCCAATCCGCGCCCTGACAGCTATATAAAGGATACGGCCGCCTATCTGGCGATCAGACCCGCCGCCTTTCGCAACAACGCCATCGATATCGCCAATCTGCTCGACTACGTGAAGCGGGTCTCGCCGCGCTACAAGGAGATCAAGGCGCCGACCGTCATCATCACCGGCGATGCCGACCGCGTCGTTCTGCCGGAAATCCACTCGCGGCAACTCCACGAGGACATCGCAGGATCGACGCTGCTGCGCATTCATAATCTCGGCCACAAGCCGGACTACATCGTCACCGACCTGGCGATCGCCGCGATCGAATCGCTGGCCGGCAAGAAGCGTGACCTCAACGCGCTCGCAGCACAGGCAGAGGCCGGGATTACGGTGGTAAACTAGCTGATTTCAGCAGCTTAACCGCTAACACGCCAGCCCCATGCAAGTTGGAGATTGCAACGTGCGGCCTCAATCCGGAGGTCCCATTCATGCAAATCGGCGGCATCGCCACAACCTATCCCGTCCGCACCACGGCCTCCACAGCAGGGGCGGGCCCGGCTGGCGTGGCAACCGATACGCAAAGCCTGCGGGACCGGGCGCTCGGCATGCTGAAGAGCACGGCCGAGACCGATGCCGACGACATCAGGGCCCGCGCCAAGCAAAGGCTGGATGACGCCAAGAAGCAGCTGGAATTCCTGCGCCGCTGGAATTTCGATCCGGAAGTCCTGGCCCGGCAGGCAAGCCATCTGGCCCGCGAAGTCGGCGCCGCAGCCAAGGACTTTGCATCGGCAGTCGCAGCCGGATCAACCAAAGGAGCCGCTGCGGCCGGAACGGCAGAGGAAGCAACGGCGCTGGCCGGGCAGTCCGATGCGGAAACAGTTGGAGCGGCCGACAGCGGTGAAGACGATATGTCCTTTGCCCAGAAGGCCTACCAGGACACCATGAAGGATGCGGCGGAACAAAAGACTATCTCCGCCGCCGACCGCAAGACGCTTGAGGAATTCAAAGCTGTGGCGCAGGAGATCAAGGCTTTACTCGAAGAAGCCTTGCGGCGCATGCGCGAGCAGAAGAATGCCGACCAGTACGCCATAAGCGAAGCGCAGCGGTCCGGAGAGAGCCTGAACCAGGCCATCCAGGGGTTGAACGCGGCGTTCGGCAGCGGCGCTCCAGCTGGCGCACCGGGTGTGACAATCGCCATCCCCGTCAGCATCACCATCTGACCAGATAAGCCACACACCAAAAAAACGCCGGATCGCTCCGGCGGTTTTCTTACGAACTCAGGATAAACGTCAGACGCCGCTGAGGCCGTCGGAGCCGATATAGGCGATGCGCAGCATGTTGGTGGCACCCGGTGTTCCGAGCGGTACACCGGCCGAGATGATCACCCGGTCGCCCGGCTTGCCGAAGCCTTCGGCGGCAACGATACGGCAGGCCCGGTTGACCATGTCGTCCAGATCGGTCGCATCGGATGTGACGACGCAATGCAGACCCCACACGACGGAGAGACGACGGGCCGTCTGGATAACCGGCGAAAGAGCCAGGATCGGAACCTGGGGACGCTCGCGCGCGGTACGCAGACCGGTGGTGCCGGACGACGTATAACAGACGATGGCCGAAAGCTTGAGGGTCTCGGCGATCTGGTGAGCGGCCAGCGAAATCGCGTCGGCGCCAGTGGCTTCCGGCGGTGTGCGCTGGGCATAGATGATGCCTGGATAATGCGGATCGGTTTCGATCTTGCTGGCAATCGACGCCATGGTCGCAACCGACTCCACCGGATAATCACCGGAAGCAGACTCGGCCGACAGCATGATCGCGTCAGCGCCTTCGAACACGGCGGTCGCAACGTCGGAGACTTCGGCGCGGGTCGGAACCGGAGCCGAAATCATCGATTCCAGCATCTGGGTGGCAACGACGACCGGCTTGCCGGCGCGGCGGGCTGCCCGGATCAGCTGCTTCTGCAGGCCGGGAACGGCTTCAAGCGGCATTTCGACGCCAAGATCGCCACGGGCAACCATCAGTGCATCGGACAGTTCGATGATTTCGTCGATCCGCTCGATCGCCTGCGGCTTTTCGATCTTCGACATCAGGCCGACGCGGCCGCGCGAGATCTTGCGGACTTCGGACAGATCCTCCGGACGCTGAATGAACGACAGGGCAACCCAATCGACATCATCGGTTTCCAGTACGGCGTCGAGGTCGGAACGGTCTTTTTCGGTCAGCGCACCGACGCTCAGCAGCGTATCGGGAAGGCTGACGCCCTTGCGATCGGAGATCTTGGTACCGGCGATGACCGTGCAGACAATGCTCTTGCCGTCCGACTTGTCGGCGCGCAGATGCAGCTTGCCGTCATCGATCAGCAGGCGATGACCGGCCTTGACCGATTCCAGGATTTCCGGATGCGGCAGGTAGACGCGGGTTGCGTCGCCCGGCTCGTCCTTGTTGTCGAGGGTGAAGGTCTGGCCGGCAACCAGATCGACCTTGCCGGCTGCAAACTTGCCGACGCGCAGTTTCGGTCCCTGAAGGTCGGCCAAAATGCCGATCGGACGGCCACAGCGCGCTTCGACATTGCGGATACGCTTGATCAGCGTGCGCATCATGTCATGGCTGGCATGGCTCATGTTGATCCGGAAAAGATCAGCCCCCGCCTCATGCAGCTTCTGGATCATCTCTTCTTCGCTCGATGCCGGACCGAGCGTTGCGAGGATTTTGACTTTTCTATTCCGCTTCATCAGTTATGGCTTTCTTGAGTCCCTGGGGTGTCGGACAACTGAACCATCCAGCTTCCCTGACGCCCCGTGTCGTATTCCTTGAACCCCATCCGCTGAAAACCGCGCGCGAAACAATCCTGCACGCCGGTCACCTTGAACTCGTTTTCGGCAACGCACATATTGACGTCACCCGTCCAGCGACCGCCGCGCGCTGCATCTTCAGCATAGAGGTAATAGTATCGTGATTGCAGTTCACCCTCGATCAGGGTCGCGCACGTGGTCGCGGGCACCTGCCACCAGCCTTCGGTGATCCAGCCTTCCTTGGCACGGTAGCCGATAGCCACGCCGACCAAATTCTGCGTACCATTGCAGACGCGGAACTCGGCGCGGGCTTCACTTGCGATCAGGGCCGGCGAGAACGCGGTGAGAACGAAGAGGAGAATGGTGCTTAAGGACCAGTTCCGCAGAGTCAGCCTGGAAAAAGGATATCTGGACACGGTTTCCAATGGGTCTCCGTTGGGATTAGTCGAGGGACTTTCTTGCGACGGGAGGGCTTGAATGTCAACGCGACTCTAATCGATTACATCGGGCTTTTTGTTGTCGGAAACATCGCAAACTCGCGATTGCCTTGCGATATCGACAACAGCATGCCATCAAATTTTGTCAAGGATGAAACAAGTTGATACTGTATGCCGCAAACATCACCATTCGAGATCATTGAAGGCGACCCGTCGGCCGGACTTGTCATCCTTGCCGATCACGCCACAAACCACTTGCCGCCGGAATATGGCCGCCTCGGCCTTCCGCAAAGCGCTTTCGCGCGCCACATTGCTTATGACATCGGCGTCGAACCGCTGGTGCGCCGTTTGGCGGCACGGTTGAATGTGCCGGCTGTTCTCAGCTGCTTTTCACGGCTTTTGATCGATCCGAACCGGGGCGAAGACGACCCGACGCTGATCATGAAGATTTCCGATGGCGCGATCATTCCCGGCAACCATCCGATCACCCGGGAAGAATGGGACGCTCGCCTCAACCGCTTCCATCGCCCGTATCACCGCGCCGTTTCGCAGACGATCGCATCCGTCGCCACTGCAAGCGACAAGGCGCCGCTGGTCATTTCCATCCATTCCTATACCCCGGCCTGGAAGGGCGTGCCCCGCCCCTGGCACGCCGCCGTGCTCTGGGACAGCGATCCGCGCGCGGTGACGCCGCTGATCGAAGCGCTCGAGGTTTCCGGCGATATCCTTGTCGGCGACAACGAGCCCTACGATGGCGCCCTGCGCGGCGACACGATGTTTCGCCATTGCATGGAACCCGGTCTTGCGCATGCACTGATCGAAGTGCGCCAGGACCTGATCGGCGACGATAGCGGCGTTGCCGAATGGGATGCGCGGCTCGGACCCATCCTTGCAAATTTAAATGCCCGCCCCGAATTGCACGAAATCCGGCGTTATCCGTCGCGCACCGGACCCTATGCGTTCTGACAGCTGAAAGAGACCGACGATGAGCAACCTGACACCACAACAACAGCTTGAATTCGAAGCCGCAGCCTTTCGCCGCCTGGTGTCCCACCTGCGCGAACGGAGCGATGTTCAGAACATCGATATGATGAACCTGGCCGGGTTTTGCCGCAACTGCCTGTCCAACTGGTACCGCGACGCCGCGAACGCTGCAGGCGTCGACATGGACAAGGAAACCTCCCGCGAGATCGTCTATGGCATGCCCTATGAAGAGTGGCGGACACTCAACCAGCGGGACGCGACCGGAGAGCAGAAGGCCGCCTTTGAGGCGAGCAAGCCCAAGGAGTAACGCCTGCGGTGCCCCCTCCAGGCCGAAAATCAGCGCGATGTTACGCAATGTCACTTGACCTCGGCCGCACTTCACGGCAGGTCACAGCCTCACAAATTCAGTCCCACCCTCATTGATCCCCCAACAAGGAGAACACCATGTCGGATGCCCACGGCGTCGCACGCGACCAGCTTCGTTCGTTCATCGAGCGCATCGAGCGGCTGGAAGAAGAAAAGAAGACCATCGCCGACGACATCAAGGATGTGTACGGCGAAGCTAAGGGCACCGGTTTCGACACGAAGATCCTGAAAAAGGTCATCGCGATCCGCAAGCAGGACAAGGACGAGCGCATGGAACAGGAAGCCATCCTCGACACCTATCTCGCAGCCCTCGGCATGATCGAAGCCCCGGACGCCGAATAAGCTCGCATCACGACGATAATGCCCGAACCAAAAAGGGCGGCAGGCATTCAACATCAAAAGGCCGGTCTCGACCGGCCTTTTATCATTCTGCGACGATATCAAGATTGAGCGGAGAAAACCGCCTCAGGCAGCCGCTTCGCTGCTCTTGTCGCGCTGCGGCAGCTTCCAGCCCGGACGGATGAAATGGCAGGTATAGCCATTCGGAATGCGCTCCAGATAATCCTGGTGCTCGGGCTCTGCCTCCCAGAAATCGCTGACAGGCTCCACTTCCGTTACCACTTTGCCCGGCCAGAGCCCGGAGGCATCGACATCGGCAATGGTGTCCAAGGCGACCCGCTTCTGCGCATCGCTGGTGTAGTAGATCGCCGAGCGGTAGCTGGCGCCCCTGTCATTGCCCTGTCGGTTGGCGGTTGACGGATCGTGGATCTGGAAGAAGAATTCCAGCAGGTCGCGATAGCTGATCCGCGTGGGATCAAAGGTGATCTCGATGGCTTCGGCATGGTTGCCATGGTTGCGATAGGTCGCATGCGCGACCTCACCGCCGGTGTAACCGACCCGTGTCGAGACGACGCCGTCGTAACGGCGGATGAGGTCCTGCATGCCCCAGAAGCAGCCACCGGCCAATACTGCGCGTTCGATTGTCATCAGATATCCTCCACCTGAGAGAGATAGTCGCCATAACCTTCCAGCTCCATCTTGTCGCGCGGGACAAAACGGAGTGAAGCCGAGTTGATGCAATAGCGCAGTCCACCACGGTCGCTCGGACCGTCGGTAAAGACATGCCCGAGATGGCTGTCACCATGGGCCGAACGAACCTCTATCCTGGTCATGCCATGCGAGACATCGCGCAGTTCGGCGACATGGGCCGGCTCGATCGGCTTGGTAAAGCTTGGCCAGCCGCAACCGGATTCGTACTTGTCGGAAGACGCGAACAACGGCTCGCCGGAAACGATATCGACATAGATGCCCGGCTTCTTGTTATCATTATACTGCCCGGTACCCGGCCGCTCCGTGCCGCTCTCCTGCGTGACGCGATACTGTTCCGGAGACAGTTTCGCAATCGCTTCCGGGGTCTTGCTGTACTTCGGCATTCGCACACTCCTTGTCCGTTCAACGGGATCATCTTTTCCGGCCTTCATGTGCAGGCGTATCACGACGCGCAGAAAACTACAGCGAGAGAGGAAACGCGCGGCCAGCGAAAGAGATGACCGGAATATAGGAAGGCAGATGGCCCTTCGCTACACCGCAACACACGGAAATGACATGCGCACTGCCCGGTATCAGCACATTTGCGTGATGCCGATGGTCAATGCAGCATGACCAGGAATGCAAAAAGCCCGCTGTCGCCAGCGGGCTTTGTCTCGTCTTTCACCAGCTGTTTCAGTTGGTGCTGAATTTCTTCACTTCCAGGAAGTTGACGGCGGTGCCGCTGAACCGGGCCGTATCGGCCGCAACGGCTTCGTTCGAGAAGCCGGCCGAATAGACGGTCGTCGGCGAAGTGCGCAAGGCCTTGCTGACAAAACGCGGTGCCTTGACCGGCTTGGACAGGGTGGCCATACGGCCATTGGTCAGAGCCCAGGACGAAATGATCTGCTGCGTCAGCTTCGGCTCGGTGCGCACCGACGAGCGGGTTGCCGCATCGGCCTCCTGCTTCTTCGGGCGCTTGCCCTTGGCCGGCGCTTCGACAGCGCCATCGAAAGCATCGTCAAACACGGCGGCGCGCGCTGCGGCACCCGATTGCGGCACGAATGCAGCCATTTCCACCGGCTGTTCCTTCTGTGTCGGCTGTGCCAGTGCCACACGCGTCTGCGCCTCGGCGGCTGCTTCCACCGGCTTCTGCGCCAGGGCAATTGCCTGCGGCTGTACCCGCTCAGCGAACGACGGGACGGCAACCTTGGCATCAGCCACGGCCATCAGCGCTTCTTCGCCTGCAGGCCGTGCGCCGGGAACCGGGACAAAGCCAAGCGCTGCAACATCTTCAGGCAACACTGCGGCATTCGGGTCGGTCGAGGCCATCAGCGTATCCGTGCTGGCATCGCCGTTCGAGCCACGCTTGCCGAGCATCTGCGGCACTGGGATCTTGTAGGTGGTCAGATCGGCATATTGATTTTCGGTTGCGGCGGGCGTCGGCAAAGCTGCAGCCCATGCTTCCTGTGCATTTTCCTTTGTCGGCGCGACCAGAGCCGTCTGAATGCCGGCATCGGCATCCCTGAAAGCCGGTCTGACGCCGGGAACCGGAGCCGCGACATTGTTCTGTTCCGCGGCCTGCTGCTGGACGGAATTATCCACGCCCGGAAGCGCCTGTTCTGCCGCAGCGACCTGCGTCTGCGTCACTTTCGCCTTGGCGACGGGCTGCTCGTCAGAGCCTTCGAGATCGGCACTGGCGATTGCGTTTGGTTCTTCATCCTCGTCGCCACCGCCGCCGCCGAACAGCATGGCAAACAGGTTGCCCCTGCGCTTGGTGGTATCCTTGTCGCCGGCACCCTTGGTACCACCACCGGCCACTTCGATGCCACTGGCACCAACGCGGCGCTTGTAGTCGGCAACGGCCAGTTCATAGCCTGGCAACGGTTTGCCATCGGCCGGAACATGCAGGGTCTTGCCGTCAGGGAACAGCCGGACGAGTTCGTTGCGGCTCATGCGCGGCCAGGCACGAACGCCGCCGACATCCATGTGCACAAAAGGCGAGCCGGAGGTCGGATAAAAGCCGACGCCGCCAACCTGGAACTTCATGCCGATTTCACGCAGGGTCTTTAGCTTGACGTCGGGCAGATAGAAATCCATCGCCTTTCCGAGCATGTGCTGGCTCTTCTTGGCAACACCCTTGGAGCGCGACCGCAACATGCCGTTGGTGGCCGGCGAGCGATAGGCAGACACCACGTGGATATAATCGCGCGAACCGCTCTTCTGGTAGACTTCCCAGACAAGATCGAGAAGACGGGGATCCATCTTCGTCGGCTCGTTGCGGCGCCAGTCGCGCAGGAAGCGGTTGATCTCCTGCAGGCCCTTGGCATCGTAACGGCCATTGCGCTTGAAGGTGATCGACGCTTTTTCCTGCGTGTGAATGAAATAGAGCTTGAGCGTACGCGTCTGGCCTGCCGCCTCGACGGGCGGCGCAAAACCAGGCGTGACCATGGACGCAGCGATCAGAAGCGATGCGAGAACACGCGGCACCTTACCGGCAACCGCGGCGCAAAAGCGGGTGATCCCGGAGCCGTTAGGCTTCTTGAATCCGAACAAATTTTGCAAACTCAATCCCCGTCCGACGGACAAAGCGTCCCGTGGCTGCTCAGATGACTGTCAATTGCGGTGACAGCATGGCAAATATGCCACAGTCATCGGTTATCCTTATAATATAGTGAATGGCCCACTAACAAGGTCTAAACGACAACAGACAAATACGACGGATCGTGACGGATCGTTTTCCCCGCTTTACGCGGCTTCGCTGAACGGATCGTCCGGATTGATGCCGTAATCCTTGAGTTTGCGATACAATGTCGAACGGCCGATACCGAGCTTGCGCGCCACCTGGCTCATCTGTCCGCGGTAAAATTTCAGCGCAAACCGAATCAGCTCCTCTTCCACGTCGGCCAGCTTTCGCACATTTCCGCCGTCATCGACGCTGGCAATCGCGTTGTCGGAATGCTGATCCGGCGCTGCATTGCGCAAGTCTGCCTTTTCGGCAGCGCTGAAATGCGGATAGACCGGCGGCAGATAATTAGCCTCGCCCACCGTTCCCTTTGCCGGTCCGGTTTCTTCCCAGGTAAAGCCCGATTTCTCCGCGACGACATAGCCGGGAATCTGCGTGGCGATCTGCGGGAAATCCTTCACCGTCAATTCGGCACCCTCGGCCAGAACGACGGCCCGGAAGATGGCATTTTCCAGCTGGCGGATATTTCCCGGCCAATCATAGGCCGTCAGTAGTGCCATTGCTCCACTCGATACCGACAGCGGTGACGCCAGCCGCTGTTCCAGCGCGAACCGCTCGACAAACGTGCGCACCAGAACCGGAATATCTTCCTTGCGCTTGCGCAGCGCCGGCATGGCGATGGGAAACACGTTCAGCCGGTAATAGAGGTCTTCACGGAAGCGGCCTTCACGCACCTCGTTGATCAGGTCCTTGTTGGTGGCCGAAATCAGCCGGACATTGACCTTCTGCGGATGGCGGGCACCGATCGTTTCGATTTCGCCCTGCTGCACCGCGCGCAACAGCTTCACTTGAACTTCCAGCGGCAGGTCGCCGATCTCGTCGAGGAACAAAGTACCGCCGTCGGCATCGGCAAATTTGCCGGCGTGTTTTTCCGTGGCGCCGGTGAAGGAACCTTTTTCGTGGCCGAAGAGAATGCTTTCGACCAGATTGTGTGGAATGGCGCCGCAGTTGACGGTAACGAACGGCTTGTTGGCCCGTTCGCTGGCATGCTGAATGGCACGCGCAACCATTTCCTTGCCGACGCCGGATTCCCCTTCAAGCACGATCGGGATGTTGGACTGCGCCGCACGGCGCGCAAGGTCGAGCACACGGATCATCGCCGGGCTTGCCGAGACGATATCGTCGAAGCTGACGCTACCGCTACGCGACCGTTTGGGCGCACGGCTGCTCTTGCTCTCGCGGTGATCCATCTTGAGGGCGTTGGTGATGGCAACGGACAGCCGCTCGGGCGATACCGGCTTGACGACAAAATCGAAGGCGCCGGCCTGCATGGCCAGAACCACCGTCTCGATGCCGCCCTGCCCCGTCTGCACGATAACGGGCGTATCGATGCCGCGCTCGGCGATCGCTTCGAGAAAACCGTGGCCGTTCATTTCCGGCATCATCAGGTCGAGAAGGATGACGCTGATCAGCCCGCGTTTGCGCTCCAGCAGTTCCAGACCGCTGCGGCCGTTGTCGGCGAGATGGGCGATATGACCGAGACGCTCGATCATGTTCGTCAGCAGCCGGCGCTGGACCGGATCGTCATCGATGACGAGAATTTGGGATGTCATGAAGGCCTCCTGCTTTCCGCGTAGAACCCGATCGCCACATCATGTGCCGTATCGTGAGAAGCATTCCTGTCAGAAAGGCCTGAAAATCCTCTTTTGAGAAATGCTTGCATTTTATCCATTGCCGACGTTAGGTCATGGGCCCATATCCGACCCTTGCTTCGCCGCCCGAATCCGGGCCTGCATCGACAAAAGAGTGACCGCCCATGCCTCATGTTTCTGCCCTCCAGACATCGTCGCGCATCGCACTGGCCGCCTCGGCCAGCGGCGCGCATGCGACGGAACTTGGCGATCTGCCATCCTGGAAGCTGGAAGATCTCTACCCTTCGGCAACTTCGGCGGAATACATCGAAGACCTCGAGAAAGCAGACGCACTCGCCAAAGCCTTCGAGACCAAATGGAAGGGCAAGCTGGCCAATGCAGCAACGCTTGCCGGTGACGAGGGGATTGGCGCAGCGGTTCGGGAATACGAAGTTCTCGAAGACCTGATGGGCAAGATCGGCTCCTTCGCCGGCCTTACCTATTTCTCCGATACGTCCAATCCGGCCAACGGCAAGCTCTATGGCGATGCCCAGGCAAAGCTCACCGACATGGCAAGCCATCTCCTGTTCTTCGCGCTGGAATTGAACCGGATCGACGATGCCGTCATCGATACTGCACTGGAAAACGATGCCCTCGCGGCACACTACAAGCCTTGGCTGGTCGATCTGCGCATGGACAAGCCCTACCAACTCGACGACAAGATCGAGCAGCTGTTCCTCGAAAAATCGATGACCGGCGCCAGCGCCTTCAACCGGCTGTTCGATGAAACCATGGCGGCACTGACCTTTGAGATCGACGGCGAGACACTGCCACTCGAAGTGACGCTGAGCATGCTGCAGGAAGCCGATCCGGCCATCCGCAAGAAGGCGGCGCAGGCGCTGACGAAAACCTTCAAGGACAATATCCGCACCTTCACGCTGATCACCAATACCCTCGCCAAGGACAAGGAAATTTCCGACCGCTGGCGCGGCTTCACCGATATCGCCGACAGCCGCCATCTGGCCAACCGTGTCGAACGCGATGTGGTTGATGCACTGGCTGCTGCCGTTAAAGATGCCTATCCGCGCCTGTCGCACCGCTATTATGCGATGAAGGCAAAATGGCTCGGCATGGAACAGATGGAATTCTGGGATCGCAACGCGCCACTGCCGGAATCGCCGACGACGCTGATCCCCTGGAGCGAAGCCAAGGAAACCGTGCTCTCGGCCTATGCCGGCTTCGAGCCTGAGATGGCCGATATCGCCCGCCGGTTCTTCGATGGCGGCTGGATCGATGCGCCGGTTCGCCCCGGCAAGGCGCCGGGCGCTTTTGCGCACCCGACCGTGCCTTCGGCGCATCCGTATGTGCTGGTCAACTACATGGGCAAGCCGCGCGACGTGATGACGCTCGCCCACGAGCTTGGCCATGGCGTGCATCAGGTTCTGGCCGGGGGCCAGGGCGCGCTGATGGCCTCGACGCCGCTGACGCTGGCCGAAACCGCCTCCGTCTTCGGCGAAATGCTGACATTCCGCGCCCTGCTCGACAAGACCAAGGACAAGCGCGAACGCAAGGCCATGCTCGCCCAGAAGGTCGAGGACATGATCAACACCGTCGTGCGCCAGATCGCCTTTTACGAATTCGAGCGCAAGGTCCACACCGCCCGCAAGAACGGTGAACTGACCGCCGACGATATCGGTCAGCTATGGCTGTCGGTGCAGGAAGAGAGCCTCGGTCCGGCTATCCGGATTTCCGAGGGCTACGAGACCTATTGGGCCTATATCCCCCACTTCATCCATTCGCCCTTCTACGTCTATGCCTATGCCTTCGGCGATTGCCTGGTGAACTCGCTCTATGCCGTCTACCAGAAGGCTGAAACCGGCTTCCAGCAGAAGTATTTCGAGCTTCTGAAGGCCGGCGGTTCCAAGCATCATTCCGAACTGCTTGCGCCTTTCGGGCTGGACGCCACCGATCCGTCGTTCTGGGCACAGGGCCTGTCGATGCTGGAAGGGCTGATCGACGAGCTTGAGGCGCTTGATAGACAGGCGTAATCCTGGGCAGGAACTAAAGATGACAGCGTGCTTTGCGGATGCCTACGTAGATCCTCGGGTCAGGCCCGAGGATGACGATCTGCGGGCTTGGCTGGCTGCAAAGCCGCGTCTACGCTCCAAGCGGCAAGCCCAGTGGCAACTCCATCCTCCGTCATCCTCGGGCTTGACCCGAGGATCCACGCGAACACAAGCGTGAGCAGCATGACCGACACCGGCCCCTATGTCCTCTTCCGGGACGACAGCGAAGACAGGACGACTGTCTTTGCCGAGCCGTTGCGCGTGATCACCGCCCATACGAAGGCAGAGTTCTGGCGTGGCCTGAAAGACATGGAAGCCGCCCACAAGGCCGGAAAATGGCTGGCGGGTTTCATGAGCTATGAAGCGGGCCATCTGTTCGAACAGAAACTCACACCCTTCGCCGAGGAAAACCGCCGCACGCCGTTGATGTCGTTCGGCGTGTTCGATGGCCCTGCCGAACGGCCTGCACTGGCAGAGCCGCAACGCCGCATCGAAAACGAGCCCTTCATCACCGAACCCCGTGCCAGCTGGAACTTCGACACCTACCAGCAACGCTTCGACCGGCTGCACCAGCACCTGCGTCAGGGAGATTGTTACCAGGCGAACCTGACCATGCAGATCAACGCCCGCTGGAACGGCGATCCGCTCGCCGCTTTCTGGTCGTTGATCGAGCGGCAGCCGGTAAAGTACGGCGCGCTGGTTTCGCTTGATGGCCCCACTCTTTTGTCGCGCTCGCCCGAACTGTTCTTCCGGGTCGACAAGGACGGGTGGATCGAGACGCATCCGATGAAGGGCACGGCCCGGCGTGGCGCAACGCCTGCCGAAGATCAGCACCTGATCCGCGAAATGCGCGAGGACCCAAAATCCCAGGCCGAAAACCGGATGATCGTCGATCTCTTGCGCAACGACATTTCCCGCATCACTGAAGTCGGCACGCTTGATGTGCCAAAACTGTTCGATATCGAGACCTATCCGACCGTGCACCAGATGGTCAGCCATGTCCGCGCAAAGCTCTTGCCCGACATCGGCATTACCCAGATTTTCGAAGCGCTCTTCCCCTGCGGCTCGGTGACCGGGGCTCCAAAAATGCGGGCGATGGAAATCCTCCACGATCTGGAAGACGGACCGCGCGATGCCTATTGCGGCTCGATCGGTTTCATCGCGCCCGATGGGACGATGCGCTTCAACGTTGCCATCCGCACGCTGTCGCTGTTTCCGGAGGGCGAGGCCATCTTCAATGTCGGCGGCGGCATCGTCTTCGATTCGACGGCCGAAGCTGAGTACGAGGAATGCCTGCTGAAAGCCCGCTTCGCCGTCGGCGACATCTGGATCGACCGATGAACGACTTCTCGCTGATCGAAACGATGCGATGGGAACCCGGTACCGGCATCGTCCGCCTGCGGCTGCATCTGGCCCGGCTGAAACGATCGGCTGGACGGCTGGGTTTTGCGGGTGCGGACAAGGCTGAAAGCGCTTTACAGGAGGTGCTCGGAATATCCTTAGCCTCTTTGCCGCCCAACGCTTCAGAGCCAGAGCGCTCGAACGAGGATTCAACCAGACACTCCCTCTTCTCCCCGGCGGGGAGAAGTGCCGAGCGTAGCGAGGCGATGAGGGGGCCTTCCGGCACATTCGGCGCCGCCCGTCCCCCCTCATCCGGCCCTCCGGGCCACCTTCTCCCCGCAGGGGAGAAGAGGGATCAACCAACGAGCCCCCTTCGCGTCCGCCTGACCCTCAACCCCACCGGCGACATCGCCATCACCACAGCCCCGTTCTCCCCTTTGCCGCAGGACACGGCCTGGCGTGTTGCAATCGCGTCGGCTCGGCTCGACTCGTCCAACAAATTGCTGCGCCACAAGACCACCCGGCGCGAAATTTACGAGGCAGCCCGCGCCGAATATCCGGCCGAAATCGCCGATGAGGTCCTGCTGCTCAACGAGAAAGGCGACCCCTGCGAAGGAGCCATCAGCTCGATCTTTCTCGATGACGGCTCCGGCACCCTGAAAACACCGCCGGTCGCCTATGGTCTGCTGGCCGGCGTGCTGCGAACCGAGATGATCTGCGCACGTCGCGCACGCGTCCAGCGCCTGACGCTGGAAGACCTGCAGACCGGCACGCTCTATATGGGCAACTCGCTGCGCGGGCTGATCCGCGCAAAACTCATGACCGGGGACTGACCATGTTCATTCTGTCGCTGACCTACACCGCCGACCTCTCCGAAGTAGACCGGCATATCGAACCGCATATGGACTGGGTAAAGGACGGCTATGACAGAGGCATCTTTCTCGCATCCGGACGCAAGACCCCGCGCACCGGCGGAGTGATTTTGGCACGCGGCAACAAGGCCGAAATCGAAGCGATTGTTGCGGCTGACCCGTTCACCATCCATGGCGTCGCCGATTACGAAATCACCGAAGTCGCCGTGACCCGGACAGCTCCCGGCCTCGAAGGCCTGACGCGTTAAGTCAGCGGGCACCAATCGCCATCCGGTCACGGCCGGAATGCTTGGCATCGTAAAGGGCCGCATCGGCGCGCGAGTAGATTTCCTTGGCGGTCTCGCCCAACTGCAAGGCGGCAATGCCCGCCGAGCAGGTATAGGAAAACAAGGGAACCGACAGCAGCGGTCGGGCTGTGCGTACCGTTTCCAGCACCCGGGCGACGATCCATTCGCTTTCGGCCAGCGTCGTCTCCGGAAAGATCAGCATGAACTCCTCGCCACCAATGCGCCCGAAACAATCGTGACGCCGGACGATTGGGTAGACCCGGCGCGCAAAGTCCAAGAGGATCTCGTCGCCGGTCTGGTGGCCGTAGCGATCGTTGATGCCCTTAAAGAAATCGATATCGAGAATGGAAATGCAACCGCTGACAGGACCGCCCACCGGCTGGCTGCGGATCATCGCCTCCAGTTGCGCCATCATGTAGCGGCGGTTGGAAATGCCCGTCAGGTCGTCGGTCTGCGATGCCTTGAGCGCAAAATCACGATCCTGCCGCAGAGTGCGTTCGTCGGCGCGCAAATCGGTGATGTCATTGGCGATGCAGAGCATCCAGCCGCTGCGATTGACGGTCTCGGTCATCCACAGCCAGCGGCCGTCGACCAGATCGGTCTCGAATGCCCTGAACGGCACTTTGCCGCGCCGCGACTGCGCGGAGACAACCCAGGCCTCGAAATCCGGCGCGCTGATCACAGTACCGAGACCGAGCGCATGATTGCGCCGCATCAGTTCCGGCCAGAGCGGCGTTTCCGTCTCATCAAGCGCGAAGGCGGCGCGAAAAGCCCGGTTGGCATAGCGCAGGCGATCCCGTTGATCATAGAGCCCGATGAAGACCGCACTATCATCTCGTAGTGACGCCAGTTTCGCCTGGAGGTCATCCATCGCATTGATTCCGTTTCACCGCAGTCATGGCGTTCACCATGTCAAATTAATGCGGAATGTAAGATTTCCAGCCGTGGGCAATCCTTATACGTAATGAAACCTTCCCAAATGTGGCAAGGCGAAACAATTCTGTCGTGCAACCGATACCGCCGTCCTCAGATGGCAGACAGCCCTTTGGAGGAGACGCGGATGCGCAACCTTAAACGCAAAAGGCCCTGCCGATTCGCAACCAGCAGGGCCTTTGATCGGAAAGTGCCTGTTTACTCCGCGGCGGCGGCCGGCTTCAGCACGCCACGGCGGATCTGGTCGGCCTCGATCGATTCGAACAGGGCGCGGAAATTGCCTTCGCCAAACCCTTCGTCGCCCTTGCGCTGGATGAATTCGAAGAAGATCGGGCCAATCACGGTCTTCGAGAAGATCTGCAGCAGGATGCGGGTCATGCCGCCATCGACCACGCCTTCGCCGTCGATCAGGATGCCGTGTTTCTTCATCTTTTCGATCGGCTCGTCATGGCCGTTCACGCGGTCATGCGACAGGTCGTAATAGGTGTCCGGCGGCCCCGGCATGAATTTCAGGTCGTTGGCAGCCAGCTTGTCGGTGGCTTCATAGATACCGTCCGTTCCAACGGCGATATGTTGGATGCCCTCGCCCTTGTACTTGCGCAGATATTCCTCGATCTGGCTGGTATCGTCCTTCGACTCGTTCAGCGGAATGCGGATCTTGCCGCAAGCCGAGGTGATCGCCCGGCTTGTCAGGCCGGTGATGCGGCCATCGATATTGAAGAAATGGATCTGCTTGAAGCCGAACAGGTTTCGGTAAAAGTCCCACCACGTGTCCATGTTACCGCGATAGACATTGTGGGTGAGGTGGTCGAGATAATAGAAGCCGACGCCCTGCGGCTTTGGATCGCGCTCACCCAGCCACTCGAATTCGGCCTCATAGGGCGAACCTTTCTGACCGTAGGTATCGATGAAATAGAGCAGCGAGCCGCCAATGCCGACGATGGCCGGAACATCGAGCGCCTTGTCAGTGCCCTCATAGGGCGTCGCCCCCTTGGAGACGGCATGATCGAACGCGTGTTTCGCGTCGGAGACACGCCAGGCCATCGACGGCGCGCAGGGACCGTGATCCTCGACAAAGCGCATCGCATGGCTGCCGGGCTCGGCATTCAGGATGTAATTGATGTCGCCCTGGCGCCAGACGCAGACATCCTTGGTGCGATGCTTGGCAACGCAGGAATAGCCCATGCGGGTGAAGAGCTCGCGCAGCTTTTCCGGCTCCGGATGGGCGAATTCGACGAATTCAAACCCATCTGTCCCGGCGGGGTTCTCAACGGTTATGCCGGTCGGCGCCGTATCATGTGGGAAGGGGCCCATCGTTCTCTCCTCTGAACGTCTCGATTTGAGGCGATAATGACGGAAATCGGATGCATTGTGCTTGCATTCTAGCGCCATTTGGCAAAAACTACGCACGGAACATGCGAATTCTGGAGGATTGACGCACGAATGGAACAGCTCGACGGATATGACCTGAAGATCCTCTCCGAACTGCAATGCGATGGGCGGTTGACCAACAACGAACTGTCGGAACGGATCGCGCTTTCACCCTCGCAATGCTCCCGGCGGCGGGCCCGACTGGAGACAGAAGGCTTCATCCAGACCTACCGGGCGATGCTGGATCGCGGCCGGCTGGGGCTTGATCTGCTGATCGTCATCGCCGTGACGCTCGCTACCCACAACCGCGACAATGCCAAGCGTTTCGCAGCACTGATCGCCGATCTACCGGAAGTCCTGGAATGTTACGCCCTGACAGGCGAGATGGACTATCACCTGAAGGTTGTGACGCCGGATCTGGCCGGGCTTGCTCACTTCGTCAATGACGTGCTTTTGCCGCATGACAGCGTCCAGCATGTGAAGACATCGATCGTGCTGGCGACGCTGAAGGATTTTGAAGGACTGCCGGTGCGCCAGCGCGGCAGGCTTTAGCGGGGCCGTTTCGCCATGGCTTTTTCAACGGCGGTCAACCCCGACGAAAGCGCCTGCACCCCCTCCTGTCCTACCAGTTCGGACAGTTCCGCCGCATAATCGCGCGCCAGCCGCGTCAGATCCCGGTATGCCTTTGCCCCGGCTGCCGTCAGTTCCAGATGTTCGGCACGGCGGTCATCCTCATCCTGCGTCCGCTTCAGCCAGCGCCGCTCCTCCAGCGCAAACACGGCACGGCTGACCTTGGTCTTGTGCATGGTCGAATGGGTGCCGACTTCCGTCGCCGTCATCCGGCCGCAACTGCCGAGAGCCGCCAGCGTGCGCCATTCCGGCCGCGTCAGCCCATACTCGGCCTTATAGGAAGCAGCAAAGCGCAGGGCGATGAATTCCGCCGCACGGTTGAGACGGAACGGCAGGAACTGTTCGAGATCGAAATCGCCGGCAACATTCTCAGGGTTCATGGCTTCCTTGATAGTTACAAAATAGACAGTTACATTTGTAACCATATACATGGAGGAGGATCAAGCCATGCTGGAGAAAACCCGGACGGTCACCGTCGATGTAACGTCCAACAGCCCGCAATATATGCCCGGCTTCGGCAACGACTTCGAGACGGAATCTCTTCCCGGCGCCTTGCCCCAAGGACAGAACAGCCCGCAGAAATGCAACTATGGCCTTTATGCCGAGCAGCTGTCAGGCTCTCCCTTCACTGCCCCGCGTGGCACAAACGAGCGCTCCTGGCTCTATCGCATCCGCCCGAGCGTGCGTCACACGCGCCGTTTTTCCAATACCAGCTACCCCTTCTGGAAATCGGCACCGTGCCTGGACGATCACTCTCTGCCGCTTGGCCAATTGCGCTGGAACCCGATCCCGGAGCCAGCCGAACAACTCAATTTCCTTGCTGGAATCCGCACCATGACGGCCGCCGGCGATGTCATGACCCAGGTCGGCATGGCCGCCCACGCCTATATCTTCAACGATGACATGATCGACGATTATTTCTTCGATGCCGATGGCGAACTGCTGGTGGTGCCGCAGCTCGGCACGATCCGTGTGTTCACCGAAATGGGCATCATGGATGTCGAACCGTCGGAAATCTGCCTGATCCCGCGCGGCATGATGTTCAAGGTCTCGCGGCTCGGCGAAGGCTCCGCATGGCGCGGTTATATCTGCGAAAACTACGGCGCCAAGTTCACCCTGCCGGATCGCGGCCCGATCGGTGCCAATTGCCTTGCCAATCCGCGCGACTTCAAAACGCCAGTCGCAGCCTACGAGGACAAGGAAACGCCCTGCCGCGTGCATGTGAAATGGTGCGGCAAGTTCTACGTCACCGAAATCGGCCATTCGCCGCTCGACGTCGTCGCCTGGCACGGCAATTATGCGCCGTTCAAATACGATCTCAGGACCTTCTCCCCGGTCGGTGCCATCCTGTTCGACCATCCCGACCCGTCGATCTTCACGGTACTGACCGCCCCAACCGAAGAAGCCGGCACCGCCAATGTCGATTTCGTCATCTTCCCGCCGCGCTGGCTGGTGGCCGAACACACTTTCCGCCCTCCCTGGTATCACCGCAATATCATGAGCGAATTCATGGGCCTGATCCACGGCCAGTACGACGCCAAGGAAGAAGGCTTCGTGCCCGGCGGCATGAGCCTGCACAACATGATGCTACCGCACGGACCGGACGCACCGGGCTTCGAGAAGGCCTCCAACACCGAACTCAAGCCGGTGAAGCTCGACCATACCATGGCCTTCATGTTCGAGACCCGCTACCCGCAACAACTGACCCGCTACGCCGCCGAACTCGATACGCTGCAGGACAATTATCTCGAATGCTGGGACGGGTTGGAACGCAAGTTCGACGGCGCGCCCGGCATCAAATGAGCGAGCCAATAACAAAGGCCCCTCGTCCGGCCTGTCGGCTACCTCCCCGTAAGACGAGGAGAAGGAACAAGCGGCAAACTCCCTCGTCCCTTCCCCCCGCGAGCGGGGAGAGGGCTAGGGTGAGGGGCACCCAGCAAAGACATCCGTCTGCCATGCACTGAAGAATGAACAACGAAAGCCAAAATCATGAAGCTCGCCACACTCAAGGACTCCACTCGCGATGGCCGTCTGGTTGTCGTCTCCCGTGATTTGACCCGCTGTTCCGAGGTCGGCCATATCGCCCGCACGCTGCAGGCGGCGCTGGACGACTGGGCCTATGTCGGCCCGCGCCTCGACGAGGTGGCGGAAGGCCTGGAAACCGGCGCGCAACCCTCCATGCGATTTCACGAGGGCGAAGCCGCCTCCCCCTTGCCACGCGCCTTCCAATGGGCGGACGGTTCGGCCTATGTCAATCACGTCGAGCTGGTCCGCAAGGCCCGCAACGCCGAGATGCCCGCGACATTCTGGACCGAGCCCCTGATGTACCAAGGCGGTTCGGACGCTTTCCTTGGCCCCCGCGATCCGATCGCCATGGCGGACGAGACCTATGGTATCGACATGGAAGCCGAGATCGCCGTTATCGTCGATGACGTATCGATGGGCACAACGTCCGAGGACGCACGGGCCGCGATCCGCCTGATCCTGCTGGTCAACGACGTCTCGTTGCGCGGCCTGATCCCGGCGGAACTCGCCAAGGGTTTCGGTTTCTTCCAGTCCAAGCCGTCTTCGGCGTTCTCGCCGGTTGCGGTGACACCGGAGGAACTCGGCGACGCCTGGGACGGCGGCAAGCTGCATCTGTCGTTGCTTGTGGATCTCAATGGCAAGCCCTTCGGCCGCGCCAATGCCGGCATCGACATGACCTTCGACTTCGGCCAGCTCATTGCCCATGCGGCGAAGACCCGGCCGCTCTGTGCCGGCACGATCATCGGCTCGGGCACGGTCTCTAACAAGCTCGACGGCGGTCCGGGCAAGCCGGTCTCGCAAGGCGGCGTCGGCTATTCCTGCATCGCCGAAATCCGCACCATCGAAACCATCGAGAAGGGCGCCCCCACAACACCGTTCATGCGTTTCGGCGATACCGTCCGCATCGAGATGAAGGACAAGGCGGGCCATTCGATCTTCGGGGCGATCGAACAGACCGTGACGCAATACGAACCCCGCTGAGGCAATCCGATGACTGATACGGTTCTGTTCGACTATTGGCGCTCGTCGGCCAGTTACCGCGTGCGGATCGCGCTCAACATGCTGGCGATCCCATATGGTTCCGTTTCCGTCGATCTGCTGAGCGGAGAACACAAGCAGGCGGAACACCTCGACCGCAATCCGCAGGGTCTGGTCCCGGCCCTGCAGATCGATGGCCACATGCTGACGCAGTCCCTCGCCATCGTCGAATATCTGGCGGAAACGCGGCCGGGCACCGCCCTCCTGCCCGCCGACCCGCTCGGGCGTCAGCGTGTCAGGGCTCTGTCCTATGCGATCGCCATGGACATCCACCCGACCTGCAATCTAGGCGTGGTCTTTCACGTCATGCAGCAGGCGAACGATCCGGAGGCGGCGCGCTCGGCCTGGATGCGCAAGTTCATTGGCGAAGGTCTTCAAGCCTTCGAGCGCCTGCTCGACAATCCGGCAACCGGGGGCTTCTGTCATGGGAACACACCGAGCATGGCCGATCTCTGCCTCGTGCCGCAGATCTACAATGCCCGGCGCTGGAACGTCGATCTGACTTCATGCCCACGCACTGTGGCGATTGCCGACAGATGTGCCGCACTGCCCGCCTTTGTTGCAGCTCATCCCGATCGGGCCGCGCCACAATAGCAGAGGGTCCAACAGCCGCTTTCCGCCGGAGACCATTTTTGGCATAAGGATCGCCTCGGCCGATCACGGCCCTCTCTGCAATCAGGCGCGGGTTTCATCATGAATCAGGATTTCCTCATCGACGGCCCAGCCAACGCAGCCGTGACAATCCTGCTCGCCCATGGCGCCGGTGCACCGATGGATTCCGCATCGATGAGTGCAGCCACGGCAGCGCTTGTCGCTGCGGGATTTCGCGTCGCACGCTTCGAATTCGGCTACATGGCCGCCCGCCGCAGCTCCAGCACGCGCAAGCCGCCGCCAAAGGCAGAAAAGCTGATCCCCGAATATAGGGAAGCCGTCGCGCGGCTCGCTGCAAGCGGACTGTTGATCATCGGCGGCAAATCGATGGGCGGGCGTGTTGCCAGCATGGCGGCGGATGACCTTTTGTCGCGGGGCGTGATCGCCGGCCTGCTCTGCCTCGGCTATCCGTTTCATCCGCCCGGCAAGCCCGAAAACCTGCGGACGCAGCATCTGCTGGAATTGAAAACACCGGCGCTGATCTGCCAGGGGACGCGCGACGAATTCGGAACGCGCGAGGAAGTTGCAGGCTACGCGCTGTCCGGCAACCTCCGTATTCTCTGGCTTGAAGACGGGGATCACGACCTGAAGCCACGCAAGACCCTCTCCGGCTTCTCGACTGCCGGCCACCTGAAAACCATGGCCGAGACGGTCAAGGATTGGTCCGTCGAAATAGCCGGGACAGTCTGAGAACGGCCCCATCCACCATCCACAAACCTGTCATCGGCGCCGTGCTACAAACCGGTCGAGTTGCCGTGTCACCCTTTATTGTGACAGAAATCTGTGCTCTAGGGCCTTTCAACCAAAGGGCAGGCACGGTATGCCGTTCCAAACCCAGACGAACCCGTCCGCAGGAGATTAAGCGAAATGGCAGAAACAACCTACCCGATTCACGGCGAAATCACCGGCCCGATCGTGATGATCGGCTTTGGCTCCATCGGCCGCGGCACCCTGCCCCTGATCGAGCGCCACTTCAAATTCGACAAGAGCCGGATGGTTGTCATCGACCCGCGCGAAGACGCAGGCGACATGGAGATCCTTGCCAAGCATGGCGTTCGCCACATCAAGGAATATGTCACCAAGGACAACTACAAGGACCTCCTGAAGCCGCTTCTCACTGAAGGCGGCGGCCAGGGCTTCTGCGTCAACCTGTCGGTCGATACCGGTTCGGTTGACCTGATGAAGCTCTGCCGCAAGCTCGACGTTCTCTACATCGACACGGTTATCGAGCCTTGGCTCGGCTTCTATTTCGACAAGAACATGAAGAATGCCGACCGCACCAACTATGCGCTGCGCGAAACGCTGCGCAAGGAAAAGGCCAAGAACCCGGGCGGCGCAACCGCCGTATCCACCTGCGGCGCTAACCCGGGCATGGTATCCTGGTTCGTCAAGCAGGCGCTGGTAAACCTTGCCAACGATCTCGACATCAAGTTCGAAGAGCCGGACCAGCATGACCGCGAAGGCTGGGCCAAGCTGATGAAGAAGACCGGCGTCAAGGGTATCCATATCGCCGAACGCGATACGCAACTGACCAAGAACCCGAAGCCGCTCAACGTCTTCTGGAACACCTGGTCGGTCGAAGGCTTCATTTCGGAAGGCCTGCAGCCTGCCGAGCTTGGCTGGGGCACCCACGAAAACTGGATGCCGAAGAACGCCAAGAAGCACAAGAAGGGCAACAAGGCCGCCATCTATCTGGAACAGCCGGGCGCCAACACCCGCGTCCGCACCTGGTGCCCGACACCGGGTCCGCAGTATGGCTTCCTCGTCACCCACAATGAATCGATCTCCATCGCCGACTATTTCACGGTGAAGGACAAGGACGGCGACGTCACGTTCCGCCCGACCTGCCATTACGCTTACCATCCGGCCAATGACGCCGTCCTGTCGCTGCACGAAATGTTCGGCAATGGCGGCAACGCGCAGCCGGTTCACCACGTTCTCGACGAGCACGAACTGGTCGAGGGTATCGATGAACTCGGCGTCCTGCTCTATGGCCATGACAAGAACGCCTACTGGTATGGTTCGCGCCTGTCACTGGAAGAAACCCGCCGCATTGCGCCGTACCAGAACGCGACCGGCCTGCAGGTAACGTCGGCTGTTCTCTCCGGCATGGTCTGGGCTCTCGAAAACCCGACCGCCGGCATCGTCGAAGCCGACGAGATCGACTACAAGCGTTGCCTGGAAGTACAGACGCCGTATCTCGGCCCGGTTGAAGGCCATTACACCGACTGGACCCCGCTCGACGGCCGTCCGGGCCTGTTCCCGGAAGATCTCGACACCAAGGATCCGTGGCAGTTCAAGAACATCCTTGTTCGCTGAACCGACTGATTACGCTTCAATCTTGAATGCCCGGGGAACGATCTCCGGGCGTTTTCCGTTGTAGATCGAATTATACCTGCCGTGCTCACGCCTCACTCTTGCTTTCAACTCCTGATCACGGCATGGTTTTTTCAATCGAAAGACAGCTTTCCGCGCAGCCTCCGGGAGACCCACATGAAGCCGATCGCCATCCTGACAGTTCTGTCCGCCGCAGCTCTGGCCTCCTGCCAGGGCGGAGGACAAGTGCGGGAACTGCCGCAAAACCGCCAGATGGCACCAGTTGGCGTCCAGGGCGCGTGGGTCGATCCGAACGGCATCGTCTCGACGTTCTCGGCCGGCACGTTCACCACCCGCACCACCGATACCAATCAGGTTCTGGCCTCCGGAAACTACGTCAATCTGTCGCCGAAACTGGTCGAGATCAATATGACGTCGATGGTCCGCAACACCCAGTCCAAGGTCAATTGCGCCATGGTGACGACGTCGCAGCTCAACTGCACCACCGATTCCGGCGCGCAGTTCTCGCTGTCCCGCAAGATCTGAGCCTGGGTCAAACTCACCTCTTCACCGGCACGACGATCAAGACCCTCCGGCCCCTGTGTTTGGAGGGTTTCCTTGTTCAGGGCGAGGGCCGCTCAGGCGCAGGCGTTGCGGCCATGTCCGCCATCGCCCTGGATGTCTCTGCATCCGCAGGGAAAAAGGCTTCGATCGTGACTTCCGAGAGCGTCACGTCGGTTGCCGTGCCAAAAACCGTCGTCGTGCTCAAAAAAGAAAGCGGACCTGCTTCACTGGTCAGAATAAGCGGAACCGCGATATCCGCATGGCCGGTGCTTGCCGCATGCCGCATCGTCCGCGCTTCGTACGGTACCGGATAGGATTTGAGTTCGTCGAGCAAAGCAGAGAGCTGCGGATCGGCCGAAACGTCGATCTCGTGCGACAACCGCTTGAAGATGTGGCTGCGCCAGTCCCTGAAATTCACCACGCGGCTGGCCAGCCCCTCCGGGTGCAGGCTGACCCGCAGGACGTTGACCGGCCCGGCAACCAGATGACCGGCGACACCTGCCATAAGCAGACCGACCGCCCTGTTTGCCGCCAGCATCGTCCAGTGCCGGTCCACAGCCAGGGCCGGATGTGGATCATGGCCGTCGAGAATACGCTGGATGACAGCGCGGGCACCGGCCAGATCCGGTGAATCCAGCGGCCGGTCGCGATAGATCGGTGCAAAGCCCGCCGCCATCAGAATGGCGTTGCGTTCGCGCAGCGGCACGTCCAGATGCTCCGTCAACCTGAGCACCATGTCCCGGCTCGGCAGCGAGCGGCCGGATTCCACGAAGCTCAGATGCCGCTGCGAGATATCGGCGTCCACGGCAAGCGCAAGCTGGCTCAACCGGCGTCTTTGACGCCAGTCCCGCAGCAGGTCTCCGGCAGAATTTGGGTCCTTCAACATAGGCCGACAATGACGCTGCCAGGTATCTTTGGCAATTACCTCCGGCGTAATCGACGGCCGCATCGATCTGTCTCAGGATCAGGGTCAAGGCATTGCAACGCCTGCAGGCCTACCGGTCAGAGAAAGGACGATATCATATCGAAAATCAACGGATTGCCCCTGAAGAGCCTGCTGGTGGCGGATGCCCTGACCTGCACGGTGATGGGGACTATACTTCTTGCCGGGTCGGCGGCCATCAGCCCGATCACCCACATTCCCCAACCGTTGCTGCATTATGCCGGCCTCAGCCTTTTTCCGATCGCGACCTTCATGGCCCTGACCGTCATGGCGTCAACGCCAAGATGGGCAGTTAACCTGGTGATCCTCGGCAATCTGCTCTGGGCTGTCGCCAGCGTGCTTCTGCCGGCCGGTGGCTTCGTTGCCCCGAACGCACTCGGCTGGTTCGTGCTGATTGGTCAGGCCGCAATCGTCGCCTTGCTGGCAAAACTGGAGCGCGACGCATCCGGCAATCGGCTGGCATCTCGCGCCTGATCTTTCCAGGGAAACTTCGGAGACAATCCATGACATCCTTTGCCGTCGCGCGCCTGCGCAATGTTACCATGAACCCGGACATCGGCGCCTATCTCGCCGCCATCGACGCGACGCTGGCTCCCTTTCAAGGCCGTTTCGTCATCCATGGCAGCAGCAAGGACATTCTGGAGGGCAGTTGGCCCGGCGACCTCGTCATCATCGCCTTCCCTGACCGGCAAACGGCCCACGCCTGGTATACCTCACCCGCCTATCAGGCAATCCTGCCGCTACGGACCCGAAATTCCGACGCTGACATCATTCTTGTCGACTGCGTGGAAGACAATCATCAGGCCATCGATATCCTCAAGCTGTAACCGATGCGCACGCAAGACCGGTTTGTGCTCAAACAGGCCGGTTCGCCGCCGGTGATCTTAACCCTGCCCCGAAGCTACCGTTAATTCCGTCGATTTACCGCTTGATGTCCGCGCCGCCAGATGAAAGCATCAGTGCGAGCGCGGTGTCACAGGCTGAGCACAGCAAGCGTCTAAAATCGCCGCAGACGGATCAACACTACAAGGGAGATATCCATGATCAGACATTTGCGAACCGGGCTGATGACAGCCTCGATCCTTGCGCTTTCGTCCGGTGCCGCCTTCGCCGATTATGAATTGAACATCCTGCATATCAACGATCTTCACTCACGCATCGAATCGATCAACAAGTTCGATTCCACCTGCTCGGCCGAGGAAGAGGGCAAGAACGAGTGCTTTGGCGGCGTCGCCCGTTTGAAAACGGTGATTGACGGCAAGCGTCAGGAACTGACCGGCAAGAACGTCCTGCTGCTCAACGCCGGTGACAATTTCCAGGGCTCGCTGTTCTTCACGACCTACAAGGGTGCGGCAGAAGCCGAATTCCTCAACCTGATGAAGTTCGACGCCATGACCGTCGGTAATCACGAATTCGACGAGGGCGAGGACGGCCTGCTCACCTTCCTCGACAAGGCCACCTTCCCGGTTCTCTCCTCCAACGTTCTCGCCGGCTACAAGTCCAAGCTGGTTGATCGCATCAAGCCGTCGCTGGTGCTCGATGTCGGCGGCCAGAAGATCGGCATCGTCGGCGCGGTCACCAATGACACGACCGAAATCTCCTCGCCGGGCGACAATGTGCTGATCGGGCTCGATGTCGATACGATCACCACCGCTGTGCAGGATCTGAAGAAACAGGGCGTCGACAAGATCATCGCGCTCACCCATGTCGGATATCTGCGCGACCTTACTGTTATCGCCAAGATCCCCGATGTCGATATCGTCGTCGGCGGCCATTCCCACAGCCTGTTGTCCAACACCGACGAGAAGGCCGAAGGCCCCTACCCGACGATGGTCGACAACCCCGGCGGCTACAAGGTTCCGGTCGTCCAGGCCGGCTCCTACAGCAAGTATCTCGGCGATCTCGTCGTCAATTTCGACGATAACGGCGTCGTCAAGTCCGCCAAGGGCGATCCGATCCTGATCGATTCCAAGTTCAAGCCGGACGAAGCCGTGGTCGCCCGCGTCAAGGAAATGGCTAAGCCGATCGACGACCTGAAGGCGAAGATCATCGGCAAGACCGAGGCGGCAATCGACGGCACCCGTGAATCCTGCCGCGCCAAGGAATGCGAGATGGGCGATCTCGTCGCTGACGCCATGCTCGATCGCGTCAAGGGCCAGGGCGTCACCATCGCCATCACCAATGGCGGCGGCTTGCGTGCCTCGATCGACGCCGGTGATGTCTCCATGAGCGAGGCGATTACCGTCCTGCCGTTCCAGAACACGGTCGCAACCTTCCAGATCAAGGGCGCCGACATTGCTGCAGCGCTGGAAAACGGCCTCAGCCAGATCGAGGAAGCCGGCGGCCGTTTTCCGCAAGTGGCCGGTATGAAGTTCTCCTTCGATAGAAGCCGCCCGATCGGCAGCCGGATTTCGGTCGTCGAGGTCAAGGAAGGCGAAGCCTATGTGCCGCTCGATGCGGGCAAGACCTACAATGTCGTCACCAACAACTTCATGCGCAATGGCGGCGATGGTTACAGCATCTTCAAGACCAAGGCCGAAAATGCCTATGACTACGGTCCGGGCCTCGAGACGGTTCTTGCCGATTACCTGACGGCCAACAATCCCTACAAGCCGAAGACTGACGGCCGCATCACCGAAATCGCCGCTGCGACACCGGCAGAACCATCGACCCAGACCAGCACCGACACGGCCGTCACCACCGACGCCAAGCCTGCGGCAACCGCCGAAAGCAAGCATGTCATCGTCAAGGGCGATACGCTCTGGGATCTGGCCAAGGCCGTCTATGGCAATGGCGAGTTGTGGAAGACCATTGCCAAGGCCAACGGCGATCCGGCCCCGAGGCACCTGGAAATCGGCAAGGAACTGACGATTCCCGCCAAGTAAGACAATATGTCTCTTGCCAAACAGCCGGTCCGGGGTTCCCCGGGCCGGTTTTTCTTTTTAAGAACGGCATGAACCGCACGCGCGCCTTGCCGTATAAGAGACGCCACCCATACACTGCAGGATATGCCATGATCGCCGCCACAGAGATGACCGCCCCGAACCATCCGCCCGTCAAGTTTGGCAAAGTGGGTGTGCTGCTGGTCAACCTCGGCACGCCCGATGGAACCGACAAGGTGTCGATGCGGCGCTATCTCAAGGAATTCCTGATGGACCGTCGGGTAATCGAGTGGTCGCCGTTCTTCTGGTATCCGATCCTGTTCGGCATCGTGCTCAACACAAGGCCCGCCAAGGTCGGCAAGGCCTATGAGACGATCTGGAATAACGAGCTCAACGAGAGCTACCTGCGCACCTATACCCGCAACCAGGCAGAGACCATGGCAAAATCCTTCGCCGATCTGCCGAATGTGCGGATCGACTGGGCGATGCGCTACGGCCAGCCGTCGATCAGGTCGAAGATGGACGAACTGCAGAAGGACGGCTGCGAAAAGATCCTCGTGTTTCCGCTCTATCCGCAATATGCGGCCGCAACGACCGCGACCGTCAACGACGAGGCTTTCAAGGCCCTGCTCAAGATGCGCTGGCAGCCGGCTTTGCGCACGGTCGCGCCCTATCATGACGACCCGGTCTACATCGAGGCGCTGGCCAATTCGATCACCAGCCACCTCGCCACGCTCGACTGGGAGCCGGAAGTGGTGCTGACGTCCTTCCACGGCATCCCGCAATCCTATTTCGACAAAGGCGACCCCTATTACTGTCAGTGTCAGAAAACGGCACGGCTGGTGCGCGAAAAACTTGGCTGGTCCAAGGAAAAGCTGCAGGTCACCTTCCAGTCCCGCTTCGGGCCGGAAGAATGGCTGCAGCCCTATACCGACAAGACCGTCGAGAAGCTCGGCAAGGAAGGCGTCAAGCGCATCGCCGTGATCAATCCGGGCTTCGTCTCGGATTGTCTGGAAACGCTGGAGGAAATCGCCGAACAGGCCGCCGAGAGCTTCCACCATGCTGGTGGCGAAAAGTTTACGCATATCCCCTGCTTGAACGACAGCGAGGGCGGGATGCGCGTTCTGGAGCATGTAGTACGCCGGGAACTGATGGGCTGGGTTTAGACCCCGCGCCTGTTGCCCCACAAAAGCACATGCAGCTGCGGCAGCACACGGGCGCCGAACCAGCGATCCTGCGTCACCCTGTCGACCAGCCAGCGCATGCGCTCGGCGATGCCGTCCATGTCGATACCCGCATCCACCTCGTCGCCACCCGGCGGCGTGTGGTTGCCCGGCTGCAGATAGACCGGCAGCTGCGGATAGCGAGCCGCCGCATCGCGGGCGTAGGCATAGTCCGCCTCGTCGAACAAAACGATCTTCAGCACCATTTGCGGCCGCCCGCCAGCGGCCTCAAGACAGCGATCGAACAACGCCCAGTCCGTTTCCATGCCGCTGGAGGGCGGCTTGGGGCTCAGAACCAGCACGTCGAGATCGGCAAACCAGTCCTTCGCCACGGAGCCCTGCGTTTCCAGCGCAAAACGGTACCCGTCCTCATCGCCAAGCTTGATCAGTGCGCCCAACGGCTGGATCGCAGGATTGCCTCCCGACAAGGACACTGTGACCGGCACTCCGCCGGAAAGCCGTCTCACTTCATCCCATACCGCCTGCGGTGTCATCGGCGTCCAGTCGTCGCGATACCGGCTGTCAACCGCATGCAGGCTGTCGCACCACGAACAGCGATAATCACAGCCACCGGTGCGCACGAAAACGGTGGGCAGGCCGATCAGCACGCCCTCGCCCTGGATCGTCGGGCCGAACATCTCCGACACGCGAATGACGTCGGCTTTCTCCCCGGCCGTCACGGCCGGTATTCCGCCCAGGTCTTGGGCGTCTCGCTGACTTTCACCGACACCGTTTCCGGCAGCCGCGTCTTGCACCAGTCATAGAAATGCCGCGCCAGACATTCGGCTGTCACCCGGTCATGTCCGAGAACATCGTTGAGGTGACGGTGATCGAAGCCTTCGTCGATATAGCGTTTGAGCGGTGACAGCTCGTGATAGTCGCGCACGAAACCGTGCTCGTTCAGTTCATCAGCGGCAAGCTCCACCACGACCACATAATTATGTCCATGCAGCCGTGCGCATTGATGATCGGCCGGAAGACTGGTGAGCTGGTGCGAAGCGGAGAAATGAAACTCCTTGCTGATGCGAAACATCACTTCACCTCCGTGGCTGAAAACCCGCCAGTGGCCGAGACCCAGAAATCGGCGTCCTCGTAGTCCGTTGGATCGGCGATGCCAGCCAGGTGAAAGGCCTCGCGCCGCTCGACGCAGGTGCCGCATCGCCCGCAATGGCGCGCACCGCCCTTGTAGCAGGACCATGTCTGCGCAAACGGCGTACCATTCTTGGCACCGTCCGTGACGATATCGGCCTTCGAACCGTTCACATAGGGCGCATAGAGCGTGACTGCGGCATATCCCTCGGTCGCGTGGTTTTGCATGGTCTGGAAGGCATCGATGAAACCCGGGCGGCAATCGGGATAGATGAAGTGATCGCCACCATGCACGGCGGTGGCCACCGCATCGGCCTTCTGGGCTGCGGCCACCCCGAAGGCAATCGCCAGCATGATGGCGTTGCGGTTGGGCACGACCGTCGCCTTCATCGTTTCCTCGGCATAATGCCCGTCGGGAACGGCGATATCGTCGGTCAGCGCCGAACCGGTCAGATGCGCGCCGATCGCACCGATATCGATGATGTGATGCGGCACGTTCAGCCGCACGGCACAGGCCGCGGCAAAATCCAGCTCCTTTTTGTGGCGCTGGCCGTAGTCGAAGGAGAGAAGCGCTGCAAGCGTATGTTCGGCTGCCACCTTGTGGGCAAGCGAAACGGAATCCAATCCGCCAGAGCAGATCACGATGGTTTTCATATCTTAGTCCTTGTTTTGACCGGGTAGGCTGCGACCGGTAAGCGAATGTGCGCTCTTTAAGTCAAAGAACCACCTTTGTGAATGGGGAAATCCGCTGGCTTCTTGACGCCGGTTGCGTAAAGTGCGGCGAAACAAACCTTTAAGGGAGAAACCGGATGCCGTTAGCCGGACTGGACATCGTCGTCATCGCCTTCGTGGTCCTCGTCATCCTTGTGCTGTTCGCCGGCATCAAGACCGTACCGCAAGGGTATCGTTACACGGTGGAACGTTTCGGCCGCTATACCAGAACCCTTGAGCCCGGCCTCAACATCATCATCCCATTCATCGACAAGATCGGCGCCCGGATGAACGTCATGGAGCAGGTGCTCGACGTGCCGACGCAGGAAGTCATCACCCGCGACAATGCCAGCTGCGCCGCCGATGCCGTCGCCTTCTACCAGGTGCTGAACGCCGCCGAGGCGGCCTATCAGGTCTCCGACCTGCAAAGCGCCATCCTCAACCTGACGATGACCAACATCCGCTCCGTCATGGGCTCGATGGACCTCGACGAACTGCTGTCCAACCGCGAGATCATCAACGACAAACTGCTGCATGTGGTCGACGAAGCCGTTGGCCCCTGGGGTATCAAGGTCACCCGCGTCGAGATCAAGGACATCCAGCCGCCGAAGGATCTGGTCGATGCCATGGCCCGCCAGATGAAGGCCGAGCGCGAAAAGCGCGCCCAGGTGCTGGAAGCCGAAGGCTCGCGTAACGCCCAGATCCTGCGCGCCGAGGGCGCCAAGCAGTCGGCGATCCTGCAGGCCGAAGGCCAGCGCGAAGCCGCCTTCCGCGATGCCGAAGCGCGCGAGCGTCTGGCCGAAGCCGAAGCCAAGGCCACCAAGATGGTCTCGGAAGCTATCGCCGCCGGCGACGTGCAGGCGATCAACTACTTCGTCGCCCAGAAATACACCGAGGCGATGGCCGCGATCGGCACGGCGCCGAACTCCAAGATCGTGCTGATGCCGATGGAGGCGTCCTCGCTGATTGGCTCGCTCGGCGGTATCGGTGCGATTGCCCGGGAAGTGTTCGGCAATGGCGGCGATACGCCGGCCCCGGCCCGTCAGCCGCTGCCGCGCACGGTTCCGGTCCGCAATCCGTTCGACACCACCAAGCAGGAAGGCTGATCGATGATCGAGCGCATCGTTCTTGAGCTTGGCCCCTGGAGTTGGTGGGTTCTTGGTCTGGTGCTTCTGGCAGCAGAAGTCGTCGCGCCCGGCGTCTTTCTCGTCTGGATCGGCATTGCCGCCATCCTGACCGGTGCCGTCTCGCTGCTGCTCTGGGACGCCGGTTTCTGGGTCTGGCAGGCACAGTTGGTGTTCTTTGCCGTTCTCTCGGTTGCCGCCGTCTTCATCGGCCGCCGGCTGCTTGCCCGCTCGGGCAATACATCCGACGAACCACTGCTCAACCAGCGCGGCGCCCGCCTCATCGGCCGCACCGCCGTACTGGAACAGCCGATCACCGAAGGACGTGGCCGGATCCGGCTCGATGCCACGACCTGGCCCGTCAACGGACCGGAGCTACCCGCCGGCACCCGCGTCAGGGTGACCGGCAGCAGCGGCAGCCACCTGATCGTTGAAAGCGCCTGAAAAGACAGCCGAATGCCGTTCTGGAAAGGAATGGTTAACCACATCCGTTTACGGTTGCTCAACACTGGTAAACGGATTTCCGGGCATTCGGCAGATGACGCCATTCTATCCACGCAGGAAGAGGACGACCCTCGCGCGCCCGGCAGCCACTGCGGCTTGGCTGATGGCCAGCTGCGCGCTGTTTTTGCCGCAAACCGTCTTCGCCCAGGCTCTTCTTCCCGCATCGGACAGCACCCCAGCTTCGACAGCGGATGTAGCCACTGTGCCCGGTACAGCATTGCCCGGCGCTGAGCCTGCACCGGATGCCGCGATCACCACCGGCTCGATCAGCACCGATGCCGGCGAACCATTGCTCAATGACCCTACGGTCGACGAGGACATGGCCCGCACCAACCTGCGCGAAAATACCGTCGACGGCCTCCGGTCACAGCTCGATATCGATCGCAACGATGCGCAAGGCGTCCGGTTTGGCAGCTTCGTCCTGAAGCCGACGCTCGGCCAGACCTATAATTTCGAGAGCAACAAGACCGGCAGCTCCAAGGAAAACCGCAGCTATCTCGAGACCGGCCTGAAGGGCACGCTGACCTCCGACTGGTCGCGCCACCAGCTGACGGTCAACGGCGAAGGCACTTGGCAGCGCAACGTTTCCGGCTCCGGTGAGACGGAACCGACCGCCGATCTCGAAGCAGCCCTCAGGCTCGACCTTTCCGAACAGACGACCGCGACGCTGAAGGCCGGCTATCATTTCGAGCGCGAGGATTCGTCCGACCCGAATGCGATCAGCAATGCCAGCGTCCAGTCCGGCATCGACCAATATACGCTTGGCGCCGGCATCGAGCGCGATTTCGGCATCCTGCGCGGCTCCGCCAAGATCGATTTTGACCGCTATGTCTATGGCAACGCCGAACTCGAGAATGGTGGCACGCTGTCGCTGAAAGACAGAAACCGTAACGCAGGCGCACTCACCGTGCGTGTCGGTTACGAACTTTCACCGGCCCTCATTCCGTTCATCGAGGCATCGGCCGGAAAATCGCTCTACGACCTGCGCAGGGACACGCTGGGGTTTGAGCGGTCCTACAACAGCTATGGCGCCCGCGCCGGTATCGAGGCGGATCTCGGCGAAAAGCTCAATGGCGAAATCGCCCTCGGTTATCAAACCTACCGGTTTGAAGACAGCCGGCTGGACGATTTGAAGGGCTTCACCGTCGATGGCACGATCAACTGGTCGCCGCAACGCGGCACCAACATAGCCTATGGCGTTTCAACCGGCATCGAACCATCGACGGCCGCGGGCGAAAGCGGCGCCATGGTCTACACCCTGAGCAGCGGGGCCACCCATGAACTGCGCAACGCTCTGGTGGCACGGCTGTCGAATAGCCTGACGCTGCGCAATTTCCCCAGCGGCAATCAGGATGACGAGAGGGTCTGGGCGACGGGTGCCGGCCTCACCTGGGACCTCAACCGCTACCTCGCCCTGACCGGCGATGTCAGCTACGAGCGCACCACCCGCGATAGCGGACCGGCAACCAACATCGCGCGCGTCGGCGTCGGCCTGACCCTGCGCCGCTGATCCAAAAATAAAAAGAGCCCGCCGACCATTCCGCCAGCGGGCTCATTGATGTCTATCGGCTGGCTTACTTCAGGCCTTGCAGCAAGGTCTTTAGAGGACCTTCCACACCCGGCCGGATATCACCACGCGCCAGAGCGAACGCGACGTTGGCCAGGATGAACCCTTCCTTCATGCCGCAATCATAGGTGCTGCCGCGGAAATGGTAGCCGGCAAAATCCTGCGTCTGCGCAAGCTTCAGCATGCCGTCGGTCAGCTGGATCTCGTTACCGGCGCCGCGCTCCTGCGTTGCCAGGATCGAGAAGATTTCCGGCTGCAGAATGTAGCGGCCGTTGATGAAGAAGTTGGATGGAGCGGTGCCCTGCGGCGGCTTTTCGACCATCTTGGTGATCTTGAATCCGTCACCGACCTTTTCGCCCGCGCCGACAATACCGTATTTGTGGGTCTGGTCGGGGGCACATTCTTCAACGGCGATGACGTTGCCGCCGCTCTGCTCGTAAAGCTCGACCATGCCCTTGAGGCAGCCTTTTTCGGCCTGCATGATCATGTCGGGCAAGAGAAGCGCAAAGGGTTCGTCGCCAACGAGTTCGCGCGCGCACCAGACGGCATGGCCAAGCCCGAGCGGGGATTGCTGGCGGGTAAAGCTGGTGCTGCCGGCAACCGGCAGGATGCTTTCGAGCAGCGTCAGCTCAGCCGTCTTGTTCCGTTCGCGCAGCGTCTGTTCCAGTTCGACCTGGATATCGAAATAATCCTCGATCACGTGCTTGCTGCGGCCGGTAACGAAGATCAGATGTTCGATGCCCGCATCCAGCGCCTCATCCACGACATACTGGATCACCGGCCTATCGACGACAGTCAGCATTTCCTTGGGAACGGCCTTGGTCGCGGGCAGAAATCGGGTTCCGAGGCCAGCGACGGGGAAAACGGCTTTACGAACTTTACGCTTGTCAGTCATTGACATCTCCAGGATCACGCCACTGTGATTTAAATCGGTTAGGCTTTGTATCAATAGGCAATAAACATCAAATTGCTATTTTTTTGCAAAGGAAGACCTAACCACCCATTCATGGTAAAGAATTTGTTGACTTCATTTTCGTAAGATTTCGGTTCTGGCGGTTGCCCCCTGGGCCAAATCGCTCGAGAATGGAACCAGTGCATGACCACCTGCACGAAGCTGGCTCTATGACTGTAAATTTGCGCACCGCCGATCACCTCCCTGATCGCAGCAGAGCGCCGACCAACGGAAACGACAGCTGATGACAAAGACCCGACACACTCTCCTTCGCTGTGCTGCCGCCGCGTTCATGACAGCCGCAGCCCTGTTTTCTCCGTCAACAGCCTCGGCTGATGCGGGCTTCGAGACCTGGATCAACAGCTTCTATGCCACAGCCGCCAAGAGCGGCATCACCAAGGCGACCTACCGCCAGGCCTTTGCCGGCATCAAGACGCCCGATCCGGATGTGCTGCAGAAGGCTGCCTACCAGCCCGAGTTCAAGAGTAAGATCTGGGAATATATTGACAGCCGCGTCAATCCCTACACCCGCAAGGTCGGGCAGGAGATGGCGGTCAAGCACGCCCGCACGCTCACGGCACTCGAAAAGCATTTCGGTATCGACCGCAACGTGCTGCTGGCCATCTGGTCGATGGAATCCAATTACGGCGCTGTGCTGGAAAAGGACGATCGCCTGCATTACGTGCCGCGCGCGCTCGCCACACTGGCCTATGCCGACCCGAAACGGTCGAAATATGCCAAGACACAATTGATCGCAGCTCTGAAGATCCTGCAGAACGGCGACGTTACGCCGCGCGAACTGAACGGTTCGTGGGCCGGCGCCATGGGCCACACGCAGTTCATTCCGACCAGCTATCTGCTCTATGCAGTTGATGCCGACGGCAATGGCCACAAGGACATCTGGAACTCAGTGCCGGACGCCTTGGCGACTGCGGCGAACCTGTTGAAGAAGAACGGCTGGCAATCGGGACAGACCTGGGGCTACGAGGTATCACCACCGCAGAACGGCAGCCAGTACGCGGATCAGACGAAGACGGTCGCCCAGTGGGCAGCCCTCGGGTTCACCCGTCCGAACGGCAAGGCTTTCCGCAATGGCGAGACACGTGCCCAACTGAAGATGCCCGGCGGTTCCGGCAGCCCAGGTTTCCTGATGACCAAGAATTTCTTCGTCATCAAGCGCTACAATGCCTCCGACTCCTATGCGCTCGGCGTTGGTCTTCTGGCCGACGAGATTGCCGGCTACGGTGGCATGCAGCAGGCCTGGAGCCGTCCGGACGGTTCGCTCGACATCAAGCAGAAGTTCGAGCTGCAGTCCCGCCTGAAGGAACTCGGCTATTATGACGGCGAGGTCGATGGCAATTTCGGCTCCGGCTCAAAGGCCGCCATCCAGGCCTTCCAGAACCGCAATGGCCTATCACCGGACGGCGAACCGACCCAGCATCTGCTGAAGGCGTTGCGGAAGTAGACGCTCGCAATTGCGGCGCAATCCGGATGCAGCCTTGATGCAGCGCCCTTCGAAAGAGAGGCGTTGCATCTTTGCGTAGAGACACTTTGAACGTCGGTCTGAAACAGTGCGGAACAGGTGTATGAGCGGCAGAAACAGCAGCAATGGCCTTCACCGGCTGTTCAACGGTCTGATCGTCATCGCGATCAGCCTGACTGCGCTCGTCATGGAGCCGCCCCGCCAGGCGCAGGCGCAAGAGCGCCGGACCATTCTCGATATGCTGTTCGGATTTGGGCGCAGACAACCGCCCCCTGTCTACGACGACGCGCCGATCTACGAGCCTCGGCAACGGCAACCACAGCAGCAGCAACGTCCGAAGGTCAGGAAGACGCAGCAGAAGGCGAAACCGGCACCCGCCGAGCCCGCTCCCGTCGTCGTCGAAAAACTGGAGACTGCCAAGAAGGTTCTCGTCGTCGGCGACTTCGTTGCCGGCAGTCTTGGTGACGGATTGAAGACCGCCTTCGAGACGACCCCCGGCATCATCATCGAAACCCGCGCCAATGGCTCATCCGGCCTTGTGCGCGACGACTATTTCAACTGGCCGGAAAACCTGCCCGCCTATATCGCGGAGACGAAACCGGCACTGGTCATCATCAGCCTCGGCGCCAACGAGCGTCAGCAAATGTCGATCGGCAGCGAGAAGGAAAAATTCCGCACCGACCGCTGGCTGGCCGAATATACCCGCCGGGCCGGCGCCTTCGCTGCTGTTGCCCGAAAGGACAAGACGCCGTTGCTCTGGGTCGGCATGCCGCCTTTCCAATCGACATCGATGACCGCCGATATGGTGACCCTGAACGGCATCTTCCGCACGGAAGCCGAAAAGGTTGGCGGCACCTTTGTCGATATCTGGGATGGCTTCGTCGATGAGGACGGAAAATTCGTCATGACGGGCTCCGATATCAACGGCCAGCAGGTCCGTCTGCGCGGATCGGACGGTATTAACCTCACCAAGGCCGGCAAGCGCAAGCTTGCCTTCTATGTCGAGAAAGATATCCGTAAACTGTTGGGCGACGCTGCCGCCTCGGCCCAGGATATTCCCGGCGCTGACGGCATGAAGGATCTGGTCGTCGCCGCCCCGACCGCCAATGAGGATATCCTCCAGACCCAGCCGATCGGTCTCAACGATCCGGAACTGGATGGCTCCACCACGCTTCTCGGTGGCGGGGCGGTGTTGACGAGCAATGGCAAGAGCCCGCGCGACCGTCTGGTGGAGAAAGGCGAAGTTGCCGAAGCCCCGGCCGGACGGGTGGATGATTTCCGGTTGTCAAAACCGGAAACGGTGATCAGCAATCCGGTATTCCGCAACTGACCTTTCAGCATACAGCGAAACCCCGTCCTCCTTCCGCCAGGAGAACGGGGCCTTCAGCAGCTCGCATCTTGCGAATAGAGCTGCCAACCGGTGTTAGGCTGCCGCGAACGGCACGGCGATGAAGGTCTTCTGATCGCCGCGTTCGATGAGCAGCAGCACCGACTTGCGGCCGGACTTCACTGCATTGGCAATCGCCGTCTTCACATCGCTGGCACCAAGAACAGCCTTGTCATTGACGGAGACGATGACATCGCCAGCCTGGATACCGGCGGCGGCGGCCGGCTTGTCCGGGTTGACCTTGGCAACGACAGCACCGGTGACATTGTCAGGCAGCTTCAGTTCCTGGCGCACATCCGGCGTCAGGTCGGCGAGGGCGACGCCGATGCTTGGCCCTGTCTGCATCTTGCTGTCGTCCTTGGCAGCGGACGCCTGCTTCTGGTCGCCATCATTGCCACCGACGGTGACGCTGAGGTCAACCGTCTTGCCATCGCGCCAGACGGTCACGGCTTTCTTTGCGCCCGGTGACAGATCGGCAACCAGCCGCGACAGATCATGCGGAGACTTCACCGCTTCGCTGCCGACGGTCATGATGATATCGCCAGTCTTGAGGCCTGCCTGTGCTGCAGGCGTACCCGTATTGACGGCAGCGACCAGTGCGCCTTCAGCCTTGGTCAGGCCGACGGCATCTGCAACATCTGCCGTGACCGGCTGGATCTGCACGCCAAGATAACCGTGATCGATCGATCCGCTCTTTTCCAGCCTGGCGACGATCTTCTGCGCCTGATCGGAGGGAATGGCGAAACCGACACCGACACTACCGCCGTTCGGCGAATAGATCGCGGTGTTGATACCGACAACTTCGCCGGAATGATCGACAAGCGGGCCACCGGAATTCCCGTGGTTGATCGGCGCGTCGATCTGGATGAAGTCGTCATAGGGGCCACTGTGCAGATCGCGGCCGCGGGCCGAAACGATACCGGCGGTCACCGTCGTGCCGATGCCGAAGGGATTACCAATCGCCAATATCTGGTCGCCCAGCTTCAATGCGTCGGAATCGCCCCAGGCGATGGTCGCCAGCGGCTTGCCGGCCGCGATCTTGAGCACGGCGAGATCGGATTTCGGATCGGCGCCCAAGAGCTTGGCCGGCAGCTCCGTTCCATCATCAAGCGTTACCTTGATGTCGATCGCATTGTCGATCACATGGTTGTTGGTGACGATGATGCCGTCGCTGCCGACGATGAAGCCGGACCCGAGCGCCATTGCACGTTCACCTTGCTGGTGTTGCGGGCCCTGCTTGGGCATCGGAATGCCCTGCTGCTCGAAGAACTGGCGAAACTGCTCGTCCATCGGTGAATCATCGCCGCTGTCGCTGACATCGGTTGCCTTCATGGTCGTGGTAATGGTCACGACCGCCGGCTTGTCGGCAGAGACGACATCGGCAAAGGAGCCATTGGAAACCAGTGGCGCGGTGGCCGGTGCGGATGCGGCCATCGCAGGTGTCGAATGGATGGTGAAGGGCAACGCCGCCGCGCCGACCAGGATGGCGGCTCCGACCAGCGCTGCGGCACGGTGAGTCAGGAGAATGTTAGACATGACAAAGGGTCCCTTACGAAATCGTTGGGGTGCGGCGTCATGATTCCCTGTGACGGGAACGCGGCGTCGGGTGATCGGCAGCGTTCTTTTCAAGAAGAAGCTTCAGAGTACCGTCAGTACTGGCGGAAAATACTGAAATCCCAAGAACTACGCTTGAGATGAATATTATAGGTGCTGCGAATATTTACAAATTAAAGGTTTATTACCGTTTCATTGCAGCCAGTTAATGTTGCGCCGGATCGCGGCGCCATACTTCAAACCAAATGCAGGCGATGCACGATCCAACAGAATGGCAAACGCCGCGCACCAGTCCCGTACGCGGCGTTTCCAATTGGGTTTTGCCCAAGACAGAAGACGGGTTTGACTAACGCGGCAGGACAGTCGAACCCATCAGCGCCTCATCGATCGCCCGGGCCGCCTGGCGGCCTTCGCGGATCGCCCAGACAACCAGCGACTGACCGCGGCGCACGTCGCCGGCCGCCCAGACCTTGTCGACCGATGTGCGGTAGTCCTTGTCATTGGCAGTGACGAAGGAGCCGCCGCGCTTGTCCTTGCCGATGGCCAGCTTGTCGCCCATGTCCTTCAGGACGCTGTCCGTACCCGGGCCGCTGAAGCCGATGGCGATGAAGGCGAGATCGGCCTTGATGACGAATTCCGTGCCGGCGATCGGTTTGCGGCGTTCATCGACCTGACAGCATTTGACGCCGGTCAGCACACCGTCTTCGCCGACGAATTCGAGCGTCGCCACCTGAAATTCGCGCACCGCACCTTCAGCCTGCGACGACGATGTGCGCATCTTGGTTGCCCAGAACGGCCAGACGGCGAGCTTGTCTTCCTTTTCCGGCGGCTGCGGGCGGATGTCGAGCTGGGTGACCTTGACGGCGCCCTGGCGGAACGCCGTGCCGACGCAGTCAGACGCGGTATCGCCACCGCCGACGACGACGATATGCTTGCCACCGGCCAGGATCGGGTCCGACGGCCAGCCGACGCTGTCGATGTTTTCGCGGCCGACGCGGCGGTTCTGCTGGACGAGATAAGGCATGGCATCGTGGACGCCATGGAACGCGACGCCCGGAATACCGGCATCGCGCGGCGTCTCCGAGCCGCCGCAATAGAGCACGGCATCATGCTCTTCGATCAGGCTATCCACGCTCTTGTCGACACCGACATTGACACCACAATGGAAAGTGACGCCTTCACCGCGCATCTGGTCGACACGGCGGTCGATGAAGTTCTTCTCCATTTTGAAGTCCGGGATACCGTAGCGCAGCAGTCCGCCGGGCTTGGATTCACGTTCAAACACATGAACCTCGTGACCCGCGCGGGCCAGTTGCTGGGCCGCTGCCATACCGGCCGGGCCAGAGCCGATGATCGCTATTTTCTTGCCGGTCTTGGTGACGGCCGGCTGCGGTACGATATAGCCCATTTCATAGGCCTTGTCGGCAATCGCCTGCTCGACGGTCTTGATGGTGACCGGCGCGTCTTCCAGGTTCAGCGTGCAGGCTTCTTCGCACGGTGCCGGGCAGATGCGGCCGGTGAACTCCGGAAAATTGTTGGTCGAGTGCAGGTTGCGGATCGCCTCGTCCCAGTTGCCGTTATAGACCAGATCATTCCAGTCGGGGATCTGGTTGTGCACCGGGCAGCCGGTCGGGCCATGGCAATAGGGGATGCCACAGTCCATGCAGCGCGCCGCCTGTTTCTGCACTTCCGGTTCCGACATCGGGATTGTGAATTCGCGGAAATGCCGGATGCGGTCCGACGCCGGCTGATACTTCGCCAGCTGCCGGTCGATTTCCATGAAGCCTGTGACCTTACCCATACCGTGTTCGTCCCTGTGTCTCATCGCCGCTCACCGCAGCCAATTTTCAATCTTCAGTCCCGGCACGCGGGAAAATTCGCTTTCGTTTGCCGTGACCAGCACAGCATCGAGGGCCAATGCATGGGCGGCGATCCACAAATCGTTCGGACCGATGTTCAACCCTTTTCTCAGTGCCAATCTCACCTCGGCGTATTTCAGATCGCCCGGCATTGTGAACGGCGCAACTTGAAGCCGTTTTGTGACGTTCGACACTTTTTGGGTTAGCTCTTCCGAGCCCCGTTTTTGAACCCCGTACCAGACTTCCCCGTGAACGATGATGCTTGTGAAAACATTAGCCTCGCCCACCTCCAGCAACTTCTGGAACACTTTTCCCCGCGGCTCATGGACAATCGCAGAGATCATGTTCGTATCGAGCATGTACCTCATGGCAGGTCGATTTCATCCAGCGGCCCAAGATCGCCGTCATCGCCGATAAAATCGCCACCGCTCCAAGGTTCCGCAGTTTTGAGATAATCGACCAACCCTGACGTTTCCGCCGTCCGGATTAGGACAGAACCATCGGGTTGCTGACTCATGATGACGTTCTCACCCGTCAATTCGAACTCTTTTGGAATTCGAATTGCCCGGCTTCTGCCATTCTTGAAGACGCTGACCTTGATGCCGGCATCTTCAATATTCGAATGCTCATTCATCTCAGTCTCCAAAATTGTGATATGCCAACGTCATATCACAACTATCCTGCGCTCTCAATCACTCTGCCGCAATGCCCATCCGCATGCGCTCCATTTCCTCAAGCGCACGCCGGTATTCGATCGGCATGACCTTGCGGAATTTCGGCCGGAATTCGACCCAGTGGTCGAGGATTTCCTTGGCGCGCGGCGAGCCTGTGTAGTGCAGATGATTGGAGATCAGCTGGTAGAGCCGCTCGTCATCATGGCGTGTCATGTCGCCGGCGACATCGACCATGCCCTTGTGCATGAGGTCGCCGCCGTGATGATGCAGCTTCTCCAGCATGTCGTCCTCTTCTGGAACCGGCTCGAGTTCGACCATCGCCATGTTGCAGCGTTTCGGGAAATCGTCGCTTTCGTCCAGCACATAGGCGACACCACCCGACATGCCGGCTGCGAAATTGCGGCCGGTCTCGCCGAGCACCACGACCACACCACCGGTCATGTATTCGCAGCCATGGTCGCCCACGCCCTCGACCACCGCGATGGCACCGGAGTTGCGCACGGCAAACCGTTCGCCTGCGACACCATTGAAGTAGCACTCACCCGAGATCGCACCATAGAGCACGGTATTGCCGACGATGATCGACTTGGCCGCGACGATCTTGGAGTTTTCCGGCGGACGCACGACGATGCGGCCACCTGAAAGACCCTTACCGACATAGTCGTTGCCGTCGCCGATCAGCTCGAACGTGATGCCGTTCGCCAGGAACGCGCCGAACGACTGTCCCGCAGTCCCGGTGAGCTTCACTGAAATCGTGTCGTCCTTCAGCCCCTTGTGACGGTAGCGCTTGGCGACTTCGCCCGACAGCATCGCACCGGTCGAACGGTCGACGTTCTTGATATCGACCGCGATCGTGACGGGCGTCTTCGATTCCAGCGCCGGCATCGCCGCCGCAATCAGCTTGCGGTCGAGGATGTCGTGGATCGGGTGGTTCTGCCTTTCGGTCCAGTAGGTCTTTTCCTTCGGCGCATCGACCTTGTGGAAGATGCGGGAGAAGTCGAGACCGTTGGCCTTCCAGTGCGAGATCATCGCATCCTTTTCCAGCAGTTCGGAAAGGCCGATAACCTCGTCGAACCTGGCAAAGCCGAGCGACGCGAGGATTTCGCGCACTTCTTCCGCGACAAAAAAGAAGTAGTTGACCACATGCTCAGGCGCCCCCTTGAAGCGCTTGCGCAGGACCGGGTCCTGCGTTGCCACGCCCACCGGACAGGTGTTCAAGTGGCATTTGCGCATCATGATGCAGCCGGCGGCAATCAGCGGCGCCGTCGAGAAGCCGAATTCGTCGGCACCGAGCAGCGCACCGACGATCACATCGCGGCCGGTCTTCAGGCCGCCATCGACCTGCAGGGCGATACGCGAACGCAGGCCGTTCAGCACCAGCGTCTGATGGGTTTCGGCAAGGCCGATTTCCCAAGGGGATCCAGCATGCTTCAGCGAGGTCAGCGGCGACGCACCGGTGCCGCCGTCATAGCCGGAGACGGTGATGTGATCGGCGCGGGCCTTGGCCACACCGGCCGCAACCGTGCCGACGCCAACTTCCGAGACCAGCTTGACGGAGATATCGGCTTCCGGATTGACATTCTTCAGGTCGTAGATCAGCTGTGCCAGATCTTCGATCGAATAGATGTCATGGTGCGGCGGCGGCGAGATCAGGCCGACGCCCGGTGTCGAATGACGGGTCTTGGCGACCGTCGCATCGACCTTGTGGCCGGGCAACTGACCGCCTTCGCCGGGCTTTGCCCCCTGCGCCACCTTGATCTGCAGCATATCGGCATTGACCAGATACTCGGTCGTGACACCGAAACGGCCGGAGGCGATCTGCTTGATCGCCGAGCGTTCCGGATTGCGCGAGCCGTCATGGAGCGGCAGGTAACGGTCGGCTTCTTCGCCGCCCTCGCCGGTGTTCGACTTGCCGCCGATGCTGTTCATGGCGATGGCCAGCGTCGTATGGGCTTCGCGCGAGATCGATCCGAACGACATGGCGCCGGTCGAAAACCGCTTGACGATATCCACGGCCGGCTCGACCTCGTCGATCGGGATCGGCTTGCGGCCGATGGCTTCCGCGCCCTTGATCGAAAACAGGCCGCGAATGGTGTTCATCCGCAGGGCTGCGCCATTCACCATCTCGGCGAATTCGCGGTAGCGATCCTCGGCGTTGCCGCGCACGGCATGCTGCAGCGAGGCAACCGCGTCCGGCGACCAGGCATGGCCTTCGCCGCGCATGCGATAAGCATATTCGCCACCGATATCGAGCGTGTTCTTCAACAGCGGATCGGCACCGAAGGCCGCCTGATGGCGGTTGAAGGTTTCCTTGGCGATCTCTTCGAGGCCGATGCCTTCGATCTGCGTTGCCGTGCCGAAGAAATACCGGTCGATCAGTTCGGAATTCAGGCCGATCGCATCGAAGATCTGGCCGCCGCAATAGGACTGGTAGGTCGAGATGCCCATCTTGGACATGACCTTGAGGATGCCCTTGCCGACTGCCTTGATGTAGCGATAGACGACTTCGCTGCCGTCGACTTCCTTCGGGAATTCGCCGCGCTTGTGCATGTCGGTCAGCGTGTCGAAGGCAAGATATGGGTTGATCGCCTCGGCGCCATAGCCTGCGAGCAGGCAGAAATGGTGGACTTCGCGCGGCTCGCCGGTCTCCACCACGAGGCCGACGGAAGTGCGAAGCCCCTTGCGGATCAGGTGATGGTGGACGGCAGCGGTTGCCAGCAGCGCCGGGATTGCCATGCGGTCCGGGCCGATCTGGCGGTCGGAAAGCACGATGATGTTGTAGCCGCCCTTGACGGCCGCTTCGGCCCGCTCGCACAGCCGGTCGAGAATTTCCGGCATGCCTTCGGCACCGCGCGTCACGTCATAGGTGAAGTCGAGCGTCTTGGTGTCGAAACGGTCTTCGGTATGACCGATCGAGCGGATCTTTTCGAGATCGCCATTGGTCAGGATCGGCTGGCGCACTTCCATGCGCTTGGCATGGGCCATGCCGGCATGGTCGAGCAGGTTCGGGCGCGGACCGATGAACGAGACGAGGCTCATCACCAGTTCTTCGCGGATCGGGTCGATCGGCGGGTTGGTGACCTGCGCGAAGTTCTGCTTGAAATAGGTATAGAGCAGCTTGGTCTTGTCCGACATCGCCGAGATCGGGGTATCGGTGCCCATCGAGCCGATGGCTTCCTGACCGGTCGTTGCCATCGGCGACATCAGGATCTTGGTGTCTTCCAGGGTATAGCCGAACGCCTGCTGACGATCGAGCAGCGACACGTCGCGGCGCAGCGCCCGGGGCTCGACCGGCTTCAGGTCTTCGAGAATGAGCTGGGTATTGTCCAGCCACTGGCGATAAGGGTGCTGGTTGGCAAGGGTCGACTTCAGCTCCTCGTCGGAGATGATCCGGCCCTCTTCCATATCGATAAGCAGCATCTTGCCCGGCTGCAGACGCCACTTCTTGATGATGCTCTCTTCCTTCACCGGCAGCGTGCCGGCCTCGGAGGCGAGGATGACGCGGTCGTCGTCGGTGACGAGGTAACGCGCCGGACGCAGGCCGTTGCGGTCGAGCGTTGCGCCGATCTGCTTGCCATCGGTAAAGCAGACGGCGGCGGGGCCATCCCACGGCTCCATCAACGCGGCGTGATACTCGTAGAATGCCTTGCGCTCGGGCGCCATCAACTGGTTGCCGGCCCAGGCTTCCGGGATCAGCATCATCACGGCATGCGACAGCGGATAGCCGCCCTGCACGAGGAATTCGAGCGCATTATCGAAACAGGCGGTGTCCGACTGTCCTTCATAGGAAATCGGCCAGAGCTTGGAGATATCTTCGCCGAACAGCGGCGAGGACACCGACGCCTGACGTGCGGCCATCCAGTTGACGTTGGCGCGCAGCGTGTTGATTTCGCCGTTATGGGCAACCATGCGGTAGGGATGCGCCAGCTTCCACGACGGAAAGGTGTTGGTCGAGAAGCGCTGGTGCACGAGGGCGACAGCCGATTCAAAGCGCGGATCGGCCAGATCCTTGAAATAGGCGGCCACCTGATAGGCCAGGAACATGCCCTTGTAGACAATGGTCTTGGTCGACAGCGACACCGGATAAAAACCGGTCTCGGCACCTTCGAAAGCATCGTAGATGCGGTTGGAGATGACCTTGCGCAGCGTGAACAAGCGACGTTCGAACTCGGCATTGGTCGCAGCATCGCGACCGGCACCGATGAAGACCTGCACGTGGTGTGGCTCGGTCGCAGCGATGTGCGGCGCCTTGGACAGCGATTCATTATCGACAGGCACTTCGCGGAAACCAAGCAGCGTCTGGCCTTCTTCCGCCACGACCTCGGTGATCACCTGCTTGAAATGGGCGATCTGTGCCTCGTCCTGCGGCATGAACAGGTAGCCGACGGCATATTCGCCGGCCTTCGGCAGGATGACGCCCTGCAGCGCCATTTCCTCGCGGAAGAATCGATCGGGGATCTGCACCAGAATGCCCGCGCCATCGCCCATCAGCGGATCGGCGCCGACAGCGCCGCGATGCGTCAGGTTTTCCAGGATGAACAGGCCATCCTTGACGATCTGGTGGGACTTCTGGCCTTTCATATGGGCGACGAAGCCGACACCGCAGGCGTCATGTTCGTTGCGCGGGTCATAAAGACCCTGTTTTTTCGGCAAGCCCGGAAATGCGGTATTTTTCTCAACCGTCGCCGTTTGGCGCGCAGTGTTGAGACCAGTTACGGTGGATGGCGTAAAGTCCGTCATCGTCTTCCCTCCTGTTAACCCGGCTAAGACCGGATATTTCCGCAATCCAGGCAGGCTTTTGCGGGCAAGAGTCCCGTTGAAGCCGGCACCGGCATTATCGTTGCATGATCCTGATCCGGTCGCAAATGAAGCATGGACTGCATCCGGCACAGAGTGCTCGCGACCATCGCGATTGTCCCGCCGGCCCGGACAAGAAAGCGTCCGGCGCGGTCAACAATCGTCAGCCGGTCGCCGCGTCACGCGGGCTTTCCGGCATCCTTCCGGTCTTGAGACCGAAATAGGACAGTCATACTGTCCTATTTCATAGGTTCTATGCCAGAAAGCACCCTCCTCTGCAAGACCACTAATGCAAAATATTCGACCCTATTTTGCCGAACATTGCGGTTAATTTCACGTTTTTGTAATTTTATTTCGCCAATCTCTGCTTTTCTTCAATTTGGTTTCAAACTGGTCTGATATTGTCCCTATCTCGCCTTGCCTGGATTGATTGCGGCGTCGGCATCCGTATGGTCTCCTCTGGCCATTCAATTCGGGGCGAATTTGCCCGAAACAGCAGGATCACATCATGATTTTCTCATCCGACAACTGGGCGGGCGCCCATCCCGTGATTGCCGAAAGCCTCGTCAAGGCCGCTGGCGGCTTTGCGCCGGCCTATGGCACGGGCGATCTTGACAAGAAGGTCGAGAAGGCACTATCGGACGTGTTCGAGCGCGAGGTCGCCGTATTCTTCGTCGCCACCGGAACCGCCGCCAACGCGCTGGCGCTGGCCAGCACCAATCGTCCGGGCGGTCACGTGCTCTGCCACCGCGAAGCGCATGTGAGCGCCGATGAATGCGGCGCGCCGGAATTCTTCTCGCATGGCGCCAAACTTGCCCTGGTCGATGGACCCAATGGCAAGATGGACCCAAGCCGGTTGGAGAAGGAAATCCAGCGCACCCGTGGCGGCGGCGTCCATGGCGGCCAGCCGATGGCCATCACCATGACGCAGGCGACAGAAGCCGGCACCGTCTACAGCCTTGCCGAAATCGACGCGATCGCCGCCATCGCCAGGTCGTCCAAGCTGCCTTTGCATATGGACGGCGCCCGGTTCGCCAATGCGTTGGTGACACTGGATACGACACCGGCCGAAATGACCTGGAAACGCGGCATCGATATGCTCTCCTTCGGCGGCACCAAGAATGGCTGCTGGTGCGCCGAGGCGCTGATCCTGTTCGACACAACCAAGGCCGAGGAGATGGGCTACCTGCGCAAACGCTCCGCCCAGTTGTTCTCGAAGTCCCGCTTCATCGCCGCCCAGTTTGATGCCTATCTCGAAGGCGGCCTCTGGCTCGACCTCGCCCACCATGCCAACGGCATGGCAAACCGGCTGGCCGCAGGTATCGCAGGCTCAAACAGCACGCGGCTCGCCTGGCCGAGCGGCTCCAACGAACTGTTCGTCGTTCTCGAAAAAGAGACTGCGGCAAAGCTCAAAGCCGATGGTGCCGTCTTCTACGACTGGCCGGTACCGCACACGCTGTCGGACTCCGTTGCCGAGAATGAAGGCCTCTACCGCCTGGTCACCAGCTTCGCAACGACACCCGATGATGTCGACCAGTTCCTCAAAGCCCTCTGATCAGGGCGCCTTGCCTGCGCCGGTCGCAGCCTGCAGGCCGCCGACCGTGGAGAGAATCTCGCCGGACAGGGCTTTTACCAGCGCCCTGTCCGCGCCGCGCCTTGCCACCAGCACGAACTCCACATCCTCAAGCCGGGGCAGTCTGTCCGAGGCGATCTCCCGCAAACCCGCCGGCGCCATGCTGCGCGGCTGCACCAGAACGCCCATTCCGGCGCGGGCTGCCGCCGTCAGGCCGCTGAGGCTGCCGCAGGTGCAGACGATCCGCCATGGCACGCCGGCCCGCTCCAGCGCTTCCAGCGCAACGCTGCGGGTAATGCTCGGCGGCGGAAAGGCGATCAGCGGCAGCACATCGCCGCGCATCACCCGCTCCGGATCGCGCGCCAGCCAAACCAGCGGCTCGCGATAGACCAGTTGGCCGCGCGCATCGCCAATGCGGCGCTTGGCTAGCACCAGATCGAGCGCGCCTTCATCCTGCATCTGATAGAGCGTGCCGCTCAGGGCCACGGTCAGCTCGAGATCCACCGAGGCATGCGCCCGGGTGAAATCCTCAAGCACCGCCGGAAGGCGGCTCATGACGAAATCTTCCGATACGCCGAGATGTAAGCGCCCATGCAGGCTGCGCTCGGCAAACAGCGATTTCACCTGCCCGTCCAGCGACAGCATGGCCCGCGCCGGCCCCAGCAACGCCTCGCCGTCGGCCGTCAGCGACACATGGTGGGTATCGCGCTCGACCAGCTTGCGGCCAAGATCGGCTTCCAGCCGGCGGATATGCTGGCTGACTGTCGATTGCCCAAGCCCCAGTCGCTCCGCCGCCAGGGTAAAGCTCGCCATCTGCTCGACCGCGAGAAAACTGCGAAGCTGCACCAGATCGAGCATGGCTTATCCTGAAATATGATAATCGTTATTACTTGCATTCGATATCACAATGACAATGATGCCGCCATCTGCTTTCTCATTCTCCGGACGATCGATATGCGCCGCTTCCTGCCCGATACCTTCACCATCCTCCTCGTCTGCACGGTCATCCTTGCATCGCTGCTGCCGATCTCAGGCGAACCGGCGGAGTGGTTTGGTCTCGCGACCAAGATCGCCATCGGCCTGCTGTTCTTCCTGCACGGCGCGCGGCTGTCGCGTGATGTCGTGGTGGCGGGCCTCTTGCACTGGCGGCTGCACATCGTCATCCTCGCCTCGACCTTCGTGCTCTTCCCGCTGCTCGGCCTTGCCGTCGGCTTCCTGCCATCAACCCTTCTGCCACCGGCGCTCTACACGGGCATCCTCTTCCTCTGCGTCCTGCCCTCGACCGTGCAGTCGTCGATCGCCTTCACCTCGATGGCCGGCGGCAATGTCCCGGCCGCCATCTGCGCTGCGTCCGCCTCCAATATTTTCGGCATGTTTTTGACGCCGCTGCTGGTCGGCCTTCTCTTCGCGTCCGGCGGCCAGGGCGGCTTCTCGCTCGATGCGCTGGAGCAGATCCTGCTGCAGCTGCTGGCGCCGTTCGTCCTTGGCCAGATCCTGCAGCCATGGATCGGCAATTTCATCCGGGCCCGAAAAAAGCTGTTGATGCCGGTCGATCGCGGCTCGATCCTGATGGTCGTCTATCTCGCCTTCAGCGAGGCGGTGACGGAGCACATCTGGAGCACATTCTCCGTCCGCGACATCGCCGTCGTCATCGCCCTCGACATCCTGCTTCTCGCTGTCGTGCTCATCGTCACCATGTTCGGCAGCCGCCTGATGGGTTTTTCCAGGGAAGACGAGATCGCCATCACCTTCTGCGGCTCGAAGAAGAGCCTTGCCAGTGGCGTGCCGATGGCCAACGTCATCTTTGCCGGCCAGGGCATCGGCAGCATCGTCCTGCCCCTGATGCTGTTCCACCAGATCCAGCTGATGGCCTGTGCGGTAATCGCCCAGAAATATGCCGAACGCAGCCGGCGCCTGGCGGTTGCTGCAGCGGAATAGAAGCAGGAGCTAGAAGAACTCGTCCAGCAACTGGTAATAGCCGAGCTTGGCCCGATCGGGCTTGGGGACACCGTAGAGATCAAGAAACGGCTGCCCCCAAGCCTCGCCAAGGTTTTCACACACACTGCGATAAGCCAGCGCCAGATCCTGGTAGCGGTCTGCGACACCCAGCCGGGCGCAATCGATAAACCCGCTGAACCGGCCCTCATGCTCCAGCAGATTCGGCAGGCACGCATCACCATGTGTCACAACAAGATCGGCGGCATCCGGTTTCCGGCTTTCGAGAATCCGGAAAAGGTCATCGGCGGATTGGCCAAGCCGCGCATCGTCAAAATCGTCCTCGTCGACCTCACCAGCCTCCATCCGCGCCTTGGCAAGCGCCAGGCGATTGGAAAGGCTATGATCAAACGGGCAGGTGCTGATATCGATCGCGTGCAACAGCCGCAGCGCCTTGGCTAATATCTCGATACACTGATGCGGCGTGATCGAGACAGCGGATAGATCCCGCCCCGGCATAGCACTAATGAGCAGCCAGTTCTGGCCGTCATGACGATCCTGCGCAATAACGTCAGGGCAATCAATCCCCGCTCCCGCGAGCCATCGCAGCCGGGTCGCCTCATCGGGCAATTCGGCAAAAGGGCCAGCCAGCTCACGCTTGAGAAAGAGGCTCGGCTCCCGATCCGCGACCAGCTTGAAGACACCCGCCGACGAACGGCCAACCGCGTCGCGCTCGAAGCGATAGCGTGACAACCGGATGCGCCACTCCGGCGGTAGATCGCCAGCTTGCAGCAGGGGTGACAGGTCACGCATCGAAATCCTCCTCAGTCACTTAATGACGGTATCGCAGCCGTTGCGCAGCGTCTCCATACGAAAAGCCGTCTGCAACACGCGGCTGCAAACGGCTCTCGATTGCCCGCAGTGCCCATTCGGGCACCGCGTCTCTATGTTCTGATCAACAGCTTAGTTGGCGGTGCCGTTGACCTGGGTGGCTTCGATCTGTTTCGGCGCCGACTGGGCGGCAACGATGTCGATGCGGCGCGGCTTGGCAGCTTCCGGAATCTCGCGCAGGAGATCGATGTGAAGCAGGCCATTCTTCAGCGAAGCGGACTGGATTTCCACATGGTCGGCCAGCTGGAAACGGCGCTCGAAGGCGCGCTTGGCAATGCCGCGATAGAGGAACTGGTTGTCGGTTGCCTTTTCTTCGCTCTTCTCGCCCTTGACGGTCAGCGTGTGCTCGCGGGCTTCGATCGAAAGTTCGCTTTCGTCAAACCCGGCAACGGCCATGGTGATCCGGTAGGTGCTCTCGCCGGTCCGCTCGATATTGTAGGGCGGATAGGTCTGGGACTGGTCCGGCTGGCCGAGACTGTCAAGCATGGTGAAGAGACGGTCGAAACCGACGGTGGAACGGTAAAGGGGGGAAAAATCAACGTGACGCATGATGTCCTCTTGTGAGCAACTGGTGTGCGATCTTGGCTCTGTCATCCCTTGAAGCGGCGATGGCAGAACCGGTGAACGAGCCCGGTTTCGGCGCCCGTGAGGATGAGATGGGAATTCATTTTGCGGCCTTCAAGCCCCCCGGGCAGACAAGTTCCGGCAGCCGTTTGACCATCCCGCCCGCAATGTAAACGCAGGATGAACGGCCGGTTCGAGCTGCATTCAGCTTCGACACGATAAAACCGCAGCATCGGAAGACGAGGCTGGCAGCGGCGGTGAACGTCCCTTCTCCCGCATGCTGCCTGTCCTCAACCGTCCGACTGTCTCTGGCCGGAAACGGTATATCGTCCCCACCGTTTCCGGCCCCTTTTCCCCCAGTCCTTTTTCTTTGAGCGGCAATCGCTCCCTATTTCTGCTTCCTGACCTGCACCGTTCCTTAATCGGTATCGATCAAGGATGAGCATCACAAATCCGGTGCATTACCGGCGCACTGTTGTTGCGCCATCGCACCTTCAAAGACCTGCCGGACACGGACCTGCCCATGACGCCTACGCTTCACGCCACCCCGGACAATCCGATCCCCGGCAATCACACGGTCGGGTTCTTCGAGGGTGTGGGCAACCGCAAGATCCGCTATGCGATCTTCAAATCCGATGCACCCGTTGCCAAGGGCACCGTCGTGCTGTTGCAGGGGCGCAATGAATCGATCGAGAAATATGCCGAGACGATCGGCGAACTCACGGCACGCGGCCTGTGGGTGGCGACCTTCGACTGGCGCGGCCAGGCCGGCTCGGATCGGCTGCTGAAGAACCCGCGCCGCGGCCATGTCGGGCGCTTTGCCGACTACGAGAGTGATCTGACGACTTTCCTCGAAAAGATCGTCCTGCCGGACACCCGCCTGCCCTTCTTCATGCTGGCCCATTCGATGGGTGCTCTGGTAGCCTTGGCGCAGGCCCCGATGCTTGCCAGCCGCATCGACCGGCTGGCCATCGCCGCTCCTTTCATGGCGCTTGGCGGCCAGAAGGTCGGGCATGGCATGATCAGCGTCATGGCGGCCGCTTTCAGCATCTGCGGCCTCGGCTTTCTGCCGCTGTTGCGCGACAAGGGCTCGCGGCCGTTCTCCGAAAACCTGCTCACGTCGGACGCAAAGCGCTTTGCCCGCAATAAGGCATTGACCGACGCCCATCCGGAACTCGCACTCGGACCACCCACCGCCCGCTGGCTGCATGAGACCTTCAAGGCGATCAAGCGCGTTTCAGCCCGCGAACACCTGACGCAGATCCGCGTGCCGACCATCGTGCTCGCCCCGACGCAGGACAAGCTGGTGCCGCATCTGGCCGTGGAAAATCTCGCGCGCAACTTCCGCGCCGGGCACATGATCCCGATCGACGGCGCCCGTCACGAGCTTCTGCAGGAAGCCGATCATTATCGCGCCCAGGCGATCGCCGCCATCGAGGCGTTCATCCCCGGCAGCACCGAGGATTTCGCATTGATGGAAAACGAGGATCTCACAGCCTAACGGCTGTCAGCCCTTCAGGATGGCCAGCGCCTGTGCGTGGATTTCGGCGCTGCCGGCCGCAATCACTTCGCCCCCCATTTCCGCCGGGCCGCCATTCCAGTCGGTGACGATGCCGCCGGCCTGCTCGATCAGCGGAATGATCCCGCCGACGTCATAAGGCTTCAGGCCGCATTCGATGACGAGATCGATATGACCGGCCGCGAGCAGCGCAAAAGCGTAGCAGTCGCAGCCGTAACGGGCGAGTTGCACCTTGCTCTGCACCGCCTCGAAGCGGGTCTTGATATCACCGGTATAAAGGTGCGGCGAGGTGGTGAACATGATCGCCTGGGAAAGATCGGCGCAGGGCCGCGTCGAGACAATCTTGTCTTCGCCCGGTCCGCGATAATGCGTGTTCTTGCCATCGGCGAAATAACGCTCGCCGGTAAAGGGCTGGTCCATCAGCCCCATCACCGCCTCGCCCTTGTGATAGAGGCCAATCAGCGTGCCCCAGACCGGCAGGCCGGAAATGAAGGCGCGGGTTCCGTCGATCGGATCGATCACCCAGACATAATCGTGGTCGAGCCGGACATTGCCGAACTCCTCACCCAGAATGCCGTGTTCGGGAAAATGGGCCTCGATCAAAGCGCGGATCGCCGTCTCGGCAGCGCGGTCGCCCTCGGTGACCGGGTCGAAACCGGCGGCCTCCTTGTTGGCGACGCTGATGCCGGTGCGGAAACGCGGCAAGGTCTGCGCCTTGGCAGCATCGGCAAGGCGATCGAAAAACTCACGGTCCGGCAGCATGAAACCTCACGAAAATCGGGAAATGGAAGGCTGATTGTGCTTATGGCACATTTTTTTGAAAGAGAAGTGTTTGGCGAGAAAATCGATGAAAATCGCACCATTCGGCAGATACGAAAGCCGTCACCCCGCAGATTTTCGAAGAACGTGCCTCAAAAATCCAAAAGAACGGCAAAACCGGACGTTTTGCAGCAGTTCAGTATCCGGTGACTTTGGCGCGCCGCACCAATTACGGCTGAATCTTGCTTGACAATTGTGCGGTGCAATATTAGCTTTTTCCTACAGCCACTTGTGGCTGTAAATACCCTCCTTGGGTGTTTCCTCCCTAGACTTAGCCGCGCCACAAGCGCGGTTTTTTTTGTCTTCCTGCCGGAGGGAAAGGCCAGCCTATTCGGCAGCCAGCGAGGTGCTTGGCGCGTACGTGTCCACATGCGCCGCAAGCGCGGCGAGGAACATCCCGATTGCCTGCGCCAGCATCGGAAAATCCCGCTTCTTCTGCAGCGTCGCCTCATCGACATAAAGGCCGCGATTGATCTCGATCTGCAGCGCATGCAGCCCGCGCGCCGGCCGGCCATAATGCTCGGTGATGAAACCGCCGGCATAGGGCTTGTTGCGGGCAACGGAAAACCCGAGATCCTCCAGCAGTGACACCGCCGTGCGCGACAGGTCCGCCGAGGCGCTTGTGCCGTAGCGGTCGCCGACGATAAAGTCCGGCCGCTGGCCCGTTCCGGCCAGCCGGATATTGCCGGGCATCGAATGGCAATCGATCAGCACCGCCAGCCCGAACTGCACATGGGTACGGGCAATCAGCCGCCGCAGGCAGGCATGATAGGGCTTGTAGATCGTCTCGATGCGCTCCAGCGCTTCTGCGACCGGAAAGCGGCCACGGTAGATTTCCATGTTTTCCGCCACCAGCCGCGGCACGGTGCCAAGGCCACCCGCCACCCGCATCGAGCTGATATTGGCATGCGGCGGCAACGGCCCGTCGAACATGCGCGGATCGAGTTCATAGGGTTCGCGGTTGACGTCAAGGAAGGCGCGGGGGAAATGCGCCATTAACAATGGCGCCCCCAGATCTGTCACGGAATGGAACAGTTCGTCGACGAAATGATCCTCCGAGCGGCGGATCGCCACATCGTCCAGACGCGACTTTTCCAGGAAGGAACGGCTGTACACCCTGCCGCTGTGGGGCGAATTGAAGACAAAGGGAATGCGCTGCATTTCCGGCTCGCGAACTTCGAACTGTTCGGTTTCGCTGACGTTCTGCGTCATCGCAGCCCTTTTTTACCATGTCACAATCTTGATACTTCGTGTATGTTGCCAGCAGGCAGCAATCATGTCCATAGTCGTTTCCTGCCAGTGAACGGGCTTGATACCAGGTCTTCACCGGATATTTACTCAACTGCGGTTTCATGACGTTATCGCAATTCCCGACATCGACACGTAAGGTGCAACGGCTTTAATCCATGAGTCCAAAAATCCTCCTCGCCGAAGACGATAACGATATGCGCCGGTTCCTGGTGAAAGCCCTGGAAAAGGCCGGCTATAAGGTGATGTCGTTCGACAACGGCGCCAGCGCCTACGACCGGCTGCGCGAAGAGCCGTTTTCGCTTCTTCTCACCGACATCGTCATGCCCGAAATGGACGGCATCGAGCTCGCCCGCCGGGCAACCGAACTCGACCCCGACCTCAAGGTCATGTTCATCACCGGCTTTGCCGCAGTGGCGCTCAACCCTGATTCGAAAGCGCCTAAGGACGCAAAGGTCCTGTCCAAACCCTTCCATCTGCGTGATCTTGTGGACGAAGTGAACAAGATGCTGGCCGCTTAGGCCTGCGCCGCAAGGGCCGCAAAACTTCCTGTCAAAAAGCCGAAAAAAGCCTATTGACGCCTCCGGAGGTTTATGGTCTATGCGCCGACATTGGATGGGCGTATAGCTCAGCGGGAGAGCACTACGTTGACATCGTAGGGGTCACAGGTTCAATCCCTGTTACGCCCACCATCCAGTTTCTAAAGGCCTTTCGGGAAACCGGAAGGCCTTTTTCGTTTGGCATCTATCCGCCCTGGTCCTATCTTTACCGGCAGGCCGCTTGACGCTGCATCGGCTCCCCGATGGGGACACGGTGTAGAAGCACGATACGCAAGAACGCTACCAGCAAGGACGATTTCGCCTGTGAAGGAACCGCGTTACGAACTCCGTCAGGAGAAGAATGGCACTTGGACCGTCATCGACGTTGTCACGCGCGTGCCTGCGGCCTCGGACGGGCGCGATCTGACGGGCCTTGACCGCGACGACGCCACGGACATCATGAAGGCGCTCAACAGGGATCACCTCGCCGGCCGCAAGAGCCCGCTGGTATAGAACGCAAAATCCCCTCCCCGTGACCGGAGAGGAGATTTGTACAATGGTTTACGTGATGAAATTGCTGGGTTGCAAAGTGTCCAGCGGCGGCAATAAAGAATAAAAAGCTGCACCACGCATCCCCCAAACAAGGTAGGCAGTCACCGCTATTCTTCGAAATCAATCGGTTGGGCAAGAACTTCCGCCCGCTATGGCTGGGAAGTGTGGCAGGTTGGGCCAAACGCGCAATTTTGAGCTATGCTGCGGCGGCAATCCATCCAGGCGAGCAGGATCGAGAGTTCCACGCGACGTGCACGGTCCAAAAAACACGAAATATTGTTACGAAATTCGTGACGTGGGCGCAGTTTTGCGCTAGGAACCGCTGAAATTGTGGTCCCTGAACCCTATATCTGCCGTTCACCCAGACAAGATCAAGGAAGACGTCCATGCCTGCCTATCGCTCCCGCACCACCACCCACGGCCGCAACATGGCCGGCGCTCGCGGCCTGTGGCGCGCGACAGGCATGAAGGATAGCGACTTCGGCAAGCCGATTATTGCGGTGGTGAACTCGTTTACCCAGTTCGTACCGGGCCATGTCCACCTCAAGGACCTTGGCCAGCTGGTCGCCCGCGAGATCGAAGCCCACGGCGGCGTCGCCAAGGAATTCAACACCATCGCCGTCGATGACGGCATCGCCATGGGCCATGACGGCATGCTCTATTCGCTGCCGTCGCGCGAAATCATCGCCGATAGCGTCGAATACATGGTCAACGCCCATTGCGCCGATGCGATGGTCTGTATTTCCAACTGCGACAAGATCACCCCCGGCATGCTGATGGCATCGCTGCGCCTGAACATCCCGACGATCTTCGTGTCCGGCGGACCGATGGAAGCCGGCAAGGTGCTGCTCTCCGACGGCAAGATTCATTCGCTCGACCTGGTCGACGCCATGGTCGCCGCTGCCGATGAAAACATGTCGGACGAGGACGTCCAGACCATCGAACGCTCGGCCTGCCCGACCTGCGGCTCCTGCTCCGGCATGTTCACCGCCAATTCGATGAACTGTCTGACCGAAGCGCTTGGCCTGTCGCTGCCCGGCAACGGCTCGACGCTTGCCACTCATTCTGACCGTGAAAAGCTGTTTCTGGAAGCCGGCCGCCGCATCGTCGGTCTCGCCAAGCGCTACTATGAACAGGACGACGAAACCGCTTTGCCGCGCACCATCGCCTCGAAGGGTGCCTTCGAGAATGCCATGGCGCTCGATATCGCCATGGGCGGATCGACCAACACCGTGCTGCACATCCTGGCTGCCGCTCATGAAGGCGAGATCGATTTCAATCTGGACGACATCGACCGGCTGTCACGCAAGGTGCCGTGCCTCTCCAAGGTCGCACCCGCCAAGGCCGACGTCCATATGGAAGACGTACATCGCGCCGGCGGCATCATGGCGATCCTCGGCGAACTCAATCGCGCCGGCCTGCTGAATGCCGACCTGCCGACCGTGCATGCCAAGACGCTGGGTGACGCCCTGTCGCAATGGGATATTTCCGTCACCGACAATCCGGCGGCACTCGAACTGTTCAGCGCTGCCCCCGGCGGCGTCCCGACGCAGGTCGCCTTCAGCCAGAGCGCCCGCTGGAAGGAACTCGATCTCGACCGCGAAAAGGGCGTCATCCGCGATGCCCAGCACCCATTCTCCAAGGATGGCGGCCTGGCCGTACTCAAGGGCAACATCGCCATCAACGGCTGCATCGTGAAGACGGCCGGCGTCGATGAATCGATCCTGAAATTCTCCGGGCCCGCCCGCGTCTTCGAAAGCCAGGATTCCTCCGTCAAGGCGATCCTTTCCAACGAGGTCAAGGCCGGCGACGTCGTCGTCATCCGCTATGAGGGCCCCAAAGGCGGCCCGGGCATGCAGGAAATGCTCTATCCGACCAGCTACCTGAAGTCGAAGGGCCTCGGCAAGGCCTGCGCGCTGATCACCGACGGCCGCTTCTCGGGCGGCACATCGGGCCTCTCGATCGGCCACGTCTCGCCGGAAGCTGCCAATGGCGGCCTGATCGGCATCGTGCGCGAAGGCGACATGATCGACATCGACATCCCCAACCGGACGATCTCGCTGCGCGTCGACGAGGCCGAAATCGCCGCCCGCCGCACTGAACAGGACGCCAAGGGCTGGAAGCCGGTCGAGCTGCGCAAGCGCAAGGTCACCACGGCGCTGAAAGCCTACGCCGCCTTCGCCACCTCGGCCGACCGCGGCGCGGTCCGCGATCTGGGTGACCTCGGTTAAAACGGGCGATAGGCTTTCATCAACTCTCTGCGCACCCCTGGATCCCAACGGATTTGGGGGTGTTTCTTTTCAGCCGTAAAGACGCTTCTGGGTTGGGGGAAGCGCTGCAAGTGGGCACATGGGTGCGATTCCTTGCCAAGCCGCCATTCGGCCGTCATTCCACACTAGGCAGACGCACGAAACGCGCCCACAATCCCTCATAAGCCTACCACACTCCGAGCAAACCCATGCAAGCCGAACAGACCATCCTGAAAATCTCCATTGGCGTGACCATCCTGATCGCCTGTTCCGGCATCGCGTTCGGCATCGTCACCGGCTCCTTCTCGATCGCCTTCGACGGGGTCTATTCGCTTGCCGATGCCAGCATGAGCACGCTGGCGCTGGTGGTCGCCAAGTTGATTGCCAGTGATACCGATCCAAGCCGCGGCAAGGGCAAGCTGCGGGCACGGTTTTCCCTTGGCTTCTGGCATCTCGAACCGATCGTCCTTGGGCTGAACGGCATCCTGCTGATGAGCGTCGCGGTCTACGCGTTGATCAACGCGGTCATCAGCATCATGTCCGGTGGTCATGCGCTGGAGTTCGACTATGCGATCCTCTACGCCGCCATTACGCTCGTGGCATGCCTGACCATGGCGACCGTCGTCCGCAAGAAAAACGCCACGATCCGCTCCGAGTTCCTGACGCTCGATGCCACGGCATGGCTGATGTCCGCCGGCATCACGGCGGCCCTTCTGATCGCTTTCATCGGCGGCTTTTTCGTCGAAGGCACGTCGCTTGCGTGGATCGTGCCCTATATCGACCCGGCCGTTCTGGCGCTGGTATCCGTCGTCATCATCCCGATGCCCATCGGCACCGTGCGACAGGCGCTATCGGATATCCTGCTGATGACCCCGGCGCCGCTGCGGGCAAGGATCGACGAGGTGGCTGAAGAGGTGGTCCAGGAGCAGGCGTTCCTGTCCCACCGCGCCTATGTCGCCCGCATCGGACGCCTGATGCAGGTGGAACTTTATTTCATCGTGCCGGCCGGCATGCCCGCCCGCACGATCGAGGAGTGGGACCAGTTGCGCGACGACATCGGCGCCCGCATCGGCAGCGAAGGCCCCAACCGCTGGCTGACCATTGCTTTTACGGCCGATACGGAATGGGCGGAATAGCCCTTCCGCAGCACAGTTACTGGCGCACACACCAACAGAAACATCGGCCGCTCCCGCTCTTCGGCCATTCCGAATGGGCGGCAACCTGCTCAAGCGACGGCCCCCGTTCCTCGACATGCTTTAGCGTGAAGCCGGTGCCGATCGGCATATTGATCAGCGTTCCCAGCGTCCGGTGCTGCTTTCCGTCATCCTCGACCTGTGGCGGGGATCCAACCACGGCGCGTCCGCGCCGTGAAGGAACTGTTTCGCGGAAATATCCGAGGCGCCTTGCGCGCCGTGGACACGGCGCACTGGATTCCTGTGACGAGCACAGGAATGACGGAGGAAGAGCTTTGACTTCCAAAACCACCGCAAACGCGGAGGCAACCAAAGCAATTCATCCCACCCATCAACCCGCCGCCTGCGGCTCCATATAGGCCAGCTCCCAGACATGGCCGTCCGGGTCCTGAAAACTGCAGCCATACATGAAACCATAGTCCATCACCGGCCGCCATGCCTTGCCGCCCAGCGACAGCGCCTTCGCCAAAGTCTCGTCCACTTCCTGGTGGCTGGACGCGGAGAGTGCCGTCAGCACTTCCGTCACCTTGCTGGTGTCGCTGATCTCGTCGATGATGAATTCCTTGAAGCGTGCCTCCTGCATCAGCATGACGAAGATGTTTTCCTCGACGATCATGCACAGCGTATCGTCGCTGGAAAAATCCGGATTGAAGGTGAACCCCAACCCGCCGAAGAACGCCTTCGACCGCGAAATGTCCTTGACCGGCAGGTTTACGAAAATCATCCTCATGAACAGTCTCCTCTTTTGTGATGGGATTGTCCGCTCCTTCAAGCGGACAGGAAATGGATGTTCAGGCAAGCGCCAGGAGGTCGGAGCGCAACCGGTCGCGCCGCCCCTCGCCCAGTGCTTCATCGACATCGGCATGCGTGCTTTTCCAGATCGGCACCGCCATCGACAACAGTGCATGGCCTGAAGGCGTCAGTTTCATCCGCCGCAGCCGGCGATCCCTGTCATCGGTCACGGTGACCAGCAGCCCGCGCTTCTCCAGCGGTTTCAGCGCCGCCGTCAACGTCGTGCGATCCATGGCCAGCAGGCTGGCAACCGGCCCCATGCCCGGCGGCTCCGGACGATTGAGCGACATCAGCAGCGAAAACTGCCCGTTGGTCAGGTCGAGTGGCCGCAACGCTTCGTCGAATTTGCGCGCCAAAGCCCGCGCCGCGCGCTGCACATGAAGACACAGGCATGTGTCGCGGACATGAAGAGTGGTTTCGAAAGGAATCACGAGGGGCTTTGACATGGACTGATAATGTTGATATCAACGTATATAGTCAAGCGGAACGAAACGCGATTTTCTGAGGAGGAATGAACGATGTTGAGCAATCCGGTTGTATCGCGCGAAGAGTGGCTCGATGCCCGCAGGGCGCTGCTTGCCACCGAAAAGGAAGAGACGAAACTGCGCGACAAGATCCGCACTGACCGGCGGAACATGCCGTGGGTCAAGGTCGACAAGACCTACACATTCGACACGCCTGCCGGCAAAAAGACGTTGGCCGAGCTGTTCGACGGCCGCAGCCAGTTGATGATCTACCATTTCATGTTCGGCCCCGACTGGGAGGCCGGCTGCCCGGGCTGCTCTTTCCTGTCCGATCATATCGATGGCACGCTTGCCCATCTCAACAATCACGACGTCACCTATGTGACGGTCTCCCGCGCGCCGCTTGATAAGATCGAGGCCTACAAGACCCGCATGGGTTGGAAGTTCCCGTGGGTCTCCTCTTTCGGCAGCGACTTCAATTTCGACTACCACGTCTCCTTCACCAAGGAAGAGCTGGAAAGCGGCAAGGTCTTCTACAATTTCCGCGAAATCTCTGGCGACGATGCCAATGACGAGCTGCCGGGCATGAGCGCCTTCATTCGCGACGAGAGCGGCAATATCTATCACACCTACTCGGACTATGCCCGTGGCGGTGAGGAGATCCTGACAACGCTGATGATCCTCGACCGGGCACCAAAAGGCCGCAATGAAACGTCAACACTGAGCTTCGTGAAGCGTCATGACGAATATGACACGGAGCCCAAGACCCACTCCTGTTGCGCCTGACATGACTGACCGGCAATCGCCCTTGGGAGAGGAGAAGATGCGATGAAGGCAGAGCTTGTTGACGAACACCGCTGGCTGCAACAGCTGACGGGTAGATGGCGGCTCACCTTCGCTCCGCCGGAGGGGAGCGAACATCAGGACGGTGGTGGCGCGTGGGAAGAGAATGCCCGCTCGCTCGGCGGCGCCTGGATCGTTGCGGAGGCGACCGGCACGATGCCGGATGGCCGTTCGGCGACCAATATCCTGTCACTCGGCTACGATCCGGCAAGGAAGCGTTATGTCGGATCCTTCGTCTGCTCCGTCATGACGCATCTCTGGATCTACGAGGGCACGCTCGACGAAACCGGCACGGTGCTGACGCTCGACTGCGAAGGCCCCGATTTCGGCACCATCGGCCGCACCGCCCGTTATCAGGACATCATCACCATCAAGGACGCAGACACCCGCAATTTCTCGTCCCGCATCCAACTTTCCGACGGCACGTGGAAACCGGTCATGTCCTGCGACTACCACCGCATTTGAACATTCAAACGACCCCGTTTCCGGCCGGATGGCCATAAACATCAAAGAGGAGGACCACAATGAGCAAGGGACACGGCGCGTTCGTCTGGTACGAACTGATGACCACCGATACAAAAGCCGCCGAAGCTTTCTACGATGACGTTGTCGGCTGGACGTCCGCCGATTCCGGCATGCCGGATGCAAACTACACGCTGTTCAAGACCAACGGCCTGCGCGTTGCCGGCCTGATGACAATGCCGGAAAATGCCTTGAAGATGAACATCCCGCCGGCCTGGCTCGGTTATGTCGGTGTCGACGATGTCGATGCGGCAGCCACAAAGCTTGCCAAACTCGGCGGCACGGTGCATCGCCAGCCCGACGATATTCCAGGCGTTGGCCGCTTCGCCGTCGTCGCCGATCCGCATGGCGCGGTTTTTGCACTTTTCCGCGGCGATGGCGACATGCCAGACATCAAGCAGATGGACCCCGGCAGCATCGGCTGGCACGAACTGATGGCCGGCGATCTCGCCACAGAGCTGCCTTTCTATCAGGAGATGTTCGGCTGGAAGAAGGATGAGGGCATCGATATGGGCATCTATCAGCTCTTTGCCCATGATGGCGCCCAGATCGGTGGCATGATGACCAAGCCCGCCACCGTCCCTGCACCGCCCTATTGGGGTTTCTACTTCAACGTCGACGCACTTGATGCCGCCATCGCCCGATCGACTGCCAAGGGCGGCAAGGTCGTCAACGGCCCGATGGAGGTCCCCGGTGGCGCCTGGGTCGTCAACTGCGTCGATCCCCAGGGTGCCTATTTCAACCTTGTGGCACCAAAACGGTAAATCCACGCCTCCCTCTCGGCAAGGCACCGGCATAAACTGCGGTGCCTTGCCGCCAGCCACGCGGAGCCATCATGAAACTGGATGCAATCGAGGTCATCACCCTGTTCGTCGATGATATTGACGAAGCGACGTCGTTCTATCAGACGGTCTTCACGCCTGAAATCGTCTACCAGGACGATGTATCGGCAGTGCTGAAATTCTCCGGCACGATGGTCAACCTGCTCAAATCGACTGAAGCACCGCAACTGGTCGCACCGTCAGCCGTCGCCCAGTCATCGTCCGGCGCGCGCATGCTCCTGACGATCAAGGTCGATGATACCGATGCCGCCTGCGCCGAATTGCGCCGCCGCGGCGTCACGCTGCTCAACGGCCCGGTCGATCGACCGTGGGGCCGCCGCACTGCAGCTTTTGCCGATCCTTCCGGCCACATCTGGGAGATCGCCCAGGAGATTCGATGACCCCGCACCACCTCCAAACAGGGCATTTCTGCAACCACTAAAATATGATAGGTATCGCCCACCAGTCGGGGGGCAAGTATCATGTCCAATTCGCTGCTAGACGCACTGACCGCTGCAGAACTGCACTGTCCGGTGATCACGGCCGGTCACCCGGAATACGATCACTATCGCCGGGTCTGGAACGGCATCGCTGACCGGCAGCCGCGCGCGATCGTTCGTCCGCAGGAAGTCGAGGATGTTCAAAAAGCCGTGCGTGCTGCGGCCGCGTCCGGTGCCTTGCTGGCCGTGCGCGGTGGCGGCCATAGCCTGCCCGGTCTATCCACCTGCAATGACGGGCTGGTGCTCGATCTGTCTCTGATCCATTCCGTCGTCATCGACAACGCCGCCCTGACCGTCGACATCGGCGGCGGCGCCTTGCTTGGCGATCTCGATCGCGCAACGGTTCCGAAAGGCTATATTGTCCCGGCCGGCGTGATTTCCCATACCGGTGTCGCCGGCCTGACTCTGGGCGGCGGCATGGGCTGGGCCAGCCGCAAATATGGCCTGACGATCGACAGTCTGCTCGGCGCCGAGATCGTGCTGGCCAGCGGCGATGTCACCTGGACGAGCCCGACCTGGAACCCGGAACTCTTCTGGGCCATTCGCGGCGGCGGTGGAAACTTCGGTGTCGTCACCCGCTTCAGGTTTCAATTGCACCCCTTCAGCGGCATCGTCGCCGGCCAATGGATTTACCGGATGGAACAGGCCCGGAAAGTTCTGTCGGCATTGCGCGATCGGGCGCGGGAGCAGCCCCGCGATTTCGCCGTGTCCTTCACCGCATCCCGGTCTGGCCTCAACGTCACGGCCGTCTGGTCCGGCGATGCCGGGCGCGCCGATGCCATCCTGTCACCCTTCGGCACCCTGGCGGACGGCGCAAGCGGCGGACTGGAAAGCCTGTCCTATCTCACCCTGCAAAGCCGCAACGACGTGGCCTTCGCCTGGTCGCGCCGCTACTATGCCAAGGGCGGCTTCTGGTCCGATATCGGCGATCAGGCGATCGAACATATCATCGATGCGATCGCCCACGCGCCGGCGCCGGACTGCGAAATCTATGCCATCCAGCTTGGCGGCGCCATCGGTGATGTACCGGACGAAGCGACCGCCTATACCGGACGCGACGCCGGTTATTACTGGCTGTCCGAACCCATCTGGGACGATACGGCCGATGACGACAGGTGCATGGAATGGGGCCGTACGACCGGCCGGTTGTTATCCGACGCTTCAATCATCGGAAATTATGTCAACGAACAGGGCGACACTGGTTCAAACATTGTCCGCGATGCCTATGGTCCCGAAAAATACCAGCGCCTTGCACGGCTGAAGGCACGCCTTGACCCTAACAACCTGTTCCGCCTCAATCAGAATATCGAACCGCAGGAATAGCACTTATCCAGCACATGCTGATCTTCCCCACGGGAAATGAATCTTCCCATCGGGAATTGCGCCTTGCAATCTCTCTTCGCATTGCACAAAATCCCTTGATGGCGGCATAGACCCGCCATCAAGGGGACAGCATGGCGATCAAAGCAAGCATCTATCACCTGACGCATTACAAGTATGACAAGCCGGTACGGCTAGGCCCCCAGATCATCCGGCTGAAGCCGGCGGCCCATTCCAAGACCAAGGTGATCAGCCACTCGCTGAAGGTCACACCGGAAAATCACTTCGTCACGCTGCAGCAGGATCCCTACGGCAACTACCTGTCCCGCTACGTCTTCCCCGACCCTGTCACCGAGTTCAAGATCGAGGTCGATCTGGTCGCCGACATGACGGTCTACAATCCCTTCGACTTCTTCATCGAGGAAGAGGCCGAGACTTTCCCCTTCACCTATCCGGAAGATATCCGTGACGACCTGAAGATCTACATGCAGCCGGAGCCGATGAGCCCGGCGCTGGAAACCTATATCCGCGGCATCGACCTCACGCCCACCCGCACGATCGACTTCATCGTCGGCCTCAATGCCCGCCTGCAGCAGAAGGTCAATTACATCATCCGCATGGAGCCCGGTGTCCAGACGCCGGAAGAGACCCTGCAGCTGGCGCTCGGTTCCTGTCGCGATTCCAGCTGGCTGCTCGTCCAGATCCTGCGCAATCTCGGCCTCGCCGCCCGCTTCGTCTCCGGCTATCTCATCCAGCTTGCCCCCGATCTGAAAGCACTCGATGGCCCCTCCGGCACCGAGGTCGACTTCACCGACCTGCACGCCTGGTGCGAAGTCTATATCCCCGGCGCCGGCTGGGTCGGGCTCGACCCCACCTCCGGCCTTTTGACCGGCGAAAGCCATATCCCGCTGGCTGCCACGCCGCACTACCGCAATGCCGCGCCGATCTCCGGCGGGCTCTATGGCGATGCCAACACCACCTTCGATTTCGCCATGACGGTCAGCCGCGTCGCAGAACATCCGCGCATCACCAAGCCGTTTTCCGACGAAAGTTGGCAGGCGCTGAATGCGCTCGGCGAACACGTCGATACCGTGCTGAACGGCGCCGATGTGCGCCTGACCATGGGCGGCGAACCGACCTTCGTTTCCATCGACGATTTCGAATCCGAGGAATGGAACACCGGCGCCGTCGGCCCGACCAAGCGCGACAAGGCCGACGAGCTGATCCGCCGCCTGCGCGAACGTTTTGCCCCCGGCGGCTTCCTGCATTACGGCCAGGGCAAGTGGTATCCCGGAGAAAGCCTGCCGCGCTGGACCTTCTCGCTCTACTGGCGCAAGGACGGTTTGCCGATCTGGCACAATCCCGATCTCATCGCCGCCGAAGGCCAGGATACCAGGGTCACCGCCAGGGAAGCGCAAGCGCTGATCACCGGAATCGCCGCCGAGCTCGAGATCGAACAGGATATGGTGATCCCGGCCTTCGAGGATCCCGCCGAATGGATCATCAAGGAAGGCAGCCTGCCGGAAAATGTCGATCCGGAAAATTCCAAGCTGGAAAGCCCGGAGGAACGTGCGCGCATCGCCAAGGTGTTCGAGCGCGGCCTGACGACCCCGACCGGCTATATCCTTCCGGTCCAGGCGTGGAATTCCAAGGCCGAGGGCCAGAAATGGGTTTCCGAGAAATGGCGCACCCGCCGCGGCAAGATTTTCCTGATGCCGGGCGATTCACCGATCGGCTTCCGCATGCCGCTCGGCACGCTTCCTTACGTCCCACCGTCGGAATATCCCTATATTCACCCGGAAGATCCGTCGATCGACCGCCAGCCTCTGCCGGATTACGGAACGCCGGCCAGGGCCTTGGCCGAGGCCTCCCGCAAGGCCGCCACCGACGCACGGCAGAAGCGCGTCGAGCAGGTGCTGGAAGCGGCGAATGCCGATATCCGCGGCGCCGTCCGCACCGCCATGAGCGTCGAGCCGCGCGATGGGCGCCTCTGCGTCTTCATGCCGCCGGTCGAACGTATCGAAGACTATCTGGAATTGATCGCCGCCGCTGAAAAAGCCGCATCCGATCTCGGCCTGCCGATCCATATCGAGGGCTATTCGCCGCCGCAGGACGAGCGCATCAACGTCATGCGCGTTGCGCCCGATCCCGGCGTCATCGAGGTCAATATTCACCCGGCTTCCAACTGGGCCGATTGCGTCGCCATCACCACGGCGATCTATGAGGAAGCCCGGCTTACCCGTCTCGGCGCCGACAAGTTCATGATCGACGGCCGGCACACCGGCACCGGCGGCGGCAACCATGTCGTTGTCGGCGGCAACAATCCCAACAACAGCCCGTTCCTGCGCCGCCCGGACCTGCTGAAAAGCCTGATCCTGCACTGGCAGCGTCATCCGGCGATGTCCTACCTGTTCTCCGGCATGTTCATCGGCCCGACCAGCCAGGCGCCGCGCGTCGACGAGGCCCGGCACGACACGCTGTACGAGCTGGAAATCGCCATGGCACAGGTGCCCGTGCCCGGCATGGCGCAGACACCCCTGCCATGGGTGGTCGACCGGCTGTTCCGCAACCTGCTGACCGACGTCACCGGCAACACCCATCGCGCCGAAATCTGCATCGACAAGCTGTTCTCGCCGGATGGCCCGACCGGACGGCTGGGCTTAGTCGAGTTCCGCGGCTTCGAGATGCCGCCGAATGCCCGCATGAGCCTTGCCCAACAACTGCTGGTACGGGCGCTGATCGCTCGCTTCTGGCAGAACCCGGCCGAAGGCAAGCTGGTCCGCTGGGGTACCACGCTGCATGACCGCTTCATGCTGCCGCACTATGTCTGGCAGGATTTCCTCGACGTGCTCAATGACCTGCGAGCGAATGGTTTCAATATCCGTCCGGAATGGTTCGAGGCCCAGCTCGAGTTCCGTTTCCCGTTTTGCGGCGAGGTGGAATACGAAGGCGCCAAGCTCGAAATTCGCCAGGCGCTGGAACCATGGCATGTCATGGGCGAAGAAGGTGCCCCCGGCGGCACCGTGCGTTATGTCGATAGCTCCGTCGAGCGCCTGCAGGTGAAGCTGGAGACGGCCAATCCGGAGCGCTACACAGTTGCCTGTAACGGCCGGGCGCTGCCGCTCGCCAGGACCGGCTTCAACGGCGTTTCCGTAGCCGGCGTCCGCTACAAGGCCTGGCAGCCCGTGTCGGGTCTGCATCCCAATCTGCCGGTTAACACGCCGCTTACATTCGACATTTATGATACATGGTCGAAGCGTTCGATCGGCGGCTGCATCTATCATGTTGCCCATCCGGGCGGGCGCAGTTACGACACCTTCCCGGTGAACGGCAATGAAGCGGAAGCCCGCAGACTGGCGCGTTTCGAGCCGTGGGGGCATACCGCCGGCGCGTATGCGCTGGCGCCGGAAGTCCCATCGGCAGAATTTCCCCTGACGCTCGATTTGCGGCGTCCGGCAGGCATGTAGGACGTTGATGTCAAAGAAGCAGACGGCGCAGGCGACACGCAGCGAAGACCGGATCGGCAACGATCCGGTCTTCGGCTATCGTGCACTTTCCGGCATCGCCGATGAAATGCTCGATACGCAGGGCAATGTCCGGCCGGTCTGGCAGCATTTTCTCTCCTCCATCGGCCGTATGGATGAAACGGAGCTTTCCAACCGCTTCGCCCGCGCCGACCGCTATCTGCGCGATGCCGGCGTGTTCTACAGGGCCTATGGCACCAAGGAGAATTCGGAGCGCAGCTGGCCGCTCTCTCACGTTCCGGTCCTGATCGACGACACCGAATGGCAGGCCGTGTCGAAGGGCCTCGTCCAGCGCGCCGAACTTCTCGAGCGCATCGCCGCCGATATCTACGGCCCGAACCGGCTCGTTGCCGAAGGCTACCTGCCGCCGTCGCTGGTCGCCGGCAATCCGGAGTTCCTCCGGCCGATGGTCGGCGTGCTGCCGGCCGACGGCCATTTCCTGCATTTCTGTTCCTTCGAAATCGGCCGTGGCCCGGATGGCAACTGGTGGGTGCTGTCGGACCGCACCGAAGCACCATCCGGTGCCGGTTTCGCGCTGGAAAACCGCGTCGCCACCACCCGCGCCTTTTCCGATCTCTATGCCGAAACCCATGTCCGTCGCCTCGCGGGCTTCTTCGGCGCCTTCCGCGACGAACTGCAATCGCGCAAGAAACATCCCGACGACCGCATCGCCGTTCTGACGCCTGGCGTCGCCAACGAAACCTATTTCGAGCACGCCTATATCGCCCGCTATCTCGGCTTCATGCTGCTCGAAGGCGAAGACCTCACCGTCGTCGATGGTCGCGTGATGGTCCGCACCGTGGCTGGCCTCAAACCCGTCGGCGTGCTCTGGCGCCGCCTCGATGCCGCCTTTGCCGATCCGCTGGAACTGAACCAGAGTTCGCATATCGGCACGCCCGGCATCGTCGAGGCGCTGCGCTCCGGCTCCGTCTCAATCGTCAATTCGCTCGGCTCCGGCATTCTGGAGACCCGCGCCTTCCTCGCCTTCATGCCGACCATCTGCCGCCATCTGCTCGGCGAAGACCCCGTCCTGCCAAGCATCGCCACCTGGTGGTGCGGCCAGCAGCCGGAACGTGATCAGGTGGCCGGCAATATCGAGAAGATGGTCATCGGCCCGGCCTATTCCACCCGGCCGTTCTTCGACGATAACGGCCGCTCGGTGCTGGGGTCATCGCTGCGCGACACCGCCAAGGTCTCGGTTACCGAATGGCTGCAGACCGACGGCCCGAAACTCGTCGGCCAGGAAGTCGTCACCCTCTCCACCACGCCCGCCTGGATCAACGGCAAGCTGACGCCGCGGCCGATGAGCCTGCGGGTCTATGTCGCCCGCACCCGCGATGGCTGGCAGGTGATGCCGGGCGGCTTCGCCCGCATCGGCTCCGGCGCCGATGCCGCAGCCATCGCCATGCAGGCAGGCGGATCGGCCGCCGACGTCTGGATCGTCAGCCAGAAACCGGTCGAGCAGATGACCCTTCTGCCCGCCGAGGAAAGTTTTATCCGCATCATGCCCGGCAGCCTACCGAGCCGGGCGGCCGACAATCTTTTCTGGCTCGGCCGCTATATCGAGCGGGCCGAAGGTGCGCTGCGCATCCTGCGCGCCTGGCACGGCCGTTATGCCGAAACCGCCAATACCGAAATGCCGCTCTTGAAGGATATCACCGATTACCTGGCCGGGCTCGATATCGACACCAAGCAGCCTGTCCCCGACAGCCTGATGGCCAACCTCAACAGCGCCCTGTTTTCCGCCAGCAATATCCGCGACCGTTTTTCCGCCGATGGCTGGCTGGCGCTCAACGATCTCGCCAAGACTGCCCGCAAATTCCAGTCGACCGTGCAGGCGGGTGACGACGCCACCCATGCGATGACCGTGCTCCTGCGCAAGCTCGCGGGCTTTGCCGGTCTGGTGCACGAAAACATGTACCGCTTCACCGGCTGGCGCTTCCTGTCGATCGGCCGTTACCTCGAGCGTGGCCTGCACATGACCCGGCTGCTTGGCCATATGTCGGGCGAGGACGCACCGGATGGTGCCTACGACATGCTGCTCGAAATCGGCGACAGCGTCATGACCCACCGCCGCCGTTACAACGTCAACACCGCAGCGCTGACCGTCACCGATCTTCTGGCGCTCGACCCGCTCAACCCGCGCTCGATCCTCTACCAGTTGAACGAGATCAAGACGGAGGTCGAGCAGCTGCCCAACGCTTTCGTCAACGGCCAGATGTCGCCGTTCTACCGCGAAGCCATGAAACTCCACGCTGGCCTTGCCGTCATGACGCCGGAGGCAATGAACGCCGAGGTCTACAACAATCTCGAGCAGGAACTTTTCCGCTTCTCCGACATCCTCGCGCAAACCTATCTCGGATAAGATACGACGAACGCAGCACCGCGCCGGATTTGAGAACCCATGCTCTACGACATCAATCTGCGGATCACCTATACCTACGAAGTCCCGGTCTCCGGCGGCCGCCATGTCGTGCGCGTCCTGCCGCTCTCGCTTCCCGATCGCCAGCGCCTCGTTGCGGGCACCGTCACCTGCACGCCGCCGCCTGAAGAGCGAAGGGACAGCGTTGATTTCTTTGCCAATCCCTCGACCTCTCTCCTGTTTCGCAAACAGCATGAAAAGCTGGTCATCCGCATGCAGGCCCGCGTCCAGCTCGAACAACAACCGCTCGCCGCCGATTTTTCGCCCGATCTCACCCGTTTCCCGAATGAGATCGCCAATGTCTGGTCGCTCGACGCCAACTCACCGCATCATTTCCTTGGTGCCAGCCCGCGTCTTCCGGAAGATTCAGCCATTTCCGCCTATGCCCATGCCATCGCCAAACCCGGCATGACCATCCGCCAGATCGCCACCGCCATCTGCGCCCAGATTCACGCCGACTTCGCCTATGATCCGAAGGCAACCACGGTCGACACGACCCCGCGCGAGGCGTTCAAGCTCAAGCGCGGCGTCTGCCAGGATTTCACCCATGTGATGATCACCGCCCTGCGCAGCCTCGGCATCCCCGCCGGTTATGTCAGCGGCTTCCTCAGGACCATCCCACCGCCGGGCAAGGAACGCCTCGAAGGGGCCGACGCTATGCATGCCTGGGTGCGTGTCTGGTGCGGATCGACGACCGGCTGGCTCGAACTCGATCCGACCAACAATATTTTTGCAGGCCTCGATCATATCGTCGTCGGCCATGGCCGCGACTATAGCGACGTGGCGCCGGTCATTGGTGTCCTGAAAAGCTACGGATCGCACAAAACCGAACAGGCCGTCGACGTTATTCCGTTGCAATGACCCGGAACGGGAAAGCCAACAGTCCCCTTTTCGCACACCCAAAGCAGGACGAACCGCCTGCATTCCCAGGGCAACTAAAATTCTACTCAATTACAACCCATGAGTTGAACGGGATCGTAACATTTCCAAGATAGAGGTCGCTTCATCAAAAGAGGCAACGTCTGTTCCGAGTGGGGAAAATGGTAAAGCGATCGAAATTCTTGCAGTCCTGTTCAGCTCTCGCCAACGACCGCGGCGGCAATTTCGCCCTGATGGCAGCATTGGTCATTCCCGTCCTGTTCGCCGGCGGCGGCATCGCGGTTGATCTGGCAAATATGATGAAAGCCAAGAACCAGTTGCAGGACGCAACGGACAGCGCAGCTCTTGCCGCATCGTCCGCGCTCATCAATGAAGGTATAAGCATCGAAGACGCAAAGAAACTTGCCAGGGATTTTCTAAAATCCCAATCCAAGAACTCCCTGACGGCCGACATGACCGCCGAGGAGCTTGCCGCTTTCGAACAGGTATTTTCGAACAACACAAAGATCAACATTGTTGAAAAAACGGCGACCAACACGGTCGGCAACAGCAAGACCTATACCGTCGACATATCGACGAATTACAACCTGCCGCTCAGCCCCTTCACCCGGCTTTTGGGCCAGAAGACCGCCCAGATCGGCGCGGCAAGTTCGTCCTTGAGTTCGTCTGAAACGAAGAATGCGCTGTCGATGTTCCTGGTGCTTGACCGTTCTGGCTCCATGGCCGAGGACACGGCGACGATTGATAAGGACAATCCGACCAAAGTTGAGAACTACTCGTGCGGCACTAGAAATCGCCCGAGAACCTGCCAGCGGGACGTTGACAACTTTGTCACCAAGATTGACGCGCTGAAAACGGCGACGGAAAACCTGACAAAATATCTGAAAACCGCTGACCCGACTGGTTCGCTGGTCAGGACCGGAGCCGTATCCTACAACGCCTCGATGCAGAACCCGAACGACCTGACCTGGGGCACCGATGGCGCCGTCAACTACGTCAAGGCACTGTCGGCCACGGGTGGCACGGATTCCGGTGACGCCTTCGAGACCGCTTATGAAAAGCTCATGCTGAAGAAAAGCGGCGTGCTGGTTGAAGACGCCGCTCACCTGGATAAAAACAAGCAGGCTCCGACAAAATATATCGTCTTCATGACCGATGGCGACAACAACTACACCTCGGCCGACACCGAGACGAAAAAATGGTGCGAGAAGGCCAGAACAGACAAGATCCAGGTCTTTACGGTTGCCTTCATGGCGCCTGCACGCGGCCAAGCACTGCTCAATTCCTGCGCAACCACCAGCGCCCATTATTTCAAGGCCGAGAATGCGGATCAGCTCAACGAGGCTTTCAAATATATCGGTGAAAAAGCCTCGGCGATGACCGTTCGCCTGACGCAGTAAACCGCCGTTGCCGCTGCAATCAAAAGCCCGTCCCGAAACATTCGGGGCGGGCTTTTCGCGTTATCCGCCAAATCGCAAGCCGTTTCGAACGCACCGTCTTCTCCAATTATCATCTTATTGAAAACGCTATTGCAAGCGCTTCGTATCGGTGCATAAATCGCTCATATGCCCCGTTGGTGTTCGCCTCCGGTCTCCCAAACCGCACGCAGAGGGTAAGCCTTTTCCATGATCGATCGTTTGTCCAACGAGAAAATTCCGAGCGCCGCGCCGCGTGGTTCCAGCGCCGAAGTCCTTGCCCAGGAAATCATCGAGCGTCTCACCTACCGCATCGGCAAGGACCCGAAGGTCGCCAAGCCGCATGACTGGCTAACCGCCGCTATCCTGGTGGTGCGCGACCGTATCACCGACAACTGGATGGAATCGACGCGCAAGACCTACGCTACCGATGCCAAGCGCGTCTATTACATGTCGCTCGAATTCCTGATCGGCCGCCTGATGCGCGATGCCGTCACCAATATCGGCCTGATGGACGAGTTGCGCGAGGCACTGGCCTCCTTCGGCGTCGATATCGACGTTATCGCCGCCCTTGAGCCGGATGCAGCGCTCGGCAATGGCGGCCTTGGCCGTCTGGCCGCCTGTTTCATGGAGAGCATGGCCACCGTCGATATCCCGGCCTATGGCTATGGCATCCGCTATGTCCACGGCCTTTTCCGCCAGCAGATGGCCGATGGCTGGCAGGTCGAGCTGCCGGAAACCTGGCTTGCCCACGGCAACCCCTGGGAATTTGAGCGCCGTGAAAGCTCCTACGAAATCGGCTTCGGCGGCTCTGTCGAAACCGTTAATGTCGACGAGGAAGTCACCCGCTACGTCTGGAAGCCGGCCGAGCGGGTCATTGCCACGGCCTGCGACACGCCGGTCGTCGGCTGGCGCGCCAAGCGCGTCAACACGCTGCGCCTGTGGACCGCCCATCCGATCGATCCGATCCTGCTCGACGCCTTCAATGCCGGCGATCACATCGGCGCTCTGAGAGAAAGCAACAAGGCCGAAAGCCTTGCCCGCGTGCTCTATCCCGCCGACGCGACGCCTGCCGGTCAGGAACTGCGCCTGCGCCAGGAATTCTTCTTCTCGTCCGCCTCGCTGCAGGACATCCTGCGCCGTCACCTGCAGCAATATCCGGATTTCACCTCCCTGCCGGACAAGGTGGCGATCCAGCTCAACGACACCCATCCGGCCGTCTCCGTCGCCGAGCTCGTCCGTCTGTTGACCGACGTTCACGGCATGGATTTCGAAGCCGCCTGGGATATCGCCCGCCACACCTTTTCCTACACCAATCACACGCTGCTGCCCGAAGCGTTGGAAACCTGGCCGGTGCCGCTGTTCGAACGGCTTCTGCCGCGTCACATGCAGATCGTCTATGCGATCAACGCCAAGATCCTGCTCGAGGCCCGCAAGCAGAAGACCCATACGGACCAGGAAGTCCGCAACATCTCGCTGATCGATGAAAGCGGCGATCGCCGCGTGCGCATGGGCAACCTCGCCTTTGTCGGTTCCCACTCGATCAACGGCGTCTCGGCGCTCCATACCGAGTTGATGAAGGAAACGGTGTTCGCCGATCTGCACCGGCTCTATCCGGAGCGGATCAACAACAAGACCAATGGCATTACCCCGCGCCGCTGGCTGATGCAGTGCAATCCCGAGCTCGTCACGCTGATCCGCGATGCGATCGGCGATGAGTTCATGGACAATACCGAAGCCCTGCAGGCGCTGGATCCCTTCGCCGACAAGCCGGATTTCCAGGAAAAGTTCGCCGCAATCAAGCGCGCCAACAAGGTCAAGCTTGCGCAGCTGGTGCAGAGCCGCATGGGCATCCGCATTGATCCGTCGGCCATGTTCGACATCCAGATCAAGCGTATCCACGAATACAAGCGCCAGCTCCTCAACATCATCGAGGCGATCTCGCTCTACGACCAGATCCGTTCGCATCCCGAACTCGACTGGGTGCCGCGGGTCAAACTGTTCGCCGGCAAGGCGGCGCCGAGCTATCACAATGCCAAGCTGATCATCAAACTGGCCAATGATGTCGCCAGGGTCATCAACAACGACCCGTCGGTGCGCGGCCTGCTCAAGATCGTCTTCATCCCCAATTACAACGTCTCGCTGGCCGAGATCATGGTGCCGTCGGCTGACCTTTCCGAACAAATATCGACCGCCGGCATGGAAGCCTCTGGAACCGGGAACATGAAGTTCGCGTTAAACGGTGCGCTGACCATTGGAACGCTGGATGGCGCCAATGTGGAAATGCGTGACTGGGTCGGTGAGGAAAACATCAAGATCTTCGGGATGACGGCAGATGAAGTCGCCAAGGTGCGCGCCGAGGGACACAATCCCCGCGCCATCATCGAGCAATCGCGGGAACTGTCACAGGCTCTGTTTGCGATTTCCTCCGGCGTGTTCTCGCCCGACGATCGCAACCGTTTCACCGGCCTGATCGATGGCATCTACAATCACGACTGGTTCATGGTGGCAGCCGATTTCGATGCCTACACCAAGGCCCAGCGCGAGGTGGATGCGATCTGGACGGATACGGCCAGTTGGTATTCCAAGACCATCCGCAACACGGCGCGCATGGGCTGGTTTTCCTCTGACCGCACAATCCGGCAATATGCCGGGGAAATTTGGAGAGCCGGATGACATTAGTGCCCAAAGACGCCACACCTGCCGTTCCGTCAGCCAGTCTGCCGGCGGAAGAGATTGCGGCGATCCTCGCTGGCACTCATAGCAATCCGTTCGCCGCCCTCGGCGTCCACCCGGCGGGCAAGGAGTTCGTCGCCCGCTGCTTCATTCCCGGCGCCGAAACGGTGACCGCCGAAACCCTGGCCGGCAAGGAGATCGGCGCGCTGACACGGCGTGACGATGCCGGCTTCTTCGAGGGCGTCGTTGCCGTCAAGAAGGCCCAGCCGGTCCGCTACCAGGCCCGCAACAGCGGCGGCGAATGGACCGTTACCGACCCCTACAGTTTCGGTCCCGTGCTCGGCCCGATGGACGACTACTACATCCGCGAAGGCTCGCATCTGCGGCTGTTCGACAAGATGGGCGCACATCCGATCAAGCATGACGGTGCCGATGGCTTTCATTTCGCCGTCTGGGCTCCGAATGCGAAACGCGTCTCCGTCGTCGGCGATTTCAACGCCTGGGACGGCCGCCGCCATGTCATGCGGCTGCGCCAGGATACCGGCATCTGGGAAATCTTCATTCCCGACGTGCCATCGGGCGCCATCTACAAATACGAGATCGTCGGCAAGAATGGCGAACTGCTGCCGCTGAAGGCCGATCCCTTCGCCCGCCGTTCGGAACTGCGCCCGAACAACGCGTCGATGACCACGGGCGAAATCGAACAGGTCTGGCAGGACGAGGCGCACCGGGCGCATTGGGCCAATGTCGATGCGCGCCGCCAGCCGATCTCGATCTACGAGGTCCATGGCGCATCGTGGCAGCGCCACGACAATGGCGACATGCTGACCTGGGACGAGATGGCCGAGCGCCTGATCCCTTACTGCGTCGACATGGGTTTCACCCATATCGAATTCCTGCCGATCACCGAATATCCCTACGATCCGTCCTGGGGCTACCAGACCACCGGCCTCTATTCGCCGACCGCCCGCTTCGGCGAGCCGGAAGGGTTCGCCCGTTTCGTCAACGGCGCCCACAAGGTCGGCCTCGGCGTCATCCTCGATTGGGTTCCGGCGCATTTCCCGACCGATGCCCATGGCCTGCGCTGGTTCGACGGCACCGCACTTTACGAACACGAAGACCCGCGTCAGGGCTACCATCCCGACTGGAACACGGCGATCTACAATTTCGGCCGCGCCGAGGTGTTCTCCTACCTCGTCAACAACGCGCTCTACTGGGCCGAAAAATTCCACCTGGACGGTTTGCGCGTCGATGCGGTCGCCTCGATGCTCTATCTCGACTATTCGCGCAAGCATGGCGAATGGGTGCCGAACGAGTATGGCGGCAACGAGAACCTCGACACGGTCCGCTTCCTGCAGACCATGAACAAGGAAGTCTATGGCAGCCATCCCGGCATCATCACCATCGCCGAGGAATCCACGTCATGGCCGAAGGTCTCGGCGCCGGTTCATGCCGGCGGCCTCGGCTTCGGCTTCAAGTGGAACATGGGCTTCATGCACGACACGCTGCAATATCTGCAGCGCGAACCGGTCCATCGCAAACACCACCACAACGACCTGACTTTCGGCCTGCTCTACGCCTTCAGCGAAAATTTCGTGCTGCCGCTCAGCCATGACGAGGTGGTGCATGGCAAGGGCTCGCTGATCGCCAAGATGGCCGGCGACGACTGGCAGAAATTTGCCAATCTCCGCGCCTATTACGGCTTCATGTGGGGCTATCCCGGCAAGAAGCTGCTGTTCATGGGCCAGGAATTCGCCCAGTGGCAGGAATGGGCGGAAGACCGCTCGCTCGACTGGAACCTGCTCGAATACCCCCTGCACGAGGGCATGCGCCGGCTGGTGCGGGACCTCAACGGCACCTATCGCAACAAGGCGGCGCTGCATGCGCGCGACTGCGAGGGCGAAGGCTTCGAATGGCTGATCGCGGATGACCGCGAGAACTCGGTCTTTGCCTGGCTGCGCAAGGCACCCGGCGAAAAGACCATCGCCGTCATCAGCAATTTCACCCCGGTCTACCGGGAAAACTATACGATACCGCTGCCTGTGGGGGGGCGGTGGAAGGAAATTCTCAACAGCGATGCCGAGATTTACGGCGGCAGCGGCAAAGGCAACGGAGGAGCCGTCCAGGCAACGAAAAACAATGCAGGCGTCATTACCGCCACCATCACCCTGCCGCCTTTGGCGACATTGATGCTGGAGCAGGATTAGCGCACGGCATGGCGGGCTCCCAAGACCCGCCGGCCCCGTGTGTGGGAAGTGCATTTGGAGAGGACGCAGTTCCGAAAGGCGGTCAAACCGCTCCGGAACCATACTATCGGGAGGAAAATCAATGGAAAAACGGATACAGCCCCTCGCCCGTGACGCAATGGCCTATGTCCTTGCCGGCGGCCGCGGAAGCCGCCTCAAGGAACTGACCGACCGTCGCGCCAAGCCGGCCGTCTATTTCGGCGGCAAGGCCCGCATCATCGACTTCGCGCTTTCGAACGCGATGAACTCCGGTATCCGCCGCATCGGCGTCGCGACGCAGTACAAGGCGCATTCGCTGATCCGTCACCTGCAGAACGGCTGGAACTTCTTCCGCCCCGAACGAAACGAAAGTTTCGACATTCTGCCGGCCTCCCAGCGCGTCTCGGAAACGCAATGGTACGAGGGCACCGCCGACGCCGTCTATCAGAACATCGACATCATCGAGGATCACGGCGTCGAATACATGGTCATCCTGGCCGGCGACCATATCTACAAGATGGACTACGAGCTCATGCTGCAGCAGCATGTGGACTCCGGCGCCGATGTCACCATCGGTTGCCTGGAAGTGCCGCGCATGGAAGCGACCGGTTTCGGCGTCATGCATGTCGATGACAAAGATCAGATCATCGCCTTCGTCGAAAAGCCGGCCGATCCGCCGGGCATTCCAGGCAATCCGGAGATGGCGCTGGCCTCGATGGGCATCTATGTCTTCCACACCAAGTTCCTGATGGACGTGCTGCGCCGCGACGCCGCCGATCCGTCGTCGTCGCGTGACTTCGGCAAGGACATCATTCCCTATATCGTCCAGCACGGCAAAGCCGTCGCCCACCGCTTCAACCAGTCCTGCGTCCGCTCCGATTTCGAGCGCGAAGCCTACTGGCGCGATGTCGGCACGATCGATGCCTATTGGCAGGCCAATATCGACCTGACCCATGTCACCCCGGAACTCGACATCTACGACGGCACCTGGCCGATCTGGACCTTCGCCGAGATCAAGCCACCAGCAAAATTCGTCCATGACGACGAAAACCGCCGTGGGTCCGCCACGTCCTCGCTGGTCTCCGGCGACTGCATCATTTCCGGTGCCTCGCTCAATCGGTCCATGCTGTTTACCGGCGTCCGGGTGAATTCCTTCTCCCGCCTCGACGGCGCCGTCATCCTGCCGAACGTCAAGATCGGCCGGCACACGCAGCTCAGCAATGTCGTCATCGACAGCCGTGTCGTCATCCCGGAAGGCCTCGTCGTCGGCGAGGATCCGGAATTCGACGCCAAGCGCTTCCGCCGCTCGGAGAACGGCATCTGCCTGATCACCCAGGCGATGATCGACAAGCTGGATCTGTGAGCATGGAAGTTCTGTCCGTCGCATCGGAAGTCTTTCCGCTGATCAAGACAGGGGGTCTCGCCGACGTGGCGGGCGCCCTGCCGGCGGCGATGAAACCGCACGGCGTGCGCATGCGCACGCTGATGCCCGGTTATCCGGTGGTGATGCAAAAGATCAGGAAGCCGCAGAAGATCGGCGGCTTCGACAACCTGTTCGGCAACCCCGCCTCGATCCTGGCTGTCGACCACGACGGTCTCGATCTTCTGGTGCTCGATGCACCGGAACTGTTTGATCGCGACGGCGGCCCCTATGTCGATACGACTGGCCGCGACTACGCCGACAATTTCCGCCGCTTTGCCGCCCTGTCTTTGACCGCAGCCGAGATCGCCGGCGGCCTTTTGCCGAGCTGGAAGCCGGACCTCGTCCATGTGCATGACTGGCAGGCGGCGCTGACCCCGGTCTACATGCGCTTTGGCCCCGCGCATGCGACGCCGGTGGTGCTGACCATCCACAACATCGCCTTCCAGGGCCAGTTCGGCCCGGATGTCTTTGCCGAACTGGCACTGCCGCCCGAAACCTTTTCGATGAGCTATGTCGAATATTTCGGCGATGTCGGTTTCCTCAAAGGTGGCCTGCAAACGGCCAATGCCATCACCACCGTCAGCCCGTCCTATGCCCAGGAAATCCTCACCCCCGAATTCGGCATGGGCTTTGAAGGCCTGCTGACGGCGCGCCTGTCCAGCCTCTCCGGCATCGTCAACGGCATCGACACCGACGTCTGGGATCCGCAGACCGACAGGAACATCGCCGAGACCTATGGCCCGGGCACGCTGAAGAAACGCGAAGCCAATCGCAAGGCGCTGTCGGCGCAGTTCGGCTTCGACAATGCCCCCGGCCCGATCTTCTGCGTCGTCAGCCGCCTCACCTGGCAGAAGGGCATGGACGTGCTGGCCGAGGTGATCGACGATATCGTCGACAATGGCGGCAAGCTGGCTGTGCTCGGCTCCGGCGATCCGGCGCTCGAAAATGCCTTCATTTCCGCCGCAGCCCGCCATCCCGGCAGGGTCGGCATGGTGATCGGCTATAACGAACCGCTGTCACATCTGATGCAGGCCGGTGCCGACGCCATCCTCATCCCCTCGCGCTTCGAGCCCTGCGGCCTCACCCAGCTTTACGGCCTGCGCTATGGCTGCGTGCCGATCGTCGCCCATACCGGTGGCCTTGCCGACACGATCATCGATGCCAACGAAGCGGCTCTTGCGGCCAAGGTCGCCACCGGCTTCCAATTCTCGCCCGTTTCTGCTGTCAGCTTGCGCCAGGCGCTGCGGCGTGCATTCACCGCCTACCGGCAACCGAAAGTCTGGGCTCGTCTCCAGGCCCAGGGTATGAAATCAGACGTATCCTGGGATATGAGTGCGCATCGTTATGCCGACCTCTATTCCAGTCTTCTTGCGAAAGGCTAAGACCATGATCAGAACCGTTCAGACCACGCCCTATTTGGACCAGAAGCCCGGAACCTCCGGCCTGCGCAAGAAGGTGCCGGTCTTCCAGCAGAAGAACTACGCCGAGAATTTTATCCAGTCGATCTTCAACAGCCTCGACGGGTTCAAGGGCGAAACGCTGGTGATCGGCGGCGACGGCCGCTACTACAACCGCGAAGCCATCCAGATCGCCATCAAGATGGCGGCTGCCAACGGCTTCGGCCGCATCCTTGTCGGCCGTGGCGGCATCCTGTCGACGCCGGCCGCCTCCAACGTCATCCGCAAATACAAGGCCTTCGGCGGCATCGTGCTGTCGGCCAGCCACAATCCCGGCGGCCCGACCGAGGATTTCGGCATCAAGTACAATATCGGCAATGGCGGCCCGGCCCCTGAAAAGGTCACCGATGCGATTTATGCCAGCACCCGCACGATCGAAAGCTACAAGATCGCCGAGGTCGCCGACATCAATCTCGATACCGAAGGCAGCCAGGATGTCGCCGGTATGGAAGTCGTCGTCATCAATCCGGTCTCCGACTATGCCGAGCTGATGGAAAAGCTGTTCGACTTCCCGGCCATCCGCAACATGATCGGCGGCGGTTTCCGCCTCGTCTTCGATGCGATGAGCGCCGTCACCGGCCCCTATGCCAAGGAAATCCTCGAGAACCGCCTGGGCGCTGCCAAGGGCTCGGTGCTCAACTTCATCCCGCTGCCGGATTTCGGCGGCCATCACCCGGACCCGAACCTCGTCCACGCCCACGCGCTCTACGAGGAAATGATGAGCGAGGACGCCCCGGATTTTGGTGCTGCTTCCGACGGCGACGGCGACCGCAACCTGATCATCGGCAAGGGCATCTACATCACCCCGTCCGACAGCCTTGCCATGCTCGCCGCCAATGCCAGCCTGGCCCCCGGCTATTCCAGGGGTCTTGCCGGCATCGCCCGCTCGATGCCGACCAGTGCCGCCGCCGACCGCGTTGCCGAAAAGCTCGGCATCGGCATCTACGAGACCCCGACCGGCTGGAAATTCTTCGGCAACCTGATGGATGCCGGTCTCGTTACCATCTGCGGCGAGGAAAGTGCCGGCACCGGCTCCAACCACGTGCGCGAAAAGGACGGTCTCTGGGCGGTCCTGCTCTGGCTCAACATTCTGGCTGTGCGCATGGAAAGCGTCCAGGATATCGCCCGCCAGCATTGGACCACCTATGGCCGCAACTACTATTCCCGCCACGACTACGAGGAAGTCGAGTCGGACGCGGCCAACGGCCTGATGACGGCACTGCGCGACCAGCTCGCCACCCTGCCCGGCAAAAGCTTCGGCAAGCTCAAGGTCACAGCCGCCGACGACTTTTCCTACAATGACCCCATCGACAAGTCGGTCTCCAACAACCAGGGCATCCGTATTCTGTTCGAAGGCGGTTCCCGCGTCGTCTTCCGCCTGTCGGGCACCGGCACGTCGGGTGCGACCCTGCGCGTCTATATCGAACGCTACGAGCCCGATGCTTCCAAGCATGACACCGAAACGCAGGAGGCCCTTGCCGACCTGATCGCCGTCGCCGACGAGATCGCCGGCATCAAGACCCGCACCGGCCGCACCGAACCGACTGTCATTACCTGACAGAATAGCCTAAAGGGGAGGCACCAAGCCTCCCTCCACCCTCTCAGGGAAGGCTATCGCATATGGAAAAAACCCCCTCTGGCCTGTCGACCATCTCCCCCACAAGGGGGAGAGACCCTGCCGCACCGCTTCGTTTTAAGCCACGGACAGAACGGCAGGCCAAGCCCCTCCCCCTTGTGGGGAGGGGTTGGGGAGGGGACTTTTTTCATATGCAATGGCCTTGCCCTTAAGCCGAACCCAATCTACCCGCACAAGGAAACGCGACAATGACCGACAACGATCTCGTCGCCCTCTACAAGGCCGGCAAATTCAAGGAAGCGCTGACTGCTGCCATCGGCGAAAATGGCAAATCAAAATCCACGCCCACCCGCCTCGTCATGGACAAGCAGGCCGGCAAGCTGCGCTGCTACCGCGGCAACAAGCGCGTCGAGAAGGATGCCAACGGCGAATGGCAGTTGGTGAAGCTGCTGGGGTGATACGGTTTCCGGTTGATGAGTTCCGCTCAATCCGAAATCCCGCCGGCTTACCCCCCCTCCGTCACTCCGTGACATCTACCCCTCAAGGGGGAGATTATTCTTTCCCTGGCGAATTTGGAGGCTGACGGTGATCTCCCCCCTTGAGGGGGAGATGTCGGCGTCGCCGACAGAGGGGGTTAAGCCTCCTCAATCTCAGAGGCGATCAACCGGAAACCGTATGAAATCAGCCAGCCATACCGTCAAATTCCGATTTTACGCCACCGGCTGCCCGCTCGCCACTTCCATAACCTGAAACCAGTCCTGCAGATCAAACTCGATCTCGGTCGCGCGCGCCAGCGACTTCACCCGTTCCGGATCGGTCGAGCCGATGATCGGCAACGGCTTCGACGGCAGGCGCAGCAGCCAGGCAAGCGCCATCGTGCCGGCACCCTGTACGCCGTATTTGTCTGCAAGGGCACTCAAAAGATCGACGAGCTGCGGATTGCCTTTCTCCCTGTCGAACAGGCGCCCGCCGCCCAGCGGCGACCAGGCCATCGGCGCAATCCCGTAATTGACGCAGTCTTCCAGCGTGCCGTCATAGAGCGGCGTGGTATGCGTCACCGAAAGCTCGATCTGGTTGACCATCAGCGGAATAGGCAGCTTCGATTGCAGCATCGAAAACTGTGACGGCGTGTAGTTCGAAACCCCGACAGCCCGCGTCTTGCCTTCCGTAACCAGCGCCTCCAGAACCTCGGCCACTTCGGCCGCATCCATCAGCGGATCGGGCCGGTGCAACAGCAGCAGATCGACATGATCGGTCTTCAGATTGCGCAACGAGTTTTCCAGCGACCGGCGGATATGTCCGGCCGTGCTGTTATAATGCTTGACGCGATGCTCCGGCCGCGCCGGACCGGTCAACGCAATGCCGCATTTCGTCACCAGTTCGATCCGGTTGCGCAGGTCCGGACGGGTGGCCAGCATTTCGCCGAACAGGGATTCGACCCGGTAGCCGCCATAGATATCCGCGTGGTCGATCGTGGTGATCCCGGCATCCAGGCATGTATCGACGGTACGGGCGATCGAGGCGATCGTGCTCGTTTCCGGGTTGTCGGCAATGCGAAAGGCGCCCCAGACCATGCGCGAAAATTCCGGGCCGTCACGATGGATCTTGATACGGGATGACATGGGCACTCACTCGACGGTTGGTGAAACGGGGAAATGATTGGGTCACGGCTGCGACCGCCAACGTATAGAGTCTCGGCAGACCCGGCACAACGGATGCGCGCGACGTTGCCGGACAGAAAAAATCATCCCCGTTCATCCCCGCCCATAAAACCCGTGCCATACTCACCTCGTCCCATCACGGATACAC
>UCKS01000061.1 GCA_900473045.1 Hyphomicrobiales bacterium
CAGCTCCTCAAGACCGACGCGGTATCACGGCGCGAAGTCGAGCGGCTCGGAACCATGATAGAGGGCCGGCGGGGTGCCGTCGATGCTGTCAACGCCAAAAAGCGGACACTCGAAACCCAAATTTCCGCGCTGCTTCCAGCTCAAAAGGCGAGCGCCGAGGCCGCCAAAGCGCAGGCGCAGGTCGAGCTGGACAAGACTGTCGTGCGTGCAGGTGTTTCCGGCACGATCCAACAATTTGGACTTCGTCCAGGTGACATCGTGAATACGTTGCTCAGACCCGCCGGTCTCCTTGTGCCTGAGAATGCAGGACGCACGACACTCATTGCCGGTTTTGGGCAAATCGAAGCTCAGGTCATCAAACGGGGAATGATCGCCGAAGCGACGTGCATCGGAAGGCCGTTTACCATTATCCCCATGGTTGTAACAGAGGTCCAGGATGTCATCGCGGCGGGGCAGTTGAGGCCTTCCGACCAGCTCATCGACGTCCAGCAGACGGCGACGCCCGGCACACTGACCGTCTTCCTCCAACCGCTGTACCCCGGCGCGCTGGATGGAGTTCCGCCAGGAAGCAGCTGCATTGCCAACGCCTATACAAACAATCACGACGCGCTCGCTGATCCGAACATCGGGACATCGCGGTTCATCTTCCTTCACGTCGTCGATACCGTTGGCCTCGTGCATGCCATGATCCTACGAATGCAGGCGGTGATGCTCCCGATCCAGACGCTGGTACTGACAGGCCATTAACACATGAGGGAACGAGACAAGACACGCTCTGTCCTCGACCCCCATGGACCGCTTGTCCGAGATCATTTTTGGACCGCTGATGGCACTGTCTTTCACGGGAACGATGAGTGCGTCGGTTGCGGGTGGGGAACGGGTCGGCAGCGTGTTGATGGCGGCGCTCGGATGCACTGGGGAATCGTCGACGGCGTCATGTTCGTGCTGTCGTCGGTAATCGAACGGGTGCGAGGTGACAGTTTCGCAGCTGCCGTGCGCAATCTGCCGCTACCGCAGGCGCAGCAGGTATTTGTTGACAACATGCCGTCGGAGGCGAGACCGATCATCACAAAGGAAGAGGCAGGCATCCTCTTGAGGCGAATTCGGGTGCGATCTTTCAGATCGCAGAGCAGAATACTTCGTCGAGACGATCTGAGGGCGGCGAGTTCCATTTTCGTCCTTGCTGGTCTTTTGACGCTGCCGCCGAGCCTGCCGTTTTCTCTTTGTGGAGTATCTTTCCCGGGCTATGCGCATATCGAACGGCATCGCCCTTGTCATGCTGTTCCTGATCGGCGCTCAGCTCGGCAATTATGCTGGTGGCAGGCCGGGGCCAATGGCTTTCGCAATGGCGTCTCTCGGGGCGGGGCTGGTGGCTATCACAATCGCGCTAGGGGGATAAGCCACGGCGTGGAACTGGATCAATTGGTTTGTCGTTCAATCAGGGGGAATTATGGTCATGGGTAGCGTGGTGAAAGAAATTCGCGACAACCGTGCGCTATGGTTGCTCGTCTTTGTCCCGATCGTGTTGGCCACAGAACATCTGGCACCTGAGGCGCATACCATGTTGTTCCTCCTATCGGTGCTGGCGATATTTCCGCTGGCTGTCCTGCTTAGCCACGCGACGGAAGGCGTGGCCTCGCGGATGGGCGATGCGACCGGCGGGCTCCTCAACGCCACGCTCGGCAACCTGACGGAACTGGTTATTGCGCTTGCCGCGCTGCAGGCCGGCCAGCATGATCTTGTGAAGGCGTCGATCGCAGGGGCGATCGTTACCAATACCCTGTTCCTGCTGGGCGCATCCTTTCTCGTCGGTGGACTGAAATATCGAATGCAGGAATTCAATCGGGTTAATGCGCGGTTCCAGTCGACGCTTCTTTTCGTGGCGACTATAGCAATCCTGATTCCGTCCGCCGTGTCAGCCGCCGATTCCGTGACCATGTCGGAGTTCACGCGCAAGCTGAGTGTCGGCCTCTCGCTTTTGCTGATCGTGGTCTATGGGTTGGGTCTGCTGTTTTCACAGAAGACCCACCGTGAGCTTTTCAGCAGCCCGGAGATTGGCGAACATGGACCGGCCGCACCGATGGGAGTAGCCTTGGCAACACTTGCCGTCGCGACACTGCTGGTCGCGCTGGTCAGCGAGATTTTTGTCGGATCGGTACAGCAGGCCGCCACCTCGTTCGGCATGACTCCTGCCTTCATTGGCTTCATCATCGTGGCGCTGGTCGGTGGTGCAGCCGAGATGGCCTCGGCCTTCTCCGGTGCGCGCAAGAACCGTCTTGATCTCAGCGTTGGCATCGCGCTGGGGAGCGCCGCGCAGATCGCTCTCTTCGTCGCTCCCGTGCTGGTGCTTTTGAGCTATGTCATCGGCCCGACACCTATGGATCTACAGTTCTGGCCCGGCGCCATCGTCATGATGTTCCTTGCAGCCATGACTGTGGTTCTGGTGACGTCGGGCGGACATTCGACATGGTTCATCGGCGTGCTGCTGTTGATGGTCTACCTGATCCTCGCCTTGACCCTCTATCTCCTGCCACCACGGACTTCAGCCTCTTCGGAAGTGTCGTACAGTCAGGTGTTTGTGAGCAAGGCGTAGCAAAAGAGTTCTCAAGAATCGTCAAGGGGAGAAGTGCATTGGCAAACATTTCTATCCACGCGTCGCGGCCATCCGGAGATTGCGCTCTTTCTGAGGTTGGCCGCCGGGTACCTCATCGGAAAAATCAAACGCGGTGGCCACGCACTTGGACTGGTAACGGGCGCCCTCTTTGCAGGGCTGTTAATGGGCCAGCTCGCGATCGAGATTAAAGCAGGTTGCGGTTTACNNATCCGATCGAGTTGCGTGGGACAGGGATTTGCCTTAACGCGGTGTTTCACGGTCTGGAATATTGGTAATTGATAGGCTCGCTCTCTCGAAGCTTGACCTCCTCGGGCGCGATCTCCGCCCGGCTCGCCGAATTGGAGCGTGAATTGATCTCCGGACGGACAAAGCTGGATTGGCCGCTGCGCGCGCTCGTGCCGGGCTTGATCGGCTGTTCCAGATGACCCCGGCAAAGATTCGGCGTGCCCCTTGAATGCGTGACATCCAGCTTTTGTCACACAGTTACCGCAAAGACCGCGACGCAGTCGCCTGACTTGACGAGGCCGGGAAAATGCCGTGCGCAGAGAAGGCCATCCATCTTGGCGGAAATTTCGATCGGCGCTTGGCCGGTACGGCCAATAGGATGGATGCGCGCGGTGATCTGGCCCCTTTTGACAGCATCGCCGAGATCCACAAGCGGTTCGATAAGGCCGGCGTCTTCTGCAAAACAGAAGCAATCGACGTCCGGCATGTCGAGCCACTGTGTCTGCGCCACGTCAACGGGGCCCTTGAATATCCCGGCCTTGGACAGGACGTTTCTGACGCCACGCTTGGCGATCCCTGCAGTCTTCGCCGTTGCCGTACCACCGCCGCCGAGTTCGGTGGTGATGAAGACCTTGCCCATGTCTTCTGCTGCGGTGTCGTACATGCCGACCGCATCAATCTCGAGCATCTTCATGGAATAGGGTGCAGAGAATGCTTCGACGAGCGCAAAGGCGCTTGCCTCATGAACCCTGTCCGCCAAGACATGAGCTGCACAGAAAGGGAGGAAGTCCAGCGTCTTGCCTCCGGAATGAAAATCGAGAGCGATATTGGCAAGGGGAAGAAGTTCGCGCTGGAAATAATCCGCGATCTTCTGTGTGACGGTGCCGTCCGGCCTGCCTGGAAAACTCCGGTTGAGATTGCCCTTGTCGATCGGCGACGTCCGGGTACCCGCAACGAAAGCGGGATAGTTCATGGCTGGAACGATGATGACCCGCCCTGACACATCTTCCACGTTCAATGTCCGTGCGAGATCGAAAAGCGCAATCGGGCCTTCATATTCGTCGCCGTGATTGCCGCCGGTGAGAAGGGCCGTTGGACCCTCCCCGTTTTTGATAACCGTGATCGGGATCATAACCGAACCCCAGGCCGAATCGTCGCGGCTGTAGGGAAGCCGCATGAAACCATGCTGGACGCCTTCGGCCGAAAAATCGACCGTGGGCGTTACGGGGGATCGGCGGAGNNATCGTTCATTGCAACTCAATCCTTGACGAACAGCTTGCGCGGCACGTTGGCGAGGCATTCGACGCCGGTGTCGGTAATCAGGATACTCTCGGTAATCTCAAGCCCCATGGTTTCCAGCCAGAGCCCTGTCATGAAATGGAAAGTCATGCCTGGTTTCAGCTCGGTGCGGTCGCCGGGGCGCAGGCTCATGGTGCGTTCGCCCCAATCGGGTGGATAGGAGATTCCGATGCCGTAGCCGGTGCGGTTGTCCTTGACGATGCCGTATTTCTTCAGCACCGCGAAGAAGCCGTTGGCGATATCCTCGCAGGTGTTGCCCGGCTTGGCCGCAGCAAGTCCTGCATCCATGCCTTCCAGCGTTGCCTTCTCCGCATCGAGAAATTCCGGCGTCGGCTTGCCGAGGAATACGGTACGCGACAGCGGCACGTGGTAGCGGTTGTAGCAGCCGGCGATCTCGAAGAAGGTGCCTTCGCCCCGTTTCATCGGCTTGTCGTCCCAGGTCAGATGCGGAGCCGAGGCTTCAACGCCCGAGGGTAGCAGCGGCACGATCGCTGGATAATCTCCGCCGATAGCACCAACGCCCCGTATGCCGGCATCGTAGATTTCGGCGACCAGATCGCATTTGCGCATGCCCACCTCGATCTTGTCGAAGATGCGCTGGTGCATGCCCTCGACGATGCGGGCGGCGTTGCGCATATACTTGATCTCGGTCTCGCTTTTCACGGCCCGTTGCCAATTGACCAGCGCCGTCGCGTCGACGAAGCGCGCATTCGGCAGATGCTTGACCAGGGCTGCGAAGGCAGCCGCCGAAAACCAGTAATTATCCATCTCGACGCCGATCGTCAGCCTGTCATAGCCACGTTCGACGAGCTTGGCCGACAAATAATCCATCGGATGGCGTTCGGTCGATTGCACGTAGTGATCGGGGTAGCCGATGATGTTCTCGTGCTTCAGATAGGCGGTCAGCTTGGCGCCGTTGGCGTCCTGCCCGCGGCCGTACCAGATCGGCTCGCCGGTCGGCGGTACGATAACAGCCTGATGGACGTAGAAAGACCAACCGTCATAGCCGGTCAGCCACGCCATATTGGAAGGGTCGCTGCAGATCAAAAGGTCGATGCCCTTTACCTCCATGGCCTTGCGCGTCTTGGCGAGACGCGCTTCATATTCCCCAAGGGGAAATTTGAGGTTCGGTTGGGTCATGTTTCTCCCATATTCTCCGGCTTTTGCCGGTCTCAACTTTCAAATGGCGTGCCCGCGCCGGCAAAGCCGGCACGCGCAAAGGCGAGTGTTGCAATGGCCGTGTCCTGAATGCCCGTCCCTGTGAGGTCGGCGATGGTGATTTGGCTAGTTTCTGTGCGCCCCGGCTTCTGACCGGCGATAATCTGACCAAGTTCGGGAAAATCCGCATTCGAGGAGACTGCGCCGGTTTTGATTGCATGATGCAGTTCACCGAGCTTTCGGGTCTGTGCCAGACGATCGGCCACATAGAGGTCGGCCTTGGCAATCGCCACCGGCTCGATCTCGTTCTTGTGCTCGGCGTCGGAACCCATTGCGGTGACATGCTGCCCCGGCTCCAGCCATACGGCCTTCAGGATCGGCGCTTCAGACGGTGTCGTGGTGACGACGATGTCAGCGCCGGCAACCACGAATTGCGGATCAGCCATCGCGACGACACTGATGCCTAGCGTCCGCGTTAGGTCGTTAGCCGTCTTTTCGGCCTTTGCCGTGTCCCGCGCCCAGATCCGAGCCTCGCGGATCGGTCGCACCAGGGTCAGCGCCTGCAGTTGCAGCCGTGCCTGCATGCCGGCACCAAAGATCGCGGCAACATGCGCATCCGGTTTCGACAGGTGTTTTGCGGCGACAGCGCCGGCGGCGGCGGTGCGCACATCTGTCAGGTAACCGTTGTCGAGCAGCAGCGCTTGGACGAGGCCGGTTGTTGCCGACAGAAGAACCATCATGCCATTGGTGCTCGGCAGACCGATCGCCGGATTGTTGAAGAAGCCGGGGCTGATCTTGATGGCGAACCCATCGAGACCGGGCACATAGGCGGTCTTCACATCGACCTCGCCGCGATGCTCGGGAATGTCGAGCCTGAGGATCGGCGGCATGGCAACGGCCTTGGTGGCAAGAGCCCGGAAGGCGTCTTCCACACAGGCTATGGCATCCATATCCAGCTTCACCACGGATCGCAGATCCGCCTCCGTCAGAATGATCATCCGGCTCATGCCGCCACCTCCTCGGGCAAGGAGGACGCGCCGTTGATGATCCGGCGATGCAGGCCCATGTCGATGTTTCGGCCGGAAAGGATGGCGACGATGGGGCCGGTGGACGTGACCCGCCCAGAGAGAAGTGCGGCGATACCGACAGCGCCGGCGCCTTCAACGATCTCGCGCTCGGCTGCATAGGCATGCCGCATACCGGCGGCGATCTCTTTTTCGGTGACGAGGATGACGTCATCCAGCAAATCCCCGCACATGGCAAAGGTCAGCGCATTGCCAAGTCCGATGCCACCGCCAAGCGAGTCCGCCAGGCTCGGCAGTTCCTCGACTTGAACCGGATGCCCGGCATCAAGGCTCGCCTTCATCGCAGCTCCCCGCTCCATGGTTAGTCCGATGACCCTTGTCTTTGGGCGCAAGCCCTTCACGGCCGCGGCAATGCCTGCCGCCAACCCTCCACCGGACAGCGGCACGAGTACGGTTTCCACGCCGGGCACTTGATCCATGATCTCAAGCCCGAGCGTTCCCTGCCCGGCAATGACAGCCGCGTGATCAAAAGGCGGCACCATGATCATGCCCTTGTCCGCAACCAGCCGGTCGACCTCTGCTTGTGCCTCATCCTGCGAATTTCCGACAATGCGGACCTCCGCACCGAGCCGGCGGATTTCTGAAACTTTGTTTTCAGGCACCAGGCGTGACATGCAGATCGTTGCAATCGAACCCTCCACCTTGGCGGCATGGGCAAGCGCCCGGCCATGATTGCCAGTGGACGCCGCGACAACGCCAAGGGCGCGCTCCACTGATGTCAGCGACAAGACTGCATTGGTTGCACCGCGCAGTTTGAAGCTGCCGGTCGTCTGGTGATGTTCGAGCTTGAGATGGACCGGAACGCCTGCCAGTTCTCCGAGCGACGCAGATTGTGCCGTCGGCGTGCGCAGTAAACGCCCGGCAATGCGGGCAGCGGCGGCCCGGATGTCATCGAGTGAAACGAATGGTTGTTGCCTGCTCATGCCGTCAGCCCTCCGGATACGGCTTGGTCATGAGAGTGCCGAGTTCCGGCCGCGAAGTCGTATCGCCGCAAATTCTGAGGCATGCCCAGGCCGTCGCGAGATTGCTGCTCACGGCCGGCTTTCCAAACGTCTTTTCGATGCGGGAAACGACTTCTGCCGCACGGACGGCCGTGCAGGAGATGAACAGGGCGTCGGATTCCGGCGCCATCGCTTCGGCGGCAAAGGCGGCGATCTCGTCATGGGAAATCCGGGCCATCTCGCGATCGTCGGTTAGCCCGAGGGAGGTGAACCGATCGATCTCGAAACCGAGATCGGCGAAATACGTCGCCATGGGTCGGCTGGTTTCCACTGTATACGGCGTCAACACCGAAATCCGTTTTGCGCCTACCGCCTTTAGTCCCTGTACAGCCGCGGCCGTTGGCGTGACGACGGGAACGCCCGGCTTTGCTGCCCGGACAGCAGCCTCAATCTGCGCATCCCCGATGACAACGGAGGCCGAGGTGCAGGAATACATCACCACATCGAGCGGCTCGCCCGGCAGGATCAACGCTGCACCCGCCGTCAATGACGGCTGCATCTTCATCAGGTTTTCCGGCGTTACTGGATTGGCGTAGGGAATGCGCGTGCCATAGACGCCGATCCGCTCACTTGCCACCATGCGCTGGAAATCAACCTCGGTCGTGTGATCCGTCGCAAGGATGATGAGGCCAACGCGTTTTGCCAGCGGGCGATCGTCGAGGCCGGGTGCTCGGCTTGCTATTTCGATTCTGATATCCGTCGTCCTCATCGTTCATCCACCCGGGCATACCGTTCTTCCAAGAGACGCAGCGCGACCACCGAGATCAGGCTGATGACGAGGAAGAACAGACCGACCATGGTGATCGGCTCGATATAACGATAGCTGCTGTTGGCGACGCTCTTTGCCTGGTTCATCAACTCCAGCACGGTGATGGCCGAGAGCAGCGGCGTCTCCTTGAACATGGCAATGAAATAATTGGCGAGCGCGGGGATCATCGGCGGGATGGCCTGCGGCAGAACGACATGAATCCATGCCTGCCTGACGCTGAGATTGGTGGCCCGCGCCGCTTCCCACTGGCCGCGCGGCACATTGTCGATACCGGCGCGATAAACCTCGGCCGCGTAGGTACCGTAATGGATGCCCAGGCCGATGACCCCTGCAATCAGTGGCGACAGGCGGATGCCGATATCGGGCAGGACGTAAAAGATGAAATAGAGCTGAACCAGGAGCGGCGTCCCGCGGATGAAATCGGCAAAAAAACCAACCGGCCGCGACACCACAGGATTTGGCGAGCGTCTTGCAATCGCCAGAACCAGGCCAACGATTGCGGCAACAATTGCCCCGAGGACGGTCGCAAGGATGGTGATCTTCAGCCCTTCGAGAAGGGTCGGCATGATCTGCCAGACGAATGCCCAATCCCACTCCATGATCAGACCCTCACCCCATCAAGACCACGCGACGCGCGGCGTTCCAGCCAGCGCATGCCGGCGGAAATGGCCATGGCCATGGCGAAATAGAGAACGAGAATGGTCGCGAACGGGATCAACGTGCTGCCAGTCTGTGCCCTGACCACCTGCGCCTGGAAGGTCATGTCTGTCAGCGAGATCAGCGAGACGACGGCGGTGCCTTTCAACAGTTCGATGGCATTGTTGCCGAAGGTCGGGAGCATCAGCGGCAACGCCTGTGGCAGGATCACGTGCCGCATCCGGTGATAGCGGCCAAGATTGAGAGCGACGCAGGCTTCGTGCTGTTCGCGGCCAATGGCTCTGACAGCGCCCCGGACCACCTCTGCTCCATAGGCGCCGACATTCAGCCCCAGGGCGAGAACACCCGCCTGCAACGGCGTCAGCGTGATCCCGGCAAACGGCAGGACAAAATAAGCCCAGAACAACTGGACGAAAATCGAAGTGCCGCGAAAGAATTCGATGTAGACCGTGGCCAGCGCGCGGACAGGCGCAAAGCGCGACATGCGGCCAAGTCCTGCGGCAAACGCCATGACCAGCGCTAGCGCTGAGCCCATGACCGTCAGTTGGATGGTCACCAGCGCGCCTTGCAATATCAGCCCTATGTAACCGGACCAGTCGATCATCGCACTTTCTCTACAGTTACCGCGGCTCTCTTGGACTGCCGCATCGATTGCATAGTTGACGGGGCCAACCTCATTCCCCGTCATCCTCGCCCTTGTNNTGGATTCCTGTGACAAGCACTGAAATGACGGAGCAAGATTTGCCAACATCGGCAAACGGGAAGAGCGGAGCGTGCCACTCCTCTCCACAACTATTACTTCGCAGCCGCGCAGAGCTTCTCGCGCGTCGTCGACATCGCAGCCGCAGCCGAGAAACCATAGGGCTCGATGATTTTCGCAAACTCGCCCGATTCCTTCAGCTTGGCCAGTTCCACGTCGAAGGCATCGCGCAATGCCTCGTCGCCTTTCTTGAAGGCCGCACCATCGCAATAGACCGGCGCACCCTGCACCGGAGCGATGACCTCGAGGTTCGGATCGTTGGCTTTCTTGACGAGATCGTTGATTGACAGCACCGGCAGCGAATAGGCGTCGATGCGGCCGTCCTGCAACATCTTCAGGCCGCTCTGGCCGTCGGGTACGACGATGACGCGGTCGCGCGGGACGCCGGCTTCCAGCGCCAGCTTTTCTTCCGTGCCGCCACCCGGCGCACCGATGGTGGCGGACTGGTCGTTGGCAACATCAGCATAACTCTTGAAGCCTTTCGGGTTGCCTTTCTTGACCAGCATCGCTTCTGCATCGCACAGAACCGGCTCGGAATAGGCAACGGCTGCACAGCGCTCCGGCTTCATGAACAGACCGGCGGTGACGGCGTCATGGCGGCCAGCCTGCAGGCCAGGAATCATGGCGCCATATTCCGAAATCGAAGCTACGACATCCGGCACGCCGAGGCGCTTGAAGACTTCGCGAGCGACATCGGGGGCTGCACCGGAAACCTTGCCGTCGGCGCCGACAGCCGTGAACGGCGGCTCGTTGGCAATGGCAATGCGGGCAAAGCCTTGTGCCTTCAGCGCCTCCAGCTTGGCATCGTCGGCATTTGCCGGCGCTGCAGCAAGAACAGTCATCAACGCCGTGGCGCCGGCTGCCATGGTCATGAAATACTTCAAATTCATCGTTCCAACTCCTCTGGATTTTTCTATTTTTATGGGAGGCATTGCCCGGTCGCCGCAGCGATCAGACGCGGTGCCCCGCCGCAATTATCTTGCGCAGGAAGCTCTGTGTGCGCTCCTGTCTGGGATTTCGGAATATGTCATCCGGTTTGCCCTCCTCGACGATCTTGCCCTTGTCGAAGAACAGGACACGATCGGCGAAGTCATGGGCGAAACCCATTTCGTGAGTGACGAGCAGCATGGTCATGTCAGTCTCGGCTGCGAGCTTACGCATGACGTTCAGCACTTCCTCGACCAGTTCCGGATCGAGC
>UCKS01000013.1 GCA_900473045.1 Hyphomicrobiales bacterium
CGGATGCCGATCGAGCCGAGTTCAGCTCGGCGGTCTTCGGTCAGACATGCCCCATCGAGACCGCAGTGGACGCCACGGCCGTTAGATCAAAACGGATATGGCCATGGCATCATCTGGAGTTGAATGGTCAAGGCGTCTGGCCCCGTACCCTCGAGCCCCTCACTCCGTTGCCTGGCTGGCTTTAACGTGCCTTGAGCCATCCCCGGGGATGTCGGGCTGCTTACTTTATCGGACACGGTGAAGTCGCATCGCCTGCGCATGGGCGAAAGTGTCGAGGGTCGCATAACGGCGCGCGCCCAACCTGTCGAATTGGATTGAACGATCGCAGGAGTGAGGCCATCTTCTGGGGTGCAATACGGCTCCGTCACCCGGCGAAGAACGCCGGCCCACCTACCAGGGTGTTAATTGGGGCAGGCGGCGGCCCCGCACGTTGCGGCTGGCTTCCCAGCTTTGACATTGCCAATTCCGCTCATCGGCCTATCCTATCGCAGTGCACAAGCGCCTCCCCGAGATACTGGTTCTTGTATCAATATTCCTCGCTGTCGGCGTGGCGTTGATGTTGTTCATTGGCCCAATTTTAAAAGTGCTCGGCTGGCCGTCCCGTCGTGACTCGGTTGGCAGTGAGAACATAATAAGAACGAACGCGGCGGATGCGGACGTCAATCGAAACATCTTTGCTTGTTTGATCTCTTGCTCGGGCGCAATGGAAAAGGAAAAGCCATGCCTACGATCGGCGCCGACGCGTACGACATCCAATATTCCGGCCCAGTTGATGAGATTGCCGCCGCCCTCGCCTTTCATCATGGCGACGTGCGTGCCACGATCGGAACCTTGGTGAGAGGTATCAGGTTTCTTCAGCAACAGTTGGCCATCACGCAAATCGGGCTGAGCGTCGGCTTCACCCGTGGTTGGCAGCCGAGCTATGAGCGGGATGCGACAGAGGAGATCAGTCATGCCTGACAATCTTGAATGTGTCGATCGACAGTGGGAAAGCCGAAGTGTTGCGTCGATGCTGATCACCGATGCGATCGGCAGCCTGATGGCTCCCGGCATGGGCAATCACGACGCGCTCAGCGTCGTTGAAGATGCGCTGCAAATTCGCCGTGTCACATTTGACATGGAGATCGCAAGATTGACGGGAGCCGTTACAGTCAAGATTGAGGTAGCGTAGAATGGTCGTCTGCTGACTATGTGGCTGGCGTCATGAACCTTAGGCCGACGTGCTCTTCGTGGGGGCATTGCCAGCATGAACTGATAACGGCTGCACCTGATAGATAAAACAAAAGCCCGCAACCGGGAAAGGCGGGCAATTTGTTCGGCAGGCAGACTGGATCAGTATTCGCTGAACCGTAAACGAAACTTAGCCAGACATGCTTAATAGACGGTTCATTCCACAGACATAGGACAGATCGGTCATCGGAAAAAGACCCACTGAGAGGTCAGTGGCTCTCAATTCTGGGAAATAACATGCACTGCTTCGTATCTTGTGGGCATGAACTGCGCTGCACTAAACTGCACTGCGTTGATCCGATGTGTGACACTGCTTCGGATCGCCTTCAGTGGCCCGGCAACGTTAACAATAAGTTAACGCTGTTTTAGCAACTCTTAAGCCTACCGTCTCCAAACTACAGAATGGGCCAGTTGAGGCCGAAATCGCAGCGGCAAACGCCTCTAGCCAATCGCGGGAAGGGTTATCGCGGCTGTTAGGACTGCGCGCATGCGAGCCGCCGGAATGGATGGTTGTGTTCCCGCCATTCACCTTACGGCCATATTTTCTCATTCAGAAGCGATGACATGCGTTGCTGCCGGACAGCCAGGTACGTCAGTCGATGGTCATGGCGCAGTAACGCGATCGCAGTCGCCTATCCATCTTCGAAGACGATAGCGACCCATGCATGGCCCAAGGTTGATTTAGAATAGCGTTGCTCTGCCCGACGAGAAGCGATAGCGAGCCGGCAGGCCTGGGCTGCGCTCTTATCGGAGAATGGGAAGCCGGGAGCCGAACGCCAGAGATTGAGCAAAGCACCGCCGGTACGGCGGAAATCGGGACCGACTGCTCGCGAAGTCGCATTCCTTTCCCGGACTAACGAGGACGCATGGTTTCAGTTGCCGCCGGCTTCGGCGGCCTGACCAGCGAGCGCGCAATATCGATGATGTCGTCGCGCGATGCCGTCGGATCCTCCACATTCCACGCAACCCCCATGCCGATCTTGAAATCCACGCCCCTCACCTTTCGAAGCTCGAAATTGCGGTTTGGGAAATCCTTCGTCCACTGCGGCGCAAAGCCAATGCCAAGACCGGCCGATACCAGCGAGATCAGCGCAAACGTGTCATCGCAACTATAGGCAATGTTGCGGTCGAGATCGTGCTCGGCAAACATGTCGGCAAAATACCGCTCGGTATATGACAAGTTCTGGCGCGAGAACGAGATGATCTTCTGATCGCGCAGGTCCTCGATGCCGATTTCGGCCAGACCCGCAAGCCGGCTGTCCTTGGCAACAGCCAAAAGATATTCGTCGTTGGCCATCGAGAAGAACCGTAGCGAACCGATGTTCTCCACCGGGCGGATGAAGCCGAGATTGATTTGGCCGGATTCAAGGCTGCGGATTACGTCACTGGTCGAGCCGCTCTGGATCTGCAGCTGGATGTCGGGATATTTGCGGGCGATCTTCGACAGAAACGCCGGCAGCACGCCGATGGTGGCCGGATAGATCGTGCCGATCCGGATCTTGCGCACGGTCTTGCCGGCGGCCGAGCGCGTCGCCTGCGCACTCATATCGATATCGCTCAGGATCCGCACAGCCCGGCCATAGAAAGTCTCTCCGGCAACCGTCAGCTCGACACGGCGGGTCGTACGCACAAACAGCTGCACACCCAACTCCCGCTCCAGCGCCTGGATCTGGGTCGACAGAGCCGGCTGGGCAATATGCACTCGAGCCGCTGCCCTCCCAAAATGCAGCTCCTCGGCAACCGCAACGAAGTAGGTGATTTGGCGCAGTTCCATAGTCTTCAAGCTCCAACGAGACAGCCGGGCCGGCTTCAATACCTCATGCAAAGTCACGCACTAAAACTACAGATTGTTCTTATACCACTCCATATCGTTCGTGGCCATATCCGTGTCATTGAGGAACAAAATGTTTCCATGGACACATTTGCCAAACGCTTGCAGGAGCGCGCTAAGCAACTCGGTATTTCCAATGCTGAGGCTGCTCGCCGCGTGGGATTGGATGAGCGGCGCTACGCACACTACGCATCGGGAAGAAGAGAGCCTGACTTGGTGACGCTTGTAAAAATAGCAGCCACACTCGGGACAACACCCAATTGGCTACTTGGCGTGACCGTACCCAGCAGTACTGACCTGCGGTTAGCTGCCCTTATTGACCGCTTTTCAAATGCAGCCAACGGGATGTCGATGAGCGAAATTGAGATGTGTGTTATTCAAGCCGAAGCGGTTGCCGCCGCTAAAAGTAAAAAGGCCTGACATGCAATCTGTTGCGTCTCGAATACTTCGCAGACGTATCTTGATGTAAATTCATCGCCTTGAAAGGAGCTGAACTAGCGACCTGCACAATGGACACGTTAAATATTCGATAACACAACAACTTAACCCGCGACAGGTGCCTGCGGCGAAGCCGCAATAGTGGAATATGTTTACTTTTCGATAAGCGGCACTGTAGAGCTAACAATATTGGTTTGCTGTAAGATCTTCAGAGGAGCTACAAACCAACGGAGAGATTGCACAAATCGACCTTGATATCGCAGAAAGTGCTTTCCGCCTTCGCAGTTGTTGGGTATCGCACGAAACAAGTCGACACAACACCGATAGATCCGGCCGTTCTTCGAGAAGATTCGCTCTTTCCTGAGCGGCATGGAAGTGTGCGAAACAATATATCGCCTAAAACTAATGCTGATTGCAGCCAGCGATGACGTTCGACTGATCTTGCCCCACAAAGAGCCAAAAGCGCCCACTATTCCTTCAGCTTCGCCTGTTCCAGCGACCAATACTCCATGTCGAAGAGATCGGCTTCGCCGATTGGTGTGAAGCTACCGTAGTCTTCTGCCGCGTTGATGGCACGGGTTGCCTGTTCGCAGAGGTCACCGCCGATCCTGGCCGCCTGTTCGTTGGTGCCGAGCGCGATTATGCCCTTGTTGCGGACAATGACCAGTCGAGGATAGGCGTCGAGCATGGTCTTTGGCTCATGTGCCCGGCCGGTATTGCGCTGGAAATAGGATATGTAACGCTCGCTATATGCGGTAAGCGCGCTTTCAATCGCAGTGGTATCTGCATCCGCCTGGACGATCATAGGCCAAGGTTTGATGCGGATGACGTGATCGGGGGTTACAGTCCCACGAAGACTGACTTGCTCAACGTCGTCTCTCTGGACATAGTGCCGGATCGCCTCGGTCGAACGGTAGTCGATGGACAACCTTTTGGCGAATGGCGAGCCTTGTCGAGAGAGAACCTCCGTGATGCGGGCTTGCAGGGCCGGCTCCAGCTCTTCGTCACTTTGTTGCGGTCCAGACAGGATAACGCCTTTTCGCACTAGCTCCGCTTCGGCCAACGTGACGAATTCGATCATTAGTTCGTAGGACGCGCGCGCATTGTCGGCGAAGGTGAAGAGGCCATGGTTTTCGAGCCAGAGGCCTTCGCAGCCAATATGTGCGCGATAAACCTTGTCGCCTTCGATCGAAAGGTCGAAACCGGGCATGACATACGGCACGAAAGCCACCCTGCCCCCAAAAATACGCTTCACCGTTTCGCGCATATCCGGCTGATCAGCGAGTGCCAGAATGGCGGTCGCGTGGGTGTGATCAACGAAAGTGAAGGGCAAAAAGGCATGCAGCAGCGCTTCGACAGAAGGATTGGGGGCCGTCGGATCAACAAGGCTGGAACGGAGCAGTGCGACCATCTCCGGATCCGAGAGCTTCGAGCCGTCGCGGGTGGCGAGCAGGGCCGGCATACGAACGGCCGGAAGTCCCGGTGCCTCGATGGTGTCGAGATCCCAGCCGCTACCCTTGATGTGCATCAGTTCTGAGCCGTCCTCCGCTTTCACTTTGACGGAGGTGTTGCCGCCCCCATGCAAAACGAGATCCGGATCGCCGCCGACGATACGCGAGGTATAGATGCGCAGGCCGAGTGCTTCGCTTTGGCCGTCAGTGAGAGCCGCGTCCACATATCGTTGAGCATCGGTGTCGTTCCAGCGGCTTTTCATGGGTCAAATCCGTTTTTGTTCAAATAGAAACGGGCGGCCACAGATCGCAGCCGCCCGGCAGTCAGCTTGGGAGATCAGAAGTCAAAATTGCCGATATTGTCCTTGGTGAAGACGGTGCGTTCGGGCAGCAGGATGATACCGTTGCCATCGGCTTCGTAGTCATAACCCTGTACCTTATTGGCCGAGACTTCGACCGTGCCGACTCCCGGAACATCAAGCTTGTCGCCCACCTTCATCGGGCCGTTCTTGATGACGTGATCAGCTACGAAGACCGAAATCTTGCCCTGTTGCGTCACATCCCAGAGGCCGAACCGCTGGATTGTACCGCGTTCGATATAGGGGCGCATAACGTTGGGCGTCGAGAAGCCGACGATGGTAACACCATCGGCGCGCTTCAGGTTTTCTGCGGCCTGGGCGGCGGCCGGCAGGGCATTGGCATCCGGGGCGATGATGGCGTCGAGATCCGGATAGGTCTGCAGGATGCTTTCAGCGGTCTGCAGCGACTTTTGGGCGTCGTTGTAGCCATACTGAGTGGTGACGATTTCCCAGCCCGGATGTTCCTTGGCGATTTTCGCCTTGGCAGCTTCCGCCCAGGCGTTCTGGTCGGTTACGGTCGGGCTGGAATAGAAGAAGGCGACCTTGGCCTTTTCCTTGGTCACACCTTCTGCCGCCATTTCAACGAGCAGGCTACCGAGCTGGTCCGGCGTACCCTGGTTAATATAGTAACTGCGGCAATCCGGGTTTACGTCGCTATCCCACGTCATGACCAGCACACCGCGCTCCATCGCGCGCTTCAAAGCGGGGCATAGACCGTCCGGAGAAACGGACGACACGATGATCGCGTTGTAGCCCTGGTTGACGTAGTTGTTTATAAACTGCACCTGTCCGGAGACACTGGGCTCGGTCGGGCCGTCATAGCTCACTTTTGCACCGACTTCCTCGCCTGCTTTTACGGCACCTGCGCCGCCACTGGTGAAGAAGCCGACACCCACCAGCTTGGGGATGAAAGCGATCCGTGATTCCGCATGCGCGGTTCCGGCCGCAAGCACTGTCCCGGCAAGAAGGCTGGCTGCGAGCGCCGTGGATTTCATGATGGTCTTGATCATTCTACTCTCCTCCTGAAGTAACTGCCGTCCGGCTTTTCCTGAGCCTGTTGACGGCGATGAAATCGGCAAGCAAAGCGCTTCCGTGGCGCAATGCGACCGCTATAACCAGCAACCCTCCCGAAAGTGCGCTGGAAATCTGGCTTGAGACACCGCTCGCCTGCAGTCCCTGCTGCAGATAGCCGATGACGAAGGTGGCAATCAGCGTGCCGAGGATAGACCCCTGCCCGCCATAGATGGACGCTCCACCGAGAACCGCTGCCGTGATAGCGGGGAGCAACGTTGCCGCACCAAGATCGACCCGGGCCGATCCGAAATAGGCAGACATCGCAAGCCCGGCGATCGCGGCGCATAGACCGGTGACGACATAGGTGATGGTCTGCACTCTGGCGAGCGGGATGCCGGCAAAGCGCGCAGCACTCTCCGATTGGCCGACAAGAAAGACGGCACGGCCGAAACGGGTGAAATGAAGCAGTGTGACGAGCAAGGCAGCCAGCGCCAGAAACAAGACGAGCGTCGCTGGCAGGCCGAAAATCTGTGCATAACCGAACGCATTGAAGGCTTCGGGGAAATTGCCGATCCCTTCATAGCCGCCTGCCCCGACGAGGCCGGAGGCAACGGTCGCGGTGCCTTGGAACAGATAAAGACTGCCAAGCGTGACGACCAGCGGCTGGATCTTCGAAAGATGGATCACTGTGGCATTGAACAAGCCACAGAAAGCGCCCGTCACCAGTGCGAAGGCGATCGAAAGTGGCAGCGGCACGGCATAGAAGGTCGCCACCCCGAACACGATGGCCGCAAGCCCGATAGTTGAGGCGAAGGAAACGTCAATCCCGCCCGCAATGATCACCAGCGTCAGCGGCAGCGCAACGATGCCGATCTGCACAAAATCCGAGGTGCCGTAGATCAGGTTCCCGAGATTGAGAAACCGCGGGTTGACGATGCCGAAGATCGCGAGTTCTACCGCCAGCATGGCAAGCAGAGCGGTTTCCCAGCGGAAGATCAGCTTGTTCATCGGCCGGCCTCCAGGACTTTGGATGTTGGATTGCGGTTATCAATGGCATGCGCCCGGTCGTGGACGGCATAACGGCGCGCGCGGATGCGTCGGTCTATGACTTGGCGGACGCGGCCGTCGAGCAGCAGGACCGACAGAAGCAGCGCACCGGCAATGAAATCGTTCCAGTAAGCGGGGATTTTCAGGAAAACGAGCGCACTGTCGATCGAGGTGATGAAGATCACGGCCGCGACGACACCCGCGACGGAGCCTGTGCCACCGAGTAGGCTCACACCACCCAAAACGTTGACCGCGATAGCCTTGAGTTCGACGCCGTTGCCAGCCTGATTCGGGATGAAGCCGATCTGCGCCGAAAAGACTATGCCGGCGAGCGCGGCACAAAGGCCCGTAGCCGCAAAAGCGGCAAACTGCACACGGCGGACAGGCACGCCCAGATGGTGAGCCGCAGCACGATTATCACCAACCGCATAGAAGAAGCGGCCGAAACGGGTATGCCGCAGGAAGATCCAGAGACCAGCGATGAGCGCGACAACGACAACGGTCAGTGCGGAAAAACCGAGGCTGAGATTGCCCGCGAACGCCTTCAGATCCTGCGGCAGGTCCTCGATCCAGCGCCCTCCGGTCATCACCAGCATGATGCCGCGATAGAGGCCGAGCGTTCCAAGCGTCGCCACAATCGAGGGGATGCCCAGATACGCGACCATCACACCATTGAACGCACCGGCAGCAACGCCCGTCAGCAGGCAAAGCACAATTGCCAGGGGAAGAGCTATGCCAGCGTTCAGGGACAGGCCGAGTACTGCGGCGCTTAAGCCCAGCACCGAGCCGCTGGAGACGTCGATATTGCGGGTCAGGATAACGACCATCGTTCCAAGTGAGATCAGCATCAGCACGAGGCTGCTGGCGAGGACTGTCGAAGCCGTAGCACCGGAAAGATAACCGGGCGCCGCCGCACCGATCGCAGCATACGCAACGATGAGAATTAGGAGCAGCGTCACGACGCGGTTGCGCGCAAAGAGATCAAGCATGATGGGCCTCCGAAGCGCCGAAGGCCAGTTTAGCGATGGCATCGACACTGATTGCGTCGACAAGTTCACCACCGTGCTGGCCAAAAGCCATGACCTGCACGCGGTCGGCCAGTTGTTCGATTTCGTCGAAATCCGATGAGATCAGAACGATCGCCACGCCCTCAGCCGCCAGCGTACGGATCAGGGCATAGATATCGTTGCGGGCCGCGACATCGACACCGCGGGTCGGCTCGTCGAGGATCAGCACCTTAGGTCGGGCGGAGAGGCATTTTGCCAACAGCACTTTCTGCTGGTTGCCGCCGGAGAGACCCCGTGCCGCCTGCCCTGCGCCGGTACATTTGATACCCATGCTCTCCCGGAAACCATCGAAGGAGCGGCGTTCCTGATTGGGACGGAGGAAGAAAGGCAGACGGTGGATCAGATAGGAGGATGCATTCCAGAAAAGCGGCGCCTCGAGGAACAGGCCATTCTGCTGGCGATCCTCGGGCAGGTAGACAAGGCCCTTGTCGATGCAAAGGCGTGGCGAGCGGCGGGAAAGCTCCACACCTTCGAGATAGACGCTACCGGCGGATTGCTTGCGCAGGCCAAACAGTGTTTCAGCAAATTCGGTGCGACCGGCGCCGACGACACCGGCAAGTCCGAGAATTTCACCGGCGCGGACATCAAGACTGATGTCGCGAAAGCCCTCGCCCGATAAACCACGTACCGAAAGGCGCGGCTGGCCGATCTGCGCGACCTCTCTCGGTGCCTTGCCCACCTGTCCGTCAGCCGCGATCTGTACGCGGCTCATCGCCACGACGATCTCACTGTCGCTATAGGTAGCGAGTGATCCCGCGAGAACGATAACCCCGTCGCGCAGCACGCTGATGGTCGAGCAGATTTCGCGGATTTCCCGCAGTTTGTGCGAGATGAAGAAGATGCCCACGCCCTGCGCCTGAAGTTTTCGGACGCGATCGAACAGTGCCCGCGTTTCGAAAGGCGTCAGCGCGGATGTCGGCTCGTCAAGAATTAGGATACGGGCATCGCGCACGAGACCACGTAGAATTTCCACGATCTGCCGTTCGGCAATTTCCAGCGTTGCCGCCTGCGCATCGAGATCAATGGCGACCGAAAGCTCCTGAACCAGCTTTTCGACCCGCGGGCGCAGCGAACGGGGCGACGCCTTAAGGCCAAGGCAGATGTTTTCGAGCACAGTCTGGTTGGGAAGGATATGAGCTTCCTGCGGCACCAGATAGAGACCCAATTCCTGTGCCAGCGCGGGAGACGCTTGGGTCAAGGGCCGCCCATTGATTTCAATCTGTCCAGAATTGGCCGGTATGATACCGGCGATGATCTTCATCAGGCTTGATTTGCCCGCGCCGTTGCCGCCGAGAAGCGCATGAACCTCGCCTGCGCCGAGCGCAAGCGACACACCGCGCAGCACCGGCACGGCACCGTAGGACTTCCAGATGTCCTCAAGAAGGGCGACCCTCCCGGCCGCTTGATCCTTCGCCATTCCTCACCTGTTCAAATGTACTCACCTGCCATCATGTGATCATACCGATCCGATTGCGTCAATACGTTCAGAATAGCGCTCACTTCAATGAAACTTATATACTGAAGCGAAAAACGTGAATCTTATCGTTATTTCAATGAATTGTAGCGGCCGAAATTTTTTCGTCCTTGGTACTGTTGACGTATCAAATGTTTTTTTGTTATTCAAATGATCATAGACAACCCAAAGGGAACTGGGGTGCATGGCTTCGGACAACGGCGAGTGGAGTTACGCGGATGCGGACGAGGAAATACTGACCCGCATCGCATGGTATTACTACAACGACGGATTAACCCAGAACGAGATCGGCGAGCGGCTGAACATGTCGCGCATCAAGGTGTCGCGCTTGCTCGAGAGCGGCCGCCGCTCCGGCATCATTCAGGTGCGCATCAATTCGCGCTATCAGGGCTGTCTTTCTCTGGAACAAGAAATCAAGGACCGGTACGACCTGCTTGAGGCCTATGTCGTGCCGCAACTACCCAACGAAGATCCGAGTGATCGGCTAGGTCAGGCGGCGGCACAGTTCCTGATGCAACGTCTTCAGCACGGCGACTTGCTTGCGGTCGGCTGGGGCGCAACAGTCAGCAACACCATCCAGCGCCTTGGTCACCTTGCCAATGAGCGCAAGATCGGCCTTGTCAGCCTGACCGGCGGCGTCGGCACTTATGTCGATGGCATGCGCACCGCCAACTGGGGTAGCAGCGTACATCTGGTGCCTGCTCCTCTCGTGGTCCGCGATCCGGAAGTTGCGAGAAACCTGTCAATGGAGCCCGCCGTCGCCAATCTGCTGGATATGGCACTCAACGCTTCCTACCAGCTCGTCGGTATCGGCGAACTTTCCGCCAACTCGACCGTTGTTCGTTCCGGCTATGTTAATCCCGATGAGGTGGAGCCACTGCGGCGAAAGGGTGCCGTCGGCGACATCCTTTGCCAGTTCTATAACGACAAGGGACAGGTTCTCGACCTACCGCTGCACGATCGGGTCATTGGGGTGAAAATTGCAACGCTGTCGCGGGCCGAAAAGGTCGTCGCCGCTGCGGGCGGCCTCCACAAGGTGCAGGCCATTCATGCCGCGCTGCTCGGCAAGTTCGTCGGCATTCTGATAACGGATGAAACGACGGCCGCAGGCCTACTCGAAATCAAGGATTGAGACGATGACGCAACGCTATCTTCTCGCCGTGGATGCGGGCACCGGCAGCGGGCGCGCCGTTATCTTCGATGCAGACGGCAACCAGATCGCAAGTGCCCAGCACGAATGGTGGCACAAGGCCGATTCCCGATTTCCAGGTTCAATGGATTTCGATGTCGAGGGCAACTGGGCGCTGCTGTCTCGCGCCATCCGCAAGGCAATCTCCGATTCAGGTATCGCCGCCTCCAATATCGCCGCCGTTAGCGCCACGAGCATGCGCGAAGCAATCGTCGTTTACGACAGGAATGATTGCGAAATCTGGGCCTGTGCCAATGTCGATAGTCGAGCCAACGTTGAAGTGCGTGACCTGAAACGCGATTTTCCGCAGCTTGAGGCGGAGCTCTATGCGCAGTCGGGTCAGACCTTTGCGCTCGGCGCGTTGCCACGCCTGCTCTGGTTGAAGCGCAACCTGCCGGATGTCTACGATCGCATGCATCGCGTCGCGATGTTATCCGACTGGGTGCTCACTCGCCTTTCCGGCGTGTTGGCAAGCGATCCGTCCAATGCCGGGACGACAGGCATTTTCAGTCTGTCCGAGCGCGCTTGGTTGCCGGATGCCATGACCAAGGCGGGTATGCGCAACGACATCTTCGCGCGAACCGTCGAACCCGGGGTGGTTATCGGTTCTGTCACGCCGCGCGCATCCGAAGAGACCGGGCTCGCTGCGGGCACACTGGTCGTCATGGGCGGCGGCGACTGCCAGATCGGCACCGCCGGCCTCGGCGTCGTAAACGAGGGTGACTGCGCGGTGCTGGGCGGTACTTTCTGGCAGCAGGTGGTCAACGTGTCCCCTGCTGTGACCGACCCATCGATGAACCTGCGCATCAACCCGCATGTCGTCACCGGCCTCAATCAGGCCGAAGCGATCAGCTTTTTCGTCGGCGTCGTCATGCGCTGGTTCCGCGACAGCTTTGGCGCGGAGGAGATGGCAAGGGCAGCAGTAACCGGCGGCGATGCCTATAGCTTGCTCGAAGAAAAGGCGGCAAGCATCCCGCCAGGCGCCTATGGCATCATTCCTGTCTTCTCCGACGTCATGCACTATGGAAACTGGTACCATGCAGCGCCTTCGCTCCTGAACCTGTCGATCGATCCGGAAAAATCCGGCAAGGCCGCGATCTTCCGCGCCTTGCAGGAAAACGCGGCAATCGTTGCCGCACGCAATCTGTCAGCCATCTTCAAGCTCTCGGGTAAGACACCGGACAAGATCGTCTTTGCGGCTGGCGCCTCTAAATCTGCCCACTGGTCGCAGATCTTGGCGGATGCCACTGGCCTTGCAGTAGTTACCCCGGTTGTCAAGGAGGCAACCGCGCTCGGCTGCGCCGCAGCCGCTGGCATCGGCGCAGGTCTTCATCGCGACTTTGTCGATACCGCCACTCACTGGGTGCGCTGGGATAGGCATTTCGAGCCAAATCTTGAGAACAAGGCGATATATGACAATGCGGGCGACCGCTGGGCACGAGCCTATGAGCTACAGCGGCAGCTTGTCGACGAGGGCGTTACGACGGCTATGTGGAAAGCTCCCGGCCTCTGATCTCGCCCCTTCACCGCGCCGCGGCGCCACATCCAACGATTAGCAGGAAAAACTGACATGCTCATTCAGATGGTTAGCATCAACGTCAAGGAAGGCCACACGGCCGAATTTCTAGAGGCGTTCCGTATCAACTACCAGGGTACGCGACAGGAACCCGGCAATCTGCGCTTCGACGTGCTGCGGGATCCGAAGGATGAAAACGTCTTCCTGATCTACGAGGTCTTCGCCTCATCCGAAGCGCTTGAGGACCATCGCCGTACGCCCCATTATCAGGAATGCGTCCGACGGATCGACCCCATTATCGCGGGACCGCGCACAAAAGTGTTCTTCAATGCCGAGATGGCCGATTTTCTAGAAACCGCGCTAGCGTAGTGTCTGCAATTGAACAATTCTCAATCATTGTGCAGGTTATCGATGCCGCCGGAAACTTTCTGGCCGGATTTTAGTCCGGCTGCGTGTTTCCCTCTTTTCGGGACAGCGATTCCAAATGTCACAATCGTTCGCCTTGAACCGATAAGAACCGACGAAACTTAAAAAACGCCCCGGAAAGAAACGTATTCGTCATGGGAAATCAATAGCTTACGGGACTTCTGGGCGGTAAGGATAATTATTGCGGTGGCAAGAAAGTCTTTGTTCTATCCATTGATAATAAATGACGGGGTGTGCGAGATGCGCAACGGATATTTAATCGCCGCCAGTCCTCGACAACATTGCATTCCAAGCTCAGACTGACCGTTCGGCAAGTAAGCGCTCATTGTTGAAAGCATGAGAGTGTCTGATCGGCTCCACCTTCGAAACCTCGCTGCATCGCTCCAGTGGACACAATCCAACAGGCTACACAACGCGAGGCAAAGTCACAGCATCTGTGCCTGCATGGTCACCCCGTCTTCTCGGACGCGGGCCCGTCATCCGCCGCAGACCTTTCTGAAGTTTGAGTTGCGGAACATAGTTTCATTCCTGGATGATGGCATTGCAGTGCTTTTGGTCGATCACGCGGCGGCTTTACGACAAAGTCCATGCCAGAGCGGACGGTCAGGGACGCCCTCTTGGCTTTATCCTGATGGGTGGCGAGACTTCGGTACAACGCCGTTCCGGCTCTGTTGGCCGTGCCAGTCAACAAGCCCAGGCTATTCCTGGCAGAAAAGGGGTATGACGGCGACTCTATCCGGGAAGAACTTTTGATGCGCGGCATCCGTCCCGTTATTACGCCAAGAGCGAACCGGAAGAACCCGCCTGCTTGTGACTACCGGCATACGAGGATCGCAATCGTGTCGAGCGGATGTTTAGTCGTCTCAAGCAGTTTCGCAGGATCGCCACCAGGTTCGATAAGACCAGAGCTTCCTTTGAAGCCTTCCTCGCGTTGGCTGCCGCAAAGATTTGGCTACCCTACTTTGTCAACCAAACCTAAGGAAGTGTCTTTGTCTGTGGATTCTCGGACGTCAAGCTGCAACGAACCTCTAGCGGCGCCTTTTGAGCTTCCCTCAAAGGGCCATCGATGAGGTCGCAGGTTAATATATTGTTTGAGCTGCTTTTGCGCCCCGAAATTACGTTGACGTTGATCTTGACCGGACCATCAACCCACTGGAGAAGTTTCGGATCGACCAATTTGCCGCTGATGTGAAGAGGCCCGCCTTTTCCAGATATTTCCACCCATTCATCCGTGGTTGAAAGATCAATCTGTCCCATCTCGTCGGCGTGCTTCTCACCCTTTTTGCTGGGATCACCATAATAAGAGGCAAAGGCGGCAATACCTTCTTTGTCAGCCGCAAGCTTCGCCGCGGCTTTGGTCGAAAGGGAAACATTAATTTCGATGCCCATGCCCCCATCCTCGGCACTACTAGGAAGGGGAAAAGCCAACAGCATTGCCGCTGTTATGCTCACGGGATCAAGTTTCATTTCTTTCACCTTTTGATGTTGCTGAGGTGCTCTCAATAACTCTGATGGAGTGGACCGGCACTCGCTCGGCCTTACTTCTTAACACGCTCGGGTTGCCCAAAGAAGACGTCGGAAACGCAAATTTGGGAAATAAAGTGCGGAGTATGGTCAATCCGGTTCTGTCCGGCCGCGTTCCATGTAGCTAAGCCGCATACTACAGGGAAAGATCCTGGGATGCCTGGTAGATGGCCCAGGCGATAGCGAATAACTGTCTAACGCCGAACGACTTGTACCACGGCTGAAGACGATGAGATCACTGTCTACGCAACTGCCTTGGGCACTAAAGTGCTCCCGTTTATGAGGTTCCACCCACGCTAGACAGGATTATCGAGGCTATTCGCCGAGACGTTAGTGCGAGGTGAGCGCCTCCCTGAAATGACGACTTACGGATCAGGCGAGCCAGAAATCTTTGGGAAGTAGGTGAAGAGGGATGCATCTTCCTTTGTGTTTATGCCGAAGGCTCACTGAGATGCGCCCGTATTAAGCGGATCAAAGCTTCGGCCGGATATGGCTTCTGTAGCCACCCCACCGGTGAGGCCGGCGCGGCGCGCTTGCGCGTCTCGACGTCGGCGTGCGCCGAAACAAAGATCGAGCGAATACCGAGCGTGCTGAACAATTCGATCGCCGCTTCGACACCGTCCGTGCGATCCGCTAGCCGAATATCCATGACAGCCAGATCCGGCCCCTGCGAACCCGCCATGGAAACTGCCTCGCCAGCGGTCACGGCTATTCCAACTACGGTGAAGCCGGCGTCAATTAGGCGATGCTCGAGCTCAAGAGAGATCAGGAAGTCGTCCTCGACTATAAGGATGCGAGCTGACGTCCCCCACCGGCAATGTGCTCGGGCTCGCCAGCAGCTACTCCGTCGGAGCGGTTAGAGCCTGGTGTCGACTTGGAAAACCGGGTCATATTGATGGTCTTTTTATGAGTGATAATATGCGAAGCGCACGGTGCATTCAGCGCCGGGCCCTGGAGCAACAGAAAACGTTCCGCGGAGCTGACGAACGAGACCAGATACCAGGCCGGTTCCTGATGAACGACGACCGGTTTCCTCGAAGTTGAAGCCGGGGCCGTTGTCACGAACCGTCAGCACAAGTTCACCTTCGGATCGCGTGAGCGAAACCCAGATTTCGCAGTGACCTTCATGATCGCAACCGTGCTTCGCCGCATTGGTCGTTAATTCGTTGATAACAAGGGCCAGTGGCATTGTGGCGTCGTTTGGCAACTGCCCGGCATCAACGTCGACGTGGAGAGCGACGTCTTTTGAAAAGGCCTGTTTGGCGCTATTGCAAACCGCGTTGACGAAGTCGGCGGCACTTACGCTGCTTCGATCGTTCTCGGTGTAAAGCGTCTGCTGAGCCGCAGCCATAGCGCCGACTCGCTGAGCGGCGTCACCGAGTACGCGGCGTGCCTCCGGGCTCTTGGATTCTCTCGCCGCGGAGTGGATCAGACCGTAGAGCATGGCCATATTGTTTTTGACGCGATGGTTGAGCTCGTCGAGGAAAAACTTTCTGATTGGTCTCAGCCGCCTTCCGGTCGCTGATGTCCACGAGCATGTTCACCGCCCCCACGAGATCTCCATCCTCATCAAGCATCGGCGTGGGAAAGGGAAGGAAGGGCACCATTGTGCCATCGGGCCTCTGCGCCATTGCCTCCACACCACGGACCGGTCGCTTTTCTCGCAAGGCAACCGCCATTGGACACTCATCATGAGGTAGTGGCTGCCCGTCGGCGGTAAACAAACGGAACGTGACGCACCATTCGTCCTCACCGACCACTGGCTCCCTGCCAGCAAACTCAACGGCGGCGCGATTGTAGTAGCTAATCTTGCCATAGTTGTCTGTGGTGTAGACCGCCGCAGGTAATGCCTCCAGAATCTGGCGCATCTGCTCTTCTTTCCGCGCGAGCTGGCGTCTCATCTCCACGACTTCAGTGACGTCAGTCGTAAAGCACCGGGTGTTAGTGAATGTCCCGTCACGGAATTGGACGCTGGAGGTGATTTCGACATGTTTAATGGAGCCGTCCCTGGCGCGCAGGCGGGCGGGAAAACGACTGAGTTTTTCGCCAGCGGCGAGACGTGTGAGGATCTCCCGGATCGTTTCATCATCGGCGTGGAACTGGGAGATCGGCCGCCCAATATAATCTTCGGCGCTATAGCCGAGCAGGTCAAGTTCCGCCCGGTTGGCGTGCAAAATGGTCCCGTCTGCCCCCACCAAGTGAAGGGGCAGAGCGCCGTTCTCGAAGAAGTCTTCATAATCTTCGGAAGAAACAGGGCCCCCAAGAGCAACAGCGTTGCTGCGTAATAAATCCACCTTGGCCATCGATCCCCTGCTTATTCATCTTCTGGATAACTAGAGAGAACGCATGAGTGTCGCTTAGGTTCCAAAGCAGCTAGCCAAAGATAGGCGGCCTCTCCGATGCCCGCGAAGCCGCCGCCGAAGGCGCGGATATTTATCTGATGTGGCCGGACCACATCGAAGCGGTGCGTGACACGATCGCCGACCTTAGCAGCCGGGCAGGAAAGCGCGGCCGCAAGCTGCGCTTCGGCTACCGCGTGCATGTCCTCGTCCGTGAAACCAAAGCCGAGGCGCGCCTTGCTGTCGACCGGTTGCTGTCAAAACTCGATGACGCCGCCGGCGCAGCCATGCGGGCGAAGTCGCTCGACAGCCAGTCGATCGGCGTCAGGCGCCACGTGGAGCTGCGCGAGAAGACCGGTAATGCAGGTTCTGTCGGAGACAACCTCTGGGCCGGCATAGGTCGCGCCCGTTCCGGCTGCGGTGCTGCGATCGTCAGAGAGCCCGATCAAGTTCTCGCAAAACTGGAGGCCTACCGCCCCGAAGGGATTGAGGCATCCATCCTGTCGGGATATCCACACGCCGCCGAGGCTGACCTGTTCGCGCGTCATGTTCTGCCACGGTTGGACCATGGGCCGCTTCTATGACAAGAGGAAACTTGATCGCTCTGAAAGGAATCTAACCGGTGAGACCGGGGCTACCTACCATTCCTATCAAAGCCCTTACTTCCCAATCGGAAATTGAAAATTCAGACCTGCAAAAATTTGCCAACGCGGTGCACCGGGGCCGTCATGCCAGACTGTATACTGCGGCTCGATGAAGGCGTCCATTGTAATCCCTTTGTCGAGCTGGAATACCTTACCTATGCCGAACCCTATTGGAATATAGCTGGTATCGGTCTCCAGGTTGAAGTTCCAGATAGCCGACGAGCGAAGGTAGAAGCCCTGATCGAGGTTGATGTTGACGATAGGCTGGAAGGTCAGGAGACTGACGTCATCGCGCAGATCACTTCCGGCGAAGGAGGCCTGCTTCCGACTGCAACGGAGGACGAGCTCGGGAGTGGCAAGTGGCAGGCGGGCGGCTGTGATGGCAAGATTCCAAACTGCCTGCCGACCGTCGAAGGATGGAACTACACGGTCCGGCTCTATCGGCCTGCCGAGAAGATTCTGGACGGCTCGTGGAAATTCCCCGAACCAAACCTGGTAGAGTGATTTTCTGGTTCTCAGTATCCGCGATCTGCGGATGCTAATTGTTTTAGGGCAAGCACACGGAGGTGCCTCATGATACGAATAATCGCTGCTACACTCGCTTTCCTGGTTTTGACGGCGGCAGCCGTCGCGCAAACGGTATCGCCGGACGAGGCGCGCGCCATCGCGAAGGAGGCGTATGTTTATTCCTACGCACCGATCGCAAGCTATGGGACTTGGTCTAAGCAGGCGACGCTTCCGGATGCGCCCGAATACGTAGGTGGCTTCAATGTTTTCAGGCATTATTCGGAAACCTTCACACCGGAAAACACGGATATCGTGACGCCGAACAACGACACGCCCTATTCCTGGGCGTGGCTCGATTTGCGCGCCGAACCCATGGTTCTGAGCGTACCTGCAATGCCTAAGGACCGGTATTACGTGATGCAGCTGATCGACCTGTTCACCTACAACTTCGCCTATGTCGGGGTTCGTTCAACCGGCTTCGACGCTGGGAACTACGTTATTGCCGGACCGAACTGGAAAGGCGACAAGCCAAAGGGCATCGACCAGGTGTTTCAGGCTGAGACGGACATCATCGGTATCCTTGGACGCACGTCGCTGAATGGCAAGGAAGATGTCCCGAACGTCAAGGCTATCCAGGCGCAGTACAAGCTCGAACCCTTGAGCAAATTCCTCAAGAAGCCAGCACCAAAACCCGCGCCTGCCATAAAATTTCCTCCCTACGAAGCTGCCAAAGCGACCAGCCACGATTTCATCGGCTACATGAACTTCCTGCTGCAGTTTACCCAGCCACCCGTCCCTGCGGAGGCGGCGCTCATGGCGAAGTTTGCAAAGATCGGTATCGCGCCGGGTGTGGCTTGGGATCCGTCTACCGTTGATCCGGCAACGCTTGCCGCAATCGACCAGGGCATCGCCGATGCCAAGGCCGAAATGGCCGAGGTCGCCAAAACCACCCTGAGCTCGAACGGCCTGTTTGGTACGCGTGAATTTCTCAATGGGGATTACATGAAGCGCGCTTTGGGGGCCCAAAAGGGGCTATACGGCAACTCGCTGGAGGAAGCCTGGTACGGTGGATTTATTGGTGATGGCTCGAAACAGACCATGCTGCACTTCGACGCCGACAACCTCCCGCCTGCCAAGTTCTTCTGGTCGCTGACGCTCTATACGCTTCCCGATCGTTTCCTCTATGCGAACCCGCTTGATCGTTATTCGATCGGGGATCGCACCAAGGGACTTCAGTATGGCGCGGACAAGTCCTTGACCATCTATCTTGGCCACACTTCGCCCGGCAAGGACAAGGAGGCCAACTGGCTGCCAACGCCGCAGGGGAAATACAGCCTTGTTGCGCGTGTTTATGGGCCGGAAAAAGGAGCATTAGATGGAACATGGCAACTTCCGCCGGCACAGCCTGTGAGGTAATCCGCCCTGTCATAGATCGGCGTAGTAATCTGATGTCCGGAAAACAACCGTTTCCGGACATCGACCTGCGGTCGATAACACAGCCGCGCTCGCCGAGATTTGACGTTCGAGAAATATGTACGGAAATCAATTGTCCAGGAATGGGTGTGATAAGCTTGGAACTCGCATTTAAAGCGTGCCGCCGGCACAACCGGGTCTCCCCAGAGATAGGTCAAAACTCGTCGCGGCCAGGAGGATGGCGCGGCCCCTAGCGACAAGATGCCCTTTAGGACAATATCCGTGATGCGACCAATGTGGTAATAGTCCGGCACTTGTAGGCGGGTGAAGTCACAAGGGACTTGAGAACCTTAGGCTACTCGCAGTGGCGGTGGCCAGCGCCGTTGCCATCGTCCGGCCTCCATGGTTGTCGCTAGAACCGTGGGAGCGTATCGACTGATAGCAGAAGTGCACATGCAGTCGTCGGCTCACCGGCCCTTACAGGGGCCCACTCGATGGCGACGAGCACCGGCACAACCGGGGCACTACACCTTGCAACCGACCACGTGCGGTGTCATCAATAGTTGAATTTTGCATCACAAGCCGTCCAAGCGTTGCCCCAATGACATTGGAGATTGCCGTGAGAGCAAAACTGATTGCCACCGTACTTGGCGTCGCATTCGGTGTGGCGTTTCCCCTCAACGCCGCCGATGTTCCCGCATCTATCACGACGCCAGACAAAGTCGAAGCCCGCATCGGACCTCTTGAGTTCAAGGACGGTGCGCCTAGTAAGGTGACGCTGGACAAGGTATACGACGCCATCGACTTCGCGCACGCGCAACGGGCATTTGCCGACACCTTTCAGGGTGTCAGCATTCATGCGATACGAAAGGGACTTCAGAGCGTCGGCGTCAAGTGGCCGCGGACGCCGATGTCGCCATTCAACCCCGCCAGCCAGCCGTCGAGCGTAACCTGATACGTCCAGCCACTGTCGACGGCGACCGGTCGAGGCTCCGACATATCGGCTGCGATCGCAGGTGCCGCTGCGAGAGCCAGTGCCAACCCGCAATAAGCATTTTTCATTTCAATCATGCCAGCAGTCCCCGATCTGATGCTCCGCCAATTGCCAGAATTGATTCCCGGCGCAGAATAGCCGATCCTGGCGGAAATGCCCGTATGTTACCGTATCATCTACGTCTGCGGACTACTGGCGCGACCACTTCTGCGACTCGCAGACGACCTTCATCACGCAGCCCTTGAGGGTGACGGTGTCGCCGGAGACGCTGATGGTTCCGTTGTAGGTTTTCTTCGCGTCGGGATCTGTAATCTTGCCAGAATAGCTGCCGCCGCCGCCTTCGAACGCGCCGATCTTCTCGCCTGCATGCTTGCCGCTCTTCAGCGTAATGCAGAAGCCGCCGCCGCACGGCTCGATCGCGGCGGTGTCACCGAGCGTCGTCTTCCAGTTTCCGAGGATCGGGTCGGCTGCGCTTGCCAGTCCGGTCGACATCAGCAGCGCTGTGACGGAGATCAGTATGGGTTTCACGGTAATGTCCTCGCATGGCTGGCCCGCCAACGGACCGATGTCCGAATGGACCACACATACGCCGCCGACCGCAAGAAACTCGCCGTATGTTACTGTAACCTACGTGGTGCCAGCCAGAATCTGTGTCATGTTCATGACGACTGCGCGGCTGTCCGGGGGGCGATGGAATGGAATACGACACGGAGTTCGCCAAGTGCAGGTTTCCCGAACTGGCGCTGGAGATCGAGGCGCTTGCCTCCCGCAACGAAAGCTTCCGGGAACTGTGCAACGACTTTTCCATCGCGGACCATCTCGTGCGGGACTGGGAGTCGTCAACGGCTCCGGAGCGAGACGAACGTTACGCCGAGGCGCTCGAACTCATGGATGGCCTCGGCAAGGAAATCCACATCATGCTGGAGCTCACCAAGGTCGTGCCATTCCCTGTCGCCCGTTGAGCGCGCGATCCCTGCATCGTCGCAGCACTGCAGCGGTTACAGAAAAGGAATAACATGCCTCGACTGATGGCAATCATCCTCATCTTTGCGGTCGCCCTGATCGTAGCGGCTTTGACAGTCTGGTCTTCCCTGGCCCTCTGGTATCGCCTGCCCCTGCCTGATGCCGGACGGGCAATTGCCGCTGGCGTCTTCCTCGTCTTCGGTCTCTTCACCTTAGCGGCGCTTGCCAGCCGGTTGCGCATGAGAGCCATCCTTTCGTTCGCGGTCGTCTTTGCTTTGATTCTTTTCTGGTGGAGCTCGATCAAGCCGGAAGCCAACGCTGCGTGGGCACAAGATGTCGCCCGGCAGGTCACCGGTCGTATCGACGGAAATTCGCTGACCTTGACTGACGTCCGGGATTTTGGGTGGCGAAGCAATTCCGACTTCACGGAGCGCTGGACGACACGAACTTACGATCTGAGCAAGGTGAAGACTGTCGATCTCTTCATGTCGTACTGGGCGGGTCCGAAGATCGCCCATGTCATCTTCAGCTTCGGCTTCGAAGGCGGCGAGCAACTGGCCTGGTCGATCGAGGTACGCCACAAGGTCGGTGGCGGGTTTTCCCCCCTTGCCGATCTCTTCAAGAACGACCCGCTGGTGATCCTTGCCGCGGACGAACGCGACGTTGTCGGCCTCCGCTCCAACGTGCGTGGCGAGGACGTCCAAATCTATCGACTGAGAGCCACTCCCGAACAGGCACGAAATCTACTTCTCGAATACGTCGCCGAGGCCAACGCCCTCGCCGAGAGCCCGCAGTTCTACAACTCGATCACGACCAACTGCACGACAACCGTCGCCAAGTTGATGCGTGTCGCCGGGGACAAGGTGCCGTTCGACTGGCGGCTGATCGTCAATGGTTATCTTCCGGACTACGCCTACGACCGGGGAGCCATCGACACGTCGATACCGCTTGCCCGGTTGCGAGAGATTTCCAAAATCGACGAGCGGGCGCAGGCGGATGGATTATCGCCCGACTTCTCGAAGGCAATCCGTCTCGGCGTGCCCTCCCCGGCCGCCGTCGCTACGCCGTAACATACAGTAACATACTGAGGAAATCGCGATGATTGAGGCACGGTGCGCGCCATCAGGAATTCGCTGGGCGATGTTTATCCCATGCCCTCAACCAGGATAGAACTCATGAAGCTCATCAAGCACGTTCAGAACGTCGCCACCGCCACCGCACTCACCATGATGGTGACTGCGCCACTGCTCGCTCCGACATCGGCCGAAGCCCGCCGTGCTGTAGCTGGTTGCGGAACCAGAGGATGTGCAGCCGTCGGCAGCCGCGGCGCTGTCGCAGTCCGGCGACCACCCCTCATGCGCGGCGTCGTCGTCGTGAATCCTCGCCGTTATTGGCCCGCGGGCGGTGCGATTGCGGCGGGAGCCGCCATCGGCTTCATCGCAGGTGCGGCGGCCGCCTCGGTCGCCGGGACGCCGCCTAAGTCTGGCATGTGCTGGTATTATACCGACAGCACCAAGAAGACTGGTTTCTGGGACGTCTGTCCGCAATAATGCTATGATATTGGCCTGGGGATCGATGGGGCGACAGCTTTGGACAGACAACCATGATGCGGCCCGACATCACTCTGTCGCTCATCATTGATGGCAAGGTCGTCAGAACGCCTATGAAGTTTACATTCGCCGAACTCGAGCAGCGGATGGTTATCGATTTCCAGTGCGACGCAGACAGGGTCAGGGCGATATTGAAGCAGGTTGAAGAACATGGCTCTTGTTGTCTGGTGGGAAAGAACACCACAGAAATTTATCTGATTGAGAAGGTCCTCGCCTCCTGATGCGGCGACGGAAGATGTCACGCGAGCAACACAAGCGCCTGTCGCATACATAAGCTACTGTGCCTTCGAAGCACGTGACTGCGCGCGATGTCGGAATGCTGATGGGGGATGACTTGAGCTTGTTTAACTCGTTGACTGCCGGTCGTACCCGGCGATTTCTTTCATGCCTCGCGCTGATCGCGCTGGTGGGCTGCGGCGGGCATCCGAAAGACGTGCTGACCCCCGTTGCGGACACCGTGCCGGAGACCAGCCGCGTCGACATGCTGGTCGCGACGACGCGCGCCCGATCCACCATTCCCGGCGAGATGTTCACCGGCGAACGCGCCCGGACGCCGTCCTTCGCGGAGATGAGAGTTTCACTGCCCAAGGTCCGCAAGGAGGGCGACGTCGCCTGGCCAAAGAAACTGCCTTCAAATCCGGAAACCGACTTCGCCACGCTGAAGGCTGACGAGCTCGATCTCGATGGCGCGAAAGGCTGGCTGAACGCCTCGGCTAGAAGGAACCCCGACCATAGCGTCCTGGTCTTCATCCATGGCTTCAACAACCGCTTTGAAGACAGCGTTTATCGCTTCGCTCAGATCGTCCATGATTCCAACGTCCGCAGCACACCCGTCCTTGTGACCTGGCCATCGCGCGGCAGTCTGATGGCCTACGGTTATGACCGCGAAAGCACCAACTATACGCGCAACGCCCTTGAAACGCTGTTCCAGTACCTGGCCAAGGATGGCGACGTGAAGGAAGTCAACGTGCTGGCCCACTCGATGGGCAACTGGCTGGCGCTGGAAGCGCTGCGGCAAATGGCGATCCGCAATGACGGTCTTCCGGCGAAGTTCAAGAACGTCATGCTGGCCGCTCCGGATGTCGATGTCGATGTCTTCCGCTCGCAGATCGAGGACATGGGCGACCCGCATCCGCAGTTTACGCTGTTCGTCTCGCGTGACGACAAGGCGCTGGCCTTCTCGCGACGGGTCTGGGGTAACATCCCGCGGCTCGGTTCGATCGATCCCGAAAGTGCTCCCTACAAGGCTGAACTGGCCGACCACAAGATTTCCGTCATCGACCTGACCAAAATCAAGGTCAGTGATGACCTCAACCACAGCAAGTTCGCGGAATCGCCTGAAGTCGTCCAACTCATCGGCGCACGGCTATCCGAAGGGCAGACGCTGACCGACAGCCGCGTCGGCCTCGGCGACACCATCCTGGCGGGGACGACGAATGTGGCGGCGGCGGCCGGCAGCGCAGCCGGACTGGTTCTTACGGCTCCCGTCGCCGTGCTCGACGCCGAGACGCGCGGCAACTACGCGGATCATGTTGGCGGCCTGACCGGACAAGTCAACGGAAAGCAAAAGATTGCGGTCAAGAACTGCGTGGCGACTCCAACCGACCCGGCGTGCCGGAAGCAGCGATAGAAGGAAGTGTTAGCTTGAGTTCGATCGCCATTGGCACGCTTGTCTTCCTATGTCTGTTCGGCGCGTCGGTGATCGGCATCCTCGTCCGTAACCGACTGCCAGCCCATCATCTGGACTCAGAATCCAAGGACGTGATCCGCCTGTCGACGGCGGTCGTCGGCACGTTGTCTGCTCTTGCCCTCGGCCTGCTGATCGCCTCGGCGAACACCGTCTACAACAACGCCGAAGCTGAGCTGCGGACCTCCGTTGCCCGCTTGCTGCTGCTTGACCGAGTGATGGCGCACTACGGCCCAGAAACGGCCGATGCGCGCAGCCTCCTCCATCGTCTCGTCGAGAACAGACTGGTTCAGGGATGGGGCACCGCGGCCGAGCAGGCGGGCATCGAACCCTATGATGAAAACCAAGGCATCGAGCCTGTACAGGGCGAACTTCGCAACCTGGTACCTGTGACCGAGCCACAGCGTCTGCTTCAGGCTCGCGCGCTCGAGGTCAGCGGCCTTCTTGCCGAAGCCCACTGGATGCTTATTGAAAGCAGCTCGGAAGGGTTGCCGACCGCGTTTCTCGTCATCCTCGTCTTTTGGCTCGCGTGGCTGTTCCTGACCTTCGGACTCCAGGCTCCGGCCAATCCGACGGTGATCGGGGTCATGATGGTGTGCTCGCTGTCGGTCGCAGGAGCGATCTTCCTTGTCATCGACATGGCGCATCCTTATCTCGGCGTCATCCATGTCTCGGACGGACCGCTACGGGCAACGCTTGAACACATTGCCGCTCGATAGTTGCCCTCGTTCACGCGCAAGTTCTGCCCCGGCAACAACCACACTTCCCGGCTGTGAAAAGCATCGTTCAAGTGTGGACGAAATGCTCGTCGGAAGGTAGGTTGCATCCGGGGATTCAATACAAGCGGCAACTGTCACGCGTATCTTGTGACGGGTGAGGAGAATGCAATGCAGACCTCGGTTTCGTCGCCGGATGAGCGGGCAGAGCGCGCCTGTCCGACCCCTGAGGAAATCAGGGCGCAACTGGAGCGGATTCTTTCTAGCCACGAGTTTCCCAGCGGCGGACGGGGCGCTGCCTTCCTGAAATATGTCACCGAGGAAGCGCTCGCAGGTCGGGCACACCGCCTCAAGGCGTATTCGGTCGCCATCGAAGTTTTCAACCGAAGCGCGGGCTTCTCTCAGGACGATCCCGTCGTTCGGATCGAGGCCGGACGTCTGCGCCGGGTCATCGAACGCTACTATCTCATTGCAGGGCAGAACGATCCGATCCGCATCGACATTCCCAAGGGCGGCTACGTGCCGACCTTTACGTGGAATGACGCGCCGATAGAAGCGACCGGCAATGAACTGAACGAAGACGTTCCTGGACGCGGGGCCCTCGGGTGGCGGCGTCTTGGCTGGCCCGTGCTGGCCATGGTCGTGGCATTCGTCTGCGCGGGGCTTGGCTATTACGCGGGCGTTCTAACGGGGCCAGCCATCAGTCGGTCCGTTGGGCAGATTCCGGACGAGCCGACGCTCGTGATCGCTCCCTTCGCGGATCTCGGCGATGGCCCGCAGGCTGCACGCTATGCCGCCGGGCTGACGGAGGAGCTTCTCACTGCCCTTCCCCGTTTCAAGGAGATCACGGTCTTCGGTCGCGAGACATCGAAAGCACTGCCTCCCGGTGTCGAGGCATCGCAGGTTCGCGACGGGCTTGGCGCGCATTACCTTCTCGCAGGCGGGGTCCGCGTCGCGGGCGACAAGGTCCGCGTGACCGTGCGCCTCGTCAACACTTCGAACGGTTCCATCCTGTGGTCGCAAGACTACGATGAGGTTCTGGACACACACGAACACTTCGCCATCCAGTCCGACATAGCAAGCAAGGTGGCAACAGTCATCGCCCAGCCGTATGGCATCATCGCGAAATCACAGGCGGCCAACCCGCCGCCGGACGACGTTGGCGTCCATGACTGCACGCTGCGTTTCTACGCCTACCGCGAGGAGCTGAATCCGGAAGCGCATCTGATTGCCCGCGACTGTCTTGAGAGCGCAGTGGTGCGTTTCCCCGCCTACGCGACGGCTTGGTCGATGCTCTCGATCATCCAGCTTGACGAGGGCCGGTTCGAGTTCAATTCGCAGAGTGACAAGGATCCCGCGCTGGAGCGCGCACTCGGATCGGCGCGCCGCGCGGTCTCGCTCGAACCCGGCAACTCGCGCGCCCTGCAGGCGCTGATGACGGCTCTGTTCTTCAACAACGAGACGAAGGAGGCGTTCGAGGTCGGCGAGGAGGCGCTCGCCGCCAACCCCAATGACACGGAGTTCCTCGGCGAGCTCGGAACGCGCGTCGCGTTCTCGGGGCAATGGGAACGTGGCGCGGAACTGCTGGATCGTGCGATCAAGCTCAATCCAGGCGGAGCCGGATATTACTTCGGGACGCGTGCCCTGATCGCCACAATGCTCCAGGACCATGACAAGGCGGTGCGGCTGATCCGCAAAGCCGACCTGAAGAAATTTCCGCTGTTCCACGGTGTTGCGGCGGTCATCTACTCCGAGGCCGGGCTGTTAGCAGAGGCGAAGCGCGAGGGCGAGGTGTTCATAAAAATGCGTCCCTACTATTTTCCCAATATCGTTGCAGAGAACAGGAAGAGAAACCTGCCGCCAAAGGACAGTATGCGCTTGATCGCGGCGCTTCGACGGGCCGGGCTGCCAGTGCCAAGCGCGACGGATGTCGAAGCTGAGTTCAGGATTTCCGACGCCTCAGAGGACCCTGAACGCCGTATGCTACAGTAACATACGTTTCTTTTCCGGCCCGGATCCGTCACTCTCCCGGCGCATGAGGTGATGTCCTGTTGGCTCACCGCCAGCCTCGGCATCGAACGGAGACCAACACAAATGGCCGCGAACGCATCGACCCTCATCTTGCTGCGAAAGACATTCCTGACGCTCGCTGTCGCGGCGACGTTCGGCATGGGGGCGACCGCCTACGGTCAGGACTCTAGCGTTGATCTCGCCAAGAAGCTTTCCAATCCGATTGCCTCCCTCATCAGCGTCCCCTTCCAGTTGAACTATGACCATGGCTATGGCCCGCTCGATGGCGACAAGACGACCCTGAACATCCAGCCGGTGATCCCGATCTCGCTGAACGCCGACTGGAACCTGATCTCCCGCACGATCCTGCCCGTGACCTACCAGGACGACATCGCCGGCCCCTCCGGATCACAGTTCGGTCTCGGCGACATCGTGCAAAGCTTTTTCCTGTCGCCTTCCAAGCCGACGGACGGCGGCCTCATCTGGGGCGCGGGACCAGTCTTCCTGATCCCGACCGCGACCGACGATCTGCTTGGCGGCGAGAAATGGGGCGCTGGGCCGACCATCGTCGCTCTGAAGCAGGATGGCCCCTGGACGTATGGCGTGCTGGCCAACCACATCTGGTCGTTCGCAGGCAATGAGGATCGCAACGACATCAGCAACACGTTCCTGCAGCCCTTTCTCTCTTACACGACACCGACCGCATGGACGTTCGCGCTGAATACGGAATCCACCTACGACTGGAAGGCGAAGGAATGGTCGGTGCCTATCAATCTGACCGTCTCCAAGCTGGTGAAGGTGAACGAGCAGCCAATCAGCCTGACGGCAGGGCTTCGATACTGGGCGGCGGCTCCAGACAATGGCCCGGAAGGGCTTAGCGTCCGGCTCGGGCTGACGTTCCTGTTTCCCAAGTAGGTGCAAAGAACCGAGGAAACATCCACGCTGCATTCTCATAACCGGAACTCGATCGGCGCAGTTCGATCGAGTTCCGCAGACGCATACCCCTCTCCTGCTGCCTGTGCGTGCCTGACCGCATGCTTCGAACCGAAAGGAAGTTCAAATGCTGACGAAACGCGATCTACTTCGCTCTGCTGCGATGGTGGCACTCGTTGCCACGACTGCAAAGGCGGCCGATATGGTCTCTCCATTAGTCATCGAGCAAAACAATACCGAATGGCCAAACCTGTTGGAGGCCAAGGACATCGCCGAAGAAGGCTTCATCTATGGCCTGCCGCTCGTGATGTATTATGCGGTCATGCAAGAGTTCGCCGTTGACAGGAACTCGGGGCAGTTCAAGGCACCGTTCAACGAAATCGAAAACCAGCACCATGTCGCCACCCCGGCGGATACCGCAATCATCACGCCGAACAGCGACACCCCTTACTCGTTCATCTGGATGGATTTGCGCGCTGAACCGATGGTCATCTCGGTGCCGACGGTCGAGAAGGACCGCTACTACTCGGTCCAGTTGATCGACGGCAACACCTACAATTTCGGCTATATTGGAGCACGCGCCACGGGCAGCGAGCCGGGCGACTATCTGGTGGTTGGTCCCGATTGGAAAGGGGAAACGCCCACCGGGATCAAGCAGGTCTTCCAATCGACGACGCCATTTCCGCTCGCGATTTTCCGCACACAACTCTTTAACCCCGGCGACATGCCGAACGTCGAAAAAGTTCAGGCCGGCTATAAGGGGCAGATGCTTTCTGCGTACCTCAAGCAGGCCGCACCGGCTGCTGCGCCGACGATCGAGTTCCTTCCTGCCACCACAGCCGGGATCAAGGACAACTTCTTCCAGTACCTCGACGCAGCCCTGCAATTCGTCCCCGAGACCCCAAGGGACAAGGCAATCCGCGCGAAACTTGCCAAGCTTGGCATCGGTCCCGGCAAGACCTTCGCGTTCAAGGATCTGTCGTTCGAGCACAAAGCCGAAATCCTGATGGCCATGAAGCAAGGTAACAGCAAGGTCGACAAATGGCTGGCCGGCGGAAACAAGGACATCAACGGGTGGAACGTCGGTTCGTTCTTTGGCGACGAGGCCTTCTACAACGGCGATTGGGTGATGCGGGCCGGGTCTGCCAAAGGCGGTCTCCTTGGCAACGATGCTATAGAAGCCATGTACCCCTATACCCGAACAGACTCGACTGGTCAGCCGCTCGACGGCAGCAAGCACAAATACACCATCACCTTCGCACCCGGCCAGTTGCCGCCCGTTAATGCGTTTTGGTCCGTGACGATGTATGACGGCAAAAGCCAGTTTCTGGTCAAGAACCCGATCAATCGCTACCTGATCAACTCTCCAATGGTACCGGCGATGAAAAAGGACGCTGACGGCTCGCTGACGCTGTACATTCAAAAAGACAATCCTGGCGCGGACAAGGAAGCAAACTGGCTTCCAGCCCCCGATGATAAGATCTATCTCGTGATGCGTCTCTATTGGCCGAAGCCCACGTCACCTTCGATTTTGCCGGCGGGCGAAGGGACATGGCAGCCACCCGGTGTAAAGCGGGTGTCATAAACGCCGCGGGTTTTCCGCCTCTCCTCCAAGGTTGCTGCGACACGTGGCTTTTCCAGCCAGAAAGGTACGTGGCTCGGCCTCCTTGCGGAGGAATGGAACGTTGTCGATTGTCCTAATAAAATGCCTCGTCTTCTGTGGCCATCCTCTCGTCGTTGCACGCCATGACAGCTCGATCCCACGGCGCTAGGATATCAGGGGCAGTTTATCGAGAGTTCGGTCGTCGATTGCCCGGTCGGCAGGTTGTCGGTCCCAGGTGCGCCGTCGGTCGCCGGAAGACGCCTGCTTCGCCAGCGACTGCTTGAAAGGCGTCTGTTCTCATGTCTATGGATTCGTCCTTTCAGCCCCGGTCCGGACGATCCGCCGGGTTCTCGACGTCGGCTTGTCCTCGATAATGACGTCATTGGTTTCTGCACCGTCAGATGGCGCTTTTCGATGAGTACGTTCCCCAGCTTCTCGAGAGCGGTGCGGTTGACTTTAATGACGACCAATGCCGCCCAAAAGCAGGCAGAGCCCGACGATGCCGTTCAAGATGATCATCACGGCTGCGAACACGCTATCGCGTGCAAGTCCCATCTTTTCCGCCGGAGCGGAGATCATGACCGAAGATCAGCGCCACCTCGATCACCGTTACCGCTGCGGCTAGAACCAAGGTACGAACGGCTCGCCCGTGCGATGAGCGACGACTTCGGCGTGGTATACGGCGGCAAAGACCGTGGCGATCAGTGCCAACCCGGCTGCCGTCGCGTGAACGCCGCTTCCTGTCAACGATGCCGGGAATAGAAGAACAAGCCACCCCGCTGCGGGCGCCGCCCAGGTCCAAAACGGCATGCGTGCTACCAAGGGACTTCCTTCCATTAGCCGCGTTGAAATCTTCTCTCGTGATAGTCCGAGCACCACCTTCGTCAGCCTGTGGATCCTACTCTCAGTCAATCTGATCCGGTCCTGGATCCAGGCCCGAACTGCGGTCGCCGCCGACAGTGGCGTCGGGGCCGAGGCCCTGCGGTTGCGCGTAGGTGGTATTGTCAGACGCCGTGCTCGCGCACCCTGTGAGCACGGCGAGCGCGATCAGTATGACCGTCATTATGGGTTTCGAAGCCATTGCTTCCTCCTATGTGATCGAGGATCTGAACTGCGTTCTAGCGCACGAGCCCCAGATTGATGAGTTGCACACGACGATTGTCGGCCGCTTTCGGGTTGTTGGGATCGAGCGGCCATTCCTGCCCGACGCCGACGGCGTAGAGACGATCCTGCGCGATGGCAAACGTGGTGGACAATGCATTTGTAATAGCGTCTGCCCGTTTCTGGCTGAGCGTCAGGTTATGCTGGGCTTCGCCGGTCGAACTGGAGTGGCCGACGACCAGGAACTTGTATCGCCGCAGGTTCGGATGATGGAGAGCGTCAGCGATCAGGCCAACAGTGCGATAAGATTTCGGCTCGATGGCGACTGAATCGTTCTCGAAGTCGATCTCGACGATGAGCTGGGACAGTTTCGATAGCTCCTTCCAATGCGGCAGGCTGGCGACGCCCTTGCCAGCGCTGGCGGATGCTTCCTCTACGAGGATCGCGATGTCGATCGCCGGAGCGGCCCCCTCAACCCGGCCAAGCGTGCGGACGAGTTGCTTGTCGCTCAGATCCTGGGCCAGTGAATTACCTGCAAATAACATCAGGCCTGCGGAAAGCATCGCGGTGATACGGATTTTATTCATGTGGACGTTCCCTTCGTCTGGACGCTCAACGCCATCCGGCATCTGTGATGACCTGGCCGCACGGGCGTTCGTTCACGCGCTTGGCTTTCACCAGGCATGAAAGCAGGTTGCCCTCTCCCTTCACGCCGCTGCAGTATTGCGCGGCGTCATGTTCGCACACTTTTGCGAACGACGATTGGGCCGCAAGCCTCTGCTTGATCGAGGCGGTGACGTTAGCGAGCGTCGCGGTGCAGGTCGGCGAGACCTTTCCGGCGTTCTTCTCGATGCAGGCCTGGATCTTTCCCTCTCCGAGATTGAGCCCTTTGCAGTGCTTCTTGATGTCGGAGCCGCAGTCAGTTGCGAGCGTCGTGACGGCATCGGCGAAGCTGATGGTCTCCGCCCAACTGGCCGAGGTCAAAGAAAGCAGTGCAAGAAGTGTGGCTCCTGCCACGAATGAAAGACGAGTGTGCATAGGCGGGTATCCGATCCGAATTGAGTGGGTCGCGTGCATTCCTCTGCCGGACGGAACGTCCGCGCTGTGCTGATGTGTGAGCCAAGATCGAAGTTTCGTCTATTGTCCTTTGGGGAAGTCGGGGCACATTTCTCGCATTTGCGGTCAATCCGGAGGCAAGCTAACCAGCGCGGTGTTGACCGCCGCGATCAATGATTTCGCCGGGAATGGTTTGCGCAGATAGGCGACGCACCCGGCTTCGAGCGCAGCCCGCTCCAGCGTTTCGTCTTCCAGTGCCGTGATGAAGATCACCGGAAGGTCACTTCCGCTCTCTTTCAGATGCTGCCAAAGTTCGACACCCGACATGCCGCCAAGCTGGATGTCGAAAATCGTGCAGCCCAGGTTTTGCAGTGGAGCCTGGACGAGGAAGGTCTCTGCGGAAGGATAGCCCTCCGTTGAGAAACCATTGGCATTGAGGAGGCGTTGGACGCTCCTGAGCATGCTGGGATCGTCATCGACCACAGCCACGACACGGGGTGAAGTTTCCAAAGGCATGCCTTTCCGGGGTCAAATCGACACGGCCCCGTTTCTTCAGCTATCCTATGACGAGTGTGAAGCAGCCGCTATTGTCCTTTGGGGAAGCTCAAAGCTACGAGTGTTCCTCGGAAGCCGCGATAATCCCATACCTCTCGGCAATGGAAACCGCTTCGGCGATATTCCTCGCGCCCATCTTTCCTATGAGATTGTGTCGATACGCCTTGATCGTCCGTTCCGAGGTGCCGAGAATGTGGGCGATCTGCTTGTTGAGGATTCCACGGACGAGCAGTTGTAGAACTTCGACTTCACGGCGTGTCAGGCTGGCTAACCTTGTTCGGGCGGCGTGGTTCCGTTCGAATTCCTCTCGTCGTGCGACGGCGCGCTGCAAGGACCGACCAATCGCTTCGAGCAGAACGCAACTCTCAAATGGTTTCTCAAGAAAATCGTCAGCGCCCGCCTTCATCGCCTGAACGCCCGCCTTGACGTCCGCATGCCCGCTCAAAAACACGACAGGGAGGAGCGGTGCTTGCTGCATGAGCTGTTCCTGCAGCGCCAGACCGTTCAGTCCAGGCATATCGAGGTCGAGAAGAGCGCAGCTCTCTGATGCGATTTCTCGAATACCTGCGAGGAACTCTTCTCCAGAACCGTATAGAGCGATCCCATATCCGGACGCTGACAAGAGCCGCCCCACGGCAGTCCTGAATGAATAATCGTCGTCGACAATGTGGATGATCGGGTTCATCTGGTCCCCCCTCTTGCTAACGGTAATATCACGCGGAACACCGCCCCGCCGTCGCCTCCGTTGGAGGCCAGTATCCTGCCGCCATAGGTTTCGACGATGGTGCGGGCGATGGAGAGACCGAGACCAGTCCCAGCGGCCTTCGTTGTGTAGAAAGGTTCGAAGATTGTTCCAAATTTCCCGTCGGGGATGCCTTCGCCGGAGTCGGAGATCGACAACTCCGCTTTGGCATCTTTGGTCAACCGCGTCTCAAGAGTGAGCTTTCTTTCCTTACCCGCTTTCGTCATTGCATCCATCGCATTAATGGCGATGTTGAGGATAACTTGCTGCACATGGATTTTGTCTGCTCTAACGGGCAACGCCTCTCCGGCCCGCTTCGAGCTTACCTCGATGCCCCTGCGGACCGCCTCCCCTTTCAGAATCTTGATCGCCGTTGCGGTTAGTTCGCTGAGATCGAATTCCTGCCATTCAATTTCCGCTCTCTTCTTGAGAAGGTCTCTCATCCGGGAAATGATGTCGTGAGCGCGCTGATCGTCGTCCTGGATGTCCGTCAGAATCTGTTCGATCAGCTTCAAGTCAGGGCAAGCGGATCTCAGGACGATCGAAGCGGCTTCCGCGTTGCTGCGAATTGCCCCGAGCGGCTGATTGAGTTCGTGCGCGATGGATGCCGAAAGTGCGCCGGCCGTGGCCGATTGATTGAGGTGAATGACTTCGAGCAGGCGATGCCGGGATTCCACCTCCGCCGTGCGACGCCGCCGTCGTTCAAATAGAAGGATGATGATGAAGACACTCTGGAGAGTGATCACTGTCGAGACCACGAGGGCCGTCAACCAATACTGTTCCAGAAAAGTCGGTTGCCGATACATCTGAAAGGTACCGGACGGCAGATTTTGTTCGGACAGTCCCCAGCGTTTCAATTGCCGGGCATCGACGACGTCGAAGTGCGGAGCCTGGACGTGGGTGATGGGCTTTCCGTCGAGGGCGTCAAGGGTCAGGTCCGCGACAGTCTCTCCTAGCGCCTCGAATGTCACGACGTTTCCGCCGACCGATCCGTAGTCGATATAAGTCGAGTACGGCCCGAAGATGGGCGCGCTTGCCGTGCCGCTGATCTGCTTGATGGCATCCCGCGGGATAAAGTTTCGCCCGCTGCGGTCCTTAAAGATCGTCAACGCCAGCGCGATGCTGTCCGGCGGAAACGCCGCTGCTTTAGCGACGAACTCTTCGATGGTCAGGTCCTCAAGATAGGTGGTGTCGTAGTTTTTTGAGAACTCGGCCAAGTCGGCTTTTGCCGTTTCCAACCACCAGTGGTCGAATTCCGATGACCCGCCCAGCACGAAGAGATGTCGGGCGCTGGGGTGAAGACGCCGGGCGAGTGCCGCCGTCTTGATTATGTTGAACTCGGTGAACGCACCGATTACATCGGGCGGCAAATTTAACTTCAACGCAGTCGATTTGTTGAACCCCGCAACGATGATCTTCGCGTCCCCGCCAAGTGTGGCGCGATGCGTGACGACGAACTTGGCCGACTGCTCTCCAAGAGCGATGACGACGTCCGGGCTTCGTCCCGAATATTTGGTCGCCAGAAATTGCGCCATCCGCTCGATATAGTCGCCTTCGGGAAAGCGCGCGAGATCGAGGAATTCGGAGAAAAGATCGATCTTGCCGCCCGTCGCATCCAGCAGCCGCGCGCGGATCGCCTCGCCGGCCACGGTCGTAGCTGCAATCCTCTCGTCATAGGGATAAAGGACCAAAACGCGTGGAGAGCGGTTTTCGGTCGATGCCTCACCGGCCGCTGCCGGGACATCTGTCACGAACAGGAGGAGGCAGAGTCCGCCAACCCTTGTGAACCACTGCCGCAGGCAGACAGAGTTACGCAGAACACCCATCACTTTTCCCCCGAAAAGGTAGCAGAACCTAGCAAGCCGCAATCACTAATACAACCAGCGCTCTAAGTTTCGACTCTGTCGAAAAATGATGATTTTGCCCAAAAGGACAATATCGCTGGTGCGAGACCTCGGATAGCTTCCCTGCCTGAGTGGGCGTTCCAATCCCGGCCGCTCACCAGTGATGCCCGATCCCCTCGAAAGGCGTCACCGTATTGGCTTGCAGATTTATTGTTTTGGTAAATTGAAAACGGGCACGTACCGGAAGCGATTTTCCGCGCTTGGCGGCTGCGGACCCAAACCTCACTGGAGGATTTCAGGATGAATTTTCGTTTCGTCTACACGTTTGGGGCCTTGGCGGCTTCGACGTTTCTCGTTGGGGCCATGTCCCCTGCGCTCGCACAATCGGCATCCAAGCCCAACATTCTCTTTATCGTCTCCGACGACACCGGCTACGGTGATCTTGGGCCATATGGCGGTGGCGAAGGCCGCGGCATGCCGACGCCGAACATCGACAAGCTGGCCGATGAAGGCATGACCTTCTTCTCGTTCTATGCCCAGCCGAGCTGCACGCCGGGCCGGGCCGCGATGCAGACCGGACGCATACCAAACCGCAGCGGCATGACCACGGTGGCCTTCCAGGGTCAGGGCGGCGGTCTGCCCGCTGCCGAATGGACGTTGGCTTCGGTGTTGAAGCGCGGCGGCTACCACACCTATTTCACCGGCAAATGGCATCTGGGTGAGGCGGACTACGCGCTGCCGATCGCGCAGGGCTATGACGAGATGAAGTATGTCGGCCTTTATCACCTCAACGCCTACACCTACGCCGACCCGACTTGGTTCCCGGATATGGATGCCGAAACCCGCGCCCTGTTCCAGAAGGTCACGAAAGGCTCGCTCTCCGGCAAGGCTGGCGGCGAGGTCAAGGAGGACTTCAAGATCAACGGCCAGTATGTCGACACCCCAGTGATCGACGGCAAGGAAGGCGTCGTCGGTATTCCATTCTTCGACGGTTATGTCGAAAAGGCTGCTATTGAGTTCCTCGACACTGCGTCGAAGACACCGGACCAGCCGTTCTTCATCAACGTCAACTTCATGAAGGTGCATCAACCCAATCTTCCGGCTCCGGAATTCCAGGGCAAGTCGATCTCGAAGAGCAAGTACGCCGACTCGGTCGTCGAGCTCGATACGCGCATCGGCCGGATCATGGACAAGCTGCGTGAAACGGGCCAGGACAAGAACACCCTGGTGTTCTACACCACCGACAACGGCGCATGGCAGGATGTCTATCCGGATGCGGGTTACACCCCGTTCCGCGGAACCAAGGGAACGGTCCGCGAAGGCGGCAACCGTGTTCCAGCCATCGCTGTATGGCCGGGCAAGATCAAGCCTGATACCAAAAACCACGATGTGGTCGGCGGCCTCGATCTGATGGCCACTTTTGCCGCGACGGGTGGAGTTCCTCTGCCGACCAATGACCGCGAAGACAAGCCGATCGTCTTCGACAGCTACGACATGACGCCGATCCTGCTCGGAAGCGGCAAGTCGGCCCGCAAGAACTGGTTCTACTTCACCGAGAACGAACTGACGCCGGGTGCCGCCCGCGTGGGCAATTACAAGGCCGTGTTCAATCTGCGTGGTGACAATGGACAGGCTACCGGGGGTCTGGCCGTCGATACCAACATGGGTTGGAAGGGCGCCGAGTCCTACGTGGCCATCGTGCCGCAGGTGTTCGACCTGCTGCAGGATCCGCAGGAACGCTACGACATCTTCATGAACAACTACACCGAACACACCTGGACGATGGTCTCCATTTCTGCGGCGATAAAAGACCTCATGAAGACCTATGTCGAGTACCCGCCACGCAAGCTGCAGAGCATGGGTTACGACGGCCCGATCGAGCTGTCGAAGTACCAGATGTTCCAGTACGTTCGCGACCAACTCAGCAAGGAAGGCGTGAACCTTGCCATGCCAACCGGCAACTGACGTTCCCATGGCGGCCTCATCCATGTGGGGCCGCCAATTCAATCAAGGATTGATAAGCAAACAACGAATAGTGGGAGATTGTGCGATGATGACTGCACGTAATATCCTTAAGTTCACTCGCAACACCGTCTTTGGTACCACGTTTGGCCTGCTTGCAGCGACCTCGGCGTTGGCGCAATCCGATGACCTGCCTTCCTGGAACGAAACCGCTTCGAAGGCGGCCATCGTCGCGTTCGTCGAGAAGGTGACCAAGGAAAACACGCCAGACTTCGTGCCGGAGCTGGACCGGATAGCGGTCTTCGACAACGACGGAACGCTGTGGACCGAACATCCAATGTACGTCCAGCTCGCCTTTGCTCTCGACCGCGTCAAGACGATGGCCCCCGAGCATCCGGAATGGAAGGACACGCAGCCGTTCAAGGCCGTCCTCGACAACGATATGAAGGCGCTTGCCGCTGCTGGCGAAAAGGGACTGATCGAGCTAATCATGGCGACCCACTCGGGAATGACCAGTGACGAGTTCGCGAAGATCGCCACCGACTGGATCGCCAGTGCCCGCGATCCGAAGTTCAAGAAACCCTATACCGAACTCGTCTACCAGCCGATGCTCGAACTGCTGGCCTATCTACGCGCCAACGGCTTCAAGACGTACATCGTCTCCGGCGGCGGCGTCGAGTTCATGCGGCCCTGGGCCGAGAAGGTCTACGGCATTCCGCCGGAACAGGTCATCGGCTCGTCGATCAAGACACAGTTTGAAATGCGGGGCGACATTCCCACCCTGCTGCGGCTCCCCGAAGTCAACTTCATCGACGACAAGGCGGGAAAGCCGGTCGGAATCAACCAGCATATCGGCCGTGGTCCAATCGCCGCCTTCGGCAATTCGGATGGCGATCTCGAGATGATTCAGTGGACGACGATGGGCGGCACGACGCCGCGTTTCGGTCTGATCGTGCACCATACGGATGCCGAACGCGAATACGCCTACGATCGCGACACACCGTTCGGCAAGCTCGACAAGGCGCTCGACGTTGCCGCAGACAACGGCTGGACCGTGGTCGACATGAAGGCTGACTGGAAGCAGATTTTTCCTGGCAAATGAACGAATGCCCAACGGCAAGGAAATCACGATGACCAACGCACGCATTGGACTGATGACATTGGCTCTCGGCGTCGCGGTAGTAGCCACTGGAGCGCTTGCTCAAGATGTCACTAAGAAACCGCATGTTCCGCTGGAAAAGACGATCGGCGCTGTCAAGCCGACCGGTCCGGTTCCTTCGCTTGCCGTCATCAACGCGGCGGGCGCGAAGATCGAAGGTGACAAGCTGATCTTGACGGGGGTGGTGGCAAGCTCGATCGTCTTTGCCGACCGACCCGTGCGGGCGGCGGGCCACGTTGCGACAGCGCAGTTCATCATGCAGTGGGACGAGGGCAAGGACAACTTTGCTGTAGACCCACCGAATGCGACTGTGTCAGTGCTCGGCGGCGATGGATCGGACGTAAACGATGCGGTCGTCACGCTGAAGTCGCCGAAGCTCGAAGGAACCACCCTCACCTTTGACATCGCCGTTCTGGAAGGAAGTCTTGCCGGATCCTCAGGACCTGCTGCACTTTTTATCGATAATTTCCGAGGCGGCGGCTTCGGTGGTGGTGGCTTAGGCGGCGGTGGTTTTCACGGTGGCTATGCACGGGTTGGCGACGTCAGTGTCGCCCATGTCGGAGGAGGTTATTATCACGCGCCAGCCTATCACGGGGCTTGGTACGGCGCGCCTGTTGCCGCCGGCGTGGCGGCGGGTGCGGTTATCGGCGCGGCGGCTGCGAATTCGTACTACAACCAGCCGCAGTGCGGATACTATCCTCTTCCGCCGTGCTACTAATGTGGATGCGAGGTACGCATAGCAGGAGCGCCTGATTGCGAGTGCATTTCTCTCCAGTAGCAATGGTTTGGGCCGCCCTGCTGATCTGGGCCACGCTCGCGCTCGCACCTGCGACCGCCGCAGCCGAAGGCCTGAAGTCCGTCGTTCCCGACCCACAGATCGCCACCCACCCTGGCTACGTCGATGAGAAAATCTGTTCTTCGTGCCACGCCGGTCAGACGGTGGCGTTCGCGACGTCCCATCATGCGCAAGCGATGACCGTTGCCAGCGACGCCACGGTGCGGGGCGATTTCGATAACGCCAGCTTCGAGGGGCACGGCGTCGAGGCGGCGTTCTTCCGCAAGGATCGACAGTTCTTCGTCCGCACCGAAGGGGCGGACGGCAAGCAGGCAGACTTCGAAGTCAAGTACACGTTTGCCTACGAGCCGTTGCAACAATACCTGATCGATCTCGGCGGCGGCAAACTGCAGACGCTCGACATCGCCTGGGATACGAAAAAGCGCGCGTGGTTCTTGCTTGGTGCGGGATCGGCAGCAAAACCCGGATCGACGTTTCACTGGACAGGTCCCTTCTACCGGTGGAACCGCACCTGCATCGACTGCCATTCGACTGATCCAAAGACCAATTTCCGGCCGCAGACCAACACGTATGAATCGTCGTATGTCGCGACAAGCATCGGTTGCCAGTCCTGTCACGGCGGCGGCGCTAAACATGTCGAATGGGCGACAACCCAATCCGAGGCATCCGCAAAGACGTCCCTACCACGGGCGGGATTGTCAGAAGTCGGCATGGATACCTGTGTTGCCTGTCATTCGCGGCGGACACGGCTCGTCGGCGACTACCAGCCGGGAGGGGCGTTCCTCGACAACTTTTCCCCGGCCATGCTGCGCAGCGACCTCTACTTCCCTGACGGCCAGATCCTAGACGAGGTCTTCGAGTACGGCTCGTTCCAGCAGAGCAAGATGGCGCGCGCGGGCGTGACCTGTTTCGACTGCCACCGTCCGCACGAAGGCAGCGTCAAGACTGTCGGCAACGCGCTCTGCACCCAATGTCACACGCCGGAGAAACAAGAGCGTTTTACTGCGAACGATCCAAGCGGGCAATTTGATACGCCGGCGCATAGCCATCATCCGGAGGGTTCGAGCGGCGCACTCTGCGCTAACTGCCATATGCCGCAGCGGACTTACATGAAGGTCGATCCCCGCCGCGACCATTCTTTCGTCATTCCCCGTCCGGACCTTTCAGACCAATATGGAACGCCGAATGCCTGCACCTCGTGTCACGACGGCAAGACCAATGTCTGGGCTTCGCAGAATCTCGACACATGGTTTGGCACTAGCTGGCGCGACCGTCCAACGATTGCCCATGCGTTCGGCGGCGCGGCCAATGGCGAAGCCGCATCGTTGGAGGCTTTGCGTGCGCTTATCAAAGACGGGAAACAGTCAGGGATCGTCAGAGGGAGCGCGGTCACCGAGTTGAGCAGGATGGCTGGAGCGGATGTCGTTGCAGACGTGAAGGCAGCCACCCAGAGCGAGGATCCGCTCGTTCGGTTGGGAGCGGCAGAGGCCGCTGTAAACCTGCCGTCCGAGGTCCGGCTCGACGCTGTCGGCATACTCCTGGGCGACGAGACGCGCGCGGTTCGGGTGTCCGCAGCCAAGGCGCTTGGAAGAACGCAGTCGCTCGACTTCCTCGGCGATCAGCGCGGCGACTTCGAACGGGCGGTGGCGGACTTGAAAGCGTATGTCGACGCCAATGCGGACGTGGCCGAAATCCAGAGCACCCACGGCACCTTCCTTCTGGAACAGGGAAAGCCTGAGGAAGCGGAGAAGGCGCTCCGGCAAGCGATCGTCCTTGACCCTACCCTGCCCGGCGCGCGCATCAACCTTGCCGAACTCTATCGCGCCATCGGCGACGGCGGAAAATCAGAACAAAGCTACGCTGAGGCCGTCGCCGCCTTCCCCGACCGGGCCGACCTACGCTTTGGCCATGGTCTGTCTCTTGTCCGCCAGAAGGCGATGGAACAGGCGATCGGCGAACTTGAGACGGCTGTGCGGCTAGAGCCGACCAACTCGCGATACCGGATGACGGCCGCCGTCGCGTTGGACTCGGTTGGGAAAACGGAACAAGCATTTGCGCTGTTCGATCCTGACAAGGCACACATGGCAACCGACGCCAACCTACTTGGTGCGGCCATTCAAATGGGTCTCAAACTTCAGCGCTACCCTGAAACGCTGAGTTTTGCCACGGCACTGGCGGGGCTGCAGCCTGACAACCAACAAGTCGCAGAACTCGTACGGCAATTGCAGGCCGCAAGTCAGGACAGCAAATGATCGACCCGATCAGCCCCATCGGCAATGCCTCACCACGAATGACGCGATGGTTCGCGGTTTGCGCCGCGCTGGTTTTGGTTTCAGGGTGCGGCGGTCATCCGAAGAACGTACTGACGCCAGTCGCGGACACGGTTCCGACGAGCAGCCGTGTCACGATGCTTGTCGCGACGACACGAGGCCGCTCTGAGGAGGCCGGAGAAATGTTCACGGGTGAGCGCGCCCGAGCGCCTGCGTTCGTCGACATGACTGTCTCGATCCCGGCTGAACGCAAGGTGGGCGACGTCGCATGGCCGAAAAAGCTACCCTCCAATCCGGCTACCGACTTTGCCACCCTGAACGCCGAGGAACTGACAAAGGACGCCGCCAAGTCATGGTTGAATGCCACGGTCAGAAAGAGCCCCGACCGCAGCGTCCTCGTCTTCATCCATGGCTTCAACAACCGGTTCGAAAATTCCGTCTACCGCTTCGCGCAGATCGTTCACGATTCCGGCGTGAAGAGCGCCCCTATCCTTGTGACCTGGCCATCCCGCGGAAGCCTGCTCGCCTATGGCTACGACCGGGAGAGCACCAATTACACCCGCAACACGCTTGAAGCGCTGTTCCAGTATCTCGCCGCCGATCCGGAAGTGAAAGAAGTCTCCATCCTTGCCCATTCGATGGGCAACTGGCTTGCACTCGAAGGTCTTCGCCAGATGGCAATCCGCAACGGCCGCCTGCCTGCAAAATTCAAGAACGTCATGCTTGCCGCTCCGGACGTCGACGTCGACGTATTCCGTTCGCAGATCGAGGACATGGGAGGGCATCGGCCGCGGTTCACGCTGTTCGTCTCCGCCGACGACCGGGCGCTTGCCTTCTCGCGTCGGATCTGGGGCGACGTTCCGCGGCTGGGGTCGATCAATCCGGAGCTGCCGCCTTACAGGCAAGAGATGGAAACCAACAAGATCACGGTCATCGATCTCACCAAGGTGAAAGCTGGAGATAGGCTCCATCACAGCAAGTTCGCGGAATCGCCACAGGTCGTCCAACTCATCGGTGCGCGCATCTCGGAAGGTCAGGCGCTGACTGACAGCAGGCTTGGTCTCGGCGATCATCTGATCGCCGGAACCACAGGAATTGCCGCGGCCGCTGGAAGTGCGGCTGGACTGATCCTCGCCGCCCCTGTGGCGGTCATCGATCCACACACGCGTGATCACTACGGCCATCATGTGAATAACCTCACCGGAGTGAAATCGGGTGCGAATCAAACATGTGGTATGAACGAGGCGGCTGGAGGAAAATCGCCCTGTCAGACCCCGCAGCAATAATGGGCAGTCGGGCGTCCGCGCCCACGAAACGAAAAGGAGCAGGCATGACGAACTTCAAGACACTCGCGCTGTCCGTGGCGGTCACGGCTATCCTGTGTGGCGGTGCTCATGCCGCTGACATGTCACCGCTGTTGACAGAGCCGCAGTCGACCGAGTCGCCGACAGGCTGGGAATTCAACGTCGCGCCATACTTCTGGATGGCCGGACTTTCTGGCGATACGTCACAGTTCGGGCTTCCAAACGTGCACATGGATGCCGACTTCGGTGATATACTGAGCAACCTCGACTTCGCATTCATGGCGGCCGGTGAAGCGCGCAACGACCGCTTCAGCGTCATCACGGACGTCATCTACACCAAGCTGTCCGCCAATGGCGAAACGCCCTTCGGGTTTCTGGCAGATGATGTCGATGTGACAACATCGAGCTTTTCTGGTCTGCTTGGTGTGGGCTATGCCGTCCTGGACGGTCCCGAGGGTCACCTCGACGTCGTCGGCGGGGTAAAGGTCTGGTCGGTCGACACGACGATCTCGTTCAATGGCGGTATCCTTGGCGGTATCGAACGCGAAGACAGCGCCACATGGGTCGATGGCATGGTCGGCCTGCGCGGCAAGTATTCGCTAACACCGGAAGTCTACCTGACGGGCTGGGGTCTGATCGGGGCGGGTGGCGCCGATGTCGACTGGGATGTCGCGCTTGGCCTGGGCTACGACTTCAACGACCGGATATCGGCGATCGCTGGGTATCGCGCTCTCGGTGTCGACTACAGTGATGACGGGTTTGTCTTCGACGCCGTGCAGCAAGGCCCCATTCTTGGCGTCTCGATAAAATTTTAGACTGCGAGCATCAGAGGGCCCGCGATCTCCAGTGGAGGCCTCTCCATGCCGACGTCCATCCAGCCGGCAATCAAGAGCCGTCGCTGAGGGTTTTGGCCGACCAAGGATTTGAACGCGTCAGGTCCACGGTTCTGCACCCTGAAATATAATGGCTGACCTTCCCCAAAGGACAATAGGCAAGCCATGACGCCGCGTGCCACTACTGTCGTCGACGGGCATCTTTCTGTGCCTTAACGTGTAAGGGAGAAGGCAATGGGCAGAGCACTTCGAATTTCGTCGCTTGCGCTTGGTTCAATTCTCGTCGCAAGCCTGATCGGCGCTGCTGCCGCACAGGAACTGGAGCATTTCAGCCCGAAGGGAAAAATGCCCTCGCAGTTTACCATCGAGGCGCAACAGGAGCAGCGCAAGATTCTGCCGTTCGCCGACAAACGAGATTTCGAGGAAGCCAAACGTGGTTTCATCGCGGCCCCCTCGTTCCGCAAGATTATGAACGACAAGGGCGACGTAGCCTGGAACATGGACAACTGGGACTTTCTTCTGCAAGGGAAGGACTTCGACAGCATTCATCCATCGCTCCAACGCCAGGCGTTGCTCAATATGGAATATGGTTTGTTCGAGGTAATTCCTGGCATTTATCAGGTACGCGGGTTTGACCTTGCCAACATTTCTTTCATCAAAGGAGAGACCGGCTGGATCGTCATCGATCCCTTGACCGTCAAGGAAACGGCTCGTGCCGCTCTTGAGTTCGTCAATGAAAAGCTCGGCAAGCGACCCGTGGTTGCCGTGATCATCTCTCATTCGCACGGTGACCATTTTGGCGGTATTCGTGGCGTTGTCGACGACGCGGCGCTCGCTGCCGGGAAGGTCCAGATCATCGCGCCGAAAAGCTTCATGAACGAAGCCATTGCCGAGAACCTTTATGCGGGCAATGTCATGACCCGCCGTAAGACCTACACCTACGGTGATCTCTTGCCATCGAGCCCGTATGGACATGTCGATGCGTCGATCGGAAAGGCCGTCGCCAGCGGGGACGTCGGCATTCTCCCGCCGACGATCAGCATCGATCAGCCTATACAGGAGCTTACCATCGACGGCGTGAAGATGGTATTCCAGAACACGCCGGGCACCGAAGCGCCAGCCGAGATGAATACCTGGTTCCCCGATCTCAAGGCCTTCTGGGCGGCGGAAAACATCGTGGGCAGCCTTCACAATATCCTCACGCTGCGAGGGGCGCCCGTGCGTGATGCGTTGGCATGGTCGCAATATATAAATGCCGCGCTTTACGAGTTTGGCAGCAAGGCGGACGTCATGTTCGCATCTCACAGTTGGCCGCGATGGGGCAAAGAGCGGATCACTGAAGTGATGAGCGGACAACGCGACATGTACGCAAACTTGAACAACCAGGTCCTGCATCTGGCGAACACCGGTGTTACCATCAACCAGATCCACAACGTGTACGAACCGCCCAAGAGCTTGCAGGAGCAGTGGTTCGCGCGCGGTTATCATGGGTCGTACCTGCACAACAGCAGAGCCGTCGTTCAGCGCTACCTCGGATTTTGGGATCTCAATCCGACGACATTGGTCCCGCTGTCGCCAGAGGATTCCGCCCCGCTCTATGTCGAAATGATGGGAGGAGCCTCCAAAGTAATGGCAAGGGGACGGGAGCTCTATACCGAGGGCAAATACAGCCTTGCAACGGAAATCCTAAACAAGCTGGTCTACGCGGAACCGGACAATCAGGACGCCAAGGACCTTCTGGCGGATACGTACGAGCAGATGGGCTATCAGTTCGAAAGTCCGAGCCTTCGGCACAGCTTCCTGGCCGGCGCAAAGGAACTGCGTGATGGCATTATCGCCGTAAAGGCGGCGAAAGCGGGAAGTCCTGACTTCGTGCGCGGTACGGGAACCGAATTGTTCCTCAAGTACCTCGGCATCCAGATGGATAGCCGAAAAGCGGAAGGCATGCACTTCAAGATCAATCTCTCGACACCGGACAACGGCGAGAAGTTTGTTGTCGAGATGAGCAACGCTACTTTGACCACGATCCCTGGCTATCAAGCCGAAGACGCTGACCTGACAATCACCATCGATCGCCGCGAACTTGAAGATGTGATGATCGGGACGGCGAAACTTTCCGACAAGGTTGCGGCGGGGAAGGCAAAGATGGAAGGCAATCCACAGGTGCTTCTCCAACTCGCCTCGACGATGGTCGCGTTCGATAACTGGTTCGAGATCCTGCCCGGCACGAAAAGGGAGGCGGCATCGGAACCCAAGGCCGAACTCCTGCGCGATGACGGGACATACTATGAGGGGCCTTGACCCGACTGCTCGCCGGGTCGTGGAAGCATAATACATTCGGCCAAATCGATTCAAAACCACGCGGAACCTTCCGCGTGGCGCGGCGGTCAAACGGCCAACAAACATAAGGGCTGACAATGATTTTCTGCGCTCGTCGAAACTGGATCGGCCCGCTGATCCTGCTGCTTGCGGCGACGCCGCTCTGCGCGCAGGACTCCAGCACGGATCTGGCGAAAAAACTATCTAACCCGATCGCCTCGCTGATAAGCGTCCCGTTTCAATTCAACTACGACCACGGTTACGGGCCGCTCGATGGCGATAAGACGACGCTGAACATCCAGCCCGTAATCCCGTTTTCGTTGAACGAAGACTGGAATCTCATCTCGCGCACGATCCTGCCTGTGACATGGCAGGACGACATCGCGGGGCCTTCCGGGACACAGTTCGGTCTCGGCGACACCGTCCAAAGCTTCTTCCTGTCCCCCGCAAAACCAACCGAAAGCGGCATCATCTGGGGAGCCGGCCCCGTCTTCCTCATCCCGACAGCCACGGACGACCTGCTTGGCGGCGAGAAATGGGGAGCAGGCCCGACAATCGTCGCCCTCAAACAGGACGGATCATGGACGGTGGGCGTGCTTGCCAACCACATCTGGTCGTTTGCTGGCAGCGACGAGCGGAATGACATCAGCAGCACTTTCATGCAGCCGTTCGTATCCTACACCACCCCGGACGCCTGGACGTTCGCCCTCAACACGGAGTCGACCTATGAATGGAAGTCTGAGGAATGGTCCGTCCCCATCAACTTTACGGTCTCGAAGCTGGTGAAGATCGAAGAGCAGCCAATCAGCCTGACGGCTGGGCTGCGCTACTGGGCGGCCGCACCGGACAACGGTCCCGAAGGCCTGGGCGTACGTTTGGCAGTGACGTTTCTTTTTCCGAAATAGATGCTAGGCGCTGGATTCGACAAGGAAGCGGATTTTGCTCCCAATCCCTGACGACAAAATCTGTCTCGTGATGCGGCTGCCTTGGCCGAAAAGGCGTCGCTATGGATTCTGCCTACAGGATTCAGGGGGACATGGGCGCCACCGGGTATAACATGGGTCTCATAGCTGACGTCTGCATTTCTTACGGTTTTTGCCATGAGGAAACTGTCTGCCCTCTTACGTAACCGACAAGCAAGAACGAAGCTTCTGTGATGTCCAATCGGACGAGCTACGGAGTGGCGAGATCATCCAGAACGCCGATGAGCACCTGTCCGTCGGTGAAATATGGATCGCCGCCGCCGTTTCTGCCCGTCTTGCTTTCTCCAATTCCTGCGCGCTCAACCGTCGAGCAAACTTGCCTGCTTTCTGAAGGTCTCCGATTACCAGGTCACGGTCTGCATCGAGATCCGGTCCGATGTGGTGGGTGATTTCGCCAGTGTCGTGGCTGACGCCGACGCCGCGATCAAAACTCGCCGCCCCCAGCCAAAGAGGCCGCCCATCGGGCTCGAGACTTGTCGTCATCCAGAACCGCACATGATGCCGCTCGTCCGCACTACGACCAACGGGCTTTTCGAACGCTAGGTCCTGCTTTCGGCCGTCAAACAGCAGCGCGCTGACAGGGGCATCGAGGTCGGGACGGTCAAGCACGACGCTCAATCCGATGTCGACCGACGATCGCAGTGTGATCTTGTCAGCCGGATCCCACTTGGCCGCGGCAAACGACCAGATGAGTTGTTCCTTGGTTCCCACTAACCCGACGTTGATGGGATCACCAGGAATATCCTGCTCCGTGGTCGTCACCATCTTGCTGAAGTCCGTCATCCTGCGGCCGTCGTAGAATATCCAAATCTCGGGAATAACGAAGTAGCAGACAAGCAGGTACGCCGTGACCACGGAGAGAACTGCGACCACCGCAATTTTGAATCTGCTTCTTTGCTCAATGCCGGTTTTCATTAGATTGGCGACCCCCTCTGTTCGCTAGAGTCTTACCACGAGGCAGGACAACCGGCACTTCCCCAAAAGGTGCAAGTTGGCACGCGTAGTGACATGTAAAATAGTCGCCCGCGGCCATGGGCATTGTATTCAACGGCGCCCGGAAAATAATGGCAGCTTTTAGCTGTTTCAGCAGATGCTGCGAGCGACTGCAATAAGGCGCAAAGCCGTCGTTGGGCGTGAACTGCAGTTGGCTCGAGCCAGATGCCCTTCCAGCGTCTTCGCCTTGAAAGGGTACCAACCACGATGGTCCGGTTCGGAAACTTAGCGCCCTTTCGTCCGCTTGCCAAACCTCGATGAGGCTTCTTACCGCAGGCGCTGCGCCGCTTTCGCTTGTGCCTCTCGGATAAGGCCGGAATACATACTCTCTTTGCCGGGATACCACGGCATCGTGCCGATGGAGCCGAAGCCGGGAATCGTTTCCATATGTGCAACCATGCGGGCACGCATGCGGTCATCTGGAAGCGGGCCTGTCATCGCCTGGACATTGTCACTCATGTGGTCGGGGTTGGAAGTCCCGCAAAGCACACTCGTAACGGAAGGATGCGCCATGACCCATTTCAGGAAGAACTGCGCCCAGCTGGTGGCCCCGAACTCCTGTGCAAAGTCCGGGAGCGGCTGCCCCTCGACCACCTTAATCAGCCGGGCTTTTTCGAGCGGCAGATTGATCAGGACGCCGACCCCCTCGTCGGCAGCCGCCGGCAGCAGGCGACGTTCGGCGTCTCGATTAAAGATCGAGTAGTTCGTCTGGATGAAGTCGACGTCGTCGCGTTGAACGATCGCCAATAACTGGTCCTGGGCCGCCGACTCGTGGTGGGTCACACCGACATGGCGTATGAGGCCTTCCTTCTTCCATGCCTTCATCAACGGAATGACGACCGGCGCATTGGTAATGCTGTGGCATTGCATGAGATTGATCGTTTCACGCCATGTCCGCATGCGCGATTGCCGGAAGCTTTCAACGGCGTGGCTTTCGTCTCCGAGATACTCTCCTGTCGACCAGACCTTGTTAGCGAGGAACATCTCGTCCGATCTTTCGAACTCGCCCATGAATTGGCCGACGCTCACTTCGGCCGAGCCGTAGAGCGGCGACGTGTCGACCACACGACCGCCGGCAGTGACGTACCGTTCAAAGACTTGCCGCAGAGCGTCGCGGCGATCACCGGGCTTCAGGTCGAAGGTCAGGAAGGTGCCGAGACCCAGGGCTGTGATTTGTTCGCCAGTGCGTGGCAAGGTGCGGGTTAGCACATCTGGATTTGATCCAGTGGCTGGCGCCGCCACATTCGTTTCCTGGGTCTGTGCCGTAGCGTTGGTGGCGAGTGCCAGCCCTGTTGCCGCGGCACTTACCGTGCCGAGGAAGCCGCGTCTATTGATCTTTGACTGGTCCATGGGATCTCTCCTGCTTCGTTACCGTTAGAACTGCCAGTTGGCGGGTACCCAGGCGTAGCCACCGTCGGTCTTCAGCATCTGGCCAAGACCGGGGAACGGATAGTGGAAGCCAAGCACCGGCATGCGCTCGGCCGCCGCCCTGTCGAAGATGCGCCGGCGCGAAGAGAGTGCCGTCTCCTTGTCGCGGTCGGGTCCAGGTTGCCAAGGATTGTCGACGTTGACGACAGGGTGATAGGCAAGGTCTGCGGTCAGCAGCAACTGGTCGCTCCCGGAATGGACGAGGAAGGTCGCCATGCCCGGCGTGTGGCCGGATGCGACGATCGTCGTCAGACCCGGCACGATCTCGGCGCCGGCTTCATAAAGCTCGACATCGTTCATAAATGGCGCGAGGCTGTTCTTGATGTTTGCCGCAAAGCGCATACGGAATTCCTCCGGGACCGGCATATAGGTGAGATCCGGATCGGTGCGGACGAAGAAATCCCAATCCGCCTTCGGAACGAAAACAGTGGCGCGTGGGAAGGCCTTGCCGCCGTCCGCAGTTCTCAAGTTACCGACATGGTCGGGGTGGGTGTGTGAGATGACGATCGCGTCGATGTCCGCAGGATCGAGACCGATCGCCGCCAGGTTCCCGAAGATCTGCCCGCCATTCGGGCCCATGGTCTTGCCGGCCCCGGCTTCGATCAGAATCCGCCGGCCACCGGTCTCGATCAGCAGCGTGTTGAGGTTGAGTGTCATGTGGTCGCTCGGCAGAAATGCGTCGCGCAGAACCTCCTGAAGCTCGGCTTCCGGCGCGTCGCTTGCGTAGACGCGGGGCGGGCCACCAATCACGCCGTCGCTCAAGACAGTTGCGCTGATGTCGCCGACGCGGAAGCGGTAGTGACCAGCATTTCCCGTCACCGAGGACGCAGCCTGGGCGTTGGCTGTGCCAGAGCCAACCAGACTTGGAACGAGCATACTTGATGCACCTGCGACAGCCGACAGCATGATCGCGCGTCTATTGAGGGTGAAGGCATTCATCGGTCTTCCCTTTTGCGTTGGGCGCTCTTTCGCCTCGTTCAGTTGCACGGGTGGAAGTGCCGGGCAAAGGAAGTAGATCGGGCGCGGCATTGAGCTCTGGAGCTAACCATGACATGGGCAGATTGATCTGATAAGCTGCCTTAAGTTTATCAGCTTGATTAGAAAAACTTCTCAATGGACCCTATCCGACTGGACAGCTTTGACGTCTTCGTTGCCATCGTGCGCTGCGGCGGTTTCCGTGCGGCAGCACTGGAGCGAAGCGTCTCGTCATCGGCCTTGAGCCAAACGATGAATGGCCTAGAAGAGGCTCTCGGGATCCGGCTCCTCAATCGAACGACCAGGAGCGTGTCTCCGACGGAGGCCGGACAGCGCCTTCTTGAGCGGTTGGCGCCTGCGTTGAGCGACATCAGGCTCGCCATCGCCGAGGTCGACGAATTGCGTGACAGCCCATCCGGAACGCTCAGAATCAACGCGCCAGCACCGGCCGTCGATCACTTTCTCTGCCCACTGGTATTCGACTTTATGGATGCCTATCCCGAGGTCAAGATCGAGATCATCAGCGATGCGGCCGTCATCGATATCGTGGAACAGGGTTTCGATGCCGGCGTCAGGTTCGGCAAACAGCTGGCGCAGGACATGATTGCGCTGCCGCTTGGACCCGCGCTTCGATATGCGATCGTAGCTTCACCTGCGTATATCAATAGGTGCGGGGAGCCGCAGACGCCGCACGAACTCGTTGGTCACGACTGTATAAGACGCCGCTTCCCTGGTGGCACGCTCGTCACTTGGCGATTTGCCGAGGGAAGCGAAGAGTTCGAAGTCACCCCCACGGGACGTCTGACGGTCAGCTCTGCACACAATGAACTGCAAGCTGCGCTGGCGGGCCGAGGAATCGCCCATGTCTTCGATGACTACGCCAAACCATATGTCCAAGGCGGCCGGCTGGTGGAGCTACTCTCCAACTGGAGCCCCACCTTGCCACACTGGTTTTTATACTACCCCAGCCGCCGCCTCCCGAGCGCCGCTATGCGCGCCTTTCTCGATTACATGAGAAGCTACGATTGGAAGGGCAAGGATGTCCTCGATCTACAGCAAGTTGGCTACCGGCTTGCATAGCCAAATGACGAGTATAGCAAATCGGGTCTCGTGAGATATTTGCAAGCCACCATGCTGAAGACACCTCTGCGGCTGTTGGGAGAATCCCTTTGGGCGTGTCGCGCGACACCGCCGTATCCAGCTTCCGCATTCGCGCGACGGATGTAGAATCTCGTTTAACCCATGATCGAAGGCTGACGGTACGTCGATCGCCGCTTTAAATCCGGCGTTGTTCGGCCACATCGAACTCGATACGCGACGCTTCGATGTCTTGCCATGTTTCGCGTATCCAGTCGGTGAAGCCCGCTAGCGGCCTTAACATCGACTTTCCGCGATCAGTCAGCTCATACTCCACGTGTGGTGACAGTTCAGTGTAGTAATGCCGCGCAACTAGCCCATCCCTCTCAAGATTGTGACAAGGATCGTCCATTGTCGCCAAGGCGAGCCAGCACACTGCCCGGCGCGCAAGGGGTCAAAACCGGGCCCGCGCGCCGTTTCAATCACAGGCCGCCCGTTTATCTCGCGTGGCATTATACCCTCCTGCAAACATTTCCATTGGTCGGACTCGTTGGCGAGCGACTTCTGCCGCGATTGTTGGAGTCCAGCTATGCCTGCCGTGTCCTACTCCGGGCGGACAAGGGCCTCCCCGAAGGAACACAAGCCGTGACGGGCGATATTCTCGAGCCTTCAAGCCTGATAGACGCCGTTCGCGGGTTTCCGCTCTGCGCTTTGAGGTGCCGGAAAACCTCAAACGAACCAACTAATGCGCCGCGGGGTTGCAAATTTACCGAGGCGACATGTGCCGTTTATCGTCAAGTAATGCACAAAAACCGCACCACTCGTCTTCGCGACATAATGATTGATAATGTTGCCTTATCGTTCTTTTATCCTGAATACACGGGATGACTGATATCATCGCCCGAAATCCTAAAAATACCGTTTCCAAAGCTGCTCCGTCTCTCAGCACGGCGCTTGCCGTTTATAGGTGTGTGCCTGAGGAGAGCCCTGCACTGCGTCCGTTTTTTACTGGCCCGTCTCAAGGTTTTCTCGGCTCGTGCGAAGGTCGATACGAACTTCTCCCAGAACGTTTTCGATGCCGGGCAAACGGTCGATTCATGCAAAGAGTGCAGTTGCGCCAGTGATCAGCAAGATGGCACCCACGAGGGCAATTCCGACGGTCTTTTTGCTTTTCGCAAGCGCGGCGGTGCACAGCAGCCCGTAATAGGTCAAATTCAGGCCGGCCCAAAGCGTGATGTCCGATAGGGACCACGGCGTGGTAAAGGCGGAGGTCGCCGGCGGGATCTGGGTTAGCAAATTGCTGGCCAGCACGCAGAAGGCCACCTCTCGCCGATGCCCCATGATATGATCGTCGAGCGTATCCGTCTCGGTTGCCTTCGGAAAGACCTGGGTGGCGGCGAAATAGTAGAGCAACGCGACAAGTGCCACGGCGAAAGCGGCCAGATAGCTGATCTCAGCCAGCTCGCGATAAGCCCATGCGTTCATCCAAAACGTGATGAGATCAACGAGAAGGAGTGTGCCGAACAACGGAGCGACGAAGCCCAACTTGCGCGTTTGGCGTTCGTCATAAGCGCGCGAAAAGCCAGACGCGACTTCTGCGACGGCCAGACCTAGCAGTAGGCCGTAAAAGGCGAACATGAAACCGAAGGCTTCGCTCACGGAATGCTCCTTGAGAGGCTGGATGATTGTTAAGTGAAGCCCTATGTCGCAAGCCGTGCTGACTTTTCACCGCCAGCATGGCTCGCGGTTGAGATCAGAACCTGGCGCGAAGACCCATCTGGAGCGATATCGTCTTGAGAGATGCACCGGCGGCGTTTCTGTAAAGGGTCGCCTCTCCGGTCGCTGTATCGACAGAATTCATATCGCCTCTCTTGCGGAAAACAGTCTCAAGATTGCCAGCGAGATAGATCGACGCCGTGTCGGTAAGTTGGTAGTCGATTGCGGCATTGAGCATCAGCACAGGCGCGGCATTCATACGACCGAACACACGCGTCTCGGTAAGCCAATGGTCGTCCTGATCGTCGATACCCAGGGTCATGCCGCCTTTGACGCCGCCGGACAAGGTCAGGCGGTCGAGGCTCGTCGAACCATCGAATCCCAGAAAGACCGTCGGAATCTTCTGTTTGTAGGAAATGCCTTTGAGGCCGTCAGGCAATTCGCCAATGTCGTTGCGCACGCCGCCATCGCTGTAGATGTACGAACCGCCGAAGGCCTGCCAGCGAACCTCGGTATATTTGAAGCCGCCACCGACACTGACATTGCTGCTCTCATCCGTGAAAATGTCCCGGCCGACTTCAAGCGCACCGTTGACGTAGTAGTCCAGGCGCGTGTCGGGATGAACGGAGCGATCGCTCCAGCCGTCTTTGCTCTGATTGACGGCGAAGCCTGGCACCCAGTCATAATCGACCATGTGGCCATCGCCGCCAAAACCAAGATCCAGCCTACCCTTGACGTGCCAGTCTGCGCCGAGGTCAGCCCCTGCGGAGACTGTGTAGAGAACGACACCGTCGGTGTCCCAGTCAAGCTGGCTCGCTTTGTTATTGCCCAGGTAGACATATTCATGTGCTTCGATGTTCATGAGACCAACGCCGCCAGACAGCCAGAAGCCGTCGGGGGTGCCCGCTAACAGATTATCTGCGCGCGCAGCCGACGCTCCAAGTATCAAGACCATCAGCGTGCACCGAAGTATCTGAAGCGTCATATGCATGGATCTCCAACAAGAACTGGGCTCGTTTCTTGCTCTATTGGAGTTCTCCTGCAATGGCGGGATATCTCTCAACTTAAAATCGCGAAGGTGTGTTGCAAATTTGCACTGAGGCGAGATTGGCCGTTTTTCTCTGTGATGCCATCAGAGGCGCACTGGCGCGTGCATTTGCCTCCGTTTCTGCTTTTGCTTTCTTCTTCGGAGCGCCCCACCGACAGCACAATATCGGTTGCGCATCGATTACCTCACCAACCATGTAAAAAACGTGGCCCCCGATCGGCGAATTCGCCTTTTGTGGGTTCCGGTGCTCTGTGTTGCAGAACGCCGCAGCGGGCTCCCTGCCGTTCGACCAGGACGAGTGCCCAGCGAGCCCGCCTAAAGTTTCACACCACGCGACACGCTGGAAACCGGCATGACGCCAGCCCGCCTATTCTTCATCGCCGGTCGGTATTTCCGCGACTTCGCGTCCTGCGGACAGGATCGATCGCTTGCCGACGTGGTTTGCCGATCCGACCAGCCCTTCCCGCTCCATCCGTTCGACCAGCGAAGCGGCTCTGTTGTAGCCGATCTGCAGGCGGCGCTGGATGTATGACGTCGAGCACTTCTTGTCGCGCAGCACGATCTTGACCGCTTTGTCGTAGAGGTCGTTGCCGTCTTCTTCCGCCATTGCCCCCTTGTCGAAGACCGCAGCATCTTCTTCCGCCGGACCGTCGATTTCCTCGGCATCCTCTGTCACCGTACCCAGATATTCCGGGCGCCCCTGCGTCTTCAGGTGCGCGACGACCTTTTCGACTTCCTCGTCGGAGACGAAGGGGCCATGCACACGGGCGATGCGGCCGCCACCGACCATATGCAGCATATCCCCCTGCCCCAGCAGATGCTCGGCACCCTGTTCGCCCAGGATCGTACGGCTATCGATTTTCGAGGTCACCTGGAAGGAAATCCGGGTCGGGAAATTGGCCTTGATCGTGCCGGTGATGACATCGACCGACGGGCGCTGTGTCGCCATGATCAGGTGGATACCGGCAGCGCGCGCCATCTGGGCCAGACGCTGGATCGCGCCTTCGATCTCCTTGCCGGCGACCATCATCAAGTCAGCCATCTCGTCGACGATAACGACGATGTAAGGCATCGGTGCGAGATCCATTTCCTCCTGTTCGAAAATCGGCTCGCCGGTCGAGCGATCAAAGCCCGTCTGGACGCTGCACAGGATCGTCTCGCCCTTTGAGCGCGCCATTGCGGCGCGTGCATTGTAGCCATCAATGTTGCGCACACCGAGCCGCGACATCTTGCGATAGCGGTCTTCCATCTCCCGCACGGCCCATTTCAAGGCCATGACCGCCTTTTTCGGGTCGGTGACGACAGGCGTCAGCAGATGCGGAATGCCGTCATAGACCGACAGCTCCAGCATCTTTGGATCCACCATGATCAACCGGCATTCCTCCGGCTTCAGCCGGTAGAGCAAGGACAGGATCATCGTGTTGATGGCGACGGATTTGCCGGATCCTGTTGTGCCGGCGACCAGAAGATGCGGCATTTTCGCAAGTTCGGCGATGACCGGTTCGCCGCCAATGGTCTTGCCAAGGCAAAGCGCCAGCTTGAACCGCGTCTCCTGGTAGTTGTCCGACTCGATCAGCTCGCGGAAATAGACCGTTTCCCGCACCGGGTTCGGCAACTCGATACCGATGACATTGCGGCCGGGCACAACGGCAACACGTGCCGAAAGCGCCGACATCGACCGGGCGATATCATCAGAAAGACCGATGACACGCGAGGATTTTACGCCGGGCGCCGGTTCGAATTCATAGAGCGTAACGACGGGACCGGGGCGGACGTCGATGATCTCGCCGCGAACGCCAAAATCTTCGAGCACGCTTTCGAGCAGGCCAGCGCTCTGCTCCAGCGCTTCCTGGGTGATTACAGCGGTTTCCTGGACGGACGGCTCCTGCAGGAGGTCTATCGGGGGGAAGACATATTCGGCTGCACCAGGCTCTGTCGTCATTTCCGGGATAGCCATGAACGTATCCGGACGGACGGCCCGGATCGGTCTGGAAACCGCCACCGGCGGCTTAATGGTACGCACGGGTTCAATGGGGCTTGCAACCTCGGCAACAACCGGCCGGATTTCTTCTTCGACGGCCGGTAAAGGCGTGTTGATGATCGCGGTCGGGCTGGCGACGGGCACGGAAAAATGACGATCGGCCGCCTTAACACCGATTTCGCGATAGAGTGCCGTGACCGAACCGGCGGGAGAGACAACCTCTGGGGGCTGCCAATGCATGACTGGCGCCAGAGCATTGATATCAGCCTCCATGTCCAGGGTGTCCCAGAACACTTCGTCGGACACGTGCAGGAAGGGACCGCCCCGTTTGACCGCCGTTTCCGGCAGGCCTGCAGCCACCGGCTCCTCTCCAGCCGGAAAACACGCCAGGTCGATATCGGCAAGACCTGCATATTCAATCGCAGGGGCTTCATTCAGCGTTGTTTCGAGTTCCTGCCTCAGGCGCAGCGAAAGCAGCTGAATGCCGGAAACCGCCGGCGTTTCGTCAAGAACGGGCTCGAGAACCGGCAAATAGTCTTCGACTGCGTCGACGGTTTCCGCGACTTCCACAACCGGTTGCGCGGCCGGCCCTGTCTCCTCCGCGTCCTTCCTGGCGTCGCTGGCCGGCCGCTTCGAATAAACGCTTTCCGGCGTTCGAGTGAAGCGCACATTCGGGCCAAGCACAAAAGCGCTCTGCCACACCGGGGCCTCCCCTCGCCCCTCGATTTCAGCCATCGCGTCGGTGTCCGCTTCAAGGAGGCCTTCGTCGCTTTTCACATCCGCAGGAGCGCCGTAGATACGGCGTTGCGGCTCTGCTTTACCCGGGTGATTGTCCGGGTCTGCGGGTTGATCCCCAGTGTTATCGAAGCCGTTCGAATAGTTGGTTCGGGAAAGACGCATAGGGACCTGCTCACTCAAAATTCACGCGTAATGGGCACACCCCATTTCAATAGAAAATAAAGGTTAATCAGCCCTTTCTAGCCGGCCCTTCTCAGAGAATTTCCATTCGCCCGCGCCAGCGACATAATCATCGGGCCGATGGCAAATTCACCCTTTTCCGCCCGCCGGGTCAGGTCTCGCAGGTATCCGCCGGCAGAATTGATATGCCCTGCCCGTTCCAGAATGCAGGCAATTACCGTCGCTGCATTTTCCGGCCCGAGGATTTCACACGCCTGCTGATAGGCATCCGGGCTCACCCCAAGCATCGAGCGCACGACGACAGCGGCGGCCATCAGGTCTCGCCAATTTGAAATCGCGCCTCCAGAGCCGTAGGGGATGATTTCCGGGCAAGCCTGGAGCACCAGAGCCAGCGGGAATGCTTTCACCTTGCCAGTTGCCGACGGAGACTTGTGTCCGCCCTCGCCTGTCGCCGCCGCGCTGTTTGGCCCGCCGTTTTGATCACGCCTTTGCTGCGTCATCGCCGTTTTTGGGGTCATTTGTCCGGCTTCTGAATTTTCACCCTGCTTTTCTTCGTTAGCAGGTTCAAGTTCAGAAATAGATTCGGGTTTTGAATTCTGTATGTGCCAATCATTTTGGAAGGGATTGCCGCTTATATCTTTGGTTTTAAGCTGCATTTCCAATTGGTTGACGATCTCTTCGCGTAGGGCTTCCATTTCACTCAGCGCCGTCGTGACGTCCAGTGCTGTCGGTGTGCGGGGAATTGCCGTTACCAGAGCACGGAAATGGGTCGTGACCATCTCCCAGTTACCGCTGGCGCCTTCCTCCAGCGCAGCCTCGATCAATTTGGCGACGTCGCGGCGGCACAATGTCAGCCGTTCGCGCAACCGTCGCAGTTGCAGCCGCTCGGCGACCACCTGTGCCGCGAGTTCCTCCAGTTCGTCGGCACGGGCAAGCAACGGCGCAAGAGAGAATCCGAAAGCATCGTCGATAGCGCCCGTACTGCCCCGGCGCACGTAACGCTTGCCATTTGGACTGTCTTTCCGGACAATCAGTCCGGCCTGAACCAAAATAGCCAGGTGACGCCTGATGGTCTGCTCGGTCATGCCGTGCGATCGCAACGAGAGCTGCGCATTGGATGGGAATACGACAAGACCATTGGTCTTGGAGAGTTCGTCTTTCGGGTAGAAGCTGAGCAATGCGCTCATCACCGCCAATGCACGATCGGTCACGCCGATCAGCGGCCTCGCTTCGCACAGCGCCCGATAGAGTTTCCACTTGTCGATGCTTTTACCGTCTTCGATATCCCGGGACACAAGTTGGCTTGCCAACATGCCAAGCGTCATTGGCCGCCGCCCAAAGGGCGTCGTCACACTTCCAGTTTCCATCGCCTCTGCCTTTCGCAAAGACAAAGCTATCCGGCACGTCGAAATGACGTCTATCTCGATGAAGAGACTTGACTACGATTCCAGGAAGTGTGATTCTCTCAGTCGCCAAACAGTCGAGAAGGGCTTCCGGAATAGATTTCGGGGGCCTTTTTCTTTGCCTAATTTTCCGTCGTGACTATCCTTCGATAGCGGTTGATCTAAAGGCCCCTGCCATGTGGGGACCCGGCATAAACTATTGTCGGCCGCCCTGTTTCAGGCTCGCCGTAAATTCCGCGTAAAGTTCATCCAGTCGATCGGCGAGATATCCGCCGAACTCGGGAACCTGGCGTTCATCAAAAACGATGCGCGTCTGGACATCGTTGCGCTCGATGCGCGCCGCCTTCCGTCCCTGTGGGCTTTTCCATTCTTGAGCCTTCGGCTTCCGTTTTGCCGGTTCGGCTCCAAGCATTTCAAAGACGCGGGCGAAGCGTGCGTCGCTGTCACCGGCCAGAAAATCCGGTCCGGTGATCAGCGCTTCAAGCATATGCTGCTTGCGCTCCGCCCGATCCACCAGTGCCGCCCACCTCGCCCGCCCGGCCTTTGGAGCCGGCCCGATCGCCTGCACAAGGTATTCGGGAATACTTCTGGCGATGCTGATGTAGCGGCTGAGATCGGCTTTGTCGGTCGAAAGCGCCGCCATGATCGTCGTGCGGTCGTATCCGCCATCTTCCAGACGGCGGGCAAATTGGGCCTTCTCGATATAGGAGAGGTCCTGCCGGTCGAGGTTCTCTTTCCCCTGCGCGATGACAAGCTCGTTATCCGTCAGGGTCTGGACGATTGCCCGCACGGTCCGTCCAAGCAGCGCCGCCGCACGAAGCCGCCTGCGGCCATAGGCGACCTGGAAACGGCCGGACGATGCCGGTTGCGGCCGTACCAGGATGGGAACCTGCTGGCCGTTTTCGCGCATGCTGTCGACCAGCGACTCAAAACCCGGATCAATCGCAATGGAAATGCGGTCGCTGACCGAAGAGTGGTCAATCAGCGCTGGGTCAAGATCAACCACCGACGAACCTGAAGCGAGTTGCTCCTGCAGTCTTGCAGCGCTTCGGGCGCCTTCGGTCATTTCCTGCAGCGATGCGCCCATCGCCGAGATCGCACCGGTGCGGACACGATCGGTGTTCTTTTCGACGCTAGCGACCGGCGCCGCTCCTTCCGGCTTTCGCATGAACAACGTGTTGACGGTATCTTTTCGGCTCACAGCGGGCCACCTTCGTTCAATCGTAAAGCATGCGCGTTGGGAGTTCCCAACGATGATGTTCTGACGGGAAAACCCACACCTTCTATCGCTCCAAAAGACACCTCGGTGTGCCGGAAACCGGTCGTTGGGATCTCCCAACACATTGACTGCGGCGCGTGAAGCAAGCTCATCTTGGTGTCCGCCCCCATGCCTGGCGGACGAGCGATTCGATTTCGCCGTTGACGGAATCGAGCGCCTCCATCGCCCGGTCGTAGGTCGATCGCGTCAGGTTTTCGCGGCCAATCTCGTACAGCGTCTGCTTCGTCAATCCGGCGTCGGAGACAGCTGCCGACTTCACCATCGGATTGGTCATGACGTGGTCATCGAACAGATTACGCAGGAGGGCGGCGACTTTCGTCTGCGGCGCGTCCTGCGGTTCGTAGCGCGTGAGCAGATAACGAATGAAATCGTACTTCAGCTCGCCGCCGGCCTCGCGAACGACCGCGAGAAGATCATGCGTCATCAGAAGAAACTGGCTCATCGACGCAACGTCGAGCATCTGGGGGTGAATGGTCACAACCATGGACGTCGCGGCACAAAGCCCGCTGAGTGTGAGGTAACCCAGTTGCGGCGGGCAATCGATCACGACAACATCGTAATTATCGGCGACCTCATCGAGGGCGCGGGCAACGCGCGTGAAGAAAATCCCATCGGCATCCCGTGCACCCGTCGTCAGGGCACGGGGCGTTGTATGCTCGAACTCCATCAGTTCAAGATTACCCGGAACAAGATCGAGCCCATCAAAATAGGTGTTCCGAATGACGTCGGCCAAGGGCCGCTTCTCCTCGTCGTAACGGATCGCCGCGTAGAGCGTCTCGTTCGACTTCACGTCCGTTTCCGGCAACACACCGAGCAACGCCGAAAGGCTGGCCTGCGGATCCAGATCCACAGCCAGAACGCGGTAGCCCTGAAGTGCGAGATACTGGGCGAGATGAACCGAGGTGGTGGTCTTTCCGGAACCGCCCTTGAAATTGGTGACGGCGATCACCTGCAGATGATCCTCGGGACCACGGCGCGGCACAAAATTATAGGCCTCGCGGCCACGCGCCGTTTGCGACATTTTTTCACGCAATTCGTTGATCTGCCGCAAGGTATAGAGACGGCGGCCGTTGCTCGTCAGATCCGGTTGTGGTCCTTCTCCAGCGAGCGTCATCTTGCGCAAGGTCGAATCCGAAACGCCCATCAACTTTGCTGCCTCGCCAGAGGTGAACCGGCGCAAGGTCTTGTTTGCCGTTGGCGGGAAGAGCGCTTCGCTGATGGCCTGGAGCTGCGAGCTGATGATTGCCGCATGATCTCCGATCGTCTCATCGACGGTCTTTCGCTCAATCTTGGTCGCTCGAATGGCATTGCTCACGTTGAAAAACTTTCGTCACGGTAAAATGGCCCGATGGGAGATATAACCGTGACGATACGCAACGCAACGATTCGTGCAAGAAGTTATTGGTTAACAGTTGCTTACACCCCGGAGGTCAGAAACTGAATCTGCAACGCTTGCCGACGCGTTTCATCTATGAATCCAAAGCGTTCCTGTTCTCGCAGATGTGCCAGGGTGAAAAATCCGCAATGAAATGATTCATGTGTGTAATTCTGATTTGGGCGACGTCCTGGCGGATTGAGGGGAGGGGAGCCAAAAGCGACTCACCCGCATCCGGTTGACAGTCTCCGCCACAACGACGGTTTTGTCGCGTATATTTGACCGCTTCGACATCCCAAAACTGCGTCAGAAAATGCGGCGACGGTAAACCGCAAGGGCCACGACTGTCACGCTCAAAGGCTCTGAACCATAATCAAATGCATATGGAATCCCCTTTGATATTTCATTTTACATTACCATTCGGCATGACAAACTGAAATCAGCTGCTTTGCCAGTCATTCTGTGCCGGTTCTTCGGGAGCATGCCGGCCATTCAGGGAGGAGAAACATGAAACGGGCCATCATCGCCGCGTTTGCGGCCATCATTCTGGGTAGTGGTGCCTATGCCGACACGATCAAGATCGGTGTCGTCGGTCCATTCTCCGGACCATTTGCGCTGCAGGGTAAAAACTTCAAGGCAGGTATCGACGCCTATATGGCAATGCACGGCACGACCGTCGGCGACGACACCGTCAAGATCATCTACCGCGACCTGCCGGCCGCTGACCCTGCGCAATCCAAGGCGCTGGCACAGGAACTGGTGGTCAAGGAAAAGGTGCAATATCTCGCCGGGTTCTATTTTACCCCCGACGCTATGGCGGTCACGCCGATCCTCAAGCAGGCCGACGTGCCGCTGATCGTCATGAACGCCGCAACATCGGCGATCGTCACCAAGAGCCCGCTGGTCGTGCGCACCTCCTTCACCACCTGGCAGACCTCGACGCCGATCGCCAAGGTCGCGCATGACGCCGGCGTTGCCAAGGTCATCTCCATTGTCAGCGACTACGGCCCTGGCATCGACGCCGAAAACGCCTTCAAGGCCGGCTTCGAGAAGGAGGGCGGGGCAGTCGTCGAGGCGATCCGCATGCCGCTCTCGACCAACGACTTCAGCCCGATCATGCAGCGCATCAAGGATTCCGGCGCGCAGGGCGTTTTTGCCTTTCTGCCATCCGGTCCAACGACACTCGGTTTCGTCAAGGCCTACAATGAAAACGGCCTGAAGGCTGCCGGTATCAAGTTTTTCGCGCCCGGCGACCTGACGCAGGAATCCGATCTGCCGGCCCTTGGCGATGCGGCCCTCGGCATCCAGACGACGTTCCACTATGCGGTTTCTCACGATTCCCCGGAAAACAAGGCGTTCGTCGAAGCCGCCTCGAAGGCGATCGGCAATCCCGCCGAACTGTCCTTTCCCTCTGTTGGTGCCTTCGACGGCATGAACGTCATCTATAAGATGATCGAGGCGACGGGCGGAGAGCAGGATGCGCAGAAAGCGGTCGATGCGGTAAAGGGCCTTTCCTGGATCAGCCCGCGCGGCCCGGTTTCGATCGATCCGGAATCGCGCCACATCACGCAAAACATCTACCTGCGCGAAGTGACGAAGGCGGATGACGGTTCCTATTATAACAAGGAAATCCAGACGTTCGAAAAGCAGGGCGATCCCGGGCTCGCGGCCATCAAGTAGACAGCCAACGGCACATCGTACCGGCGCGTAGCGAGACAGATCGCACCTGCCAGTACCTTGCAGCATTTTCTTGCGATAGCGGGGGAGGGGAGGCACTCTCGTCTCCCGCAGACAACCGAATGGACATTGCGCGATGCAGACAGTCTTCAGCATAGCCATCGACGCTTTTGCCTATGGCATGGTTCTCTTCGTCATCTCAATCGGCCTTTCGGTCACGATGGGCCTGATGCGCGTCGTCAATTTGGCCCATGGCGCCTTTGCCATGATCGGCGGCTATATCGCCTCCTATGCGGCCCAGCACCTCGGTCTGGGTTATGCAGTGGCCGTTCTCCTCGCCGTTGTCGGCACGGTGATCATCGCCATCCCGATCGAACGGCTGCTCTATCGGCGCATTTACGGCGCCCCGGAACTGACGCAGGTCTTGATGACCATCGGCATCACCTTCTGCATCATCGGCATTGCCAACTATGTCTTTGGCCCGACGCTGAAGACGATACCCTTACCCCCGGCGCTTCAGGGCTCGGCCGACCTCGGTTTCCGCTCGATTGCCGTGCACCGCCTGTTTGCCATCGTCTGTGGCCTGGCCGTCGCCGGCGGACTTTGGTACGCGATCGAAAAAACGGCGTTCGGCGTCAAGTTGCGCGCCTCCGTCGATAATGCCTCCATGGCCGCCGCCCTCGGCGTGCGCACGGAAATCATCTACGCGATCAGTTTTGCTGTTGCGGTCGGTCTTGCCGCTTTCGGCGGTGTGCTGGGCGCCGAGCTTCTACCGGTCGAGCCTTATTATGCCCTGCGTTACATGGTGACCTTTCTGGTCGTTGTTTCCGTCGGCGGCGCCGGCTCCATTCCCGGCGCGCTTCTGGCTTGCCTCGTGCTCGGCGGCATCGATACGACTGGCCGCTATCTCATGCCGGAGTTCGGCGAATTCTTCTTCTACCTCGCGGTCATCGCCATCATCTGCGTTTTCCCGCGTGGCCTTGCCGGGCGGGCACGCTAGGATGACGCTCATCATGAACAATGAAACAGTCATAGCAAAGACCCGGCAAAGCCGCACTATCGGCCGCGATCTGACCGGCATCGGTGCCATCCTTGCTGTCGCGGTGGTCGGCTACTTCCTGTTTCCGGACAATCTCGCACTTTTGACACGGATCATCGCTATTGCACTTCTGGTCCTGTCGCTTGATCTCGTGACCGGCTATTGCGGCGTGGCGACCCTAGGTCACGCCGCCCTGTTCGGCTCCGGCGCCTATGCCGCCGGCATTGCAGCCGCGCATTACGGCATCACCAGCCCCTTGCTGATGACGCTTGCCGGTATTCTTGGTGGAGCGATTGCTGGCCTCATATGTGGCGTGATCATCCTGCGCGCACATGGATTGCCGCAACTCGTCCTGTCGATTTCGCTGATCTATCTCTTCCATGAATTCGCCAACAAGGCTTCATCCTGGACAGGGGGCAGTGACGGCTTGTCAGGAATTTCACCCGACCCGCTTTTCGGCACTTATGAGTTCGACCTCTGGGGGCAGACGGCCTATATCTTCGGCGTTTTTCTGCTGCTTTCCGTCTTTGTGCTGTTGCGCGTCCTCGTGCGCTCGCCTTTTGGCATGCTCTGCCGTGGCATCAAGGAAGATCCATTGCGCATCATGGCCATGGGCGCTTCCCCGAAAATCACGCTGATCAAGATGTATGTCATTTCCGGCGCTGTCGCCGGCGTCGGCGGAGCGCTGAACGCAATCTCGACGCAGGTTGTCGGTCTCGACAGCTTGTCTTTCACGCAATCGGCCGAAGCGCTGGTCATGCTGGTTCTCGGCGGCACCGGCTCGTTGTTTGGCGCGCTGATGGGCACGCTCGTCTTCATGCTGTTTGAGGACTATGTCTCGGCCGCCAATCCCTTTCACTGGCTGACCATGGTTGGTGTCCTGCTGATCGCGGTCGTTCTTTTTGCGCCGAAAGGACTTTACGGCACTGCCGCCGGGTTCATCGCCCGCCGCCTGGAGAAACGCACATGAGCGCGGTCTTCGACGTCCTCAATCTGAAAAAATCCTTCAGCGGTCTCACGGTCACCAACGACGTCTCCCTGTCGATGGCGCCCGGCGACCGGGTGGCGCTGATCGGCCCGAACGGCGCGGGGAAAACCACCTTCGTCAACCTCGTCACCGGCAATCTTCGCCCGGATTCCGGCGAAGTTTGTCTCAACGGCGAAACCGTCACGAAAATCGATGCCATCGGCCGCGTCCGGCGCGGGCTGGTCCGCTCGTTTCAGGTGACGCGGCTGTTTCAGGATATGACACCCGCCGAACATGTTGCTCTCGCCATCCTACAGCGGGGCGGTCGCGCCGGAAAGATGTTCGGCAATTTCCTGTCCATGCCCAATGTCATGGACGAGGTGAGCGCGCTTCTGGCCAAGCTCGGTCTGGCCGATCTGATGCACCGCAGGGTAAGCGAGATTGCCTATGGACAGCAGCGTCTGCTCGAAATTGCCATGGCGCTGGCCCTCAAGCCGAAGGTCCTGTTGCTCGACGAACCGGCCGCCGGCGTGCCGCAAAGCGATACGGGGCGCATCGAGCAGGCCCTTGCCGACCTGCCTGCCGACCTTGCCGTGCTGATGATCGAGCATGACATGGATCTGGTCTTCCGCTTTGCTAAGCGGGTCATCGTTCTGGCCGCTGGCACTATTATCTTCGACGGCTCACCCGCCGACGTCACCAAGGACGCCGCCGTGCGCGAAGCCTATCTCGGGAGCTATGCCAATGCCAACCACGCCGCTTGAGGTCGAAAACCTGTCGGCCGGCTATGGTCCGACACGGGTTCTCGAAAACGTCTCCTTCTCGGTTCCCGCCGGACAGCGCCTGGCGGTGCTGGGACGCAACGGCATGGGCAAGACGACGCTGCTTGCCACACTGGCCGGGCAGACGAAACGCTATGGCGGGGCGATCCGCATCGGCGCAACCGACGTCACCGGCATTTCCAGTGCTCTGCGCGCCCGCACCGGGCTTGGATACGTGCCGCAGACACGGTGCATCTTTCCGACATTGACGGTCGAGGAAAACCTGTTCGTTGGTCTCAAGGACCGGCCGAAAAGCGATCTTCAGGATGCCTACGCGATGTTTCCCCGCCTTTTCGAGCGCAAGGGAAATCTTGGCTCACAGCTATCCGGTGGTGAGCAGCAGATGCTGTCGACGGCACGAACCATTCTTGGCCGCCCCACGGTGCTGTTGCTCGATGAACCGCTCGAGGGGCTGGCGCCGGTCATCTGCGAAGAACTGATGAAGGCGTTTTCCGAACTGGCCAGCACCGGCAACATGACCATCGTGCTTGTCGAGCAACGCATCCAGAGCGCGCTTGATTTCGCCGATCAGGTGATCGTTCTTGAACGGGGTAGGGTGGCCTGGAGCGGTACGCCACAGGCACTGGCCGCCGATCATGATGCGGTGCACCGGCTGCTTGGTGTCGGCGGACTGCATTGATGCAAGAGTCGCGGAGAAGCGCGGCTTAAAAATATCGACAAATTATCCTCAGGACGAGGGAACAATTCGCCTTCTCGTGCATTTTTGCGTCAGGTCGATTTCTGTCGGCACCAACCACCGTTCACACGATGAGGATGTGCAGATGAACAACCGTCTACCCGAACTGCATGAAGGCCATGCCCCGATCACGCTGCATCTGCTGTTTCGCGATGCACTGGAAGCCTATGACGACTGGGGGGACGAAACAGACGTTCCACTGGTTTTCCATCTTGGCATGCCAGTGCCGATCGGGCTGGTGTTCGAACATATGCGCAACTGCACCGATATCCTGCCGAATAACATGGTCAGCGCCATTACCGAGCGGCTGACCAAGCCCTGGAACAGCACCAGCTCGCTGGACAATATGACGTTTTCCACGGCAGCCAGGGTGATGTGCGTCGTCATCCGCAAGAGACAGCTGCAACGCAGCGGCACCGACATCGGCGTTTTCCTGCGCCGGTTTGAAAAGCTGCGTTCGAGCCGCGCCGATCCTTGAAGTGTCGCGGCTTGCAAAGCTGCTTCCGGTTCTGCTGAAGTGACATCTCAAGCACTTGACGGTTAAGTAACGGAAACATATCGCGTTTTAACAGGCTGTGAAAACGGCTTGATAGAATGAGTTCTCCGTGTTTAAAATAACAAATTACATAGAGTATGCCGCATATTGCTGAACTGGCGTTTGAGTAGGGGTGCCGAAGTTCAACTATCCAGCCGCATGATGCGGGGAGGAAATGATATGACGGTTCATGGTCTTTCGTCGTCTTTCAGTTCGCAAGGCGATCAGCCGTTGAAGATCGCCATCGTCGGCCGCGGTTTTTCCGGCCTGATGATGGCCATCGCGCTGTTGAAGTCGGTCAACCAGCCATTCAGACTGCGCATGTTCGATCCACGCCCGATCATCAGTGGTGGCCAGGCCTTGGCCACTGCGCGTTCCACTGAAATCCTCAACAGCCGCGCCCGCGACCTCTCCGTTTCGACTGGCGAGCCGAAGGACTTTACCCGCTGGCTGCAGGCGAACGCGCCATTTCGCGAAGCGGTATCGGCTGCAATCCCTGGCTTTGGCCAGATCTTCGTGCCCAAATCGACGTTCAGCGACTATGTTTATCAGCGTTTTTCCGAAGCGCTGGCGCAGCGTACGGATGTGACCGTGCAGATGTCCAACGAGGGCATCACCCATATTCGCCGCAACGATAACGGTCAGTTCAAGCTTAGCCTCGCCGATGGCGGCGAGGGAATTTACGATACGGTTGTGCTGGCGACCGGCTACGGTTTGAAACCGTCGCTGGAGACGAGCGAGCAGGATATGGATGCCTTCTTGCTTGAACGCCCGGAGACGCGCCGGCACGTGATCGTCATGGGCAATGGACTGCGCGCCGTCGATCAGGTTCTGCAATTGCGCGATGGCGGCTTTACCGGCCACATCACCATTCTGTCGCGCCGTGGTTTCCTGCCGCAGCCGCATACCCGGATGCCTGCCGACGCGGTCTTCCCGACACAGCCCATGCCGTCGCAACTGCGCAACATCGTTCGCTTCGTGCGCGATGCCTGCGCCGAGGCGGAAGAAAACGGCTGGAGCTGGCAAGCCGCGATGAACGGCCTGCGAAAACGCGCCCGCACCCTTTGGGCATCCCTGCCACCGAGCGAGAAACGACAGTTCAACCGTCATCTGCGCGCCATCTACGACAGCCATCGCAACCGGCTTCCGGCCGATGTGCACGCCAGACTGGAACGCGAATTCGCCAGCGGCCTGACTGAGTTGAAGCGCGGAACCACCCTCAAACGCACTTCGGATGGTCTTCTGGTCCGCTGGGCCGGCCAGTCGACTGAGAGCCATTTCTCCGCCGACGAGGTGATCGACTGCCGCTGCCTGTCGCCGGACCTCAAGGATCCGGTCGTCGTCGATCTCCTCGAGGCCGGCCTTGCAGCGACCGACGAGCTCGACCTGGGTCTCGCCGTCAATCCTGCGGGAGAACTGGTAACGCCGAAGGGCCGGCCGGCCGGTCTCTTCGCTGTTGGACCGCTTGGTCTCGGTTCGCTGCCCGATATCGATCTCGTTCCGGAAATCGTCACGCAGACCTATGCGGCGGCAACCCTGATCGGCGCCCGGTCGTTGCCACAATTGCAGGCGAGCTGATACCCGGCAATTGTTCTGCGAATAACCTTGGTTGCGCGCGGTATTTCCCCGCATGCACCTCGCCCTTTCTCGGCTTTAAGCGACGGGCTCTCTCCTCAGGATGGGCGTAACGCCTCAAGAAGGCTGCAAACGCGAACGGATTTTCCATACACGAGAAAATTTATAGATATTATAATTTTGCGATCACGGCCGATCCCGGAAAAACTAGGCGATGACCTATTTCGTATCCGCTGGAGACAATCACATATGAGCACCGTTCCGGAAAAGATCGACGTTCTCTGGTTTCTGCCGACCCACGGCGACAGCCGCTATCTCGGCACCTCGATCGGCGGCCGTAATGTCGATCTCAATTACCTGAAGCAAGTCGCCCAGGCTGCCGATACGCTCGGCTATTTCGGCGTGCTGATCCCGACAGGTCGCAGCTGCGAGGACAGCTGGATTGTTGCGTCTGCGCTCGCACCTTTGACCGAGAGGCTGCGCTATCTCGTCGCTGTCCGCCCGGGCCTGCTCAGCCCGACGCTGGCCGCGCGCATGACCGCGACGCTTGACCGGATCTCCAACGGCCGCCTGCTGATCAATGTCGTCACCGGTGGTGACCCGATTGAGAACAAGGGCGACGGCATCCACTATTCGCATGAGGAACGCTACGAGGTCACCGAAGAGTTCATCAATATCTACAAGGCCGTGTTGCGCGGTGAAGACGTCACCACCAAGACCAAGCATTTCGATATCGAGGACGCCAAACTCCTGTTCAAGCCGGTCCAGGAACCACATCCGCCACTCTATTTCGGTGGCTCTTCCGGCGTCGGCCAGCAGGTCGCGGCCCGCACGATCGACAAATATCTGACCTGGGGCGAACCACCCGAGGATGTCGAAAAGAAGGTCGCGGAAGTGCGAGCGCTCGCAGAAGCCGAAGGCCGCGAGGTCACCTTCGGCATCCGGCTTCACGTCATCGTTCGCGAGACCGCCAAGGAAGCATGGACCGCTGCCGACGAGTTGATCAAATATGTCGATGAGGACACGATTGCAGCTGCTCAGAAGGTTTTCGACCGGATGGATTCCGTCGGCCAGAGCCGGATGAGCAAGCTGCATGGTGGCCGCAAGGACAAGCTGGAGATCAGCCCGAACCTGTGGGCCGGCGTTGGTCTCGTACGCGGCGGGGCAGGAACCGCTTTGGTTGGCGATCCCGACCAGGTCAAGGCACGCATCGACGAATACCGCCAGATCGGCATCGATACCTTCATCTTCTCGGGCTATCCGCATCTGGAAGAGGCTTACCGGTTTGGTGAACTCGTGCTGCCAAACCTGCCGCTCAACCATCCAGTCAAGACCCACAAGGCCAGCGCCAATACCGGTCCGTTCGGCGAGACGATTGCCGGCGATCACCGCCCGCCGCTGAAGGTGTCGCAGTCCTGACCGGATAAAGCTTGGATCGGCGTTTTTATTCGTGACGCCGCGATTAAATCGTAACGTTCAACCGTTAACCAGGGCAGTGGCTACATAATGGCCGCTGTCCAAGTCCGGTTGACAAGCTCAAGGCGAGCCTAAAGAGTAAACCGGTCAAAACGGCAGCGTTGGGGAGGACTTTTGTCTATGCGCGCGTTTATCCGGTTTTCAGCGATTATTCTCAGTGTCCTTGCGTTTTTACCCCTGGCTCAGGCGGCTGAAACGGGAAGGCATATCGTCACCACCCAGGATGGCGATTATTTCGGTTTTGACCTGCGAACGGAACAGAACGTCTCGCTTGCCGATTGCGAGAAGGTCTGCGTTGCGGATTCCTCCTGCCGCGCCTTCACCTATAACCCCAAGGTGAAATGGTGTTTTCTCAAATCCGATTATAACACGCTGAACACGTTTGCCGGCGCCATTGCCGGCAAGGTCGTCGATGCTGCAGCCACCGAAGCGGATATCGGTGCGCCACCAGCCTTGCCGTTCGTCACGGACCAGCTCCTGAACGACGCGCGCGCCACCAAGGAAAATCTCTCGGTGCTGGCAGACCAGGATGCGCTGGGGCTGAATGGCCGCAAGGCCGCCGCCTATCGCGAACTGACAGCCGGTAATGTCGGCCCGGCGCTGAAGGCTTTCCAGGGTGCACTGGCCATCACCCCCGATGACGGCGCATTGTGGATCGAAGCTGCGCGTGCGGCAAACCGCGTTTTCGGCAATTCCGATTTTGCCACGCAGGCCTCGCTTGCAGCGTTGAACGCCTATCAGCTGTCGCGCACCACACAGGCGCGGGCAGAGGCACTGGCCGTTCTCGCCACCGCGCTGAAGAACGTCGAGAACTTCCGAGGTGCACTCAACGCCTACAAGGCCAGCCTCGAACTGGTCGAAGCCAAATCCGTCCGTGCCGATTATACCGACCTGCGCACCCGCCAAGGCTTTCGCGTCACCGAACATAAGATTGACTCTGACAGCGCTACGCCACGCGTCTGCGTCCAGTTTTCCGAACCGCTGGTCAAGGCCGGCGTCGATTACACGCCGTTCGTCCTTCTGGATGGCGCCACCCCCAAGGCTGTCGAAGCCAAGGGCAGCGAAATCTGCGTCGAGGGCCTCAGCCATGGTCAGCGATACAAGATCGCCCTGCGCTCCGGACTTCCGTCCTCCGTCGATGAACCGCTGGAAGCCAACGTCAATCTTGACGTCTATATCCCTGACCGCGCGGCGATGGTTCGCTTTACCGGTGATAGCTTCGTTTTGCCGGGAACGGCCCGTCGCGGCATTCCGATCGTTTCGGTCAACACCGCCAGCGCCAATCTGAAGCTCTACCGTATCGGCGACCGCAACATCGCCTCGCTGCTGACCGCCTCGCAATTCCTGACCCAGCTCGACGGCTACAGCGCCCAGCGCATCCAGGATGAAAACGGCGAAATGGTCTGGCAGGGATCGATCGACATCGCCACCGATCTCAACAAGGAAGTCGTCACCAGCTTCCCGGTCGATGAAGCGTTGCCACAGCGCAAACCCGGCGTCTATGTGCTGACCGCCGTTTCGGCAACGGGTGCCAGGAATGAATGGGACAGCCAGGCGACGCAATGGTTCGTCATCTCGGATATCGGGCTATCCACCTATTCCGGTACCGATGGACTCTCCGTCTTTGCCCGGTCTCTGGCATCGGCCAAGCAGATCACCGGCATCGAATTGACGCTGCTTGCCAAGAACAATGAAATCCTCGGCACCGCCACCACCGATGGCGATGGCCGCGCGACCTTCGATGCAGGTCTGCTGCGCGGTACAGCCGCCATGACCCCCGCCGTCATCACCGCAAAGAGCGGCGACGACGATTTCGTTTTCCTCGATCTGACCCGGGCCGGCTTTGATCTGTCGGATCGCGGCGTCACCGGACGTGCCGCTCCCGGCGCCATCGACGTCCTGACCTGGACCGAACGCGGCATCTACCGCGCCGGTGAAACCGTGCACGTATCAGCGCTCGCCCGCGACAGCGCCTCGGTCGCCATCGAGAAACTGCCGCTGACCTTCATCTTCATGCGCCCGGACGGCGTCGAGGATCGCCGCGTCGTCAGTGACGGTGGACTGGCGGGTGGTTATGCGCTGGATCTCCCGCTGCAGCCGAACGCCATGCGCGGCACCTGGACCGTACAGATTTTCACCGACCCAAAGAGCACGGCGATCAGCGAGAAGCAGTTCCAGGTCGATGACTTCGTGCCCGACCGCGTCGAATTCGACATGGCAAGCACGGTCAAGCAGATCGAGATCGATACACCGGCACCCATCACCATCGACGGCCGCTTCCTTTACGGTGCTCCGGCAGCAGGGCTTGAGCTCGAAGGCGAAGTCGGCTTGAAGCCGACCCGGGAAAGCGCCGACTTCAAGGGTTATTTGTTCGGCCTCGCCGATGAGGAGGCTACCGAAGACAGCCGCACGACGCTCGAAGGACTGGAGCCGCTGGACGAGGACGGCAAGGCGACCTTCGATGTCACTCTGACCGACGTCCCATCCACGACGCAATTGCTCAACGCCAATATCAGTGTGCGTGTCCAGGAAGCCGGTGGCAGGGCCGTCGAGCGTTCCCTGACACTGCCGGTCAAACCGGTGGGCGCGATGATCGGCATCAAGCCGGAATTCTCCGGCGATCTCGCGGAAAACGCCGTTGGAAAATTCCACATCATTGCCATCGACCAGAGCGGCGCCAAGCAGGCAAAGGCCGGCCTCTCCTGGAAGCTGCTGCGCGTCGAGCAGGACTATCAGTGGTACCGCGACGGCACCGCCTGGAAATATGAACCCGTCACCTCGACCAAGCAGGTTTCGACCGGCAAGCTGGACGTCACCACGGATGGCGGAGAAATTGCCATCTCGGCCGGGTGGGGCCGCTACCGGCTCGAAGTCGAGACGGCTGAGATCGATGGCCCGACCTCGAGCGTCGAGTTCGATTCCGGCTGGTACGTCACGGCCAGCTCGACGGAAACACCGGACGGGCTGGAGGTTGCGCTCGACAAGCAGGACTATGCGATCGGCGACACTGCCAAGCTGCGCGTTTCACCGCGCTTTGGCGGTGAAGTTCTGGTCACGATCGGTTCAGAAAAGCTGATCGCCACGAAAACCGCGACCATTCCGGCCGAGGGCGGCGAAGTCGATATTCCGATCACTGCCGATTTCGGCGCCGGCGCCTATGTCACTGCAACGCTCTATCGTGCGGGCGACGCGCAGGAAAGCCGCATGCCGATGCGCTCCATCGGCATCAAGTGGCTCGCGGTCGATCCGGCTGAACGCAAACTCTCCGTCAAGCTCGACCTGCCGGAAAAGACACTGCCGCGGCAGACGCTGAATATTCCGGTCGAAGTGACCGGGGCAGGGGTGGGCGACGAGGCCTATGTCACGGTCGCCGCCGTTGATGTCGGCATTCTCAATCTCACCCGTTACGAAGCGCCGGATCCGGCCGGCTGGTATTTCGGCCAGCGCCAGCTCGGCCTCGAAATCCGCGACCTCTACGGACGGCTGATCGACGGTTCGCTCGGTGCGACCGGGCGTCTGCGCACCGGCGGTGACGGCGGCCAGATGGCGCTGCAGGGCAAACCACCGACCGAGAAGCTGGTGGCATTCTTCTCCGGCCCGGTCCAGCTCGATGCGAGCGGCAAGGCGATCATCAGCTTCGATATCCCGCAGTTCAACGGCACGGCCCGCGTCATGGCCGTCGCCTGGTCAAAGACCGGCGTCGGTCATGCCTCCACCGATGTCGTCATCCGCGATCCGGTCGTGGTGACGGCAAGCCTGCCGCAATTCCTCGCGCCCGGAGACAAGGCCGAACTGCGGCTCGACATCGCCAATACCGACGGCCCGGCCGGTGACATGAATCTCAAGGTAACAAGCAGCTCATCCGTGGTGATCGACGCGGCGCAAGCGCAGCAGACGTTCAGCGTCAAGCCGGGCGGAAAGTTCGACCTGACGTTACCATTGACCGGCGTTCATCCAGGCGATGGTGCGATATCGATCGAGCTGACCAGCGCTGACGGCCTGTCGCTTCAACAATCGGTCTCCGTTCCGGTGCGGCCAGCCGCCCTGCCGTTGACGACACGCCATCCGCTGACCATAGAGCCGAATGCCAGCCTGAAGGTCGATGGCGACCTGTTGGCCGAAAGCATGTTGCAGGGGGCGGCCGTCAGTATCAGCATCACCCGCTCCGCAGCCTTCGATATTCCGGCCCTGCTGACATCGCTCGATCGCTACCCCTATGGCTGTGCCGAGCAGACGACCAGCCGGGCGCTGCCTCTGCTCTATCTCAGCGAACTCGCCAAGCAATCCGGCCTGCCGGAGGATGGCGATGTCCAGAAGCGCGTGCAGGAAGCCATCTACCGCGTGCTGTCCTATCAGTCCTCGACAGGTAGCTTCGGTCTCTGGAGCCCCGGTTCCGGCGATCTCTGGCTCGACGCTTATGTCACCGATTTCCTGACGCGCGCTCGTGAACAGAAGTATCGGGTCCCGGACCAGGCGATGGTTCAGGCGCTCGACAACCTGCAGAATGCAATGAGCTACGACGTCGACATAAAGAGCCAGGGAAACGAGATTGCCTATTCGCTCTATGTGCTCGCCCGCAACCGCAAGGCTGCGATCAGCGATCTGCGGTATTATGCCGACACCAAGCTCTCGGAATTCCCGACGCCGCTGTCGAAGGGGCATCTCGCCGCCGCTCTCGCCCTTTATGGCGATGCGCAACGCTCGCAAAGCATTTTTGAAGATGCGCTGCAGATGTCGGTAACGGCAAGCAATGCCAGCCTTGATCGCTCCGATTACGGCTCGGCCCTGCGTGACGATGCCGCCGTACTGACGCTGGCAGCGGAAGCCCGGCCCGTGCCAACGATCATCCCGCAACTCGCCAAGATCGTTGCCCGAGAATGGGAACAGAGATCCTATACGAGCACGCAGGAGCAGATGTGGACGCTGATGGCGGCTCGCGCCATCCAGGGCGGTGACAGCGACCTCAATCTCGACATCAACGGCACGCCGCGCACAGGCGGCTATGCGGCACGCCTCACCGGCGACGAGGTTCTCGATCAACCGGTGACGATCACCAACCGGTCGAGCGAGCCGGTGGCTGCTGTGGTCACGAGCGTTGCGGCACCGGCCTTCCCGCTGCCCGCCGGCGGCAACGGTTTTACCATCGAGCGCACCTACTACACGCTCGACGGTGAAGAGGCCAATGTCACACAGGCCAAGCAGAACGAGCGTTACGTCGTCGTCATCAACGCCACGGAAAGCAACACCTGGCCGTCGCGCGTGCTGATCACCGACCTCTTGCCAGCCGGCTTCGAGATCGACAATCCAACCCTGGTCGATAGCGCCAAGCTGTCGAATTTCGAATGGATCGGCGAAGTCGAGGCCGCTCATACGGAGTTCCGCAGCGACCGTTTCGTTGCCGCCTTTGATCGTACTGCCGGTGACAACCGCACGATCACCGTCGCCTACGTCGTTCGTGCCGTTACACCAGGCACTTACGATCACCCGGCGGCCAGCATCGAAGACATGTACCGGCCGCAATTCTCCGCGCGCTCCGCGATGGGACGCATGGAGGTTCAGGCGGTCGAATAATGTCTCTCTGGGCGAAAACCTGCGCCGCATTGGTGGGCTCCGCACTTGTGTGCGTCGCCATCATGTTCGGCCTTGAGGCAGCGGACCGCGCCTATCCGCCGCCATTGGAGCAAGCCCGCACGGTATCGGCCGAAGTGCTCGATGCGGACGGGCAGTTGCTGCGCGCCTTTGCGACGCCGGAAGGCCGCTGGCGGCTGCAGACGGCGGCAAAGGACGTCGACCCGCAATTCGTCCGCATGCTGATCGCCTATGAAGACCAGCGTTTCTGGGAGCATAAGGGTGTCGACCCCTGGGCGTTGATGCGCGCTGCCTGGCAGTTTGCCACTCACGGGCGGATCGTCTCGGGCGCCTCGACGCTGTCGATGCAGGTGGCGCGTCTGATCGAACCGCGCGAAGGGCGTTCCTTCACGGCAAAGTTCCGCCAGCTTGCCCGCGCCGTGCAGATCGAGCGCCGGCTGAGCAAGGCCGAAATCCTCGATCTCTACCTCACCCATGCGCCCTATGGCGGCAATCTCGAAGGCATTCGAGCTGCCAGCCTGGCCTATTTCGGCAAGGAACCACGGCGTCTCACCGTCTCCGAAGCAGCACTGCTGGTCGCCCTGCCGCAGCTTCCGGAGAAACGCCGCCCCGATCGTCATCTGAAAGCAGCGGAGGCCGCGCGGCAGCGGGTTCTAGAGCGCATGGCGGTTTCTGCAGTGATCGGGGAAGGGGAGGCGGAACGCGCCACCTTGGTCGCCGTGCCGGAACGACGCCTGCAACTGCCGGCCTTTGCCGCCCATGTCGCCGAGGCGGCGCGGCGCAAGGATCCCAAGATCATCCGGCATCAGACGACGCTGCGGCGGAATATTCAGAAAGGACTTGAGACCGTCGCCAAGGAGGCAGCCAGCCGACTTGGACCGAAAGTTTCGATCGCCGTGGTCATGGCCGATGCGCGCACCGGCGAGATCGTCGGAGAGCTCGGCTCGGCCGATTATTTCGACGCCAGCCGCTCCGGCTGGATCGACATGACACGCATCTCCCGTTCGCCCGGCTCGACACTGAAACCTTTCATTTATGGCCTCGCCTTCGAGGAGGGACTGGTTTCCCAGGAAACCATTATCGAAGATCGCCCAGCGGATTTCTTCGGTTACCGGCCGCGCAATTTCGACATGACCTATCAGGGCGATGTCAGCATCCGCCAGGCGCTGCAGCTGTCTCTCAACGTTCCGGCCGTGCGACTATTGGATTCCGTCGGCCCGACGCGGCTGATGGTGCGCTTTCGCCGCGCCGACGTCCGGCCCATCCTGCCGCCGAACGAGGCACCAGGCCTTGCCATCGGCCTTGGCGGCTTGGGCGTCAACCTGAAGGACCTCGTGCAGCTCTATGCCGCCCTTGCCAATCGCGGCAAGCCGGTGCGGCTCGGCGACGGCATTCGCGAGCAACCAGGCGCGATCGAAAACGAACCGCTTCTCGATCCGATCGCAACCTGGCAGATCGCCGACATTCTGTCCGGGGTGCTGCCGCCTGCTGGGGCCGTCCAACGCGGCATCGCCTACAAGACCGGCACGAGCTACGGCTACCGCGATGCCTGGTCTGTCGGGTTCGACGGCCGCTACGTTCTCGGCGTCTGGGTCGGCCGCCCGGACAATGGCGCGGTCCCTGGCCTGACCGGCTACGGCACGGCAGCCCCGATCCTGTTCGAGGGCTTTGCCAAATCGGGCGTTGCCATGACGCCGTTGCCACGCGCCCCGGCTGGTGCCGTGCGTATCGCCCAAGCGGAATTGCCAATCAGCCAGCGCCGTTTTTCCCTGACCGCCAACGGCCTCGTTTCCGCCACGATCCGCGAGGCCGCACCACAGATCGTCTATCCCCCGGAAGGCGCTCGCGTCGAACTGGGCATCGATACCGATGGCGTGTCCATGCCGCTTGTTCTCAAACTGCAGGGGGGAAGGGCACCTTTCCGATGGCTGGCCAACGGCAAGCCGTTGCCTGAAACATCGCGGCGCCGGGTCAATCAGTGGGTACCGGATGGTACCGGTTACTCGACGCTGACCGTCATCGATGCGGCCGGGCGCGCCGCAAGCGTTCGGGTTTTTCTCAACTAGAATCATCCCCGGCTTCACAGCTGAGCCACAATCGGCCGACGAACTGGTAACTCTGACTTGTGCCCTATCATGAATGGGGATTCCCGAATCTGGCCTCATGATCTATCAGTGGGTGATGATCCGATCCGATCTGATTCGAAACCGCGTCTGGCCGGGAGCTAACCGCGAAGAAATTGACGGAGGCATATTGTCTTTTCCGCGAACCTCAACCGTTCGATTTACGCTTGCCGGCTTCGTACTGACGCTTGGGCTTTCAGGTTGTGGCGTGCGCGACGGCGTGAAGTTGTCCGATACCGCAACCACCGTACCTGACGAGACGGCGTATGCCCTGCCTGGTCCTGGCGGACCGGCAATCGTCAATATCGTCCAGCGCAATTTCAGCAATGCGACACAGCAGGATATTTTCCTGTTCACATCCGCGTCCACGCCCGGCCAGAATGTCCTGCGCGTGCAATTGTTCGGGCCGGTCGGATCGAACTTCGAAGGGACGAAGTCGCTTGGTTATTCATCCGTGCGCGCAAGCGAAATTGCCAAGGAAATGCGCCGAGAGCTTCCCGGCGTGGCACTGAGGCAATCGCCGATTTACCTGCAGAACAATTATGGCCCCTTCAGCTATGCCTTTGGCCGCGGCAGCGGTAGCGATGCGTGCCTTTATGCCTGGCAGCAAATCCGTTCGCCTGAGGACGCCAGAACGGCCTTTCAAAACCGTGGCACGATCCAGGTTCGCCTACGGCTCTGCGAAGAGAACGCCAGCGAAGAAAAGCTGGTGAGCAACATGTATGGCTATACGATCCGTGGTGCCTTCAATGCTGCGGGCTGGAACCCCTATGGCGAGCCCCCCAGCGTTGATCCGACGCTGGGCCGGACTGGCAATCCCATCTATCCGAAGACGAATGACGTGCGCGACAATGTGATGCCGGCCGTCGAAGCCCGAAGGGTGCGCCCGGTCGTGCAGCCCCGGCAGGTCGTTGTCGCAACGGAAAAAATCGCCCCGATCAAGCAACCGTCGGCGGAAGAAACCATTCCTTTACCAACAACGGGGGATATGAGTGGGATCGTTGTTCCCTCCCCCGATTGCGTGAACCAGTCTGCGGGGGCCGGACAATGCAAGTAACATCGGCATGATCCGAATTGCCGATTGCAGTTTGAGTTGACCATGGCGTTTTGAGGGCTTCCGTTGGCATGTTGATGTCACCGGGTGGCCTCCTGAAGGGCACCAACCATGCGCAAGGCGAGTATCATTCTTTTCTGGGGAATCGCTTCCCTCTGCGTCATTGCGCTGGTCACTCTGCCCATCAACCTGCAGACTCAACTGATCGCCAGCATCGCCGTCGTCACGTTCATGGCTGTCCTGAAGATCCTCAAGGCTGAGGGAACGTGGCGCCTGACGGCGCTTGCCTTCGGTACGGCAATCGTGATGCGCTACGTCTACTGGCGCACCACCAGCACGCTGCCGCCAGTCAACCAATTGGAAAACTTCATTCCCGGTTTCCTGCTCTATCTCGCTGAAATGTACAGCGTGATGATGCTGGCGCTCAGCCTGTTCGTCGTCGCCATGCCACTGCCGTCGCGCCCATCACGGGCCGCCTCGGAGGGGAAATATCCGAGTGTCGATGTCTACGTGCCAACCTACAACGAAGACTCGCATCTGCTTGCCAATACGCTGGCCGCCGCAAAAGCCATGGACTACCCCGCCGACAAGGTGACAGTCTGGCTGCTCGACGATGGCGGGACCTTGCAGAAACGCAACTCGGCAAACCTTCTCGAAAGCCAGACGGCCAAGTCCCGGCATCAGGAGTTGCAGACCCTCTGCAACGATCTTGGCGTCAAGTATCTGACGCGCGATCGCAACGAGCATGCCAAGGCCGGCAATCTCAACAACGGCATGGAGCATTCCCAGGGCGAGTTGATCGCCGTCTTCGATGCCGACCATGCACCCGCGCGCGACTTCCTGCGGGAAACCGTCGGCTATTTCGAGGACGACCCGAAACTGTTCCTGGTTCAGACCCCGCATTTCTTTCTCAACCCCGATCCGGTCGAGCGCAATCTGCGGACCTTCGAAAAGATGCCGAGCGAGAACGAGATGTTCTACGGCATCATCCAGCGCGGCCTCGACAAGTGGAATGCCTCGTTCTTCTGCGGCTCGGCTGCGGTGTTGCGCCGTCAGGCGCTCGACCAGACCGGTGGCTTCAGCGGCGTCAGCATCACAGAAGACTGCGAAACCGCGATCGATCTGCATGCCAGCGGTTGGAACAGCGTCTATGTCGACCGGCCGCTGATTGCCGGGCTGCAGCCTGCGACCTTTGCCAGCTTCATCGGCCAGCGCAGCCGTTGGGCGCAGGGCATGATGCAGATCCTGCGGTTCAAATTCCCGCCCTTGAAGCGTGGCCTGTCGATCCCGCAGCGCCTTTGCTACATGTCGTCGACATTATTCTGGCTCTTTCCGTTCCCCCGGACGATCTTCCTGTTCGCGCCGCTCTGTTACCTGTTCTTCGACCTGGAAATCTTCACCGCATCCGGCGGCGAGTTCCTGGGCTACACGCTTGCCTATATGCTCGTGAACCTGATGATGCAAAACTATCTGTACGGCTCGTTCCGCTGGCCCTGGATCTCGGAACTGTATGAATATGTCCAGACGGTTCATCTGCTGCCTGCAGTCGTCTCGGCGATCGTCAATCCGAGAAAGCCGAGTTTCAAGGTGACGGCAAAGGATGAATCCGTTCTGGTCAGCCGCCTCTCCGAAATCAGCAGGCCGTTCTTCATCATCTTTGCCGTTTTGCTGCTCGCCCTGCTGGTGACCATCTACCGTGTCTATACCGAACCATATAAGGCAGATGTCACGCTGGTCGTCGGTGGCTGGAACCTGCTCAACCTCATCCTTGCGGGATGCGCGCTCGGCGTTGTTTCAGAACGCGGTGAACTGTCGGCAACGCGCCGCGTCAAGGTCACCCGCCAGTGCGAATTCGGCCTCGGCGAGCACTGGTATCCGGCAACGATCGATGACGTTTCGGTCTATGGCGCCCGCATCAATGTCTATGCAAAGACGATCGGGTCACCTGCGGTCGATACGCGCGGCCTGATCCGTTTCACCCCCCATGGCCGCGAAACCGCAGAAATCCTTCCGGTCGCCGTCCGCAACACGCAGGCCGATGGCGATATCGTCACGATGGGTTGCCAATACCTGCCGGAAGCGGCACGTGACCACAGTCTCGTCGCCGACCTGATTTTCGCAAATTCACAGCAATGGACGGAATTCCAGTTGTCGCGTCGTGGCAATCCCGGCCTTCTCCGGGGTACGCTTTGGTTTTTCGGGCTGGCTTTTTATCAGACCAGCCGGGGGCTGGCCTATTTCTTCAGCAAGCGTGGGGCGGGCGGCAAGCCCCGGGCTTCTGCAGGAGCGAAAAAATGACGAAGGCTGTCATCCTTGCTCTCACGCTGCTCGCGTTGCCGGCCGGCTCGCTCCATGCCCAGGCGGTGCCCTTCGACATGTCGCCGGAGCGTCCGGCCTCAGACAGTCCCAACGTGACAACGCCAACCGAAGATCAGGGAAAAGCTCCGTCCAACTTCCAGCCGGTCACCGTCGCCCCCGCTGCCGAAGCGGTCGAGGCAGTGCCCTTCCAGCGCTATGTTCTTCCGGAAGGCAGCCTTGGATTGACGGGAGAGTTCGAGGATCGGCTGTGGTCCGTCTATCTCACGCCTCAGCAAGCGGCGACAGGGACGAAGCTCAATCTCGGCTACCAGAATTCGATTTTCGTGGCCCCCGAAACGTCCCGCCTGACCGTCGAGGTGAACAACACGAAGATCGCCGAGGAGGCCATCCGTTCACCGGAATCCATCTCCGATCTCAGCCTCAATCTTCCCAAGGACCTGTTGAAGCCGGGGTCCAACCTGATCCGGCTGCGCTCCGACCAGCGTCACCGCACCGATTGCTCCGTTCAATCGACCTACGAACTCTGGTCGAACATCGATGCGGAGAAGACCTATCTGAGCTTCGCCGGCAACGATCCGCTGACGATGCAAAGCCTTGACGACATCAAGGCTATCGGTGTCGATGAGAGCGGCCTTACCCGGTTTAATTTTGTCGTCCCGGCGCTGGAACAGCCCGGCTCGACCGTCCCGTTGATGCGGCTTGCGCAAGGTCTGGCGGTTCTTGCCGACATGCCGAACCAGTCCTTTTCGTTCGAAACGAACAAGGTGGCGCCATCCGGTCCCGGAGAAATGACTGTCCTCGTCGGCACCCCGGCCGAACTGTCGCGGCTGTTTCCGTCCTTGCCGGATGGCGCGGCGTCCGCACCGGTTGCCGGTTTCGTTCGGGACGCGAAAACCGGATCGCCGGTTCTGGTGATTACCGGTCCGACATGGCAGGGGATCCGCAGCGCGATCGAAAGCATTGTCGCCCCAACAGACGTTGCCGGGCCGGCTCGCCGCGACGTGATTACCACGCAGCGCTGGCGCGCTCCGGATGCGCCGTTTCTGTTTGCAGATACCCGGCTTCCGTTTTCGCAACTGGGGCTGAAGACCGAGCAATTTTCCGGCAGGCGTTTCCGTACGGATTTCACCATCGGCATTCCGTCGGACTTCTACGCCGCCGCCTATGGCGAGGCCGTCATCCTTCTGGACGCAGCCTATACCGATGCTGTCCTGCCGGGCAGCCACATCGATGTCTACGTCAATGACAGCATCGCTTCGACGGTTCCGATCACCTCGTCCGGCGGCGGGCTCCTACGTCACCTGCCGATCAACGTGACGATGCGGCATTTTCGTCCGGGCGTGAATACGATCGCAATCGAAGCCATTCTGGAAACCGAAAGTGACAAGGTCTGCGCGCCGGGAGCAACCGGCACGGACGAACCACGCTTTGCTCTGTTTGACACGTCCGAATTTCAGATGCCGGACTTTGCCCGCGTCGGCCAGTTGCCCAATCTGGCAGCGACCGCGGGAACCGGAGCGCCTTACAACAGGAGTGTAGATCCTGTTCCGCTGTTCATCGATCGTATCGATGCCAACACGCTTTCGGCGGCTGCGACATTTCTTGGACGGCTTGCCGCCGGCGCCGGGCATCCCCTTGCCGTGGAGACGGTGGCGTCCCCGGCATTGATCGGCAACAGAAGTGCAATCTTCATCGGCTCCCTGTCGCAGATGCCGCCGATGGCGTTCACCCAGATGAACATCTCGGAAGCGAGCCGCAACACGTGGGGACCGAATACAGGTGCCCAGGCTCAGGGTGTCGATACGCAGGCCGCCTATGATGAATGGCGCGATAAATTGAAGGGTGGTTTGTTCAGCGGCCAGATCAGCGCCCTTGAAGGGTGGCTGAAGCAGAATTTCGACATCACGCTGACATCCCTGCGTTTTGCGCCCAGATCGGAAAGCAGCTTCATGCCATCGAGCGAGGCATCGCTGCTCATGGCGCAGGCATCCAGCCCCGATGGAACGGGAACATGGACCATGGTCGCAGCCCCGACCGGAAAGGATCTGCGCGACAGCATGCAGGCCCTGAGCGGGCAGGCAAATTGGTCGCAGCTTGGCGGGCGTCTTGCGACATATGAGGGTGGCACCAAAACCGTGCAGACCGTACCGGTGAATAGCTTCCAGTTCATACCGACCCAGGCCGGGTCATTTTCCAATTACCGGCTGATCGCCGCCAACTGGTTGTCGACGAATATCCTGTCCTACGCAGTGCTGCTCGCTGTGCTTGCCGTCGTTTTGGGATTGGCGACCGCGACGATGCTGAGTAATCTCGGACGGCGGCAATGAGGGGAAAACTGCTGGCGGCTTTTCTTGCGGGACTTTTCAGCTTCTGTCTGGCGAGTACTTCGGCGAATGCGCAGCAGCCCTTGATCGCCGCCGAAGCCTGGCAAGCCTATAAGTCCAAATTTCTCGATCCCGGCGGCCGTATCATCGATGATGCCAACGGCAATATCAGTCATAGCGAAGGCCAAGGCTATGGGCTGCTGCTATCGGTGCTTGCCAACAGTCCTGCAGATTTCGAACTGATCTGGTCCTTTACCCGCACCGAACTGCTGTTGCGCAGCGATGGCCTGGCGGCGTGGAAATGGAACCCTGCTACCAAGCCACATGTCACCGACATCAACAACGCGACGGATGGTGATATCCTGATTGCCTACGCGCTGGGCTTAGCCGGAGAGCAGTGGAACCGGCCAGACTACATCAAGAATGGAGCCGGCATCGCGCGCGCCATCCTCGACAAAACCGTCATTCAGATTTCGGGGCGGAGCCTGCTTTTACCGGCCGCAGCAGGGTTTTCCGCCAAAGACCGCGATGATGGGCCGGTCATCAATCCCTCCTATTGGGTTTTCGAGGCCTTTCCGGTGCTCGATCAATTGGCGCCATCGCCGGTCTGGGCCAAGCTGCGTACAGATGGCATTGCCATTCTCGATGAACTTCGCTTTGGCCCGAAACAACTTCCTTCGGATTGGGTATCCTTGAAATCACCCCCAGGGCCAGCAACCGGTTTCCCTGCCGAGTTCGGCTACAACGCCCTGCGCATCCCGCTCTACCTCGTGCGCGGGGGTGTAGCGGATCGCGCTCTGTTGACGAGACTGATGCGGGGAACATCCGGTGCAAATGGAGAATATACAACCATAGATGCAGTTTCCGGTACAGTGAAGGACAACCTTGCCGACCCGGGTTATAGAATAATTAACCATATTCTGGCCTGTGTGGTGGACAAGACAGTGGTGCCCGACGATTTGAAGCAATTCGTGCCGACCCACTATTATCCTTCGACGCTCCATTTGCTGGGGCTATCATTTATAGCTGCTCAGCAGCCGGAGTGCTCATGAAGTCGACCTTCATCGCATTGTCAGCAGCGGTTGTCGCCATCGGTATCGTCGGGATGAACAAGCCCGACTATATCAAGAATGCGATGCAATCGCTGTCGCTGTCGGATGCTGAAGAACCTGTTGCGCGCTCATCCCGCCTGGCTCAGCAGTCAGATATCGGCATTGCAGGCGCAAACGCGCCGGTATTCCGGGAAATCAAACGCTCTGCCCGGCCGGTGCTTGACTCGGTGGTGACTGCAGCAACGGCGGCCACGGTCGATGAAAGCGCGTTGCGTTATTTTGCCAGCCGCGGCGATACGGCACGGCTGCAGGCGGAAATCTCGCGTTTGAAGGCGCTCTATCCGGATTGGGTACCGCCGAAGGATCCGCTGGCTGTTCCTCAAAACGAGGACAAGCAGCTGGAGGCAATGTGGGATCTTTACGCGCAGGCCCGCTATCCCGAGGTTCGCAAAGCCATTGCCGAACGTCTGGTCTCGGAACCTGCGTGGAAACCGCCAGCAGACCTGATCGACCGGTTGACCGTAGCCGAAGCCCGTACGCGGCTGATCAACGCCTCGGACCTGAAACAATATGAAACTGTCGTGCGGATCGGTTCGGAAACGCCAAGCCTGCTCACCTGCAGCGAAGTCGATGTCCTGTGGCGCGTAGCCGAGGCCTTCTTCCGCACCGACAAGGCACAGCGCGCGACAGACGCCTATTCCTACATACTGAACAATTGCCAGAACGCCGCCGAGCGGCTGGCCACGATTCAAAAGGCCGCCGCCATTCTTCCCGCCAAGAGCGTCGAAGATCTTCTCGCCAAGGAAAAGGCCGCGCCTGATGGCACGATGGAATTCGACAGCATCCGCGACGATCTCGCGCGCCGGTTTGTCGCCGAAGCCAATGCCGACGGCAAGCTCGTCGTCCCACCGCAATATCTCTCTCGCGTCGAGCGTCTGGCCGAGGCGGGCGGCCTTGCTTCCGATGCCCTGCTGCTCGGTTGGTATTATCTGCCGCGTGGCGACATGGAAGCCGCGGAAAAATGGTTCCGCAAGGCACGCGACAAGGAGGATACGGCGTCTGCATCGCAAGGCCTGGCGCTTACCTTGATCGACCGCAACGACCAGCTTGCCGCCGAAGACACGATGTATCGCTGGCGCGACGATTCCAAGGAGGCAAAGGCTGTCTATCTCGCAGCCACAGCCAACCTTCTGGCGCTTGAGCCACCGGTTCCCATCTCGGGCGACGTGTTGAAGCGGGTCGCCACAGAGGTGATAAAATCGCGTGATCCGTCAACGGCCCAGCAGTTCGGCTGGTATGCCCGTGCGTTGAACCAGCCGCAGACTGCCCTGCAATGGTTCCGGACCGCGCTCAACTGGAAGCTCGACGACGAGCCGTCCGCCTATGGACTGGCCGTCACCTACCTGCAGCTGGACGATCTGAAGGGCCTGACAGAAATCCAGCGCCTGTGGGCCGGACGGTCGGAACGCATTGCCAGAGTCGGCGAAGTCGAAGAGCCGGAGACCGCAACCAGGCAACAGCGGCTTGCGAATGAAACTGTCCTCGTTCAACAGCAGCCGCGCACCACAAGGGTTCCGCAAGACGTGGAAGACGTCCAGCCGGAACAGGTCGCCGTGATACGCCCACGCAGGACCGTCGCGGTCGACCGGGGCTGCAAGTCCACCATCAATCCGCAAACACTTGCGCCGGAAGCCGCGTTGACGCGCGGCTGGTGCCTGATGGAGCGCAACAGGCCGATGGAAGCTGCTGCGGCCTTCGAAGTCGGCATGCTCGGCTCGTCGGCGAAAACCCGCGAGGACGCAGCTTACGGCCAAAGTCTCGCCTATCTGCGCGCCGGCCTATCCGGCAAGGCTGCGGTATCCGCAGTCAAGGCGCCGCAGAACCGCCAACGCGCCTTCGAACTGCAGCAGGCCATCCTCGCCGACAAGGCAGTGGCGGCCTTTGACGGCGGCCGTTCCCGGGAAGCCCTGCTTATTCTCGATCAGTTGAAGCAGATCGCACCCGAAAGAACCGATTTGCTGTCTCTGCGCGGCTATGCCTATCTCCGGCTAAAACGCTACGCCGACGCGCGGCGGGTGTTCGAGGCGTTGGCTGCCATCGGCAATCGCGACGGCCAGCGTGGACTTGGCATCCTCTACCAGATATTCAACGACAAGGATTGACCGGGACGCAAAGCTCCCCCCGGCCTTCCGGTTTAGCCATCGGGAGCGGAGTGGACAACGTGACATCTTCCCCATTGGATATCCCGGTCAAGACAGCGGACGGACGCCAGACGACGCTTGCCGAATTTCGCGGCCGGGTGATGCTGGTCGTCAACGTCGCATCGAAATGCGGCCTGACAGTTCAGTATGAAGGCCTTGAAAAGCTGTATGAGGCCAAGCGCGACGCAGGGCTGGTCATCCTTGCCTTCCCGGCCAACAATTTCATGGAACAGGAACCCGGAACCGAAGCCGAGATCGTCGAATTCTGCACCAGCACCTATGACGTGCAGTTCCCGATCTTTTCGAAAATTTCCGTCAAGGGAGAGGCGGCTCATCCGCTCTATCGCAGCCTAACGGCCATCGCACCTGACGCCATCGGCGAAGGCCCCATGCGCGACCGGCTGAAAGGATACGGCGTCGAGCCGGACAACAAGGCCGATGTACTTTGGAATTTCGAAAAATTCCTGATCGGCCGTGACGGCAAGGTTGCCGCACGCTTTTCACCGGATGTCACTGCCGAAGACAACCGCCTCGTTTCGGCGATCGATAAGGAACTGGCGCTGCGGGGTTAAAACACGCCGCCCTCTCGGAAACGACAACGACCGGCATGCGGCAAGGCCGCATGCCGGTCGGATTGAATGCGGTGCGAATTATCGCGCCGAATTCTTCGCGATATAGTCCGCCGCCACCCGCGCCACGAGCGCCAGAGATACGGCGCCTGCGTCGGGATGACCGATGCTCTTTTCGGCGAGCGGCCGGGCGCGGCCGAGTTTCGGTGTCAGGGCCGAGGTCGCGTCGGCTGCTGCCTTTGCAGCGTCAGCCGCCACTGACCAGGCCTCCGGCAGCGATTTTCCCGATGTTGCCTCGCGCTCCAGCGTCTCGACGAACGGGATCAGCGCATCGACCAGCGTCTTGTCGCCAAGACGCGCGCGGCCAAGCCGGGTGACGCCTTCGAGCGCAAGCCGAGCGCCCTTGACGGCCGCATCCTTCTCGATCGCGTCACTGTCGTTCAGCGCGTTGCTCCACGAGCGCAGCAGCAGGCCCCAGATCGCGCCCGATGTGCCACCGGCCCGGTCAGCCCAGGCGTCACCGGCAACGGCCAGAACGCTTGCGGCTCCGGCGCCTGCGGCTACCGCCGCATTGGCAGCGTCGAGTGCAGCAGCCGAACCGCGGCGCATGCCCTGGCCATGGTCGCCGTCGCCGGCATGGGCATCGATCCGGCCGAGTTCCTCTTCCGCATCTTTTAACGCCGCAGCCATACCCGAGAGCAGGCCAGCGACGCATTTGCCCGCTTGCTTCGATGCTTCGGAGGCGGGAGCAAACGCCATCTTCCCTTCGATGTCCTCAGGGGCATCGGTTGCCGGCTCTGTCGCAAACGTCGCACCGCGGCGCAGCACCGGCGTATCACAGGCCGCCGACCAGAGTGTTTCCAGTTCATCATCGAGCCAGAGAAGCGTCAGCGAGCAACCCTGCATGTCGAGGCTGGTGACGAATTCACCGGCTTCCGGCGCCACAACGTCCAGTCCCGCATCCTTGAGCAGCGTCGAGACCGTCGTCCAGAGCACGAACAGCTCTTCATATTTCGTCGCGCCCAAGCCGTTGAGAACAACGCCGACCTTGGTCGTCCCTGCCGGGCGCTCGGCCAGCAGCTTTTCCGTCAGCAGCTTGGCCAGATCCTTGGCGGGAATAATCGCCTCTTCCTTGATGCCTGGCTCGCCATGGATGCCGAGACCCAGTGCCATCTGGCCATGCGGGACCGTAAACAACGGACCGTTGGCACCCGGCAGCGTGCAGCCCTTGAAGGCGACGCCGAAGGAAACGGTACGGTCATTGGCGAGACGCGTCACGCGCTCGACTTCATCGAGGTTCATCCCGGCTTCCGCCGCAGCACCGGCAATCTTGAAGACGACGAGATCGCCGGCGATGCCGCGGCGCTTGGCGGCCGTGTCCATCGGCGCGCTCGCCACATCATCCGTCACTGGCACGATGCGCACATCGATACCTTCAGCTCGCAGGCGTTCCGCCGCAACGCCGAAATTCAGCACGTCACCGGCATAGTTGCCGAAACCGAGCAGGATGCCGCCGCCCTGATCCGCATGACGGCAGACGCGCGCCACCGCAGCCGTGGAAGGGGAGGCGAACACGTCACCAGCCACCGCCGCATCGGCAAGCCCCGGGCCGACATAACCGGCAAACGCCGGATAATGGCCGGAACCGCCGCCGATCACCACCGATACCTTGCCCTTCGGCACCTTGGTCGAACGCAGGACGCCGCCCTTCACGTGGCGGACGTACCGGCTATAGATTGCGGCAAAGCCTTGAAGTGCGGTGGTGGCGAATTCCTCGGGTTCATCGAAAATGGTGGTCATGACGTCTGTCCTTGGTCACGAGGCAGGATGCGCCTCAGATAATCGCGATTTGCAGCGCTGACGGAAAGCCCGTCGCCGCCATAATGTTCACAAAGGAAGGGGCTCGAAAAGCCATGAGCGAGCGCCATGCGGATTGCGGCGCGATAATTGATGATACCGGACTCAAGCGGCGCCGGATGCGTGACGATGACACCCGATGCCGGATCTTCGGTGCGGGTGTAATTCTTCACGTGCCAGTATTTCGCATAGGGCGCGACCTTGGCCATCATCTCCTGCCAATGCTCGACCGGCCGGTGCAGCCGGATGAGATTGCCGAGATCGGCGTTGATGCCGACATTGGCCAGACCGATATCCTCGACAAAGCGCACCGAGCTTTCGGCCGTGCCGAGATAGGTATCCTCGTACATTTCCAGTGCCAGCGCGATGCCGAGTTCTTCGGCGTGACGCCCGAGTTCGCGAATGCGCGCCACGGCCTTGCCCCATGTCGCCGTATCATCCGGGTTCTTCGCGCCATCGACGGTCCAGAACCACAGCGCCTTCTTCTGCGCATCGGTCAAGGCTTCGAATAGGCCGAAAGACACCGAGCCGGCACCGATCGCCTTGGCGGTATCGATGACCCGGTGTCCATAGGCGAGGTAGTCGTCGCCGTGCTTCGCATCGATAACACTGCGGCGCGCAGTCGAGATTGCCGGCATCGTCAATCCCAGCGATTGCGTCAACGCAACGAAAGCATCGAGGCGGGCGGGCGAAAGATCGGCGAGCCGGATCCAGCTATCGGTCGGGTCGAGCTCGGTGAAGCCGGCGTCGACCACATCGACAAGCGTTTCTGCCCATTCCTCGATGGACTGATCCTGAACCGAGCGCCCGTCGGGCAGGGCATTGGGATACTGGATCATTGCGGCCGCGATCGGCCAGGTTTCTCTGTTCCATTGGCGCGGTTCAGCGATCATGGTTCCATCCTTGCAATTTCCGGGACATGCGGCGGCCAGATCAGGCCGCCGTCTTTCCATCGTGAGCTGATGCTTCCTTCTTGGCACCACGGACAAGCCCGATCAGCCAGAACACCAGCGGCGACAGCAGCAAGGCGAGGCCCAGTGCCATCAGGCCGGAGACAAGGCTGTTCGACCAGAAGATCGAGAGCTCGCCGTTCGACATCAGCATCGACTGGCGGAAAGCATCCTCCGCTTTGTCGCCGAGCACCATGGCCAGCACCAGCGGTGCCAGCGGATAGTCGAGCTTCTTGAAGATATAGCCGAGCAGACCGAAGGCAATGACAAGCCAGATATCCATCACCGAATTGGCCACCTGATAGGCACCGGAGAAGATGACGGCGACGATGATCGGGCCGATAATCGCAAACGGTACACGCAGGATCGACGCATAGAGCGGCACGGTAGCAAGCACGAGGATGACAGCGACAATATTGCCGAGATACATCGAGGCGATCAGGCCCCAGACGAAGTCCGGCCGGTCGGTAAACAGTGTCGGACCGGGCGTCAGGCCCCAGATCATCAGTCCGCCCATCATGACGGCGGCGGTTGCCGACCCGGGCACGCCGAGCGCCAGCATCGGCAGCAGGGCGGAGGTGCCTGCCGAATGGTCGGCCGTCTCCGGAGCGACGATACCGCGCGGGTCACCCTTGCCGAACATCGACTTGTCCCGCGCCGAGCGGCGGGCAACGCCATAGCTCATGAAGGATGCGGCCGTCGGTCCGGCGGGCGTGATCCCCATCCAGATGCCGATGATGGTCGAGCGCAGGATGGTGAACCAGTAGCGCGGCATTTCCATCAGTGTGCGACCGATCTCGGAAAGCTTGACGCGCGCCTTGATGCCTTCGAAGCGCAGGCCTTCCTCGGTCGTCAAAAGCAGTTCGCCGATACCGAACAGGCCCATGACGGCGATCAGGAAGGAAACACCCTTGATCAGTTCGGGAATATCGAAGGTGAGGCGCAGGTTGCCGGAGATGGTGTCCATGCCGACCGACGCCAGCGCAAAGCCGAGCATCATCGACACCAGTGTCTTGAACGGCGATTGCGCACCCATGGAGATGAAGCTGGCGAAGGCGAGGAAATAGACGGCGAAATATTCGGGCGACGAGAAGCGCAGCGCGAAATTGGCAACCCAGCCGGACAAAAGCGTGATCATCACGACGCCGGCCAGTGCTCCGATACCGGCGGAAACGAAGGCGAGCGTCAGCGCCCGGCTCGCCTGGCCGTTCTTGGCCATCGGATAACCGTCAAAGGTCGTGGCGACGGACGAGGGCTCTCCCGGGATGTTGAACAGGATGGATGTCGTCGATCCACCGAACAGCGCACCCCAGTACATGCAGGACAACAGAATGATCGCCGAGATCGGGTCCATCGAGAATGTCAGCGGCAAAAGCAGCGACACGCCGTTGGGAGCCCCCAACCCAGGAAGCACGCCGACGAGGATGCCGAGCGTCACGCCGAGCATCATCAGCAGGATATGGTTGAAGCTCAGGATATGGCCGAAGCCGTCGATCAGGAGACCGATATTTTCCATGTCTTTCCTCCTAAAGACAACAAGGCGGCGGGATCAATATATCCCGAACCACGCCTCGACCGGACCTTTCAGGAGCGGAACCTTGAAGCCGATTTCGAAGATGACGAAAAAGAGAAGCGAGACCGTGATGCCCGCAGGCAGGCCGATCCACCATTTGTAGCGCCCCTGGAATGTCATGGCACCGGCGACATAGAGCGCTGTTCCGATGTAAAGACCGAGAAAAGTGGAGACTGCGGCAAAGGCGACAAGCGGCAGCAGAAACGACAGCACCACCTTGAACCGCGCCGCCTCGAAGAAAATCTCTCCGCTGCCGCGATGTTTGATCAACGCGCCGATGAGATTGGCGGCGCTGCCGAACATGATCAGAAGGCCGATATAGAAGGGGAAGTAGCCTGCATCCGGCCCCATGTCGGTCCAGCCGGTTCCGGCCTCGACCGAGCCGTAGCAGACGGCAGCCCCGAAGGCGCCGGTCAAAAGGGCGACGCCGATTTCCATCGCAAAACGGGACAGACCCTTGGCGCTGTTCTCGCTCATCGTTCAAACCTTTCCGGTGGGTGCGGACGCTGTCGAAGCGTCCGCAGGGAACCTTAATGGGTTCAGTTGGCCAGCCAGCCTTCGCGGGTCAGCACTTGCGTCACCGAAGCTTCGTTGGTCTTGATGAAATCGGCAAGCTGTGTGCCGCTCATGTAATCGGCAGACTGCGAGGTGTCAGTGAGATATTTGGCCCATTCCGGCGTCTCGGACACCTTCTTCAGCACGCCTGCGTAGAAATCAACAACATCCTGTTCGACGCCAGCCGGCAGCCAGACGGTGCGCGGCATGGAATAGTTGTCGATGGCGATGCCGCTTTCCTTGCAGGTCGGGATATCGCCCCAGCCCTGTTCGCCAGCAACCTTGCCTTCACTCTTCAGCTTTTCCGACTTGAACACGCAGACCGGCTTGACCATGCCTGCCTGCCACTGGCCGAGGTTTTCGCTGGGGTTGTTGACGTTGGCGGCAATGTGCTCACCAGCCAGCTGAACGGCCGCTTCGCCGCCGCTCTTGAACGGGATGTAGCCGAGCTTGGTACCCGCCGCTTCATTGATCATCGAGGTCAGGATCTGGTCGACATCCTTCGACTGGCTGCCGCCAACCTTATAGTCGCCGGATTCCTTTGCCTTGGCGACGAAATCGGCGGCCGTCTTGATGTCGGCCTTGCCGTTGACCCAGAGCACGAACTCATCGGCGGCAAGCGCTGCGACCGGCGTCAGGTCTTCCGACTTGTAGGGAACCTTTGCACGAACCGGCAGCAGATAGGCATTGTTGGTGCCGAAGGCGAGCTTGTAGGAATCACCCTTGTAGCCAGCCGTGTAGACGAAGCCTTCCGCGCCGCCAGCGCTGCCCTTGTTGGTGACAACCACAGGGGCCTTCATCAACTCATACTTGGCAATGATCGACTGGATGGTGCGGGCAAAGATATCCGTGCCGCCGCCAGGACCGGCCGTGACGACGAACTCGACGGGACGGTTCGGCTCGAACGCCATTGCCGGGGCGGCAATGCCGAATGCGGCGGCCATGATGCATGCGATTGAGACTGAATTTTTCATCTTAAACTCCTCCGTTGAATGAACGGCGTGGACCTCCTCCACGCCGGTAGAAACCAAACCCATTCGAATTCAGGCAGCAGCCGCCTGCGCCGCACTTCTTTTCGCCATGCGCGCCGCCAGAAGAATGGCCTCACGGCTCGCACCAACGTCGGCAATACCCTTGCCGGCAATGTCGTATGCGGTGCCGTGAGCGGGTGTGCACAGAGCGAATGGCAGTCCGCCCATCATTGTGACGCCCTTGTCGAAACCCATCATCTTCATCGCGATCTGCCCTTGATCGTGATACATGGTCAGAACAGCCTGGAAGCCTTCCTTCAGCGCCCGCAGGAATACGGTGTCGGCCGGGAAGGGGCCTTCGACATCCCATCCGCGCTGGCGGGCAAACTGCACAGCCGGCTCGATGATGTCGATTTCTTCCATGCCGAAGCTGCCGCCGTCGCCGGCATGTGGGTTCAGACCTGCGACCGCGATGCGCGGGTTGTCATAACCGGCCGCCTTCAGGCACTGCCGTGTCAGCTCGATTTCAGCCAGGATACCGTCGACCGACAGGTTGGCCGAAACCTCGGACAGTGGGATATGCGAGGTAACGCGCGCATTCCACACCTTTTCCAGAACGTTGAACTCACGCACCTTGCCGGTAAAGCCGATGACATCGGCGACGAAACGGATTTCGTCGTCATAGCCCGGATAGGCAAAGCGCATCGCCTTCTTGTTGAAGGGCGTGAAGCACACGGCCTGCGCCCGCCCCTTGTCGGCCAACTGCAGGGCCGTGCGGAAATTGGTGGTGGCGAAGGTGCCGCCGGCAAGCGTTGCCTCGCCGCGATCAACATCGGCCGGATCGAGATGGGCAAGATCGATGAAAACATGCCGGCCAGTGCCCGCACTCTCAAAGTTCTCAAGCGATGCAGAAGCGAGGTCGAGCGTCAGCCCGGCGCATTCGGCACCTTCATCAAGGACGCGGCGATCACCGATCACAACCAGGTGGGCCGCCTCACGAATATCGTCCATCGAAAGGAGCTTGGCGGTCAGTTCCGGGCTAACGCCTGCTGGATCGCCCATGGCGAGCGCAATGACAGGACGCGCATCGTTGGCGCTCAGGGTCATGATGAAAGTCCTCCGCTTCATGCTGTTGCAGCGGTCATACGGCATTCATAATTCTGCATCAAGTCTTTTGTATTCTGTATGCAGCATTTTTTGTTGACGGCAGATCAGGCAGTCTTCATGTTCGCAATGCGCTAAAAAACGATTCAGAAACACAACGCGCCAGAGCGGAACGGGCATTAAAGACATGGACGAGATATCCCCCCTGCAACGCCGCGCCGATGGCAGCGCTGGTCCGATCCGGCGCACCGCCCTGCATGACACGCTGGTCAATCACCTGCGCGACATGATCATCGAGGGTGATCTTGAGCCGGGTACGCGCCTGCACGAAGGCCAGCTGGGCGAACAGCTCGGGGTTTCCCGCACGCCGCTGCGCGAAGCAATCAAGTATCTGGCCAGCGAAGGCCTGGTGGAGCTGGTGCCGAGCCGGGGGGCGATTGTGAAGCGCTTTAGCCCAAAGGATATCCACGACATGCTGACGGTCCTGCGCACGCTCGAAGAACTCGCCGGCCGTCTCGCCTGCGAAACGGCGACAGACGCAGAGATCGCGCATGTGCGGGAACTGCATGACGAGATGATCGACCGCTACAAGGCCGCCGACCGCCTGCAATATTACAAGCTCAACCAGGACATCCACACCGCGATCGCCCGCCTGGCACAGAACAGCTCGCTGATCGATATCCATGCCATGCTGCAGACCCGGCTGAAGCGTATCCGCTTCATCGGCCACGAAGGCCCGGAAAAATGGGCCGCCGCCATTAGAGAGCACGAGGAAATGATCACAGCGCTCGAAGCCCGCGACAAGGACGGCCTCTCTGAGGTCCTCGGCCGGCATCTGTTCAATGCCTGGGACCGGGTGCGCGATTCGCTCTGAAGCGGACCGCCATTGTCGCGTCAGCGGTGAAAAGACGTGTGATCCTATTCGCTGGCAGGCACCACCGTCTGCCGCCGGAAAGCCGCTGGGCTTTTCGCGGTCCATTTGCGGAAGGCGCGGTGGAAGGCGCTTGGTTCGGAATAGCCAAGTTGTGCAGCAATCTCGCCGACGCTTGTTTCAGTGCCCTGCAGTATCTCGATGGCAAGATCGCGGCGAATTTCGTCCTTGATACCGGCATAACTCTGGCCTTCAGCCTGCAGCCGGTGACGCAATGTCGAGGGTGACATGCGCATCTGCACCGCCAGGTCGTCAAACCCGGACCATGCCGCCGGTGCCTGTTGGCGCAGCCGTTTGCGGACGGTGGCAGCAAGTCCGGCATCATACCGGTAGCGCACGAGAATGTTGGCAGGCGCCCCACGGAGAAACTGTTTCAAGGCCAGCTCGGTGCGAACGATCGGTAGTTTCAGCACCGCGCTATCAAACGCGAGGCGGCTGATGGGTTGCGAAAACTGTACCGGCGCACCGAAGAACAGGCGGTAATCGGCGCCTTCAAGTGGCTCAGCGCAACGGAAATCCACCCGGCGGATGGGGATGCGGCGGCCGACCAGCCAGCAGGTAATGCCATGCAGCAGGATCCAGTAGGTCCGATAGGCAAAGGCCGACCGGGCGTTTCCCTTGTCCGCCAGCACGATTTCAGCCAGCCCATCGCGGATGACCAGTTCGCCGCTCGGGTCCTCCAGCACCACGCCGAGAAAACGCAGTGCCCGCCGCAGCGCCTGATCGAGCGTCTTTGCGTGCAACACGCAATGACAGAGAAGCGTAAAACTGCCGCGCCGCATCGGCCGCTCGCCCATGCCGAAGAACTCGTCGTCGACTTCGGCCGCGACCGCCAGCCACAGAGCACCGTAGCTTTCGGCGGAAATCGGGTTCTCGACAACAGCAGGCAATCCCAGCGACGCCAAGAGCGGCGCCGTCGGCTTGCCCGCCCGGCGCAGGCAGTCGAGCGCCTCCTCGACAAACGAGGGCGAGATCATCCGCCGGTCAGCATCCACCATCGACTTTTCTCCCATATGGCAAAACCGGCCGAAAAATGAAGGACAGTCTGTCATCGCTTGCAATATCGCGCGAGCGTAGAGTTCGGCAAGATGCTCGGCAAGATGCTATGATGAAAATCAGGCATGATGGGCGGAACGCGGCGGGGAGGCTGCATGACGTATCAAGGGCTGATCGCCGCGCGCCTTCGCACCAGAAGGGCGGCGCTATGAACATTTCCGGCAAGGTTTTTGTGGTGACCGGCGGTGGTTCCGGCCTTGGCGCGGCTGTCACACGCATGCTGGCTGAGGCTGGCGCGCGCATCGTCATCGCCGATATCAATCAGGACGCGGGCGCGCAGATGGCCTCCGATCTCGGAGCGAACACCCGGTTTATCCGCACCGATGTCACCAGTGAAGCAAATGGACAGGCCGCAATCAAGGCAGCCCTCGAGAGCTTCGGCCACCTGCATGGCCTGGTCAATTGCGCCGGCATCGCACCGGGCGAAAAGGTTCTCGGCCGCGACGGCCCGCATCGTCTGGAGAGTTTTGCGCAGGCGATCGGCATCAATCTGGTCGGTACGTTCAACATGATCCGCCTCGCCGCCGCCGCCATCCAAACGCAGGAACCGGACGGCGAGGGCGAGCGCGGCGTCATTGTCAACACGGCCTCTGTCGCCGCTTTCGACGGGCAGATCGGCCAGGCCGCCTATTCTGCTTCCAAGGGCGGCGTCGTCGGCATGACCCTGCCGATTGCCCGCGAGCTTGCCCGCTTCGGCATCCGCGTCGTTACCATCGCCCCGGGTATTTTCGAAACGCCGATGATGGCAGGCATGCCGCCCGAAACCCAGGAAGCGCTTGGCAAGAGCGTGCCGTTTCCGCCGCGTCTTGGCCGGCCCACTGAATTTGCCGCGCTGGTGCGCCATATCTGTGAGAACACCATGCTGAACGGCGAGGTCATCCGTCTGGATGGCGCGCTCCGCATGGCGCCGCGCTGAGAGCGGTTCGGGAGGTTTCAAATGACAGCGCATGATCCCATCGTCATCGTCGGTTCCGCCCGCACCGCCATGGGCGGATTTCAGGGCGACCTGCAGGGTGCGACGGCGCCGGAGCTCGGGGCTGCAGCGATCCGCGCCGCATTGGAGCGCAGCGGTGTGGCGCCGGATCTGGTCGAAGAAGTCGTGTTCGGCTGTGTGCTGCCGGCCGGGCAGGGGCAGGCACCCGCGCGTCAGGCTGCCATCGGCGCTGGCCTTCCGTTCTCAGCCGGCGCGAGCACCGTCAACAAGATGTGCGGCTCGGGCATGAAGGCGGCAATGCTGGCGCATGACCTTATTTTGGCAGGCAGCGCCAATATTGCCGTCGCCGGTGGCATGGAAAGCATGAGCAATGCGCCCTATCTGCTGGATCGTGCCCGCGGCGGTTACCGGCTCGGCCATGGCCGCGTGATCGACCATATGTTCCTCGACGGACTGGAGGATGCCTATGACAAGGGGCGGCTGATGGGCACATTTGCCGAAGATTGCGCCGAGGCCTACCAGTTCACCCGTCCGGCGCAGGACGATTTTGCCGTAACCTCGCTGACCCGTGCCAAGAAGGCCATCGAGGACGGAGCGTTCGACGGTGAAATCACGTCGGTCACCGTCAAGGCCGGAAAGACCGAACAGGCCGTCGGCCGTGACGAGCAGCCCGGCAAGGCAAGGCTTGAAAAGATCCCGACGCTGAAGCCCGCCTTCCGCGAAAACGGCACGGTGACGGCCGCCAATGCCAGTTCGATTTCCGATGGCGCCGCCGCGCTGGTGCTGATGCGCCGATCCGAGGCCGATCGCCGAGGTTTGACGCCGCTCGCCACCATCACCGGCCATTCCACCCATGCACAGGCACCCAATCTGTTTGCGACAGCCCCGATCGGCGCCCTGAAGAAGCTCAGTGAACGCACCGGATGGGCCTTGAAGGATGTCGACCTGTTCGAGATCAACGAGGCCTTCGCCGTCGTCGCCATGGCGGCGATGCGCGACCTCGACCTGCCGCATGACAAGGTCAATGTGCATGGCGGCGCCTGTGCGCTCGGCCATCCCATTGGCGCCTCCGGCGCCCGCGTCATCGTCACATTGCTGGCAGCCCTTGAGCGTTACGATCTGAAGCGCGGCATGGCCTCGCTCTGCATCGGCGGCGGCGAGGCGACGGCGATTGCGGTCGAGCGGCATTGATCAGGCAAAGGAGGAGATCCACAGATGATCCTGTCTGAACAGCAGATCCAGATCCGCGACATGGCCCGCGATTTCGCCCGTGAACGGCTGGCACCGGGCGCATCCGAGCGCGACGTGTCGCACGCGTTTCCGAAAGACGAACTGAAGGAGATGGGCGAACTCGGCTTCCTCGGCATGCTGGTACCGGAAGCCTATGGCGGCTCGGAAACCGGAACCGTCGCCTATGCGGTCGCGCTCGAGGAAATCGCCGCTGGTGACGGCCCCTGCTCGACCATCATGAGCGTGCACAGTTCGGTCGGTTGCGTGCCGATCCTGAAATTCGGCACCGAAGAGCAGAAGCAGCGGTTCCTGCCGAAACTGGCCGCCGGCGAATGGATCGGCGGCTTTGCGCTGACCGAACCGCAGGCCGGCTCCGATGCGTCCAACCTGCGCACCCGCGCCCGCCGCGACGGCGATCATTACGTGATCGACGGCGCCAAGCAGTTCATCACCTCCGGCAAGAACGGCAATGTCATCATCGTCTTTGCCGTTACCGATCCGGATGCCGGCAAGAAGGGCATTACCGCCTTCATCGTACCGACCGATACGCCGGGCTATGAGGTCGTCCGCGTCGAGCACAAGCTCGGCCTACATTCTTCCGACACCTGCCAGATCGCTTTCACCAATATGCGCATCCACGCCGATCTGCGGCTCGGCGCCGAGGGCGAGGGTTACAGGATCGCACTCGCCAATCTCGAAGGCGGCCGGATCGGCATCGCTTCGCAATCGGTCGGCATGGCACGGGCGGCTTTCGAGGCCGCACGAGATTATGCCCGCGAGCGCATCGCGTTTGGCAAGCCGATCATCGAGCATCAGGCCGTCGCCTTCCGCCTTGCCGACATGGCAACTCAGATTACGGTCGCAAGGCAGATGGTGCTGCATGCGGCCGAACTGAAGGAAGCCGGGGAGCCCTGCCTGACCGAGGCGTCGATGGCCAAACTGTTTGCCTCGGAAATGGCCGAAAAAGTCTGCTCGGATGCGATCCAGATCCATGGCGGATACGGCTACATGTCGGATTACCCGGTCGAGCGCATCTACCGCGACGTCCGCATCTGCCAGATCTATGAAGGTACAAGCGACGTGCAACGCATCGTCATTGCCCGTAGTCTATAAGAAAATGAGCCCTGCTTCCGGGAGGAGACTGGAAGCCAGGGGTAAAATGGGAGGAAGAACGAGGCATGACCGAGTTCCCGCAATTGAGCCTGCATGTTCCGGAACCGGCCGTCCGGCCCGGCGGCATGCCGGATTTTTCCAACGTCAATATCGCAAAAGCCGGGTCCGTTCCGCGTCCCGAGGTCGATGCTGCATCAGAAGACATCCGCGATCTCGCCTATTCGATCATCCGCGTGCTCAACCGCGACGGCGAGGCGGTCGGTCCATGGGCCGGGCTATTGTCGGATGAAGAATTGCTGACCGGCCTGCGCAACATGATGAGGCTCCGCGCCTTCGACGCGCGCATGCTGATGGCGCAGCGGCAGGGCAAGACATCGTTCTACATGCAGCATCTGGGCGAGGAAGCCGTCAGCTGCGCCTTCCGCAAGGCACTGAAGAAGGGCGACATGAACTTCCCGACCTATCGTCAGGCCGGACTGCTGATCGCCGACGATTATCCGATGGTCGAGATGATGAACCAGATCTTCTCCAACGAAAAAGACCCGCTGCGCGGGCGGCAGCTGCCGATCATGTATTCGTCGAAGGAGCATGGCTTCTTCACCATTTCCGGCAATCTCGCCACGCAATATGTCCAGGCCGTCGGCTGGGCGATGGCGTCGGCCATCAAGAATGACACCAAGATCGCCGCCGCCTGGATCGGCGATGGTTCGACGGCGGAATCGGATTTCCATTCAGCCTTGGTCTTTGCCTCGACCTACAAGGCGCCGGTGATCCTCAACATCGTCAACAATCAATGGGCCATTTCCACCTTCCAGGGCATAGCCCGGGGCGGCTCCGGCACGTTTGCCGCCCGTGGCCTCGGTTTCGGCATCCCGGCCCTGCGGGTCGATGGCAATGATTACCTGGCCGTCTACGCCGTTTCCCTCTGGGCGACCGAGCGCGCCCGGCGCAATCTCGGTCCGACGCTCATCGAATATGTGACCTACCGGGTCGGGGGGCATTCCTCCTCCGATGATCCGAGCGCTTACCGCCCGAAGACCGAGTCCGAAGCCTGGCCGCTTGGCGATCCTGTCTTGCGCTTGAAGAAGCACCTGATCGTCCGCGGCGTCTGGTCCGAGGAGCGGCATGTGCAGGCGGAAGCCGAAATCCTCGACGAGGTGATCCAGGCGCAGAAGGAGGCCGAGACCCACGGCACCCTGCATGCCGGCGGCAAACCGTCGGTGCGCGACATCTTCGAAGGCGTCTATGCTGAAATGCCGCCCCATATTCGCCGCCAGCGGCAGAAGGCAGGATACTGACATGGCCAGAATGACGATGATCGAGGCTGTGCGCAGCGCCATGGACGTCTCGATGGAACGCGACGACGACGTCGTGGTGTTCGGCGAGGATGTCGGCTATTTCGGCGGCGTCTTCCGCTGCACCCAGGGCCTTCAGGCAAAATACGGCAAAACCCGCTGCTTCGACGCTCCGATCAGCGAAAGCGGCATCGTCGGCACGGCGATCGGCATGGCGGCCTATGGCCTGAAACCCTGCGTCGAGATCCAGTTCGCCGACTATATGTATCCGGCCTACGATCAGATCACCCAGGAAGCCGCCCGCATCCGCTACCGTTCGAATGGCGACTTCACCTGCCCGATCGTGCTGCGCATGCCGACTGGCGGCGGCATTTTCGGCGGCCAGACGCACAGTCAGAGCCCGGAGGCACTATTTACCCATGTCTGCGGCCTGAAGGTGGTCGTGCCCTCCAATCCCTATGACGCCAAGGGCCTGCTGATCGCCTCGATCGAAGACCCCGATCCGGTGATGTTCCTTGAGCCCAAGCGCCTTTATAACGGCCCCTTCGACGGCCACCACGACAGGCCCGTGACGCCATGGTCGAAGCATGACTTGGGCGAGGTGCCGGAAGGCCATTACAGCATTCCGATCGGCAAGGCCGAAATCCGCCGTCCGGGTTCCGCGGTCACCGTGATCGCCTATGGCACGATGGTGCATGTGGCGCTGGCGGCCGCTGAAGAAATGAACATCGATGCCGAAGTGATCGACCTTCGCAGCCTGTTGCCGCTTGATCTCGATACGATCGTGCAGTCTGTCACTAAGACCGGCCGCTGCGTCGTCGTCCATGAGGCGACTCTGACCTCTGGCTATGGCGCAGAACTGACCGCTCTCGTGCAGGAACATTGCTTCTATCATCTCGAAGCCCCGGTCGTGCGCGTCACCGGTTGGGACACGCCCTATCCGCATGCGCAGGAATGGGATTACTTCCCCGGCCCCGGCCGTGTCGGCCGCGCACTTGCCGAAGTGATGGAGGCGTGAGCATGGGTGAATTCATCATCAAGATGCCGGATGTCGGCGAAGGCGTGGCGGAAGCCGAACTGGTCGAATGGCATTGCAAGGTCGGCGACCCCGTCCGCGAAGACATGGTGCTTGCCGCCGTCATGACCGACAAGGCGACGGTCGAAATCCCATCGCCGGTCACTGGCACGGTTCTCTGGCTTGGTGCCGAGATCGGCGATACCGTGGCCGTCAAGGCGCCGCTGGTGCGCATTCAGGTCGCGGGCGAGGACGGCGAGGCGGATGCGGTTCCGATGGCGGAAACGGTGACGGCCGCTTTCTCTTCTCCCCAGCGGGCGGAAGGTGCCCGAAGGGCGGATGACGGGGAGACTTCGCCCTCTCTTGGTCAGCCATCCCCCTCATCCGGTCCTGCGGGCCACCTTCTCCCCGCTGGGGAGAAGGGAAGGCGTACCGCACCCGACATGCTCTCCAAGCCACTGGCATCGCCTGCCGTCCGTCTCCGAGCACAGGATGGCGGTATCGATCTGCGTCAGGTGACGGGCACCGGTCCGGCCGGTCGCATCACCCATGACGATCTCGATCAGTTCCTGGCCCGTGGTGCGCAACCGCAACCGGCGCCGGCCGGCCTTGCCCGCAAAACCGCCGTCGAGGAGATCAAGGTCACCGGCCTGCGCCGCCGCATCTCGGAAAAAATGGTGCTGGCGACCTCGCGCATTCCCCATATCACCTACGTCGAGGAAATCGACGTCACCGATCTGGAAGACCTGCGCGCGACCATGAATGCGGGCCGCAAGCCGGACCAGACCAAGCTAACGATCCTGCCGTTCCTGATGCGGGCCATGGTGAAGACGATCGATGAACAGCCCGTCGTCAACGCCACCTTCGACGACGACGCCGGCATCATCAGCCGCCACGCAGCGGTGCATATCGGCATCGCCACCCAGACACCGGCGGGCCTCACCGTTCCGGTGGTGCGCCATGCGGAAGCACGCGGAATCTGGGATTGTGCGGCGGAAGTGGTCCGGCTGGCGGAAGCCGCGCGCACGGGCTCCGCACTGCGTGAAGAGCTCTCCGGCTCGACCATCACCATTACCTCGCTCGGTGCGATGGGCGGCATCGTCACGACGCCGATCATCAACCACCCGGAAGTGGCGATCGTCGGCGTCAACAAGATCATGACCCGGCCGGTCTGGGACGGCAACCAGTTCATTCCGCGCAAGATGATGAACCTGTCGTCCAGCTTCGATCACCGGGTGGTAGACGGTTGGGACGCGGCGACCTTCGTCCAGCGGATCAAGGCGCTGCTTGAAACCCCCGCGCTGATTTTCATTGAAAGCTGAGACCATGAAAGAGATCGTCTGCAAACTTCTCGTCATCGGCGCCGGTCCGGGCGGTTATATCTGCGCCATCCGGGCCGGTCAGCTCGGGGTCGATACCGTTATCGTCGAAGCCGTCAAGGCTGGCGGCACCTGCCTCAACATCGGCTGCATCCCGTCAAAAGCGCTGATCCATGCGGCCGAAGAGTTCGAGAAGCTCAACCATATGGCGGGAGCCAAAAGCCCGCTTGGCATCTCCGTCGAAGCGCCAAAGCTCGACCTCGCCAAGACCATCGCCTGGAAGGATGGCATCGTCGGGCGGCTGAACAGCGGCGTGCTCGGCCTGCTGCGCAAGGCCCGGGTCAAGATCGTCCACGGCCGGGCAAAATTCCGCGACGGCAAGACCGTCGAAGTCGAGACCGAAACCGGAATGCAGGTCATCCGTGCCGAAACGATCGTCATCGCCACCGGTTCCGAACCGGTCGAATTGCCGTTCCTGCCCTTCGGAGGACCGGTGATTTCCTCGACCGAAGCCCTGTCCCTGAAAACCGTGCCGCAAAAGCTGGTAGTCGTCGGAGGCGGCTATATCGGGCTTGAACTGGGCACGGCCTTTGCCAAGCTGGGGTCCAAAGTTACCGTCGTTGAAGCAACGTCGCAGATCCTGCCGCAATATGACGCCGAACTGGTCAAGCCGGTGGCCAAGCGGCTTACCGATCTCGGTATCCGCGTCCTGACCGGTGCCAAGGCCAAAGGGCTTTCCGGTAATACGTTGCTGATCGAAACCGCCGAAGGCGCGGAAGAACAGCTTGCCGCCGACAAGATTCTCGTCACCGTCGGCCGTAAGCCGCGCACGGAAGGCTGGGGACTGGACGAACTGGACCTTGACCGTGCCGGCAAATTCCTGCGCATCGACGACCGCTGCCGGACATCGATGCGCGGCATCCATGCCATCGGCGATATTACCGGCGAACCGATGCTGGCCCACCGGGCGATGGCTCAGGGCGAGATGGTCGCCGAAATCGTCGCGGGCAAAAAACGCAGCTGGGACAAGCGTTGCATTCCGGCCGTCTGCTTCACCGACCCGGAAATCGTCACTGCCGGGCTGTCGCCGGACGAGGCGCGCGCGCAGGGCTACGAGGTCCGTGTCGGGCTGTTTCCGTTCAATGCCAACGGCCGCGCCATGACCATGCTCTCGGAAGAGGGTTTCGTCCGCATCGTGGCGCGGGCCGACAGCAACCTTGTTCTCGGCATCCAGGCGGTCGGTTCCGGTGTTTCCGAACTGTCGAGCGCCTTTGCACTGGCGATTGAAATGGGTGCCCGCCTGCAAGACATTGCGGCAACGATCCACGCCCATCCGACACGCAGCGAAGGCTTCCAGGAAGCCGCCTTGAAAGCGCTTGGCCATGCCCTCCACATCTGAAAACCGCACAGAAGCCGAAACGCTGGTCGAACGCGACGGCGCGCTCGGCCGCATCCGGCTTAACCGCCCGAAAGCGCTCAACAGCCTGACGCTGCAGATGGTGCGTGACATCGTGGCGGCGCTGGATGATTTCGAAGGTGATCCGGCCGTCGCAGCCGTACTTGTCACGGGTGAAGGCGAGCGTGGCCTCTGCGCCGGTGGCGATATCCGCGCCATCTATGATGGCGGCAAAGCCGGATCGGACGAACCAACGACGTTCTGGCGCGAAGAATACACGCTCAATGCGCGGATCGGACGCTATCCAAAACCCTATGTCGTGGTCATGGACGGCATCGTCATGGGCGGCGGTGTCGGCATCTCCGTCTATGGCAGCCACCGGATCGTCACCGAACGCACCCGTTTCGCCATGCCGGAAACCGGCATCGGCTTTTTCCCGGATGTCGGCGCATCCTGGTTCCTGACACGCCAAGCTGGTGAACTCGGCACCCATGTCGGGCTGACCGGTGAGCCGCTGAGCGCCGCAGACGCCATCCTTGTCGGCCTTGCCGATGTTTTCGTCCGTTCCGAACGGCTTCCAGAATTGGTCGAGGCCTTGGCATCGCTGCCGGCGGATAGCTCCAGCGAAGCGGTTTCGACCGCGATCGCGGGCTTTGCAGACGTGCCGCCTGCCGGCGTTCTGGAGCCGCAACAACAGGCCATCGATCGCCTTTTCGCCTTCGACAGCATCGAAGAGATTGTCGCGGCCCTGCGTGCGGACGGCAGTCCCTTTGCCGAAAAGCTTCTCTCCGTTCTTTCTACCAAATCGCCGCTCAGTCTCACCGTCACGCTGCGGCTGCTGCGGCTCGGCCGCAAGACCGAAAGGCTGGAAGACTGCCTCGAACGCGAATTCGCGGCGACGGCGGCGGTCCTGCGCAGCCACGATTTCTACAAGGGGGTGCGGGCTGCCGTGATCGACAAGGACCGCAATCCACAATGGAAACCGGCGCGGCTTGCCGATGTCACCGCAACCGATGTCGGTGCCTATTTCCAGCCCTCTGCCCATCCGCTTTTTGCAGCGAAGATCAAGGAAGGATCACCAGCATGACGGTCGGCTTTATCGGTCTCGGTCACATGGGTGGCCCGATGGCTGCCAATCTCGTCAAGGCAGGGCATGCCGTCAAAGGGTTCGACCTTTCCCAGCCCTTGCTCGAAGAAGCGCGCGGCAAGGGTATCACCGCCTGCGCGTCGCTGGCCGAAGCGGCCGCTGGCGCCGATACGATTATCACCATGCTTCCCGCCGGAAAACATGTACTCTCGGTTTGGCAAGAGTTGGTGGCGTTGGTGCCATCCGGTACGCTTTTGATCGATTGCTCGACCATCGACATCGACAGCGCCCGCAAGGCACATGAACTGGCAGCCGGGAAGGGCTGCCCCTCGCTCGATGCGCCGGTATCCGGTGGAACCGGTGGCGCTGCGGCAGGGACGCTAACCTTCATGATCGGCGGCGAACAGGCCGTTTTCGCGCAATCCCAGCCGATCTTCGAGGCCATGGGCAAGAAGATCATCCATTGTGGTGGGCCGGCAGCGGGGCAGGCGGCGAAGATCTGCAACAACATGATCCTCGGCATCAGCATGATCGCCGTCGGCGAGGCCTTCGTGCTCGGCGAAAAGCTCGGGCTTTCGCATCAGGCGCTGTTCGATGTCGCCTCGGTTTCGTCCGGCCAATGCTGGTCGCTGACCAGCTACTGCCCGGTGCCCGGCCCCGTCCCGGCATCGCCAGCCAACAATGACTACAAACCGGGGTTTGCCGGCGCCCTGATGCTGAAGGACCTGAAGCTGTCGCAGGAGGCGGCGCAATCTGCCGGTGCCACGACGCCGCTTGGCGCCAAGGCTGCCAAACTCTATGCGCTGTTCAATGAACTCGGAAACGCCGACAGGGATTTTTCCGGCATCATCGACATGCTACGGCAACAATCCGGCGACACCGCCTGAAACGCCCGCAAGAGGATCACGCCCATGGAAAAACCGATCATTGTCGAACAGCAGGACCGGGTCGTCATCGTCACCCTGAACAGGCCTGCGGCCCGCAATGCGCTCAATTCCGAAATCATGAACGCGCTGGCGGCCGAGCTTGCACCGCTCGATCGCGATCCTGGCGTGGGCTGTTTCGTGTTGAAGGGGTCCGACAAGGCCTTTGCTGCTGGCGCCGATATCAAGGAAATGGCCGACAAGTCGTTTCCGGACATGTTTGGCGAGGACTTCTTTGCCGCCTGGGACAAGTTCGCCTCGTTCCGCACGCCGAAGATCGCGGCAGTCTCGGGCTACGCACTCGGCGGCGGCTGCGAGCTGGCGATGATGTGCGACATGATCTTTGCTTCGGACACCGCCATGTTCGGCCAGCCGGAAATCAAGCTCGGCGTCATCCCTGGCATGGGCGGCTCGCAGCGCTTGACGAAGCTGGTCGGCAAGGCCAAGGCGATGGACATGATCCTGACGGGACGGATGATGGATGCGGCAGAGGCAGAACGCTGCGGCCTCGTCGCCCGTGTCCTGCCGGCCGAAAAACTGTTGGAAGAAGCGCTGGCAGCGGCCCAAACCATCGCCGGCTACGGCAAGGCCGCCACCATGGCGGCGCGCGAAGCCGTCGACCGTGCGCTGGAAGGCGGGCTGCGGGAAGGCATCCTGTTCGAACGCCGCATTTTTCACGCACTGTTTGCCACCCAGGATCAGAAGGAAGGTATGGCGGCTTTCATCGAAAAACGCCCCCCGCAATTTCAGGGCAAGTAAAAGCCAAGCCCAGCCTATTGGGCGGTGTCCGAAATCACCGCATGGCGGGTGGCTGTCACGATAGCATCGATCGTCACGCGCAAGCGCGGCAGCATCACCGGGGCGCTCGGCCAAACCACATGAATGGGCAGGGCGCTCTCGATCCGGCCGGCCATAACCTGTTTCAGCGCGCCGGACGCCAGCTCCGGTGCCGCCAGCCATTGCGGCAGCAAGCCAATACCGCGACCAGCCTTGATCGCGGCAAGCGTCAGGGCACTGCCGTCGAGCAGCAGCCGGGCAGGGGGTGTCCACGTTTCGACACCGCCATCAGGACGAACGATTGACCAGGGAACAACACCCTTTTCACCGCTGGTTGCCGCCAGCCGATGCGCGGCAAGATCGGATATCGATTGTGGCGCTCCATGCCGGTCGAGATAGCCCGACGATGCACAAAGCACGATCGTCTGGGTGCCAAGGCGGTGGGCGGTCAGTCCGGAGGTGTCGGGAAGATGGCCGATCCTGACGGCCAGATCCACCTGCTGCGTCAGGAAATCGACCTTCTCGCCTTTGAGCGTCATATCGAAAGAGAGCAGCGGATAAATATCCGCCAGAGCAAAGAGCGCCGGGGCGATGACCGACATGCCGAACAACGGCGGCAGGCTGATCCGCACCAGCCCACTCGGCTCCGTCCGCGTCGCCGCCAGTTCCACTTCCACCCGGTCGATCTCGTCGAGCGCCGCACGGCAAATGCTGAAATAGCGCTCGCCCTCCTGCGTCAATTGCCGCCGCCGGGTCGTTCTTTCGAGCAGGCGCACCCCAAGCCGGGCCTCCAGCCGCGCGATCGCCTTTGCAACGGCAGATGGCGAAAGATGAAGCTGCGCGGCAGCCGCCGCAAAGGAGCGGGCGCTGCAAACGGCAAGGAAAATACGGATCGAACCGGTTCGCTCATTCTTCGACATGATCCATTTAATGAAAACAAGTCGTGAGTGTCACGCTCAAACGTCGCTTCTCTGCCGATAAAGTCGTCAATACAGTCGGCACCATGAGAAAAGCAAAGACATATGCCGTCATCGGCGGCACCTCGGGAATGGGCCTCGGCCTTGCGCAACGGCTTGTCGAGCGGGGTGACCGCGTCCTGATCGGCGGCAGAAACACCGGGCGGCTGGAGGCGGCGGCGCGGCAACTCGGTCCACAGGCAATCACCCGCTCGGTCGATATCGAAGACAGGACGTCACTGACCACCTTTTTCGCCGGCCAGCAGGAACTGGCGGGGTTGTTCACCCCCGGCACCACCTATCGCACGGCCTCTTTCCGCGACGCCGATACGGAGACGGCCGAGAGCCCGTTCCGGTCAAAATTCTGGGGGCAATACTGGGCCGTGCACGCAGCGCTACCCTATTTTGCAAAGGATGCTGCCATCGTCTTGATGTCCGGCGCCGCCTCGGTTCGCCCGCTCGGCAATCCCGCCTACTCCGCTTGCAACGCAGCGATCGAGGGTCTCGCCCGGGCGCTGGCGGTGGAGTTGCGGCCGATCCGGGTCAATTGCCTGTCACCGGGCACCATCGACAGCAACCTCTGGCGCAACCGCGACGCATCCATTCGCGAACCGGTTTTCGACGGATGGCGGGCGCTCACCCTCACCGGCGAGGTTGGCACCGTTGATGACGCCGTGGGGGCTGCGCTGTTCCTGCTCGACAATGGCAACATGAACGGATCGACGCTCTACAGCGACGGCGGCTACACGATGCGCTGAAAGCCGGTGGAGGGGCGACCGGTCATGGCCTGCCTAAAACCACCGTCTCGCCGTCCGCGGGGATTAGAAGCCGGGAGGGTGCAATACCCCTTTCCTCTGCGGCATGGCGCAAATCTTGGCGGCTGATCGTGGCATGATCGAGCGATTCCATATGGGTGGCGATGACGATTGCATCCGGCGCTGCCTCGCAGACCGCGACCGTCTCCAATGCGTCCATGACGATCAGGTCGCCATCCCAGCGCGCACCGCAGGAATGGGTGATGATAATATCCGGCTTGGTGTCGCGGATCACGGCCGCCACCGGCGGATAGAGCACCGTATCGCCGGCCCAATAAATCGAAGGCTCGCCCTCAGCCTCAAGGCTGAACCCCATCACCGAGCCCATCAATTCGACCACCGGCCCCAACCCGTGGCTGCCCTCGCGGCGCGTCAGCGTCAGGCCTTCCCATGTCGCGCGACCTGTCAGCGGCGCGACGTTGGTAAAACCCGCCTCGCGGATCGTGAGCTCATCACCTGGCTGACAGAAAAGCGGCAGATGTTTCGGCACATGCTGCATGGCAACGCTATCGAAATGATCGTCATGCAGATGCGAGGCGATCACCAGTTCGACGCCATCCAGAATATCCTCAATCTGGAGCGGAAGCTCCACCATCGGATTGGGCGACCGGCCGGTAAACGATGGCAGGCTATGTTTCGGCGCCAGATAGGGATCAACCAGCACGGTGCGTCCGGCATAGTCGAGCTTCAAAGTGGCATTGCGGATCAACTGGAGCTTCATGGTGGTTCCCGGCGATGGATTGGCGGATATGCTGGATGCCCATCGTCACGACCGCCCTGATAAAATCAAGCCGAAAGCGCGCTCGCTCATCGCTATCAATCCCATCCGCAATCTCCCAAGTCATCAAAACCCGGGGAGAGTGACATTCCAACTTTGCAGAAACAGGACACTTCAACTTTGAACCCACCCGGCTACATTAGCCCATCACGTAATCTATCTTATGGAACATATTGCTTTGACCAAAATTGCTTTTGTTCAAGCGTGGTTCGCGCCTGAAGCGGTATTCCTGGTCGAATTGCGGGATTTTCCATCTTGAACAACGCTGATGTAGCAAATGAGAGCCTCGTCTGCGGCGCACATCAGCGCCTCACGGACCACATCGGCTGGTACAAGATCCTGCAACGCATCCCGGCAAGCCCGTAAAGCGTCCATATATTTGCCTCCCTCCTGCGAAGGCCATTGTTCAATCAGCAATCGGGCTGCGCCGTCCACCGTGTCTATGCGCTTGTATCTTTCTCCGACACTCATAAGGACCCAAAGTGCAGGAAAATGATGCGGCATGTTCGACCCCATGACACTTTTCCTCCTGTCTGCCTATTTATATTAGCATCCATGCAAGTATCATTCCAAACCGTCTTTCCGCCAGGCCGATGTGACCGGCAAAGACGCAACCAACGGTGCAACCCATCAAAAGCGGAGTGATGGCACGACGGGCAATAACGCCTGGCAACCGGCCTTATCGACAGGGCTGTTTCCGTTTCCATCAAGCCGGAAACCAGATCGCGCGTAATGAAGAGCCGGGTTCTACCGCCGATGCGCATGCGGGGAATAGCTGCGAAGCAAGCTTTCGCTCCGGGTGGGGTCAACCACCCATTGACTGCTCAATCAAGCCGGTATTGCACGTGCTGGCGTCCGTGATGGGCCGAGCGCTCGATATAGGCGCGCACGCCGAAGACACGGGCGATCAGCTCTTCAGTCAGGACCTCTTCCGGCGTGCCGGCGGCCACCACCTTGCCATGGTGGAGGATGGCGAGGCTATCGCAGAACATCGCTGCCAGATTGAGGTCGTGCAGCGCGATGATGCTGGTGACCGGCAGCTTTGCCACCAGCGACAGGATCTCCAGCTGGTGCTGGATATCGAGATGGTTTGTCGGCTCATCGAGCAGCAGTTCACTCGGGGTCTGCGCCAGTGCCCGGGCAATATGCACCCGCTGACGCTCGCCGCCCGACAGCGTGTGCCAGAACTGGCCGGCGCGCTCCGGCAGGCCGACATGATGCAGCGCGTCGCTGACGGCCTTGTCGTCGGTGGCACTCCAGGGTGATAATGGCCCGCGATGCGGCGTGCGCCCCAGCCGGACGACATCCAGCACGGTGACCTGCGCCTCGGTCGTCGCCTGCTGCTCGACCAGAGCCACGCGCCGGGCGATATCGAGACGGGCCATCCCGGCGATATCGGCATTGCCAAGCGCGATGATGCCGCTCTTGACGTTGCGCAGACGGCAGATCAGCTTGAGAAGGCTGGATTTTCCGGAACCGTTGGGGCCGAGCAGACCGAGCGTCTTGCCGGCCGCAACGTCGATACTGATGCCGTTGACGATCATCAAGCCACCGGCCGACCAGCGCACATCATTGATGGAGATGCTCAAACCGGCCTCCTCGCCTTGTAGAGAATGAGCGCGAAGGCAGGTGCGCCGAACAGCGCCGTGACGACGCCGATCGGCAGGATCTGCTGCGGGATGATGATGCGCGAGACGATATCGGCGGCTACCATGAAGATCGCGCCGATGATTGCCGAGGCCGGCAACAGGCGGCCATGCGACGGGCCGACCAGAAACCGCGCGGCATGCGGAATGACCAGCCCGACAAAACCGATCGACCCGACGATGCTGACCATTGCCGCCGTCATCAACGCCGTGGCGCCCAGCAGGATGACCCGTACCCGGTTGATGGCAATGCCCAATGCCGCCGCCGCATCGACGCCGAAGGTGAAGGCATCGAGTGCGCGCGCATAAAACATCGACACCGCAAAACCGAGCAAGGCCACCGGGGCGGCGAGATAGACGTCGGGCCAGCGGACGCCGGAAAGGCTTCCGAGCAGCCAGAACATCACGCCGCGCGCCTGCTCGGCATTGGCCGATGTGGTGACGATAAAGGAGGTCAGCGCATTGAAGAGCTGTGAACCGGCAACACCGGCCAGAATGATCCGGTCCGCCCCGCCACCCGCCCCCGCAGCGAGAGCCGACACCAGAATGAAGGCAACGACGGCGCCGATGAATGCGCCGGTCGACAAGGTCAGCACACCATAGCCAAAACCCAGGATCATCACCGCGACGGCGCCTGTCGATGCTCCGGCGGAAATGCCAAGCACATAGGGCTCGGCCAGCGGATTGCGCAGCAGCGCCTGCAGGATAGCCCCCGACAAGGCGAGGGCCGCCCCGGCACTTGCCGCCAGCAAGGCACGGCTCAGCCGGTAGTCCCAGACGATGCCCTGATGGATACGGCTGAGTTCGAACGCGGTGCCGAACAGGCGATTGGAAACAGCCTTGGTCGTCGTGCCCAGCGGAATGGAAATCTCGCCGATGGAAACGGCGAGACTGATCATGAAGCCGAGCACGGCGAACGACAAGGTGATGAGCGCCAGGCGCGCGCCCCATCGCTCGCCTGCCACGACGGGTTGAACCATGGCGAGGCTCACTGCGACAGGCCGAAGGATTTGATGCCCTTGGCAAGGATCTCGATGCCGTCGATCGTGCGGATCGTCGGGTTCATCGATTGCGCATCCATCTCGACGAAACGCTTGTTCTTGACGGCATCCAGCTGGCTGGTGACCGGATCCGTCTCGAGGAAATCGATCTTCACCGCCGGATCGTCCGCTGCATAGCGGCGGCGGTCCATCGTCGCGATGACGATCACCGACGGGTTGGCCTCGGCGATGGTTTCCCAGCCGACCAGCGGCCATTCTTCCTCGGTGGTCACCACATTTTTCGCGCCCAGTGCCTTCAGGATATAGGCCGGTGCACTGTTCTTGCCGGCGATGAAGGCTTCGCCCTGCACTTCCTTGCTGGAATACCAGAACACCACCCGCAGCGCGCCCAGCTTGGCAGCACCGATTGAGGCGACGGCATCGGCTTCGCGCTTCTTCAGGTCGGCGATGAGTGCGTCGCCGCGATCCTGAATATCGAAGATCTGCGCCAGCTCGCCGATCTCCTGATAGATCCGGTCCATGGTGAAGAGCTCGCGGCGAACGCCATTGCCGCCATTGGTATTGATCTTCGCGACGCAATCGGCCGGCGAGACATAGGTATTGATGCCGAGGCCCGAAAACTGCTCGCGCTTGCCGACCGATCCCTGCGTGCCGACTTGCGATTCGAATTCGGCGGCCACCAGATCCGGCTCGACGCCGACGACGGATTCAAAGCTCGGGTCGTTGTCGGACAGCCGCTCGATCGTCGTGTTGGCTTCGGCAAAGTCCGGCAGGACCGGGCCAACCCAGGCGGCCGTGCCGGCGATCTTGTCGGCCAGTCCCAGCGAGAACAGGATTTCGGTCATGCCCTGGCCGATCGAGACGATCTTCTGCGGCGCCTTGTCGAAGCGCACGGTCTGGCCGCAATTGGTGATATCAAGCGGATAGGCGGTCGATGCGGCGGCGGCCGGCGTGGCAAAGCCCGCGATCGCAAAGGCGGCGACCGACAGGGGTGACAGAACGCAGGAAAGATGAGGGATGCGGTTGGTGAACATGGTGACCTTCTCGAAACGGAATTCCCGGCCGGGCGGCAATGCGCGTGTGCCGGATGGAAAGGTGGAAGCGGCGATGCCGTGCCTGTGCGGCAGCACTGCCGGGCCAGCCGGGTGCTTTGACGCTCACAGGCAATCTGCCGATCGCTTAATGATGGGTGGAATGTTCCGTTTGGAAGGAAACGGCGAAAGGACGCCGGATGCGGCGGTCGAAATCAGACATGGTGGCTCCTGTTCCGGGCATCCCCGCCCGGGAAGTTGGATGTTGCTTTCGACGGCAGGTCTCCTGGCTCACAGATATCTGCCGGTCGCCTGCCTTCCCGCAAACCCGGAGGGCTCGCAGTGGCGTGGCGCTTTCAAAAGCGCCGGGTGGCGATCGGCAATCCGCTTACAGTTGCGGGGGCAGCCACGGTCTTGGTCCCTGTTGGGTCTTCCGCACCGTGTTCCCTATTAATCCCCTCGAAGTCATCCATCGGGGAACCGTCGAGGTCACTTAGTCCGAGCATGGCGGTGTCGTCAAGACGACAGCACCGCCCGTCCCGGCCTACGGCATCAACTGGCCACCATTGACCTCGAGGATCTGGCCGGTGACATAGCCGGAGAGTGTGGGAGATGCGAGGAACAGATAAGCGCCGACGCATTCTTCCGGCGTACCGACCCGGCCTTGCGGAACGGTCTTGCGTTGGACGTCGAGCATTTCCGGGCTGGTATAGCGGTCATGGAATGGCGTCGCGATGACGCCGGGGGCGACCGCGTTGACGCGGATATCGTCGCCAGCAAACTCCTTGGCGTGGCCGCGGGTGATCGTCGAGACGAAGCCTTTGGAAGCCGCGTAAAGGATGGCGCCGTTGCCGCCGCCGTTGCGGGCGGCGATCGAGGTCGTATTGATGATGAAGCCACCCTGCTTCTTCAGCCACGGATGTGCGGCGCGGGTCGCAGCCAGCACGGAGCGGGCATTGAGGTCCATGACGCGCTCGTAATGCGCGTCGCTCATCTCGGACGTGGCGACACGGCCGAGCATGCCGCCGGCATTGTTGATCAGCCCATCGAGCCGGCCGAAATGATGGGCAGCCTCTTCGACCACACGCTCTGTCACGCCATCGGCCGAGACGTCGCCCTGAACCAGAACGGCCTTGCCGCCCGTGCTTTCGACATCGGAGAGCAGGTCTTCCGCAGCCTGCCTGCTCTCGTTGTAGTGGATCGCGATCCTTGCGCCTTGCGCAGAAAACGCACGCACAAGCGCCGCGCCAATGCCGGTCGAAGCCCCCGTGATCAGAATGATCTTACCGTCGAGGTCGGCGATGCGAACCCCGTTCCATTGTCCCTGCAGGCCTGCCATCTCTCATCCTCGATTGTCACGACGTCGTGGTTTGGAGAATAGCGCTCGAAACAGGATTGGCCAGCCCCGTTGCAGGACGGTACTGGCTAAAAGCACGTACCGCCCGAAGGGACCCCTCCGACGGCACGCAGATCGGGTGGTCAGCGGCGGTGGAAGCCGCCACCTCCATGGAAGCCCCCGCCCCCGTGGAACCCGCCACCGCCGCCAAAATTACCGCCGCCGTGGAAGCCACCTCCACCGAAACCGCCACCACGCTGGAAATCGCCGCCATCGAACCCGCCCGGTGCCGGACGGCGGATCATGTCCTGCTGGAAGGCCCGCTGATTGCCGATCTGACGGCCGGCTCGGTCAAGGCCGAGATTGTCGGGCGCCACTGGGCGGACACGATTGCTGGTGCGGTTGGCCAGAGGTTTGATCGCGTCATGGTTCTGGCCGATTTTCTGGGCCGCGTCCGGATGCCTGGCGGCAAAATTCTCGCCATGCTGTTTCAAATTGTCGGTTGATGGTTTCTGCACGGGATCCCAGCCGTCCGGCGTATGCTTCTGCCATTGGCCATTGTCGCGGCGGTAGACGTTGCCGTCACGGCCGGCATAGATGTCACCACCCTTGCCGCCTGCGACAAAGCCATGATTGCCGTCGGAGTTGCGCCAGTGAACGTGGCCGCCGGCCGCGTTGGTTCCGCCGGCAATATGCGCAAAATCCGAACCGTTCTTGACGCTGGCCGAGCCCCAGGAACCGTAGACATTGTGGCCGCCGCGCGCCATCACGCCGTTTCCGGTGCGCGGATTATAGGCTGCAATGAAGCCACGCTCTCCAGCCGGACCTGAAACGGCGCCGCCGCGAATGTAGGTGCCGGTCCGGGGATTATAGGCCGCCCCGCCCGCGATGCCGCGATAGGGACCATAGGCATAGCCGTAACGTCCGAAAGTTCCGAAAGCCGGATTGTAGAAAGCGCCGACGCCATAGCTGACAGGGCGCGGATAGTATGGAACGTAACCGCCGCCCGCCCAGCCGTAGTCCCAGTAGTCGTCATAGGCCCAGCCGGTGCCGTAGACATAGGTATCCCAGGCCAGATAGGCGCCGAGATAGCCCATGGTGTAGCCATACCAGACAGCGTCCGGTTCGGCCTTGTAAACCCGCACATAGGTGGCGTTGTAGACCGGCGAAGATGGCGGGATTTTGTAGATCTCGTCCGGCACGGCCTTGGCGACTGTGAACGGACCGGTGGGGCTTGCCCCGACAAACCAGACGCCATCCTTCAGGACGAAATACTGATCGCCGACCTTGATGACCTGTTCGTTGGTGTTGACAGCGTAGGCAAGCGAGGTGCCGTCGATCGGTTCGAATTTCGGCTCGCCGCTATAGGAGACATCGACCTTCACCGATCCATCGGTGGAGACACGCGCCGTTTGCGGAATGCTGGCCTTCAGCCGCGCCTCGGCATTTTCCGAGGTGCCCGGCACCGATGCGCGCACGGCGTAATAGGGCGCATCATCCGGAATGTTCTGGAAATCGGCCGGCAGGTTCGGCGTGGCAAATGTCCACGGACCATTGAGCGATGCGGCGGAGAACCAGCGGCCGGAGAGAAGCACGTACCATTGCTTGCCATTATCGTCATAGAACACGTCACCGGCCGAATTCGACGCCCATTTTAGCGCAGTGCCCTTGACGGGCTCCAGCTTCGGCTCGCCTTCGAACTGGATCAGCTCGGCCGGCGTTTCCGAATAGACCACCTTCGGCAGTTTGTAGCCATCGACCGCTGCCAGCGGAATGGCCGTTCGGGCGGCCTTCCAGCTGTCGTCATCAGGAAGCTTCGTCAATGCGTCGGGAAGCGCTGCCGCGATCTGCCAGGTGCCGGCCGGGTCCTTGGAGGTCAGCCAGGTCTTGTCGTCGCGCAGATAATAGCTCTTGTCGGCATCGGCCTGAAACAGGTCCCAATTGGTGTTGACCGCAAACGACAGCCCGGTCACGCCCTTGACCGGAGCGAGCACGATCTTGCCGTCCGTCTGCAGCAAGATAGCCGGCGTCTCGCTGATGAAGATCGGCGGCGGATCGGATTTCAGCCCCTTTATGTCGTCCATACGCTGATAGTCGGCAAGGCTGGCGGTCAGGCGTTCCTCGGGATAGGTCAGATTGCCCGTCGGCATCAGTTTGCCGATTTCCAGCGACAGATCGGAAATCTGCTTGCGGTCGAGCGCCGAGAAATTGATCTCCGTGGCTTTGATATTGCTGAGGATGACGGTCCCGGCCTCGGCATCGGACACCGTGTCGGCACTGACGCCGATGACGCCGAAGATCGGCTTTGCTTCCTTGGCCGGTTTATACTCCGTGGCGATCAGCGCCGAGAGCGTGGAGAAATCTTTCCAGTCGGTGATCTGCGGCTGATAGAGCGTGATCTCGGCACCGCCATCCGTGGTGTAGACGCGGGGCCAACCCGGCCGGTCCGTCGTCGCGTCGGCCTGGTTGAGATACTTGCCGTTGACGAAGCCCTGTTCGCCGTTGACGGAAACCGCGCACCAGGCACCGCTATCGTCGCACGCGCCGAGATCGACGCTGGTGCCCTCGACAAGCTGGCCGAGGCTATCGAACCCGGTGCCCGGGCCTGAGCGGAAATTTACATTCGCCGTGGTGACCGCAGGTGCCGCGAGCGCGGAGCCGGCCGTCAATACGGCGGTCGCGAGTGCAAAACCAAATCTGACCATCGTTCTCATCCTTGTCATGGGCATCGAGTATCGCCGCTACAGTCCGGGCGCGTATCGGGAAGCCCCGAAAGGCTTGCACGATGGCGCGCTGAAACAAGTACGTTACAGTTACTTTTGCGAAATCGGGGCATACGGCGGGCTTGGGTACCATCAAGACAAGCTACACCACTTGCCAAACGGACTGCGGTCTCAGGATTTTTTGGGCACCGCCTTCAACACGCCGATTGCGAGAAGATCAGTCAGTTCCGGCGTGAAGTAACGCGCGCGCAAGCTTTTGCGGAAGGCGACGTCGAAATCGGCGCGACCGGCTCCAAGGCTGGCCAGGGCCCATCGTGCGTCATCTGTTTTGCCCAGTTGGCCAGCAGCGGCGGCCAGAACCGCATGGGCCCCATAATCATCGGACATCTTCAACTGCTTCGAAAGCGCCAGCGCATCTTCGAAACGGCCAAGCCGGTAAGCATTCAGCGCGCGGGTCAACAGGCTGTCGGAAGCAATATTCCGGTCCATCTGCGCTGAACGCACAGCAAGGCCGGTACCTTCTTCCCAACGCCCGGCGGTAAAGAGGTAAAGGCCCAGCCGCGCGGCGATATCGCTGTTGTTGGGATTGAGTGCGATCGCCGCATATCCCGTCTCGATCGCCGCCTCGATCTGACCGGAGCGAAACTGGCTGTTCATCAGCGCATATTTGCTGCGGTCGGAAAATGGCGCGAGCTTCACCGCGTCGGCGGCCAATTTATAGGCTCGATCGGAGACATCCGTCGGCACTTCCACCGGGTCCTGTGCGAGCAGGACAATTGCCAATTCCGCCTTGGCACCGGCATCATTGGGCGTAATAGCCAAAGTCTGTTCCAGGCAACTGCGGGCATCGGCGATCCCCGCTTCATCGCCACGGTCGACCGCAGCGATTGCTCTCAGGATGCAGCCGTTTCCGAGCGAAGGCGCATCGAGGTCATGCCGGGTTTCAATGGTGTTGATGACACCACGGGTCCCGACAAGCGTGCGTGCCAGCCGGTTCGCCAGGCTCTGGCTTGCAGGCAACGAAACCGCATCTGGCAGCGACGCATCCTCAATCCCCGACAGAAAAACTTCTCCGGTGGACGCATCCGTCACCTGCCACCAGACAAAGATCTCGTTGCCCTTCCCTTTGTATTTGAGAACAATGCGGTAGTCATCGGCCACCCTCTGGCCTCTGAGCGCCGATACAAGTTTTGGAGCAGTCCATTCGCCCAAAGACGCCGTCACTGTTTGATCAACGGTCGACGCAAGCCGGACGGTCTGGAACTGCGAGATCGCCACCGCGAGATAATCCCGGATCCTTTCAACGTCCTGTTCCGATGTGTCTGTATCGCCGCTGAACACTACGGAAACCAGAGGTTTCTGCCTCAATGCGTTGTGCTTCCAGGCGTCAAGACCTATCGTCAGCACATATGTGGCAAGGCCTATACCGACCAGCAACCAGGCCAAGGCGAGCCTCTTGTTGGCTCCCCAAAACCGCCTGCCTGCACTCTCTTCCACGTTCGCAGCCTGATCCGGCCCATCCGGATCAGTGGCTTCTGCCGCCGGGGTGGGCATGTCGTTTGGTACCATCCGCGTGAAAACCGGAACATACCGGCCGCGTGGCAGGTCGACACGAATACCGGTGTCGCTTCCGTGGGCGTCATAATATTGTGTCAGCGCGGCGCGCAGCCGGGTTGCCTCGATACGCACGATCGGGTCAACCGAGGGGTCGAAATTGGCTGGGCGGCCGAACACATCGACCGCGATCGCATAAGCCTTGATCGCTTCGGCCCTGCCTTCGAAAAATTCGGTTGCGATGAAGCGGAGAAAGTTTCGGTTGCGTTCGGGAGATTGGAAACGGGAATCTGTCAGAAGCCGGCCGATCTCGGCCTGCGCCTCCGCTTGGTCGACATGTTCGCAGAATGATCGCCCGATTTTACGCTCGCCACCCATGCCCGCCCCTAAGACTTCAACTTAAGGTCACATTTGCACACGGAAACGGCACAACGGTCAAACGCTCTTTACTGAAGTAATCCGCTCGCAAACGCTAAAAATTCTTTTGACTGTTTCAAAAATGATAATATAGCGCAGAAGCGTTTCACTTTAGAGCAAGTTGGAAAAGCGAATAAACACCAATGTGGGCGGCTTTTCAGCGCGGCTTGGTTTGCCCCCGTAGACAGATCTCGATCACTTCTCCCTCGATTTCGCTGCACAACGTCTCGTATTCGCGAATGATCGCATTATCGACGCTGGGGTCCCGCCTCAATGTATCGAGCGTTGAGCTTGCATCATGAAAGGCGTCGCAAAGAGCCAGCAGACTTGTGTTTCGCGCGCTGAGTATCTGAAGCTGACCGCGCAAGGCAGGCAACTTCAACATCAGCTTCCACAGTCCTTTCTGCGCCGTGCCGGTCGACATCGATCTCGTACCTGGTTTGGTAGGCGGATGCATATCTGTCGGTTTCGAATTCACCCACCCGGATAGCCCCAAATGGGGACCACGGCATATATCGCTGTTTTCCCGGGCAATGGGAGTACGTTACTGTTACAATCGCCACGGAATATGCAAGCGCGCGGCAGCGGAACCTCAAACCACGTCAAAGTACCGGCAAAAGCTGCCGGTATTCTTCAATTCTGGGTATAGCGCGGATAACGGGACCGGCTGGTCGTCAATCCCCTTTGGTTCAGAAATCCCAGTCGTCGTCCTCGGTCGCAACGGCCTTGCCGATGACGTAGGACGAACCCGAGCCGGAAAAGAAGTCGTGGTTCTCGTCAGCGTTCGGTGACAGCGCCGAAAGGATCGCCGGGTTGACCTTGCAGGCTTCAGCTGGAAACAGCGCCTCGTAGCCGAGATTCATCAGCGCCTTGTTGGCGTTGTAATGCAGGAACTTCTTGACGTCCTCGGTCAGGCCGACGCCGTCATAGAGCGTTTCGGTATATTTCGCCTCATTGTCATAAAGCTCGAACAGAAGCTCATAGGCGAAATCCTTGATCTCCTGCTGCTTTTCAGCGCCCAACCGCTCCAGGCCTTTCTGGAACTTGTAGCCGATATAATAGCCGTGCACGGCTTCATCGCGGATGATCAGGCGGATCATGTCGGCGGTGTTGGTCAGCTTTGCCCGGCTCGACCAGAACATCGGCAGGTAGAAGCCGGAATAGAACAGGAAGCTCTCGAGGAAGACGGATGCGACCTTGCACTTGAGCGGATCGGGATTGCGGTACTGTTCGAGGATCAAAGCCGACTTCCGCTGCAGGTGCTCGTTTTCCTCCGACCAGCGATAGGCATCATCGACATCTGGCGTCGAGCAGAGCGTCGAGAAGATCGAGGAATAGGAGCGGGCATGCACCGCTTCCATGAAGGAGATGTTGGAATAGACAGCTTCCTCGTGCTGCGTGATCGCATCCTCCATCAGCTTTGGCGCGCCGATGCTGGTCTGGATGGTGTCGAGCAGCGTCAGGCCGGTAAAGACACGGATGGTCAACTGCTGCTCTTCCGGCCGCAGGGTCGCCCAGGAGGGAATGTCGTTGGAGAGCGGCACCTTTTCCGGCAGCCAGAAATTTCCAGTCAGCCGGTTCCAGACTTCCAGGTCCTTGTCGTCCTCGATGCGGTTCCAGTTGATGGCGCGCACGCACGAGGCGGGCTTGATGGCGATGTTCATGGGAGATATCTTTCCTCAACAAAATCTCAAAGGGCGCCTGGCCCCCTCACCCTGCCCTCTCCCCAAGTGGAGAGGGGGACCTCGCGCTCGCCGCACGTCTCTTCTCCCCATTGGGGAGAAGGTGCCGGCAGGCGGATGAGGGGGCTCCGGGCTCAGGCGTGATTAAAACGGTAGCGCCTCAAATCACAGACTACACGACACGCAGCCCTGCACTTCCGTGCCGGACAGCGCCATCTGGCGAAGGCGGATGTAGTAGATCGTCTTGATGCCCTTCTTCCAGGCATAGATCTGCGCCTTGTTGATATCTCGCGTCGTTGCCGTATCGCGGAAGAACAGGGTCAGCGACAGGCCCTGATCGACATGCTGGGTTGCTGCCGCATAGGTGTCGATGATCTTGTCAGGCCCGATCTCGTAGGCATCCTGGTAATAATCGAGATTGTCATTGGTCATGAACGGCGCCGGATAATAGACGCGGCCGATCTTGCCTTCCTTGCGGATCTCGATCTTCGAGACGATCGGATGAATCGAGGAGGTCGAATGGTTGATGTAGGAGATCGAGCCTGTCGGCGGCACGGCCTGGAGGTTCTGGTTGTAGAGCCCTGTCGCCATGACGTCCTTCTTCAGGGCCAGCCAGTCTTCCTGCGTCGGGATGTGAATGCCGGCGGTCTCGAACAGTTCGAGCACCCGTGCCGTCGCTGGCACCCATTCCTGTTCGGTATATTTGTCGAAATAGTCGCCAGACGCATATTTCGAGTTCTCAAAACCCTTGAAGCTCGATCCGCGCTCGACCGCGATCCGGTTCGATGCGCGGATGGCATGGTAGGTTACCGTGTAGAAGTATATATTGGTGAAATCGACGCCTTCGTTAGAGCCGTAATAGATGCGCTCGCGGGCGAGATAGCCGTGCAGGTTCATCTGGCCAAGGCCGATGGCGTGGCTGTCGTCATTGCCCTTCTCGATCGATGGGACCGACGAAATATGGCTCATGTCCGAGACGGCCGTCAGCGCCCGGATCGACGTTTCGATGGTCTTGCCGAAATCGGATGAGTCCATCGCGGCGGCAATGTTCAGCGAGCCGAGATTGCAGGAAATGTCCTTGCCCATATGCTTGTAGGAGAGATCGTCGTTGTACTCGCTGGCTTCGCTCACCTGCAGGATTTCCGAGCAGAGATTGCTCATGGTGATGCGGCCGGCGATCGGGTTGGCCCGGTTCACCGTGTCCTCGAACATGATGTAGGGATAACCGCTCTCGAACTGGATTTCGGCGAGCACCTGAAAGAACTCGCGCGCCTTGATCTTCTTCTTGGAAATGCGGGCATCATCCGCCATCTCGCGGTACTTTTCCGTCACCGAGATTTCGGTGAATGGCACGCCGTAGACGCGCTCGACGTCATAGGGCGAGAACAGGTACATGTCCTCGTTGTTCTTCGCCAGTTCGAAGGTGATATCCGGAACGACGACGCCGAGCGACAGCGTCTTGATGCGGATCTTCTCGTCGGCATTCTCGCGCTTGGTATCGAGGAAACGCATGATGTCGGGGTGATGCGCGTTCAGATAGACAGCCCCTGCCCCCTGGCGGGCGCCCAGCTGGTTGGCATAGGAGAATGAGTCTTCCAGAAGCTTCATGACCGGAATGATGCCGGACGACTGGTTTTCGATCTGCTTGATCGGTGCGCCGGCCTCGCGGATATTGGTGAGAGACAGGGCCACGCCGCCGCCGCGCTTCGACAGTTGCAGCGCCGAATTGATGCCGCGGGCAATACTCTCCATATTGTCTTCGACACGCAAGAGGAAGCAGGAGACAAGCTCGCCGCGCTGCTTCTTGCCGGCATTGAGAAACGTCGGCGTCGCCGGCTGGAAGCGGCCGGAAATGATCTCGTCAACCATATCGCGGGCCGTCGCTTCGTTGCCTTGGGCGAGCGCCAGCGCCACCATGCAGATACGGTCTTCATAGCGTTCGAGATAGCGCTTTCCGTCGAAGGTCTTCAGCGTGTAGCTGGTGTAATATTTGAAGGCGCCGAGGAAGGTCGGGAAACGGAATTTCTTCGCATAGGCGTGATCGTAGAGGTCCCGCACGAAGTTGAACGAATACTGGTCGAGAACCTCGCGCTCGTAATAGCCCTCGGTCACCAGATAATCGAGCTTCTCCCGCAGATTATGGAAGAACACGGTGTTCTGGTTGACGTGCTGCAGGAAGTACTGCTTCGCGGCCAGCCTGTCCTTGTCCAGCTGGATCTTCCCCTCGTCGTCATAGAGGTTCAGCATCGCGTTCAGCGCGTGATAATCAATCGCCTGTTCCGTGACCTTCAGAGGGCGTTCGAGCGTTGAGACGTCCAAAATCGTTCCAATCCATTGATAACATTGGCGACGTCCTCGTCCGTACCCAGAAGCTCGAACCTGTAGAGGTACGGCACTTGGCATTTATCCGAGATGACATTGCCCGCGAGACCAAACGTCTCGCCGAAATTGCTGTTGCCGGCGGCGATCACGCCCCGGATGAGGGATCGGTTGTCCGCATTGTTGAGAAAGCGGATCACCTGCTTGGGAACAGCGCCCCGGCCGTCATCGCCGCAATAGGTCGGCAGGATGAGGACGAAAGGCTCGCGCACATCGGGCGTTTCCGCGCCTTGGCTGACGGGAATGCGGGCCGACTTCAAACCGAGCTTGGCGACGAAGCGATGGGTGTTTTCCGACAGGCTGGAATAGTAGACGATCAGTCCCATCGCTTGTCCATCCGCACTCAGGCCATGCTCAGGACAGCGCGCTGATCTTGTCCGGACGAAATCCAGCCCAATGGTCTTGGCCCGCGATCACGACAGGAACCTGCTGGTAGCCAAGGCCGATCACCTTTGCGAAGGCGTCCTCGTCCTTGGAAATGTCGACGACCTGATAATCGATGCCTTCGCGATCGAGCGCGCGATAGGTCGCGGTGCACTGGACGCAGGAAGGCTTGCTGTAGACGGTAATGTTCATGATGGTCCTCGTGATCTGTGATGTTGCTGGCAAACGAAAGGCTCCGAGCCGCTGCACGCGGATCCGATCGCGGGTCTTGTATTGCTGAGCTTGCGAGGGGTTAGGCCTGCGCCGCCGATCGCGATCCCGCAATGTTTGGTCTGCGAATTCGATTGACTGACATGCCTTCACCCCGAAGCCTTTTGGCGGACATAGGAAGAACGCAATCCAAAGCGGAGTCATTCCGCTCATCATCACGCGACCTTCCAGGCACCCCGCCTGTGGACGTTTTGTTTAAGGCAGGTCTCCTGGCTTGCGGGTCGTGGCGCCCATTCCGCCTTCCCGAAGCATCATGCTTCAGTGACTTGAAATGAAACAGACGCTCGCCGCTTACAGTTGCGGGGGCAGCTCCGGTTTTGCCCGGCCAGAAAGGCCAAGCGCACCGTATTCCCTCTTAGCCTCCGCACCTTGCGATTCGGAGGAACCTTGAACACTAGATATAGTATACGACAGGAAAATAGCGTCAATGTGTAGATGCCGGAAACGCACCCCACGACGCATAATTTTTCCAGCGTTGTGGATAATGGGGAGTTAATGCGGCACGCGGCAGTCGGCTGTGGATAGCTCGGGCACGGCCGGGGACAGCGGCTGCGGTTTCCGCTATGAGGCTGGCGCCTGTGCCACGCGCCGGCCATCGGGATCAACCGATACCATGACGAATTCCCCGCGCGCCGTCAGTTGCCGGCTGCCCTCCAGCAATGTCTCCGACCAGAGCTCGACCGCGACAGTCATCGAACTCCTGCCAGTCTGAACGATTTTCGCAATGACATCGATGATCGAACCGACAGCAATCGGGTGCTTGAAGTCTATCCGGCGGGAAGAAGCAAGCACGGTGATCGTGCGGCTGCGCCGCGACGCGACCACGAAGGCGGCCTTGGTCATTGCCGCCAGAGCGTCTCCGCCGAACATCTTGCCAAAGCTGTTGGCCTGATCGGCAAACACGATATCGGTCATTCTGAGTTCGCCGCCTGCAGACTCCGGCGCCTCGGCAGGAATCGCAGGCAGGCGCCAGTCCGGGGTTTTGCCCTCGGGCATCGCCACCATGGCAAACGATCCGCGCGTGCAAAGGTGCCGCGCGCCGCCGATCAGGTCCTCGGCAACCATCTCCACCTCGACGGTCAAGGAGCGGCGCCCGGCCCGAACGGGCCGCGCCACCAGCTCAACCAGTTGCCCGATACGCGCCGGTGCGCGAAAATCGATGCGGTCGCAGGAGGCGGTGACGAAAGGGACGCGTCCGTGGCGCGTCGCGGCGATGAAGGCGATGCGGTCCATCAGCGCGAAACCGGCGCCACCAAACAGCGTGCCGTGATGATTGGTATCGCCGGGAAAGACCAGATCGATCAAACGGGTCTGCGCCGGGGTGTCTCCCGGCGCAGTGTTTTGCATCAAACTCGGTGTCATGAATTGACCGCGCGGCCACGCTCAAGGCCGGCCCGCAGCCGGATGGCTGCGGCTACCATGTTGACGAGCGCCGGCCTGACCTCTTCCCATTTGCGCGTCTTCAGGCCGCAATCCGGATTGACCCAGATCTGTCCGGCAACCAGTCCTTCGCTCGCCTTGTCCAGGAGTTCGACCATCTCCTCGACGGCGGGCACCCGTGGCGAGTGGATATCGTAGACGCCCGGTCCGATCTCGTTCGGATAACCGCGGCCGGTGAACGCCGACAGAAGCTCCATTTTCGAACGGGAGGTCTCGATCGAGATCACGTCGGCATCCATGGCGGCAATCGCCGGCATGATGTCGTTGAACTCCGAATAGCACATATGCGTATGGATCTGCGTCTCGTCGGAGACGCCGGTCGAGCAAAGATGGAAGCTCTGCACCGCCCAGTCGAGATAGGCCTTCCAATCCGCACGGCGCAGCGGCAGCCCCTCGCGCAGGGCCGCCTCATCGATCTGGATCATCGCAGCCCCTGCCTCGGCAAGATCATGAACCTCGTCGCGAATGGCAAGCGCGATCTGCTTGCAGACGGTGCTGCGCGGAAGATCGTCGCGGACGAACGACCAGTTGAGGATCGTCACCGGCCCGGTCAGCATGCCCTTGACGGTCTTTGCCGTCAGCGACTGCGCATATTTCCACCAGGCAACCGTCATCGGATTCGGGCGGGATACATCGCCGTAGATGATCGGCGGCCGGACATAGCGCGAGCCGTAGCTCTGCACCCAGGCATGCTGGGTGAAGGCAAAGCCGGAAAGCTGTTCGCCGAAATACTGCACCATGTCGTTGCGCTCGAATTCGCCGTGCACCAGCACGTCGATGCCGATCTCCTCCTGCCAGCGGATCGCCTGCTCTGTCTCTCGCTGTAGGAAAGCTTGGTAATCGAGATAGGAGAGTTCTCCTTTCGCATGCTTTGAGCGGGCCTTGCGCACATCGGCCGTCTGCGGGAACGAACCGATCGTCGTCGTCGGAAACAATGGCAGACGCAGTCTCTGCTGCTGCAGCTTCTGACGCTTGGCAAACGGCGATGTGCGCTGGAGCATGGCGGCATCGACCTGCTTCAGGCGGCCGGCGACCAGCGGATCATGCACCTTGACCGAGGTCAGACGCGCATTCGCTGCCGCAATCGAGGGTGCGAAGACCTGGGCGGCCTGGGCACTGCCAGCATCGAAAGCCTTTGCCAGCAAGGCAAGCTCATCGAGTTTCTGGGTCGCGAAGGCAAGCCACGATACCAGTTCCGAATCCAGTGCCGTTTCAAGCGCAAGATCAATCGGCACATGCAGCAGAGACGAGGACGGCGTCAGCTGTACCCTGCTGTGTCCATGCGCCTCGATCAGCGGCTGGATACGCTTGAACAATTGCGCGAGATCGGCGCGCCAGACATTACGGCCATCGATGACCCCAAGCGACAGGATCAGATCCGCCGGCGCCTTGTCGATCAGCACGGCCGCCTGCTGCGGCGCACGCACGAGATCGACATGCAGGCCTGCGACCGGCAGTTTCAGTGCGATCTCGAGATTGTCGCCGATCGCACCAAAATAGGTTGCCAGCATCACCTTGAGTCCGGGAGCGGCATCGCTGAGCGTCTGATAGGCATGCGCGAAAGCGGCACGCTCGGCATCGGAAAGGTCAAGCACGAGGCAGGGCTCGTCAACCTGCACCCAATCGACACCGGCCTCACCCAGTTCAGTCAGCAGCTTGGCATAGACCGGCAGCAGCCTGTCGAGAAGGCTGACCGGCGAAACTCCATCCTGCGCCGCCTTGCCGAGCTTGAGGAATGTCAGCGGCCCGAGAATGACGGGGCGGGTATGGATACCCAATGCCTTTGCCTCAAGGAAGGCTTCGAGCGGCCGGTTGTGGGTCAGTTCAAACGTCTGGTCGACGGTGAATTCCGGAACCATATAGTGATAATTGGTGTCGAACCACTTGGTCATCTCAAGTGCCGGAACGCCTTGGCCATGTTCGGCGTGACCGCAGCTTGCGTGTCCACCGCCCTGGCTGCCGCGCGCCATGGCGAAATAGGTATCGAGGTCTACCGCACCGCCCGTCCAGCCATAGGCCGCAGGAATGGCGCCGACCATGACGGCGATATCAAGCACATGGTCATACAGGGAGAAGTCATTGGAAGGGATGACAGCGATCCCCTTGTCTTTCTGGAGCGTCCAGTTTTTAGCCCTGAGGCCTTTGGCGATGGCGAGAAGGTCTTCTGCGCCCGATTTGCCGGCCCAATAGCTTTCCAGCGCAAACTTCAGTTCGCGCTTGGCCCCGATCCTGGGAAAGCCCAGGTTTGCAGTGGTGATGGTCATTTCCTTACCCCGATTGTTGAGGGCAAGGCACTGGCGGACGCATTGCGCATCGAACGGTGGACACGGCCCGCCGTTTCGCAAAGCGGCACACCGGGACACCCCGCCCGTGGACGTTATCTATCGCGGCAGGTCTCCTGGCTTGCGGGTCATCGTCGCTGTCCGGTCTTCCCAGGGCATTCGCGTCCCAGTGACTTTAGGTAGACAGAAACTCGCCGCTTACAGTTGCGGGGGCAGCTCCGGCATGGACACCTTGCGGTATCGCACCGGATTCCCTCTTAGCTCCGGATGCGAACTCCGGAGAACCACGATGCCGCAAGCATGCGGCAAAGGGGGAGTCTCGTCAAGAGACATAAAGAGATGCTTATGTCTTTAATTCATGAGGGCCCGTCTTGCTTGGGCCGGGGCGAAAAATGACACTCTAAGCCGTTGCCCCTTTTGGCCAGAGATATTCGCCGGTCAAGATGAACCGGCTGCTACCTCGCCGGGACGATGATGCTGTTCCAGCACAGAGCCGGCCAGCCCTTGGCGGCAGCGCTGGCGCCAGCGGGCCGGATGGCCCTGTCCAACTACCTGCTGCAATCCCTGATCTGCGCGGTCCTGTTCCACGCTTACGGCTTCAGGATGATGGGGCAATGGCCGCCGCTGGCCGGCCTGCTTGCGGCCGCAGCGATCTTCGTGCTGCAGCTGGTGCTCAGCCGCTGGTGGATGGCGCGCTTTGCCTATGGCCCGCTGGAATGGGGGCTGCGCGCCATCACCATCGCCGCCTGGCCGGCATGGCGGAAGGCCAAATCCGCCTGAACGACACAGGCCCGGACCATCGCCCCGGGCCGGTGTTGCTCTCATAGAGTGCCATCAAATCTACTCGGCAGCAGCAACCGCGCGGCGGCCGATGGTGACCTGGGTGAGCAGCAGTGCACCGACAGCGCAGAGCGCGATGCCCGTGGCCATCGGAACGGCCGTGCCGTCAAAGAACACCGACGCGATGACCATCGCAACGGCTGCGGTGGCGAAATGCAACGTGCCCATCAGCGACGATGCGGTACCGGCGATTTCGCCGTGGTCTTCCAGCGCCAGTACAGCACTGGTCGGGATGACGAGCCCGAGGAAGCCGTAGCCGACGAACAGGAACGCGGCCATCACCGGAAGCTGATTGAAGCCGAGGCTCATGACGATGGCCATCGCCGCCATGGTCAGCGCAAAAGCCGTCACCGCGATGCGCATGACGCGCACAAGCCCGAAGCGCTCGCCGAACCAGCCGGTTGCCTGCGAGACCGCGAAGAACGATACGGCATTGATGGAAAAGGCGAAGCTGTATTGCGTCGGCGTCAGCCCGTAATAGTCGATCAGCACGAAGGGCGAGTTGGCGAGATAGACGAGAAAGCTGGAAATGCCGAGGCCGCCGATGAAGGCCAGCGTCAGAAAATTCTTGTCCCGGAGCAACAGAGCGTAAGCTGCCATGGCACTGCGCAGGCCGCTCTCGGCGCGGTGTTCCTTTGGACGGGTTTCCTGCAATTGTGTCGCCAGCAGGATGAGGCCGATGAAGGCGGCGATCATCACCGCCCAGAACACCCCGCGCCAGCCGTAGAACTCGATGACCGCACTGCCGGTCAGCGGCGCCAGGATCGGCGAGATGCTGAACACCAGCATCAAGAGCGACATCAGGCGCGCGGCCTGCACGCCGGTGTGCATGTCGCGGACAATGGCGCGCGGGATGACCATGCCGGCAGCGCCGCCGATCCCCTGCAGGAAGCGGAAAGCAATCAGCGTTTCGATATCACTTGCCAGCGCGCAGCCGATGCTGGCCACCGCAAAGATGCCGATGCCGATATAGAGCGGCGCTTTGCGGCCCCACATGTCGGACAAGGGGCCATAGACCAGCTGCGACAGCGCAAAGGAGATGAAGAAGGCAAGCAGGCTCAGCTGCACGATATGGTTCTCGGCGCCGAGATCCTGCCCGATCGACGGCAGCGCCGGCAGGTACATGTCGATGGCGAAAGGACCGATGGCCGACAGCAGGCCGAGGATGAGCGCAGTCCGGAAGAAGGAGGACGTCATGGGATCATCTTTCAGAAAACGGCAAAACAAACCGGGTCAGCCTTGCGCCGCTTTGTTCTCACGAGGGTTCAATGTGATCATTACCAAGGGGATCGCGGTGCTTGGGAGAACATCGGCGTCCTTGGCAGACAGTGTCAATATAATTGGACACATGTGTAAAATTAGACACCATTGTCTAAAACGTCAAGAGACATTATCTTTGAACTATGAAAGCCAATAGCGACCCAGTTCCGAAAATGTCGGTACACAGCCAGCGCGGGCATTGCGCCAAGCGCAAGTCTATTCTGGAAGCCGCCGCAGAAGTGTTTTGCCGTCAAGGCTTTACCGGCGCCAGCATCGACGAGATCGCCGCCGAAGCCTGCGTCTCGCGCCAGACCGTCTACAACCACTACCGCGAGAAAGAGAACCTGTTCACCGCCGTGGTCGAGGACGTGATGGACCGGGCAAACGCCATGCTGTTCACGACCCTCTCGACCTTTCCCGAGAAGCCCGACAATCTCGAAGACGATCTGATCGCCTTCGCCGTGCGCCTTAGCCACAATTGCATCTGCAATCAGGACGGAAAATTCCTGCGCAAGCTGGTCCAGTCGGAAGGTGAGCGTTATCCGCACCTGTTCGAGAGCTGGCGCCAGCATGGTCCCGGAAAAATCGGCACGGCGATGGCTGCCCTTTTTGCCCGGCTCGCCCACAAGGGCTTGCTGCAGATCGACGATTTCGACGTTGCTGCCCGCCAGTTCCTGGCACTGGTCAATGCAGACCTGCAGATGAACACGCTTTTTGGGGCAACGCCGACCGACGACGAACTGGACAGTGCCGCGCGCAATGCCGTGCGCACCTTCATGCGGGCCTATGGCACGCCGGCAACTGGCAAGTTCGAGCCCGCTCCAATGGGTATTGCCACGTCCCGTTCGTGCGAAACTCCCTGTTAGCCCCCGTTTATAGCAGGGCGTTCGACGCATTCATCGCAGGGCCTCCCTGAACGTGACTGTTTCTGCCGGCGGCAGCGACATGCGGCTGTCGGGCGCATCGGCGCCAAACAGCGCGTTGTGCAGATGGCCGAGACCGATTGCCGCAGCACCCACGATCGCCGCGCGCGGCCCGAGCTGACTTGCCTCGATCTCGACGGGATAGGGAAAACACGCCGGCAGGAACGTGCGGATACGCTCGATCAGTTCCGGGCGAAGGCCGATCGAGCCGCCCATGATGACCTTTTCCGGATTGGCGATCGCCGCGATGGCGCTGATCCCGCGCGCCAGATATTTCGCCGTCTCGTCGAGGGTCGCGCTCGCATGCACATCGCCGCTTGCAGCCCGTTCGAAAATCGCAGGCACCGTCGCCGTCTCACCGGATGCCGCCGCATAATGTTTCATGATGCCGATCGAAGCAGTGACCCGTTCGAAGGCGCCGGTGCGCAGCGATTCCGGATCGAAGGGATCGGCGCCGAACGGCAGGAAGCCCAGCTCACCGGCGGCATTCATCGCGCCACGCACCAGCTGTCCGCCGACCATCAGGCCGCCACCGATACCGGTACCAACAGCGATGAAGGCGAGATTGTCGATGCCCTGACCCTGGCCCAACCAGTTTTCGCCGAGTACCGCCAGATTGACGTCGTTCTCCAGGATCACGTCGATGCCCAGCGCTTTTTCGAAGGCCGCCGCCACGTTCATCGTATCGAAATCGGCAATGTTCGGCGCCAGCAGGATGCGGCCGGTCTTGGCCTCCGGCGCGCCGGGCGCGCCGATGACGGCCATGCGGATGCGCTGACGCGGGATACTCAGATGCTCCGCCGCCTGCGCGCAAAGTTCGGCGATCTGGTCGACGACGAACTGGCCGCCGCGCCGGTCGGTCGCAACGACTTCCTCGGCAAAGACCTGGCAGGCCAGATCGGCAATCGCCAGCCTGATCTTGGTCCCGCCGAGATCGACAGCCGCGATATAGGCAGCATCCGGCACCAGTTCGTAGGTCACGGCGGTGCGCCCGACATGACCACTGGTGCGGCCCGTCTCGCGCACCCAGGCGTCGAGTTCCAGCTGGCGGACGATGTCCGAGATGGTCTGCTTGGAAAGCCCGGTCTGTTTGGAAATCGAGGCGCGGGAGATCGGCCCGTTCTGGATGATTGCCTCCATCACGGCCCTTTGCGAAAACTTCCGGGAGATGCGCAGGGTTTCGCTCACAGTCACCTCAATTAATTCGTTCTGTTACCGAACTATTATTCGGAACAGAATATGAGTCAACTGTAAATGACGCGGCAGTAGTGATATTGCGCAGAAGGTTTGGCTCCACTTCCCTACCTGCGAGCCCTTTGATCCAATAGATTTTTCCAAGAGCGAACACTTGAGCTTATGCTATTGATTTAAAACATTATTTTTAGAGAGATAAAAAGGCGCCGTTTTCAGTTTGTTTGATGCGTGGCCAGCGTCAAAATTCTCCAAGAGGAGAACTGCATGAGCAATCAAATTGATCGTGTCCCGGGAGGTG
>UCKS01000056.1 GCA_900473045.1 Hyphomicrobiales bacterium
CCGCCCCAGAAGGACAGGGGGAATCCATTTTCCGGGGGCTCTCCTTCCGGTCCGCCTGACGTTCGCAGCCTCCTTATGAGAGACCACGAGGCTTCACGTGGAGCGCCAGCCCTGCCTCGCCGCAAACGTCTTGCGGTGCATCCGTGACAGAACACCATGATCATCACATGGTTTTTAACGGCGGGGATTCTGGGATCAATTAATTCCAATAAAACTGTTCGATTTCAACGCAAAGATATGTAGCATCCCGTTTGAACATGCCCGCCGGAAGGGGAAAAGCCATGCTTTTGAGAATGGAAGCCAAACTCGCCGGCGTCTGCACGCCGGTTTTTACCAGCCATCCGGTCCGCTGGCTGGGGCTCCTGGCACTCTGCTCTATTTTTATCCTGAGCGGCGTGACCAAGCTCCTGGATTTCAGCAGCGCCGTCGCCGAGATGGAGCGATACCAGCTTTTGCCGGCAAGGCCGATCGCCGCCGTGGTCATCCTTTTTCAGCTGAGCGCTTCGGTCATGGTCATCAGCGGTTTCATGCGGTGGATCGGCGCGCTGTCTCTGGCCATGTTTACGGTGCTTGCCACATTCATTGCCTTGCGTTTCTGGGAAATGCCGCTGGGGCAGGAGCGTTTCATGACGATGAACGTCTTCTTCGAGCATCTCGGCCTGGCCGGCGCCTTTCTTCTCGTCGCCTGGTACGATCTGCACAAATGGCGCCGGGGCGACAGGGACTGGAGCTGATCCGCTTTCTCCCTTGCCCGATCGGCTTGCTGCTCAAGCCGATACAGCGACTTTAGCGCGTCATGAATGATGCGCGGCGCTGTAATCCTGTTGCGGCCGGCATCAACGGCAGGCATTCTGCAATCTTGCCTTTCACCCCGTCCTCTCAGAAGGAATCGTACGAATGAGCAGCATCACCACAAATGACGGAACGGAAATCTTCTACAAGGATTGGGGTCCGCGCGACGCGCAGCCCATCGTCTTCCATCACGGCTGGCCACTGAGCGCCGACGACTGGGACAACCAGATGCTCTATTTTCTGGCGCAGGGATTTCGCGTTATCGCCCATGACCGCCGCGGCCATGGGCGTTCGACCCAGACATCGAGCGGCCACGAAATGGATACCTATGCCGCCGATATTGCAGCGCTTGCCGACGCGCTCGACCTCAAGAATGCCTTCCATGTCGGCCACTCCACCGGTGGCGGCGAGGTCGTCCATTATGTGGCGCGCGCCAAGCCGGGCCGGGTCGGCAAGGCCGTCATCGCCGGTGCCGTTCCGCCGGTCATGGTGAAATCCGACAGGAATCCCGGCGGGCTACCGATCGATGTCTTCGACGGCCTGCGCAGCGCCTTGCTGGCAAACCGCGCCCAGTTCTTCGTCGATGTCCCGAGCGGCCCATTCTACGGCTTCAACCGCCCCGGCGCCAAGGTTTCGCAGGGGCTGATCGACAACTGGTGGCGGCAGGGAATGATGGGCGGCGCCAATGCCCATTACGAGTGCATCAAGGCTTTTTCCGAAACCGATTTTACCGAGGACCTCAAGAAAATCGAGGTTCCGGTGCTGGTCCTGCACGGAACCGACGACCAGATCGTGCCCTATGACGACTCGGCACCGCTTTCGGCAAAGCTGCTGAAGAACGGAACGCTGAAAAGCTATGACGGACTGCCGCACGGCATGCTCTCGACGCATCCGGAGATACTCAATCCCGATATGCTGGCTTTTTTCAGGGGGTAACGCCTCCAAAACCCGACTGTCGATAAATCCATTTCTTGTTATCGGTAAGTCACAGGGAAACTCAGTGGCAGCCAAAACCACCGTCACTCCTGTGCTTGTCACAGGAGTCCAGCCAGCCCAAGTCTTTGGGCTGAAAGGGCTTTTTGACCCGACGGACGTCGGGTCACTGGATCCCCGCCACAAGGGCGAGGATGACGGAGGGTGGGAGTGGCCGCGTCACAAAGCAACAATTTTGAGGCCTGTCGGCAAGCCAAAAACCCGGCCGCAGGAACAGCCGGGCTCTCGGGGAGGAAATTAGAAACAGCGCGCCTATTCGCAGACGCGGATCTTCTTGACGATCAGGTTGCCGTTATAATCGTAGGTTCTGACCTTCTTGACATAGCAATAGGGCTTGCAGTCGTCGCTGTAGTAGCCGGCCTGCGAGGGGGCTGCAAAAGACGCGGCGGCAATGATGGCAACGGCGGCGGTCAGAACGAACTTGCGCATGCGGGGTCTCTCCTTGAATTCCTGCGGATGAGCGTCCCTCATCCAGTGACCGGACTATCCCACGCGCTGGAATGCCGGCGCTGTTCCGGATGGAACAGGAAGCTGTCGTCCGGCATTGATTATCCACGAAGCTGGCAAGACCGCCCCATGGAAGCCTCTCACGTCCGGATAGCCCTCACTCGTTCCGGCGGGAACTGACGGTTCGCGCACAATTCTTTCCAAAACCGCATTTTCCTTGAACGGAAGTTGCGTTAAGAACGCGCCAACATCTGACACGCCCACCCTTCGATATAAGGAATGCCCCATGACAGTGCGCAATCTTTTCCTTCTGCCCGGCGACGGCATCGGCCCGGAAGCCATGGCGGAAGTCCGCAAAATCATCGCCTATATGAACGCCGAGATGGCCGGCGGCTTCACGACCGACGAAGGTCTGGTCGGCGGGTCTGCCTATGACGCCCACGGCGCGGCGATTTCCGATGCCGACATGGAAAAGGCGATGGCAGCGGACGCTGTCCTGTTCGGCGCCGTCGGCGGCCCGAAATGGGATGATGTTCCCTACGAGGTACGCCCGGAAGCAGGCCTGCTGCGCCTGCGCAAGGACATGCAGCTGTTTGCCAACCTGCGCCCCGCGATCTGCTACCCGGCGCTCTCCGATGCCTCGTCGCTGAAGCCCGAGCTGGTCGAAGGCCTCGATATCCTGATCGTGCGCGAGCTGACCGGCGGCGTCTATTTCGGCGAGCCGAAGGAAATCATCGATCTTGGCAACGGCCAGAAGCGCGGCATCGATACGCAGGTCTATGACACCTACGAGATCGAGCGCATTGCCGGCGTCGCCTTTGAGCTGGCCCGCACCCGCGGCAATCGCGTCTGCTCGATGGAAAAGCGCAACGTCATGAAATCCGGCGTCTTGTGGAACCAGGTGGTGACCGCGACGCACAAGGCAAAGTATTCCGACGTCGCACTCGACCACATGCTGGCCGATGCCGGCGGCATGCAGCTCGTACGTGCGCCAAAACAGTTCGACGTCATCGTCACCGACAACCTGTTCGGCGACATGCTGTCCGACGTTGCCGCCATGCTCACCGGTTCGCTCGGCATGCTGCCGTCGGCCTCGCTCGGCGCACCCGACGCCAAGTCCGGCAAGCGCAAGGCGCTCTATGAGCCGGTGCACGGCTCGGCCCCGGACATTGCCGGCAAGGGCATTGCCAACCCGATCGCGATGATCGCCTCGTTTGCCATGTGCCTGCGCTACTCTTTCAACCTTGTGACGGAAGCCGACAACCTGGAAAAGGCGATCGCCAACGTACTCGACAAGGGCATCCGCACCGGCGACATCATGGCCGACGGCGCCCGCCAGGTCGGCACCGTCGAGATGGGCGATGCGATTCTTGCCGAATTCAAGACGCTTTCGGCTTAAGACCGGCTGCTTCGTCCGAAGGCCGGAAGGACCGTCTTCAAAACATCCCTTCCCATAAGGGGAAGGGCTTATTCGAGGCATCCGGCCAAGCGCGTCGGGTGCCATTTTTATTTGTTGGGGTTGATTCAATGTCATCAGCTCACACTTTGTAGCCATGAGCTGGCCTTTCACCCTTCGTCATTCCTGTGCCTGTCACAGGAATCCAGCCACGCGACGTCCGTCGCGTGAAAGGAGTCTTTTCGCAGCGCAGACGCGCTGCGACTGGATCCCCGCCACAAGGGCGAGGATGACGGGAGGGTGGAAGTGGCCATCGGTGACCACAACTCTCCATCCCGGAAGTCGAAATCCATGAACCGACCCCTCTCATCGTCTCTCTGGTTGCTGCTGGCGGCCGCCCTGTTGGTGGCGGCCTTGCTTCCCTTCGACGGCCTCATCTCGCAGACGGCGCAGGCGCTGCCGGGTGGGGTCGTTGCCTTCAACAGGCGGATCACCGATTTCGGCACATTTGCCTGGATGATCTACGGCTCCGGCTCGATCGTCATCATCGCCTATATCCTCCACCGGGTATCGCGCAGCGACGGGTTGTCGTCGAAGACCAAGACCGGTTGGCGGCTGGCCCTGTATTTTCTTGTGACGATCGGCAGCGCCAGCATCGTGGTGCATCTGGCAAAGCTTATCATCGGCCGGGCGCGGCCGGAGCTTTTTGCCGAATATGGCGCCCACAGCATAGCGTTCTTCTCCGGTCACGACTGGGTGTTCCAGAGTTTCCCGTCCGGCCATTCGGCGGCTGTCGGCTCGTTTTTCGGAGCATTCTCGATGCTTGCCCCGCGGCTACGCATCGTCTTTGCGCTCGCAGCCCTCGCAATCGGTATCACCCGGATCGTGGTGGGCGCGCACTATCCCAGCGATGTGGCGGCCGGGCTGCTTTTGGGATTGTGGACGGCACTGATGACGGCCTTCTTCTTTGCCCGCCGGAACTGGTTGTTCCGGCTGGACGAGAAGGGCTGGCCACGGACGAAGAACAGTTTCCAGACTTCCAACTGAGGCCCACGAATGAATGAAAAAGCCCGGCGCAAGGGGCTGCGCCGGGCTTTTTCGTATCGATATCCGACCGGGATCAATCCATGGTGTGGATATCGCGATCCTTGGTTTCGGGCAGGAACAGCATACCGATCACCAGCGTGATGCCGGCGAACACGATCGGGTACCAGAGGCCATAGTAGATATCGCCCTGGGCGGCACTCATCGCGAAGGCCGTTGCGGGCAACAGGCCACCGAACCAGCCATTACCGATATGGTAGGGCAGGGACATGCCGGTGTAGCGGATGCGGGTCGGGAACAGTTCGACCAGCAGTGCTGCGATCGGGCCGTAGACCATCGTCACATAGATGACGAGCACGGTGAGCACGGCGATGACGCCAAGCCAGCTGACCCTGGCCGGATCGGCAACCATGGTGAAGGAGCCGCCCTTGTCGATGGTGTAGACCGGCATTTCGGTGACGCCTGCGGCTTCCTCGGCCGTCAGGAGCTTGGCCGCAACCAGCTGCTCGCCGGTCATGCTTGCCTTGTCGCCACCGCGAACGGCTGCGGCATCGAGCGTCAATTCCGGATTGGCGGCAACGAAGCCGTCAAGCTTGCTTTCCGGAACCTTTGCAGCACCACGAACGAGCGGATAGCCGGCATCGTGGAGGGCAATGTTGATCTGCTTTTCGAAGGTTGCACCCGATGCCTTGGCCTTGTCGCCAGCAGCAATCGCGTCGTAGCCAGTGACCGTTTCCTCGCCGATCTTGACGGTTGCCGGCGTGCCGGCAGGACCGGGGACGACGTCATACGGAACCGAGTTGCGCGTCAGGAACGACGTTGCGATATCGCAGGATGTCGTGAACTTCGCCGTGCCTGTCGGGTTGAACTGGAACTTGCAGTCGTCCGGAGCGGCAGTGACCGTCGCGCGGATGGTTTCCTGCGCTTCGGCGAGCGCCGGGTTGCCGGCCCAGGTCAAGGCCTTGAACAGCGGGAAGTAGGTGAGCATGGCAAGAACCAGACCAGCCATGATGATCGGCTTGCGGCCGATCCTGTCCGACAGCGCCCCGAACACCACAAAGAAGCCGGTGCCGATCAACAGCGATATGGCCACCATGATGTTGGCCGACTGGCCGTCCACCTTCAGGATGTTCTGCAGGAAGAACAGCGCGTAGAACTGGCCGGTGTACCAGACGACGGCCTGGCCGACGACGGCGCCGAACAAGGCCAGAAGCGCGATCTTGGCGTTTCTCCACTGACCGAAAGCCTCCGTCAGCGGTGCCTTGGAGCCCTTGCCTTCTTCCTTCATCTTCTTGAAGGCCGGCGATTCATTCATCTTCAGGCGGATCCAGACGGAAACGCCGAGCAGGATGAACGAGAGCAGGAACGGAATGCGCCAGCCCCAGGCGGCAAAGGCTTCCTTGCCCAGCATCATCTGCACGGCAACGATGACCACCAACGACAGGAACAGGCCGAGCGTCGCCGTCGTCTGGATCCAGGAGGTGAAATAACCGCGCCGCCCCTGTGGCGCATGTTCGGCCACATAGGTGGCAGCACCGCCATATTCGCCGCCGAGCGCCAGGCCCTGCAGCATGCGCAGCACGATCAGAAGGATCGGAGCGGCGATGCCGATCGAGGCGGCACCGGGCAGGATGCCGACGAGGAACGTCGACAGGCCCATGATGACGATGGTGACGAGGAAGGTATATTTTCGGCCGACGAGATCGCCGAGACGGCCAAACACCAGCGCGCCGAACGGACGCACGAGGAAGCCTGCCGCAAACGCCAGAAGGGCGAAGATGTTACGGGTGGTTTCCGGATATTGGGAAAAGAAGGTCGCACCGATATAGACGGCCAGCGAACCGTAGAGATAGAAATCGTACCATTCGAAGATCGTGCCGAGCGAAGAGGCGAAAATCACCTTCTTCTGCTCGCCCGTCATCGGTGCAGCCTTTGCACCGGGCGCTACTGCGACATCTGCCATTTCGTTTGTCCTCCACTCAAAAACGGCTTTGCGCGCACCCTCAGTTGCCCCCGAATCCTCCCTGATTCGAAAGCGGAATGCGCCATGAAACCAAAATGGCAGAAAACCCCCGGGGGTGGCAGAGCGGCTTTGGGATTATGACTTTAGTCGAATGCGACCGATCAGGCGCGCAGCGCAGCGGCAAAGGTGATCAGAAGCACGACCACCGGCGAGCCCGCCCGGCGAAGATCCGCGAGGATGAAACGGGTCATGCCGCCTCACCTCTTTTCGCCGCTGACCTCTTTCCAAAGTGTCCTCGTGGATGAGAGGCTGCCTGGCGTGTGCCGCCGATGAGCCGGACGGGGATCATCGCTTTTTGGTTTGCTTTCGAGCTGACGGCTCGCAAGCGTCAGCCGCATGACACCTTGCGTAACGTCTTGAGCGAGCGGGGGCGCCATGTCTTCGCGACCGTCATTTCTCGCTTGCCTGTTGACTCCGCGCCAAAACCGCGTATGAGCAGCAGCGGAAAAGGACCCACCATGCACCGTTTTGGTTACGCCATCGCTGCGCTGATCGCCCCGTCATTTGTTGCCGGGCGGGTTCGTTCTTTCTCGATATTTTCCAAAACAATGGCCAAAACGACGACGAAAACCGTCTGACGTCTCTGGCCACCGCTCTCTCCCCGGCACGGCCGGGGACCCGAAACCCGCGCCTTTGGCCGGCGGGTTTCCCCCAAAGCCCCGCGGAGAGACAGAAAGAGAGCAAAGACAATGGGTTTCAAGATTGCTATTGCCGGCGCGACCGGAAATGTCGGCCGCGAGATGCTGAACATCCTCGAAGAACGGGGCTTTCCAGCAGACGAAGTCGTGGCGCTGGCGTCGGCCCGCAGCCAGGGCACTGAAGTGTCCTTCGGCGACAAGACGCTGAAGGTCAAGAACCTCGAAAACTATGATTTTTCCGACACTGACATTTGCCTGATGTCGGCCGGCGGTGCCGTGTCGCTGAAGTGGTCGCCGAAGATCGGCGCGCAGGGCTGCGTCGTCATCGATAACTCGTCGGCCTGGCGTTACGACCAGGACGTGCCTTTGGTGGTTCCGGAAGTCAATCCAGACGCGATCACCCAGTTCACCAAGCGCAACATCATTGCCAATCCGAATTGCTCGACCGCCCAGCTCGTCGTGGCGCTGAAGCCGCTGCATGACTTTGCCAAGATCAAGCGCGTCGTCGTTTCCACCTACCAGTCGGTCTCCGGCGCCGGCAAGGACGGCATGGACGAGCTATTCAACCAGACCCGCGCCGTCTTCGTCGCCGATCCGATGGAGAGCAAGAAGTTCACCAAGCGCATCGCCTTCAACGTCATCCCGCACATCGATGTGTTCATGGAAGACGGCTATACGAAGGAAGAATGGAAGGTGATGGCCGAAACCAAGAAGATTCTCGATCCGAAGATCAAGCTGACCTGCACGGCCGTGCGCGTTCCGGTGTTCATCGGTCATTCCGAAGCGATCAACATCGAATTCGAAAACGAGATCACTGCCGACCAGGCCCGCGACATCCTGCGCGAAGCCCCGGGCTGCATCGTCATCGACAAGCATGAAAACGGCGGCTACATCACCCCTTACGAATCGGCTGGTGAAGACGCGACCTATATTTCGCGCATCCGCGAGGACGCCACCGTCGAGAACGGCCTGAACATCTGGGTGGTTTCCGACAACCTGCGCAAGGGCGCCGCCCTCAATGCCATCCAGATCGCCGAGCTTCTCGTCAATCGCGGCCTGATCAAGGCAAAGAAACAGGCTGCCTGAGCAGAAACTATAAAGTTTTAACCAATTATACCAAATCTTGATGATACCACCCGATGGGTTTCTATCATCTCGATTTGGTAGAAAGCCTTGCATGATCCGTGAAACGGGATGCAAGGCTTCTTTGTGAAAGGCATCTGTGACGATTTTTCATAGTCTAAGGGAGGATTCACGTGAAACGCTCCCTCCTGATACTGGCCAATCGTGACAGGGGCCGCAAAGACTGGCATTTTGCGGACACACATTAGATTCAGGCAATACGGGGTTTTTCATGCACAAGGCGAAGTGCGTACTGGCAGGTTTCACGGCAATCATTGCAGCTGCAATATTGCCCGCGCAGGCATCGGCCGCGCAATGCGGCAACACATCGGCAGGCTTTGACACCTGGGTCCAGGACTTCAAGAGCGAAGCTGCGGGCCGGGGCATCAGCCCGGCGGTGCTGAACAAGGCTTTTGCCAACGTCACCTACAACAAGGCGACGATCCGCGCCGACCGCGGCCAGAAGAGTTTCAAGCTGTCGCTGACCCAGTTCATGCAGAAGCGTGGTGGCCAGACGATCATTTCGCGCGGCAAGAAGATGAAGGCGCAGAATGCGGCTCTCTTCAGTGCCATCGAAAAGCGCTATGGCGTTCCGGCTGGCCCGATCATCGCGATCTGGGGCATGGAAACCGGCTTCGGCGGTTTCATGGGCAAGGAACACACGCTTTCGGCTGTCTCGACACTGTCGTTTGACTGCCGCCGTTCCGACTTTTTCACCGATCAGCTTTATGCAGCACTGACACTGGTGCAGCGCGGCGACCTCAGCCCTGACGCACGCGGTGCCGCCCATGGCGAAATCGGCCAGACACAGTTCCTGCCGGCCAACGTGCTGAAATTCGGCGTCGATGGCGACGGCAGCGGCCATATCGACATGGTTCGCTCCAAGGCGGACGCGCTTTTCTCGACCGCCAACTTCCTGCGCGGCCATGGCTGGACCGCCGGCGGCGGCTATCAGCAGGGTCAGGCCAATTTCGGCGCGATCCAGGGCTGGAACGCTGCCAGCGTCTACCAGCAGGCAATCGCCATCATCGGCGCCGAAATCGACGGCGGCTGATCGGCAACGCAGCTTCTCGAATGACAAAATCCGCAGCCCGGGAGACCAGGCTGCGGATTTTTTTTGAGGTTGACCTTGCCATCAGATGCGGACGATGGCCGTGCGCGACAACATCACGCTTTCAGAAAATCACATGCCAGGACGGACGAAATCACCGGTCTTGCTGTCCATGACCCACAGTTCGCCGGTTGAAATGTCGAACCAGGCGCCGTGCAGCTGCAGCTTGCCGCGCTGCTCGAGGATCTTGACGCACGGGAAGGTTCGCAGGTTGGCGATCGAGTTGCGGATGGAGACCCGCTCCAGCGCCCTCTGACGTTCGGCGGCCGTCATCAATTCGTTGTTATGGATCTGTTCGGCAGCCGGCTTCAGAAGGTTCATCCAGCGGCCGATGAAATCGCCGGGGGACAGCGGTTCGGCATCGAGATCGAGGGCTGCCTTGATGCCGCCGCAGCGGCCGTGGCCCATCACGACGATATCGCTGACCTTCAACACCTGCACGGCGAACTCGAGCGCCGCCGATGTCGAGTGATACTGGCCATCCGGCTCGTAAGGGGGCATCATGTTGGCGACGTTGCGCACCACGAACAATTCACCCGGGCCACTGTCGAAGATTGTTTCAGGCGCCGAACGGCTATCGCAACAGGCAATGACCATGGTTTTCGGCTGCTGGCCTGTCTCTGCCAAGGCCTTGTAGCGTTGCTGCTGCTCGTTGAAGCGGCCGCTCATGAAGTTGTTGTAGCCGTTCAGCAAATAGTCCGGGAAACGCTGCATGATGCTCGATCACTCCAATTATTTAGACAATTGAGATGTACAATCGCATGTCGGCTCTGCAGCACATACCATCTTTGTGCGCCGCACACAGGCAAATTTCGGCAGCCCGCGCCGCCGGTGACATCCGTGACAATCTCCGTATCGTTTGCGTGGGTGAAAACGGTTTATTCGCTCAAGGCATGGGCTGGCAAGGGGGAGAGCGGCCCAAAAGTATCAGGAGCGCCGTTTCTGACCGGGATGCATCAACCGGCGCATCTGAACCATCGCCATCGGCGTCTCGAGACTGGAGGCATCCCGCTCGAGCGTCAGTTCATCGGCACCGCGCTTGCCGGTGCGCGCAATGATCTCGAAGACGCTGGCGGTTGCCAGTTGCAAGGCGCGCTCCTCGTTCAGACCTTCCAGAAGCCGGGCAACGAACAAAGCCGCCAGAAGGTCGCCAGTGCCGTTCGGCGGGTTGTCGATCAACCGATGCTCGGCCAGCAGCGCATGATTGCCGGACAGATAGAGATTGCCGGTGCTCCCTTGCATCATCGGGATGGCAGACGTCACCAGCATGCGCGCCGGCCCGAGCGATAGCGCGGCCTCCAGAATGGCGGTGTTCGTGTCGAGCGCGGCGCCGCAGAGCCAGGCCAATTCGAACCGGTTCGGCGTGGCAAGTGAGGCCAGCGGCAGCAACCGGTCACGCATCGCGATCGCCGTCGCCTCCGGCACATACAATCCACCGACATCGCCCATCACCGGGTCGCAGGCATAAAGCAGGTCCGGATTTTTCACCCGCAAAGCTTCGACCAGCCGCGCCACGCCTTCCGCCTGATGGGCGGCACCGAGATAGCCGGAGAGCACAGCCCGCACCTCACCCGTCCAAGGCGCACGGATCAGATCGTCGATCAACCTGTCGAAATCTTCCGTGCCGATCGTCACCCGCGTCGAGGGGCCATGACCGGGATGCCAGGGCAGGATCACCGTCGGCAAAGCCCAGACCGGATACCCCAGCGTCTCAAGTGCAAACACGGCGGCGCGATTGCCAACGGATCCGCGAATCACATGACTGGAAATGACGATGACGGCGCCGGGGGCTGGGTCGGACATTTCTCGATTTTCCGCTGTTTCGACCTGCCCAGATCGCCCGACAGTCATGCCGCTGTCAACTGCGGCTGCCAAAAGATCGGAGGGGCATATTTCGGGCTCATTTATGAGAATGGCGAAATATACGAATACAACCGATTGAATTTGAAAATCGACCAAAACTTGCCAAAAATTTCATAAAACCATTCCGAATTGGATCAATCTGACCGAAAAATAGCCACAAAAACAATCGCCATGAACAAATCTTCTGTTAGGTTCGGCCAAATGGTGATTGCAGGGAGTACTGTCGTGGGCGCCAAATATAATCCAAAAAAAGACCGTCATTTCGAAGCGGTGAGCGAAGCCGGCAAGGCTCTGGGGGTGAAAATGCTCGCTCCGGAGATCCTGTTCCGCCGGGCAAGCCATGATGATCTCGACGCCTATACGCCGGACATGCTGGCGCTGACGGCGGCCCATGCGCTGACGGCCATCAACCGCAAGGAAAGCGACCGTCCGATCGTCAGCGTTGAGACGATCGAGGGCATTGCTCCTAACGGCGACGACGTTTCGATCCTGTCCGTGACCGACCGCAACATGCCCTTTCTCTATGATTCGATCATGGGCGAGGTCACCAGCACCCACCGTGACATTCATCTTGCCGTGCATCCCATTCTGGTTCTCGAGGCCGGAAAGCCGGCTAAGATCTTCGACACGGAAGAAAAGAGCGATCCGGCCACCCGGATCAGCCATATCCAGATTCATATTGGCCGCGTCACCGAAACCGAAGCCGAAGACCTGAAGGAGCGGATTGCCAACGTGCTCTCGCAGGTTCATCAGGCGGTCGGCGACTGGACCGCGATGTCGGCCCTGCTCGATCAGGCGATGGGCGAACTGGAAAACCACGCGCCGAACAGCAAGAAGGGTGATCGCGACGAAGCGCTGGCCTTCCTGCGCTGGCTGCGCGGCAATAATTTCACCTTCCTCGGCATGCGCGAATACACCTATTCCGGCAAGGGCGACAATGCCGTGGTCGAGCGCGGCGAGGGCCGGGGGCTGGGCATTCTTTCCAATCCCGACGTGCGCGTGCTGCGCCAGGGCAAGGATGCCGTGCTGACGACGCCGGAAATCCTCGCCTTCCTCAATGGCCCGGATTTCCTCATCGTCACCAAGGCCAATGTCAAATCGGTGGTGCACCGCCGCGCCTATATGGATTACATCGGCGTCAAGCGTTTCGATGAAGCCGGCACTGTCACCGGCGAGCTGCGTATCGTCGGCCTGTTCACCTCCAGCGCCTATACGCGCCCGGCAGCCGAAATTCCGCTACTCCGCTTCAAGGTCGAGAAGATCGTCGATCATTTCGGCTTCGATCCGCAGAGCCATTCCGGCAAGATGCTGACTAACACGCTGGAATCCTATCCGCGTGACGACCTGTTCCAGATCGATGTCAGCCTTCTGGCGAGCTTCTGCGAACAGATCAACGAGTTGGCCGACCGGCCACGAATCCGGGTTCTGCCGCGCATCGATCATTTCGATCGTTTCGTCTCCGTTATCGTCTACGTGCCGCGCGAACAGTATGATTCCGACGTGCGCGAGAAGATCGGGCTCTATCTGAAGACCGTCTATGACGGACGCGTGTCCGCCTATTATCCGGCTTTTCCGGAGGGCGGTCTTGCCCGCGTGCATTTCATCATCGGCCGCTCCGCCGGCAAGACGCCGCGTGTGGCGCAAGCCAGGCTTGAAGATGCCGTTCGCGATATCGTCACCCGTTGGATCGACCGGTTCAACCTGCTCGCCCGCCACGACGGCGTATCGATTTCCGTCAACGCGGCCTATCAGGCAGCCTTTACGCCAACTGAGGCCCATGCCGATCTCGCCGATATCGCAGCCTGCTCCCCGAACGACCCCATCCGCATTGCCTTCTACCAGAAGCGCGGCAAGGGCCCGGAATCGCTGGAACTGAAGATTTTCCATGCCGGCGAACCGGTTTCGCTGTCGCACCGGGTGCCGCTGCTGGAAAATCTCGGCTTCCGGGTTATCAGCGAACAGACCCATGACATTACCGTTTCCTGCGCCAAGGGCGGCGAGCGGCTCGTGGTTCTGCACGATATGGAACTGGTCCATCGCGACGGGCATCTGCTCAATCTCGACAAGACCGGCCCGATGCTGGAGGAAGCCTATCTTTCCGCCTGGAACGGCGTGATCGAGGATGACAGCTTCAACCGGCTGATCCTGCTTGCCGGCCTTAGCGCCCGCGAGGTGACGGTGCTGCGCGCCTATGCGCGCTACCTGCGCCAGACCGGCATCACCTATTCACAAGGCTACCTCGCCGACACGCTGAACAAATATCCGGCCATCGCGGCGAATATTTTCAAGCTGTTCGTTACCCGCATGGATCCCACGCTTGAAGAGAAGCCGAAGACGAAGCGCACCACAGCGTTGCGGGCTGCGATCGAAGAGGCCCTGAACGCGGTTCCAAGCCTTGACGAAGACCAGATCATGCGCCGTTACGTCAACGCCATCGAGGCGACGCTGCGGACCAACTATTTCCAGCGCGATGCCGATGGCAATCCGAAGGTTATGCTGGCGTTCAAGCTCGATCCAAAGATCCTCGATGGCCTGCCGGAGCCACGGCCTTTCCGCGAAATCTTCGTCTATGGCACGCAGGTCGAAGGCGTTCACCTGCGCTTCGGCAAGGTCGCCCGGGGTGGACTTCGCTGGTCTGACCGGTCGCAGGATTACCGCACCGAAGTGCTCGGCCTGGTCAAGGCGCAGCAGGTCAAGAATGCCGTGATCGTGCCTGTCGGCGCCAAGGGCGGTTTCTATCCGAAGCAGCTTCCCACCGGTGGCACGCGTGACGACATCTTCAAGGCCGGGACCGAGGCCTACAAGACCTATATCCGCACCATGCTGTCGATCACCGACAATATTGTCGGCCAGGACATCGTGCCGCCGGCCGATACGCTGCGGCTGGATGGTGACGATCCCTATTTCGTCGTTGCCGCCGACAAGGGCACGGCGACATTCTCCGACACCGCCAATGGGCTGGCGCAGGAAGCCGGCTTCTGGCTGGACGACGCCTTCGCCTCCGGCGGTTCGGCCGGCTACGATCACAAGAAGATGGGCATTACCGCGCGCGGCGCCTGGGAAACCGTCAAGCGGCATTTCCGCGAGATGGACATCGATATCCAGACGACGCCGTTCAGCGTCGCCGGTGTCGGTGACATGTCCGGCGACGTCTTCGGCAACGGCATGCTGCTGTCGGAGAAAATCCGCCTGATCGCCGCGTTCGACCATCGCGACATCATCATCGATCCTGATCCGGATATCGAAAAATCCTTTGCCGAGCGCAAGCGCATGTTCAACCTGCCGCGCTCCAGCTGGCAGGACTATGACCGCTCGACGCTTTCGCCCGGAGCCATGATCATTCCGCGCACGGAAAAATCGGTGACGCTGACGCCACAGGCGATGGCGGCGATCGGCCTGGAAAAGAGCCAGGCGACCCCATCGGAGATCATGACGGCGATCCTGAAGAGCCCGGTCGACCTGCTCTGGTTCGGCGGTATCGGCACCTATGTGCGCGGCCCGAGCGAAACCGACGCCGATGTCGGCGACCGCGCCAACGATCCGATCCGCATCACTGCCGACGACGTCGGCGCCAAGGTGATCGGCGAGGGCGCCAATCTGGGCGTCACCCAGCGCGGCCGCATCGGCTTCGGCCTCAAGGGCGGACGCTGCAATTCCGACGCCATCGACAACTCGGCCGGCGTCAACTCCTCCGACTTCGAGGTCAACATCAAGATCGCGCTTGCCTCCGCGATGCGCGACGAGCGGCTGACCCGCGCCAAGCGCAACACGCTTCTGGCGTCGATGACCGATGAAGTGGCGGCGCTGGTGCTGCGCAACAACTATGAACAGTCCCTGTCGATCTCGCTGACGGAAATGCAGGGCGCCGGCAACAGGACAGCTCTTGCCCGGCTCATGACCAGACTGGAAGCGGACGGCCACCTCAACCGCAAGGTCGAGGTACTGCCGAACGATCTGGCGCTGAGCGAGCGCTACCAAAGCGGCAAGGCCCTCACACGGGCCGAGATCGGCGTGCTTTTGTCCTATGCCAAGATCGTGCTGTTCGACGAGATCGTTGCCAGCAAGCTGCCGGACGATGACTATCTCGCGACGACGCTGCGGGATTATTTCCCGGCCAAGATGCACAAGGCCCATGCGGGCGACATCAACGAGCATCGGCTGCGCCGCGAAATCATCGCCACGGTTCTTGCCAATGATGTCATCAACCGCGGTGGGCCGGCCTTTGTCAGCACATTGATCGACCAGACGGGCTTCATGCCGGCTGACGTGGTCAAGGCCGCCGTGCTGACCCGCGACGGCTACGACCTGAACCGCATCTATGGCGAGATCGACGCGCTCGACACCGTCGTCAGCGGCACAGTGCAGAACGAACTCTACCAGGAGGCGGCGCGCATCTTTGCCATCGTCACCGAACGGACGCTCCGGACCAAGGCGATGCAGGCACCGCTGGGTGAAGCCATCGAGCAGCTGCGCGAAGCGCTGCGGAAACTGAAATCCGCGTTGCAAAGCTCGATCCCAGAGGACGCAACGGCGGACGTGCAACAAAGGGCTGCCTATTTCATCGAGCGTGGCGTGCCTTCAGCACTGGCCGAGGAAATTGCCGCTCTCGCCGTATTGACCTTCGTGCCGGAAATCATCCAGATCGCTGCCGATACCGGCGTGACGCTGGCGCGCACCGCACAGAGTTATTTCGGCGTGACACAGAGCCTGCGGATCGCCAAGCTGCTGGCGGCTGCCGAGCGCGTATCGGCAACCGAGCAATATGAGGCAATGGCCCTTTCGCGCAGCATCAACGACATCGCGACGGCGCGCAAGGACATCACCATTGCGGCACTCACCGACAAGAAGGACGAGCGCAATCCGGTCTCAGCCTGGCGCGACAGCGACCATAGCCGTATTTCGCGCGTCACCGACCAGCTGACCCTGCTGACCGAAAAAGGCGAGACGACCCTCGCCAAGATCACGGTTGCAGCCGGTTTGTTGAGCGATCTTGCACAGAACAGGATGAGGTGACACTGTCCGCGCCAGACGGGGCGGGAAGACGGTGGAGAATCAGGTGAGCAGCATCTCGGCGGAGGCTGGCGACGAGCCAAAGGTATCGCGCGCCGGCCTTGGCGGCTGGATGCTGTTCGACTGGGCGGCACAGCCGTTCTTCACCGTGATCATCACCTTCATCTTCGGCCCTTATTTCGTGTCCCGGCTCACCGATGACCCGGCTCACGGCCAGGCGATGTGGGGCTATACCCTGACCATCTCCGGCATCGTCATCGCGGTGCTGTCGCCGGTACTCGGATCGATTGCCGACCAGACAGGTGCGCGAAAACCCTGGATCGCCTTCTTCGCCGTCATCAAGATCGTCTCCTTGGCGCTGCTGTGGTTTGCCGTGCCGGGATCGTCGCTGATCTATCCCTTCATCTTCATCATCCTGGCCTCGATCGCTGCGGAATTCTCGATCGTTTTCAACGATTCGATGATGCCGCGGCTGGTCGGCGAAAAGGAGATCGGCCGGATTTCCAACATCGCCTGGGGGCTTGGCTATCTCGGCGGCATGATCGTGCTGATCGCGGTCGTGACGTTGCTCGCCGGAAGCCCGGAATCCGGCAAAACACTTCTCGGAATGGACCCGCTGTTCGGGCTTGATCCCGCGACCGGCGCCGACGCACGCGTGACTGGGCCGATCTCGGCCATCTGGTATCTGGTGTTCATCCTGCCGATGTTCCTGTTTACCCCGGATGCCCGCAAGGCGGCCATGCCAGCCGCAACTGCGGTGCGTAGCGGCATTGCAGAACTGCGCCACACGATTGGAGAACTGCGGCAGCGCTCCGGCATTCTGCGCTTTCTGATCGCCCGGATGATCTTTCAGGATGGGGTCAACGGTCTCCTGGCACTGGGCGGCACGTTCGCGGCCAGCATGTTTGCCTGGCAAACCGTCGAGCTTGGCGTCTACGGCATCATCCTCAATGTCGTGGCCATCGGCGGATGCCTCTATGCCAGCCGGCTGGATGCGAAACTCGGCTCAAAGGTGATCGTCACCGCCAGCCTGATATGCCTGACCATCGCCACCCTCGGTATCGTCTCGACCGGGCCCGGCTATACGTTGTTCGGCCTGCTTCCGCTACCGACGACCGATTCCGGCGGGCTTTTCGGCACCGCCGCCGAGAAAGCCTACATCGTCTTCGGCCTTCTGGTCGGCATTGCGTTCGGCCCGGTCCAGGCCTCCTCCCGCTCCTATATGGCCCGCAGCGTGAGTGCCGACGAGGCAGGCCGCTATTTCGGCATCTATGCGCTATCGGGGCGCGCCACGACGTTCATGGCCCCAGCAGCCGTCGCCACCATTACCCTGATGACCGGATCCGCGCGCATCGGCATGATGGCACTGGTGGTCTTCCTGGCTGTCGGCCTGCTGATCCTGCTCCGCACGCCTTATCCGGCGAATAGACCCGCATAAAAAACCCGCCAGAGAGGCGGGTTTCTGATTGATCGGTATAGGCTTGGCATCAATGCCGGAAATGGCGCATGCCGGTAAACACCATGGCAACGCCTGCCGCGTCGGCAGCGGCGATGACTTCCGGGTCGCGCATCGAGCCGCCCGGCTGGATGACGGCAGTGGCGCCGGCGGCGATCATCGACAGAAGGCCATCAGCGAACGGCAGGAAAGCTTCCGAAGCGACGGCCGACCCACGAGTGAGCGGCGCGGCAAGACCGAGCGCCTTGGCGGCTTCTTCGGCTTTCAGCGCTGCGATGCGGGCTGAATCGACGCGGCTCATCTGACCCGCACCGATGCCGACGGTCTGGCCATCCTTGGCATAGACGACAGCGTTGGACTTCACGTGTTTTGCCACCTTGAAGGCGAACTTCATGTCTTCCAGCTCCTGCGCTGTCGGTGCCCGCTTGGTGACGATCTTGAGATCGAGGTCCTCGACCATGCCATTGTCACGCGTCTGCACCAGAAGGCCGCCGGCAACTGTTTTTGCCGTCAGGCCCGGTATGCGCGGATCGGGCAGGGCGCCGGTGATCAGGAGGCGCAGGTTCGGCTTGGCGGCGATCACGACCTTGGCGATATCGCTGACCGACGGGGCGATGATGACTTCGGTGAACAGCTTGACGATTTCTTCAGCCGTCCCGCCGTCCAACTCCTGATTCAGCGCAATGATACCGCCGAAGGCGGAGGTGGAATCGCAGGCAAGCGCACGCTCATAGGCTTCGAGCAAGGTGGCGCCGGTGGCGACGCCGCAGGGATTGGCATGCTTGATGATGGCGACGGCGGGTAATGTCGCCGCCGGGAACTCGGCGACCAGCTCGAAGGCGGCATCGGTGTCGTTGATATTGTTGTAGGAGAGCTGCTTGCCCTGCAGCAGGGTCGCAGTCGCAACGCCCGGGCGGTTCTCGCCGGTGATGTAGAACCCGGCTTTCTGATGCGGGTTTTCGCCGTAGCGCATCTCTTCCTTCAGGACACCGCCAATGGTGCGGTGAAGCGGCATCGGCGTGTCCAGCACCTCGGCAAACCAGCCGGAAATGGCGGTATCGTAGGCGGCCGTGCGGGCATAGGCCTTGGCGGCCATCTTCTGGCGGAAGGCGAAGGAAGTCGCGGCACCGGTCCCAAGTTCGGCCAGAAGTGCGGTATAGTCCGATGCGTCGGTGATGACGGTGACATAGGCGTGGTTCTTGGCCGAGGCGCGGATCATCGCCGGGCCACCGATATCGATATTCTCGACCGTCGTCGGGTAATCGCCGCCCTTGGCGCGGACATCCTCGAACGGATAGAGATTGATGACGGCCAGATCAATGCCGGTAATGCCATGCGTCACCATCGCCTGAACATGGTCCTCATCGTCGCGGATCGCCAGAAGGCCACCATGCACGCCCGGATGCAGGGTCTTTACCCGGCCATCCATGACTTCCGGAAAACCGGTAATTTCTGATACGTCGGTGACCGGCAGACCGGCATCGGCGAGCGCCTTGTGGGTGCCGCCAGTCGAGACCAGGTGGACGCCCTTTTCATGCAGCGCGCGCGCCAGCTCGACGATGCCGGTCTTGTCGGAGACGGAGAGCAGGGCGGTACGGACGGTGACGTGATCCGGGGCGGGAATCTTCTTGGAGGCGACAGCCATCATCAAGCTCCTTGGTAGACGCCGGATATCGGGAGGGTCTTCCGGCCAATGTCCGCCTGCCGTTACCACAGCTTTCCGTATGAAGAAACCGCAGTGACGGCGGCGAGCCGCCGAACGGCGCGATTGTCATGCTTCGCGTGAAAAAATCCACTGGATTTCCGGCTGGGAAGCCACCGTGAAGGTCACCGCCAACTGCGACGATTTCCGCACGCCGGAGGAATCGGCAAAGAAAATGTCTTCCTCGACCCCGACCTCGGCATCACGGCAGGTAAACAGCCAGACTTCGCCGTCTGGAGCGCTCAAATAGACTTCATGGACGCTGTGCTGCCGGATAGCGATCGATGGATGAATATGAAACCGCGCCACAGCCACGGCACCATTGGTTTGCGCCGGTTCCGCGCCATCCGGCTGAAACAGCCTGTCGCGGCCCCGCACCGCATTGGCCTGACCGTTGACGCTGATATCGCGCTCGTGCAGCAGGCCGAAAGCCTGGGCATACCCATCATGGCTGGCAATGACGGCATCCGGCTGGCCGGCACGTTCCTCGCGGCGGACAGCGACCTTGGAAACACCACCGGTGACGATGGGACCGAGAAAACCGGATTGCGACAGGCGCGAGGACGAGCGATCATTGATCGTCACGGTCGAATGCGCCGCCGTCGAACGCGCCAACTGGCGGAAGCGCTCGCCGGCAAACTTCGGTGATCCGGAATTGATGACGAACCGGTGGCGGCCGGACGACATTTCGAACGACAGGCAGCCAGCATGGGCCGTGCGCGACAATTCCGGCGACAGCGGTTTTCCGGTATCGATGATGACAACGACGTTGTTGTGCGCCAACCGTTCATACTGGAGATGCGGCAGCGCCTTGAACGGCGCACCGGCGGTCTCATCATAGCGCAGCACGGCCATCAATTCGTTGGCAAGTGTCGATGTGGCGCCATTGAACAAAGCCAGCTCCCCTCCCTCGTGGCGGAAGAACCGCAGGGCTGGATACATCCGGTCGATGCACGGGATCAGCTTGGCCGGCACCTCATGGCCCAGATTGACATAGGTCTGGCGCAACGGCAGCAGATCGATCAGCAATTCCAGGCCGGTGCGCGGATTGCGCGAGCTGTGCCCGCCATCGGGGAGAATTTGCCGGTCGAGTTCCCGATCAAGATTGCGGGCAGCCTTGCGGATCGTCGCTTCAGACGCCGGCATCGCCACGGAGGCCATGGCCAGCGCAATCCGCGCCCGCAACCGTGCTTCCCCGTCGCAGGTCGTGTCGGTGATATGGCGCAGATAGCGCACCTGGAAGGCAAGGCTTTTCAGGAATCGCCGATAGAAGACATGCTCCGCATTGCGCAAGATGATCGGCGAATGTGAGAGCCACGCAATCAGGCGTTGAGAAATGACATCCGCTTCCCAGGCAATACCGCCGATATAGCGCCCATGTGTGACGATCCAGTCATTGACGATATGGCGCAGATGCACAAATGCGTCGTCCTCCTTGACAGTCCGCATATGCCGGACCCAGCCGAAGGAATGCAATCTTACGGCGAATTCATGCGACGGCAGATCCATCTCGAAGGGTGATTCATCCCCTGCTTCAAGCACGCGGCCAGCCAAAGGGAAGCGGCCCTGCAGGATTTCCTGCGCGACGAAGGGATCAATGGCGCGCAGGTCCGTTGGTGCGACGATCAGACGATCCGGTGTCTTTCCGGTAAATCGGAACGCGGTGTTGCGCCCCAAGGCAAGACGGCGCGAGAATCGGCGCCAGCCCTCACGCGCATACAGATAGAGAAGCCTTTGACGGTCTGAAATCTGCATTTTCGACGCTTTCGCGTCTCCCTACTCCCGAACGAAGACATGCGGCGTTAAAAACCGGAATGACTGCTGTCCGTATCAGATACTAACAGGACACGATCGCGCCTGAAAACTCGTTAAACTTTTATGAATCGTGCCCATTATGTTTAGGCAAACGCACAGGGAGCGTCAATTGACGCTCCCCACGTGCCTGTTGACAGAGATGTCGTTAAATCTTGCGACGCAGGACGACGGCATAGAAACCGTCGAGACCACCGGCAAAACCATCCTGCGGATCGATCATCGCCGGTGTGGTGCGGAATTCGCCGAGCGGCGTCACCGCATTTTCAAGTCCGGGCCAGTCCGCCGAATTGATCGCCACCCGTTCGCAATGTCCGTCGGCCAGAACACGCTCGGTGACGACTTCACCTTCGCGCGCATCAAGCGAGCAGTTGGAAAAGACCACAAGACCGCCGGGCTTCACCAGCGTCAATGCATGGCGCAGCAGCTTTTCCTGAAGGATGGCGAGCTTTTCGATATCTTCCGGACCTTTGGTCCACAGGACGTCGGGATGACGGCGAATTGTGCCGGTCGAGGAGCAGGGGGCATCCAGCAGCGCGGCATCGAACAACTCTTCGGTGCTGAAATCGGCCATGTTGATTTCCTGGGTCACCGCTTCCAGCCCAAGCCGGGCCAGATTGCCCTGGAGCCGCTTGAGGCGGCTTGCCGACTGGTCGAGTGCCGTCACCTCGGCCCCCGCGAGAATGAGCTGCGCCGTCTTGCCACCGGGTGCAGCGCAGAGATCGATGACGCGTTTGCCAGTGAGGGAACCGAAAAGCTTGGCGGGGAGGGCGGCAGCGGCATCCTGTACCCACCATTCGCCATCATCGAACCCTTCAAGCGAAGGCACTGCACCTGAAAATCCGGCAAGGCGGATGGAACCGGTCGGCAGCAGGCGGCCATTCAGCCGCTCCGCCCAGCTTTCGGGATTGGATTTGACCGTCAGGTCGATAGCGGCCGGGGTCAAGAGCGCGGCGGCGATGCGGGCCGCTTCGTCCGCACCGTAATAGGTGACCAGCCTCTTGTGGAACCAGGCGGGAATAGCCGGGATTTTTTCGCCGACATTGTCCAGCAGATCCTGCTTTTCACGGGACATCCGGCGCAGCACGGCATTGACGAGGCTGGCAAAGCGCTTGTTGCGCGGATCGATCTGCGCCTGCTCGACAGCCAGATCGACGGCAGAATGATCGGGAATATCGAGATAGAGGATCTGGGCGGCGGCCACCGTCAACACATGATCAAGGGCGCGAGCGCCTTCCGGCAGCGGGTTTTGCAACAGCGAGCCGATCATCGCTTCGATGCGCGGCAATTGCCGCAGCGCCGAATTCAGGATCGCCCGAACAAGAGCGCGGTCAGCCTCGTTCAGCTCCCGGTAGACCGGATTGCCATTGCCTGCATCCAGCATTCCATCCAGCGAGGTCTTGCGATCAACGACGGCGGCGAGCATCTTGGCAGCCGCCTGCCGGGCCCGGATTCCGGGCTTGTCGCTGCGTTCAAAGGCCGGGTTTTCGGCGGATTGACCACGCGACCGGGCGGGGCGGCTGTTTCGTTTCGGAGGCGAATCGTTTTTATTATCGTCGGACGTCAAGACCAGGGACCTTTCGGTGGTTCGGAACCACCGCGACCCCAGCCTGTCGGCGGCACGGAGCGCGATTTGTGACCGGGATTATCAGCCCTGACCGGCGGCGTCGAGGCCGGTTGCATCTCTTGCGCCATCTGCTGCAGTGCCGCGATACGATTTTCCGTTGCCGGATGGGTCGAAAACAGGTTGTCCATGCGTTGGCCCGACAACGGATTGATGATGAACATGTGTGCCGTCGCGGGGTTGCGCTCCGCCTGATCGTTTGGCACCTGATGGGCGAAATTGGAAATCTTGGCCAGCGCAGACGCCAGCGCCAGTGGTTTGCCGCAGATTTCCGCACCGCGCCGGTCGGCCGAATACTCGCGTGTCCGGCTGATCGCCATCTGGACGATACCAGCCGCCAGGGGCGCGACGATCATTGCCACCAGCGTGCCGATGACGCCGAGCGGATTGTTGTTTTCACGATTACCGCCAAAGAAGAAGGCAAAGTTACCGAGCATCGATATCGCACCCGCAAGCGTCGCGGTCAGGGTCATCGTCAGCGTGTCACGGTTTTGCACATGGGCGAGTTCATGCGCCATGACACCGGCGACTTCATCATAGGACAGCGCATTCAGAAGCCCGGTGGAGGCCGCGACTGCCGCATTTTCCGGATTACGGCCCGTGGCAAAGGCATTGGGCTGCGGGTTATCGATGACATAGACCTTGGGCATCGGCAGTCCGGCATTGGCGGCCATGTCGCGAACGATGCCGTAATATTCCGGGGCCGTGCGCTCGTCAACCTGCTGTGCGCGGTACATGCGCAGCACCATGCTGTCGGAGTTCCAATAGGAAAAGACATTCATGCCGGCGGCAATGACCAGAGCGATCATCATGCCGCCTTTGCCGCCGATAAGAAAACCGACCGCCATGAACAATGCGGTCATGAAGGCCAGAAGCATCGCGGTTCGCATCAGGTTCATCAGTCACGTCTCCAAAATTTGCCGATGTTTCACGTGAATCATGGGTTTCGCTTGAACAAAGGTTTCCTATATGATGGGGACATTAGGCGCATTCTTCAACTTTTTCGTGGAAATTCGCATGCAGAACGATAACGACAATTTGGCTGTCGAACCACGCAAGCCGCTCTCACCGGCGGCAAAACGGGCGCTCGCCGAAGCTGAGGAACGCCGCAAGACGCATAAGCCCATTGAATTACCGGAGGAACTGGGCGGGCGCGGCGGTGCCGAACCTTCGCGTTTCGGCGACTGGGAAATTAACGGCCGGGCGATCGATTTTTAAGGAAATAATTCCTGTTGAAATTGCGTCTGGAACGGTATATTTTCCTATTTATGATGCCTCCCCCGATCCCACTGACGATCGTCGCCCTTGCAGCGTTTTTGTTGACCGCTTCTTCGCATGCGGCCGAATCCGGCAAACGAATCGAAATCGCCGGGCCAGTGACGGCAGATGTTATCCGCGTCATCGATGGAGACACGATCCTGGTGGCGGCAAAACCCTGGCCTCAGCAGACGATGGAAGTCTATGTGCGGCTGCGTGGCATCGATGCGCCGGAGCTGAAATCAGCCTGCGCAGCCACACGCGATGCCGGTCAGCAGGCACGGGAAGCACTTGCCAGCCTGACCAACATCCAGGGCGAAATACAGCTGACGCATATTTCCGGCGACAAATATTTTGGCCGGGTCGTGGCCGATATCAGCCTTTCAGACGGGCGGAATCCGGCTCAGGAGATGCTGCTGGCGGGTTACGTCTCGCCTTATGACGGTGGGCGCAAGGCAAAGGACTGTGCGTCGTTATGGTGAATTGTCGGGTTTAGGCTTCCTCTTCTCCCCGGCGGGGAGAAGTGCTGAGCGAATGCGAGGCGATGAGGCGGCGGCACGGTACATTACGAGTGCTTGGCCCCTTCATCCGACCCTTCGGGCCACCTTCTCCCCGCCGGGGAGAAGAGAGAACATACAGGCCTTCCAGCGTTCTACTTCTTGTTCTGACGGTTGGCGATCAGGTCATCGACAACGGCCGGATCGGCGAGCGTCGAGGTGTCACCGAGCGAGCCGAAATCGTCCTCGGCGATCTTGCGCAGGATACGGCGCATGATCTTGCCGGAACGGGTTTTTGGCAGACCGGGGGCGAACTGGATCTTATCCGGCGAAGCGATCGCGCCGATTTCCTTGCGGACATGGGTCACAAGCGCCTTGCGCAGATCGTCCGATCCGGTCTGGCCGACCATCAGCGTCACATAGCAATAGATGCCCTGTCCCTTGATATCGTGCGGATAGCCGACAACGGCGGCTTCGGACACCGAATCATGGCTAACCAGCGCCGATTCGACTTCCGCCGTGCCCATGCGATGACCGGAAACGTTCAAGACGTCATCGACGCGGCCGGTAATCCAGTAATAGCCATCCTCATCGCGGCGGCAGCCGTCACCGGTGAAGTACTTGCCCTTGTAGGTGGCGAAATAGGTCTGGATGAAGCGCTCGTGATCGCCATAGACGGTGCGCATCTGGCCCGGCCAGCTGTCGGTGATGCAGAGATTGCCGTCCGCAGCGCCTTCGATCACCTTGCCTTCGCCATCGACCAGCTGCGGCTGCACGCCGAAGAACGGACGGGTGGCAGAACCGGGCTTCAATGCTGTTGCGCCAGGTAGGGGAGTGATCAGGATACCGCCGGTCTCGGTCTGCCACCAGGTATCGACCACCGGGCAGCGGCCGTCGCCGACGACGTGATAATACCATTCCCAGGCTTCCGGATTGATCGGCTCGCCGACCGAACCGAGCGTGCGCAGCGATGTGCGTTTGGAACGGGTGACGAAAGCGTCGCCCTGGCCCATCAGCGCCCGGATCGCGGTCGGGGCGGTGTAGAAGATATTGACCTGGTGCTTGTCGACCACGTCCCACAGACGGCCGGCATCCGGATAGGTCGGCACGCCTTCGAACATCAGCGTCGTCGCGCCATTGGCGAGCGGCCCGTAGACGATATAGGAATGGCCGGTGACCCAGCCGACATCGGCGGTGCACCAGTAGATATCACCCTCATGATAATCGAAGACATATTGATGTGTCATCGAGGCATAGACGAGATAGCCGCCGGTGGTGTGCAACACGCCCTTGGGTTTTCCAGTCGAGCCGGATGTGTAGAGAATGAACAGCGGGTCTTCCGCATTCATCTGCGCTGGCGGACAATCGGCTTCGACGGCGGCCACAGCCTGATGGTACCAGATGTCACGCTCGGAGAACCAGGCGATCTTGCCGGCCGTGCGACGAACGACAATCACCGACTTGACATCGACGCCGCCGCGCGCGGCAATCTCGATAGCCTGGTCGGTATTGGCCTTCAGTGGGATCGGCTTGCCACCGCGCAGGCCTTCATCGGCGGTGATGACGACGGTGGATTCGCAATCGACGATCCGGCCGGCCAGCGCGTCGGGCGAAAAGCCGCCGAAGACGATGGAATGCACGGCCCCGATGCGCGTGCAGGCGAGCATCGCATAGGCCGCTTCCGGGATCATCGGCATGTAGATGGTGACGCGGTCGCCCTTGTTGACGCCGTTTGCCTTCAGCACATTGGCGAGGCGGCAGACATGCTCGTGCAATTCGCGATAGGTAATCTTCTTGTCGTCATAGGGATTGTCGCCTTCCCAGATGATCGCCACCTGGTCACCGCGTTTTTCCAGATGCCGGTCGATGCAATTGTAGGAGACGTTGGTGACGCCATCCTCAAACCACTTGATCGACACATCGCCCTCGAAAGAAGTGTTCTTGACCTTGGTATAGGGCTTGAACCAATCAATACGCTTGCCATGTTCGCCCCAGAAAGCTTGCGGATCCGCAACACTTTGCTTGTACCACGCCTGATACGTCGCATCGTCGATAAGGGCACGTTTCCGGGCGGATTCCAGGATCGGATAGGTTTTGGCAGACATGATGATCTCCTCCCTGCGCAGGCAGTTTCAGGCGGCACATCTCCTCGTGCTCGCCCGCTTCGGGCGCCATACATATCAGGTCAAGGCACGGCGTCCATTAGACAAAAGGTCATTTCTTCAAGAAGAATTGCATTTCTGAGAGGACGAGGGTATAGAGGCGCTAATTTCCCGGAAATTAAGTGGTTACACCCCACGGCCCGCGACACCGGCGCGGACGGACAGAAGGACTATATCCATGGCTCAACAACTGCTTATGCCCAAAGCGACGGCCGTATGGCTTGTTGACAACACTGCCCTGTCGTTCGAACAGATCGCCACGTTCTGCAAGCTGCACCCGCTGGAAGTCAAGGCGATCGCCGACGGCGAATCCGCGCAGGGCATCAAGGGCCTCGACCCGATCGCCACCGGCCAGCTGTCGCGCGACGAGATCGCTCGCGCCGAAGGCAATCCGAACCACAAGCTGAAGATTTCCGAACCGAAGGTTCGCGTCCCCGACAGCAAGCGCAAGGGCCCGCGCTACACCCCGGTTTCCAAGCGCCAGGACCGCCCGAACGCCATTCTGTGGCTGGTGCGCAATCATGCAGAACTGAAGGATGCCCAGATCTCGCGTCTCGTCGGCACCACCAAGTCGACGATCGAGCAGATCCGCGAGCGCACCCACTGGAATTCGACCAACCTGACGGCGATGGACCCGGTCACGCTCGGCCTGTGCACCCAGATCGACCTCGACCTGGAAGTCGAACGCGCCAACAAGGGCCGTCCGCTGCCGACGGCCGCCGAACTCGGCGCGACGCTGGAAGCCTCGAAGGAAACGGAAAAGCTGCCCTTCTCCTACGAGCGCGAAGAAGAAAAAGAAATCGACGCCGACGCGGTCTTCTCCAAGCTCAAGGCCCTCAAGTCCGACCGCAAGGACGAGGACGACGATCAGTATTGATCGGACGGTATCGTTTCGAATGCCAGAAACCCGGATCGGCTGATCCGGGTTTTTTTGTTTTGTGCCGGCGCTCATTGAGCGCCGGCGACGCGTTTTGCCGGTTAAAGCGGCAATCTGCCTGGGGAACTCTCAAACAGATCCGGCAACCATCGCCGGCGTTGTTCTGCCCGGCCATATATGCGGGCTTGCGATCAATTCAGCGATCAGGAAGGATAAACGAGCACGAATCTTGCTTCGCTCGAAACATCGGTCTGCTCCGCCATCTGGCAAATCGTTTCTTTTCACGCCAATTCCAGGAATCCCGCATGCCTCATCTCCTTTCCCTTCTCGCCCCGATCGCGGCAGCCTCGGCTGTTTTTTCCACGACCACAATTGCCTCCGCCGCAGATGTGGTCGCGCCAAAGGTTCTCGTCGTCACCATGTTCGGCGAAGAAGCCAAACCGTGGATCGAAGCGCGCAAGCTCGAAACGAAGATAAAGGTTCCGGGCCTTTCGAAGGAATATCCGGACGTCGCGTGTGACACTGAGGGCCTCTGCGTCATGACTACCGCCATGGGCTTTGCCAATGCCGCAAGTTCCGTATCGGCTGTGCTCTACAGTGGCCTTTTCGATTTCAAGCAGACCTATATCCTGATCGCCGGCATTGCCGGCGTCGATCCGAATGACGCAACACTCGGCTCCGCGCTCTGGGCCCGTTATGCCATCGACGGCGGGCTACGGCACGATATCGACCCGCGCCAGATCCCCTCCGACTGGCCAAACGGCATGGTCGCGCTCGGTGCCAAGCATCCGGGCGAAAAACCCAAATGGGGTTCGGGAACCGAGGTCTACAAGCTCGACGAAGCTCTGCTCGAAAAAGCATTCGCCTTGACGAAGACGGTCGAACTCGCCGACGGCGACAAGGCAAAAGCCTACCGCGCCACCTACCCGGCGGGTCCGGGCAGTAGCGCCCCGATCGTTGCGATCTGCGATACGGTCTCCATCGACACCTACTGGCATGGCTCGAAGATTGCCGAGGGCATGCAGGAATGGGCGTCCCTGGTGACCGACGGCAAGGCGAACTATTGCACCACCCAGATGGAGGACAATGCGTCATTGACCGCGCTGCGCCGTGGTGCCGATGCCGGGCTCGTCGATTTCAATCGGATTGCCCTGCTGCGCACGGCCTCCAATTTCGACCGCGAGGCACCGGGCCAGACGGCCGTCGAATCCCTGTCGGCAGAATCCGGCGGATTCCTTCCTTCCACTGCCAATGCCTACCGTGTCGGCTCGACATTTGCGAATGCCATCATCACCGATTGGCCGGCCTGGTCGAAGGGCGTGCCCGGCAACTAATTGTCAGCGGCGGTGTATCTGATCGTCCTCGGCCGATCGGATACACCAAACTGCCGTCTAAGACTCCGGCTAAGAGTCAGCCCTTGTGTGCTAGAGACCGATGCCTCGCGCCTGCAGCACCGCGGTGATTTCGTCGAGTACCGCCGGATCATCGATCGTCGCCGGCATCTTCCAGTCTTCACGATCGGCAATCTTCTGCATCGTACCGCGCAGGATCTTGCCCGAGCGCGTCTTGGGTAACCGTTTGACGCAGATTGCCGTCTTGAAGGCTGCAACAGGGCCGATGCGGTCGCGAACCAGATTGACCACCTCCCTCTCGATATCGGCTGTTTCACGGGAAACATGGGCATTGATGACCAGAAAACCGGCGGGCACCTGGCCCTTGATGGCATCGGCGATGCCGATAACCGCGCATTCGGCCACGTCGGCGTGGCTGGCGCAGATTTCCTCCATCGCTCCGGTGGACAGGCGATGACCGGCGACATTGATGATGTCGTCGGTGCGCGACATGATGAAGATATAACCGTCCTCATCGATATAGCCGGCGTCGGCCGTTCGATAGTAGCCGGGGAACTCGGCAAGGCAGGCGTCACGAAACCGCTGATCGGCATTCCAGAATGTCGGCAAGCAGCCCGGCGGCATCGGCAGCTTGATGACGACATTGCCCAGCGTTCCGGAACCGACGGGATGGCCGGCATCATCGAGCACCTGCACGTCATATCCCGGCAAAGGCACGGCGGCGGAGCCATATTTTACCGGCAGCAAACCGAGCCCGATGGGATTTCCAGCCACCGGCCAGCCCGTTTCCGTCTGCCACCAGTTATCGATGACGGGAACGCCGAGTTTCTCTTCCGCCCAGGCGACGGTATCCGGATCGGCGCGTTCGCCCGCCAGAAACAGCGCCTTGAATTTTGAAAGGTCATGGCGCCCGATCAACTCCCCTTTGGGATCCTCCTTGCGGATGGCGCGAAAGGCAGTGGGGGCGGTAAACAGCGTGGTCACGCCATGCTGCTCGATCACCCGCCAATAGGCGCCAGCATCGGGGGTGCCGACCGGCTTTCCCTCATAGAGGATCGCCGTCGAGCCATTCAGCAGTGGCCCATAGACGATGTAGCAGTGGCCAACCACCCAGCCGATATCCGACGCCGCCCAGAAGACCTCACCCGGCTTGATGCCGAAGAAATGCTGCATCGACCATTGGAGCGCGACCATATGGCCGCCATTATCGCGCACGACGCCTTTCGGCTGGCCGGTGGTTCCCGATGTGTAGAGGATATAGAGCGGATCGGTGGCCAGAACCGGCGTGCAGGGAACATCGGCGCCTTGCTGTTTTGCTGATGTGACGGCGGTGGCGAAGTCGATGTCGCGGTCAGCCTGCAACTCGGCCTTCAACATGGATCTTTGAAAGACAAGACAGTGGGTCGGCTTGTGCTGGCTGATCTCGATGGCGGCATCGAGCAAGGGCTTGTAAGCAATCGTTCTGCCGGCCTCGATACCGCAACTGGCCGAGACGACAAGTTTCGCTTCGCAGTCGGTGATGCGGGTTGCCAGTTCACTCGCCGCGAAACCGCCGAACACCACCGAGTGAACGGCGCCAATACGGGCCGAGGCCAGCATGGCGAACACAGCCTGCGGGATCATCGGCATATAGATGATAATCCGGTCGCCCTTGCTGATACCGAGATCCCGATAGACGGACGCGAGCGCTACGACCTCATCCAGCATGGCGCGATAGGTCCAGTGCTCAACCGCGCCGGTAACGGGGCTGTCATAGATCAAGGCGTTCTGATCGCCGAGCCCCGCCGCAACCTGGCGATCCAGGCAATTAAAACAGGTATTGGTTTCGCCGCCGGAAAACCAGCGCCCGTAAACGCCTTGGCCGGGATCGAAAACCCGATCGAATGGCCGGAACCAGTCAATCTCTTGCGCGGCATTCGCCCAGAAAGCGTCAGGATCCTGCTTCCACGCGCCGTAAACGTCGGAATAGCTGCTCGCCATTGCCGTCTCCTCCACTCCCAATACCGGACGAACCGGCCTCCGGAGAAGACCATAGGAGATTGCCAGAGTGCAGAGAAGCCAGACGAAAGACTAGATCATTTTAGCCAGTCGACGGTTCAGCGCGTTCCGAAGATCGCCGAGCCGACACGCACGCTGGTTGCGCCAAACTGCACGGCAATATCAAAATCGCCGGACATGCCCATCGAGAGTTTTTGCAGACCACAGCGTTCGGCAAGCTTGACAAGCAACGCGAAATGCGGACCGGGGTTTTCATCCGCCGGCGGGATACACATCAATCCTTCCACCGGAATACCGATCGTGTCCCGGCACAGCGTCACGAAGTCCACGGTATCATCCGGCGCAATCCCTGCCTTCTGCGGCTCAAGCCCGGTATTGACCTGGACATAGAGGCGAACGGGCTTGCCTTGCCGGGTGATTTCCGCAGCAACGGCACGGGCAATCTTTTCGCGGTCGATGGTCTCGATGACATCGAACAAGGACACGGCATCCGCCGCCTTGTTGGATTGCAGCGGACCAATCAGATGAAGCTCGATATCAGCGGCTTCCGCCTTCAGCTCCGGCCACTTGCCCTGGGCTTCCTGCACGCGGTTTTCGCCAAAAATCCGCTGCCCCGCTGCAATCACCGGACGGATCGCATCGGCATCGAATGTCTTGGAGACTGCGACGAGCGAGGCAGCGCCAGCGGGACGGTTAGCGCCGTCCTCTGCATCGCGAATCCGGCTCAGGACATCGTTCAACCGTTCTTCCACGCTCATCACTATCATCTCCATCGCTTTCCGGCCTCTGTGGCGCAATAGTCAAACCGAGCGGGACTGCCAAGCCGTAATCGCCGGATGCCGGTCAAATGCCTCAAAGTTTTGTCTCAAAGCCTTCCAAAACTTGACGCTACGCTTGTTTCATGGTGAAGGTCACGCCAAATATCCAGGGGACTGATTTCCCCTTGCCCAATTCCGGAACATCAATCACATGGCTACCGAACGTTACAATCCGCGCGATTCCGAGCCCCGCTGGCAACAGGAATGGGACCAGAACAACGTCTTCACGACAGACAATGACGATCCGCGCGAAAAATACTACGTGCTCGAGATGTTCCCCTATCCGTCGGGCCGGATCCATATGGGCCATGTCCGCAACTATGCCATGGGCGACGTCGTGGCGCGCTACAAGCGGGCGCGGGGCTATAACGTGCTGCATCCGATGGGCTGGGATGCTTTTGGCATGCCGGCCGAAAATGCCGCCATGGAACGCGGCGTACACCCGGCCACCTGGACCTACCAGAACATTACCTCGATGAAGGCGCAGCTGAAGGTGATGGGCCTGTCGCTTGACTGGTCGCGCGAATTTGCCACCTGCGACGTCGAGTATTACCAGCACCAACAGCACCTGTTCGTCGATTTCCTCGAAAAGGGCCTGGTCTATCGCAAGCAGTCGAAGGTCAACTGGGATCCGGTCGACAACACGGTTCTGGCCAATGAACAGGTCATCGACGGCCGTGGCTGGCGCTCCGGCGCGCTGGTCGAACAGCGCGAATTGACACAGTGGTTCTTCCGCATCACCGATTTCAATCAGGACCTGCTCGATTCGCTCGACACGCTGGATCAGTGGCCGGAAAAGGTCCGGCTGATGCAGAAGAACTGGATCGGCCGCTCCGAAGGCCTGACGATCCGCTGGGAAATCGTTCCGGGCACGGGTGCCGCAGACACGACCGAAGTCGCCGTCTATACCACGCGCCCGGATACGCTGTTTGGCGCCTCGTTCCTGGCGATTGCCGCCGATCACCCGTTGGCGCGCCAGGCGGCTGCGGGTAACGCGGAGATCGAGACTTTCTGCGAGGAAACCCGCCGCGCCGGCACATCGCTGGCTGCGCTGGAAACCGCAGAGAAGAAGGGCATCGACACCGGCATCCGCGTCAAGCATCCGCTTGATCCGAGCTGGGAACTGCCGGTTTACGTCGCCAATTTCGTGCTGATGGATTATGGCACCGGTGCGATCTTCGGCTGCCCATCGGGCGACCAGCGCGACCTCGATTTCGCCCGCAAGTACGATCTGCCGGTCGTTGCCGTGGTCATGCCGAAGGACGGCGATGCCGCGAGCTTCACCATTGGCAATGAGGCCTATGTCGGCGACGGCGTGATGATCAATTCACGCTATCTCGACGGCCTGACGATTGAAGACGCTTTTGAAAAGGTGGCATCGGCTTTGGAGCAAGCCTCGCTCGGCAATGCGCCGCAGGCCGAGCGCAAGGTCAATTTCCGTCTGCGCGACTGGGGTATTTCCCGCCAGCGCTATTGGGGCTGCCCGATCCCGGTCATCCATTGTGACGATTGCGGCGTCATTCCTGTGCCCAAGGCCGATCTGCCGGTCAAGCTGCCCGACGACGTCACGTTCGACAAGCCGGGCAATCCGCTCGACCGGCATCCGACATGGCGCCACGTGTCCTGCCCGCAATGCGGCAAGGACGCGCGCCGCGAGACCGATACGATGGACACGTTCGTCGATTCATCCTGGTATTTTGCCCGGTTCACGGCGCCATGGGAAAAGACGCCGACCAACCCATCGGCTGTCGACCACTGGCTGCCTGTCGACCAGTATATCGGCGGCATCGAACATGCGATCCTGCATCTGCTCTATTCGCGCTTCTTTACCCGGGCCATGAAGGCCACGGGCCATGCCGGCCTCGACGAGCCCTTCAAGGGCCTGTTCACGCAGGGCATGGTCGTTCACGAAACCTATAGCCGCGGGCAGGGTGCTCAACGCGAATGGGTGACGCCGGCTGAAATCATCATTGTCGAGAACGACGGCAAGCGGCAGGCAAGCCTGATCGAAACAGGTGAGCCCATCACCATCGGCTCGATCGAGAAAATGTCGAAGTCGAAGAAGAACGTCGTCGATCCGGACGATATCATTGCCTCCTATGGCGCCGATACCGCGCGCTTCTTTGTTCTCTCCGACTCGCCACCCGACCGCGACGTGATCTGGTCGGAAGCCGGCGTCGAAGGCGCCCATCGTTTCGTCCAGCGCCTGTGGCGGCTGATCTCCGAGGCATCCGATGCGCTCAAGGCGGTTGAAGCAAAGCCTGCGTCCACCGGTCCGGCTCTGGCGATCTCGCAAGCGACCCACAAGACGCTGAAGGCTGTTCAGGCGGACTACGACAAGCTGGCATTCAACAAGGCCGTGGCGCGGCTCTATGAGCTCGTCAATGCGCTGGCCAACCCGTTGACGCAAGTTGCGGCGGGAACGGCGGATCAGGCGACGACCGCAGCCGCCAAGGATGCCGTGTCCATCCTGATCAGCCTGGTGGCTCCGATGATGCCGCATCTGGCAGAACAATGCTGGCAGGAGATCGGCGGAACCGGCCTGGTTGCCCAGACGGCCTGGCCGGTCTACAGCGAAGCACTGGTTGCCGAAAACGAAGTGACAATGCCTGTTCAAATCAACGGCAAGAAGCGCGCCGATTTGACAATTGCGCGCGATGCAGATCAGACTGCAATCGAAGCCGCCGTTCTGGCGCTCGAGCCGGTCAAGACTGCATTGAACGGACAAAGCCCGAAAAAGATCATTGTCGTGCCGCAGAGGATCGTGAATGTCGTTGTCTGAAAAAGCTCAAAGATTCGCGCAGCTTCTGGCTTTCGGCACGCTCGCGGTTCTCGCCGGTTGCCAGGTCAAGCCGCTTTATTCGGATGGCCCACAGGGAAAACCTGCAAAGGCGCTGGCATCGATCGAGATCTCCGAAGCCGATGACCGTGTCGAGCAGGAGGTGCGCAATGCCCTGATCTTCCTGACGTCAGGCGGCGCTGGGGAACCGAAGAACGCGCAGTACAAGCTGGCTTTGAACGTCACAAGCGAAATCCTGGGTGTTCTCTACGATCAGAACACCAGCGATGACGATAGCGACACTGCCGGTGCCGGTCGCGTCGTCGTCTCGGCCGATTATAACCTGACGCGTGTCGATACGGGCGAAACGGTTCGCTCGGGCAACCGTACCGCCGTCTCGCTCGTCGACTTTCCTGAGCAGGAATTTGCCAAGGTTCGCGCCAGACGCGATGGCGAAAAACGCGCTGCCAAGGAACTGGCCGAGATCATCCGCGCCGATCTCGCAGCAGCGCTCGGCCGCTGAGCTCTCAGTGGTTTAAGGTGGCGGTATGACCGAGATCAAATCGCACGAATTCGAGCAATTCCTGCAGCGCCCGCTGCGGGACAATCGTATCTATCTGATCTACGGCCCCGACCGTGGACTTGTCTCCGAACGGGCCGGCCAGATTGCCGCCAAAAGCGGCGTGGCGCTCGATGATCCGTTTTCACTCATCCGGCTTGACGGCTCGGACCTGCAGCAGAGCCCCGGACGCCTGCTGGACGAGGTCAATACGATCGGTTTGTTTGGCGGCGAGAAACTCGTCTGGATACGCGCGTCAGGCACCGAAAAAACACTCGTCGAAGGCTTTACCGTGCTGTCGAAGGAGCCTCCGGAGGCAAGCTTCGTCATCGTCGAGGCGGGCGATCTCAAAAAGGGAACCGGCCTGCGCAAGATCGGTGAAACCAGCCGATCGGTGATATCGATCGCCTGCTACAGCGACGACGCTCGAGCCGTCAACGCGCTCATCGACCAAGAACTGGGGCTGGAAGGCTTGCGCATTTCACCCGCAGCGCGGGAGCGGCTCAATGAAGCCCTTGGCGGCGACCGGATTGCCTCGCGCAACGAGATCCGCAAGCTGGCGCTCTATTGCCGGGGCATGGGATCGATCGAAGAAGATCATGTGATGGAAATCGTCGGCGACGCCAGCGCCGTTTCCGTTGATGACGCGATCGATGCCGTTCTCAAAGGGGACGCTGACAGCCTCCAGCACGCCATCCGCAAGATCGTCGCGTCGAAGACGGCCATCTTTCTCGTACTTCAGGCCTGTCTGAAGCAGTTTCAGCTGCTGGATCTGATGCGGGCTGAGATGGACGACAAACGGCAGCAACCCACCCACGTCGTAGCGGCACTTGGCCGCCATCTGCATTTTCGCCGCAAGCCGTTGATTGAAGCCGCGTTGAAGACCTGGACGCTTCCGGCAATCCGGCGGGAGCTGGGCCGTCTGCAGACAGCTATTCTGCAGAGCCGCAGCCGGCAGAGCCTGGAAGACAGCATCGCCATGCAGACATTGCTGGCGATCACCCTGCAGTCTGCACGCAGATAGCCTATCTAACTGATATCGTTATAATTTATCTGTTGTTTCGTATCCGAATCAATCTTAGCGGCGTTCGAGTAGCCGGCAAATTTCTTCGAGCTGGTCGAGCGTCTTGTAGGAAATTCGCAGCTGCCCGCCAGATGCCTTGTGATTGACCGTCACGTCCAGTCCGAGGCTGTCAGACAGCGTGCGCTCGAGCGCCAGCGTATCGGCGTCCTTTTCTTCCTTGGCCGACGGTTTGCCATAGGTCGGATCATTCTGGGCGCGGATGTCGTTCTGCGCCAACCGTTCGGTATCGCGCACGGAAAGGCCCTTGGCGATAATGGAGCGGGCGAGCGTCACTGGATCCGATGTCGGGATCAGCGCACGGGCGTGACCGGCGGACAAGGTGCCCGACGACAACATATCGCGGACAGGTTCTGGCAGCTTCAGCAGCCGCAGACTATTGGCGACATGGCTGCGGCTCTTGCCGATGATTTCGCCGAGGTCGTTTTGCGTATAACCATGTTCTGCGATCAGCTGATCGTAGCCCAGCGCTTCTTCAAGCGGGTTGAGATCGGATCGCTGAACATTTTCGACGATGGCGATTTCCAGGGCCGTGCGATCGTCCACGTCACGGACGATGACCGGGATATCGGTAAAGCCGGCCAACTGGGCGGCGCGCCACCGACGCTCACCGGCGATGATTTCGTAACGCTCGTCTGCAATGGTTCGAACGACGACGGGTTGCACGATGCCATGCTGACGGATGGAGCTTGCCAGGTCCTGCAACTCGGCTTCATCAAAGGTACGCCGCGGATTGCGCGGATTGCGGGCGACAAACTCGATCGGAATGCGTCTGTCGGCATTGACCGGAGCAACAGGACTGCTCGCCTGCAATGGCTGATCCATCTCACCGATCAGAGCCGCGAGGCCACGGCCGAGTCTTCTTCTCGAATTGTCGTCATTCATCGTCAGTACTCACACTTATCGTTACGATGTCGAATCGATTGTCGCTCAGGCCGCCTTCCGCAGCCGTTCGCGCTGGATCACTTCGGACGCCAGCTGAAGGTAGGCCTGGCTACCAGCGCATTTGAGATCATAGAGGATCGCCGGCTTGCCATAAGAGGGAGCCTCGGAAACCCGCACATTGCGGGGAATCAACGTATGATAGACCTTTTCACCAAGATGCGTTCGAACGTCGTTGACGACCTGTTGCGCCAAGTTGTTACGGGAATCGAACATGGTCAGCACGATACCCTGAATATCGAGCGTCGGATTGACCGAGCGACGAACCTGATCGACCGTCTCCAGCAACTGGCTCAATCCCTCCAGCGCAAAGAATTCGCATTGAAGAGGAACCAGAACCGAATGCGCAGCCGCCATCGCATTCATGGTCAACAGGTTGAAGGATGGAGGGCAATCAACAAGCACGTAGGAATAGGCCAGTGCCTCGGGGGAGGAAAGCGCCTTGCGCAGGCGGAACACACGGTCGCTGGCAGTCGAAATCTCCATCTCGACACCGAGCAGGTCCATGGTCGAAGGCACAATGGAAAGATTGGGAACGACCGTGTTCTGGACGATATCAGCAATATTGTGCGAACCGATCATCAGTTCATAGGATGACAGCTTTCTATCACGTCGCTGAATGCCGAGACCGGTGCTGGCATTGCCCTGCGGGTCGAGATCGACGATCAGCACTTTTTCACCGATAGCAGCCAAAGCGGTTGCAAGGTTGATGGCTGTTGTGGTTTTCCCCACTCCGCCCTTCTGATTGGCTATGGTGATAATTCTGTTTTTCTCGCCTGTCATGCCGCATTCCGCCGTTATTGAATTTTCCGCGAAAGATTTGCGATTTCGAGAACCACAGAGTCCGGCTCGACGACGCTTGCATGTTTTACCAGATCAAACTGAAAGCGACTAACGGCTTTGTCGACTTCCTGCTGATAATCCCGGCCTTTATGGAAGAAGGCACGCGGTTTAGCCTCCGAAGTCATCCAGGGAGCACAGTAATCCAGCAGCTGGCTCAGATCCGCCAGTGCGCGGGCGGAAATTACCTCGCATTGCGGGATGACACTCACCGCATCTTCAATCCGAATCGGATGCACGGACCCACGGGCGCCGGTTTCATTCAGCGCCACACGCAGGAACGCTGCCTTCTTGTTGTTGCTTTCGACCAGATGAACCCAACCATCTCCGAGTTCCGCCAGAAAGATCGCAGTGATGATACCGGGGAAACCACCGCCGCTGCCGAGGTCCACCCATTGTTTCGGTCCCGGAAATAGCTGAAAGATTTGTGCACTGTCCGCGATGTGCCGCTGCCACAGATCGGATAGCGTCGACGGGGCCACGAGATTGATTGACTTGGCCCATTTATGAAACAGGCTGGCAAAATGTTCGAGCCTCTCCGACGTTTCACGTGAAACACGCAATCCGTTTAGCTCACGGGAAGGACTCGCAATCATTGAATCGCCTGCTTGAGATGCTCTGTTTGGCTGTGGTTGCCCTTGCGCATATGCGCCAGGATGAGTGATATAGCAGACGGCGTTATTCCGTCCACCTTCATGGCTTGCGCCAGATTGCGTGGCTTAGCGGCCTGCAGCTTTTGCTTCAACTCGTTTGAAAGACCCGATAAAATCTGGAAATCGAAGTCATCCGGAATGATCCGGTTTTCTTCGCTACGGACACTGGCAATGTCTGATGCCTGGCGGTCCATGTAAACCGAATAGGTCGCATCAATCTCGAGCGCTCTCGCAAGTTTGCTGTCGACGGACGATAGGGCAGGCCAAACCGCGCTCAGCGATTGAATTGAGTGATCGGCATAGGAGAGAAGCTCGAACGCAGAACGGCGTTGGCCATCCAGATTGAGCTTTAACCCATAGGCGCGGCCTTCGGTCGGCGTAATAGTCAACGACTTCAACAGCTGCCGGTTTCTTTCGATATCGCCGACCCATCGGTTGAATTTCATGGTGCGCTCGGCTGAGACACAGCCCAGCGACATCGCTTCCGGCGTCAACCGGACATCGGCATTATCGGCCCGGAGAGACAAGCGGTATTCGGCACGCGACGTGAACATCCTGTACGGTTCGGCCACTCCGCGTGACGTCAGGTCGTCGATCATTACCCCGATGTACGAGTTGGTGCGGCTAAAGACATGCGGCGCGTTGCCAGCGCAGAGAAGGGCGGCATTCAAACCCGCAACCAAACCCTGCGCGCCCGCTTCCTCGTAACCCGTCGTGCCATTGATCTGGCCAGCAAGGAACAACCCCGGAATCTTGCGGACCTCCAAGGATAGAGAAAGCTCGCGCGGATCGACATGATCATACTCAATGGCGTAGCCTGGCTGGAGGATGGCAACGTTTTCCAATCCGGGAATGGTTTGGATAAAGGCCTTCTGTACATCTTCCGGCAGCGATGTGGAAATCCCATTGGGATAGACAGTATCGTCATCGAGCCCTTCCGGCTCCAGGAATATCTGGTGACCATCCCGTTCGCCGAACTTGACTATCTTGTCTTCGATAGACGGGCAGTATCTCGGACCGACGCCCTCAATCTGTCCGGAATACATCGCGGACTTCATCAAGTTGTCGGAGATAATCTTGTGTGTCGCATCCGTGGTCCGCGTAACACCACACTCGATTTGGCGGTTCTGGATGCTTTCCGTCATGAAGGAGAATGGAACGGGATCTTCGTCGGCACCCTGCCGGCCGACGGAATGCCAATCGATCGTCTTGCCGTCGAGACGGGCGGGGGTGCCAGTCTTCAATCGTCCCAAACGCAAGCCAGAACGTTCCAGCGTTCCGGACAATCCGAGGGAAGGATTCTCACCAACACGGCCAGCCGGAATTTTGCGATCACCAATATGAATGAGGCCGCGTAGAAACGTGCCGGTGGTCAGCACTGCAGCACCACAGGAAATCTGACGCCCATCGGCGAGAACAATCCCACGGACTCGGCCGTCGCTTAACTGTATGTCGAACGCGTCGCCCTCGATAACATCAAGGTTGTCTATTAATGCGATCTCGGCCTGCATGGCGTTGCGATAAAGTTTGCGATCCGCCTGGGTGCGGGGACCACGAACGGCAGGACCTTTTTTGCGATTGAGAAGCCGAAATTGAATTCCAGCGGCATCGGCGACGCGGCCCATCAGACCATCCATCGCATCGATCTCGCGAACGAGATGGCCTTTGCCAAGGCCGCCAATCGCGGGATTGCAGGACATTACACCGATCGTATCGCGCTTATGCGTCACGAGGGCGGTTTTGGCGCCCATTCTCGCGGCGGCACTGGCCGCTTCGCAGCCTGCATGCCCCCCGCCAATGACAATCACATCATAATCGAACATTTGAAACCGTCTCCATCACGGCATGACGCAGGCGAATCGTTTCACGTGAAACATCTATAAAGACTCGCCGGCGTTGTATAAGCGTTTGCATCTTACTTACCGATGCAGAATTCTGAAAAGATCACTCCGAGCAAGTCCTCAACATCAACGCGCCCGGTAATTCGTCCGAGGGCATCACCGGCCTGTCTCAGGTATTCCGCCTGAATATCAAGTCCGCGATCGGATTGCCCTAAACTCATTTCTATCGCCGCGAGAGTTTGTTTGAGGCAACTCACGTGCCTCTTCCGGGTCGGTAAAGACAGCGCATTGCGACCCGACAGATCAGGCAGATGGCGCGCCAAGAGCTCCAGCAGGCGATCAATTCCAACGCCCGTGTCCGTCGAGATCAGCGCGTCGGCGCTGGCCTTATCCCATAAATGACGAGATCGATCAATCTTTGTCCCAATTCGAATGACCGGCTTGGCACGCTGGGATTCATCCAAGTCAACAAAACCATCAGGTGTATCTGCCAACAGCAAGACAACATCCGCCTGATCGATCGTCAGATGAGCGCGTCGAATACCTTCCTGCTCAACCTTGTCTTCGGTCTCTCGCAAACCCGCCGTGTCAAAGAGTTGAACACGGAATCCGGCTAAGGATAAGTCAACCGACAGAATGTCGCGCGTCGTTCCCGCAATATCGGTAACGATGGCAACGTCGCGGCGCGCCAAGTGGTTCAGCAGACTGGACTTGCCGGCGTTGGGTTCGCCGGCAATGACAACCTTCAATCCGTCCCGAATGATCTCCGCAACACCAGAGCCTTCCAGGTGAGTGTCAATCTCCGACTTGAGAAGGCGCATATCTGACCAGATCTTATCGGCGACGGAACCGGGGACATCGTCCTCATCCGCAAAATCGAGTTCGGCTTCGATCATCGCTCTCGCATGAGTCAGGCGGCGGGCCCAACCATCGTAAACCGATGATAGATTGCCGCTGGAATGCTCCTGTGCCAGGCGGCGCTGCATTTCGGTTTCGGCAGCAATCAGATCGGCAAGGCCTTCGATTTCGACCAGGTCGAGCTTGCCATTTTGAAACGCGCGGCGGGAAAACTCGCCGGCCTCAGCGTGTCTGAGTCCCGGCAAGACTTCCAATTCAGCAAGAATGGCATTCACGACGGCGCGGCCGCCGTGAACCTGGAACTCGGCGCAGTCTTCGCCCGTAAATGAGGCCGGAGCTGCGAAATACAGCACGAGTCCCTGGTCGAGAACGTCACCGTTTCGATTGCGAATCGATCGCAAAACAGCCTGACGCGGTAAGGGCAGGATCCCACACAAGGCGGTCACAACCTCGGAAGTTCGAGGACCACTGATCCGAATGACCGCAACACCCGCGGGCAATGCACCCGAAGACAGGGCGTAGATCGTTTCAGGCATGACCTGTTGCGGCTTGTTCACGTGACGGTCCTTGGTTACCGATGTCCTTCCCGATAAGCGATGTCATCCATCATCTTAGAATCCGAGAAAGGAATCCGGCTATGTAATTTGCTGCAAAAACACAAAAGCCCAGGATAAACCTGGGCTTCGTGAAAAACTATGACCAGCGATCAGGTGTTCATCGAATCGAAGAAATCGCCGTTGGTCTTGGTCTGCTTCAGCTTGTCGATCAGGAACTCGATCGCATCGGTTGTTCCCATCGGGGCAAGGATGCGGCGCAGAACGAAAATCTTCTGCAGATCCTGACGCGGCACCAAGAGGTCTTCCTTGCGGGTACCCGACTTGAGGATATCCATCGACGGGAAGATGCGCTTGTCGGCGACCTTGCGGTCGAGCACGATTTCCGAGTTGCCGGTACCCTTGAATTCTTCGAAGATGACTTCGTCCATGCGGCTGCCGGTATCGATCAGCGCCGTCGCAATGATCGTCAGCGAGCCGCCTTCCTCGATGTTACGCGCGGCGCCGAAGAAGCGCTTCGGGCGCTGCAGGGCGTTGGCGTCCACACCGCCGGTCAAGACCTTGCCCGATGAAGGAACGACCGTGTTGTAGGCGCGGCCGAGGCGGGTGATCGAATCGAGCAGGATGACGACGTCGCGTCCGTGTTCGACCAGGCGCTTGGCCTTTTCGATGACCATTTCAGCGACCTGGACGTGGCGCGTTGCCGGCTCATCGAAGGTCGAGGAAACCACTTCGCCCTTCACCGAGCGCTGCATGTCGGTGACTTCTTCCGGCCGCTCGTCGATCAGAAGAACGATCAGATAGCATTCCGGATGATTGGCAGTTATCGAATGGGCGATGTTCTGCAGGAGAACAGTCTTACCGGTGCGCGGCGGAGCGACGATCAGGCCGCGCTGTCCCTTGCCGAGCGGCGCAATCAGATCGATGACGCGGGCCGATAGGTCTTTGGAGGTCGGAACCTCGAGTTCCATCTTGAAGCGCTCGTTCGGATAAAGCGGCGTCAGATTGTCGAAATGAACCTTGTGACGGATCTTTTCGGGATCCTCGAAATTGATCGTGTTGACCTTGAGAAGCGCGAAATACCGTTCGCCTTCCTTCGGACCACGGATCGGGCCTTCGACCGTATCGCCGGTCTTCAGCGAGAAACGGCGGATCTGCGACGGCGAGATGTAGATATCGTCGGGGCCTGGCAGGTAGTTGGCATTCGCCGAGCGCAGGAAGCCGAAGCCGTCCTGCAGCACTTCAACGACACCTTCGCCGATGATTTCGACGTCCTGGCTTGCCAGCATTTTCAGGATCGCAAACATCAGTTCCTGCTTGCGCATGACACTGGCGTTTTCAACCTCGACCGATTCGGCAAATGCCAAGAGATCGGTTGCAGTTTTATTTTTCAGTTCTTGTAGCTTCATTTCAGCCATGAAGGGGACCACACTTGGAATTCGGAAAGGAAAGTCGGCGTGCTTGATGTAAGGGGAGCTGCAGCGGAAGGGGCAGGCTCGTAACGTTTACACATGCCACGAAGAGGAGATGGCGGGAAAATAGCGACTCAGTCGCTGCACCGCAAGGGGGCAACGGAAATTACCGGAAGTTTCCTTCTTCAACGCCCACAGCTCAAAAAGGTTTCACCACCGCCACGATGACAATCAGGATCATCAGAAGCGTCGGCGCCTCGTTCATCAGCCGCCAGTACCGGGCGCTGCGGGTATTTTCATCCCGCGCAAACGCTGTAACCGCACGGCTGAACATCATGTGGACGCCGGTCAGAAGAACGACCAGCAGCAGCTTGGCATGCAGCCAGCCGCCCTGAAAACCGTAAACGCTCCAGGCGAGATAAAGCCCGAGCACCCAGGTGATCATCATCGCCGGGTTCATGATCACCTTCAAAAGCCGCTGCTCCATCATCTTGAAGGTTTCCGACTGCTCGGAGCCGGGGGCCGCATCAGTGTGGTAAATGAACAATCGCGGCATGTAGAGCAGGGCAGCCATCCAGGACATCACCGCGATGATATGCAGCGCCTTGATCCAGAGATAGAGGTTATCCGGCTGCCAGACGAACAGCCCGGCAAGCAGCGCGACGAACAGGCCGATGGCGATGAAGGCGCGGGTGCGCGCTTTTTTCCCGGGCTGGATATCCGTCTGGCGCTCAATCATCGTCCCGTCCCGCGAACGCGTGTGACCAGTTGCGTGACGTGGTCGGGATTGGCCTGTGGCGTAATGCCGTGGCCGAGGTTGAAGATCAGCGGGCCATTTCCAAGCTTCTGCAGGATCGCATCGATGCCGTCATCCAGCGATCGTCCGCCTGCCACGACGCGCATCGGATCGAGATTGCCCTGAACGGGACCATCCTTCTGGAGGTCTGCGGCAAACGACAAAGGCACCGACCAGTCAAGGCCGATCGCGTCTGCCCCGGTTGCCTGCCGGTAATCCTTCAGCAGAATTCCGGCACCCTTGGCAAAGGCGATGATTTTCGCATCCGGGCGGCGGGCACGAACGCTGTCGATGATACGGCGCACCGGTTTGACGGCGTAGCGGCGGAATTCCTCTTCGCCCAAAACACCAGCCCAGGAATCAAAGATCTGCACCGCGTCGGCACCGGCGTCGATCTGTTCGACAAGATAGTCCGCAGAGAGCTCAGCAAGCACCGCCAGCAGCCGATCGAACGCTTCGGGGTTCTGGTACGCAAAAAGCCGTGCCGGCGCCTGGTCAGGGGTTCCGTGCCCGGCAATCATGTAGGTGGCGACTGTCCAGGGCGCGCCGCAGAAACCCAGCAGCGTCGTTTCGTCCGGCAGCTCCCGGCGCAAACGGCGAACAGTTTCCATGACCGGCTGCAAATGGGCAGAAACTGGTCGAACGTCGAGCGTGTCGATTTCCGAAACGTTGATCGGATCCATCCTTGGTCCATGCCCTTCTTCAAAGCGAACATTACGCTTCAGGGCATCTGGAATAACCAGGATGTCACAGAACAGGATGGCCGCATCAAAGGCATATCGCCGGATCGGCTGCAGGGTCACTTCCACAGCCATGTCGGGCGAATAACAGAGATCGAGAAAGCTCCCCGCTTTCGCACGGGTCTGCCGGTATTCCGGAAGATATCGACCGGCCTGCCGCATCAGCCAGATTGGGGGAGGTGACAGCGTTTCACCCTTCAACACCTGTATCACCTTACGGCTTTGCGCAGTCACCGGACACGTTCTCCCACTATAAAAGATATCTATATCTAAGGATTCTATTTCTTAGAGTCTGTGACTATCGAGGATTAAACGCCATCCGACTCTTTTCCACATGCTGGTCCGTTCAATAGAATCTCTTGGCCGATTTTGCTATGCGACAGATAGGAGCGGGGATGATTTCAAAAAACGATGAAGAGTCATCAGCTTCGCTCGGTGCTCTAATGGGTGGAGCAATGTGGACAGCCTGTGGATAAAGTCGACGCTTTAGAAGGTGATGAGTCTTCTCCACATGTCGCTGGAATCCAGCTCCCCGGAATCCAGATTGTGAATAACTCGCAGGTTTTCCCCTTGCCTTTGAAACCCGCCGGTTCTTAGCTGTCGCTGTCCCGGTTTATCAACAGCCCTCGGAGAATAGCGTGGAGAACCAGAAAAACTATTTCCACCTGCATCTGATCTCCGATTCGACCGGTGAAACGCTGATCGCTGCGGGCAGGGCGGCGGCATCGCAATTCCAGTCGGCGCATGCGCTTGAGCATGTCTATCCGCTGATCCGCAATCGCAAGCAGCTGATGCAGGTGATGGAAGCGGTCGATGGTGCGCCGGGGATCGTGCTTTACACGATCGTCGATCGCGAGCTGGCCGACATTATCGATGTGACCTGCAAGGAGATGGGGCTGCCCTGCGTCGCAGTTCTGGAGCCGATCATCGATCTCTTCCAGTCCTATCTCGGCGCTACGTCACGTCGGCGCTCGGGCGCGCAGCATGTGATGGACGCGGATTATTTCGCGCGTATCGATGCGCTGAATTTTACCATGGATCATGACGACGGCCAGTTGCCGGCGGATTTCAACGATGCGGATGTGGTGTTGATCGGTATCAGCAGGACATCGAAAACCCCGACCAGCATCTATCTGGCCAACCGTGGCATCAAGACAGCCAATATCCCGATCGTGCAGGGTGTCTCCTTGCCAGACCGGTTGATGGAGGCGACCAAGCCGCTGGTTGTCGGTTTGATCGCGACGGCGGATCGAATCTCACAGGTCCGTCAAAACCGCATTCTGGGCACGGCGACCCACAGCTATCACGCCGAGGATTATGTCGACCGTGCCTCGATTACCGAGGAGCTGAAATATGCGCGCTCGATTTGCGCGCGCAACAACTGGCCGATGATCGATGTGACGCGCCGTTCGATCGAGGAAACCGCCGCTGCAATCGTTGCCCTGCGGCCCCGGCTGCGTTAAGGCGAATCCGGTCAATCAGGAAATATGACAATGACAGGTTCTCTTGTCCTCGCTTCGGCGAGCCCTTTCCGGCGCATGCTGCTGGAAAATGCCGGCATCGCCTTCAAGGCAAAAGCGGCCGATATTGACGAGCGGGCGATCGAAAGTGAGGTCGAGCTGCAGGGATCGTCGCCGGAAGAGGTCGCGTTGATCCTGGCCGAAGCCAAGGCCCGCAACGTCGGGCAGGCTTTTCCCGGCGACATTATCATCGGATCGGACCAGACCATGTCGCTGGGTGCGCGGGTCTATCACAAGCCCCGCGATATGAATGAGGCGCGCGACCACCTGTTGTCGCTGTCCGGTCAGGTTCACCAGTTAAACAGCGGCATTGTACTGACGCGCGGACGTGACATTCTCTGGAGGCATGTCTCTTCAGCGCGGATGTCAGTGCGACCCCTGCATCGCGCATTCATCGATACGCATCTCGCGCGCGTCGGAACGAAGGCGCTGTCCAGCGTCGGCGCCTATCAGCTGGAAGGTGAGGGCATCCAGCTTTTCGACAACATCGAGGGCGACTATTTCACCATTCTCGGGCTGCCCATGCTGCCGCTGCTCGCAAAACTCAGGGAACTACGGGTGATCGATGCGTGATTCACGTGAAACATTTGTTAACCACGCCTTCGTCACGGGCTATCCGATCAAGCATTCACGCTCGCCTTTGATCCATGGATATTGGCTGAAAAAGCTTGGGCTTGACGGAAGTTACCAGGCGCATGCTGTGTCGCCGGAAGAGTTTCCTGATTTCGTCGCATCGCTCAAAAACGGGCAATCGGGTTTCACAGGTGGCAATGTCACGATCCCTCACAAGGAGCTGGCCTTTATCCTTTCAGACCGGCCCGATGCGTTGAGTACCGAACTTGGCGCTTCCAACACGTTGTGGGTCGAGGATGGCCTCGTTCACGCGACCAATACCGATGGCCATGGCTTCAGCGCCAACCTCGATGAACGCGCGCCGGGCTGGAACCACTGTCAAACCGCAATCATCCTCGGCGCCGGCGGCGCTAGCCGGGCTGTGATCCAGGCCGTCCGCGATCGCGGTGTCAAAACGATCCATGTCGTCAACCGCACGGCCGCCCGTGCGCAGGAACTGGCCGACCGGTTCGGCCCGGCGGTTCATGCACAGCCGATGGAGGCCTTGCGCGAGGTGATGACTGGTGCAGGTCTGTTCATCAACACGACGTCGCTAGGCATGGATGGAACGGACGTGCCGGAGATCGACTTTACCGTCATGGCTGCGGGCAGCATCGTGACGGATATTGTTTATGTACCGTTGAAGACGCCGATCCTCACGCAGGCAGAAGCTCAGGGTTTTACCACGGTTGACGGGCTCGGCATGCTCCTGCACCAGGCGGCCCCCGGTTTTGAAAAATGGTTCGGCAAGAAGCCAACGGTCGATGCCGACCTGCGCCAGATCATCATCGACGACATGGCGAGCCACGCATGATTATTCTCGGCCTCACTGGATCGATCGGCATGGGCAAGTCGACCACCGCCGCAATGTTTTCGGACATGGGTGTGCCGGTGAATGATGCCGATGCCGTTGTGCATGCGCTTTATCAGGACGAAGCCGTGGCGCCGATCGAAGCGGCATTTCCCGGAACGGCGAAGGCGGGCAGCGTTGACCGGGCGGAACTGTCCCGGCAGCTCGCCAGTGATCCATCCTTGTTCAAGGTGCTGGAAGCGATCGTCCATCCGCTGGTACGTGACAAGGAGCGCGTGTTTCTCGATCATCATCGCGCCGCTGGTGCGCCACTCGTGGTGCTCGACATCCCGCTTCTGTTCGAGACAAAAGGCGACAACCGTGTCGATGCGGTTGCCGTCGTCACCTGCGATCCGGAGATCCAAAAAGAGCGGGTGTTGAAAAGACCGGGGATGACGGAGGAAAAATTCGCGCTCATCCTGTCACGTCAGGTTCCCGACCGGGAAAAACGTGCGAAAGCGGATTACATCATCGATACGGGCGATGGACTTGATTCGGCCCGCGACCAGGTAGCGGCGATCGTCCAGCGGCTGATAAGCCAGAAGAGGCCATGATGCGCGAAATCATTTTCGATACGGAAACCACAGGCCTCGACAACAAACTCGACCGGGTCATCGAAATCGGCGGCATCGAACTCGACAATCATTTCCCGACCGGTCGCACGTTCCATGTCTATATCAATCCGGGCGACCGCAAGGTGCATCCCGATGCGCTGGCGATCCATGGCATCTCGGACGAGATGCTGAAGGACAAGCCGAACTTTGCCGGCATTGTTGAGGAACTGCTGGCATTTTTCGCTGACGCGCGCTGGGTGGCTCATAACGCGACCTTCGACATGGGGTTCATGAACGCCGAATTTGCCCGGCTCGGCCTGCCGGCGATCACCAATGACGTGGTCACCGACACGCTGGCACTGGCGCGCCGCAAACACCCGATGGGGCCGAACTCGCTCGATGCGCTGTGCCGGCGCTATGGCGTGGACAATTCGCACCGCACGAAGCACGGCGCTTTGCTCGACTCCGAACTTCTGGCGGAAGTCTATATCGAGCTGATCGGCGGGCGCCAGACGACGTTCGGCCTGCACTCCAGCGATAATCGCGGCCAAGCGTCGGATGAGGATGATGCCATCGTGGTCGCTGGCCAAAGGCCGCGCCCGCTCGGCTCTCGCCTGACTTTGGATGAAGAAGAAGCCCACGCGGCGCTGGTCGCCCAGATGGGCACAAAAGCCGTTTGGGCCAAATACGAAGCCGCCAAATGAAAAATGCCCGGTCGATGACCGGGCATTGAAACAATCGCATTCGGCTGGAGCCGGATCAGTTCGTGGTCGTCGAGACCTGCGAACGAACCTTTTCCTCAGCCATGCGCTGGGTGAACATCTGGGCAAAATCAATCGGGTCGATCATCAGCGGCGGGAAGCCGCCGTTGCGCGTCGCGTCGGAAACGATCTGGCGGGCGAACGGGAAGAGTAGGCGCGGGCACTCGATGAAGAGCAGCGGCAGCATGTGCTCCTGAGGGAAACCGGTGACGCGGAAGACGCCGCCATAGGACAGCTCGACATTGAACAGCATCTTGTCGCCGTCCTTGGCCTCTGCATTCAGAGTGAGGATGACGTCGAATTCTGCATCCGACAAAGGATTGGCGTTGACGTTGACATTGATGTTGATCGCCGGAGCCTTGTCGCGCGCCTGAAGTGAACGCGGAGCACCCGGGTTCTCAAACGAGAGGTCCTTGATGTACTGAGCCAGGATGTTCAGGGACGGGCTCTCGGCAGCGCCGTTTGTCGGGGATGCGGTATCGGTCATAAGGCCATTTCCTTCGGACATGAAATTTGGTGAGGCATCTAGCATTTCGGACCCGGGCTTACAACCCGGTGCCGCTGTTCACGTGAGGCGGTCGCGCTCGTTCGGATCCGGCCGCCCCCGGCCGTCGCTGCGCGTAAATTCATCGTCATCGAGGTCGATCACGCGGGGATCGGTGCGGCGAGCTGCGTCGGCGCTTGGCTCCGGACGGCGAGAAAAGCCACGTCCACCGGCGGTCATGCCGGTGGTGACAATTGTCAGGCGGTTCTTGACGAAGGACCAGCCAAGATCCCGCACGGCCGGTATAAACAGCAGCAGTCCGATGATGTCGCTGATGAAGCCTGGAATGATCAGCAGGAAGGCGGCGATGACGATCATCACCCCATGCACCAGTTGCCGGCCGGGGTCTGTGCCGGTTTGCGAAGCCTGCTGGATCTTTCTTAGAACGCCAAATCCCTGAATGCGCAACAGGACCGCGCCGGCGATGGCGCTGGCCACCACGAGAAAAAGTGTCATGCCGACGCCGACTTCGCGGCCAACGACGATGAAGGTCGCGATCTCGGCGATCGGCATCAACAGGAAAAGGATCGGGATGATCAGGGAGCGCATTTTGTTATCTACTCAGGTGAAAGTGATCGAGCCGAACCGCACCGGCAATTGCAAAGAAGTGATATAGCCATTTGAATGATCGTGCCATGCAGACTATATGGGATAATCGCACGGCATATTAACAGCGGTTCTGGGTGGAAATGGGCTCTTTCGACTTCATCACATTGTTTTTCTTGGTCGCTGCGGTGATCATCTTCCTCCAACTGCGCAGCGTCCTGGGCAAGCGGACCGGCAACGAACGTCCGCCGGTCGATCCTTATTCGCCGCGCGAAACCGCCGATGGGCCTGAAGCCTCCGGTAAAGTGGTGCAATTGCCACGCCGCGATGGCGCCGGCGAGGAGATCTCCCGTTATGCGGCGATCGATACCTTTACCAAGGCAGGCACGCCGCTGAACGACGCACTGCGCCGCATGGCCGATAACGATCCGTCCTTCGATCCGAAGGAATTCGTCAATGGCGCAAAGATGGCCTATGAGATGATCGTCATGGCTTTCGCCGATGGCGACCGCAAGACACTTAAAGGTCTTTTATCCCGCGACGTCTATGACGGCTTCGACGCCGCGATTTCCGAACGCGAAAGCAAGGGCGAAGTCGTCAAGTCCACCTTCGTCGGCATCGAGAAGGCCGACATGGTGCATGCCGAGATCAAGGATAGCGAAGCCAACATCACGCTGCGCATCGTCAGCCAGCTGATTTCGGCGACCTATGACAAGGCCGGCGCGATCGTCGATGGCGATGCCGAAGCGGTTTCCGAGGTCAACGACCTCTGGACCTTCTCGCGTGATACCCGTTCCCGCGATCCGAACTGGAAGCTGATCGCGACGGAATCGGAAAACTGATCGGGACTGGTGGCGATGGATTTCGATTTGCAACGGGTCGATTTTTCCGACCTTCCCGGTTGGCAGGCCGATAATCCATCCCCGCTTTTGCCAGCGCTTGAGCGCTGTCGCCGGCAAGTCACGGCGGTCAAGCCGCACAAGACCGCATCGCTGGGCATTTCCACCGCCGATCTGATGCCGGCCTATCAAGCGGCCAAAGAGGTCCGGCCGCAGGACGCTTCCGAAGCCCGCGCTTTCTTCGAAGACCGTTTCATTCCGTTCAAGATTGTCCGGCACGATGGCAAGCCAGGCTTTGTCACGGCCTTCTTCGAGCCCGAAGTTCTGGTCAGTGCGACACCGGACGAGACTTTTCGTTTCCCCTTCTATCGCCGCCCGGATGATCTCGTCGATATCGGCGACAGCAACCGCCCCGACGGCATGGATCCATATTTTGCCTTCGGGCAGCAGATGGATGGCACGATTTCCGAGTATCCGGACCGCAAGGCCATCGAGCGGGGATATCTTGCCGGGCGGGGGCTTGAGATTGCCTATGCCAGATCAAAGACCGATGTGTTCTTCGCCCATGTCCAGGGCGCTGCCCGATTGGTCTATCCCGACGGCTCGATGCAGCGGGTGACCTATGCGGCCAAGACAGGACATTATTTTTCCGCCACCGGCAAGCTTCTGATCGAACGCGGCAAGATCGAAGCGGCTGATGTCTCGATGCAGACGATCAAGCAATGGCTGGATGATCATCCGGATGAAGCGGACGAGGTGCTCTGGCACAATCGTTCCTTCATTTTTTTCCGTGAGGCCGAAGTCGATGATACCGGGCTTGGGCCTGTCGCGGCCGCCAAAGTGGCGTTGGAACCCGGCCGTTCGCTCGCTGTCGATCGGCTCATCCATACGTTTGGCGTGCCGTTTTTCATTTCGAGCGACAGCCTGACGTCGGTCGAAGGCGGCCGTCCTTTCCGGCGGCTGATGCTGGCGCTGGATACAGGCTCGGCCATCGTCGGCCCGGCGCGCGGTGATATCTTCACCGGGTCCGGTGATGAAGCCGGACAGTTGGCCGGGGCGGTGCGCAACGAGGCCGATTTTTTCATTTTCATCCCGAAGGCCGCAGCGGCAAGATACGGTCATGGCTAAGGCAAAGAAGCTTACCAGCGAAGACCGCATCCTCTGGGGCAAGGTTGCCCGCACCACCCGTCCTCTACCGGGGCGCATGGATGAGCTCGCGGAATTCGAGGAGCCCAAACCCGAGCCCCTGCCGGAAAAATTGCCGATGCCGGTGATCAAGGAAGGCAAGTCGCTCGCCGAAGCGTTTGGTTCGGCTCCGCCGGAAGCCCCGAAGAAGACGGCGCGTGTGCATCGTCCGCTTGAAAAGCCGGTAAAGCGCAAGCTCGCCAAAGGCCACCTGGCCATCGAAGCACGCATCGATCTGCATGGGATGATCCAGAGCGAGGCGCATGGCCTGCTTTTGCATTTCCTGATGCGGGCCTACGATCGTGGGCTGCGGCATGTACTGGTCATTACCGGCAAGGGAACGTCGCTCGGCAGCGATGGTGCCCTCAAGCGGGCGGTGCCGATGTGGTTTTCACTGCCGGAATTCCGCATGCTGATCTCGTCCTACGAGCCTGCCGCGCGCAACCATGGCGGAGACGGTGCGCTTTATGTCCGCCTGTCGCGGCCAAGGGGCACCCCATGACCCCGTTCGGGGAGGCGGTACACCGGCTGCGACGCCAGAAGGGCGTCTCGCAGAAGCAAATGGCTGCGGCGATCGGCGTGTCGCCTGCTTATCTCTCCGCTCTCGAACATGGAAAACGCGGTGCGCCGAGTTTTGAATTCCTGCAAAGGGTGGCTGGTTATTTCAATGTGATCTGGGACGATGCCGACGAATTGTTCGGGATTGCGGCGATCTCCGACCCGAAAGTGGTGCTCGATACATCGGGCTTGCCAGCGGCACATACGGCGTTTGCCAACCGGCTCGCGGGCCGTATTCGCGGCTTATCCGGTGAAACCATCCGCATCCTGGAAGATGTTTTGGAAAAAGCCCGCTTTCCTGATAAGGAAGTCTGATGATCCCCTGATTTCTGCCGCTTTCAGGCTGCACGGGATTTGGAACTATGGACAAAATCCCTATATTCGGGGAGCGCCATCGAGGGGTGATTCGCACGGAATCGTAATCCCGAAGACATGGCATCGAAACCTGGAAAGACTTATAGCCGAATGACCGATTTGCCTGAAACCGAAGCCGGCGCAAGCGCCGAATATGGTGCTGATTCCATCAAGGTTCTGAAAGGTCTCGATGCCGTCCGCAAGCGGCCGGGCATGTATATCGGCGATACCGACGACGGTTCGGGCCTGCATCACATGGTCTACGAAGTCGTGGACAACGCGATCGACGAGGCGCTGGCTGGCCATGCCGATATCGTCACGGTGACGCTGAATGCCGATGGTTCGGTGACGGTGACCGACAACGGCCGCGGCATCCCGACCGATATCCACACGGGCGAGGGCATTTCGGCGGCCGAAGTGATCATGACCCAGCTGCATGCCGGCGGCAAATTCGATCAGAACTCCTACAAGGTCTCCGGCGGTCTGCATGGCGTCGGCGTCTCGGTCGTCAACGCGCTTTCGGTCAAGCTGCAGCTGAAGATCAAGCGTCAGGGCAAGATCCACGAAATCAATTTTACCCACGGCGTTGCCGATGAACCCCTGAAGGTGATCGGCGACAGCAATGGCGAGACCGGTACGGAAGTCACCTTCCTGCCGAGCACCGACACCTTCACGATGATCGAGTTCGACTACGGAACGCTGGAGCATCGCCTGCGCGAACTCGCCTTCCTGAATTCGGGTGTTCGCATTCTCCTGACCGACAAGCGGCATTCCGATATCCGCGAGACCGAGATGATGTACGACGGCGGCCTCGAGGCCTTCGTCGCCTATCTCGACCGGGCCAAGAAGCCGCTGGTCTCCAGGCCTGTCGCCATTCGCGGCGAAAAGGACGGCATCACCGTCGAAGTGGCGATGTGGTGGAATGACAGCTATCACGAGAATGTTCTCTGCTTCACCAACAACATCCCGCAACGCGACGGCGGCACCCATATGGCCGGCTTCCGTGGCGGCCTGACGCGCCAGATCATTTCCTACGGCGATAGCTCCGGCATCATGAAGAAGGAAAAGGTGACGCTGACCGGCGAAGATTGCCGCGAAGGCCTAACCGCCGTCCTGTCCGTCAAGGTACCCGATCCGAAATTCTCGTCGCAGACCAAGGACAAGCTGGTTTCCTCCGAAGTTCGCCCGGTCGTCGAAAGCCTGGTCAACGAGGCGCTCAGCACTTGGCTTGAAGAGCATCCCGGTGATGCAAAGATCCTTGTCGGCAAGGTGATCGAGGCTGCTGCGGCCCGCGAAGCGGCCAAGAAGGCGCGCGAACTGACACGCCGCAAGGGCGCACTGGATATCTCCTCGCTGCCCGGCAAGCTTGCCGACTGCTCCGAGCGTGACCCGGCCAAGTCCGAACTTTTCCTGGTGGAAGGGGATTCCGCCGGCGGTTCCGCCAAGCAGGGCCGTTCGCGTGAAAATCAGGCGATCCTACCGCTGCGCGGCAAGATCCTCAATGTCGAGCGCGCCCGTTTCGACAAGATGCTGTCCAGCCAGGAAATCGGCACGCTGATCACGGCGCTCGGCACATCGATCGGCAAGGACGAGTTCAATCCGGACAAGCTGCGCTACCACAAGATCATCATCATGACCGACGCTGATGTCGACGGCGCCCATATTCGCACGCTGCTTTTGACCTTCTTCTTCCGGCAGATGCCGGAGCTGATCGAGCGCGGACACCTCTATATTGCGCAGCCGCCGCTCTACAAGGTAGCGCGCGGCAAGTCGGCGCAGTATCTGAAGGATGAAAAGGCGCTGGAGGAATATCTGATCTCCACGGGTCTGGAAGATGCTGCCCTCGAGCTCGGTTCCGGCGAAGTCCGGGTCGGGCAGGATCTGCGCGAAGTCATCATCGATGCACTGCGGCTGCGCACGCTGGTCGAATCCCTGCATTCGCGTTACAGCCGCTCCGTCGTCGAGCAGGCAGCGATTGCCGGCGCGCTCAATCCGGAGCTGAACAACAACCAGGCGCAGTCGGAAGCGACCGCTGCCGATGTGGCCAAGCGGCTGGACCTGATCGCCGAAGAAACCGAGCGCGGCTGGGTCGTGGCGGTTGCCAGCGATGGCGGCTTGAAGTTCGAACGCATGGTGCGTGGCGTCAAGGAAGTCGCCTCGCTGGACATGGCGCTGATCGGCTCGCAGGACGCACGCCATATCGACCTGATGACCCCGCGCCTCAAGGAAATCTATGCCGTTCCGCCGCTGTTGAAGCGCAAGGACGGCGCAATCGAAATCAGCGGGCCGCGTGCACTTCTCGATGCCATCTTTGCCAGCGGCCGCAAGGGCCTGTCGATGCAGCGTTACAAGGGTCTTGGTGAAATGAACGCCGAGCAGCTCTGGGAAACGACGCTTGATCCGAACGTCCGCTCGCTGCTTCAGGTCCGTGTGCCGGACGCCACCGATGCTGACGGCCTGTTCTCGCGCCTGATGGGCGATGAAGTTGAGCCACGCCGCGATTTCATCCAGGAAAACGCGCTGAACGTCGCCAATCTCGACATCTGATTTGCCGCTGCCCGTCAGTAGCAGCGCATTTCGGATCGGTAAAAAAACCACGCCTTCCAGACGGAGGCGTGGTTTTCTTTTTTTTAGTCGGCGATAAAGGTGCCGTTGAACGCAAGTTCCGAAAGCGGACGCCGGGGGCTGGGCGTTTCGCGGGCCTGCAGATATTCCGGCAACTGGGCCTTGTCGCCCAGGCGACCGATGGCAGCCGCCGCTTCGACGCGGTAACCGTCCGGAAGGCCGAGGATTTCGGTGGCTTTGTCGAAATGCAGCCCGGTCATGCCGTGCGCCTGGAAGCCGAGCAACTGCGCCTGATGGGCGATTGCGCCCCAGGCTGCACCCGTATCGAAGCTATGGCTGTGCGACAGCTTGGCTTCCGTTGCGCCGGGGGCGATGAAATGCGTCTTCGAAATCAGGATGACCAGAGCCGAAGCGGACTTGACCCAGCCTTGATTGAATTCGACCAGGATCGGGAACAGCTTGTCCCATTCCGGGGTATCACGCAGCGCATAGACGAAGCGCCAAGGCTGCGAGTTGAAGGCCGACGGCGCCCAGCGGCCGGCTTCCAGGATGGTCAGCAGTTCGGTTTCGGAAATGGTCTCGCCGGTAAACGCGCGAGGTGACCAGCGATTGAGGAAGCTCGGCTCAATCGGATAGTCTGCCTGGCGGTAGTTGCTGGTGGTTGTCATGGCTTGTTCCTCTCTTTGGGAGGTAGGAGGGTCGGAATTCTGTAAGCGGACGTAGTCCGCATATAGCGATTGTATAGTCGAGTAATAGTGTGTGGTTTGGAGATGGACCGTTTCCAATTTGACGACAACGGCACGGCGGTTTGGTTCACAGCCGGGTGGCGCGGCGAAACAGACTGCAGAAACGCTCTGCAGGGTTATTGTCGAACGCCAGAAAAAAGTTGTATAAGTTCTGTAGATTTTCCGAAGCAAAGGATTTGCTGCTGATGACCGTGACCTTGAAAGACCCTTCGCTGTTCCGCCAGGCAGCACTCGTCGGCGAAAACTGGATCGAGGCCGATCCGAAAAATGCCATCGAGGTGAACAATCCGGCCACAGGCGACATCATCGGCCGGGTGCCGAAGCTCGGTGCAGCTGAAACCAAGGCGGCCATCGAGGCCGCCCGGATCGCGCAGAAGGGCTGGGCCGCACGGACAGCCAAGGACCGCTGCGCCGTGCTGCGCAAATGGTTTGACCTGATGATCGAGAACAAGGATGATCTCGGCCGCATTCTGACACTTGAGCAGGGCAAGCCGCTGGCCGAAGCGACCGGCGAAATCGTCTATGGCGCCAGCTTCATCGAATGGTTTGCCGAGGAAGGCCGCCGGATCTATGGCGACATGATCCCGGGTCATCAGCCGGATAAGCGCATCATGGTGATGAAGCAGCCGATCGGTGTCGTGGCAGCGATCACGCCGTGGAACTTCCCCAATGCGATGATCACCCGCAAGGCTGGCCCGGCCTTTGCCGCCGGTTGCGCGCTGGTTTTGAAGCCGGCTTCGCGGACACCATTCTCGGCCATCGCCATCGCGGTTCTGGCGGAACGGGCCGGCCTGCCGAAGGGTCTGTTCAGCGTCATCACCGGTTCGGCCGTAGCCATCGGTGCCGAAATGACCTCCAATCCGACCGTGCGCAAGCTGACCTTCACCGGCTCGACGGAAATTGGCATGGAACTCTACAAGCAGAGCGCCCCGACCATCAAGAAACTCGGCCTCGAGCTTGGCGGCAATGCACCCTTCATCGTTTTTGATGATGCCGACCTCGACGCGGCCGTCGAAGGTGCGCTGATCGCCAAATATCGCAACAACGGCCAGACCTGCGTCTGCGCCAACCGTATCTACGTTCAGGACGGCGTCTATGATGCCTTCGCCGAAAAACTGGCAGCGGCTGTTGGCAAGCTCAAGACCGGCAATGGTTTTGACGAAGGTGTGATTCTCGGACCGCTGATCGACAAGGCAGCATTGAACAAGGTCGAGGAGCACATTGCCGACGCTTTGAAAAAGGGCGCGCGCATCCTGGCGGGCGGCAAGCCGCATGCGCTGGGCGGCACATTCTTCGAAGCGACGATCCTTGCCGATGTCACCAGGGATATGGCCGTTGCCCGCGAAGAAACTTTTGGCCCGCTGGCACCATTGTTCCGCTTCAAGTCCGAGGCGGATGTCATCGAGCAGGCCAACGACACTGAATTCGGCCTGGCGTCCTATTTCTACGCCAAGGACCTGTCGCGCGTCTTTCGCGTTGCCGAAGCGCTCGAATACGGCATGGTCGGGGTCAATACCGGCCTGATTTCGACAGCGGAAGCGCCATTCGGCGGCGTCAAGCTGTCGGGTCTCGGCCGTGAAGGCTCGAAATACGGCATCGAGGAATTCACCGAGATCAAATATGTCTGCCTCGGCGGCATTTCCTGATCTGCCAATCAGGTTTTGAAGAGAACCGGCCGGATAGCTCTGGCCGGTTTTTTTATTTGGCGTTAGAAAACATAAAGACAGCAGGAGACAGCCATGCCCGCCCCGAAAAACATGTTCAAAGCCGCGCTCCGCGAGGATCGTTTTCAGCTGGGCCTCTGGGTGGCATTGGCCAGTCCCTATGCGGCGGAAATTGTTTCGGGCAGCGGTTATGACTGGCTGTTGATCGACGGCGAACATGGGCCGAACGATATTCCGCTGCTGTCGGCACAGATTCAGGCCGTTGCCCGCTCCGGCAGCCATCCGATGGTCCGGCTTCCGATCGGCGAAACCTGGCTGATCAAGCAGATCCTCGATACCGGCGCCCAGACGCTGCTGATCCCGATGGTGGAAAGTGTAGAGCAGGCGCAGGCTTTGGTGCGCGCCGTACGCTACCCGCCGCATGGCGTGCGCGGCGTTGGTGCAGCCCTTGGCCGGGCATCGCAGTTCAGCCGGATCGGCGATTATCTCGAAACGGCCAATGACGAGATCTGCCTGATCGTGCAAATCGAGAGCGTTGCCGGCCTTGCAGCGCTGGATGATATCGCTGCGCTCGACGGTGTTGACGGTCTGTTTATCGGCCCGTCCGATCTCGCCGCAGACATGGGATATCTTGGCCAGCCCGGGCATCCGGAAGTGACGGCGGCAATCAAGGACGCATTCGACCGGATCGGCAAGGCCGGAAAGGCACGCGGCATCATGACGCTCAGCCTCGATCAGGCTCATCTTTACCGTGCGATGGGCGCGGATTTCATGGCGATCGGCACGGATGTGACGCTTCTCGTCAGCGCCACCATGCGCTTGCGGGAGGATTTCCTGGCTGGTGAAAAGGGCGATGCAAAGCCGGTTGCCGGCTACTGATCACCGGTTTTCGATGATCGCCGTGAGTTTCGGCATCGCAACATCCGGGCTCCAAGCCCGGAAATCGACGATCCGCCGGCTGATCTTTTCCACGTGATGATTGGCGATATCGCGGATGCGGTGGTCCAGGAATGGATTGCGGAACCGGTCCAGCGTCAAGGCCACATAACCTTCCGCTTCGCTGCCGAGGGTCTTTGCGGCAAAGCCGGGAATGACCTCGGTTTCATAGATGTTCACCAGCGTTGCCAAGACCTCCGGATCCCTCAGGATGGCTTTGACGGTCTCATCCTGAGGCCGGCCGGTTTTCAGCCACATATCGGCCAGCACCGTGTGGCCGAGATTGAGGATATGCAACTTGAGCTTCTCGTATGGAGAGAGATCGTCGACCAGCAGGATGGAGGGATGCGTGCAGGGGAGTTTTAGTCCGGGCTGCGCCTCGATCGCCCACAGTGCATAGGGCTCTGCCACCGCTCCGGCTGGCTCCAATGGTTCGGAGACGATCCGGTCCACCAGCGTATTGGCCCAAATGACCTGGTTTGCCAGCCAGTCCCTGAAACCTGCGTCGGCCATACGAGCAGATTGAAGATCGAGCATTACCGTTTTCAGCGTGTCGCCGTTGCGGGCGACGAGTTCGCAGGGCAGGATCGTCAAGGCTTTGCCGCCTGCGCGATAGCGCTCGTGCAAAAGGATCAGCAGCTTGCCGGGAAACGAGGCCGGGACTTCGGTCACAAGATCACCTGGCCCAATCGCATAGCCGGTATCACCGGTATTGGAGATCAGCACTTCCGCTTCCATGGCCACGATTCGCTTGACCTCGTCCCAGTCGGCCGCCGTGGACAGTGCCCGGGCGACGCTGGTGACCTGCTGGGTGCGATCGACTTCGGCACCGTCCAAGAGCCCGCGGATGATGACCGGAAAACCGTCCGGTGCCGCCAGCGCTGTCAGGCGTCCGGCGCGTTCCGCCGAGCCCGTGGTCTGGACAATCGTGATCTTGCCGAGGGCGTCTCCCTTTTCCAGTGCCTCGCTGACAAAGAGATCGGCGTGGGCCTGGAGGAAGCGGCTGGTTCCAAACTGGATAATGGGTGTGATCATGATGTCTTTTGAATCCGGCTATTGAATGGACTGGAGCAGGGTTTCACGCGCCGACCGCAAATGGCGCCGGCAAGCGGTTTCGACGCGTGCCGGATCGCGGGAGCGAAGGGCGGCGATATAGTCGAGATGTTCTTCCAGCGCCCGGGCGTTGCGCTCGCGCACGTTCGTCTTGTTCCACTGGTAATGATAGTGAAAGACGATGGTGATGATGTCGTAGAAGTCGACGATGAACCGGTTGCTCGACGAGGTGTGCACCAGAAGATGGAAGCGTTCGTCGAGCTCCGAGAATTCCTTGTAGCGATTGTCGATATCGCCGAGGATGCCGTGGTGCAACGCTTCAATCTTGTCGAGTTCGGCCCAGGCTGGGTGTTCGGGCGCAAGGGCCGTAAAGCTCGCGGCAGAGCGTAGCTCGAACATTTCGCGCACTTCCGTCAGTTCCAGCGCGAACTCGCGGGTAAAGCCCTTGAGAATCCAGTGGCTGTTCGGGCGTTTCTCGATCAGGCCGAAGCGGCTGAAGCGGATGAGGAATTCGCGCACACTGGTCGTGCCGGTGCCGATATCGCGGGCCAGTTCCAGCTCGTTGATCTGCATGCCGGGCTCGGCACCGCCGGCCAGAATCCGGCGCATGAAACTGCGCTCGATGATGTCCGACAGCGAATCGGTTTCTTCCGCCGGGTAATAATCCTCCGGTTCCGGCTGGCGCAAAACCACCTTTGCTCGCTTGTCCCAGGCCAGCAGTTGCAGCTCTTCCATGCGCGTCAGGATAGCGCGGATTGTGGTGCGGCTGACGCCGAGCGTCGTTCCCAGCTCCGGCTCGGACGGCAGGCTTGAGGTTTCCGCCAGAAGCTTGAGGCAGCGGTTGAAGGCGTCCTTGAAGACGGTGTTCTGTTTCGCCATGACTGTATCGACCGGATAGGAGTTCTTGTTAGCCCGGCGCGCGGGCAAGCTGTTGCAGGTGCTCTATCCGGTCCGTCTGATCCTGTCTTCGATTTTGCTCTGCGGGTTCATCGTGTTTCGTCCCTGATTTTGTTTTTGACGCGGTCGCCTTATTGCTCACGCGCCGCATCCCATAATACCCATTGACGATAAACTGTCTATTGTGGATAAAAGACAAAATGAATGAGAAGCTCATTCGAATAAGAATTGCCAGGGAGATACCAAAGGTGACCGCACCTTCCTTCATCGTTTTGTCGCCGGACGACAATGTCGCCGTCGCATCGCTGGCCATCGAAGCAGGCGGCCAACTGCCGGGTGGCGTTCGCGCCAACGGCAAGATCGATCCCGGCCACAAGGTAGCGATCCATCCCGTCCATATCGGCGAACCGGTGGTTAAATACGGCCAGGCGATCGGCCGGGCGACCGTCGAGATCGCTGCGGGCGACCACGTCCATTCGCACAATCTGGCTTTCGATCAGGACCGGTTGTCGATTGGTGCGCCGGTGCCGCCGGAAGCAGCCAGTGCCAAAGATAAGGCCCGTACATTCATGGGCTATCGCCGCGCCGACGGCCGCGCCGCGACCCGCAATTTCATCGGTATCATCGCCAGCGTCAACTGTTCCACCACCGTCTGCCGGGCGATCGCGGAGGAGGCCAACAAGGTCATCCTGCCGCGTTATGACGGCATCGACGGTTTCGTACCGATCGTCCATGACCAGGGCTGCGGCATGAGTTCGACCGGCGATGGCATGAAGAACCTGCACCGGACCCTTGCCGGCTATACGCGCCATGTGAATTTCGGCGGCGTGCTGATGGTCGGGCTCGGCTGCGAGGTCAACCAGCTGACGCTTTACGGCCAGTCCGGGGCAGGCGCCGGCAAGCGGCATTTCAACATTCAGGACGCCGGTGGCTCGCGCCGCGCCGTGGCCCGCGCGCTCGGCGTGCTTGAGGAGATCGCGGCGGAAGTCGGAACGGCCAAGCGCATTCCGATCCCGGTCAGCGAAATCATCGTCGGGCTGCAATGCGGCGGCTCGGATGGGCTCTCGGGCATTACGGCAAACCCGGCTTTGGGTGCTGCGGTCGATATTCTCGCCGGTGCGGGCGGAACGGCCATCCTGTCGGAAACCTCGGAAATCTATGGTGCCGAGCACCTGCTGCGCAGCCGCGCCGTCAATGACGGTGTCGCTAAAAAACTCGACGGGCTGATTTCCTGGTGGGAAGACTATGTCGCCATGCACGGCGCTTCACTCGATAACAATCCTTCGCCGGGCAACAAGCGCGGCGGCCTGACGACGATCCTGGAAAAATCGCTCGGCGCCGTTGCCAAGGGCGGCCGGTCGCCGCTGACGGCTGTCTATCATTATGCCGAGCGGGTCACCGAACACGGCCTCGTCTTCATGGATACACCCGGCTATGATCCCGTCTCGGCGACGGGACAGGTGGCGGGCGGTGCCAATGTCATCACGTTCACCACCGGCCGCGGCAGCTGTTTTGGCTCGCGTCCATGCCCGTCGATCAAGCTGACGAGCAACACGGCGCTGTACCGTGCCATGGAAGAAGACATGGATATCGATTGTGGCACCATCGCCACCGGCGACGCGACGATTGCCGGCATGGGCCGCGAGATCTTCGACCTGATCATCGATACTGCGTCGGGCAAGAAGACCAAGAGCGAGCTGTTCGGTTACGGTGACAATGAATTCGTACCCTGGCACCTGGGCGCGACACTCTGACGGGCGATCGTTGGAGCGGAGGAGAGAATTGATGCAGACACGCAAGATCGGCCAGACGGACCTCTCCGTCACAGAATACAGCTTCGGCACGGCGCCGCTCGGCGGCATGTACCGGGCATGCCCGCGCGAGGCGGCCATGGAAACGCTGGAGGCAGCCTGGACTGCCGGATTGCGGTTCATCGATACGGCGCCCTGGTACGGGTTTGGTCTTGCCGAACGGCGCGTCGGCGATTTCCTGCGCGAAAAACCAAAGGGTAGTTATGTTCTGTCGACAAAGGTTGGCCGGCTGCAGCGGCCGGTTCCTGACGACAAGGTACCGAGCTACGGCTTCGTCGATCCGCTGCCCTTCGATACGGATTACGACTATTCCTATGATGGCATCATGCGGTCGGTCGATTTCAGCTATGCCCGCCTCGGCCTGAACCGTATCGATATTCTCTTTGTCCACGATATCGGCGTCTACACGCATGGCGCCGAGCGCAACGCTGTCTATCTTCGCCAATTGCTGGATGGTGGTTTGAAAGCGTTGGACCAGCTGAAATCGAGTGGCGCCATTGCCGCCTACGGGCTGGGCGTCAACGAGGTGCCGGTCTGCCTCGACGTGATGGGTGAGGCGGATATCGACTGCATCCTTCTGGCCGGGCGCTATACGCTTCTCGACCGTACCGCCACCGCCGAATTGCTGCCGCTCTGCGAGAAAAAGAAAACCTCGCTGGTGGTTGGCGGCGTTTTCAATTCGGGTATTCTGGCTACGGGTCCGGTGGAAGGATCGCATTTCGACTATATGCCGGCGACCCCGGACGTGCTGGACAAGGTGAGGGCGATGGAAACGATTGCGCAATCGCAGGGCCTGCCGCTGGCCGCACCGGCGATCCAGTTCCCGTTGCAGAGCCCGGCAGTCGCGTCGGTTCTTCTCGGAACGGCCAAGCCGTCGAGCCTGCTGCGCAATATGGAATTGACCGAGCGGCGTTTGCGGCCGGATGATTTCAAGGCTTACGAAGCGCATACGCTGGTGGCCCCGAAACTCGGCACGGACGCCGTCCGGGTTTAGCCGGCTTCAAGATAAAGGAAAACGGAATGCTGAAGGGAATACATCCATTGCTCGGTCCGGAATTGCTGCATGCGATCCGCACCATGGGGCATGGGGACGAGATCGTGATTGCCGATGCCAATTTTCCGGCCAGCACCATGGGGCCGAAGGTTGTGCGGGCCGACGGGGTTGATGCACTGAGCATCCTGGAGGCGATTCTTGCGCATATGCCGCTCGATACATTCGTCAGCGAATCCGCCTGGCGCATGGAAGTCGTCGGCGATCCGCAGGCCGTGCCGGATGTCTGCGTCAAGTTCCAGAGCGTGGTCAACAAGCTTGCTGGCGATTTCAAGGTCGTGCCGATCGAGCGTTTTGCCTTCTACGAGCGTTCGCGCAAGGCCGCCTATATCGTTGCGACGACGGAGTTCCGGCTCTACGGAAATATCATTCTGAAAAAGGGTGTCGTGCACCCGCAGGAACTCTACCGCGTCTGAGACGGGCGGGTGCCCGGGCCATGCCGGTCGGCCGGGCACCTTCGGATGAAAAAACAAAGACTTGGCATTGGGAGCCTATCAATGTTCAAGGCAGATTCCGGGCGCTTGCAATTTCGAAATTGCTGAGATAGCTTGCCAAGGCAAAATGTTTTTTATGGATAAAAGATCGAACTGTTTGCGTCTTGCAGCCCGGTCTGAGGAGAACTGAACAAGACGTTGTTGGAGGAGAACAACACCATGACCCTTATGAAGAATATCATGTCCCGCCGCGCCTTTACCAGCCTGGCCGGTGCCGCTGTTTTCGCAACGATGATGCCGATGGCGTCGTTTGCGCAGGACGTCACAATCCCGATCATCGTCAAGGATACCACATCGTTCTACTGGCAAATCGTTCTGGCTGGTGCTCGTGCTGCCGGCAAGGATCTCGGCGTTAACGTGCCGGAACTCGGCGCCCAGTCGGAATCAGACATCAACGGCCAGATCACCATTCTGGAAAATGCTGTTGCCGGTGCTCCGGTTGCTGTCGTCATCTCGCCGACGGAATTCAAGGCGCTCGGCAAGCCGATCGATGAAGCTGCCAAGACTGTGCCGATCATCGGCATCGACTCAGGTGCCGATTCCAAGGCCTTCACCTCCTTCCTTACAACCGACAACACTCAGGGCGGCCGCATCGCTGCTGATGGTCTTGCTGCCGCCATCAAGGAAGCAACCGGCAAGGAAGAGGGCGACATCGCCATCATCACCAGCCTTCCAGGTGTCGGTTCGCTGGATCAGCGCCACAACGGCTTCGTCGAGCAGATCACGGCCAAATATCCGGGCCTGAAGGTCGTGGCTGACAAGTATGCCGACGGCCAGGCAACCACCGGCCTCAACATGATGACCGACCTGATCACTGCAAACCCGAACCTCGTTGGCGTCTTCGCGTCCAACCTGATCATGGCGCAGGGCGTTGGCCAGGCGATCGCTGAAAACAAGCTCGGCGACAAGATCAAGGTCATCGGCTTCGACAGCGACGAAAAGACGGTCGGCTTCCTCAAGGAAGGCGTTCTCGCCGGTCTCGTGGTGCAGGACCCGTATCGCATGGGCTATGACGGCATCAAAACCGCTCTGGCTGCTTCGAAGAAGGAAAAGGTCGAGGCCAATGTCGATACCGGTGCAAATCTGGTGACCAAGGCCAACATGGCCGATCCGAAGATCGACGCCCTTCTGAACCCGAAGGTCAACTGATCGAAACAACACGGCAGGCCGTGCCGATAGCGGTCTGCCGTCTGTCGCATAACGCGATCCAGAACTGTGTCAGGGGGGCTTTGCTGTGCTGACACAGGTTTCGGATTGAGGAGGAAAGCCGCCATGACCGGACTTCACGATGTCAGCCACCGGCACGAGGGCGCGGCGACGATTGCCAAGCACCCTGTTCCCAAGGGCGAGCCGATCCTGGAACTGCGCGGCCTGCAGAAGAAATACGGTGTCGTCGAGGCGCTGAAGCCTGCAAACATCACCTTTCTGTCGGGAGAGGTCCACGCGATCGTCGGCGAAAACGGCGCTGGCAAATCGACGCTGATCAAGCTTTTGACCGGCGTCATCCGCCGGACATCCGGCGAGGTCTTCTGGTGTGGTGATGCGGTGCAGCTTGCCACACCGAACGAGGCGATTTCGCGCGGTATCAATGCAGTGCATCAGGAAGTCGTGCTTTGCCGCCACCTATCTGTCGCTGCCAATATGTTTTTGGGCGACGAGATCAACAAGAACGGCCTGATGCGCAAGCGCGCCATGACCGATGCCGCCCAGGCCGTGCTCAATGATCTCGGCTTCAACCTGCCGGCGGCGGCCCTTCTCAGCGACCTGACGATCGGCCAGCAGCAGCTGGTGGCGACGGCACGCGCGGCGATGCGCGGTACCCAGTTCCTGATTTTCGATGAGCCGACCGCCTACCTGACGCGCCAGGAATCGGCGCAGCTCTTCCGGCTCATTCGCCGGCTACAGGCCGAAGGCGTGACGATCGTCTATATCAGCCACCGCATGGAAGAGGTTTTCGAACTCGCCGACCGGGTTTCGGTGCTGCGCGACGGTACCCATATCGGCACGCGCAAGATCGCCGACACCAATGATGCCGAGTTGATCTCGATGATGATCAACCGCACCATCGAGCAGATCTATCACAAGGAAACACTGCCGATCGGCGCGACGATCGTCGAAACGCGCGGCCTCTCCGGGCCGGGTTTCTCGGATGTCTCTCTGTCGGTGCGGGCAGGCGAAATCGTCGGGCTCTACGGCCTGATCGGTGCCGGGCGCAGCGAATTTGCGCTCGGGCTCTATGGCCGCCAGCCGTTGAGCGCCGGCGAAGTTTTTTGGCAGGGAAGCAAGGTCAAGATCCGCAACGAACGCGATGCGATGGACCTCGGCATTGCGCTTGCGCCCGAAAGCCGCCGCGACCAGGGGCTCTGCCTCAACCTGCCGATCGGGCTCAATATCAACCTTCCGGTGTTTGACCGGCTGTCGCGCGGCCTGACCATCAACCGCGGGCGTGAGATTGAGAATGCCGATCGGCAGATCAACGATCTGAAGATCAAGACACCGACGCGGCGTGTGCTGGCGTCGGCCATGTCCGGCGGCAATCAGCAGAAGATCGTCATCGGCAAATGGCTGAGCCACGGCGCCAAGCTGTTCATTTTTGACGAGCCGACCGTTGGCGTCGATGTCGGCACCAAGGCGGAAATCTACCGGCTGTTTGCAAGGCTTCTGGAGCAGGGGGCGGGCATTATCCTGATCTCCTCCTATCTGCCGGAGGTCTACGAGCTTTCGGACCGGCTGCATGTGTTCCGGCAGGGAAAACTTGTCGCCAGCCACACCTATCGTAGTGCGTCTCATGAAGAAGTGCTGACCCAGGCGATCGGCGTCTAGCATCATGAAAAGACTGAGTAAGAAAATGCGCGGAGGAAAATCATGAGCGTAGAGACCACAACGGAAACCGCACCGGTGCCGAAGAAAGGCATGAACATCCTGTTCGGCCTGACCTTGCTTGGGCTGTTGCTGTTCCTCTGGCTGCTCCTCGGCATCTCGACGACGAGTTTCTGGACCTCCAACAATATCAGCAATCTGCTGCGTCAGGGGTCGATGACGGCGATCCTTGCGGTGGGCCAGACATTCGTCATCATCACCGCCGGCATCGATCTATCCGTCGGTGCCGTGGTTGGTTTCTCCAGCGTCACCGTCGCCTGGCTTTTGCAGCATGGCGTGCCGCTCTGGCCGGCCATGGGCATCACCCTATTGGTCGGCGTGGCGATCGGCGCTTTTCATGCCTTCGGCATCGTTCGCATGGGGCTTCCGGCCTTCATCATCACCCTGGCGACGCTGACATCACTGCGCGGCATCGGCCTTCTGGTCACCAATGGTTCGACCATCTCGATCAGCGACGAGTCCTTCACCAATTTTTCGCGCGCCGACTTCCTGGGTATTCCCAGCTTGTTCTGGATGGTCATCGTAGTGGCGATACCGGCGTATATCTTTCTGCATCTGAGCCGCTGGGGCCGCTACCTCTTTGCGGTCGGTTCCAACAGCGAAGCCGCACGTCTCTCCGGCGTCAATGTCAACCGGACGATCTATCTTGCCTATATCCTGTCTTCGACCTGCGCCGCCTTCGTCGGCCTGCTGCTCGCCTCGCGCATCGGCATCGGCAACGCCACCCAGGCGGAAGGCTGGGAATTGCAGGCGATCGCCTCCTCGGTCATCGGCGGCACCAGCCTGTTTGGCGCGGTTGGCTCGGTGCACGGACCGCTGCTTGGCGCCTTCATCCTCGCGACCATTAACAACGGCGCCAATCTGCTCAACGTCAATGCGTTCGTGCAGCGCATTATCACCGGCGTGCTGATCATCGTCATCGTCTATTTCGACCAGCTGCGCCGTCGCGGTTCGCGCTGATCATCAAGGAATCCGGCCGGTTTGATTCTGGCCGGATGCCGTTGCTATCCACCCATCTGCGAATTGAGACTGCAAGGAACTGCCTGCCATGAAAGCGGCTATCTGCCCGGAGCCCGGGCGCCTGGAAATTATCGACAGACCAGCGCCGGGGGCCCCGCAAAAAGGCTGGGCACGGTTGGCGGTCAGCCATGTCGGCATCTGCGGCACCGATTATCATATTTTCGAGGGTAAACACCCTTATCTCGAATATCCCCGGGTCATGGGACACGAAATCTCGGCAACGGTGATCGAATCCGGCGAAGGAGTATCCTTAGCACCGGGCACGCCGGTCATCGTCAATCCCTATCTCTCATGCGGAACCTGCATCGCTTGCCGCAAGGACAAACCGAACTGCTGCACGGCCATCAAGGTTCTGGGCGTGCACACCGACGGAGCGCTTTGCGAGGAGATCCTCGTCCCCGAAACCAATCTCTATCCGGCTGGCGATCTGTCGCTGGAGGCAGCGGCAACAGTCGAGTTTCTGGCCATCGGCGCCCATGCGGTGCGCCGCTCGCTGGCGCCTGCCGGGTCGAGGGCTCTGGTCATCGGCGCCGGGCCCATCGGTCTCGGAACAGCACTTTTCTCCCGCATTGCCGGGCATCAGGTGACGCTGCTCGATGCCAGCGCCGAGCGTTTGCAGATGGCGGCCGAACGGCTTGGTTTCGCGGACGGTATCTGGGCGGGGGACGGCGCTCTGGAGGCTGTGCTATCGGCCACGGGCGGTGACGGTTTCGATGTGGTGTTCGATGCCACCGGATTTGGCGGGTCGATGGAGAAATCCTTCTCGTTCGTCGCCCATGGCGGTTGCCTGGTTTTCGTCAGCGTCGTGAAGGACGATATCCGCTTTTCCGATCCCGAATTCCACAAGCGGGAAATGATGCTGGTCGGCAGCCGCAATGCGACGCGGCAGGATTTCGAGCATGTGGCTGCATCCATCCGCGCCGGCCATGTCCCGGTGGCATCGCTGATCACGCATCGCACGACACTGGACGCGGTCGTCACCGACCTGCCGCGCTGGGCACATGAAAAGGCCGGGTTGATCAAGGCCGTGGTCAAGGTCTCCCGGTAGCCGCGCGGCTCAGCCTCATTCTTGCATCGATCTCTCTGCGAGCAGCCTGCCGGCGCCTTAACTGACTATCAAGCCCTCTGTGACACGCTTGCGAAGGCCTTGTTACAGAGGCGTTGCGGCATATTTATTGCGTCGCACAAGAAAAGTGCTAGTGTCGCCATGCCTGCGGACACGAACAAGAAGAATGCAAGGTTGCGTCCGGTGGGAGCGGCGTTGTCGTTTACGGTAACAAGGAGAACGCTGCCGATGTTCTACCAGCTCTACGAACTCAATCACGCAATGATGGCGCCGTGGCGCGCCGCGGCAGATGCCATGCGGCTGGCTTATGCCAATCCGCTCAACCCGATTTCACATACCTATATGGGCAGGGCTGCCGCTGCCGGCCTCGAAGTCTTTGAACGCACGACGCGCCGTTACGCCAAGCCGGAATTCGGCCGGCCCGAAACCATCATTGATGGCGTGCCGGTTGCGGTGCGCGAACGGATCGTCTGGCGCGAACCTTTCTGCAATCTCATCCACTTCGAGCGTGCCGTGCCAAAGGGCAGGGCTTCCGATCCGAAGGTTCTGATCGTCGCGCCGATGTCCGGCCATTACGCCACGCTGCTGCGCGGCACCGTCGAAGCGCTGTTGCCGCAATCTGATATCTACATCACCGACTGGATCGACGCCCGCACCGTGCCGTTGACCGAAGGCACTTTCGATCTTGATGACTATATCGACTACGTCATCCAGATCCTGCATTTCCTTGGTCCCGATACGCATGTCATCGCTGTCTGTCAGCCGGCGGTGCCGGTGCTTGCGGCCGTGGCGCTGATGGAAGCCAATGACGATCCGCTGTCGCCGTCCTCTATGACGCTAATGGGTGGGCCGATCGATACGCGCATCAATCCAACCGCAGTCAACCAGCTTGCCAAGGAAAAGCCGCTCAGCTGGTTTCGCGATAATGTCGTGATGCCGGTGCCGTTTCCGCAGGCCGGGTTCTTGCGTCCGGTCTACCCGGGCTTCCTGCAGCTGTCCGGCTTCATGTCTATGAACCTCGACCGCCACTTGACGGCGACCAAGGATTTCTTCGAGCATCTGGTCAAAAACGACGGCGACGCCGCCGAAAAACACCGCGATTTCTATGATGAATACATGGCGGTGATGGATCTGACCGCCGAATTCTACCTGCAGACCGTCGATGTCGTCTTCATGAAGCATGCCCTTCCAAAGGGCGAAATGATGCATCGCGGCCAGAAGGTGGACACGACGGCGATCCGAAAGGTGGCACTGTTGACGGTGGAAGGCGAGAACGACGACATTTCCGGCGTCGGCCAGACGCAAGCCGCGCAGACGATCTGTACCAACATCCCCGACAATATGCGCCTGCATTATATGCAGCCGGATGTCGGCCATTACGGTGTTTTCAACGGGTCGCGTTTCCGCCGCGAAATCGCGCCGCGCATCGCAGCGTTTCACCGCGAGCATGCCCGCAGCGCCAAGCCGGTGCGCCGGGTGATCAAGGGTGGCAAGACCGCCTGATTGCGATAACATATCGATTTCATCGATCGATATCAGAGGCTTGCCGGAATCTGCGGACATTTGTCTTGCAGTGGGGCAGGCCTCTTCCCATCTCGTAATAAGCGGGCCCGAAGGAGAGGCCCACTTTTAGCGAGGACTTCTGAACATGAACCAATCTGCATTGATCCGTCCTGATTGGACGCCAGCGACCATTGCCATGATGGTGCTCGGTTTCGTGATTTTCTGGCCGCTTGGACTTGCCATGCTTGCCTATATTATTTTCGGCGAAAGGCTGAAAAGCTTCAAGAAGGATGCCAACAACAGTGTTGACAGCTTTTGCTCGTCTTTCAAGCGGAAGAGCCAGCGTTATGGCCGTCCGAACTCCGGCACCGGCAATGTTGCCTTCGACGACTGGCGCGATGCTGAGCTCTCCCGCCTCGACGAGGAACGCCGCAAGCTCGATGAAATGCGCGAACAGTTCGACGAATATGCCCGCGAACTTCGCCGCGCCAAGGACCAGGAAGATTTCGACCGTTTCATGCGCGATCGTAATTCCGGCGGTTCCGGCTCGGTCCCGGGCTTTCCGGCCAACTGATCCACCGATCCGTAAAACAAACAAAACCGGCATCCCACCAGATGCCGGTTTTTCTTTTCAACAGGGTTCCGCGCGTTCGGGATCATGCGTCCTTCAAACGAATCGGTTATCAAGACACTCATGTTCTCCCTGCTTCGAAAGCCGCGTCAGCCCAAATCTCCGCCGCCACCGGTGACGCGGACGATTGATGTTGCCGGCAAGGTCATGCCGCTGACCATTCGGCAGAATGCCCGGGCAACGCGGATGACGCTGCGCATCGAGCCGGGTGGGCGGGCGCTGAAGATGACCATTCCGACCGGATTGCCCGAACGCGAGATCAACGCCTTCCTCGATCGCCATCAGGGATGGCTGATGACCAAGCTTGCCCGGTTTTCCGGCGAGAGCGTGCTGGACGAGGGCGGCACTATTCTTCTGCGCGGCGTCGCTCACCGGATCGAGCGCACCGGCAAGCTGCGCGGCCTGACCGAGGCCGTGATCATCGACGACGAACCGGTGCTGCTTGTCAGCGGTGCGGAGGAACATCTGCGCCGCCGGATTGCGGACTTTCTGAAGAAGGAAGCGCGCAAGGACTTGGAACGGCTGGTGTCGATCTACGCACGCATGGTCGGCCGCAAGGTGAAGTCTTTGAGTTTCAAGGATACGCGTAGCCGTTGGGGCTCCTGTGCCGCCGATGGCGCCTTGAGCTTTTCCTGGCGCATCGTCATGGCGCCGCCAAAAGTGATCGATTATCTCGCCGCCCACGAGGTTTCGCATCTGCGCGAGATGAACCATGGACCGGATTTCTGGGATCTGTGCGAGGAACTCTGCCCGGCGATGGACGATGCCAAGCGCTGGCTGAAGCGTAATGGCACCATGCTGCACGCAATCGACTTCGATTGAGAGTGTTGACGCTTAACGCCGGTACTGATTGCCCAGCGCGTCTCTGATCTTCTCGTCTGTCTTGTACTGGCTGAGCGCATAAACCGACCAGATAGCGGCCGGAATCCAGCCTATCAGGGTAATCTGCAAGATAAGGCAGACGATGCCAGCAATTGGCCGGCCGATGGTGAAAACTGAAGCCAGGGCAGGATGATGGCAAGCAGAAGGCGCATGGTGTTCTCCGTATGTCTGCCTCGGATATAGGGAGCCGCACGGGCCATGCAACGGTTTAAAGTGTATAAGGTACGCGCACGGAGGGGGCATCGGCCGCGAAATCCTTGGTATTGCGTGTGACGAGCAGCAGATCGTTTGCCTGTGCCGAGGCCTCGACGATCGCGTCTGGCAGCTTGATGCGCCGCTTCCGGCGCAACGTCACGGCGAGATCGGCAATCGCTGCGGTCAGCCCGATCAGGGTAAAGCCACTGAGAAAAACGCGTGTTCCCGGTTGAGCCTCTTCGCTGGCCCCTGCCATCACTTCCATCCAGGAAATGATGCTGATGGCGCTGTCTTCATAGAGCGCAAGTTCATCGCGTGCCTGTGGAATACCATTGAGATAGTCGATCAGGATGTTGGTATCGAACAGCGCCTTTACCATTCGCTGCGAACTTTCTCCTGGTATGACAGGCCATCTACTCCGCCTTCACCCCAAAGCCCGAATGCGTCGTTGATGTCAACGCGTCGCCGGCGCTGGACGTAATCGTCGATTGCCGCCCGGATCACAGCGGCCCGCGACAGCTTTTCCTTGCTTGCGATTTCTTCAAGCGCCTGAACTTGAAGCTCGGTAATGTCGATCAAAGTTCTCATGGGTGGCATCCTATATATCGATATATGATATCATTTTAGCGGAACCGTGTCACCTGAGTGTTCTCGAAAGCCCGCGTTTGTCGGTTTTAAGCTCGACTCGGGCCCCATTTCATGTCAGTGCGCTGTGCATGAAAACGGAAGTCAAAATTTGCGGACTGAAGACTGAAGAGGCCGTGGATCGGGCCGTGGCGCTCGGCGCGGGCTATACGGGTTTCATCTTCTTTCCGAAGAGCCCGCGCAATATCGAGCCCGACGATGCCGGCCGGCTGGCCGAGCGTATTCGTGGCAAGGCCAAGATCGTCGCCGTCACCGTCGATGCCGATAATGATGATCTCGACGAGATCGTCTCGGCGCTGTCGCCCGACATTCTCCAGCTTCACGGCAATGAGAGCCCCGAACGTGTCCTGAACGCCAAGGCCGTCTACGGATTGCCCGTCATCAAGGCGCTGTCCATTCGCGAGGCTGATGATCTCCGGCGGATCGAACCCTATATAGGCATAGCCGACCGCTTCCTGTTCGACGCCAAGCCGCCGAAAGGCTCGGATCTGCCGGGCGGCAACGGTGTGTCTTTCGACTGGAAGCTCTTGCATGCGCTTGACGAAAGCGTCGATTACATGCTTTCCGGTGGTTTGAATGCCGAGAACATCAGTGACGCTTTGGCTCTGACGGGCGCCAAGGCCATCGATACGTCCTCCGGTGTCGAAAGTGCGCCGGGCGTCAAAGATCTGAAACGCATGGAAGAGTTTTTCGACGCCGTCGCCCGCGCGGAAGCGGATATGGCCAAAGCATTGGCAGGGAGAAGCAAGTGAACGAGACGCCACACCTGAATTCGTTCAAGACCGGACCCGATGAAGATGGCCGTTTCGGCATTTTTGGCGGCCGTTTCGTTGCCGAAACTTTGATGCCGCTGATCCTCGACCTGCAGGCCGAGTGGGACAAGGCCAAGACGGATCCTGAATTCCAGGCGGAACTGAAGCATCTCGGCGCGCATTATATCGGCCGCCCGAGCCCGCTCTATTTCGCCGAACGCCTGACCGAGCATCTGGGCGGCGCCAAGATCTATTTCAAGCGCGAAGAGCTGAACCATACCGGTTCGCACAAGATCAACAACTGCATCGGCCAGATCCTTCTGGCCAAGCGCATGGGCAAGACCCGGATCATCGCTGAAACCGGTGCCGGACAGCATGGCGTGGCGTCCGCCACCGTTGCTGCCCGCTTCGGTCTTCCCTGCGTCGTCTATATGGGTGCAACCGATGTCGAGCGTCAGGCGCCGAACGTGTTCCGCATGAAGCTGCTCGGTGCCGAGGTCAAGCCGGTGACGGCTGGGTCCGGCACGCTGAAGGACGCGATGAACGAGGCGCTGCGTGACTGGGTCACCAATGTCGACGACACCTATTACCTGATCGGCACCGCTGCCGGTCCGCATCCCTATCCGGAAATGGTCCGCGACTTCCAGTCGGTGATCGGCATCGAGGCCAAGCAGCAGATGCTGGAGGCCGAGGGCCGTCTGCCGGATCTGGTCATTGCTGCCGTCGGTGGCGGCTCGAACGCGATCGGCATCTTCCATCCCTTCCTTGACGACGAATCCGTCAAGATCGTCGGCGTCGAAGCCGGTGGCAAGGGTTTGGAAGGCGACGAGCATTGCGCGTCGATCACCGCCGGTTCGCCGGGCGTGCTGCACGGCAACCGCACCTACCTACTGCAGGACGGCGACGGTCAGATCAAGGAAGGTCATTCGATTTCGGCCGGCCTCGATTATCCCGGCATCGGCCCGGAACATTCCTGGCTCGCCGATATCGGCCGCGTCGAGTATGTGCCGATCATGGACCATGAGGCGCTGGAAGCCTTCCAGGTGCTGACCCGTCTCGAGGGCATCATTCCGGCGCTGGAGCCAAGCCACGCGATCGCCGAGGTGATCAAGCGGGCGCCGAAGATGGGCAAGGACGAGATTATCCTGATGAACCTGTCCGGCCGCGGCGACAAGGATATTTTTACCGTCGGCAAACTGCTTGGAATGGGGCTGTAACAGCATGACCGCACGCATGGACAAACGATTTGCCGATCTGGCTGCCGAAGGCCGGCCGGCGCTGGTCACCTATTTCATGGCAGGCGATCCGGATTTCGATACGTCGCTGGCGATCATGAAGGCTCTGCCATCGGCCGGTTCCGATATCATCGAGCTCGGCATGCCCTTTTCCGATCCGATGGCCGATGGTCCGGCAATCCAGTTGGCCGGTCAGCGCGCGCTGAAGGGCGGGCAGACTTTGGTCAAGACCCTGGAGATTGCGCGCCTTTTCCGCCAAGGCGATCAGAACACACCGATCGTTCTGATGGGCTATTACAACCCGATCTACATCCATGGCGTCGAGCGTTTTCTCGATGATGCACTGGCAGCCGGTATCGACGGCCTGATCGTCGTCGACCTGCCGCCGGAAATGGATGACGAGCTGTGCATCCCGGCGTTGAAGAAGGATATCAACTTCATTCGCCTGGCGACGCCAACCACCGACGACAAGCGGTTGCCGAAGGTTCTCGAAAACACCTCCGGTTTCGTCTATTATGTCTCGATGAACGGTATCACCGGCTCGGCTCTGCCGGATCCGACTGTTATCGGCGGTGCCGTACAGCGGATCAAGGGCCATACGAAACTTCCGGTCTGCGTCGGCTTTGGCGTCAAGACGGCGGAGCATGCGCGTGCTATCGGCGCATCGGCGGATGGTGTGGTCGTTGGCACCGCCATCATCAACCAGGTGGCGTCCAGCCTGACAGAGGACGGAAAATCAACAGGGGCAACGGTGCCGGGCGTGGAAACGCTGGTTCGCGGCCTCGCAGCCGGCGTTCGTTCCGCAAAGCTTGTCGCGGCCGAATAAATGCCCACATTGTGGGTCACGACCGGTTTTGACTATTCAGGAGTTTGGATTTGAACTGGATCACAAATTACGTTCGGCCGAAGATCAACTCGATGCTCGGCCGCCGGGAAGTTCCGGAAAATCTCTGGATCAAATGCCCGGAAACCGGCGAGATGGTGTTTCACCGCGATCTCGAGGAAAACAAATGGGTCATCCCCGCCTCCGGCTTCCATATGAAGATGCCGGCCAAGGCGCGGTTGAAGGATCTGTTCGATGACGGCGTCTACGAGGCCCTGCCGCAGCCGAAGGTGGCGCAGGACCCGCTGAAGTTCCGCGATTCGAAGAAATATGTCGATCGCCTGCGCGACAGCCGCATCAAGACCGATCTTGAAGACACGATCGTTGCCGGTGTCGGCCGCTGCCGTGGCGTCAAGCTGGTCGGCGTCGTGCACGAGTTCAACTTCATGGGCGGTTCGCTCGGCATGGCTGCCGGCGAAGCGATCGTCAAGGCGTTCGAAAAGGCAATCGCCGAAAAATGCCCGCTGGTGATCTTCCCGGCTTCGGGCGGCGCCCGCATGCAGGAAGGCATCCTTTCCTTGATGCAATTGCCGCGCACCACGGTCGCCGTGCAGATGCTCAAGGAAGCAGGTCTTCCCTATATCGTCGTGCTGACCAACCCGACCACGGGTGGCGTCACCGCGTCCTATGCCATGCTGGGTGATCTGCATCTGGCCGAGCCGGGTGCCGAAATCTGCTTTGCCGGCAAGCGCGTCATCGAGCAGACCATCCGCGAGAAGCTGCCGGAAGGGTTCCAGACGTCGGAATACCTGATGGAACACGGCATGATCGATATGGTCATCAAGCGCCACGATATCCCGGATACGCTCGCACGTGTCCTGAAGATCCTGATGAAGAAGCCGGTCGATGCAGCCAAGCTGAATGGCTCAACGGCAATCGCTGCGGTTCCGATGGCTGCCAGCGCCTGAGCGTCAAGATAAGAAGGGTGCTCGGGATGGCCCGGTCGCCCGTTAGTGATGAGATCATTTGGGATTGGCGCGTCTTGAGCGCGCTTGCATGAGCGCCCGGCGCTCCAGCGGCAGTTGGAGGAGCGGTGATGACCACGGTGCAGGTGTCCGAAGCCGGGCAGGAAATCGACAAGCTGCTGGCGCTTCATCCGAAGGGCTTTGATCTGTCGCTGGACAGGATCACCCGGCTGCTCGATGTCCTCGGCAATCCACAGGACAAGCTGCCGCCGGTGATCCATGTTGCCGGCACCAACGGTAAGGGCTCGGTCACGGCTTTTTCCCGCACCATCCTTGAGGCGGCCGGTCTCTCCGTCCATGTCCACACATCTCCGCATCTGGTCAATTGGCACGAGCGTTATCGCATCGGCAAAAAGGGCGAACGCGGCGCGCTGGTCAGCGATGCCGTCCTGGCCGATGCCGTTCGCCGTGTCGGCGAGGCCAATGCCGGGCAAAAAATCACCGTTTTCGAAATCCTAACGGCCGTCACCTTCGTGCTGTTTGCCGAGCACCCGGCCGATGTCGTCATCATCGAAGTTGGCCTCGGTGGCCGTTTCGATGCGACCAATGTCATCAAGACCCCCGCCGTTTCCGTCATCATGCCGATCTCGCTCGATCACCAGGCCTATCTGGGCGATCGCGTCGAACTGATTGCTGCGGAGAAGGCCGGGATCATGAAGCGCGGCTGCCCGGTGGTGATCGGCCACCAGGAAGAAGATACGGCGCGCGACGTGCTGGTCTCCATTGCTCAACGGCTGAAATGCCCGCTTTCGGTCTATGGACAGGACTTCATGGCCCATGAGGAATTTGGCCGTCTGGTCTATCAGGATGAATTCGGCCTTGCCGACCTGCCGCTGCCGCGCCTGCCGGGCCGCCATCAATATGCCAATGCGGCAGCCGCCATCCGCGCCGTCAAGGCCGCCGGTTTCGATATATCCGATGCCGTCATCGACAAGGGGCTGGTCACCGTCGAATGGCCGGGCCGCCTGCAAAGACTGACGGAAGGCAATCTGGCGCGTTTGGCGCCGGCGGGATCGGAAATCTGGGTCGATGGTGGACACAATCCGGGTGCCGGTCACGTTATTGCCGAAACCATGGCCAACCTGGAGGAGCGCGATCCCCGGCCACTGTTCATGATCATCGGCATGATCAACACCAAGGATCCGGTCGGCTATTTCCAGGCCTTCAAGGGGCTGGCCGAACAGGTGTTTACCGTGCCGATCCGCGGTTCCGATGCTGGAATAGACGCGGTTGCTCTCGCCGACGATGCGGCTTCGGCAGGCTTCGAGGCTGGCGCGATGGCGACGGTTGCTGAAGCGCTCGGTGCAATCACCGCAATGTTCAACGACGATCCGGTCGCCCCTCGTATCCTGATCGGCGGCTCGCTCTATCTGGTCGGTGACGTTCTGGCCGACAACGGCACGCCGCCGAAATAAAGCGCGGGGCGCGGCCAACCGAATTCCTGAGCAGAGAGAATGAATGTACGACAACAACCCTGAACTGCCCGAGGGCTATTCGCCCATCCCGTCCGGGAAGGTCGCCAATGTGGTGACATTTCTGGAAATGCGAAAGCGCCCGGCGGAAATGGCCGGATTACCGGAATTGCCGCACACGCTCGTACGCCTCGGCCCGCAGAATCTTGATATCTACAAGCGCCTGTTTCGCGAGATCGGCGAGGACTGGTTGTGGGTCTCGATGCTGGAAATCGGCGATGACGAGGTGCGCGGCATTCTCGCCGATCCGTCGATCGAGACCTATTCGCTTCGCGACGGAGACCGCGATATCGGCCTGCTCGAACTCGACTTTCGTGTGCCCGGCGAATGCGAAGTCGTCTATTTCGGCATCGTCAAGGATGCGATCGGCAAGGGTACCGGCCGTTTCCTGATGAACCAGGCGATCGCCAAGGCCTGGGCGCATCCGATCGAGCGGTTCTGGCTGCACACCTGCACATTCGATCATCCCTCAGCTCTTGGCTTTTATCAGCACCTGGGCTTCAGGCCCTACAAGCTGATGGTCGAGGTCCATGACGATCCGCGTCTGATCGGCCTTTTGCCGAAAACCGCTGCTTCGCATGTGCCCTTGCTGGAGCCTGCCGAAAGCGGGAAGTGAGCTTGCGGAAACGAAAAAAGCCCGGTCTCCCGGGCTTTTTTGATACCATTTGGAATTCACTTACGCTGCTGCGTTGGAAATCCAGGAGGTCAGGGCTGTCTTCGGCGCGGCGCCGACCTTGATGTCGGCAACTTCGCCGGCCTTGAACATGGCAAGGGTCGGGATAGAGCGCACGCCATACTGGGCGGCGATTTCCGGATTCTCGTCGATGTTGACCTTGGCAACCTTGACCTTGCCGGCCATTTCAACGGAAATTTCTTCCAGGCTCGGAGCGATCATCTTGCACGGGCCGCACCATTCGGCCCAGAAGTCGACGATGACAGGCTCGACGGAGTTCAGGACTTCGTCCTGAAAATTGGAAGTATCGACTTTTACGGTAGCCATAGGCTGCTCCTTGGTTTCGAAATCGGCGTTCTTCGAACGGTTACCCATCATGTGATGGTTGAGCGTCAGCTTTTCAATCCCATTCCTATCTCACTTTGTCGCGAGCTCCACAAGACTGCTGTCCAGCATCGCCTGCGGCAGGGTAAGAACGGTGGGACCCCCGGTATAGATCAGCGCACAGTGGATAACGTGATCCGGGTAAAGCGGTTGCAGCAGGGCGCGGTAAATGGCGAGCTGCGCCCGGTAGACAAAGGGAACTGCTTCGGCAGATGCAGGGATTTCACGGTTGGTCTTGAAATCGGCGATGGTGACGGTGTTTCCCGATACGGCCAGCCGATCGATCCGACCCGACACCGCAAAATCCCTGCTACCAAGCTTGAGCGTGCCCATAACGGACACTTCGGCACGGCTGCCTTCGGAAAACAGCGCGGTCAGTTCGGGATGCTCGATCACCCTCAGCACCGATTCAGTCAATGCCTGCCGTTGCGGGACGGACCAGCGCGGAACGGAGCGAAGCAGGTAACGTTCGGCTGCCGCCCGTCGTTCTTCGGGTGCTATTGATGGCAGCACTTGCAGGAACCGGTGCAGGATGGCGCCGCGCAGCAAGGACGTGTCCGCGCCAGGCTTTTGTGAAAACAGGGCAGAGCCCATGATGGAGCCGCTCTCCTCCTCATCGATCACGGCACCGGCGCCGGAAGGGCTCAATGGCCGGGGCAGATGCTTCTGCGGCGGCAACGGTTGCAGCAGCGCGGGAGGCAGACCCATGCGTTGCGCTTCCGCCGCCGCCTCGCTCCGTTCCTGCGTCTGCAGATCGCGGCCGGACGCGGAAACCTGCCAACGATAGCCGGTCCATTCCTGGTCGCCGGCTGAAAACGTCATCGGCGTACTGCGGCCGCGCTCATCGGCAGACAGGCTGGTGGTGACCATCGCATGCCAGCTTTCCGGATTGCCGCGCTTGCCCTGATAGCCGCAGACGATCAGCCGGTCGGCGGCGCGCGTCATGCCGACATAGAGCAGCCGGCGGTATTCCTCCTCGGCGGCCGTTTTCAGCCGGTCCGTATCCGTATCGACCAGGATGGTGGATGCAGCGCCAGGCGGACGCCAGACGGGCAACGGCATGGCGCCTTGCCGGTCGTCCTGCTTGATCATCCTGAGGCCGGAGACGTGCTGCGAATTGAAGGCCTTGCCGCCGCCATCGACCAGGAAGACCACCGGCGCTTCCAGGCCCTTGGCGGCGTGGACCGTCATGATGCGGACTTCGTTGCGCTCCTTGTCCTGTTCGCGCTTGACCGTTGGCGCTTCCATCTCCAGGCCGGAAGTGAAAGCCTGCAGGCCGGGGAGGCCGTTCTTTTCGTGATCGAGCGCAAAGGTCAGGAATTCGTCGAGGATATCGCTGACCTCGGTCCCGAGCCGTCCGAGATAGGCCGCGCGTCCGCCGTCCTGGCCAAGAATCTGCGCATAAAAATCGTGCACGGGCAGGGTGCGCGACAGCGACCTGTAACGCTGCAGCTTCTGCAAGGCAGGGTAATACCGGCTCGTCTCCTCAGCACCGAAATCCAGAAGGTTTTTCCAGACACTGACGGACGATGGCCTGCCCACCGCCAATGCGGCGATATCGTCTTCGCCAAGGTTGAACAGCGGGCTCTTCAACACCGCAGCCAGCGACAGGTCGTCCTGTGGCAGAAGAACGAAACGGCCAAGCGCCATCAGGTCCTGCACGGCGATATGGTTGGTCAGCACCAGCCGGTCGGCGCCGGCGACGGGAATGTTCTGCCGGGTCTTCAGGGCCCGCGTCAGGGCGTTGACGAAGGCATCGCGCTTGCGCACGAGAACGATGATATCGCCCGGCTGCATCGGCCGCTTGACGCCTTTCTCGATCACCGTTTCCCGGCCGATCCATTCGGCGAGGATAGAGGCGATGCGCTGCGCGAGGATATTGGCGGGTGCATCCTCCGGCGTCGCGTCGAACGCGGCGGTCCAGTCGTCCTCCTGAATGCTGTCGGCTGGTGCAATTGCATCCCAGACCTCGACCAGCCCCGGATGGCCGATGCGGTTGGACGCGTGCACGACGGCATCATTGCGGGCGCTGAGGCCGCGGGCATGGACCGGGTTTTCAAACACGGTATCGACGGCGGATAGCACATCTTCGGTGGAGCGGAAGGAGAGTTGCAGCCGGATCGGGCTGAAGGTCTTGCCGCCATCGCGAACCCGCCGTTCGGTCTCGATGCTCTCGTTGGAAAAGCGCTCGGGCCGGGCGCCCTGGAAGGAATAGATCGACTGTTTCTCGTCGCCGACGGCAAACATCGTCCGGTTGCCGCCACGCGCCGTTTCGCCGGAAAAGAAATCCTCGGCCAGCGACTGGATGATCGTCCATTGAACCGGGCTGGTATCCTGCGCCTCGTCGACAAGGATATGGTCGATGCCCTGGTCGAGCTTGTAGTGGATCCAGCGGCTGACATCGCCACGCGATAGAAGCGTCGCCGTGCGGTTGATCAGGTCATCGAAATCCAGCTGGCTGCGGCTTTTCTTGATGTCCTCGTAGTCGTTGTTCAGCCGGTCGGCGAGCACCAGTGCGGCCTTGGTCGCCTCGAACATCGCAATCAGGTTGAGACGATCGGTGGCAGCGATGATGTGATCGCGGGCAGCGTTGACAAGGTCCTCCAGATCCGGCGCCTTGTCGCGCATTCCTTTGGACAGGAAAGCGGAATCGGCTTTAGGCTTGCCGGCCTGGGTAAAGAACAGTCCATTCAGCGCATTGTAGCGTTGCAGCGGATCGGCGAGCTTGGCAACGGCACGCAGGCCATCGGCAAACTCCGTAACCTTGGCGCCACCGGCCGAAAGCGCCATGTCGATATAGCGTTCGAGCGCCGCTCCGTTCAAACCTTTCAGAGGCCAGAATCCGGCTAATGCCGTCTGCGTCGTCTCGTCGGAGCTGAGACCCAAAGCCAGTCGAAGGGCTGGATCGATACCCCCTTTGTTGGCGGCCTCATCGAGAAACACCTGGATCGGCGTGCGTTGCGCAACGATCGCCGAGAGCAGTTTTTCAAGCCCGGTATCGTCAGCAAGATCGAGCACCGTCGCAAACGCCTCGGTCAGTTCGCGGTCATCTTCGCTTGCCGTGGCTGTCAGCAATGCCCGCCGGGCATCGGCCAGAAGCGTGGCGGAGGCACGATCGTCCAGCACCGAGAAATGGCCAGCAACATTGGCTTCCAGCGGAAATTGGTGCAGCAGCGCCTCGCAGAAGGCGTGGATGGTCTGGATTTTCAGTCCACCGGGTGTCTCCAGTGCGCGCGCAAACAGGCGGCGAGCCTCCTGGCGTTTCAGCAGATCCGGCCGTTCACCCTCGATCGCTGCGATCCGGTTATCCAGGGCATCATCATCCAGCGTTACCCATTCGGCCAGCCGCTCGAACACGCGGTTGGACATTTCCGACGCCGCCGCCTTGGTATAGGTGAGGCAGAGGATGGCCGACGGCCGGCAGCCGGACAGCAGAAGACGGATAACGCGCTGTGTCAGCACATGCGTCTTGCCGGAGCCGGCATTGGCGGAAACCCAGGCGGAGCGGGCGGGGTCGGAGGCGAGCGCCTGCTTGGCCGAGGTCCAGTCCAGCCAGGCTTGCGGCGTCGGCTCGAGCGGGCCGAAATCGTCATCCTTCATTGCTGTCATCCTCGCCTTCCGCCGTCGCCCATTCGGCAACCCGGGCCAGATGGTCATATTCGCCGCCGTAATCGCGTTCCTTCTGCACGATCAGCCGCGAGGCAAAGCCGTATTTGCCGCTCATCAGCGCCGCAAGCAGCCCGGTCAGTTCCTTCAGCGAATCCTCGGCCAGTTGCTCGGCTGACTTGGTCTCTACATTGGCGCGCGCCTTGGCGTGTTCGTTGTTGACTTCCTGCACGGCAAACCGTTCGCCGGGCTTCAGGCGGACATAGAGCAGCGATTGTGGGTGCTTCGCCCCGGTCTTCTGGAAGGCGCCGGCCTTCAGCGCTGCGGCTTCCAGTGCCAGCTGCGGATCGAGCAGAGCGCGGGCCTCGTTGATCGAGGGGTTTGATCCCGTTTTGTAGTCGACGATCACGGCGCTGCCATCGCCGAGAATGTCGATGCGGTCGGCAATGCCGGTCAGCTTGATGCCGGACACGCCAAGCTCCATCGAGGCGTAGAGCTCGGTGAAACTCTTGCGGACATCGCCCTGGCGGGTGATTTCCCAGTCGATAAAAGCCTTGCCGACAGCAGCAAAGCGCGGCCGCCAGACGATATCGATATGGGCGGGCAGGGCCTGTTCATCGAAGGCCTCATTGAGAATCCGACTCATTTCTGTCTGTGCTTCCGGCGATGCCGCATCCAGCTTGGCGCGCACGAAACGTTCGACGATCTTGTGATAAAGCGTGCCGCGTTCGGCAGCACCGGGATCACGGTTGAAGGGATCGATCGGCTGCAGGCGCAGGATGCGCCGCGCATAGACGGCATAGGGATCGCGCCGTAGCCGGCTCACTTCGCTGAAGGAATAGCTGCGCGGCTGGTGCTCCGCCAATGGTTTCGGTTCCGGCCGTTTGGCCAGTGGCTGGGTGACACCCTGATCCAGCATGCCAGCCCATTGCTGATAATCCCGTCCGTTGTCGCGCAGCGTTGCCGCAAACGGCTTGCCACCGACCGCGAGCAGCCGCTGCAGCCAGCGTGAGGCGACGGTCGGCGTTGCGCCCTTGCGCATGGCGCGGGTCAGGATGAGTTTGCGCGTGCCGCAGGCCATCTGGAAATCGTGGGCGAGCTGGCCGATCCGCCGCTCTGGCGGCTCAAGTCCCATTGTGGTCTTCATCGTTCGCGACAGGAACGGATCATTGGCGGTCTGGCCGGGCCAGGTTCCCTCGTTCAGACCGCCGAGAACCACCAAATCGACGCTTTGAAGACGGGATTCGAGCGCGCCGAAAATGAACACGCGCGGATGGCGCATCGAACGCGGCTTGATCGATTCACTCGCCGACAAGGCCTCGACGATATCGCTCCATTGCGGCCCGTCCGCCGTCAGCTGGCCTTCGGTATCGATGACGGAGCGCAACTGCGTCGCCAATGCTTCGCCGGCTTCACCCGACCACAGCCCGGCAAGGCTGCCATGCTCATCAACGGCGACCGCTTCCAGCGCGGCTCCGGTCTTCTCGGCCCATTGCGAGAGCGGCAAGGCTGCGGTCAGCCCCCGGCCGCTTCGGTGGTGGCGCACCAGCGTGCCCGCCAGAGGCTCGGCCGCCGCAGCAATCCGCCGGGCAAGATCGCGGGCCTGCGCGATGGTCTCGTCGTCGATCTGGCCGCGCCGTTCCGGCAGATGCTTCTTGCCGATTTCGTGCTGCAGCGTCTGGTCGAGAAGGATTTCAAGCTCGGAAATATCGGCGCTGCCGGTGCCGCCGCGCAGAGCCATCAGCTCCAGCGTCGTTGCGGCGATATTCATTGCCTCGGCAGAGAGGCCGAAGCGCGCGAGCGGATGTTTCAGCAGCGCCACGATGGAGATGGGATCGCCCGGCCGCAGCGCCGATTTGAGCAGCAACCTCACCAGGCTGCCGGGTCCGGTAGACGAGAGCGGCGTACCGGCGGAATCATCGGCTTCGATGCCGAAGCGCATGAGTTCTGCGGCGACCCGGCGGGCAAGGTCGCGATCAGGCGTAATGAGAGCCGCCTGACTTTCCTCATTGCCGTGCAGCGCAAGGCGCAGCGCAATGGCAATGGCTGTTGCCTCCTCGCGCTCATTGGCGGTTTCGATCAGGGCCGCGTCGGCAAAGGCGCCTGTCAGCCGGGCGGGATCGATATCGCCGCGCAATGCCGTCCAGCTGCTGGTCGCCTGGACCGGCAGAAGGGCATGGGAGATCAGCTCTGCCCGGTAATCGAGATCGGGCTCCGGAGCGCCGAGCACCGCAACGTCCTGCCGGGAAACATCCATGCGTTTCAGCAAACGGAAGAACCCGTATTGCGGATGGCTGCGGCTTGCCGGATCTGGTTTGCCGCTCAGCGTTCCGGTTTCCGGCGCGATCATCATCCACTCGGTGTCGCTCATCGTCTGGTCGAGGCCCGGAAGGACGATGGTGCCGTTGGGCAGCTTCTGCACGGCGGCAATCAGCTTGGCGGTGGCCGGGATCGAGCCGGTCGAGCCGGCAATGATGATCGGGCCGGTCACCTTGCCGCTGGCAATGCGCTGGGCCTCGGCTTCCAGAATGGCGTTGCGATGGCGCGCGGGAGAGGATTGTTTCAGCTCCTCCAGCCGTGCGGGCCAGTAGGTGCTGGCAATTTTCAGGAAGGCCAGCGTCAATTGCCACCAGAGGGCATGGTCGGCGTCATCGAGCTTGTCGAGCGCGTCCCAGTCCAGTTCCTCCGTTTCCATCGCGTCGATGATGTCGGAAAGATTGCGCGCCAGCCAGATGGCATCGGCGGGGCTGGCCGGAGCGATCAGCGGGCTTTCCGCGTGCACGTCGAGCACAGCCTTCGGCAGCTGGTTTCGCCAGGCCAGGATAAGGCAGCCAAGCTCGATCAGCCGGGCGATGTTGGGCAAAGGCGGTGCGAGATCAAGGATCGCCGGGATTTCGGCGTCGAAGAAGCCGCTGTCGTCATCGGTTTCACCCAGTGCCCGGATCATCGGCAGGATCGCCGAACGGCCGCCAAGGCAATCGACCAGCTCCGAGCGCAGCACGCGGGCCGAGCGCCGGGTCGGCACGAAAATGGTCACGCCGGCAAGCGACAGCGGGTCGGCAGTGTCGTAGCGGAAACCTGGAACCAGTTCGCCGGAGCACAGCTTCTCCACCAGCGTCTTCAGGAAGGGAAGGCCGGGTGGAATGGTGAAGACGTTGGAGACGGGGTCCGTCACGTCATCCGGCTCCTGTTGCAAACTGCTGTATGGCGCTTTCCGCCTGCCCAATCGCTTCCGGCGTCCCGACCGTCAGCCAGTGACCGTCGAGAACAATGCCGAAAAGCCTGTTTTTTGCGATTGCCCGGTCGAAATAGATGTTGAGGTTGAAGGCATCATCCGGCGCATCGGCGAAAAGACGGCTGTGGAGGGCGATCGCGCCGGCATAGACGACGGGATTGTCCATGCCGTCCCTGTAGCGCGACAGCCGTCCTTGCGGATCGAGCGAAAAATCCAGCTTACCGTTGTGTCCGGTCGTATCTTCGTTGCGCACGCAGAGCAGCGCCATATCCATGGTTTCAGGGTCGAAGAAGGATGCGAGACGTTCGAGATTAGAAGGTGCCCCCGGTTTTTCTCCTACCCAGAACAGGTCCGCATTCATCACCAGAACCGAACCCTCCGGTAGCAACTTCAACCCCTTGACCAGACCGCCGCCGGAATTCATCAGGGCCGCCCGCTCGTCGGAAATCACGATGCTTGGCCGGCTTCGCTCAGCCAGTTGCGCTTCCATCTGGTCGGCGAAATGATGAACGTTGACCACAGCCGTCGTCACGCCTGCAGCCTCCAAGAGATCGAGTATATAGTCGATCATCGGTTTTCCCGCGATCGGGACCAGCGGCTTCGGCATGGTGTCGGTGATGGGACGCAGACGGGTTCCAAGCCCCGCCGCAAGCACCATGGCGTTTTCGATGATGGACATGGCAGCACGGATCCACTGAAGCTTCGGCCGCTGATTCGGCCTAAAGGATTCCAGCCTTTATGCACCAATCGCGCAAGGGCGCGAGCGCTTCGTGTTGAAGCGCCACCTCGAGATAGGAAAATGTCCGCGGCATGTGCTTCATGTAGAAGGGCTTGCCGTCGCGCTGCATCAGCCGCACCCAGATGCCAACGAGCTTGCAATTGCGCTGTGCCGACATCAGGTGCCAGTCGCGCCGGAATGTCGTCTCGTCGAACGGGCCGAGAGCGTGGCGTTCCGCGCAATAGAGCGACAGCATCGCGTCGCGCAGGTCCGGTTCAATCGTGACGCGGGCATCCTGCGTCATCGAGGCGACGTCATAGGCCGTCGGGCCAATCATTGAATCCTGAAAATCGATGATGCCGATGCGGTCGAAGCCAGATTGGTCCTCGCGCCAGATGATGTTCGGCGAATGGAAGTCCCGCAGCAGAAGTTTCTGTTCCGATGAAGCCATAAGATCGATCAGTTGGTCCCAGACGGCGAAATAGCCGATGCGCTCGGCATCGGAAGCCTTTTCGCCACGCTTCCAGGGCAGATACCAGTCGATCAGCAGGCTGGTCTCGATCTTCATCGCCGTACGGTCGAAATCGGGGATATGGTGGGTGATGGACCCGAGCGAAATATCCTGCGTCACGGGCTGCGCATGCAGATGGGCAAGGACACGGACGCTTTCCAGGTAACGCTCCGTGATCGGCAGTCCGTCTGCGTCGAGAATGCCGTCACTGCCGAGGTCTTCGATCAACAGAATGCCGGCATCGAGATCGCTCTCATAGACATTCGGCGCGCAAAATCCCTTTTCCCTGATGTCGCGGGCGATGGCGACGAAGGGGATGACGTCTTCGGCCAAATGCGCCAGCTGCTGATAATATTTTCCGTCCTGAAGGATAGGGCCGGGCTTGTGACGGGCGGAATCCATAAGGATCAAAGCCTGTTCTCCGGCCACGACAATGCGTTCATAGGCGCGCGCGGAAGCATCGCCGCTCAGATGGCGGCGTTTGGCTTGGCCATACCCGCGTTGCTGCAGGAAGGTGCGGATGGCAAGACTGCGCTCGATTCGCGCAAGGGCGGCAGTTTCACCACTGATCGTGACCAGGCGTCCGTCGCCAAGATGCGAAAACGTCGCGGTCAGCCGGGATTTCGGCAGCGCCGCCAACGCATTTTCCGGCCATTCCACCAGGCAGATGCCCTCGGACAGCGCCTCGTCGAAACCCAGTTCATCAAGCTCCGATACGTCGGCCAACCGGTAGAGGTCGAAATGCGCAACGGGAATGCGCAGCTCGTAGCTTTGCACCAGCGTGAAGGTGGGGCTTGGAACCTCAAGCGCCTCGTCGTCGGCCATGGCCCGCAGAAAGGCCCGCGCCAGTGTCGATTTGCCGGCGCCAAGATCGCCCGATAGCGCAAGGCAATCACCGGCTTTCAAGGCCAGCGCCAGATCTTCGCCGAGCTTGATGGTGGCTGCCTCGTCCTTGAGGGTGAGCTCGATCACCTGCATTATTCCGCTGCGGCGATCTGCGGTAGGTCGCCCGAAGGAATGCGGCAGGTTACTTCCGTGCCTTCACCTTCGCGGCTGCGGATCGATACGGTGCCGTGATGCAGGCTGACGAAGCTTTCGACGATCGACAGACCAAGGCCCGCACCGCCGTGCTGGCCATGGCTTTCGAACCGTTTGAACACGGTGTCGAGAACATCCTGCGGAATGCCGGCACCATTGTCGGTGACACTGAAGACGAAGTCGCTGTTGTCGCGGCGGCATTTCAGGCTGACCGTGCTGCCATCCGGCGCAAAATTGGCCGCGTTGGTCAAAAGCTTGATGAGGATCTGCTTCAGGCGCTGATGATCGGCAACGAACAGGCCGAGCATGTCCGGGGTATCGATCTGCAGGGTGACGGCGCTTTCCTGCAGCCTGTCGGCCATTTGCAGCGACACTTCGTCGAGGAAATCCGTCAGGTTGATTTCCGAGAGGTCGAGTTCGACGATGCCGGCATCGACGGTCGCCAGATCGAGGATGTCGTTGACGATCGTCAACAACAGGGAGGACGAGGTGGAGATGTGATCGACATATTCCGCCTGCCGCTCCGTCAGTGATCCGAAAGCGGGCGTTTTCAGGAGATCGGCAAAGCCGATAATATTGGTCAGCGGCGAGCGCAGCTCGTAGGATACGTGCTGAACGAAGTCGTTCTTCAAGTGATCGGCCATCCGCAAGGCATCGTTCTTTTCGGTCAGCGCGCGCTCGACCCGTGCGCTGTCGGTGATATTGACGAACGTGAGCATGGTCTGGGCGTTTGGCAGCGGAATGACGGCAAAATCGAGAATCAACCCAGTGCGTAGCTCCAGAATACCTTGGCAGGACGGACGTTCGTCATCGAAGCTGGTGATGAGATGCGAAAACTGCTTCCAGCCGTCTGGCTGGTCGTAGGATGGCGCGCAGGCCTGCTCGATGGCGCGAATATGCGTGCCGGGCTTGGCCTCGATCTCGCTGACGCCCCAAAGCGCGCGGAAGGCTGGATTGGATAGTTTGATGCGGCCATCGGGGCCAAACACGGCGACGCCTTCGGACAGATGGTCGATGGTCTCGCCCTGCACCTGGACCAGCGTGTTGTAGCGGGTTTCCAGATCGACCTTTTCCGTCAGGTTCTCGAACACCCAGGTCGCTCCGCCTTGCGGGCGGGCGGTGGCGAAAACGCGCAGGGTCTGGCCGTTGGGCAGGTGCCAGAGGTCCGATTGCGTCTCGATCGCCTGATAGACGGCAAGAGCCGAGTCTTTCCACTGCTTCCAGTTCAGCTGTTCCGGCAGTTTGCCGACGGCGCGCAGACGGTCGAGGATCTCGCCATTACCCGGCTTGCGCTCGAGGAAGCCCATGTCGAGGTCCCACAGCCGCTGGAAAGCCTGGTTGTAGAATTGCAGTTGCTGGCTGCCATCGAAGATCGCCACCGGCGTTGCCAGATGATCGAGCGTTTCGGCGTGGCTCTTCAGGGTGCGGTTGAGCTCCTCGCGCACCGCCTCGACGTCGGAGACGTTGATTGCCATGCCTGCCGAACCGCTCGTGCTCTTGGCGTCCACAACGTCGAAGAACGTCCGGTTTCCACGCACAACGGTCGAGACTTTTTCGCGATAGGGCGAATCATAGGTGCTGATGACGCGGATCTTCTCGCGGGCAACAGTTGCCAGAAGCTCGCGGCTTTCCTTGACTGCTGCAGATGGATCGGCCGCTTCGACGGCTTCCGCATAGGCCTCGTTCACCCACAGGAGCCCGCCATCAGGCCCGCGCTGCCAGACGGGCAGATCGATCGCATCGAGCAGCGTGTGCAGGTTGGCCAGCGCGCCGTGCAGGCGGTCGCGCTCCATCTTCACTTCCGCAAGCTCGGCTCGCAGATTGTTCAGTGCGACAAAACGGACGAAGGCGCGGCCGCCGGAAACGCGGCCCTGGGCCTCGATGATTTCACTGCGGCTGGTTTCGACGACGAGGTCGAAGCTTTCGGCATTCGAACGCAGCCGTTCGATGGCTTTTTCCAGATCGGATGCCGATTGCGATTTAATCCAGCGGCCGAAAGCAAGGAAGTCTCGGTCATCCTGCGGTGCGCCGGTCTCGGCCGGCAGTTGGCCGAGAAATTCAGGTTTGTTCGATTGGCCTTCCCAGACCACAATACGGCGGTTCTTGTCGGCAATCAGCGCCTGGAACCGTGAAATCCGGTGGTTGGCGTCGGCCAGCGCCGTGTTCAGTTCTCGATTGTCGATTTCCATATTGCCGCGCTGGCGGATCAGCCAGATGGCCGACAGCATGGCCGCAGAAATGACGCCGATCAGCAGGGAAAAGGTCACGACCTCGGACGAGCCGAAAAGATTGGCTGTCGCCGCGCCCTCAGCCGCTGCAAACGCGGGGCAGGCGAAAGCCACGAGTGTCGAGCTTGCCATGAACCGGCGCAACAGCGACGGAATCCGGCCGCCGGCGCGTTTCGAAGGACCTGTTTCCATGGCGTGCTTCCCCGTTTGCACCACATATGATCGATGCGCCGGAAAACCCGAATCACGCGATCATCTGTGTATTCAACACTTTGAAGCGTGCCCCGGCCTTTCGGCCGGGTACGTTCAAAGCTCATTGGTCCGGTTGCAAATCGCCACGCAGTGCTAAATCGAAATCCCGCCAAAGCAGGCCTCGTTCAATTCCGATTGCAGTCCGGCATGTCTTCGTCTGTTTGCCGCCTCAACGACAAGACACCCCAATCGTGACGCGTCTGTTCCGCATCTTCGTCACGAATCATTGTGCCAAAAACATACGCCTTCGGGGAATCCTCGGGAAGGGCGAACCAAAAAAAGAGGCCACGATCTCCTGTCAAGATCGCGGCCTCTATATGTTGTGGATTATCCGGGTAAGGACTAGTAGCGGTAGTGTTCAGACTTGAATGGACCCTTCGGCGTCACGCCGATATAGCCTGCCTGCTCTTCCGAAAGTTCCGTCAGCTTGGCGCCAAGCTTGGCCAGATGGAGGCGTGCGACCTTCTCGTCGAGGTGTTTCGGCAGGATGTGAACACCCTTGTCGTATTGCGCGCCCTTGGTGAACAGTTCGATCTGGGCAAGCACCTGGTTGGAGAACGAGGCCGACATCACGAAGGACGGGTGGCCTGTGGCGTTGCCGAGATTGAGCAGGCGGCCTTCCGACAAAAGGATCATGCGGTTGCCCTTCGGGAATTCGATCAGGTCGACCTGCGGCTTGATGTTGGTCCATTTCAGGTTGCGCAGCGCGGAAACCTGAATTTCATTGTCGAAATGGCCGATATTGCCGACGATCGCCATGTCCTTCATCTCGCGCATGTGGTCCATGCGGATGACGTCCTTGTTGCCGGTCGTGGTGATGAAGATGTCGGCGGAGGACACGACGTCTTCCAGCTGAACGACTTCAAAGCCGTCCATGGCGGCCTGCAGGGCGCAGATCGGATCGACTTCCGTGACCTTGACGCGGGCGCCGGCGCCGGAAAGCGAAGCGGCAGAACCCTTGCCGACGTCGCCGTAACCGCAGACGACGGCAACCTTGCCGGCCATCATCACGTCGGTGCCGCGGCGGATACCGTCAACCAGTGATTCCTTGCAGCCATACTTGTTGTCGAACTTCGACTTGGTAACCGAATCGTTAACGTTGATGGCCGGGAAGGGCAGCAGGCCCTTGGCATGCAGCTGATAGAGACGGTTGACGCCGGTGGTGGTTTCTTCGGTCACGCCCTTGATCGCGTCGCGCTGCTTGGTGAACCAGCCCGGCGAAGCGGCAAGGCGCTTCTTGATCTGGGCGACGAGGATTTCTTCTTCCTCGGATTCCGGCTTCGACAGAACGTCCTCGCCGGCTTCGGCGCGGGCACCGAGCAGGATGTACATGGTGGCGTCGCCGCCGTCATCGAGGATCATGTTGGAGACGCCGCCGTCGGCCCATTGGAAGATCTGGTCCGTGTAGGTCCAGTACTCTTCAAGGCTTTCGCCCTTGACCGCAAAGACCGGAACGCCGGTGGCAGCGATGGCTGCTGCGGCGTGGTCCTGCGTCGAGAAGATGTTGCAGGATGCCCAGCGCACGTCGGCGCCGAGAGCAACCAGCGTCTCGATCAACACTGCCGTCTGGATGGTCATGTGCAGCGAACCGGTGATGCGGGCGCCCTTCAGGGGCTTGGTCGTGCCGAATTCCTCACGGCAGGCGATCAGGCCCGGCATTTCGGTCTCGGCGATGGTGATTTCCTTGCGGCCGAAATCGGCAAGGCCGATATCTGCAACCAGATAGTCGTTTTTCGTGCTCATGAGTATCTCCGGGCTGGTGCCGTGCACGAAGTCCTGACGTTTTGGCAGGACCGGGCAGGGCGCACTAGAATTCGCCACTTCCTGCGGTGGGCAGGAGGTTTGTTCCTCAATTATCAGGAAACGCGAAAGGGAGCAACAGGACATAAAGAGGTCTTTATGTCTTTATGTCTCTCGCCCGGCATCAGATTTCTTCGCCGAACTTGTCGGCTACCAGCGCATCAAGGGCGTCGAGCGCCTCCTGTGCCTGACGGCCGCTGGAGGTGACGGAGACCGAACAGCCGGTGCTGGCGGCGAGCATCATCAGGCCCATGATCGAGGTACCGCCAACGGTCATGCCGTCCTTCGACACGCGGATCTCGGCATCGTAGCCCTCGACCGTCTGCACGAATTTGGCCGAGGCGCGCGCATGTAGCCCGCGCTTGTTGACGATCAGAAGGTCACGGGAGAGTGTCATGACCGACATCCCGTTATTTGCCACTGAGGACACGGCTTGCGACATTGATATATTTCCTGCCTGCTTCGGACGCTTCGACGAGTGCCTTGTCCATATCGCTTTCGCCACGGACACCGGCCAGTTTGATCAGCATGGGAAGGTTGACGCCGGCAATGACTTCGACGGTGCCGCTCTGCATCACCGAAATTGCCAGGTTGGATGGCGTGCCGCCGAACATGTCGGTGAGGATGATGACGCCATTGCCCTCGTCGGCCGCAAGAACGGCGTGCAGAATATCCTGCCGGCGCTGATCCATGTCATCCTCGGGGCCGATGCAGACAGTCTCGATTGACTTTTGCGGACCAACGACATGCTCCAGTGCATGACGAAACTCTTCAGCCAGCTTGCCGTGTGTGACAAGCACAAGTCCGATCATGGTGTCTTCGCTCCAACTGCATCTGCAAATCTATAAGGAGGGTCAGATATCGCAATGCAGCAATTTCGTCCACCTTTAGGGCGGACATCTTGGCAAGGAAAAGGCGAATGGCAAGTTAAAAATCCGGAAATGCTGCTTTAAAAGGCATCATTGTCCTTGAAAATTGGCATTATGAGGTAAAATAAGCCGCAGAATTTCAAAAGAATTCAAGCCTTCGGCCAGGGGAAGGCGATGCAACGGCAAAAAATCACCGGAAGGCAAAGAAAACCTCTCATTTTCCGGGGGTAAACGCGGCTCAAACGGCGGTTTGACCGGCAGGATGGCAAAATCGATCACCGCCGCCGGTATCGTCTCGACAGCCACGATCCCTGCGCCGCGGACCTCAGCGAGCCCTGCAATCGAGGCCGGGCGGCGGGCAATGATGCGGCCGTTGCATACCGAAATCAGCACCTGATCATCGGAAACGAGCGCTGCAAACAGCCCGCAATGCCTTGCCGCCGCCAGACAGGAGAGCGCCAGCATCGTCTTGCCCGCGCCGGACGGGCCGACAAACAAGAAGCCCTGGGTTCCGAGCACCACGGCGGTCGCGTGAACGTTGACCGCCGGGCTCGTCATGAATGGTTTTCGATCGGAAGCGACAGGATGAAGCGGGCGCCGGTGATCTTGCCGCTGGCATCCATCATGTTCTCGGCCTTCAGCGAGCCGCCATGGGCCTCGGCGATCTGGCGGGAGATGGAGAGACCGAGGCCCGAATTCTGGCCAAAATCCTCGCCGTCGGGACGGTCGGTATAGAAGCGCTCGAAAATCCGGTCGATGTCTTCGGCCTGGATGCCCGGGCCGTTGTCCTCGACATAGATGATGCAGCGGCTGCGGGTCCGGGTCAGGCGCAGGACGATGCGCCCGCCCTGGTCCGGAACGAACGACCGGGCATTCTCGATCAGGTTGGTGATGATCTGGCCGATGCGCAATTCGTAGCCGCCGACATCGAAGCGGGCCTTCGGGTTGTCCTTGCGCTCGACAACGAAGCTCAGCTCGACGACCTTCTTGCCGCTGCGGATCTGCCGGGAAAGATCGATCAGGCCACCGAGCAGTTTTTCCAGATCGACAGCCTTGGCATCGCTACGGGCAAGCTCGGCATCCAGCCTCGAGGCATCGGAAATATCGCTGATCAGCCGGTCAAGACGGCGCACGTCGTGCTGGATGACATCCATGAGCCGCTTCTTGGAATCGTCGGTGCGGGCCAGCGGCAAGGTTTCCACAGCGCTGCGCAGCGAGGTCAGCGGGTTCTTCAATTCGTGGCTGACGTCGGCGGCGAAATTCTCGATCGCGGCAATACGATCATAGAGCGCCGTCGTCATTTCGCGCAGCGCAACCGAAAGGTTGCCGATCTCATCCTGGCGGGAAGAGAAATCCGGGATTTCCTCGCGCTCCTTGGCACCGCCACGCCGCACGCGAACGGCGGCGGCCGATAGGCGCCGGAGCGGGTTGGCGATCGTGCTCGACAAGAGCAGCGACAGGACGACGTTGACGAGAGCCGCAACCCCAAACACGCGAATGATGGCCAGTCGCTCGGCATGAACGATCTTGTCGATATCACCGGCCTGCGTTGATAGAAGCAACACGCCGAGAACCGCGCGGAACCGCTGAACTGGCACAGCGACGGAGACGATCAGTTCGCCCTTTTCGGTGACGCGCACAACGGCGCCGCGAACACCGGTCAGCGCATTCATGACTTCCGGATAGATCGCGCCGTTACCGCCAGGCGGTTCTTTATAGAGCGGCAGGTTACCCGGCTGCAGCACACGGTTGAACCAGGAGTTGAGCCGTTCCGACCATGTCACGGCCTCCGGCTCGATCGGCGGCAGGTCGAAACGAAGCACCTGACCGCCGGTATAGAGGTGACGGGAATCCAGCAGAAGATCGGCGTCGGCATCGAAAAGCCGGGCGCGGGTGCGGGTCGGCGATATCAGCCGCCTAAGGACCGGTGCCACACGCTCCTGGTTGATCGGGAATTCGAGATCCTCGTCGCTCGGCAGCGGCGTGATGCTTTGGCCTGCCTGCAGTTCCAGCAGCTTCTCGGGATCGATGGTGATCGAGTTGGTATCGACGGAGGCGGACGCCGCGATCGCGCCGGCGATGATTTCCCCTTGCGTCAGAAGGCTTTCGACGCGTGCATCGATCAACCCTTCGCGGAACTGGTTCAGATACATGATGCCGCCGACCAGGACGACGAGTGCCACCAGATTGAAGAACAGGATACGGCGCGTCAGGCTGGAAAAGACGGCGTTGCCGAAGATGCGGCGAATCAACGTGAAGGGATGCGCCCACGTCCGGCCGGAAGCCGCTCGCGTTTCGCCCTCATCCATATCGATGTTTCGCAAGACTTCGACCAAGCCTTCAACTCCCGCTTTCGCGGCCCCTGTATGTCAATGGCAGCTATTGCCGTTTCAATGGCAGTTTACTGCCGTTCAGTGGCAGACCTGGCTGCCGTCCGCCGAGGGCGGATTGGAGACCGCGCTTGCGTCTCTCTTTGGCGCGGAGCCGTATCATACAGCTCCGTCCTTGACCACGCCAGAATTACACCTTGCGGCGATGCCCGGCGTGGGGAGGAGATGGATCCGGCCTCAGGCCGATTCGCGGAAGCGGTAGCCGACGCCGTAAAGCGTTTCGATCATGTCGAAGTCGTTGTCGACCATCTTGAACTTCTTGCGCAGCCGCTTGATGTGGCTGTCGATGGTGCGGTCGTCGACATAGACCTGTTCGTCATAGGCGGCGTCCATCAGCGAATCTCGGCTCTTGACCACGCCCGGACGCTGCGCCAGCGAATGCAGGATGAGGAACTCGGTCACCGTCAGCGTCACCGGCTCGTTCTTCCAGGTGCAGGTGTGGCGTTCCTGATCCATCGAAAGCTGGCCGCGCTCCAGCGAACGTGCCTGGATATCGGCGGCACTCTTGGCTGCGCCGCTGCCGGTGCTTGCGGCGGCTGCCGCTTCCCGGTTAGCCGAACGGCGCAGGATTGCCTTGACGCGCTCGACCAGCAGACGCTGGGAGAACGGCTTGGTGATGAAATCGTCGGCGCCCATCTTCAGGCCGAATAGTTCGTCGATCTCTTCATCCTTTGAGGTGAGGAAGATCACCGGGATATCGGATTTCTGGCGCAGGCGGCGCAGAAGTTCCATACCGTCCATGCGCGGCATCTTGATATCGAAGATCGCCAGCTGCGGCGGCCGCGCCAGCAGACCGTCGAGAGCCGAGGCACCGTCGGTATAGGTTTCGACCTTGTAGCCTTCTGCCTCCAGCGCGATCGACACCGAGGTCAGGATATTCCGGTCGTCATCGACAAGTGCAATCGTCTGCATCGTATAGGGCTCCACCATTTCGCTGCGCCTCCGAGGCCGACCCGGTTGTCCGGGGCTCTGCTGCGGTAAGACGCGTTTCATGAGTATAAAGGTGGAACAAATTGTGGCGAAGTAAAATGCAAAAGCAATGAGGATGACGCCGAGCGGGCGTTTCCGGTCAAAAATCGACGCTTGAAAAGGCTCGATTCAACCGATTAAAAAAGCGATATTTTCTTTTAAATCGATTAATATACTGAAATCATTATATTTTTTACGACAGCAACCTTGTCTTTTCTCTGCTGTCCTTCTATGGTTGCTCATATTCAACGTTCTGTCGGCAAACCACGGAGGAAAGCTGGACCATGCAGGAACTCGGCATTCACAACCCATCCCTTGGGCTGGAATCAATCGGCTTTAACAACCTGGACGTGGTTCGCTACAACTTTGGTACCGCCGAACTCTATGAAGAGATCCTGCGTCGCGGCGAAGCGCAGCTGACCGCCGATGGTGCCGTGCGCGCCTTGACGGGACAGCACACCGGCCGCTCGCCGAAGGACAAGTTCGTTGTTCGCGACGAAAACACCACGGGCGAAATCTGGTGGGACAACAACAATGCAATGTCGCCGGAGCATTTCGCCGTGCTGCATCAGGACATGCTCGACCATGCCAAGGGCAAGTCGCTCTATGCGCAGGATCTGGTCGGCGGTGCCGATGTGGAAAACGCACTTGCGACCCGCGTCATCACCGAATTTGCCTGGCATTCCCTGTTCATCCGCAATCTTTTGATCCGCCCTGAAAAGGCAGCGCTTGCGACCTTCACGCCGAAGCTGACGATCATCGATCTGCCGGACTTCAAGGCCGATCCCGCCCGCCACGGCTGCCGCACCGAAACCGTGATTGCGTGCAATTTCACCAAGGGCATCATTCTGATCGGCGGCACGTCCTATGCTGGCGAGATGAAGAAGGCCGTCTTCACCATGCTCAACTACCTGCTGCCGGCCAAGCGCGTCATGCCGATGCATTGCTCCGCCAATGTCGGACCGGATGGCGATGCGGCGGTATTCTTCGGCCTGTCGGGCACCGGCAAGACGACGCTGTCGGCCGATCCGAAGCGCACGTTGATCGGCGATGACGAACATGGCTGGGGCGAACACGGCATCTTCAATTTCGAAGGCGGCTGCTATGCCAAGACCATTCGCCTGTCGGCAGAAGCCGAGCCGGAAATCTTCGCGACCACCCGCCGCTTCGGCACGGTTCTGGAAAACGTCGTGCTCGATGAAAATCGCAAACCGGACTTCAATGACGGTTCGCTGACCGAAAACACCCGCTGCGCCTATCCTCTGGATTTCATCCCGAATGCGAGCAAGAGCGGCACGACGGGCCATCCGGGCACGATCATCATGCTGACGGCCGACGCTTTCGGCGTCATGCCGCCGATCGCCCGCCTGACGCCCGATCAGGCGATGTACCACTTCCTCTCCGGCTACACTGCCAAGGTGGCCGGCACCGAAAAGGGCGTGACCGAGCCGGAAGCAACGTTCTCGACCTGCTTCGGCGCACCGTTCATGCCGCGTCATCCGTCCGAATACGGCAACCTTTTGAAGGCACTGATTGCCGAACACGGCGTCAATTGCTGGCTGGTCAACACCGGCTGGACCGGTGGCGCCTATGGCGTGGGACATCGCATGCCGATCAAGGCGACGCGGGCGCTGCTCGCTGCAGCGCTTGACGGTTCGCTCGCCTCGGCCGATTTCCGTACCGACAGCAATTTCGGCTTCGCCGTGCCGGTCGCTGTGCCGGGTGTTGACAGCAGCATCCTCGATCCACGTTCGACCTGGAGCGACGGCGTTGCCTATGACGCGCAGGCCCGCAAGCTGGTCGACATGTTCGTCGCCAACTTCGCCAAGTTCGAAAGCCATGTCGACGGCAGCGTCCGCGATGCCGCACCCGGCGTGAAGCTCGCCGCCGAATAAACCAGCCCTCGCAGAGGGTTGCAGACGATGATTCACGTGAAACCCGGCTCGAAAGTGCCGGGTTTTTACGTTGTCGGCCGGTTCGCGCGTTTTCAACGTTGCCATCCTGTGAGATAGAGCGATGGAAGGATGAAACGACATGGCCAGCGATCCGCTTTACATCAACGACCGCATCGTCATCGCCGGCTGGGAGTTGACGGAGCAATTCGTGCTGGCTGGCGGCCCCGGCGGACAGAACGTCAACAAGGTCTCGACTGCGGTTCAGCTGTTCTACGGCATCGCCGCCTCGCCAGCCTTGCCGGATCGGGTGCGTGACAATGCCATCAAGCTTGCCGGCCGCAAGGTCTCCAAGGACGGCGTGTTGATGATCGAGGCCAGCCGATTTCGCAGCCAGGAGCGCAACCGCGAGGATGCGCGCGAACGGCTGAAGGAACTGATCCTCAAGGCCGCCGAACCACCGCCGCCACCGCGCCGCAAAACCAAACCGACCAAGGGCTCGATCGAACGCCGCCTGAAGGCAAAGACCGGGCGTGGCGAAGTCAAGAAGATGCGCGGCCGTCCGGAAAACGATTGATCGCGGCAATTTTCGTCCGGGCCTTGTTTTTTCCACATGGGTGCACTCTGTTAGGGTTGAAGAAACCCGCAAAAGGAGATGCGCCATGGGTCTGTTCAGCTTTATCAAGAATGCCGGCAAGAAACTCGGCATTGGCGGCGATGACGATGCGCCGGATGTTGAAGCGGTGAAGAAGGAACTGGCCTCCCACGATCTCGGCACCGACAAGGTCAATGTCGCAGTCGAAGGCGACAAGATCGTGCTCACCGGCGTGGTGAAGGACCAGTCTGCCTTTGAAAAGGCGGTGGTTGCCGTCGGCAACACGCTCGGTATCTCAAAGGTCGAAGCGGCAGAACTCAAGGTCGCCGATGGTGCCGCAGCGCCCGCAGCCGCCAAGGAGCCGGTTTTCTATACGGTAAAGAAGGGCGACAACCTCTGGAAGATCGCCGAATCGCAATACGGCAAGGGCAAGGGCGCGAAAAACACCGTCATCTTCGAAGCCAACAAGCCGATGCTCAGCCATCCGGACAAGATCTATCCCGGTCAGGTTCTGCGCATTCCGGCTCTGGATCAGGCCTGAAAATGAAAACAGCCGGCGCAGTTCTGGCGATTGCCGTTGCCGTCCTGATGATGGCACTCAGCGGGCCTGCGCTGGCCCTGACGTTCCGCGAGCCCGCCAAGGGTTCGGCGGAACGGGCAGCCATCATGGATACCTTGCGCCCAGCCGTCGAGGCGGAGATGCGTGGGCCTGTCGAATTCGTGGTCACCACCATCCGGGTGACGCCGAACTGGGCCTTCGTGCAGGTCGAGCCGCAAAGGCCGGGCGGTGGTGTCATCGATCCCGAGCAGACCGGTTTTGCCGGGGATACCGACATGATGGACGGGCTGACCGTCTATGCACTGATGGGCTTTCAGGCCGGCCGCTGGAACCTGATCGATCACATGGTTGGCCCGACCGATGTCGGTTACGCCGACTGGCAGCAACGGTACGGCGTTCCTGCGGCTCTGCTCGGGCTGGAATAGGCATTTCCGATGCAGGTCCTGCCCAAGGGTATTCGCCATATTCCCGGTTTTCTCGACCGCGCTCAACAGGAGGCCCTTGTCGAGAGCATCCGTGCTATCGTGGCGGATGCACCACTCTACGTGCCGGCGATGCCGCGCACCGGCAAGCCGATGTCCGTGCGCATGACCAATTGCGGATCGCTCGGCTGGGTGACTGACAAGGAACGCGGCTATCGCTACCAGCCAAACCATCCGGTCACCGGCAAGCCATGGCCCGCGATGCCCGGCGCGCTTCTGGATATCTGGCGCACCGTCTCCGGAGCCTCAAGGGAGCCGGAGGCCTGCCTGGTCAATTTCTACGCCGACGATGCCCGCATGGGCCTGCATCAGGATCGCGACGAAAAGGATCTGGAAACGCCGGTCGTATCGATTTCGCTGGGAGATACGTGCTTGTTTCGTGTTGGCGGGCGTGAGCGCGGCGACGGTACGCTATCGTTCAAGCTGTCGAGCGGCGATATCGTCGTTCTCGGAGGCGAGGGGCGGCTCGCCTTCCACGGGGTCGACAAGATCTACCCCAACACATCGACTCTTCTCAAGAATGGTGGCCGGATCAACCTGACGCTCCGCCGCGTCACGCTGTGAGCGTCAGAGCTTGCGCAGCGCCACCGTCTCGGTGAGGTGATTCGGACCCTTCTGCAGAATCAGGTCCGCCCTCGGCCGCGTCGGCAGGATGTTCTGGCGCAGGTTCTTCAGGTTGATGTTCTGCCAGAGCCCCTCGGCGATCGTCAGCGCTTCCTCCTCGCTCACCTGCGCATAGCGCTTGAAGAACGAATCCGGATTGCGGAAGGCGGTCTGACGCAGCCGCATGAAGCGGTTGACGTACCAAGTGTGGATCAAGCTTTCCTCGGCATCGATATAGATCGAGAAATCGAAGAAATCCGAGACCATCGGCACGATCTTGCCGTCGGCGGGCAGATTGCGCGACTGCAGCACATTGATGCCCTCGAAAATCAGGATGTCCGGCCGGTCGACGACCTGGAACTGGTCGGGCAGGACGTCATAGGTCAGGTGGGAATAGGTCGGCGCCTTGACGTTTGGCTGGCCGGCCTTGATCGCCGACAGGAAGCGCAACAGCGCGCCGATATCGTAGCTTTCCGGAAAACCCTTGCGGTCCATCATGTTTTCCCGCAGCAGCGTCGCATTGGGATAGAGGAAGCCGTCCGTCGTCACCAGATCGACCTTCGGGCTCGACGGCCAGCGCGACAAAAGCTCGGCCAGGATACGCGCCGTGGTCGATTTGCCGACAGCGACGGAGCCGGCAATGCCGATGACGAAGGGTGTCTTGGCATCGTTGGACATGCTGAGGAAGCGCTGGCGCTGGGCAAACAGCCGTTGCGAGGATTCCACATGGGTAGACAAGAGACGCGAGAGCGACAGGTAGATGCGCCTGACTTCGCTGAGATCGATCGGGTCGTTCAGCGACCGCAGTCGCTGGACTTCGTCGGCCGACAGCGTCAGCGGCGTGTCGGCCCGGAAATGCGACCATTCCTCTGCCGAAAAGAACCGGTAGGGCGAATAGTCCTTGTTGTCGAAGTGATCCGGAATATCGGCCGGCGCGATGTCTTTGGCGACGATTGTCATGACGTGTCTACCGGCTTGCCTTTTCCTGGAGCCCCGACTGGCTTGTCCGCCGTTCGAGCTCGCTCATCACATCCTGCAACGGAATATCAGCAATTTTCAATACGACCATAAGATGATAGATCAGATCGGCACTCTCGGCGACAAGGTTGGCGCGGTCGTTGCTGACGGCGGCGATCACGGTCTCCACCGCTTCCTCGCCAAGCTTCTTGGCCGCCTTCGCCTGCCCATGGGCGACGAGCTTGGCGGTCCAGGATTCGTCCGGCGAGGCTTTTGCCCGCAAGGCCACGATTGCTTCGAGATCGGAAAGGCTGAAATTGCTCATCTGTCTTTGTCCTGAAGCTCAATCGAGCCGCATGGCAATGCCATGCTCTGCCATATAGCGCTTGGTTTCGCCGATGCTATAGGTGCCGAAATGGAAGATCGACGCGGCCAGAACCGCCGTCGCATGGCCGTCGCGAATGCCCTCGACCATATGATCGAGCGTACCGACCCCGCCCGAGGCAATGACGGGCACGGACACCCGATCGGCGATCGTGCGGGTCAGCGCGATATCGTAGCCGGCTTTCGAACCGTCTCGGTCCATCGAGGTCAAGAGCAGTTCACCGGCGCCAAGCTTGACCATCTTCTCGGCAAAGGTCACGGCATCGATGCCGGTGGCCTGACGGCCGCCATGGGTAAAGATCTCCCAGCGGTCTTCCTCGCCGGGTTTCGAGACCTTCTTCGAATCGATCGAAACGACGATGCACTGGTTGCCGAACTTGTCGGCGGCTTCCGCGACGAAATCCGGATTGCTGACGGCAGCCGAGTTGATCGACACCTTGTCGGCACCGGCAAGCAACAGCTTGCGGATATCGGCCACGCTGCGCACACCGCCGCCGACGGTGAGCGGCATGAAACAGTGATCGGCCGTGCGGGCGACGACATCGAAGATCGTGTCGCGATTGTCCGAGGAAGCGGTGATATCGAGGAAACAGAGCTCGTCGGCACCGGCGGCATCATAGGCCTTGGCCGATTCGACGGGATCGCCGGCATCGATCAGATCGAGGAAGCTGACACCCTTGACGACGCGGCCGTCCTTGACGTCGAGGCAGGGGATAACGCGGGCTTTGAGGGTCATGCCGCTTTTCCTTTCGCACTCTGGATGAGCGCCAGCGCTTCCGCCGGATCGATGCGTCCGTCATAGAGCGCCCGGCCGGAGATCGCGCCTTCAAGCTTCGACGCATCGGGCTGAACCATGCGGCGGATATCGTCCATCGAGGCGAGACCGCCCGAGGCGATCACGGGGATGGAAACGGCATCGGCCAGTTCCAGCGTCGAATCCCAGTTGATGCCGGTCAGGATGCCGTCGCGGTCGATGTCGGTATAAATAATCGCGGAAACGCCGGCGCCTTCGAATTTTTGAGCCAGTTCGATCACGCCGAGTTCGGAGGCTTCCGCCCAGCCCTCGACAGCAACCTTGCCACCCTTGGCGTCGATGCCGACGGCGACCTTGCCCGGGAATCTCTTGCAGGCTTCAATCACCAGCGCCGGATCGCGCACGGCGACGGTGCCGAGGATGACGCGGGCGAGGCCACGCGACAGCCAGTTTTCGATATGATCGAGCGTGCGAATGCCGCCGCCCAACTGCACGGGGTTTTTGGTGGACTTGAGGATCGCGTCGAGGGCAGCGCCATTGACGGTCTCACCGGCAAAGGCGCCGTTGAGATCAACCACGTGCAGCCATTCGAACCCCTGGTCCTCGAAGGCTTTCGCCTGCGCGCCGGGGTCGGGATTGTAGACCGTCGCCTGTTCCATGTCGCCGAGCTTGAGGCGCACGCACTGGCCGTCCTTGAGGTCGATGGCGGGAAAAAGGATCATGTCAGGGCTTCCAGCGCAGAAAATTCGAGATGAGGGCAAGGCCAAGCGTCTGGCTCTTTTCCGGATGGAACTGCGCCCCGGCCTTGTTGCCGCGGGCAACAAACGCCGTCACCGGGCCGCCATAGGTGGTGGTGGCAATCAGGTCGTCCGGATTTTCGGCGGCGAGATGGTAGGAATGGACGAAATAGGCATGCAGACCGTCATCACCCGTGTTGATGCCATCGAAAAGCGGATGCCGCTTCTTCAGCGTCAACGTATTCCAGCCGATTTGCGGGATTTTCAGCGTGGGATCGGACGGCACCATCGTGGCGACATCGCCCTTGATCCAGCCAAATCCTTCCGTCGTGGTCTTCTCCAGCCCGCGCGACGACATCAGCTGCATGCCGACGCAGATGCCGAGGAACGGCCGGCCGGATATCTCCACCGCTTCGTTCAGCGCCTCGCGCATGCCATCGACGGCATCAAGCCCACGGCGGCAGTCGGCATAGGCGCCGACGCCGGGCAGCACGACCCGGTCGGCGGTGGCAACGCGGTCGGCTCTGTCGGTGAGTTCGATATCAGCGGTGATTCCCGCTTCCCGCACCGCCCGCTCAAAGGCCTTGGTGGCCGAGCGCAGATTGCCGGATCCGTAATCGATGATCGCAACGCGCATCAGCGTTCTCCATAATTTTCAAACAGACCGACGGCCGCGCGGCCATCGGCAGGCTTTGCAGCTTTTGTCGGCAGCACCGGCGGTTGCCAGATGGCTTCGCCCTCAGCCGCATCCTCGGTAGCCACGGTGTGGTCATAGATCATCTCGGCGGTGACCAGATCGTCGGCGGGGATGACCGACTGTAGCGTCCAGCCGCGCGCTTGCAGGCGCCAGGCAACGAAGGCTGGGCCTTCCAAAGCGATAAGCAGGCGCAGGGCCAGTTCGATCAGCAATCCCGCCGCGCTTGGCTCAGGGACCGCAAAGGCGATGAGCCCTTGCAGGATGGCGACGGTGATGCCGGCAATCCATTGGCGTTGATACAGCAGCCAGAACGCCGGCAAGACGAAAGCGATCCAAGAAAACTTGTCGGCGATGAAGCGTGCATTGTCGTCGCTCTTCAGAGCGCTCGGAGACGTCAGAACCAGATAGGAGGCCATGTCAGCCAACTTTCAATATAGGCCGGATCAGACCAGCGTTCCCTTGGTCGAAGGGACGCGGCCTGCCTGGCGCGGATCGATCTCTGTTGCCGTGCGAAGCACGCGGGCAACGGCCTTGAAGCAGGTTTCGGAGATATGATGGTTGTTGGCGCCGTAGATGTTCTGCACATGCAGCGTGATACCGCCGTGCTGGGCCAACGCCTGGAAGAATTCGCGCACCAGTTCCGTGTCGAACGTGCCGATCTTCGGAGCCGAGAAATCGACGTTCCAGACAAGGAACGGCCGGCCGGAAACATCAACGGCAGCCCGGGTCATCGTTTCGTCCATGGCAAGGTCGAGCGAGGCATAGCGGGTGATGCCGCGCCGGTCGCCGAGCGCCTTGGAAAGCGCCTGGCCGATGGCGATGCCGGTGTCTTCCACGGTGTGATGATCGTCGACGTGGCGGTCGCCCTCGGCAACGATGTCCATGTCGATCAGCGAATGGCGCGAAAGCTGCTCCAGCATATGGTCGAAAAAGCCGACGCCGGTGGAAATCCGCGACGTGCCGGTGCCGTCGATATTGACGGACACGGTTACCGAGGTTTCGTTGGTCTTGCGCGAAACGCTGCCGGTGCGGCTCACTTGCTTGTCGGCCATCAGGTTCTCCCGAATGTAATAGAGCCGCTCCTTATCAGGCGATGGGTAAAATATCCAGAACTGCCGCCATGATTCTCGCAGATGCGAAACCCTGCTGGATTGGCGAGGGCGGTGGAGCGTGACGAGGGCTATTTGCAATCGGCAAAAGCGCTCTTACATAGGTTTCAACAGGGCCGATGTGCGGCTCTCCGAAAAGCCCGGAAGCCGGGCAGGGTGGGTTTCATGACAACGATTATTACCGTCCGGAAGGGCGGACAGGTGGTGATGGCCGGCGATGGCCAGGTAAGCCTTGGCCAGACCGTGATGAAGGGCAATGCCCGCAAGGTTCGCCGCCTGGGCAAGGGCGAGGTCATCGCCGGTTTTGCCGGCGCCACAGCCGATGCCTTCACGCTTTTGGAGCGGCTCGAATCCAAGCTTGAACAGTATCCCGATCAGCTGATGCGCGCCGCCGTCGAACTTGCCAAGGACTGGCGCACCAACAAATACCTGCGCAATCTCGAAGCGATGATGCTGGTGGCTGACAAGTCGATCACGCTGGCCATCACCGGCAATGGTGATGTGCTGGAGCCGGAACACGGCACCATCGCGATCGGTTCCGGCGGCAATTATGCCTTCGCCGCAGCGCGGGCGTTGATGGATACCGATAAGTCGGCCGAAGAGATCGCCCGCCGGGCGATGGAGATCGCCAGCGATATCTGCGTCTACACCAACGGCAACATCATCATCGAAAAGCTCGATGCCGCGTAATCGCGAAGCAGTTCAGCGTAACCGGCGTATTTTTGAAAGAAGATCATGACCACATTTTCCCCTCGCGAAATCGTGTCGGAGCTCGACCGGTTCATCATCGGCCAGCACGATGCCAAGCGCGCCGTCGCCATTGCGCTCCGCAACCGCTGGCGCCGCCAGCAGCTCTCGGATGAACTGCGCGACGAAGTCATGCCGAAGAATATCCTGATGATCGGGCCGACCGGTGTCGGCAAGACCGAGATTTCCCGCCGTCTGGCCAAGCTTGCCGGCGCGCCCTTCATCAAGGTCGAGGCGACCAAGTTTACCGAAGTCGGCTATGTCGGCCGCGATGTCGAACAGATCATCCGCGATCTCGTCGAGGTCGGCATCGGCCTCGTGCGCGAAAAGAAGCGCGCCGACGTCAAGGCCAAGGCGCATCTGAATGCCGAAGAGCGGGTGCTTGACGCCCTGGTCGGCGCTACCTCGTCGCCCGCCACCCGCGACAGCTTCCGCAAGAAGCTCAGGGCGAACGAGATGGACGACAAGGAAATCGACATCGAGATTGCCGATACCGCAACGCCCGGCGGTGGTTTCGAGATCCCCGGCATGCCCGGTGCCAATATCGGCGTGCTCAACCTGTCGGAAATGTTCGGCAAGGCGATGGGCCAGCGCACAAAGAAGGTTCGCACCACGGTCAAGGAGAGCTACGGCATCCTGATCAACGACGAATCCGACAAGCTGCTCGACAATGAGGAGATCCAGCGCGAGGCCGTGCGTTCGGCGGAGAATGACGGCATCGTCTTCCTCGACGAGATCGACAAGATCGCCGCCCGCGATGGCGGCATGGGTGCCGGTGTTTCACGTGAAGGCGTGCAGCGCGATCTTCTGCCGCTGGTCGAAGGCACAACGGTTGCGACCAAGTATGGTCCGGTGAAAACCGACCATATCCTGTTCATCGCGTCGGGCGCCTTCCACATCTCCAAGCCGTCGGACCTGCTGCCCGAACTCCAGGGCCGCCTGCCGATCCGCGTCGAGCTGAAGGCGCTGACCAAGGAAGATTTCCGCCGCATCCTGACGGAAACCGAAGTCAGCCTGATCCGCCAGTACAAGGCGCTTCTGGAAACCGAAGGCGTCAATCTGGACTTCACCGAAGATGCGCTCGATGCGCTGGCCGATGTCGCGGTTATGCTCAATTCAAGCGTCGAAAACATCGGCGCCCGCCGCCTGCAAACGGTGATGGAGCGGGTCCTCGACGAGATCTCCTATGCGGCGCCGGACAAGTCCGGTGAGGCACTGACGATCGATGCGGAATATGTCAAAAAGCACGTCGGCGATCTCGCCGCCAATACGGATCTGTCGCGGTACATTCTTTAAAGTGCCGCGGCTTGAACCTTATGCGAGCGACGGCATTCGTCACTCAATGGGCGCTTTTAAACGGACTAAGGGAGCCCTGGAAGTTTGTTTTAGGAAACGGACATCCTCATCTCCGTCATGCTCGCCCTGTGGCGGGCATCCAGCGACCCGACGTCGGTCGGGTCAAAAGACCTTTCAGCCCAAGGACTTGGGCTGGCTGGATTGCTGTGACGAGCACAGAAATGACGGAGATTTTGGTCGCCATCGCATTTCCCAACGGCTGCTAGACGATGCCGGATGGTCGCCAAACCGCCTGCACCGTTGTTGTTTCCCAATCCCATACGCGATAAGGCTTGTCGCCGGTGCCGGGCATGATTCCGACACGATTTTGCCGCATGCGTCCCGGCATATCCGGAACGTCAAGACAGGTTCACAGGAAACAGAGCGTGCGCCCCATCCTTCACATGCTTCTCGTCGCGGCCATGATGGCCGTTACCGGCCCCGCCCTGGCGGATGGCATTCGCGTGGTGCCCGAGGGCAACCGGTATCAGGAGCAGCCGGATGTTCCGGGCGCATCGGTGCGCCGGACCAAGGCCGGCAGAACCTCGTTCGATGCGAAGTATGACAAGGTGCACAATCTGCTGGCCAATGACAGCAAGCTGATGGGCAAGATCAAGTCGACGGCGCGTGCCTACGGCATCGACCCGATCCATATGATCGGCGCCATCGTCGGCGAGCACACCTATAATGTCGACGCCTATGACCGGCTGCAGTCCTATTACGTCAAGGCGGCGGCCTATGCCGGAGACAGTTTCCGTTTTGGCTACGAGGGCGAAACGGTTGCCCAATTCGTGGCGCGACCGGAGTTTTCCAAATGCGCGGGCAAGAAAAGCTCCTATGCGCTTTGGACCTGCCGCGAAAGCGTCTGGGACAGCCAGTTCCGTGGCAATACGGTCGGCGGCACCGCCTATCCGAACAATCGCTTCAGCGCGGTGTTCTTCCAGCCGTTCTTTGCCGGCCAGACCTTCGGTCTTGGCCAGATCAATCCGCTGACCGCCCTGATGCTGACCGACATGGTGTCGCGCGTCTCCGGCTATGACCGGCTCGACGAAAACGACGCGGCCGGCGTCTACAAGGCGATCATGGATCCCGACCAGTCGCTTGCCTATATGGCTGCCTCGATCCGCCACTCGATCGACGCCTACAAGTCTATCGCCGGCATGGATATTTCCGATAATCCCGGCATTACCTCGACCCTCTACAATGTCGGCAATCCCGATCAGCGCGCTGCAGCTCTTGCCGCAAGGAACAAGGGCGGCGCGGTGCAGTGGCCGGAGGAAAATTATTACGGCTGGCTGGTCAACGACAAGCTGGCCGATCTGAAGGCGTTGCTTTAACTTTCCTGAAATCGCCCTATCTCCATGCAAGGATGAGCGATTGCCGCGGTCAGATCCGGGCGCATGGAAAGTATCGTCATGGATATGAGACCCGAACCGTTCGAACCGCCGGCACCGATTCCCCGTACGGTGCCGCCGTCGCGGCTGCAGATCATCCGCACGGTGATGCGCAATCCGTTGGAACTCTGGGGCGAGCCTTCCTACACGCTGCCGTGGATCGACACCAGGTTCGTCACCCAGCGCACGCTGATCGTCAATGATCCCAACCTGATCCGCTACATCCTCGTCGAGAATGCCGCCAATTATGAAATGTCCAAGGTCCGCCGCCTCATCCTGCGGCCGATCCTGCGCGACGGGCTGCTGACGGCAGAGGGCGAGGTCTGGAAACGCTCGCGCAAGGCCATGGCGCCGGTGTTCACGCCGCGCCATGCGCGGGGCTTTGCCACACGGATGCTGTCGAAAACCGAGGAATATGCCGCCAAATACGAGGAGGCGGCCGCCACGGGTGCGGTGGTGAATATCGCCACCGATATGACCGAGCTGACCTACGAAATCCTCTCGGAAACGCTGTTTTCCGGTCAGATCGCCGCCGAGACCGAGGGGTTCGCCGATAGCGTCGAGCGGCTGCTGCACCGGATGGGCCGTGTGGATCCGATGGATATCCTGCTGGCGCCGTCCTGGGTACCGCGGCTCACCCGCATCGGTGGCGCCAAGGTGATGGCGGAATTCCAGGCGATCGTCGCCAAGACCATGGACCAGCGGCGGCAGCTGATGCGCGCCGATCCGGACGCAGCGCCGCAGGACTTCCTGACACTTCTCCTGCAGCTGGAACGGCCGCAGGGCCTGTCCACCGACGAAATCGCCGACAATATCCTGACCTTCATCGGCGCTGGCCACGAAACCACGGCGCGGGCGCTCGCCTGGACGCTCTATTGCGTCGCCAATTCCCCGCATGTGCGGGCGAATATGGAAGCCGAAATCGACGCCGTGCTGTCGAGCGGCGCCGAGCCGGTGGACTGGCTCGACCTGATGCCGCATGTGCGCGCTTCCTTCGAGGAGGCGATGCGGCTCTATCCGCCGGCGCCTTCGATCAACCGGGCCGCCATCGAGGCCGACTGCTGGACGTCGCCCGAGGGCAAGCGGGTGGATATTCCCAAGGGCATCGCGGTTCTGGTCATGCCCTGGACGCTGCATCGCCATGCGCTCTACTGGGACAGGCCACGGGCCTTCATGCCGGAACGCTTCCTGCCGGAAAACCGCGACAAGCTGCACCGCTTCCAGTACCTGCCGTTCGGGGCCGGGCCGCGGATCTGCATCGGCGCGACGTTCGCGCTGCAGGAAGCAGTAATTGCGCTTGGCGTACTGATGAAGCGCTTCCGGTTCGACATGACGCCGGAAACGAAACCCTGGCCGGTGCAGCGGCTGACCACCCAGCCTAGGGGCGGGCTGCCGATGAGGGTTTCGGCGCGCTAAAGGTTTTTCCCGGCGTTTCCGATTGCACGGCGCGGATCGGCGAATCGGAAGCCACCGGTTCCTGCGTCTGCTTCTTCGGCCGCTTGATCGTCTTGATTGCCGCACAGGTCGCGTCGCCAACCCCCTCGCAGGGTTTGTAGACGACGATCTCGCTGCCCGCGCCATCGTCCCAGACGGCCTGGATGGCAAGCGTCTTTGCCTCTCCGGCCGGCAGCGAGATGTAGATATACTCATTGGTATCGCTGTCGGGCAGGTTGAACGGGATCTGCGGATTGCATTCTCCGAGCGGAAAGCGCTTGTCGAGCGTGTCGGAATTGACCGAGTAGCGGATTTCCGAGAGCCGGCAATGCATGGTCTGCAGCGCCGTAAAATAGATCAGCTGCTTGTCGTCGTAATTGCGGAACTGGATCCAGCCGGTCGTCTTGTTGGCATCGAGCATCGCCTTGTAGATGGCAACGTCGGGAAGCACCGGCTTGTACTCTTCCTCGTCCGTGGCCTCCTGTGCAAAGGCAGGCATTGAGAACGCCTGGGCGCCAGCAGACGCAAGGATGAGTAAGAGCACGCGTGAGAAACTGGTCATGCCGTCTCCTTGCTTTTGCAGTGTCGCGCAGCCTTGCCATGATGTCGGCGAAGCGATGGCCTTTCGCTGAAAGATGTCATATCACCTCGGTGATATCCTTTGAAGCCGGGTTTCCGGTCCTGCCCGAATGGACGCTCTCGTGACTGACCATCTCCTCCTCGGTATCGACACCGGCGGAACCTATACCGACGCGGTTCTTTTCAGCGAAACCCATGGCGTCGTCGCCAAGGCAAAGGCACTGACCACCCGCCACGATCTTTCGGTCGGCATCGCCGGCGCCGTCGATGCGGTGCTGGCACAGGCAAAGGCACCGGCATCCGCCATCGGACTGGTCTCGCTGTCGACGACGCTTGCTACCAACGCACTGGTCGAGGGCCAGGGTGGTCGCGCCGGTCTGGTGATGATCGGGTTTGGCCCGGACGATCTGAAGCGGGACGGGCTCCAGGAAGCGCTGGGCACCGATCCGGTGATCTTCCTGCCCGGCGGCCACAATGTCCATGGCGGTGAGACGCTGCTCGATATGACGCTGCTCGACGAGGCCTTGCCGCAGCTGGCAAACCAGGTCGCGTCCTTCGCCGTCGCCGGTTATTTCGCCGTCCGGAATCCGGCTCACGAACAGCGGGTGCGCGATCGAATTCGCGAAATGTCGCATCTGCCGGTCACCTGCAGCCACGAGCTGTCGTCCAAGCTTGGCGGTCCGCGCCGGGCGCTGACGACGCTTCTCAATGCCCGCCTCGTCTCGATGATCGACCGGCTGATCGGCGCCTGCGAAGGTTTTCTGAAGGCGCGCGGCATCTATGTGCCGATGATGGTCGTGCGCGGCGATGGTGCGCTGATTTCAGCGGCCGAAGCCCGGTTGCGGCCGATCGAAACCATTCTGTCCGGCCCGGCGGCAAGCCTGGTCGGTGCAAGGCATCTGACCGGCCTCGACAATGCCGTCGTCTCCGATATCGGCGGCACCACCACGGATGTGGCGGTGCTCGACAAAGGCCGCCCGCGTCTGGACGGCGAGGGTGCCGTCGTCGGCGGCTTTCGCACCATGGTCGAGGCGGTGGCGATGCGCACCTTCGGTCTCGGTGGCGATTCGGAAGTCCGCATCAACGATCGCGGGCTGCAGGCGAAGATCGATCTCGGCCCGCGCCGGTTCCTGCCGCTCAGCCTCGCCGCAGTCGAGCATGAGGCTGCGGTCATTTCCGTGCTCGAGCGTCAGCTGCGCACCGCCCATGTCGGGCGCTACGACGGTCGCCTCGCCGTGCGAACCGGACTTCCCGATCATCTGGCAAGCGGCCTGCAGCCGCAGGAAACGGCGCTGTACGAGCGGATCGGCGCCGTACCCGTGGCGCTGGAAAGCCTTCTGACCAGCACCTTGCAAAAGGCGACGCTGGACAGGCTGGTGGCACGCGGTCTCGTCCATATCTGCGGGCTCACCCCATCGGATGCCATGCATGTGCTGGGGCGGCAGGACCAGTGGAATACAACGGCCGCCCGGCTGGGCGCTGAACTGGCAGCGAGGGTGAAGGATGGCTCGGGCAAGCCGATCGCACCATCTGCCGAAGCGCTGTCGGAGATGATCGTCGCCCGGCTCACCCGGCAGTCCGCCGAAGTCATCCTCGCTTCCTGCCTTGCCGAAGATGGCGCAGCCATCGATCCAGCCGTATCGCTTGCCGTCGACCGGGCGCTGAAGCGTGAACCAGGCATCGTCGCCTTCTCGCTGTCGCTGGATCGTCCGCTGGTCGGGCTCGGGGCATCTGCGCCGGTCTATTATCCGGCTATCGCAGCTATGCTCGGTGCGGAATCGTCTATCCCGGCAGAGGCGGGAGTGGCCAATGCCGTCGGTGCCATCGTCGGTCAGGTGCGGGCCTCTGTCACGGTCTTTGTCACGGCGCCGGATGAGGGTATCTTCATCGTCAACGGTGCCGGCTCCAGCAGCCGGTTTCTGGATCAGGAGCAGGCTTTCGCATCGGCGCGCGAGCGGGCGCAAGGGGCAGCCTTGGCCTCGGCGCGGGGCAACGGCGCCGACGAGCCGGCTTTGGTGATGCGCGAGGAGATCGATGCGCCCGAAATCGAGGGCAGCCGCAAGCTGGTCGAAGCGCGGTTTACCGCTGTTGCCAGTGGCCGTCCGCGCATAGCACACACTTGATTTGTTCTTTTTTGGAAATAATTCTTCGCATTTTAGCTGGATTGACTGGGAATGAAAGCGTGAGAGACTGCGGCCACCTACAGCGACCTTTGCGCGTCAGTCCTGACGCGCAAAGGTCGCTGTAGCACTTTGAAATTGCTGTATAATCCTTAAATCAGTTGCGATTTCAGGATTATACAGCGGATTTACGCGTTAATTCATGGAGTTGCCGATGGGCCGGATAGAAAAGAATGGGTTGAAAATCGATGCGGGTCTGCACGAATTTCTCGTCACGGAAGCACTGCCCGGCACCGGCGTCGATGGGGACCAGTTCTTCGCGGCTTTCTCGCAGATCGTCCATGATCTCGCCCCGAAAAACCGCGATCTGCTGGCCAGGCGCGATGCGCTGCAGGAAAAGCTCGACGCCTGGTACCGCCAGAATGGCGCTCCCGTCGATATGGTGGCCTATGAGGACTTCCTGAAAGAAATCGGTTATCTCTTGCCGGAAGGCCCGGATTTTTCGGTGTCCACCAGCAACGTCGACCCCGAGATCGCCACCATCGCCGGGCCGCAGCTCGTCGTTCCCGTCATGAACGCGCGTTATGCGCTGAACGCAGCCAATGCCCGCTGGGGCTCGCTCTATGATGCGCTTTACGGCACCGATGCGATTGCCGAGGAGGGCGGCGCAGAAAAGGGCAGGGGCTACAATCCGGTTCGCGGCCAGAAGGTCATCGCCTGGGCGCGCGGCTTCCTCGATACCAGCGCCCCGCTGTCGGCCGGCAGCTGGAGTGATGTCACGGCGCTTGCCGTTGATGGCGCCTCCCTGTCGATCTCGACCGCGTCAGGCGCGGTGACGCTTGCCGATGCCGCTCAGTTCGCCGGCTATCGCGGCGACAAGGCTTCGCCCTCCCATCTGCTTCTGAAGAAGAACAACCTGCATATCGAAATCGTCATTGATGCCGCGACGCCAACAGGCAAGGACGACAAGGCCCACATCTCCGACGTCATCCTCGAATCGGCCATCACGGCGATCATGGATTGCGAGGATTCCATTGCTGCCGTCGATGCCGAAGACAAGATCGTCGTCTATCGCAACTGGCTGGGCCTGATGAAGGGCGACCTGCAGGAAGAGGTTACCAAGGGTGGCAAGACGTTTATCCGCAAGCTTAACCCGGATTTCCGTTTTGCCGCGCCGCGGGGGGGCGAGATTACGCTGAAGGGCCGCGCGCTGATGCTGGTTCGCAATGTCGGTCACCTGATGACCAACCCGGCGATCCTGGACCGCGACGGCAACGAGGTTCCGGAAGGCATCATGGACGCCATGATCACCGGCCTGATCGCGCTTTATGATATCGGCCCGGATGGCCGCCGCATGAATTCGCGCGAAGGTTCGATGTATGTCGTCAAGCCGAAGATGCACGGCCCGGAAGAGGTTGCCTTTGCCTCGGAAATCTTCGGCCGCGTCGAGCAGGTGCTCGGCATGGCACCGAATACGATGAAGATGGGCATCATGGACGAGGAGCGCCGCACGACGGTTAACCTCAAGGAATGCATCCGCGCCGCCAGGCAGCGTGTCGTCTTCATCAACACCGGCTTCCTCGATCGGACCGGCGATGAGATGCACACCTCGATGGAAGCGGGCCCGATGATCCGCAAGGGCGACATGAAGCAGGCCGCATGGATTGCGGCTTACGAAAACTGGAACGTCGATATCGGTCTTGAATGCGGCCTGTCCGGCCACGCGCAGATCGGCAAGGGCATGTGGGCGATGCCCGACCTGATGGCAGCGATGCTGGAACAGAAGATCGCTCATCCGAAGGCCGGCGCCAACACCGCCTGGGTTCCCTCACCAACGGCTGCGACGTTGCATGCGACGCACTATCACAAGGTCGATGTTGCTGCCGTCCAGAAGGACCTGAAAAGCCGCGCACGGGCAAAGCTCAGCGATATCCTGTCCGTCCCGGTCGCATCGCGTCCGAACTGGACGGCAGAGGAAATCCAGCGCGAGCTGGACAACAATGCGCAGGGGATTCTCGGCTATGTCGTCCGCTGGATCGACCAGGGTGTCGGCTGCTCCAAGGTTCCCGACATCAACAATATCGGCCTGATGGAGGACCGCGCCACCCTGCGCATCTCCGCCCAGCACATGGCCAACTGGCTGCATCATGGCGTTGTCACGCAGGAGCAGATCATCGAAACGATGCAGCGCATGGCGGCGGTCGTCGATGGACAGAATGCCGGCGATGCGGCCTATACGCCGATGGCCGGCAATTTCGACGGCTCCATCGCCTTCCAGGCAGCGCTCGAACTGGTGCTGAAGGGCCGCGAGCAGCCAAACGGCTACACCGAACCGGTCCTGCACCGCCGCCGTCTTGAGCTGAAGGCCAGCCAAGCGGCCTGAGGTTGATATGGAGCTGGAAGATTTTCCAGCTCCATATTCGTCCTGTCAGCTGCGCAAGGCTCCTGTGGTGACGGGACCCGCCGCGCACGCCCTCTTCTCCCCCGCGGGGAGAAGTGCCGAACGCAGTGAGGCGATGAGGGGGCGTTCAGGCACATTCTGAGTGTTTGTCCCCCTCATCCGGCCCTGCGGCCACCTTCTCCCCGAGGGAGAAGAGCGTGCGGATGCCAACGCCCGGGGACGATGTCTATCCCCGCGCTTGCCTTCCGCCCCCGGAAGTCCCGCGTCCCACGGACAATTCAAAAAAATTCATCCCCGTTTTTCCCCGCTCCGAAAACACAGGTCATACTGCACAAGCCTCCCCCGCCGGAGTGTTGCGAGAGACGGTCGTGGACAGGGGGAGGCTGGTGCCCGTCGTCATGGCCGTAACGTGCGGTCCTGACGACGGGGGATGGTACCCGGGCGGGAAACCGCTTTCAAAACGTCTCCCCCGCGGCTTCCAGGCTGCGGTTTGGTTGAGCCATGCAAGTTTTGGCTGAAAGGCCGGGATGCAGCGAGACGGGGTAATCATTCGTAGGGGCCGGAAGCCCCGAGACAAGCCAAAGGCCACGCGGAAGCGGAGCCATGTTGAAATTGTTTTGAGAGGTTCCGCATCCGCTTGCGCTCTCCATGCTCTTTGAAAGCCGCAGGCGGTTTCGCCGTGCGAACGCGAACCCGTGCGATGACCGTCGATCGGACCGATTGGATTCGTTGCCTTGAATCAAAAATCCCCGGACAGGCCGGGGATCTGAAAACATCTGATGGTCGAAGCAGCAATTACTGCTGGACGATGACGTGGGTGTTCTTGCCCGGACGGACGCGGGCATAGAGGTCGATGATGTCCTGGTTGATCATGCGTATGCAGCCCGATGAAGCGGCTGTGCCGATCGAGGCCCATTCCGGCGAACCATGGATGCGGAACAGCGTGTCCTTGCCTTCATCGTTGAACAGGTACATGGCGCGGGCGCCGAGCGGGTTGCGCAGGCCAGGACCCATGCCGTTCTCGACATATTGGGCAACGTCCGGCTTGCGCACGGCCATTTCCTTCGGCGGATGCCATGTCGGCCATTCCTGCTTCCAGGCGACGTAGGCGCGGCCTTCCCAAGCGAAGCCCGCCTTGCCGACGCCGATGCCGTAGCGAACGGCCTTGCCGCCGGGCAGCACGAAATAGAGGAAGCGGTTCGGCGTGTTGACGATGATCGTGCCGGGCTTTTCAGCCGTGGTATAGTCGACGATCTGGCGGTGAAAACGCTCGTTGACCTTGTTGATCGGGATCGCCGGAAGGGCGTAACCGTGATCTTCGATCGGGCCGTAGCCATCCGAGAAAATCTGGTTGGTCGCGACTTTTTCGCCGATGGGAGCGATCGGCGCGGTGGAGCAACTGGCCAAAGCGAGAGTGGCCGCGAGGCTGCACAGCAGGAATGCATTGCGGAGGCGCATGGGAATCTCTTAAAATGAGGCAAGAATATCTGGGTCGTTTCGACCACCAGGAATTATGGTTTATTTGCGATTCATGCCCGATTGCAAGGGAATGCGTTGCGGCATTTTTTTGCGGCAGTGCAAATTCCCGGTGGATTGTTTTTTTGCAACAAAAGCGGCCGTGTGCGACACTTTCATGCATGGCGATTCTTTCTATCCACAATGACAGTCCGTTGATCGACGGGCGGCAGTCGCAGCGCGCACTGATGGTTCGCCGCGGTGTGCAGCGTTATCTGCACGAGTTGCGCCATGCCGTGCTGCCGGAACTGACGTTGGCCAGTGGCCGGCGCGCCGATCTGATTTCCATTTCGCCGAAGGGCGAAATCTGGATCGTCGAGATAAAGACGTCGATAGAGGATTTCAGGGTGGACCGGAAATGGCCGGACTACCGGCTACATTCCGACCGGCTTTATTTCGCCACCCATAGCGGCGTGCCGCTGGATATTTTTCCGGAAGAATGCGGGCTATTGCTGTCGGATGGCTATGACGCCGAGATGATCCGCGATGCGCCGGACCATAAGCTTTCGGCGCCGACACGCAAATCCGTTACGCTGAATTTTGCGCGGGTCTCAGCCCAAAGGCTGATGCTGGCCGAATGGTCTGCGGATCGGGCAGGCGATACCAGCCCGAACATGCGCGATATCGTCTCGGGCTCGCTGGACAGCGAGGCCTGACTCGCCGTTTATTTCGGCGCGCGCTTGGCCAGGATGCGCTGCAGCGTGCGGCGGTGCATGTTGAGCCGGCGGGCGGTTTCGGAAACGTTGCGCTCGCACATTTCATAGACGCGCTGGATATGTTCCCAGCGAACCCGGTCGGCCGACATCGGATTTTCCGGCGGCTCGGCGCGTTCACCCGCCCTCTGCACCAGGGCTGCGAAAATGTCGTCGGCGTCGGCAGGCTTGGCAAGGTAGTCGACCGCCCCGAGCTTCACGGCGTTGACGGCGGTGGCGATGTTGCCATAGCCGGTCAGCATGATGATGCGGGTGTCGTCACGCCGGGTACGGATCGCCTCGATGACGTCGAGACCGCTGCCGTCACCAAGTCGCAGGTCCACGACCGCGTATTTCGGCGGGCGGGTCTTGGCCTTGGCAATGCCTTCGGCAACCGATTCGGCAATATCGACGGCAAAACCGCGGGTTTCCATGGCGCGGGCAAGGCGGCGCAGGAACGGCGCGTCGTCATCGACGATCAGAAGGGATGTGTCAGTGCCGATCAGCGAAGTATCACTGGGTGCAGCGCCTGCCGGTTCGGTGGTGTTTTCCGTCATGTCGCAATCCTTGGTGCAGTCTCGTTCCTGCACTCTATGTAAGTTCGCATATTCCCGCTACCGGATGCCGTAAAGTCATTTTGACAGTTTTGTATCCATCAGAATGCGCGGCCATTCGACGCTGACGCGGGCCCCCGGCTTCTCCGGGCCGCCGTTCTCGAAGATGAGCTTGGCGCCCGAGCGCTCCAGCAGCGTCTTGGCGATAAACAATCCAAGTCCCAGGCCGCCGGCGCTGTCGTCTTTCTGACGTTTGGTGACATAGGGTTCGCCGATCCGGCTGAGGATATCCGGCGCATAGCCGTCACCGTCGTCCTCGATAACAACCGAAATAATTGCCGGCGTATGGGTGACGGTTACGGTCACCTCCTTCTTGGCATAGTCAACCGCGTTCTCCAGCAGATTGCCGAGCCCGTACAAAATGCCGGCATTGCGGTTGCCGACCGGCTCCTTGGCGCGGTCTCCTCGTTCGATCAAGTTGATCTGGATACCGAACTCGCGATGCGGGGCCATCACCTCCTCGATCAACGATGACAGCGGCAGATGGCGCATGTGGTCTTCGTTTTCCGAAGACAGTGTCGTCAGACGCCGCAGGATATCCCGGCAGCGTTCGCTCTGGCTGCGCAGCAGGTGCACGTCTTCGCCAAACCGTGGATCGTTGCCCAGTTCACGTTCCATCTCCTTGGCAACAACGCTGATGGTTGCCAGCGGCGTTCCGAGTTCATGGGCGGCGGCGGCGGCAAGACCGTCAAGCTGCGAGAGGTGCTGCTCCCGCTGCAGCACCAATTCCGTCGCCGTCAACGCCTCGGACAGTTCGCTTGCTTCCAGCGATACACGGTAGGTGTAGAAGGCGGCGAACGCAGTGGTCGAGACGATGGCGAACCAGATGCCGGCGGTCAGCACCGTCGGCATCAGCAGGACCACGCCAGGGTACCAGGGCAGGGGGAAGGGCGAGAAGGCCAAACCGGTAATGCCGAGAATGGCAAGACTTGCCAGCGCGATGCTGTGCCATTTGGGCTGCGAGGCGGACGAGATGATGACGGGAACGCAGACCAACGGCGCAAAGGGATTGGCAAGGCCGCCGGTGATGAACAGAAGTGCCGTCAGCTGGGCAAGATCGATGCCGAGCAGGGTAAATGCTGCAGGCGGCTGCAGCCGGTGTGTCGGCGGATAGCGGATGGTCAGGTAGGCGTTCACCCAGCCGAGAAGGGCAATCAGTGAGCAGCAGGCGATCAGCGGCAGGGGAAACTGCAGCCAGAAGGCGGTGATCATCACCGCGATCGACTGTCCGCCGACCGCCAGCCAGCGCAGGCGAACGATGGTTTGCAGGCGCAAGACGCGGCTTGTGGTGGCTTCTTCCCCGTCGAGTGCGGCCGCGATCATCCGGTTTCCTGTCGTAAAAGTCATTTGAGTGTCATGTACCACGCGGCTTTGCCCGTGTCGTCGGCGGCGCATTGGCCGGATCGTCCGGCCAGGGGTGTTTCGGGTAACGGCCGCGCATGTCGGCCCGCACGTCCTTCCAGGAGCCGGCCCAGAAACCGGGCAGGTCGCGCGTCGTCTGCATCGGCTTATGCCCCGGCGAAATCAGCTCCAGCAGCAACGGCAACCGGCCGCCGCCGATCGACGGATGGGTTTTCAGTCCGAACAGTTCCTGGACGCGGATCGACAGGACAGGCTCGTCGCCATCGTAGCGGATCGGATGACGCTGGCCGGTCGGCGCTTCGAAATGAGTCGGCGCCAGCCGGGCGAGATCGCGGGCAATATCATGTGGGACCAGTGACTGCAGACCTTCGGAAAGGCTACCGGCACTGATATCGTCGATACCGCGCGTATCGCGCTGGAAAGGCACAAACCATTCGTCCAGCCGCGACAAAAGGCTGTCATCCGACATGTCCGGCCAGGGTTCACCGAGCGTGCGATAGAGAAAGCCGATGCGGTCGCGCAATTGCGCAGCTTCCTTCGAGAATGGCAGGACCGCGAGCCCCAACTGGCGCACCCCATCGGCCAGTGCGAGCGCCGCCGGTTCGCCCTTGGGTTTGCTGAGCGGCGTCTCATCGAAAATGATCGCACCCAGCCGCGTCACCCGCCGTGCCCGGACCTGCCGGCTTGGCCGGTCGAAGAAGGTCTGGTCTTCCTGAACGATCGCCTGCGGCATGTGCGCCTCGACATCGGCCCGCGAGATTTCCGCAGCGGCCAGAATGCGTTGCCCGCCCGCCCGGCCGGTCAGGTCGGCGATGATAAGCATCACGGCACCCGCCAGCCGTTCGGTCTCCGGCACTTCGGCGCCCCGGCCATTGGCCATGACAAACCGTCCGCGTCCGCCGCGCTGCAAGGCGATCCGGTCAGGAAAGGCCTGCATCAGGAGAATGCCCGGCTGAACCGGATCATGGGTCTCCTGGCTGCCGCTCAGGCCCTTGGCCATCCGCCGCGCCAGCCCGCGCGAGGCATCGGCCCGGTCGCCACGTTCCGACTTGAAGCGGCGCAGCCGCTCTTCCAGATCGATGCTGCTGCCGCCAAGACCCTGCTCTGTCAGAACCACGGCCAGAAGACAGGCTTCAGTGGCCTGTCCGTCTTCCCCTGCCGAAACAGCCATGGCGGCAAGGCGCGGCGGCAGTGCCAGCTGCCGGATCTGCTTTCCGCGCGCCGTCAATGTGCCGTTGGTATCGAGCGCGCCGAGCTGAACAAGCAGAGCCTTCGCCTCCTGCCATGTCGTCACCGGCGGCGGATCAAGAAAGGCAAGGTCGCCTGGGTCCGTGACGCCCCAATGGGCGAGATCCAGCACGAGGCCGGAGAGGTCGCTCGAGAGAATCTGCGGTGGCGTAAACGCCGGCAGCGCTGCCGTCTGCCCCTGATGCCAGAGACGGATTGCGATGCCCGGCTCCGTGCGCCCGGCGCGGCCCGCCCGCTGATAGGCGGAGGCGCGCGATACCCGCACGGTTTCCAGCCGTGTAATACCGGTCGAAGCTTCGAAAGCCGGAAGCCGCTGCAGGCCGCTATCGATGACGATGCGCACGCCATCAATCGTAATTGATGTCTCGGCAATCGAGGTGGCAAGCACGATCTTGCGGGTTCCCGCTGCTGCCGGACGGATCGCCGCATCCTGCTCCTTCTGGCTCAGATTGCCAAACAGCGGCGTGACAATGGTGTCCGCGCCAAACCGGCCGGCCAGCCGCTCGGCCGTGCGGGTGATTTCCGCCTGCCCCGGCAGGAAGGCGAGGATCGAGCCGGTTTCTTCCCGATGCGCCTCGACGATGGCCCGCGTCACCGCATCTTCGACGCGCTCGGTCGACGCCCGTTCGCGGTAGCGCACATCCACCGGGAAACTGCGTCCCCGGCTTTCGATCACGGGCGCGCCGCCCAAAAGCTGCGCCACCCGCTCGACATCCAGCGTTGCCGACATCACGATCAGCTTCAGGTCATCGCGCAGGGCCTGCTGCACGTCGAGGGCCAGCGCCAGGCCGAAATCCGCATCCAGCGAGCGCTCGTGGAATTCGTCGAACAGTACGGCCGCGACACCCGGCAATTCCGGATCGTCGAGCAGCATCCGGGCAAACACGCCTTCCGTCACCACCTCGATGCGGGTCCGCGCCGAAATCCGGCTGTCGAGCCGCATGCGGTAGCCGACCGTATCGCCAACGCTTTCGCCAAGCAGGCTCGCCATGCGCCCGGCCGCGGCGCGGGCTGCCAGCCGGCGCGGCTCGAGCAGGATAATCCGGCCATCGCCACGCCAGGACTGGTCCAATAGAAACAGCGGCACCAAGGTTGTCTTTCCGGCGCCGGGCGGCGCTGACAGCACAACCGCCGGAGCTTGCGCCAATGCTTCGCCAAGCGTCGGCAGAATGGCTTTGACAGGTAGGTCGGGGAGTGTGTCCGTCACGCTCATCGGCCGATATCCTCACCGATCACAACGACAGGCCCGCCAGCGGTATCCGCATCCGCCTGATCATGGGTGACCAGAATGACGGGCAGGCCGGCGGCTTTCGCCCGCGAGAAAATCAGGGCGCGGGTCTGTTGCCGCAGGTCGCTGTCGAGTTTGGAGAAAGGCTCGTCGAGCAGAAGCAGCCGCGGGGCCGAAAGCATTACCCGCTGCAGCGCCACTCGGGCTTTCTCGCCGCCCGACAGTGTCGCGGGATCGCGCTCGAAAAACCCTTCGAGTTCGACATCCACAAGCGCCCGCTCCACCATGCGCCGCCGTTGGTCGCGCTTGACGATCGATGGCGTCAATCCGAACAGCAGATTGCCGCCGACCGAGAGATGCGGAAACAGCAGCGGATCTTGAAAAAGCATGCCGCACCGGCGCTTTTCAGGCGCAACCCTGGTCAGGTCGTCGCCATCGATCAGGACACGGCCACTGGCCGTGAACGCCGGATCGAGAAAACCGCCGAGGTAAGAGAGCAGGACCGATTTGCCGGAGCCCGATGGTCCCATGACCGTCAGGATGTCGCCTGGCCGGACATGCGCCGACAAAGACAGCAGCGTTTGGCCGTTAAGGGCGATGGAAATCGCCTCCAGATGCAGGCCGTCTGTCGTCTTGGGTTTCATTCAAATCCTCATCGCGCGCCGGTCGCGGAATAGCAAGTGCGGCACCAGCGATGCAATCAGAAATCCGCCGAACGGAACCAGCGTCTGCAGCAGTGCATAGACGCCGATGGCACGCCGGTCGCCACCGGAGGACAGGGCGACGGCCTCGGTGGTGATGGTGACGATCCGCCCGGCGCCGATCAAGAGCGTCGGCAGATAGAGCCCGGCAGACACCGCAAAACCGACGGCAAAGGCCGTGAGGCAGGCCCGCGTCAACAGCGGCAGGCGAACATGCAGGAGAACCTGCAAAGGCGATTTGCCCAGCCCCGCCGCCACCGTTTCGTAGCGCCGGTCGAAGGCACGCCAAGGCTGGGACAAGGACAGAACCACATAGGGCAGCACGAAAATCAGATGCACGAACAGCAGCAATGCGAAGGACGCGTCAAACCCAAGCGACACGCTCAATATCTGCAGGCCGAAGACGAAGCACAACTGCGGCACGATCAGCGGCAGATAGAGCACGCTGTCCAAGGCGCCACCGTTGCGATGACCGTTCTGCCATAACAAGCCGATGGCAAGCAGAAGGGCAATGGCGGCGGAACTGCTGGCAAGCGAGACCGTCGTCGCGATTACATCGCCGGCCTGCGGCAAGGCGCGCATCCAGGCCTGAGGTGTAAGATTGTCCGGCAGCAAGGCTGGAAACGGCCACAGACCGGCAATCGACCAGAGGAAAAGCACGGCTAGACCGAGAAAGAACAGCGCTACCGATAGGACCATGGCGAAGCAGGCCGACCTGCGCAGCAACCGGTCGTCAGGCTTGCGAACACCGGATAGGGACATCCGTCGCAGCAGAAAAGATCCAATCTGCTCCACGGTCAGCCATGTCACCATCGCCGCCACCGTAAGCCCGAGTTGCAGCAGCGCGCCTGTCGACGCGAGGAACCGCATTCGCAGATCACTATCGGCCATCCATTCGGTGATACGCACGGCAAGCGGCGCCGGTAACGCCGGACCGAGGATCATCGCCACATCGACGACGGAGCTGGCATAGGCCAGCACCGCAAACACCGGCAGCCGGATCTGCCGGTAGAGCAGCGGCCAGACGCTGATCAGGAACCCCCGGATGCGGCCATATCCCAGACTGACCGACAGCTGCCGCGCCTGCAGGACCGGTACCTGCGGCAGCGCCGCCAGCGTCACCAGAAACAGGAATGGCATTTCCTTGACGATCAGCCCCGCCATCATCGTCAATCCCAATGGGTCTTGCGGCACCAGCCAGTCGGCGGGGCTGCTGTCGCCGGTGAGACCGGGCGAAACGAGACGCATCGCCAGTCCGGACGGCGCGACAAGGAAGGCGAGGCCAAAGGCTGCGGCAGCGTGCGGAATGGCGAGCAGTGGCGAAACCAGATGCTGGATGCGCGAAAACATCCGCGTTCCGGCATACCCGGCGGTAAACAGCATGACGATAGCGAGCGACGCACCGGTGGTGACGATCGTCGTTGCAAAACTGATCAGCGACGAGCGCAACAGGTGAGGCTGCGTTGCGAGATCGGTAAAATGGTCAAGGGTCAGGTGGTCGCCGCCGAGCGCCGGTAGCAGGCCAAAGGCCGGTCCGATCGTGCCGGCAAGCCCCGCCAGGATCGGCAGGCCGATCATCGCCAGCACCAGGCCCGAGACGCTGAACCGGCGCCTCATGCTGCCGCCAGCCTGTGGCCGGATGGGGGTTCCCTCAGTTTGCCGCCCCATAACGCTTGATCCATTCCTCCTCGATGCGGGTCATCCATTCGGGATGGGGCTCGGCCAGTGCCGGCCCGAGCTTGTCCGGCGGCAATGTCGCCACGCCGAGGTCAAGTGCGGCGAACGCCGTCCTGTCGGCTTCCGGCAGCTTGCTGACCGCCAGCACCGTCGGATCCCCCCAGATTTTCGGATCCTGTTTTCGCACCTGTGCTTCCGGTGACAGAAGGAAGTTGGCAAGTACCAGGGCGGCGGCCTTGGCATTGGCATTATAGGGAATAGCGACGAAATGGGTGTTGCCGAGCGTTCCCTTCGAAAACACGAAGGAGCGGACGCTGCCCGGCAGCTCGCCGGCGGCAATGCCGGCCGAAGCTTCCGCCGGGTTGAAGGCGAAGATGATATCGAGTTCACCGTCGGCGAGCTTCTGCTTCATGTCAGGATAGTTTTTTGGGAAAGCCTTGCCCCTGCGCCATAAGAACGGGTGCAACTGATCGAGATAGGCAAACAGCGGTGCCACATCCGCATCGAAGGTCGCGTCATCGACGGGTGTCTGCAGTTTCGCCGGGTCGGCGATCAGTTCGATGAGCACCTGCTTGAGAAAAGATGAGCCGATGAAATCCGGCGGCTGCGGATAGGAGAACCGGCCGGGATGGGCTTTTGCAAAGGACAGCAGGTCTTTTGCCGAATCCGGCAGGTCTTTTTCCGGTGTTCGCGCCGCATCATAGAAGAACACCAGCTTTGCCGCCCCCCACGGGCTTTCCAGTCCGTCGGTGGGAATGGTGAAATCCGTTGTCGTCGTCGGTTGGTTGTCGATATCGACCAGACCCCAGTTTGGCAGCTTCGTTGCCCAGCCCGGCGAAAACAAAAGGCCTTGGCGCTTCATCGCGGCAAAATTCTCGCCATTGATCCAGACGAGATCGACAGAGCCGTGCTGGTTGCGCCCGGCCGTCTTCTCGGCAAGCACGGATGTGACAGCCTTTGCGGTATCATCGAGCTTGACCTGCACGACCGTGACACCGTAGTGCGCCTTCACCGCGTCGCCGGCCCATTGGATATAGGCGTTGATATTGGCCGAACCGCCCCAGGCGTTGAAGTAGACGGTCTCACCATTGGCTTCCGTCAGCACCTGCTCCCAGTTGGAAGCATCGGTTGCCATGGCCGGCCCGATGGTAGCCAGCGCCAGTGGAGCCAAAAGCGCCATCCGTGTAAACATCCGCCGTGTCGATCTGATCATGCTTTCCCCCAGCGCAGACCCGAACTGCGCGGCCCCACCCTAAGCCAAGGCCGCCAGCCGTCAACGCCGGCCGGGGTCAACCACCATCACGATCCGGTGACGGCGTTTAGCCGCGCCGCGCGCCCTCAAAAGCAAGAATAGCTCCAGCCAGATCCTCAAGCGCTGCGCCCACGGACTTGAACAGGGTGATTTCACTGGGGTCGGTTCTGCCCCCATGCCGGCCGCCGGTCAGTTCAGACAGGTCCGCCCGCACCGAACCGGCGGCAATGACACCGGCCTGCAAGAGCTGAACCAGATCGCCGCCCTCGGTGAGCGCCCCGTCGCGCGTGTCGACAAACAGCGTCGCGCGCTCGACGGCCCGGTCGTCGCTTTCGCGCATGCTGGGCTTGAAGGCGCCGACAAGATCGAGATGCGCCCCGTCCTTCAGCCAGTCGCCGCGGATCAGCGGCTCGGATGACAGGGTCGCACAGGAAATGATATCGGCCTGACGGGCGGCGGCTTCTATATCCGTGGCAACGGAGATGGTGATACCGGGAAGATCAAGCTGCGCTGCGGTGGCCTTGGCCTTGCTGATGTCGCGGCCCCAGATCGTCACCTCGGAAATCGGCCGGACAGAAGCGTGCGCCTCGATCAGGTTCTGCGATAGCCGCCCGGCACCCACCATCAGCATGCGCCGCGCGTCCTTGGTGGCGAGATAGTCGGCTGCGAGCGCCGAGGCGGCGGCGGTCCGGCGTGCGGTGAGTTCGGCGCCATCGATAATGGCCAGGAGCTGGCCGGTCTTACCGGATGAGAGAAGGTAGCTGCCATGGATGGCTGGCAGGTTGCGGCCGCTATTGCCCGGAAACACCGACACCATCTTGACGCCGATATAGCTGCCCGGCTGCCAGGCCGGCATTAGAAGCAGGGTCGCGGCATCCTCTCCTGGAACCGCCACATCATGATGATGGCGCACCGGCATCTCGCAGCCGTGGCGAAACATTGTTCTGAGCGCCTCTATCAGCTCGCCCCAGGGCAGCATCGCGCGTGTTTCGGCTTCATTCAGGACCAGCATCTGTCTCTCCCCTATCGTTAAGTGGCCGAACCTTAGCAGGTGTTTTCAAGGAGACAAAAGGAGGGGATGGGCTGATGTTGTGCGCCCCGCGCATAACCACGGAATATGGCCAAACGGCCTCATTCCCGGTTTTGACCATCTGGACAAGATTCCTTCTTTTGAATCCTGTGCGTTTGGTTGATTTTGTGGGGTTTTGGGCCGAGTATTGAAATACACTAATAATAACAGCCACTTATAAGAAACTT